>JAFAEQ010000029.1 GCA_023423935.1 Pseudomonadota bacterium | reverse complement strand
TCGAGCCTCGACTGAAGAAGCGGCGATCCAAACCTTACCTGTGGCTACAACAACCTCGAGCTCAAGCCCGAGCGCACATCTTGGCTCATCGCAAGGCTGCAGCAGCTTAATGCAGTGTCATTGGGCTTCAGCCGAACAATTGGCGGCGACATAACCTCTCTACATCGAACGCGCCGCGTTGACGACTCCACGACCCACGACTATCTTCGCGACAAGCGGTGCCCAGTGCGGTGTTATTTTGCCGCACTCCATTCACAGATCGCATCTAAGCCACGGAATGGTCGGGTGAAAGACCGGGCATCAAAAAAACCGCAGCGGCACCCAAACACCGCACTTGGGCGGTTTATATATGAGTTAGAGCCTCAAGAATCATCGGGAGGAGTGTTAAGGGATGGACAAGAAGAAAGAGGAAGCAAAGGCAGCATTGGTTGAGATCAATGAACTGCTCGTCCAGCTAGACCCTACTATCCGCGGTGCGGCCTTTGAGATCCTCAGGCCACTCTACTTCAGCAATGAGCAAGCCGCAGCTAAGCGCACAGCCCAGGCGAAAGAGTCTGATGCTCCCGGAGATGACGAGAGTGCTCCGTCGGATCTGGCAGCATTCATTGCCTCACGCGAGCACAACAAGCCTGCAGACAACGTCATGCTGCTGGCGGCTTGGTTGTATTCCACTTACGGTGTCTATCCGATTACGGCTAAGGAAATCAAAGAGCTTGGAGACTCTTGTGGGCTCATACTTCCTGTTCGTCCGGACAACACGATGAGACAGGCCAAAAACAAAGGCAAGAGTCTCTTCAACCAGCAAGGAAAGGGGTGGCAGCCGACAGTATCTGGCGAGATCTATTTCAAGGAAGAGTACAAGGTCAAGAAGGGAACGAAGGCATTACCGAAGGGCTAGATGAATGACACTCGTCGAGTTCATCCACCCATTAAAGACGTCGGGAGCTCGAGACATATGCCTCGCAGTTATGTATTTCCACGAGCGCGTGGAGAACGGAGATCCCGTCACAGTTGAAGGCTTGCGCGCTTTGATGAAGCGAGCGCGCGTACCCAAGGCAGATAAGTTGAATCTCGCTGATGTGCTGGCGAAATCTGCACCTTACGTTGAGACAGTCGGAAAGCAGGGGAATCGGTTCGTCTGGCGACTCACGCCGTCAGGGCAAGATCATGTTCGCACGCTCCTTGGGTTGCCTTCGAAAGACGTCGAAATTGAGAACGACGTTTCGGCTCTTTCTCGGTTGATCAGCACCGTTTCAGATGCCGACGTAGTCGACTACTTTGGTGAGGCGATTCGGTGCCTTCAAGTAAATGCGCTGAGAGCCACCGTCGTATTCCTTTGGGCTGGTGCTGTAAAGAAGCTCCGAGATGATGCATTCGCATGCGGCTCCGCTAACGTAACGAGTGCAGTCACCAAGTTTGATCCGAAGGCAAAACCAATAGCTAAGGTAGATGATCTCGTTCTGGTTAAGGAGTCGGTTCTTCTCCTTGCGCTGCAAGAGCTGGGCCTCATAGACAAGAACCAACGAACCGTATTGGAAGCTTGTCTCGATCTTCGCAACAAATGTGGACATCCTGGCAAGTACAAAGTTGGTCCGAAGAAGGTGAGCAGCTTCGTGGAGGATCTTGTTGGAATCGTATTTGCGTGAGGCTCTAAGAAATTGCTCCACGCGACGCGCGAAGACGGACGCACGCGCGTGAGCAATGGCGTTAGCGATCCTGAACAAGCGGAGCTACACTCGGCGCTACAACCTCCTCGTGTGGAACGAGTCATGGCGAGAGCGATATCGGAAATCGAGAAGGAAATTCGGAGCTTAGCCCGCCCGGAGAAGGAGCATCTGCTGCGCGCGCTGCTGGAAGAACTCGACGGTCCAGCCGATCCTGACGCTGAGCAAGCGTGGTTGGATGAGGTACAGCGGCGCAGCGCTGACTATGACTCCGGACTGGTGAAGTCCATTCCTGCCGAGGAAGTATTCGAGAGCGTTCGCTCACGCCTTAAACAATGAAGCTGGAGTTCTTTCCCGCTGCCGACCGGAACTGCTCGAAGCTGCAAAAGAATATGAAGCGCTCTTTTCTGGGCTCGGCAGTGACTTCCTTCTTGAAGTCGAGCGGCTCACTTCTGTGCTCGCCGAGCTGCCTTCGCTCGGCGAGAAGCTCGATTCAATACATCGCCGAGTTCCACTCCGCCGTTTCCCATATGCACTCATCTTTCGCGGCGACGGTGATGTCATTCGTGTTGTCGCGGTGGCACATCGAAGACGCAGCCCCCGTTATTGGAAGCCTCGTATCCAAGATCGCTAACAAGCTGTTCGAGCCGACGTGCGAAACGCGCGCGTGATGAATGGCGTGAATTGCGTTGGGCACCATGAAAGAAGAAGCATTCGCGCTATCGGCGACTTGCGTTGGTCTGGTGGAGTTGCGGCGTGTAGCTACGCAGTCGGAAAGTACGAGTGTGTGTTCTTAGTAATCCGCAGCGCGGAGAAAGAGAACCAAGTCACCGCACCATTCCGACCGCCGCCTGTCCGTGAGAGTGCGAACATGCCATTCCTGCGTTACGCCAAAGCGCCGTGCAACTTGCCCTTATGTCGAGCGACTGGAGGGCATCCAATTCGGAGTGGCATCGGTGCCTTGCTCGGTGAGTTTGGCGCGGATGAAAAAGGCGACTACGTCGCATATCGGGTGTAGCCGTCGTGATTCGGAGCCGGAAATAAAGGGACAACTATGAACGTGCGCCTTGTTATGTGTGTAGCTGCGTTGCTTCTGACCGTCGGTGATGTCGGTAGTGCATTCGGTTCCGAATCCTCGGAAACCGCTCCGCCGCTGTTTGTCTACTCTTTCACGGGCAACCCCGAGATTCAGCACGATCTGGGCATAATTGTGTCGATCCTGCTTGAGCTTGGTGAGGTGCCGAACAAGCCGCTGAGAGAGAAGCTGAACGCCGCTCTAGGGCAACGAAATCGCGAAGAACGATTCCGAGATGTCCTGGGGTGCGCGCTGGTTGAGGATGCTTCCAAGGGGTGTCGAAAAGTCGTATTCCTCGTGAAGCCACCTTTTGAGGCTGATTGGATTCCAAGTGATGAGTTGCGCGAAGCCATTCAGCGCGAAGACGCGGGTGACGCATGGGCCATACATCTTACCGAGCAGTTCCACGTGGGCGGGTATTTCCTGTCAGCAGTGGCAAGCAAGATCTATGTGGACAGCAAGAACAGAGAGCGCATCCATCGTGTGCATGCCATGTACTGGACTTCCTACTCGAAGCAGCTCGACGCTATGTTGCGCTCAGTTGGTCTTAAACAGAAGGGCGTGATGCCGCCGCTAGGAAGCAAAGAAGCAAAAGCAGGTTTTTGGTATGGCGGCACTCCCTCGAGACTTGAGTCGGAAATTGATAAATCTCCAGCAGCGTTAGCTGAATTGCTCTCCGTTGTAATGAGCTTACCTGTCGGTAGCCGTTCGGTAAGTCCGGTTGAGAAATTCTCTCTGTTACCCAAGTTGAGGTCGCTGAGATCTCGCGGTGAGGCCTCGTGCAGCGGTGCGTATTGCGGAACTCGTGTACGACAAGAGTTTGCGGATCGCATTCATGTGGAGATGACTGGCAGCAAAGACCATGGCTGCTATCGATTCCACGATGGCAAAGATAAGCGGGTTTAACAGCTCGCTACAGGGCCGCGCGCGTACTCCTCTGGTGCCGGGCCGCGGATTCGCGGATTTGATTCGAGCCAGTCCGAGAAAACGGCGCTTTCTTTAACTCAGCTTTAGTGGAGTGAGCACAGAGCTGACGGGGACCCGCGAATCCGCGGCACCCGGCACCGAAGGCTCCCATTGTCGATGGCTCAACCGAACTGGAGCCGCTGGGACGAGTGAGCGATTGCATTCTTGGTGGCGGGTCAGAGCCGTTGCAACTCTCAGAGCGCGCGGCTGCTTATTTGAGTCGGAGATCAGCAACGTGAACTCATGGTCGGAATCGCGGACATGAGCGAATCAGGCCAAGTGCCCAACAAGCCGCTGGTTCCGACTCGCAAAGGTGAAGCGCCTTTGCTCGCGGCACAGCGGTGGCGTTAGAGCGGAGAAAGAGGCCGTTTTGACCTCACGTACGGCTGTATATACAGTCCGCATATGCGCTTCACCTGGGACGAAAGGAAACGTCGGTCAACTTGAAGGCTCACGGCATCGACTTCTTGGATGCGCCTCGCGTGTTCGAAGGTCCGACCTTCACCTTTGAAGATGACCGCTTCGCTTATGGAGAGCAGCGCTTTGTCACGCTCGGCTTTCTCGGTGGTGTTGCGGTTTCCCTCGTTCACACCGAAACGCCCGAGCGCATTCTTGTCATCTTTTTTTTCGCCGAGCGACTCGAAATGAAGAAGCGATCCTCTTCAAAAGCCTCTAAGACAGATTGGAAGCGCGTACGCGCAACCAAGGATAGAGACATCAAAGTCTCTGCTGAGCATCCGGAAGCGGATATGAAGCACATCGTCCGTGGCATAGTCCGCCGCGGGTTGCAGCCCGTGCCGCCGAAATCATCAATTGCGCTGCGACTGGACGCTGACGTTCTGGCTTGGTTCAAGGCTCAAGGGCCGGGATACCAAACACGCATCAACGCAGTTCTGCGAGCATTCAAAGATGCTTCGCTCTAACAAGCGCTTGCAGAACGACGCGTTCAAAGCAACGCGCGTCTGAAGCGCAGCGTGTCTGCCGGGCATGGCACGAAGCCAGAGTAGTGAAAGTCTCCTCACCAGGTTTTCGCAGAGCCGAAGGTTAGCGAAAGGGCCAGGGCGGCACCGTGAGGGGGGGGGTCCGGAGGAGGCTCAACGCAAAGCTGCGGGCGAATTCGACGAGGCGACTTTTTCTACAGTCTCGTTAGCGTCTCAGACGCCAAGCGCGAGCAGGCGTAAGCCGAAGTCGTACTACTGAGGTGCGATCGCAGAGGAGCCCAAGGATGCTAGCGCGTGTACTCATTTCCCTAAGCTCATTCATCATGCTGCTGCTCGGGAGCATTCATCTTCTCTATACGTTCTGGGGCAACAAGCTCGCGCCACGAGATCCAGCAGTCCAGGAAGCGATGAGCGCCACGCCTATGGTGCTTACGCCCGAAACCACCGTATGGCGCGCGTGGGTTGGCTTCAATGCAAGTCACAGCATATGCGCGATGTTCTTTGCCATGATTTTTGGCTTTCTCGCTATCTCGCATCCCGTACTGCTGTTTCGCTCTGTGTACCTTCAGCTGCTCGGGGCTGCTTTGCTCCTTGGTTTCGTTGTCCTGGCAAAGCTCTATTGGTTCAGCGTCCCATTGATGGGCGTCACTCTCGCACTCGTCTGCTTCCTCTCGGGTATTGCGGCTGCGCGCATGTGGCAGTGAGCATGTGCACACTATCGATCTTGAACCGCGTCGAGTGCGCGCGCATCGCGCGGGGCGTTATGCGGCGGGAGAACTGACTTGCACCAAGAGATTCTGAAGTACAACGAGAAGCTGGAGCCGGGCGACAAGGACATCTGTGATGTCCTTGCGGGAGAGATCGACCGCGGCCTGTCCGGGGCTGAAAGCAAGATCTGGCATGCGCATCCGGTCTGGTTCCTGGATGGCAATCCCATCGTGGGTTACAGCAAGCAGAAGTCCGGGATCCGCTTGATGTTCTGGAGCGGGGCGGATTTTGAGGAAGCCGAGCTCAATGCAGTAGGCAAGAAGTTCAAGGATGCTTCGGTCTTTTATAAGGACGCTTCTGAGATCAACAAAACCGCCTTGCGCCGGTGGCTGAAGAAGGCCAACGAGATTCAATGGGACTATAAGAACCTCGTCCGAAGGAAAGGTAAGCTGGAGAGACTGAAGTAGGCCAACGCAAATGGAGGTCGTTGGTTCAGAGCGCGGCGTGACAGTTCCATCGACGCAAAGGAACGCGCGTGTGAAGAGCAGCGTTCGCGCCTACGTACTCTTTGGACAAGGAGCTTGAGTCATGGAAATAAAGATCGAAGCTCTACTCGAGCGCAATCTTCAGGAAGTCTTCAACGGTGACGATGCTGCAAAGCGACGCGAGGTCATTGCAGAAATATGGGCAGAGGACTGCGTCTTCATCGGGCCTGATGGCATTCATCGTGGGCGAAAGGAGATCGAGGAGGCGGTCAGTGGTCTGTGGGTCCGGTTCCCAGGATATCGATTCGCCGGGGGAGGCCCGGTCCAAGCGCAGCACGGGGTCGGACGAGTAGCGTGGACGTATGGACCGCCAGATGATCCTCGGCGAATTACAGGCGAAGACATCGGTGTGATCGAAAATGGGAAGCTCGTGACGATGTACACGTTCATTGATCCGCCGCGCTCAGCGGGGAGTTAGGTCTTTCGCAAGGAGAGCACTGTCGCGGACACTCAAGTGAGCTACGTCAGATGAGGCGCCACCTAACAGATCGCTGGAAGCAGACGCGTGACAGATAAAGTGCCAAGCTCAGGCATCGGCGTGCGCCGCGCAGTTCAATCGTTCGGCTGAGAAGTAGGAGGGACTCTAGATGCGAAGTCGACTACCTGTTCTTGTGCTCTGCGTGTCCCTGTTCGAGTTTGCAGACACAGCAGCGAACGTGACTGAACAGTCAGTTCACAACGAAGCCGCGTGTTCCCCCACCGTTGTGAATGATGGAAAGGGAGGCATCTACGCCAACGATGCTCTCGAGGTCGTATTGCATCCCGGCAGTAAGTTCGTATTCGCTTCCGGCGCCCCAGGTTTCGTGGACTATGACGGTGCACTGGGAATCAAAGTTGGCTGGGAGCGGAAGATGAAAGGGAGACTGCAAGTAAGCGGGCGCCGGTTGGATGGAGACGCGAAGCCTTTCCGCGCCTACATCTACGACTACGGCGACATTGGTTTTCAACCTGTTTACCTCGTCTTCCCCACGCCCGGCTGCTGGGAGGTGACAGGACACGTCGCAGACGCAAGCCTGACCTTTGTCACTATCGTGGAGAAGGTAGGAGCCGGTCCGGATTGGAAATTCCAAGGCTTGGAGCGTGGATGGCGCGTAAGCCAGTGAATCGAGGAACCGAACTGCCGGCAAAGTGCGAAGACGCAAGCGCGTGAGCAATGACGTGATGCGTCAGACCACGATGAGCAGAACCCTTTTTCCGGTCTTTAGGTTCAACAAACCTGCTGCCGCTTGAACTGGACGTTGGAGCGAAAGGAGAACTCTCTCATGTCGGCATCGGATAATAAGACGGCGCTACAGGTTGCATTCGATGCTTTGGCGCAGGGTGATGGCCGTCCATTCGTCGATCTTTGGGCTGATGACTTCAGTTGGACCATTACGGGAAGCACCGCTTGGTCAAGGACGTATCGCGGCAAAGAGACAGTGCTGACCGAGCTCATGGCGCCCCTGTTCGCCAACTTCGCGACGCGATACACAAACACCGCGGTCCGATTCATTGCGGAAGACGATTATGTCGTTGTGGAATGCAGAGGGGATGTGACAACGAAAGCGAGCGAACCCTATAACAATCGCTATTGCTACGTGTGCCGCATGGCCGATGGCCAGCTGAAGGAGCTGACGGAATACCTCGATACAGAGTTGGTCTCAAAGGTATTGAAGGCTCCGACGTAATACTCGTCGAGTTTTGCACGCATCATTCGTTCGGCGACTTCGAGGCGCGCTCAAGCCGCAACGTGGCCCTCGTCGGAAAATTAACTTCGCACGGCGCGGCTCGTTGCCACACCAAACGTCGCCACCTGTTACGACGAGACATTGCGGTCGATTCGGCGCGGTCGAAATGTGAGTCGTGTGAATGCTCGCGCAGGATTCGCTGCAGGTTGAAACCCCATCGCCACCGCTCGACGCAGTTCGCAAGTTTTTCGCCCAGTGAGTGCTAAGTTCCGCTTAGGTGCTTTGAAGAGTTTGAGAGCGTCCTGCGCATGCCGATGAACAAGAATTCTTCTGCCGAGAGCGAAACCATCCCGCGTGCCAAATTCCGCACGGATCTTCTGCCTCCGGAGGAACGCTTCGGCATCTGGCGCGAAAGCGTGCTGCCGTTGTTCGACTCGGCTCCCGCAGATGAGGCAGCGCTGCAAGCGTTCTATGCGGAGGTCGAGAGCTTCAACCTGCAGCAGACCTTCCTCGCGATGAGCGCCTTCTCGCCGCTTCGCTTCAAGCGCGAACGCGTCTACAGCGCCGGTGAGGACCACTTGCTGGTGCAGCTCTATCTCTCGGGCGGCTACGCGGGGTACAACGGCAGCCGCGCGATGCGCGTCGGCGCGGGCGACATCAGTCTGCTGGATCTGGGGCAATCGCTTCAAACGCGAGCGCAGGAATCCAATGTGCTCTCTTTGGTCATTCCCCGCGAGCTGATGGCGGAGCAGATCGGCCGTCGGCCGCTGCGCTACGGCACAGTGTTGCGGGCTGGCTCGCCGTTGGCCCAGATCCTGGCCAGCCATCTGCTGACGATCTGGCGCAGCCTGCCCGATGCCTCCGTGGAGCAACTCTCAGCGCTCAATCGAATGTTGCTGGGCGCCGTCGCCGGAGCCTTCGGCGGTGATGAGGCGGCCGCCGACGATGAGCATCCGCTGCTCGAGCAAGCCAAGCTCGATGCGATCTGCGACTACATCAAGCGCAATCTCGGCGATGATGACCTCACGCCTGCCGAACTGAGCCGGCGATTCGCTTGCTCGCGCGCGCAGCTCTACCGCATGTTCGCTCCGCTCGGCGGCGTGGCTGCTTTCATCCGCGAAGCGCGCTTGGCCCGCTGCTTCGAGGAACTGTCCGGTTGCAACGGGTCCCGCCGCCGCATCATCGACGTTGCGCTCGCCGCGGGCTTTTCCAGCCAAAGCCATTTCTGCCGAAGCTTTCGTGCCGCCTACAACATCGGCCCTCGCGATGCGATCGAATTGGGCCGTGCCCAACGCCGCCTCGACGCCGTACGCGATCGCATCAGCGAAGGAGCACGGCCGCGCTTCCACCACTGGTTGCGGCAGCTTTAATCCCTTTCTCGAGCTGCAGCAGACGGAACGAGGCGAGTTCACGCGCCAAGGCGGATACCTTGACGGGGGTGTCTCCGAAGGATGGCCGTGTGCTGCAGCTGACGATGAGCTCGGCTGTTTAGAGGTGGAGAGAGCGTTGTTGCCGCACGCTGCACATCGGCGACATGAGACAACTTACAACGTGAGTGCGCGCCTGAGATCGTCATGCTCGAAAGCGCTCACCATGCGGTGGATCTCGGCTGATCGCGCGCCCACGGCTTTGGCGGTCTCGCGCCAGGTTGCGGTCACCGTCGCAACCTCTTTAATAATGGCGCGAGCCGCCGGCAGTGTGAGTCCGAAGAACTGCGAAGCGGACTCCAATAGGTCAAGTGAACAGGTGCCTTCATCGAGATCGATATTCGTTGTCAGTACTCGCGCCTTGAGATCTGTCGGGACGGGATTGAGGTCATAAGCCGGCGACAGCAACCATCCTGCCTTGCCATCCCAGAGAAAACCGTGATTGCGCAGGTGATCATCGACATTGGAGATGAGTACGTTGAAGACGACTCGGCGATACAGGGCGTGAGCGTCTGTCTTTCCATGCGCGCCATATTGGACAAGTGCATCGACGATCTCCGGATAGCTGCCGCGCTCTCCATCGCTGGCTCCCGTCATTGCCATTGCGGATAGAAAGGGGATGCGAATCGTGCCGCGACGATCAAAGCGTCGTGACAGCATGACTGCCTTGCCTGCCACGTTGAGCAAAGTGTGCTGCGGAGTGGCGATGCCGGCCTGTTCAGCCAGTCGCAGGGCGATCTCCTCCCAGGTCTCCATGCTGTAGTTGTCCGTCTCCTTCGGGAACTTGGCGATAGCTAGCTGGCCGTGTTGATCGATGACCGACGCTTTCGGGCGCGCGCCGCCGAGTGAGGAGCCGGGAGCGAAAATGAGTTGGAGATCCTCGTCCGTTTCCTCGTCGCGGAGAATCCGCTCGGTGATTTCCAGCAATCTGCCGAGCTCAATCAACGCGGGCACGCCAGCGCGGGTGGGCGCCTGAAATGTTTCTTCGCCGAATCTCCGGAATCGAAGCGCGCCGAGTCGCGTCTCGTCGGCGACGCCCAGCAGATAGTCGCTTTCTGTGAGAGTGCGAACCGCGCGGCCCTCGCGTTCAGCGAGACGACGTTCCGCTCGCTGCATGAGGCGACGGCCCCACGTGTCCGGTGCGGAGTCGCCAATCGAGCCGAAAGTTGCACGCCCGGCGGGCGGGGCGAAAGCACCGCGCGTCAAGGCAAGAGCGGGCTCCAATGAGAATCGGTCAGAGGCCTCGAGCCAGGTTCGGTCATATTCGAACAGGAGCGTCTCTGTGCCACGGACACGATTGCTTCTCACCAGTCCTACCGAGCGCGTGATGCCATCGAGATCGATATGGACCTCGAAGTCAGTCATCGCGAGAGGTTCCGGTCGATCGTTTGAGGTGGACGTGCTTGGGCAACTCGGCACTGGCGAGTGCCTGCCCCACTGGGTCGTTGCTGATGTCCGCGGCGTTACTCAAGCCCTCGAGCAGGCCGAGCGCTTGGAGGACGCTTGCGTAGATGCCGACGCTGACGCTGGTGTCGCCAGCCTCGACTCTTTGCAACGTCGAACGGGACGTGAAGGCGCGCTCGGCCACGACCGCCATCGGCAGGCGCCGTCTTCGGCGGGCGTCGTGGATGTCTGCCCCCAGCTTGCGTAATGCGCGTCGTACGCTGGCGGGAGGTTGATGCGGAGTCGGCATATGCCTACTTCGTGCTACAGATCGGCCAAATATGTAGCACGAAGCTTACACTCTGCCAAGCGCAGTGGCGGGGCGTCGCCCCAGCTTTAATCCCTTTCTCGAGCCGGGGGAGGTGGGCCCTCCGCGGCCCACGAGACGCATCGTCAAATCATCCGAGACGCTGAGGCAAGACCTTCGCCTTGCAGCGCTGAATACTGGCCGGGCCGCGGCCATCAGGCGTGCCGGCACAGGATTTCGCCGGGAATGGAGACTATGGATCCGGCAATCGTTCGCAGCGCGGCCACGCCCGCCCGAACGCCAGCGCCGCAGGGACGAATACGAACCTGAAGTCCGCGGCAGAGAACAGCGATGCGGGCACCTCACTTACGCGGCTTTTTCCTGCGGATCCTTCCGCTCGGTCTCGGCCTGCTGCTCCTCGTCGGTTGCGATCGCGACGGCACGCCGAGAGTTGTGACGCCTGCCCCGATGCCGCCCGTGCAGATGAGCGTCACCGGCTATGCGGTGAACGGACCTTTGGACGGCGCCACCGTCCGCATCTTCGGCGCCGACGGGCAGCAGTTGGGGTCTGCCATCACCGGCGCGGATGGGGCGTATCACGCACTAGTGAGCGTGTCGCCGCCCTATCGCATCGAGGTTGTCGGCGGCCTTCTCGATGGCGAGCCTTACGCTGGAGCGCTGCGCGCGCCCTGCGAAACGAACACCGACTGCAACATCACGCCGTTCACCACCGTCCTCACGCGACTGATGGACGACCATGGCTACAACGCGGGTGATGCCCGAGCCCAGCTCGCCTTGCGACTGACCTTCGACTACGACCCATTCGTGCGCGCGCTGATCGAGAGGCTCCCCGTTGAGGAGTTCGACCTGGATCGGGCTCGCACCTTTCTCGATGGCGGCAAGGCTCTCGATACCTGGGTCGATGCCATGCTGGCCTGGGTCGACCCGTCGGTGCAGGCAGAGGAGCCGCCGGCCGGCATCCGCTCTGGCTACACCGTCATCGCGCACGCGAGCGAGGGCGGCGCGATGGGTCCCGCAGTCACGGAGGTCGACGCTCCCGGCCGCATCCTGACCTTCAGCCTTGCACCGAACACTGGCTACCGAGTCGGCACGGTCAGCGGCTGCGACGGCAGCCTGGACGGCCTGACCTATAGCACCGGCCCGATCACCGGCGATTGCACCATCAACGTCACCTTCACGCGCCTGGTCTACACGGTCGCAACGAATGCCGGCGAAGGGGGAGAGATCAGTCCAACCAGTCGACAGATGGAGCATGGCGACAGTGATCGCTTCACGCTTCATCCGGCCGCAGGCTTTGTGCTGGAGACAGTCAGCGGCTGCGCCGGCAGGCTGGACGGCAACACCTATATCACCGGTGCAGTCACCGCCGCATGCACGGTCACCGCGAGCTTTTCTCGGCAGCAGTACACGGTCAACGCCAGCGCGAGCGAAGGAGGCTCCATCAGCCCAAGCACTCAACGGGTGTCGCACGGCATGAGCGCGCAGCTCACCCTCGCCGCGGAAGCGGGCTACGCGATCGACAGCGTCACCGGCTGCGATGGCAGCCTGAGCGGAACGCGCTACACCACTGGGCCGTTGACGGCGGACTGCAGCATCAACGCTACCTTCTCTCGCCTCAGCTATTCGGTGATCGCTAGCGCAGGCGAAGGCGGCAGCATTACCCCGCCCAGCCGCAGCGTGGCGCATGGCCAGACGACGAGCTTCACAGTCACGCCCGCTAGCGGCTACGACATCGACTCGGTCGGCGGCTGCGGCGGCACACTCTCAGGAAACACTTACACCACTGGAGCCGTCACCGGTGCGTGCGCCGTGACCGCCAGCTTCGCTCTCAAGCAGTACACCGTCAGCGCCAGCGCGGGCGAAGGTGGCAGCATCACGCCGCCGACTCGCAGCATGACGCATGGTCAGACGACGAGCTTCACGATCACGCCCGACAGTGGCTACGACATCGACTCGGTCAGTGGTTGCGGTGGCACGCTCTCAGGCAACACGTACACCACGGGAGTCGTCACCGGTACCTGCGCCGTGAGCGCCAGCTTCTCACTCAAGCAGTACATCGTTAGCGCCAGCGCGGGCGAAGGCGGCTCCATCAGTCCGGCAACCCGGACGGTGGCGCACGGTGAGACAACGAGCTTCACAATCACACCTGCCAGTGGCTACGACATCGACTGGGTTAGCGGTTGCGGCGGCACGCTCTCTGACAACACGTACATCACGGATGCGATCACTGCCGATTGCGCCGTCAGCGCGGTCTTCGCACTGACTTTGGCGGCGCCGATGCTGAGCGCCTCGGCCGGCGATGGCGAAGTGACAGTGAGCTGGGCGCCGGTGACCGACGCCGAGGGTTACGATCTTTACTATGCGCAAGAAACCTTCGGCCCGGCCAACTACAACTCGTACGCCGGCGGCGCGCTGCTCGCGGATGTGACCAGCCCGCAAATCGTGAGCGAGCTGAGCAATGGCACGCAGTACTTTTTCTCCGCCGCCGCCAAGGCCGGCAGCGCACGGCGTTTCAGCGCGCTGGTGTCGGCGACTCCGGTCGCGGCCTGCTTCGGCGTCTCGGGCGATGATGCGCAAGTCTGCAGTGGCAACGGTACCTGCCCAGTCACCGACACGTGCGAGTGCGCGGAAGGCTTCATCGGCGAGCAGTGCAATGTGGAGCTGAAGTTTCCCGATGGCTCGCGGGAGTTTTATTTCCCCACGACCACCGGACGGGTTGAGATCATCCAGGGCCCGGACCTGCCTGCCGGCGAGACGTACGTGTGGAAGTTCGAGATCCTCGGCAACAACGTTTACTGGCCGGGGCGGGAAGGCTTCAACTTCGGCGTCGTCAGCTACCCCCTCGACGGCCCGGAGTTCCATGAAGTAGGCGACCTCGCGGACGAATGGGCTTATCGGGGCAGGGATGGCAGAACCTTCACAGGAGGGGTTGATAGCAGTTTCGGAAACATCCTGAGGAACACCGGCGACCAGATCATGTTCGAACTGAATACGGTGACCGGCGTGCTGAACATCTACACCAGGCGGGGCGAAGAGAGTGAGTTCACGCTGGAGGGAGGTCGTCCAGCCTTTACCGGGGTGTTTCCAATAGAGGGCCGGGTGCTGCGGCCGGCGGTGAGCGGGATCTGCTGGCAGACCTGCGGGATCAGGTTCATCGAGTAGGCGCCGGCGCGACGAGCCATTGGATGCGGTGAGCCGCTATAACCCACCTCCGTCATGCCTGCGCAGGGTGACAGTCAGGACGAGTGAGTGAGCAACATCCCACGCTCCGTCATACCTGCGCAGGCGGGTATCCATGATGTGAGCACACGATGGGCCCCTGCCTGCGCAGGGGTGACGAGGAAGGACGAGTGCAGGGTGACGAGTCAGGGTGAGTAAGTAAGCGCAAGCCACTCTTCCGTCATACCTGCGAAGGCAGGTATCCACGCCTTGGGCACAAGATGAGCCTCTGCCTGCGCAGGGGTGACGAACCATGGCAGGCCGAGTCATGACGGGGCGGCTGAGTCGACAACCGCGCTTTGCGTCATACCTGCGAAGGCAGGTATCCATTCTGTGAGCGCAAGATGGACCTCTGCCTGCGCAAGGGTGACGAGTCAATAAGAGTGAGTGAGCCGCCGCCCACTCTTCCGTCAGACTCTCGGTGTTGTTCCCGTACTCATCGGCTGGCACGATGACATCGACAGGTCGGGAGTCCTTCCCGTCACTAGCTCGACAAATGCAAAGTGCGTTCTCTCGCGGCTTGTCTGAAACGTTGAGCCCGAGCGACCTGCGCTCGATCAGTCCGTCACGGAGCAGAAGAATGACGAAAATGACGCAGCAAATCTGTGTGGCACTGTCGCTGATATGGATCTTGAACGTTGAAGCCCAGGCGCAGGATCAATCGGCGGAAGTCATGCTATTTGGCGTGTTTCATTTCGCAAATCCAGGCCGCGATGTAGTTCGTGTCGATCAAATCGACATATCGACGCCGACGAGTCAGGCCTATCTTGCCGCGCTGGCGCAGCGCTTATGCGAGTTCAAGCCCACAGTGATTCTGTTGGAGTTCGATCGTGCCCGCGAGCCGGAGATGCGAAAGCAATTCGATGCCTATCGTTCCGGCGAGGCAGAGCTGGGAATCAACGAGAACCATCAAATCGGGTTTCGGGTGGCGAAGACATGCGGCGTCGAGAAGATCTACGGCTTCGATGAAAGCGAAATCGGCTGGAACGCCGAGCCGCTGTTCGAGTATCTGGAGAAATCAGCGCCTGAGTTGCTCAAGGCGTTCAATGCTGAAATTGCTCGAGTGCAGGCGGCTGAAATTACAGCGCATCGGCAGCATAGCCTTCGCGAGCTGCTGATTCGCGCAAACGATCCTGAGCAGGATCGAGTGAACAAGGATCTGTATCTGCTCACAAACTCTGCTGGCGCAGGGGATCGCTTCGAGGGCGCAGATGCGACCGCCCGCTGGTGGCACAGAAACTTTCGGATGTATGCCAACATCCAGCGCTATGCGACCCCCGGAGAGCGGGTGTTGGTCGTGGCGGGTCAGGGGCACACGGCGATACTCCGTGATCTTCTCGGGATTGACGGACGCCTCAGCGCTCGCGATATCCGCGAGTATCTTTAGTGCGGCGTCATGCGGATCAGCCATTGGTGGAGCCGACGCGCTTCGAGTAGCGCCTGAGAACTGCGCGTGAGTGGGCGTGACGTTGGCCCGGCGCCATCGTCGTGCCCGTGTCATACAGAAACGAAGGAGAGATGCTGGAACCAGCGTCATGCGGTGGTGCAGGTTCTTGTGATCCACTGCGCTCCGGCACTTCCATCACGGCTTCTCCTGCATCACGATGCGTGCAGGTTTCACTCGGGCGGCGCCGATGCATATCAATAGACGAACGTTTGTCGTGACGGCGGCGGCCGGTGGCCTGGCGCTCACCGTGCCGGGTATGGCATCGACAACTGGAGAGAACAGCATGTACGGATTGATCGGCAAGATGCGAGCGCAACCGGGTCAGCGGGATGCATTGATCGCGATTCTCGTTGACGGAGTCTCGGCCATGCCCGGTTGCCTGAGCTACATCGTTGCACAAGATCCCGCGGATGCGGATGCGATCTGGATCACCGAAGTCTGGGACACCAAGGCAAGTCACGCCGCATCGTTGCAGCTGCCCTCGGTCAAGGATGCGATCTCGCGCGCACGACCTCTGATCGCGGGATTCGATCAGCACATCGAGACCGTGCCAGTCGGGGGACACGGGATCCATGCCGCGTAAAGATGTGCATCAATGCTGCGCGCTCGCGAACTCGAGATGACATTGCGCATCTGTCCAGCTCGCGAGTCGCTTGGACTTGATTGCGATCTCGATCCCTGAAGTGGAAGCGTCAGCCACGCTGCGTGCCATCAAGCTCGTGCATACGATCGTGTGGGCATTGTTCGCGGGATGCATCGTGGCGCTCCCGATCGCAGCGTGGCTCGGAGATTTCAAGATTGCAGCGATCCTCGTCGGCGTTGTCTGCTGCGAAATTCTGATCCTGATCGCCAATAGAATGCGCTGCCCGCTGACCAATATTGCCGAGCGCTTCACATCCGACAGGCGGGATAACTTCGATATATATCTGCCGGTGTGGCTGGCGCGGTACAACAAGCATATTTTCGGGTCGCTCTTCGCAGCCGGCGTTCTGTTCACCGTGGGTCTTTGGCTGTTCAAGTGACTGCGCAATGTTGAGCGGCACGAATCCGTGATCAAGGCACTTGCTGCAACCTATGTCATCGCTGTAATCGCGCTCGCTGCCGCGGCGTATCTCGCGCTTGGGTTCAGATGCGAAGGCTTTGGATGTATGGGCGTCGCAGTCGCCTGGGTGGCCTGGGTCATCGCAGTCTTCGTCGTTCTGGCGGGCGGTGCGCCGGTGCGCGCCAGTTCGTCGCTGAGCGAGCGACTTCGCAAGAAGGCACGCGCTCGGCTATGTGGGCTCAGCTGGCACTCGGGATTGCCCTGGTCATTCTCTGGGCAGGCAAACGCGTCGGCTGACGCTAGCGGTGTACTCGACGCGTGCCCCAAGTTCTCGCGCTTCTTGATGGAACCACGTAACTGCGCTGACGCTCTTTGTGTCACGCCGTTCTATAAGGGAGAAACACGACATGGCCACGCGTCTCGCTTCATGCAGCTGCGGTCAACTCACGGCTGAAGTCGTAGGTGAGCCGGTGCGCGTGTCGATTTGTCATTGTCTCGCGTGCCAGCGCCGCACCGGCAGCGCGTTCGGTGAACAGGCGCGGTTTCCTCGTGCAGCCGTTTCGATTCGTGGCGCCTCATCGGAGTACGTCCGTACCGGCGATGAAGGCTCACGGGCGAAGTTTCATTTCTGCCCTCAGTGCGGTGCCATCGTTTATTACGAGACGGAAGGCGTCGATGACTATGTGACGATCCCGGTCGGAGTCTTTGCCGATCCGAATTTTCCGACACCCACGGTGTCCGTCTACGAAGAGCGCAAGCATCGATGGGTCGTGCCGCCGCCGGACGCTGAGCACATTTTCTGAAGGCGGGTGCCCCGATCGTCGTCCGGAAGCCCCGCAGTCTCTTCCATCATCTGCGGTCTGCGCGCTGCGATTCCCTGCCGTTCTCGGGTAATCTCCGGGCATCCTGTGAGGAGATCTCATGACCATCGAAACTGAAGACGACGTGGCCGGGCTCAAGCGCGTGGGCGGTATCGTTTCGCGCGTGCTGCAGCAAATGCTGGATGCTGCGGAGCCGGGAATGACCACGCGCGAGCTCGATGTGCTCGGCGCAAAGCTGCTCGAACAGCAGGGCGCACGATCGGCACCGCAACTCGTCTACAACTTTCCCGGTGCGACCTGCATCAGCATCAACGAAGAAGCTGCGCATGGCATTCCGGGCGATCGCGTCATTCAGGCGGGCGATCTCTTGAACGTGGATGTTTCCGCGGAACTGGACGGCTACTTCGCCGACACCGGTGGGACGCGAATCGTGCCGCCGACCACAGCGCAGAAGACGCGCCTGTGTCACGCGACCCGCATGGCGCTCGAGCAGGCCATGAAGCAGGCGCGCGCTGGCCAGCCGATCAATGCGATCGGCGCTGCCATTCAGCGAACGGCGAAATCGCATGGCTTCAGGGTCATCGAGAATCTCGCGAGTCATGGTGTGGGTCGTGCATTGCATGAGGAGCCTGCGCACATCCTCGGATACTTCGATCCGAAGGACAGGCGGGTTCTGCACGAAGGCATGGTGATTACCATCGAGCCGTTCCTTTCGACGAAGAGTCGTGTGGTCACGGAGTCGATCGATGGTTGGACGCTGGTCGGTGCGCCGGGCAATTTTGTCAGCGCAGTATGAACACACGATGATCATCACCAAAGGTGCACCGATCGTCATCACTCAGCACTGAGTGAATCGATCGCGGATGTCACATGAAAGCCGATTCGGCGGCTGGCTATGACAAGCACGCTCAAGCTTTCCTGGAGGCGCGAGATCAGTCGTCGATCGGCGCGGCGCTCGTGGAGCGATGGGCCAGGTCCTTGCGGCCTGGCGCTGAGGTGCTCGAGATCGGATGCGGCGGCGGCTATCCGATCACCCGCGTTCTTTGCAACGCCGGATTGAATATCTGGGCACTCGATGCATCGCCTACGCTCGTCCGCAAGTTCAAAGCACGCTTTCCCGCCATTCCGGTCGAATGCGCGCCTGCGCTCTGGAGCACATTCTTCGATCGGCAATTCGATGCGGTGATCGCGATCGGGCTGATGTTTCTTCTTGCCGAGAAAGACCAATTGACGCTCATCCATCGCATGGCCGCTGTCCTGCGCGACGCGGGACAATTGTTGTTCACCTCGCCACTGCAGCCTTGCGAGTGGGCGGATATGATCACCGGTGAAACATCCCGCTCGCTCGGGCGGGAGCGCTACGAAAAGATACTGGCCGACGCGGGCCTGCGAATCGTCGCGATCGACACGGATGAAGGTGGCAATAACTACTACCGGGCGCAGCGCAGTGCTGCGTAACGGCCTCAAGGCCAGGCTCGTGGATACGGCAGACTCATGCACGAAAGACCGGCGCTGATCATCATCGATATGCAGCAGGGCATGGCAGTCGCCTCGGCGGGTGCCCGCAACAATGCGAATGCGGAGCAGAACATCGCCACGTTGCTCGCAGCCTGGCGTAAAGCTCATGCGCCGGTGATCCATGTGCGGCACATATCCAGAACGCCGGGCTCGCCATTCTGGCCCGGACAGTCCGGGGCCGAGTTTCAGCCGCTGCTTGCGCCACTACCGCACGAGCATGTCGTCGAGAAGAACGTGCCGGATGCGTTCATCAACAGCGGCCTCGAGCGATGGTTGCGCATTCGCAGCATCGAGCGGCTTGCGATCGTTGGCGTCAGTACCAACAACTCCGTCGAATCGACTGCTCGAACGGCCGGTAACCTGGGCTTCGATACGTTCGTCGTATCGGATGCGACGTTCGCATTCGCCAAGACTGACTATTCGGGGACGCATCGGACCGCAGACGAAGTGCACGCCATGGCACTGGCGAATCTCGATGGCGAGTACGCGAGTGTCGTCACGACGGAGCGGCTGCTTGCCATGACTCGGGAATGACGGATTCGGACGCTGCACTTAGCACGCTGCGCGCCGCATAAGTACGCGCCGGATTTGAACTCGACGTTCGCAGTCATTTTGCCGATACCCCAGGTCGGGCACGGGTGCATCATGGGCCTCGTTGAATTCACAAAGGCCCTCGCCCCTATTTGTGCGCCTTGCGCAAGTCCCGCGGAGGGGGTACTCCCAAATCCACCGCATGGATAGTCAAGCAGGAGTGCGCGCCGGGCTAGTATGCTCGGGTTATTCCTAGCTTCCGTTGCAGTGCCTATGAGCCAGCATCACCCCCTTGAACTGACTCCCCCTGTGGGTCCTCAGGATCACACGCTGGGTGCCGATCACGCGCCCGTCACGGTGCTCGAATACGGTGATTTCGAATGCCCGACCTGCAAGCAGGTCGCGCCGGGCGTGAAGCTGCTGCTCGAGCGGTTTCCTGAACGAGTGCGCATCGCCTTTCGGCACTTTCCGATCGAGCAGCCGCATCCTCATGCGTTGCAAGCGGCCGAAGCGGCTGAAGCTGCAGGCGCACAAGGGAAGTTCTGGGAGATGTACGACCTTCTGTTCGAGAACCAGCGGCATCTGAAGCGTCAGCATCTGCAGAGTTATGCCGAAAGTCTGGGTCTGGACATGGCTCGGTTCACTGCGGATATGGACGATGAGGTTTATCGCCAGCGTATTCGCGAACATCAGCAGAGCGCGCATGCGAGCGGGGTGCGAGGCACGCCGACGTTCTTCGTGAACGGCAGAGTGCAGGACGTTTCGTTCGGCATGCAGCATCTGTTCGATGCCGTGGAAGCGCTTCTGAGGAGATAGGGCGGCGGGTTCTCGAGCCATTCCCTGTCCATCATCTCCCACCATCCACCGCTGACTTCTTCGGAGTTGTCATGGGTGCAGAACTGGAACCGCTCAGTCCCGCCCGGTCGCTGTACGACTCGCGTCGTCCGCAGATGTTTCCGAAGCTCACGCCCGCGCAGATCGCGCGCATCGAACCTCATGGGCGTCGGCTCGAGACCTACGTCGGACAGATACTCGTCGAGCCCGCTCAGGCGAACGTCAATTTCTACGTGGTGCTATCGGGTCAGCTCGATGCGTCGACCGCAGGAGCGCGGGGCTATCGCATCAGCCTCCTGACGCCGGGCGATTTCACCGGTGAGATCAGTACGCTGCGTGGTATCAGCGGATTCGCGCGTATCACCGTGATCGAAGCAGGCTCCGTGCTAGTGCTCGACAATGAGGCTCTGCGCAAAGTCGTGCAGACGGATGCCGAGCTCAGCGAAATGTTCATGCGTGCCTTCATCCTGCGTCGCATGGGGCTGATCGCGAGCGGGCAGAGCGACGTCATGCTGCTCGGCTCGCGCCATTCTGGACATACATTGCGGTTGCACGAGTTCCTCACGCGCAATGCATTTCCCTTCACCTCGCTCGATATCGACAGCGATCCTGCGGTGAAAGAGCTGCTGGAGCGCTTCGAGGTGAAGCCGGACGAATTGCCGGTCGTGATCTGCCGCGACAAAGTGCTGCGCCGTCCACGCAACCGCGACATCGTCGAATGCTTCGGCATGAATCCGCAGGTGGATCTCACGAAGCTGCGCGATGTCATCGTCGTAGGTGCGGGCCCGGCAGGGCTGTCCGCTGCGGTCTACGCGGCGTCCGAGGGATTGGACGCATTCGTCGTGGAAGTGATGGCGCCAGGCGGGCAGGCGGGTTCGAGCTCCAAGATCGAAAACTATCTGGGCTTTCCCACTGGAATTTCCGGGCAGGCGCTCGCAGGGCGCGCACTGGTCCAGTCGCAGAAGTTCGGCGCGGTCGTGCACGTCGCGTGGCAGGCGGCGCGGTTGCATTGCGACAGCTGGCCTTATGGTGTCGAGCTGTGCGACGGCCGGATCATCCGCGGCAAGAGCATCATCATCGCCAGCGGCGCCCAGTACCGGAGCCTGCCACTCGAGAATCTGCAGAAGTTCATGGGCCTTGGCATCTACTACGCAGCGACGCATCTCGAGGCGAAGCTGTGTCAGGACGAGGAGATCATCATCGTCGGCGGCGGCAACTCGGCGGGTCAGGCTGCGGTGTTCCTCGCGAACAGTTGTCGTCATGTGCACATCGCTATTCGTGCCGCGGGCCTGTACGAAAGCATGTCGCACTACCTGATTCGCCGCATCGAAGAGAATCCGAACATCACACTGCACGCCCAGACGGAGCTCACCGCGCTCGAAGGAGATGAGCGATTGGAGCGCGTCAGCTGGTTCTGCAAGTCGACCAACGAACGGCAGACACGCGATATCGGTCATGTGTTTCTGATGACCGGCGCCGTGCCGAACACACAATGGGTGAAGCATTGCCTGAAGCTGGATGCGAAAGAATTCATCCGCACGGGCGCCGATCTGTCACACGAGGATCTCGAGCAAGCCGAGTGGCCGCTCGCCCGCGCGCCGTACCTGGCGGAGACTTCGTTGCCTGGCGTGTTCGCGGTGGGCGATGTGCGTTCGGGCAGCGTAAAGCGCGTCGCATCTGCGGTCGGCGAAGGCTCGATCTGCATCCAGTTCGTGCATCGCGTGCTACCCGAGCTCGCGTCACTGCACGTGAACCGGGAAGCAGAGAGCGCCGCAAAGACCGCATGAAAGACTCATAGGCCTGTACAGACTCTGCAGATTAATCTGTTTCTTTTTTGCGGTCCTTGCGGCCGATCTTCGAGGTCCGATGCCAACCCGAGGTTTCACAGGTAGACGTCCGCCGAAAGGCACGAGTGGTCGCGTTCCGCCCGGTCAATCCGTCACTGACGGATTTCCCGTGTTGTCCGCTACGGCGACGCCGCACATTCCGCTCGATCAATGGACGTTCACGCTGAAGGTCGGGCCGAAGCCCGTGGCGAGCTGGAACTGGGAACAGTTCAACGCGCTTCCGCAAACGCAACTGACCCGCGACATTCATTGCGTCACCAAATGGGGCAAGCTCGATACGGTCTGGGAAGGGGTGTCGATCGACGCGTTGCTGGCCGCTGCCTCGCTCGAGCCGCCGACCCGCTATACGCTCGCGCATTCGTATGGCGGCTATTCGACGAATGTGCCCGTGGCGGATCTCATCGACGGTAAATCGCTCATTGCGCTGCGCTACGACGGACAGCCGCTCGAGCCAAGTCATGGCGGGCCGGCGCGATTGCTCGTGCCGCATCTGTATTTCTGGAAGTCCGCGAAATGGGTGAACGGCTTGCAGTTCACGCAGCGGGACGAAGCAGGGTTCTGGGAATTGCGCGGCTATCACATGTACGGCGATCCGTGGCGCGAGCAGCGCTTCGCTGGGGATTGAGCTCGAGCGTACGTGGAGTGGGTTTCGCGCTCTGTGCAGCAGGAGCCATCGCGTCCGTCCTGCGAGCGGAGAAATGAAGAACAGCGGGTGCGCAATGACAAGAGATGGCCGCCTCGCGAACTGAAGCGGGATCGGTGAAGCCCGGTGAGATTCCAGATGCGCATCTATCCATTTTTCCCGAGCCGTAAGCAGTGACGCCGAGTCAGGAAGTCCCGCGTCTGCGATGGCAGCAGGCGACGCTCACGGCAGTTCATGAGCACACGAGCCGGGTGAAGAGCTTCTTTTTCAGGCTGCCCGCGCCAATACGTTTTCTCGCCGGACAGCACATGGATGTACGACTCACCGCGGAGGACGGATATCAGGCCGAGCGCAGCTATTCGATTGCGTCCGCGCCGGGGAGTGCAGGGGATCTCGAACTGGTGATCGAGCGTCTCGATGAGGGCGAAGTGTCGCCGTTCTTTCACGACATCGCGCAGGTGGGCGATGTCATCGAGCTGCGCGGACCGATTGGCGGATATTTCGTGTGGGCGGGCGAGCCGGGACCTGTGCTCCTGATCGGTGGCGGTTCGGGCGTCGTGCCGTTGATGAGCATGGTTCGGCACCGCGAGCTGACGGGAACTCATGTGCCGATGTTGCTGTTGCAGTCGGCACGCACATGGGACGACGTGATCTTCCGCTCGGAGCTGCTGCAGCTCGCGAATTCTCAGCGAGGATTCAGCTGGATGCTGACGACTACCCGGTCGCCGCGTACGCGTCCGCTCGACTATGATCGACGCGTCGATGCAGCGATGATCGCGGATCTGCTGCAACGGTTGCCCGCACCTCCGGCCCGTGTGTACATCTGCGGTTCGGACGGGTTCGTGGAGGCTGCGGCACAGGCGGCAATCGCTGCCACGGTCAGTGCGGATGTGATTCGTACCGAACGCTATGGAGGATGAGTCATCGTCGACTCGTCGCAATGAAGTCAGAGCATCAATCCATGAACAACAGTCCATCGCCCCAGATCTGGCTCGCCGCCGGTGTGCGTACGCCCTTCGTCAAAGTCGACAGCACTCTCGCGAAGTTCGACGCCATATCGCTGTCCACGCCCGTCGTGGGCAAGATGGTGGCGCAGCTGAACGGCGCGCTGCCGCAGTTCATGGTCTGGGGTGCCGTCGTTCCGAATCTCACGGTGAGCAATCTCGCTCGGGAGGTGCTCATGGAATCCGGCGTGTCGCCGGATGTCGTCGCGTACTCGACCGTGATGGCCTGTTCGACCAGCATGATGGGTGTCTTCCAGGCGGCAGGCATGTTGGATGACGAAAGCCGCACGCTCGGACTGGTCGGCGGCGTCGAGAGCATGAGCCGGATTCAGCTCGGCCTCGGTCAGTCGCTGTCCGACTGGCTGCGTCAGTTCCAGCGTGCCCGCTCGCTCGGCCAGAAGGTCTCACACGTCGCGGGGCTCAAGTTCCGCGATGTGCGCCTGTTCATTCCCTCCGTCACCAATCGCGTAACCGGCAAGAGCATGGGCGAGCACTCGGAGATCACCGCCAAGGAATGGAACATTGCACGCGAGGCACAAGACGAATGGGCGCTGTTCAGTCATCAGCGCGCGGTCGCAGGATGGGAGAACGGATTCTTCGGCGATCTGGTGATCCCGGTCGACGAAGTCACGTACGACAGCATTCCGCGCAAGGACACCTCGCTGGAAAAGCTTGCCAAGCTGCCACCTGCGTTCGATCGAACGACGGGTCGCGGCACCATCACCGCCGGTAACGCATCACCTCTCACCGATGGTGCTGCCAGCGTCTGGGTGGCCACCCAGAAGGGCCTGGAGAAAATTCCCGCGAACGTGCCGCGCGTGAAGCTGATCGACTACGAGATCGCCTCGGTCGACTTTCGCCACGAAGGGTTGCTGATGGCCCCGGCGTATGCGATTCCGCGCTTGCTCGCGCGTCACAATCTGCGCTACTCGGATATCCATCTCTGGGAGATCCACGAAGCCTTCGCCGCCCAGGTGCTCTATCACATCAAGGCGCTCGAGGACGAAACCTTCCTGCGAGAGAAAGTCCGCATCGAGCCGCGCTTCGGCGAATTCCCACGTGAGCGCATCAATCCGAACGGCGGCAGCGTCGCGCTCGGTCACCCCTTCGCGGCCACCGGTGCGCGCATCCTGAGCCAGTCGATCAAGGAACTCGCCGCCATGCCGTCCGGCTCGCGCGCGATCGTCAGCATCTGCGCAGACGGCGGTCAGGGCACAGTTGCGTTGCTGGAGAGCTGATCCAGCAGATCTCCACGGGGATCACGGGGTGCGCGGGGAAAAAGGATCTGAGCGCACCGACTCGGCATGTTTCGCTCGGCTGCTCTAAGCCCGGTGTACCCAGTGTGCCCCGTGGAGATTATTCTTCTTCCTACATGACCACCCTCATCCACATCATTCAGCTCTACGGTTTGTGGGTGGTGTTTTTCAGTGTGTTGCTGGATCAGGGTGGGTTACCGACGCCGTCGTATGCGCCGATCATCGTGACGGCTTCGCTCGCGGTGAACGCGGGGCAGCCGCTGTGGCCGATCCTGCTCGTGGCCACGATCGCGGCCATCATTGCGGATGTCGCGTGGTTCGCGGGCGGCAGGCGGTTCGGTTCGCAGTTGCTGAAACTGATGTGCCGGATCTCGATGTCCCCTGATTCATGTGTGAGCACGACGCGTCGCATCTATTCGAAATGGGGCGCGCCCTCGCTGATTCTCGCGAAGTACATTCCCGGTTTCGCTGCAGTCTCTACGACGCTCGCAGGTCAAGCCGGTACGAGCTGGCCGCGCTTTCTCGTGTACGACGGTATCGGGGCTGCGCTCTGGGCGGCCGGTGCGGTCGCACTCGGGGCGGTGTTCCATCAGGCTGTCGAAGCGCTGCTGGTCACCCTCGAAGACCTTGGCCATATCGCGGTACTGATTCTGATCGGCGCCGTCGTTCTGTTTCTGGTCTACAAATGGTGGCAGCGTCATCGCTTCCTCATGCAGATCCAGATGGCGCGCATCTCGACGGACGAGCTACGCGAGCTGCTGCAATCGATTCCGGAGCCTGTCGTGCTCGATGTGCGCAGCGCCGAGAGCCGTGCGCAGTCGGGATGGATTCCGGGGAGCATTCATGTGCGCGATCTGTCCGAGTTGTCAGCGGATCGCGACGATGAAGTGATCGTGTATTGCGACTGCCCGAACGATGCCAGCGCCGCGACGGTGGCGAAGAGACTCAGGGAGCGCGGGTTCAAGAGAGTCCGACCGCTCGCCGGCGGTCTGGATGCATGGCGCGCACGAGGCCTGCCTGTCGATCTGCAACACGAGCGTGATCGAATCTCTGCCAGAGATGAAGTGACCCCATAGAACAGAAGGGAAACAGCGCGAATCGCAAGGTGTGAAATGCGTGCGGGCGCGACTCAGGTCGTGCATGCACAGTTGCAAATAACGACAACACTTCAGGCAGGGAGCAAACAATGAAGGCGATCGTGATTCTGCTGGTGTTCGGCGCAGCGGCGTATTTCGGATATCAGCGCTTCAGCGGGGGTGAAGATGCGGTACCGGAGATCATCGAGAACCCGGTGTACGCGGAAGTGCGCATCGACATGCACGTCGGCGGCCGGGATCTGCAGTTTGCGCTCTTCGGCAAGATGGCGGATCAGCGCGACTGCGATCAGCGGTCCGAGCGCGTGTGGGGCAAGGTGATCGAGGGCTGCAGCGAATGCGTGCAGCGGACCATGCAATGCAAGGCGGAGCTCGAGCCGCGGTATCAGCGGCTCTTCGACGATACGCCCATTCACTCGACCTACATCAGTTTCACGCGCGGTCATAAGACGGAGCGCGATGGTCGCATGGTGATCTTCGGGCTGACCGCGGATGAAGGCGATGCAGTGTGCGAGCAGGCCATCTCGCGCTTCAACACGAACTACAGCGGCACGATCGAATGCATCCACGCACGGCGTGACTGAAGGTCTGTAGCGGGTGGCGAGACGCACGAGCGTCTCGCGGTCTTATGTGTGCATTTTTTGAGTACACACACAGTCACAGCCCGCGTGCTGTGGACTGTAGCGACTGATTCGAGAGTGTTGCTTTGGTCGTCATCCCGGCGAAGGCCCGGCGAAGGCCGGGATTCTCGTGTGGGATTCGCGTTGGTCACGGGCCTGGGCCCCGGCCTACGCCGGGGTGACCCCTTGGGGCCTTCGCCGGGGTGACCCCTTAATGGCCTACGCCGGGGTGACATCAATACTGAATCGGCTGTTACAGGTCACTAGTCCGCGCGCTTCTTCGTGAGCGGTACCCACAACTCCACGCCGCCGTTGCCGCTCATCGCATCGAATCGCTCGTCATAGCGCTCATAGAAAGGTGCGTCGGCCAGTTCGTACCCGGAACGCGGCAGCCAGTCATTCCAGATGGCGTTCCAGGTGCTGCGGATGGCCGAGACGTGCTCGGCATGAAAGAAGACCGCGTAGCGCTGCGGTGTGATGCGCAATCGCGAGAAGGCCGGCGGCAGATCGGAGAACTCGCGTACTTCGACCGCGCATAGGTAATCCATGTTGCCGCCGTCATCGAAGTTGTAGCAGACGCCGTAGGCCGCGTGTCCGACCTGGCCTGAGATATGGCCGAGGTAAGGGGCGAATCGTTGCCATTGACCCGGAATGTTCGGGCCGCAGGTCTCTGTGCTGTAGCGCTCGGCGAGACCGGCGAGCAACAACACCTTGCCGTCTACGAAACGCGGCGGTGAGAGTTCGAGGGAGGGCAGCGTATTCATGGTGAGTCGCTCCTGGAGTTGAAGATTGTCGACATGCCGCTGCTTGCGAACGCTCTCGGGCGTGACGCCGAGCGACTCGCGGAAGGCTCGAGTGAATGCCTCGTGCGAGGAGTAACCCGCCTCGATCGCAACGGACAGGATGTCGTCGCTTCCTTGCGCCAAACGTCGCGCGGCATCGCTGAGCCGCAGGTTACGTACGTACCGCATGATCGACTGACCGGTCGCGGCGCCGAAGGCCCGTAGCAGATGGAAGCGCGATACACCGGCACAGTTGGCGATCGCTTCGAGAGTGAGCGACGCGCTCGAGTGACTTTCGATGTACCACAGTGCCTTTTCGATCGGCGTCACGACGGCTCCGAATTATTGACGACTGACTGACACCCTGCAGGAGAGCGGCCAACAGCGCTTGAGTGCCGGCCAATGGCGGTCCGCCCGCATCGGCCACGTGCTTATATAGCGTCGTCCCCCCACGCTCCATTTGACCGAAATTGCCGATCTGCGGCGCACCGGGAAAATTCTGGCCGGAAGTGTCAATAAAGCGCGGGGCCAACCGTCTTCAATGCATGGCCACGATGGTCCAGTCAGCGCCCATGACCAGCGAGCAGAACGAACGCATCGTCGCCGATGTGACTCGTGAGCGGCCGCGGCTGCGCCAGTTCATCCGGCGCTATGTGATGGATGAGCGCGACACAGACGATATTTTACAAGACGTGTTCTCCGAGCTCATTGAGGCTTATCGCCTCATGAAGCCGATCGAACAGGTCGGCGCATGGTTGTTTCGCGTTGCTCGCAATCGCATCACGGATCGCTTCCGGCGATCGGGACGCGAGGTGTCGTTGCCCAGTCATGGCGAAGACGAAGAGCCAACGCTCGAACAATGGCTGCCCGACGCGGATGCAGGGCCTGAAGCAGCGTTTGCGCGGCAGGTCATGCTGGAACAGATTTTCGTGGCACTCGATGAATTGCCCGCGGCTCAGCGCGACGTGTTCCTCGCGCATGAGATCGACGGGGTGAGTTTCAGGCAAATGTCCGAGGACAGCGGAGTCGGCATCAATACGTTGCTCGCCCGCAAGCACGCAGCCGTTTTACATCTGCGTAACAGACTTCGAGACATTTTTGAGGAATATGCGGATCCTGGAGTGGGCTGATCATGAGCATGCATCGCTGGTGGGTGAAGAAGGCAATCGGTGTGATCGCGCTGATTGCACTGGCTGCGGCGGGCCTGGGCTGGTTGGTCATGGCACTGTGGAATTGGCTGTTGCCACCGTTGTTCGGTCTGAGCGCGATCACGTTCTGGCAGGGTCTGGGATTGTTCCTGCTCGGTCGGCTCCTGTTCGGCGGCATGCGGTTCTTCGGCGGCGGCCATCATCACTATGCGCAGCGGCAGCAAATGTACGAGCGCTGGAAAAGCATGTCGCCCGAGGAGCGCGAATCCTTCAGCCAGGGATTGCGTCGCGGGTGTCGCTGGGGAGCGCGCCACGAGAGCGAATCCTCCGGCCCTGAATCGCGAAATTTCGTTGCGCGCTCGTGAGTCGCTGCCGGCTCTGATTCGCGTTGATGTCCACGGCTCACGGTAGTGCCATGAATACACATCCGTCCCGAATCGTCTGTCTGAACGCCGAAACCGCGGAGATCCTGTCGCTGCTCGGTGAGGGCGATCGCATCGCAGGGCTCGCAGGCTCGGTGTCGGCTCTGCCCGAATCGCAGCACCGCAAGCCGCGCGTGTCGATCCAGTCCGACAGCTGCGTCGAGCGCATCTGCTCGCTCGGACCCGATCTGGTGCTGGGCTCAGGCTTGAAACATGGGCCTGTTCTGGCATCGCTGGCTCAGCGCGGCATCGCTGTGCATCTCTTCAATCAGCCTTCGGTGCGCGGGATCCTGAACATGATCCGCGTGGTTGGGGCGCTCGTCGGTCGCGAGCAAGCCGCGGCAGCTCAGGCAGGGAGTATCGAGTGGCGCATCGAAGGGATCCGCGCTCGGTCGCACGAAGAGCGCCGTCCGCGAATCTACTTCGAGGAATGGAGCGAGCCGTCGATCAGTGCCAGCGGCTGGATCTCGGAGCTGATCGAGATTGCGGGTGGTACCAACTGTTTCCCGGAACTGGCTTCGCGGCCGCACCAGGAAGAACGCATCGTTCACGATCTCGATGAGGTGCTGCGTCGTGACCCCGACATCATCGTCGGTTCCGGGCGCGGCAAGGTGCAACTCGGGCAGATCGGATCACGCGAAGGCTGGGCTCAGATGCGCGCCCTGATCCATGGCGAGGTGCACGAGATCGATGCCGCCCTGATTCAGCAGCCCGGTCCCGTAGCGCTCACGCATGGGCTCGATGCCCTGCATCGCATTGTCGAACTGTGGCGGGATCGTACGTCGCGCATGTTTCGCACCACGTTTTTGCCCGCAGTGACACCGGTGGAACCCGTGTCCGAACGAGTGGCCTGACGAAGCACCTTCGTGCGTGAAACGCGCACGAAGGCCGCGCGACGCGTGCTCACTGCGGGGCGGGAAGCGCCGTGAAGCCGGCGCTCTGGAAGATCTCTCGCGAAGCGGGTGACGACAGATACGCGACGAACGCTCGTGCCGCTGGGCTCGCGTTCTTCAGTGCGGCCACTGGATACTCGATGGGCGCGTGAGAGGCCGCCGGAAACACATCGATCACTTTCACCTTGCCGTCGGCCTTCGCATCCGTTTCGTACACGATGCCCAGCGGGACTTCGCCGCGCGACACGAATGCGAGTGCGGTGCGAACGTTCTCGGCTCTCACCAGTCTCGATTCGATTTGTGGCCATACGCCAAGAGAGGTCAGCGCCTCTTTCGCGTATTTGCCTGCGGGAACGGAGTCGGGATCGCCCGTCGCGAGGCGCCCCCGTGTACCTAGCGCTTCGGCGAGGCGGAACCCCGGAGCGATTTTGAGTTGGATCGCACTGTCAGCGGGGGCAACGAGCGCGAGCCGGTTGGCAACGATATTGCGCCGGGTGGACCTGTCGATGAGACCGCGCTGCTCCAGATAGTCCATCCATTCCTGATCTGCCGATACGAAGACATCGACGTTGGCGCCGGATTCGATCTGACGCGCGAGCGCCGAGCTGGCCGCGAACGAATAACGGACGGGAGTGCCGGTCGTTGCGGTGTATCCGGCACCGATGGCCTGCAACACGTCGGTGAGCGAGGCCGCTGCAAAGACGGTGATCGGGGAGCGCTCGTCGGCGGCGACGGCCGTGCTCAACAGAACGGTGATCAAAGCCACCCAGATGCGTCGCACGTAGTGTCCTCTCGGCTGCCGCGCTGGCCGATTGTGCATAGAAGGGCATTGACGCAGCAAGCGAATGGCCGATGGGGGAGTGGTCGATCGGCCGGACATTCCAGGGACGCTGCGAGCGAAGGAGGGTTTGAGTCCGGTCACAGGGGCAGAGTGGGCGCCAGATTCGCGCTGCTCGCGTTGCCTTGACTGCCGGAGTAGGGAACTATCCGTCTCGTGCAACGCGCGTTGCGCACTCCCCTGATTTCGTTACTGAGGATCTCGCCGATGCCCACTCGCTACACACGACGCTCGATGATCCAGCATACGCTCGCTGCCAGCGCGGCGTTGTCCGTCATGGCTCGCTCTGCGCAGAGCGCAGAATCGCTGCCGCTGATTACCAAGGCCATACCTTCGAGCGGGGAACGTCTGCCGGTGATCGGGCTCGGCACGAACGCGTACGGTGTCAGCGACCCTGCGGAAATCGCCGCGCGCAAAGAGGTGCTCGAGAACTTTCCGAAGCTGGGTGCGCGTGTCGTCGACACCGCTCGCGGCTATGGCGATTCGGAAGTCGTGATCGGCAAGCTGGTGTCCGAGCTCGGCAATCGCGATCAACTCTTCATCGCCACCAAGACGCTCATTCGCGGTGAGCCCAAGCCGGGTAACGCGGAGCTCGATGAAGCACTGGCGAGATTGCAGACCAATCGCATCGATCTCATGCAGATTCACAACTTCAATGCGCTCGATGGGCTGTTTCCGTTGCTGAAAGAGTGGAAGCAGGCCGGCAAGGTGCGCTACATCGGTGTGACGACCTCGACCGACGATCAGTATCCGCAGATGATCAACGCGCTGAAAACACTACCGCTCGATTTCATTCAGGTCGACTACTCGATCGAGAATCGCAGTGCGGGCGACGAGATCCTGCCGCTGGCACAGGACAAAGGTGTCGCGGTGCTCGGCAATGTGCCGCTCGGTGGACGCCGCGGCAGTCTCCTCACGAAGGTGTCCGGCAAACCCTTGCCAGAGTGGGCATCGGAAATCGATGTGACCAGCTGGCCGCAGCTGCTGCTCAAGTACAACGTGTCGCATCCGGCGATTACGGCGGTCATTCCGGGCACCACGAAGCTCTCTCATCTGCGCGACAACCAGCTGGCCGCGCGCGGGCGGCTTCCCGATGCGGCCATGAGAAAGCGCATTGAGGAGTATTGGGAGAAGGTCTGACACCGACGGTAGTAGCCGCAAGGAAACTGAAGAGCACAACGTCGCAAGCCGGAAGTTCAGCGCTCACACGCTACCCGGGTGTTTGCGGCCAGGATCTGCGCCTCGCATCAAACGATGCGAGGCACAACGCAATGCGCGACACATGGACGGTTGCGAAGCGCCTGTGATTTTCCGATTCTCGGTCTTGTGCTCCTTCTGGTGACTCCGTCGCACCCATGAACTGGCTCGCGCATACTTTCCTGTCGACTTCGCATATCGAGTTCCAGCTCGGCAATCTGCTCGCGGATGTCGTGAGAGGCGATGCGCGTCTTGCCATGACCGCCGAGTTCCAACGGGGTGCCGCGTGCCATAAGGAGATCGATGCGTTTACCGATTCGCATCCGATTGTCAGACGCAGTCGTATGCGCGTACCGGACACTTACCGGCGGTTCAGCGGTGTCCTCCTGGATGTGTTCTACGACTATCTGCTCGCGCAGCACTGGTCACGCTTCGCACAGGTGCCGCTCGCCCAGTTCACATCCGACTTCTACGTCGCCGCAGGCGCAGCATCGTTGCGCTTGCCCGGCGACGCGCAACTCATGCTCGAGCGGATCATTCGGCACGATTCGCTGACCTCTTATCGCACGAGCGCAGGTGTGGAGCGTGCGTTGCACCGCATCTCGGCGTATCTCGCAAGTCGGTGGCGCAAGCCTTTCGCGCTGGAAGCCAGTGTTCCGCATCTGATGGCTGTGGAAGCGGAGCTGACGGACGATTTCCTGGAGTTCTTCCCGGCGCTCGAAGCGCATGTGCAAGGCTGGATTGCCGGGCACTGACGCTTCACGCATTACGCCTTCCGGACGATTTCGACCTCGGTTCGCTGTGGATACGGTTCGCGGCCTGACTCGAATTCTTCGATCCCCCTCTCCACCGACCTTCCTTCGCATGTGATCTTGCAGGGCCAATGCGGACGCATGCATCGGAGCGATCATGAACACAGCAAAGCGGGACACCGACGCTCGGTCTTTGGCGGCGACGCGAGCTGCGGATCGCCAAGCCGCTTTGTTCGCCGGTATCGACGTACCGATCGTCGTGGTGTCCGAGGATCAGGCATTGCGCAACGCGATACGCGCCTCGGCGAACGAGGATCAGGAAGTCCACTTTGCGATCTCTCTGGAGCAGGCGTGCTATCTCGCGGCGCGAGGTCGTTGCGGGATCCTCGTGACGGACCAGGCGGTGACTCCGGGCGCGCTGGTCGCGCTCAGAGCGCAAATGCATGCGTGCGATCCGGCCGCAGTGACGGTCGCAGTCGGCGCGCGCGGTGACGATCAGGCGCTCATCAGTCTTCGTGCATCATCCCTGGTCGAACGCTTCATGATGAAACCGCTCGTGCCGTCGACGGCGCGACTGGTACTGCGTTCGGCAGCGTCGGAGTATCGATCGAGACAGTTCACGCTGAGCGGTCATTCGATGGTGAAGTCGCGGAGCTTCGACGCTTCGGCCTGCGAGTCCGATGCAGTACCGCCCGCGCGGGATCCGGTCGTGGCGGAAAAATCGATATCGGCGATGAAAGTGAGATTGCCGTCCGCAGCACCGGCAATGGCACACAACAAGCTCTGGGGTCCTGCGACGTGGATGTGGATCGTGTCGGGCGTTGTGGCAGTGGGGGCCGTGTCATGGTGGGCGGTCTACTCGCCGACCTCACGAATCGACGCTGCACCGATCATCGCAGCCAATCTGCTATCGGCGCAGGCGGCACTTGCCACGGGACGGATCACCGAACCTGCCGAGGACAGTGCTCTCTACTATCTCTCGGTGGTCCTCGCACTCGATCCTTCGAATGCCATCGCACGCGAAGGCGTCCAGGACATCGCGACCAATCTCTGCGAACAGGTGAAGACATTCATGCTGGAAGGCCGGCTTGCTGAAGCCGGCATCGCGCTGGAACGGGCACGTCGCCTGAGTAAGGACTCGCACCGCATCGGCCTTCTCGAAGCCGAGTTGAAGCGCGTGCAGGCGCACCAGCTCGAAACGCTCAATGCGCGACGCGAGCCGTGAAGCGGCGCAGTCGATCGGGGTCCGCCGGTCCCTGAGTCAGTTGCGCCAGCGGCGCACGGCTCGCTGGAAGAACAGGCTGTTCGGAATCTGCAGCACGGTCTCACTGCGACCGTCCGGGCTGGTCTCTTTCAAGGTGGTGTAGATCAGGTTCACGTCCACGACCTGGCCGCGCAGTCCCGGTTTCTCGCCATTCTCGAGCAGCTCGATCTGATCGTTGAGGCGAAACGGACGCGACGTAACGATCAGCAGCGTGCAGAAAATGTTCGAGAGCACGCTCCACGCGGCGAAGAACGCAATGGCGGCCACGGTCACGAAACCCGTCAGCGCGGTCCACAACACCGTGGGCGATGCGCCGAGTTGCTCGAGGATCAGCAAGACCGCCGCGGCAGTGATGATGAACGAGACGGTACGGCGCAGTCCCACGACGAGTTCCTGAGGCAGGATGGATCGCGCCCGCAGGTGCTCGATGGTCGTGCTGAAGATCTTGCGCAGCAGCCACGCACCCAGAACGATCGCAATCAGTCGGCTCGCAGGACCCAGGATATACATCCAGTCCTGCATCCAATGAGGAAGATGTTGTGCCATAGCGAGAATCGAAAGACGGAACAGGTGCAAGGCGATCGTTCTCTGCGCTCGCCTCGCGTGGAAGGGGTGAATCCTAACGATTTTGCGCGAGGAATGGATCGGAACATCCGCTGAAAACGGGCGATGTGCAGGCTGATGCGACCGCTGGCGCGGTCGTAGCGCGCGAGCGCCGCGCTGCCGCTAGCGCTTGGCTCTAAACCTCGCCGGCTACCAGAGAAACGACGAGTCCGCCGGCCAGCATTGCCAGCAGCAGCAGCACGAAGACGCCGAGCATTCGCGTGATTGCCTTGAGGCGTTGGCCGCGAGGTCGGCTGCGCAGCAGGTAGTACGGAACGGCGACGACGGAGACGAGAATGATGGCGATGTTGAGCAGCGCCGTTCGCGTATAGCCGCGCTGCTGCGTATCGGCGAGATACCAGGCGAAGATCAATGCCGAGAAAACCAGGGAGGTCGCGAGCGCGAGCCACGCCGGCTCGGCGGTACCTCTGAGATCGAGGTATGTCAGAAAGCCGCTCAGCGCAACCGCATAAGCGAGCAGGATCACGAGAATGTGTTTGGGGCTCATGCGGCGAACGAACTCAGGACGATCATGAGCATGCATCGTCACTCCTCGGACCCGCGGCCGTCCATAAGGATCGCTTGCAGGACACATCACGCCTTCGCGCACTTTCTCACTGTGTTCCAGGTGCGTGTGGTGACGTCGGTACCGAACGTCTTTTCGATGAGTCGCAGGAACACGGGCGCTTTCGGGCTCGGCAAGTATGCACTGAGCACTTCGCGCCTGGAGACTCGCAATAGCGGTGCGTCTTCGGTGGAGCGAGGCAATTGCGCTTTCCGTTCAGGTGTCTTACGCAAGAACGTAACTACACACTTGGCATTCGCTGGCAGGCGATGGCGCGAGAACGGATCGCTCGCCACGAGTGCCTGAAGATAGGCACTCGATCGAACGAGGGTGCGGAACGCGCGGCCCATCGAGTGCTCGATGGCTTTTTCGATCTTGCGCTCCACTGCGCTCTCGGAGCGCGAACGGGAATCGAACGCCACGTTGCCACTGCTCAGCAGCATTCTCACATTCGCGAATCCCGCTGTCTCCAGCCCGCGCTTCAGTTGCGACATCTTGCAGTTCATCGGACTGACTCCGCGCAGGAAGGCAACGTAGCGGGGCATGAGGTTCTGCGAGAGTCAGTCCGTCGATGAACGATCTCAGGTCTTCAGTGTTTCCTTGAAGAAGTCGATCGTGCGTCCCCATGCCAGCTTCGCGGCTGCTTCGTCGTAGCGCGGCGTCGTGTCGTTGTTGAAGCCGTGCTGCGTGCCCGGATAGATGTACGCCTGATACTTGACCCCGGCGTTCTTGAGTGCGGCCTCATAGGCGGGCCAGGCGGCGTTGATACGCTCGTCGGTTTCAGCGAGCTGGATCAGCAGGGGAGCTTTGATCTTCGGCACGTCGGCGAGATCGGGTGCATTGCCGTAGAACGGTACCGCGGCGTTCAGTGTCGGCAGTCGCGTCGCGAGGAAGTTGGAGACGCCGCCGCCATAGCAGAAACCGACGACGCCCAATTTTCCGTTCCCTTCCGGGAGCTTCTGCAGGTACTCCGCCGTCGCGAGAAAATCTGCATAGGTCTTCGGTTGTTCGAGCTTGCCGAACAGTTCGCGTGCCGCGTCCTCGTTGCCGGGATAGCCGCCGAGCGGATAGAGCGCATCGGGCGCGACAGCAATGAAGCCCTCGAGCGCGACGCGACGAGTGATGTCCTCGATGTGAGGATTGAGTCCGCGGTTCTCGTGCACCACCAGCACGACCGGGAGCTTGCCACTCACGTTCTTCGGCTCGGCTTTGTACGCACGAACCTTGCCGTAGCCGGGCGCGGGAATCTCGATGAACTCGGTCTTCAGTCGCTCATCGCTCGGCGAGATCTGCTGCGCTTCGGCGAAGCGTGGGCTCAACGCCTCGAGCAATCCGACTGCGGTCAATCCGCCGACGGCGAACTTGGTCGCACCGTCGATGAAGCCGCGGCGCGAGATCTGGCCATGCACGTACTTGTCGAACAGGCGCAGCACTTCGGGATGAAAATCTTTGGAGGTTTTTCTGTTCATACGAGTCTCGATGGGCTGGACTGGAAGTTACCGGGAGAGACCGAGCCAGTGAACGTTACACCGGCCCGCATCGGTCGTCTGCTATCGATTGCTCTTGATCAATTGCGAGTCCGTCATGAGCGGCGGGCTCGCGGAATCGTCGTCTGGCAGTCCCTCGATGGCAACAGGTTTTCGATTGGCCTGCATCGATGGTTACTGGAGAAGAAACTGTCTTCGACCCTCTCCCGGTGGTTCGACTTCAGTCGGACAAGTCTGTCCGGTATCCATCGGACAAGGAAGCTGTTCGGCTAAAGCCGAACCCACAGGGAAAAACCGGTTCCGACCTTCTTGCTGTGGGTCCGACTTCGGTCGGACAACAAGCTGTTCGGCTAAAGCCGAACCCACAGGGGAAAAGCTCGCTCCGACCTTCTTCCTGCAGGTCCGACCTCAGTCGGACAATACGGGTCGGCGAAGATGTGCGCTCTACTTGCCCGCCTGGGCCAGGGAGGGGGTCTGAACGGCCGACTCCATCCAGCGGCGCACGCGAACGGCATCTGCAGTGCGCGTCAACTTACCGAAGGAATTCATCAGCACCATCACGATCGGACGTTCGTTGATGACGGCTTTCATGACCAGGCAGCGCCCGGCTGCCTGGGTATAGCCGGTTTTCTGTACGACGATGTCCCAGTCGTCTTTGCGGACCAGGTTGTTGGTGTTCCGGTATTCGAGCGGAAAGTGGCCGACCATCACGACTTCTTCCGGATCCGTGGAGAATTTGCGAATCGTCGCGTTCTTCGAGGCAGCGATGACGAGCTTCGCCAGATCTTCCGGGCTCGCGATGTTGCCTTCGGACAGTCCGCTGGTATCCGTGAAATGGGTGCGCTTCATGCCGAGCGCCTTGGCCTTGGCGTTCATCGCCGCCAACGCGGCCTTCAATCCGCCTTCGTAGTGGCGCCCGAGCGCGTTCGCCGCGCGGTTCTCGGACGACATCAATGCGAGATGCAGCAGCTCGCCGCGCGTGAGCACGGTGCCCACCGCCAGGCGCGAGGGGCCGGACCGGTCGATGTTGCGATCGTCGTTGGTGATCTTGATGGGCTCATCGAGCGGTTGCTGCGCTTCGAGAACGACGAGCGCCGTCATCAGCTTGGTGATGGACGCGATCGGCATCGCGACATCGGCGTTCTTGGACAGCAGGACCGACGAGTTGCCCTCATCCAGCACGAGCACTGCATTCGACTTGATGTCCGGCTTGCGCGAAGGACTCGACGGTTTCTTCTTCGGGGCCGGCGACTGAGTGGCCGGTGAGGCCTTCTTGGCCGGTTCGACCGTAGCGTGAGCAGAGTGGGTTGCGAGCAAGATGCTGAGGCCGGCCAATGCCGTGGCGGCCAATGCCGTGGCTGTCCATCCCCCGAAGCTCTTTCGCATGTTCTTCTGGCTCAATCCGCTGGACGTATCGTGGAGTTTGAAAACCTGCGCGAGTATGCCTGCGTTCTCATCGAGAGTGATCAGATTTTCCCGGATTCGAAGACGTGCGCCTCCTTATATGAATCAGCGAGTGAGAAGTGCGTCCGAGGCCGGCCGCAGAAAAGCATGAAAGGGCACAAAGTCGGATGCGCAGACGGCATGCAAAGAGGCATGAAGAGTATGCGCATCACAGATGAAATGGCCTTCGCCTTCTCCCGGAGGATCCTGTGGGCTGGTTCGAGGCGAGCGCAAGAGTCTCGAAATCGCCGGTGAACACCCGCTGTGCGCTGCGCCTTTGCTGCATCCGCTATGCTCCCGATCCCTTCATGCGAGTGAGCCAGATGAAACGGATCCTTGCAGCGATTGTGGCGCTTCTTTCCATCTGCGGCGGGAGTGTTCAGGCCGCAGCCCCGGCGACGCTCCGGCTCGACTACGTTCATTCGGGCAATGCGCTGGTCGAGACGTACGCGTTGGATCGAATCGTGGTGGAGCCGTTGCCCTGGCCCGGCAATCCGCAGCGTGCGATCGACGACACGAACCGGGGAACCAATCTATTCGAGGTCGTCGATCCGAAAAGCGGGGACGTGCTCTATTCGCGTGGATACAGCACGATCTTTGCCGAGTGGAAGACGACGGAAGAGGCGCAGCGCCTCAGTCGAGCCTTTCAGGAGTCGTTGCGCTTCCCGATGCCGTCGCAACCGGTGCGGGTCCGGGTTCTTGCGCGTGATGAGCGCAATGCGTTCTCGGTCGTGTGGAGCGTGGATGTGGATCCCGCGTCACAAGCGATCGAGCGCAAGGTCGGGCCTGCACCGGCCGCGCCTGCACCGGCCGCGCCGATTGCCATTCGCAATAACGGCGACTCGGCAGTGAAAGTCGATCTGCTGATTCTTGGAGACGGCTACACCGCCCAGGAAGCGGCGAAGTTCGAGAGCGATGCACGACGCCTGAGCGACAAGCTGTTCGCGACGAGCCCCTTTCGCGAGCGGGCACAGGATTTCAATGTATGGGCGCTCATGGTGCCATCGCAGGAATCGGGGATCTCGCGGCCTTCTGCGGGTGCGTACAAGTGGTCGCCGCTCGGCACGCGCTACGACATCTTCGGCAGCGAGCGCTATGCGTTGACGCTCGACAACCGGGCGTTGCGTGAGATCTCGCAGTACGCCCCTTACGAGTTCATCGAGATCCTGTTCAACAACGAGACGTACGGCGGCGGCGGAATTTTTGGACAGTTCAGTACCGCCGCAGCGAGCAACGAATGGGCGGAGTATCTGTTCATTCATGAGTTCGGCCACCATTTCGCCGCGCTCGCCGATGAGTACTACACGTCCGCGGTCGCGTATCAGTCGGGCGAAGAGCGGCCCGAGCCGTGGGAGCCCAACGTGTCGGCACTGCATGATCCGACGAAGCTCAAATGGCTGAAGGATGTCTCCGCCGGCACCCCGTTACCCACGCCCTGGCCCAAGGCGCAGTACGAGAAGTACCAGCGCGAATATCAGAAGGAGCGAGCGGCCCTGCGGGCCGCGAATCGGCCGGAGTCGGAGATGACTGCGCTGTTTCAACGCGAACGCAAGTTCACCAATGATCTGTTCGCGAAGGCAGCGCACGGCAAGGAAGTCGGTGCGTTCGAAGGCGCGAACTATCAGGCCTCCGGATACTACCGTCCGCAGATGCAATGCATCATGTTCGATCGCAGCGAAGACTTCTGTCGCGTCTGCTCGGATGCGATCGAGCAGGTCATCGATCTGTACTCCCGATAGAGCGGATGTTCGACTGCAGGTTTTCCACTGCAGGTCTTCCACGGTGGGTTCGACTTCAGTCGAACTCCTTTGGGCAGAAGCTAGGCCTGAGAGTCCAGGCATGTCCGGCTGAAGCCGGACCCACAGGGAGGAAGTCCTGGCCTGCCTCTGGCTCTGCTTCTACTGCAGGTCTTCTAATACAAGTCTTCTACTGCGGTTTTTTCCACTGTGGGTTCGACTTCAGTCGAACTGTCTTGGGCCGAAGTCAGACCCGCGGGTCCAGGCATGTCCGGCTGAAGCCGGCCCACGAACGATCCCCCCGGATTTCTGTGGAGAACTCCTGTTCGGTCGCCTACTCTGCGCGAAGTCACTCCGGGAGAGAGTCATGTTCACTCGTCGCGAGGCATTGCTATCCGCGCTCTGCGCCTGTCTGTCCCGTCCCGCCTTCGCAGGGAACGCGATCGAGGCAGGGCTCAGCGAGCTCGAGCACGAAGCAGGTGGACGTGTCGGCGTGTACGCGCATGACACCGGATCGGGCGAGGCGCTGTTCTCGCATCGGGCGGATGAACGATTCGCAATGTGCTCCACCTTCAAGGCGCCTCTGGCAGCTGCGATTCTGGCGAAGGTCGATGCGGGCGCCCTCCAGCTCGACCAGCGCGTGCCGTACACCCAGGCGGACCTGCTCTCGTATGCGCCGGTCGCGCGAGAACGCGTTGCCGAAGGCGCGCTGCCGATTCGCGACCTGTGTGCGGCCGCAGTCGAGGTGAGCGACAACACGGCGGCGAATCTGTTGTTGCCTCTTCTCGATGGCCCGGCGGGATTTACTCGCTGGTTACGTTCCACCGGCGATCGCGTGACGCGGCTCGATCGAAACGAGCCCGAGCTCAATTCGAACCTTGCGGGTGACGAGCGCGATACGACGACACCACACGCGATGGCCGTGACGTTCGATCGACTCCTGACGCAGGACGTGCTGTCCGAGGGTTCACGCCGTGAGTTCGCGACGTGGCTCGAAAATGCGACGCCGGGTCGCAAGCGCATACGCGCGGGATTGCCGTCGAGCTGGAGAGCAGGCGATAAGACGGGGACCGGTCCTAACGGTGCCGTGAATGATGTCGCGATCGTCTGGCCGCCGAATCGCGCGCCGATCGTGCTTGCCATCTATATGACGGGCTCGAGCCGTCCGAGTGCGGAGCTCGAGCCGTACCACGCTCGCATCGGCGCGCTGCTGTCGTAGCGGAGAACGCCGGCATCGATGCACATCTGATCTCAGGGCGGCTGCGACCCTCCGTTGCTCGCTCAAAAGATCTTAGTCCAACTTTCTGTGGGCACTCGCATTGCTTTCCTACTACCATCGCGCGCACCGCGGAGGTGGATGGTTCTGCAACTGTCGGGAACTGAGGTGTGAGATGCAATCCGAGCCCATCGAGAAGACCTTCATTTCGGCCGAGTCGCTGTTGCGGGACTCGCTCGAGCTCGGCTTGCAGGTCGTTCGAAGCGGCTTCGAACCCTCGTTCCTGGTCGGAATCTGGCGTGGCGGCGCGCCCATCGGTATCTCGGTGCAGGAAGTGCTCGAGTACAACGGTATCGAATGCGATCACATTTCGATCCGTACCTCCTCGTACACGGCAATAGACCAGCAATCGACGAGCGTTCGCGTTCACGCCGTCGACTATCTGGTATCGCGGCTCAGCTTCGAGGATCGCCTGCTGCTCATCGATGATGTCTTCGACTCCGGCCGGAGCCTCGAGGCCGTCATCGCGGAGCTCCGCAAGCGTTGCCGCCGCAATCTTCCGGAGCACATCCGCATCGCCACCGTGTACTACAAGCCGTCGCGCAATCGCACTTCGCTCACGCCCGACTACTACGTCCGCGCCACCGATCAATGGCTGGTATTCCCGCACGAAGTGCAGGGGCTGACGAAGGAAGAGATCCTCGAGCACAAGCCCGTGGATGAGAGCTTCTTTACCGCACGGAAGAAATAGGCGGCGTACCGACTATGGACTGTCGCTGAGGAGTTCCGCGACCGTGCGAGCTACGACGAGGGTCGCTCGCTTCATATCGTTCAGTCTCAGATTTTCATCCGCCATGTGGCCGTTCGCTTCCTGCAGGGTGCGAGGACCGGCGCCGTACAGCACGGTGGGAATGCCTGCCTGGGAGTAGTGGCGAGCATCGGTGTAGAGCGGCACGCCGCTGGCAGCGATCGGTGTGCCAATGATCTCTTCGCCGTGCCGGCGCAGTGATGCGATCAGCCTCGCAGCGCCTGGAAGTTCGACGAGCGGCATCGCGAGCAGGATCCGTTTGATCTCGATGCTGATGCCGGGGCGATTCGCGACTGCGTTCTGGATCAACGATCGCAGTTCGCGTTCGGCGGCTTCGGGCGATTCTTCCGGAATGATGCGACGGTCGATGCGCATCGTGACCCGATCGGGCACCACGTTCGTGTTGATGCCACCTTGAATGAGTCCCACGTTGATCGTCGCCGTACCGATCCCGGGCACTTGCGAGCGCCGTTGTTGCAGCTGCTGCTGATATTCGTAGATCGCATTGAGCACAGCCGTGGCCGCCTTCAGCGCGTCGTGACCGGTTTCGGGAATGGCCGCGTGCCCGGATTTGCCGTTGACCGTGACTTCGAGATGCAGACAGCCGTTGTGCGCGGTGGTGACGGCATATGAGAAGCCGGCGCAGATGACCAGATCGGGCTTGCTGAGTTTCTGCTCGATGATCCAGCCCGGACCGATGTCGCCGCCAATTTCTTCGTCATAGGTCAGATGCAGCTCGACCGTGCCGTTCAGCTCGAGTCCTTGTTGCGCAAGCTCGCGCAATGCGAGCAGGGTCCATGTGTAGGTTGCGAAATCCGATTTGCTCACCGCGACGCCGCGGCCATACATCACCGGTCCATGTGTGGCGTCCTCGACGATCTGCGCCCCATAGGGATCATGCGACCAGCCGCGTCCGGGCGGGACCACATCGCCGTGCGCATTCAATGCAATGACGGGTCCGCCGCTTCCGAACTTCTGTCTCACGATGAGGTTGGTCGCTGAGATCATGCCGTGCTCGCGAACCGTTTCGTCGGGTACGACATGCGCTTCGACTTCGAATCCGAGCTGCGCGAGCAGCGCGCGCGCACGCTGCGCTGCCGCCGCACAGTCACCCGGTGGATTGTCGCTCGGAACCTTCACGATCTCGGCAAGGAATTCGCATTCGCGCGCGAACTCGCGCTCGACGAAGGCAGAAATCGCACGTGAAGTCGCGTCAGGAGTCATGCATCGGTTCCAAAGGAAAGCAGAAAGCTCTCGAAGGCGAGCGCGGCGATGTGGGCATCCCTCTCGGTCATGGTCTCATCAGGATGATGGCTGATGCCGCCGTTGCCGCAGCGTACGAACAACATGCCGACGTCGGTGATCTCCGCCATCTTCATCGCATCGTGACCTGCGCCGCTCGGCAGGACGCGCACCTCGGAATCGCCGGTGACGTGCCGGATCGCGCGCGACCAATGCGCTTGCATGCGATGCGAGCAGGGCACGGCGGAGGCCTGCATCATCTTGCGAACGTCGATCCGAACGCCGCGACGTCTACTGATCTGCTCGATCTCGCGCATCACGTTCGCGAACGCGACATCGCGCAGCGCGTTGTCCGGTGCGCGCAGATCGAGGGTGAGATCGCAGCGGCCGGGAATCACGTTGATCGCCCCGTTCGGCACTTCGAGCTTGCCCACGGTGCCCACGAGCCCGGGTGTCGTGGAGCAGAGCCGTTCGACGGCAAGCACGATCTCCGCCGCCGCGGCCGCCGCGTCGTGGCGCAAGTTCATCGGCACGGTGCCTGCGTGCCCGGCCTGACCGATCACCGAGACTGCATAGCGCACGCTGCCCGCAATGCCGCTGACCACTCCCAACGGACGATTCTCTTCGAGCAGCACCGGGCCTTGTTCGATGTGAACTTCGATGAAGCCCAGCAGGTTCTGCGGACTGCGTGCAAGCCGAGGGATCGCCTCGGGCTCGAGACCGGCTGCGATGAGCGCTTGCCGCATGGTCACGCCAGCGGCATCGGTCTGATCGAGCAGGCTCATATCGAAGCTGCCCGCCAATGCACTGCTGCCCAGGAAGGTCGATTTGAATCGCACCCCTTCCTCATCGGCGAAGGCCACGATTTCCAGATCGAAGGGCAGGCTCTGGCCGCTATGACGCAAGGCAGTCGCCACCGCGATGGGGATCACGATCCCAAGCCGGCCGTCGTAGCGTCCACCGTCGATCACGGTGTCGTAATGCGAGCCGGTGACGAGCGTCTTCGCATGCTCAAGGTTCGAGCGCATCCGGCCCACGACATTACCGATCGCGTCGATATGCGTGTCGAGTCCGGCAGCGAGCATCCAGTCGCGGATGCACTCGGCTGTCTGCCGATGCGCGCCCGTAAGAAAGGAGCAGGTCAGCGCGTGTTCGTGTTCGGAGAAGCTGGCCAGATGCTCGAGCATCGCCATCGTCTCCGCACCGAACGGCGACGACACGCGCTCCGCCAAGCGAAAGCCTCCAATACGACCGATCTGCGTCAAGGCCATGCGGCGCTCGCTCTCGAGATCGTTGTCGAGTCGCGCCTGCATGTCGCGGATGATCGAGCCGGGATTGTGTCCGCGCACTGCAAGGATGAAGGGAAACTGGAATTTCTCGCGGTATGCGGCATTGAGCTCGTGCAATTGCCGGAATTCCTCCGGAGAGCATGAATCGAGACCCGCACCTTGCTGTTCGCGGCCCGAGGCCGCCGTGAGTTCTTTGCGGATCGCGGCGCGGCCGGCGAGCTCGGGATGTGCGCGAATGAGCGCGAGTTGGGATGCTGCGTCCGCCGCCCACATCGATGCGCATAGAGCTTCGAGCAACTGCAGGCGCGAACCGAAGGGCCGCGCGGCGCATGTGCGCTCGGCCACCCAAGGTGAATGTTCGAAGATGCCATCGAGCGCTTCGACGAACGCGGCTGGCGAGAGCACATTCAGTTCCTCGATCGCAATCATGACGGCCTCGCAAAGGGATGCGTCGCGATCCAGTGCTGGGCGATGTCGATGCGACGGCAGACCCACACGTACTCGTGATCGAGGACGTAATCCAGGAAGCGCTCGAGCGCGGCGATTCGTGCGGGCCGGCCCACGATACGGCTGTGCAGACCGATCGACAGCATCTTCGGACGATCGAGGCCGTTGGGATCGCCTTCGGCGTAGAGCGTGTCGAAGGCATCCTTCAGATAGTCGAAAAACTGTGTGCCGGAGTTGAAGCCCTGAGCGGTCGCAAAGCGCATGTCGTTGGTGTCGAGCGTGTAGGGCACGACCAGATGCGGCACGCTGCCACGACTCGATTCCACCTGCATCCAGTAAGGCAGATCGTCGGCATACGAGTCGGCGTCGTAGACGAAGCCGCCATGCTCGATCAGCAGCCGGCGCGTATTCGGGCTGTCGCGGCCGGTGTACCAGCCGAGCGGAGCGGTGCCTGTGATTTGCTTGATGATCGCAATCGCCTCGCTCATGTGAGCGCGCTCGGTGCTTTCATCGACCATCTGGTAACTGATCCAGCGCAATCCGTGCGAGGCGATCTCATGGCCGAGCTCGCGGAACGCCGCTGCGGCTTCCTGATGCCGTTGCAACGCCATGGCGACGGCGAATACGGTCAGCGGGAGTTTGCGTTTCTCGAATGCACGCAGCACTCGCCAGAGCCCCGCGCGTGCGCCGTACTCGTAGATCGACTCCATGCTGAGATGACGCATGGGAAATGCCTGCGCGCCGATGATCTCGGAGAGAAACGTCTCGGACGCGGCATCGCCATGGAGCACACAGTTCTCGCCGCCCTCCTCATGATTCAGGACGAACTGTAATGCGATGCGCGCTCGATTCGGCCATTGCGCGTGAGGCGGTGTGCGTCCGTAGCCTGTGAGATCGCGTGGATAGTTCATGCGGATCGCGTCACTCGTTGACCGAGGATGTAGGTCGCGGCGATGCATCGATCATCACCCAGGATCATCGCAAGCAGCAGGGTCTCGCTCAGTGATTTGCATTGAGCTGCGCGGCGGGCGAGCAGGGGCGTCGCTTGCAGATCGAGCGCAATGAAGTCGGCTTCGGTGCCGGGACGGAAGCTACCGATGCGATCGGATAGCCCGAGCGAGCGTGCGCCGCCGAGTGTGGCCAGGTAGAACGCACGGAGCGGGCTCAACCGTTGGCCGCGCAGCTGCGCGACTTTGTACGCCTCGCCCATCGTGCGCAGCATGCTGAAGCTGGTGCCGCCGCCGACGTCGGTCGCAAGCGCAAACTTCAGACCTGCGGCATCGGTGGCGGCAATGTCGAACAGCCCGCTGCCCAGATAGAGATTCGAGGTCGGACAGAAGGCTGCAGTCGCACCGCTGACGGCCATGCGCTTGCGGTCATGCGCGTCGAGATGCAGACAGTGCGCATAGGTGGCACGTTCGCGCAGCAACCCGAAGCGGTCGTAGACCTCGGTGTAGCTGTCGCAATCGGGAAAGAGCTTGCGCACCCATGCGATCTCGTCGTGATTCTCCGCGAGATGGCTGTGTACGAACACCGTCGGATAGTCGGCAGCAATGCGGCCTGCACTTGCGAGTTGCGCCTCGGTGGACGTTGGCGCGAATCGAGGCGTGATCGCGTACAGCAGACGCTCGTGCTCGTGCCATCTCTCGATAAGGGCTCGCGTCTCGGTCTCGCCGTCTGCCGCGGTATCGCGCAGATCCTCGGGGCAATGACGATCCATCAGGACCTTGCCCGCGATCATGCGTAGCGAGCGACGTTCGGCGGTTTCGAAGAATGCGTCGGCAGAAGCGCCATGGACGGTGCCCAGCACTTGCGCGGTCGTCGTGCCGTTCGCGAGCAACTCGTCGAGAAAGAACTCTGCGACAGATCTGGCGTGTGCGGGGTTGCCAAAACCTGCTTCCACAGGGAACGTGTAGTGCTCGAGCCAGTCGAGCAGGTTGCGACCGCCGGAGGCGATCACGTCTGTCTGCGGATAGTGGATGTGAGTGTCGATGAATCCGGGAAGCAGCAATGCGCCATCGTGATCGATCACTTCACAGCCGCTGCTCGGGAGCGCGGCGCTTATCCGTGTCCAATCGCCTGCCGACTCGATCGTCCCGTTCCTCACGAGTAGCACGCCGTCGGGCCAGTACTCGTACGAGTCGGCTGCGTCGTGCTCTCCGGGATCGCTCCGGAAGTGCAGCACGGCGCCGCGATGCGCCGTCAGTTCACCGGGGTGCGCCATGATCGATCCAGGCGATGATCGCGGTGCGTTCCTCTTCCGTCATGCCGGTCAGATTGCCGATGGGCATCGTGCGGGCAGTCAGCTGCTGACGTGTTTGCGCGAGGCGGGCCGCGATCTGCTCCGGCGAATCCAGCAGCACGCCATTCGGTGCAGCGACGAAGCCGGGCTGCGTGGGTGTCGCCGAATGACACGGCTGGCAACGATCGCGAAAAATGTTCTGGATGTGATCGAAGCTTTGCGCTTGCGAAGTAGCGGCCGCGGCACTCGGACGTCCAGGTGCAAGAGCGAAAGCCACGATCGCCAACGTGACTACTCCGATCGCTGCAGGAACGGGCGAAGTTCTGCCGCTGCGTTCGTGTGCTTTGTGACGTAGCACGAACCAGGTGCGAATCGCCGCGCCGGCAATGCACATGCCGATCAGCACGAGCCAGTTGTGGATTGCCCCGTAGGTCATCGCGTAGTGATGACTGATCATGGCGAACAGCACCGGAAGCGTGAAGTACGTGTTGTGGACGGAGCGTTGCTTGCCGCGAATACCATGAATCGGATCGGGTTCGCGATTCTCCTGCTTTGCTTTCACCAGCTCGCGCTGACCGGGAATGATCACGAAAAAAACGTTCGCCACCATCACCGTGCCGAGCGCGGCACCGAACTGAATGAAGGCGCCTCGCCCGCTGAACAGGTGACATAGCGCCCAGGCTTCGACCGCAAGGAGTACGGCGATGACGATGCTCAATGCGCGATCGTTTTTTCCAAGGGTGGAGCGGCAGAGCAGGTCGTAGATCAGCCAGGTCCCAGCGAGGAACGTGAGCCCGATGGTAATCGCGGCCGGTTTGCTCAATGCCGCAACATTGGGATCGATCAGGTAGATCTCGGCGTGACCGTAGTACAGCAGCGCCAGCAGGAAGAAGCCGGAAAGGAACGTGGTGTACGCCTCCCAATAGAACCAATGGAGCGTCCCCGGCAGCGCTGCAGGTGCTACGCGATATTTCTGCGCGTGATAGAAGCCGCCGCCGTGCATGGCCCACAGCTCGCCGCGGACTCCGGCATCGATCGAGTCCTTCGAGGCGGGCTCGAGCAGATGATTGTCGAGCCACACGAAATAGAACGAGGCGCCGATCCATGCGATGCCGGCTGTCACGTGTAGCCAGCGTCCGAGCAGACTCAACCAGTCGAGCAGGTAGGCTTCCATGCATCAACCGTTGGGGTGAAAGCTGCGGCCCAGCGAAGCCGGCTGATTCAGCAGGATGGCTTTGGGGTCGCGGCAGATGATCACGAGCACGATGATCGTCGCCGCGTAAGGCAGCATCGACAGGAACTCGCTCGGGACGGCAATGCCGAGTGCCTGTGCGTGCATCTGCAGGACCGTCATGCCGCCGAACAGATACGCGCCGAGCAGCACGCGCAACGGACGCCAGGTCGCAAACACGACGAGCGCCAGCACGATCCAGCCGCGTCCGGCGCTCATACCCTCGACCCACATCGGCGTGAGTGCGGTCGAAAGATATGCGCCGGCGACGGCGCACATGGCGCTGCCGAACATCACCGCGAGATAGCGGATGCGAATCACCGGATAGCCGAGTGAATGCGCCACGACGGGCGATTCACCGATCGCACGCAGTCGCAGACCGCTGGCAGAGCGATTGAGGAATCGCGCGACTGCCAGATACAGCAGGATCGAGAGATACACGACCATGTCGTAACGAAACAGCAGCGGGCCGACATAGGGAATGTCGCCGAGCAAGGGAATTTCCATGGTCGGAATTCGGGCGATCGGCAGGCCGACGAAGGAGCGACCGAGGAATGCGCTCAGGCCCACCCCGAAAAGAGTGAGTGCGAGTCCGGTCGCGACCTGATTGGTCTGCAGCGTCAGCGTGAGGAACGCGAACAGCAAGCCCAGCACAAAGCCTGCACCGATCGCTGCGACATAGCCGGCGAACAGATTGCCGCTCATGGTGCCGACTGCGAACGCGGTGACGGCGCCGACGAGCATGATGCCTTCGACACCCAGGTTCAGAACGCCAGCGCGTTCGCTCACCAGCACGCCCAGGGCCGCGATGATCAGCGGCGTCGCGGCGATTACAGTGCTCGCAAGAATGAGAATCGTGGTGTCCATCAGGATTGCGCGTTCGCGGGTGTCTTCGTGTCGAGAGCGGGAAGGGCAGGCGTCGGACGTGCCGCACGCTTCAGTCGATAAGTGATGAACAGATCCGCTGCGAGCAGATAGAACAGCAGCATTCCCTGAAACAGGCCGGTGACCGATGCCGGCAGCTGCAACTCGATCTGTGCCGCCTCACCGCCGAGATACAGCAGCGACATCAGAAGCGAGGCGAGCACCACGCCGATGGGATGCAGGCGGCCCACGAATGCCACGATGATCGCGGCGAATCCGTAGCCCGGCGAGATCTGTGGCGAGAGCAGACCAATCGGACCTGCGACTTCGCTGACTCCCGCGAGTCCGGCAAGGCCACCGCTGACCAGCAGTGCGAGCCAGACATTCTTTTTCTCGCTGAAGCCCGCGTAGGCCGCTGCCGCCGGTGCAAGCCCGGCCACACGCATGCGATAGCCCGCGAACGTACGACTGACGAAGAACCAACCGGCACCCGCCAGCGCCAGCGCCAGGACGAACGAAATGTTCAGTCGCGAGGATTCGAACAGCACGGGAAGCAGTTCGTTGTCATCGAAGGATTGCGACTGCGGAAAGTTGAATCCCGCAGGATCGCGCCAGGGGCCATGCACGAAATACGACAGCAGTAGCTGTGCGATATAGACGAGCATCAAGGTCACGAGGATTTCGCTCGTGTGGAAACGCGTTCGCAGGAACGCTGCAATCGCTGCCCACGCCATGCCGCCCGCGATGCCTGCGATCAGCATTGCAGGCAGAGTGAATGCGCCCAGGCCGTCGACGAACAGGGCGATGGCTCCACCCGCCAGAGCACCGACGATGAGTTGACCCTCGGCGCCGATGTTCCAGACGTTCGCCCGAAAGCCGATCGCAAGTCCGAGCGAGCACAGCATCAACGGGGTCGCCTTGAGCAGCAGTTCACCGATGCCGTAGCTCGATGCCAGCGGCTCGATGAAAAACACTTTGAATGCGGTGAGCGCGCTCAGACCCAGAAAGCTGAATAGAACGAATCCCGTGATCAGCATGGCTGCCGCAGCAATGAGCGGCGAGGCAATCTTCATCGTCCACGAGGGCTGCGCACGCCGCTCGAGTCTCCATGGCCATGCGCTGCTAGTCATGCGCCGTCTCCGGCTGGCCGTCGAATGCGCCGGTCATCCACAGCCCCACTTTCTCCAACGGCATCTCGCTCGTCGGATGAGCGGCGGACAGCCGGCCACGCGACAGCACGGCGAGCCGATCGCAAATGGAATAGAGCTCATCGAGCTCCTCGGAGATCACGAGTACCGCGGTCCCGCTATCGCGCAGATCGATCAGTGCCTGACGAATGCGTTGCGCAGCGCCGATATCGACACCCCAGGTGGGCTGCGCGACGACCATCACCTTCGGCGCGAGCCGAACCTCGCGGCCGACGATGAATTTCTGCAAGTTGCCGCCCGAGAGACTATTGGCGGCAGAGGACTCGCTGCCCGCTTTGACGCCGAACTCCTCGATCGTTGCGCGCGCGAACGCTCGTGCCGCATCGCCGCGGACGACGCCGTTCTTCACCAGCCCGGCCGAGTGCGCCGTGAGCAACGCATTCTCCGCCAGCGACATCTCCGGCACCGCGCCGCGGCCGAGTCGCTCTTCGGGTACGAATGCGAGTCCGAGCTTGCGACGCTGAGCCGGGCGCAACGTTCCCGCAGCTTGCCCGCAGATCATCACTTGCCGCGAGCCTCGGGACAGCCGTTCTCCAGAGATCGCAGCGAGCAATTCGCGTTGTCCATTGCCGGAGACGCCGGCGATACCCACGATCTCGCCGGCACGCACTTCGAGATCGATGGATTCGAGCGAGGTGCCGAACGGATCGTCGCTGGACAAACTGAGCTCGCGCAGTTCCAGCCGCGTCTCCTCGCTCGCGCGGGGCTGCAGATGGCACTCCGGGATGTCGCCGCCGACCATCATGCGCGCGAGGCTCGAGTTGGTTTCCGCGCGTGGGTCGGCAGTGCCGCTCACGCGTCCCGCGCGCAACACCGTCGCGGCAGAGCACAGCTCGCGCACCTCATCGAGCTTGTGACTGATGTACAGGATGCTGACCTTTTCAGCGGCGAGCCGTCGCAAGGTGTCGAACAGCATGCGCACCGCCTGCGGCGTCAGCACGGACGTGGGCTCGTCCATGATCAATAGTCGCGGCGACTGGAGCAGGCATCGGACGATCTCGACGCGTTGACGCTCGCCGACCGACATGCTGTGTACTAATCGATGCGGATCGATGGGCAAGCCATAACTTTCGGACACTGCGCGAATCTCCTGCGCCAACTGCGCAGGCTTCATACGCGAGTCGAGCGCGAGCGAAATGTTCTCGGCGACCGTGAGCGTTTCGAACAAAGAGAAATGCTGAAAGACCATGCCGATGCCGAGCTCGCGAGCCTCGGCAGGATTGGCGATCGACACAGGGCGGCCTTCCCATTCGATGCGTCCGGCATCGGGCTGAACGACCCCGTACACGATTTTCATCAGCGTGCTCTTGCCGGCGCCGTTCTCACCGAGCAGCGCATGAATCTCGCCTTCGCCGACCTGAAGGTCGATCCGGTCGTTCGCGAGCACGGCGGGGTAGCGCTTGGTGATGCCATGCAAGGCGAGACGCGGCGGACGCAGGCTCATCGTCATGAGCTCACCTTCCCCTGTCCGCATTGCTGGCAGTTGCCGCGACACGCCGATGCCTCGCTAGCAGATCGTGCGTCGTGCTCGAGTGTCTGCAGGAGCTGAGCAGCGACGGCAACGGCGATGATCGCGGGCAGCTTGCTGTCGATGCCCTCGATACCGATGGGGCAGGTGAGCTGCGAGATGCGCGTTTCGGACAAGCCCGTGGCCCGCAAGCGCGAGCGGAATCGTGCGGCTTTGCTATTCGAGCCGATGAGGCCGAGCCAGGCGGCATCGCCACGCTCGAGAATTGCGCGACAAAGCGCGAAGTCCAATGAGTGATCGTGCGTCATGACGAGAAATCGAGCGCCTGCAGGTGCGCGAGCGACTGTATCGAGGGGATCGGTGGTTTGCAGCGTGTCGATGTTTTCCGCGTTGGGCGCAGGCGGCAAGCCCTCGCGTGAATCGATCCAGGTCAGCTGGAACGGCAGGTCGGCAACCAGGCGAGCAATCGCTTGGCCGACGTGCCCGGCGCCGTAGAGCCACAGCGGCGGCAATGCGCGATCCAGCCGCTCCAGCAGCGTGAGGATTGCTTCGCCTGATCGCTCATAGAGAAATGAGCGACTGGGCGCATCTGGAGCGGAAATCACACGGCGGGTGATCTCTCCGGCGCGGGACATTGTCGTAAGGTTCGTCGCACCGGTGCGCGTCGTCAGCGCAGCATGCATGAGGATCGGGCGCTCTGCGCGTGTTAAACACTCGATCCACAGTTCGACGATGCCGCCGCAACATTGCGCAAGCTCGGTGCCGAGCACGAATCGATGGGTCGTGATCGCGGATGTGCGCAGCGCGAGCTGTTTTCGTGCGAGCTCGATCGCCAGCGCTTCGAGTCGTCCGCCGCCGATGGTACCGACGATGTCGAAGGAGCCGACGAGCATCATCGCGCCGGCTTCACGCGGCGCCGAGCCTTGCACCTGCGCAACGACGACGCGAACGATTGCCGGCTCGGACTCCAACATGCGAAGCACGGTGCGCGGCCATTCTTGCAATGGCTCGAACCAGCCGCGAGCTGGATTCATGACTGCGGCATGAGCCGTCGCGACGCTCAAAGCGTGTGCTCCTTGCGGACACTCGCGACAGCGCGGAGCACTGCTTCGGGTGTGGCCGGTGCCGTGAGATCAGGCAGGCAGCCCGGTTTGCCGCAACTCGCGACCGCATCGCGAATGGCATGGAAGGCGGAGATCGCGAGCATCAGCGGCGGCTCACCGACGGCCTTCGAACGATAGATCGTGTCCTCGCGATTGGCACCGTCGAACAGGCGGACGTTGCAGATCTGCGGCCAGTCGCGTGCCGTCGGAATCTTGTAGGTCGAAGGCGCGTGTGTCTTGAGCTCGCCCTTCGCATTCCACCAGAGCTCTTCGCTCGTCAACCAGCCCACGCCTTGCAAATAACCGCCTTCGATCTGGCCGATGTCGATCGCCGGGTTCAGCGATCGGCCCACGTCGTGAAGGATGTCGGTGCGCAACAAGCGCGTCTCGCCGGTCAGCGTATCGATCGCAACCTCTGTGATCGCCGCGCCATAGGCGAAATAAAAGAACGGCCGGCCCTGCAGGCGGACGCGATCCCAGTGAATGAGCGGGGTGCGGTAGTAACCGGTCGCCGAAAGCGCAATGCGGGCCGCGTGTGCTTCGCGCACGAACTGCGCGAAGGGCAGCTCACGTGTGCCGACGTGCACGCGCCCCTCGACGAACCTTACTTGATCGGCACCGACTCCATCGGTGTGGCAGGCCCATTCGACGAGACGGTCTCGAAGCGTTCGAGCTGCGGCTTGTGCCGCTTTGCCATTCAAATCGGATCCGGAAGACGCCGCAGTCGCCGACGTATTGGGCACCTTGGAGGTGTCGGTGGCAGTCACGCGAATCGCAGCGATGGGCAATCCGAGCTCGCGTGCGACGACCTGCGCGACTTTCGTGTGCAGGCCCTGGCCCATCTCCGTGCCGCCGTGATTCAGCAGCACGGTACCGTCCGTATAGATATGAATGAGTGCGCCGGCCTGGTTGTAGAGCGTCGCGTTGAACGAGATGCCGAACTTGACCGGCGTGAGCGCGAGGCCGCGTTTGACGTGCGTATGCTGCGCATTCCAACGCTGAACTTCGTTTCGTCGCTCGGCATATCGACCGTGATCAGCGAGTTGATTGACCAGCGGCGCGACGATGTCGTCCTGCACCTCCTGACCGTACGGCGTGACGTTGCGTCCGTCCGAATAGAAGTTGCGACGTCGCACGTCCAGCGGATCGAGCTGCAGGCTGCGCGCGATGTCATCGAGGATGCGCTCGATGACCATCATCCCCTGTGGTCCGCCAAAGCCGCGGAAGGCGGTGTTCGACACCGTGTGGGTCTTGCAGCGGTGCGAGACGATCTCAACGTGCTCGAGGAAGTAGCAGTTGTCGATGTGGCACAGCGCGCGATCGTTGACCGGGCCCGACAGATCCGCCGAGTAGCCGCAGCGCGATGCCAGCATGATCTTCACTGCGAGGATGCGTCCGGTCGCATCGAAGCCCACGTTGTAGTCGGCGATGAAGTCGTGACGCTTGCCCGTCATGAGCATGTCCACATCGCGATCCAGCCGCAGCTTCACCGGGCGCTGCGTCTTGTGCGCGAGCACTGCGGCGGCGGCGGCGATCAATGCCGGCTGACTCTCCTTTCCGCCGAAGCCGCCACCCATGCGTCGACACTGGACCGTGATGTCATGCGCGTGGGTGCCCAACGCATGCGCCACGATGTGCTGAACCTCGGTGGGATGTTGTGTGGAGCTGTGAATCAGCATCGCACCATCTTCCTGAGGGATTGCCGCGGCGATCTGGCCTTCGAGATAGAAGTGATCCTGCCCGCCGATCGTGACGGTGCCGCTGAGCCTGCGCGCGGCGGCACTCAGCTGGCCATGAGGATCGCCGCGCACCAGACGCTGCGTGGGCATGACGAAGCTGTCGGCCGCGAGGGCCGAGCGGATGTCGAGAATGGCTGGAAGCTTGTCGTAGACGATGCGAGCTTTGTTCGCGACCTTGCGAGCTGCGACGTACGAGCTTGCGGCGACGGCGAACAAGGGTTGCCCAGCGTACTGAACGAGCCGCTCTGCAAAGATCGGATCATCGTGAATGACGCTGCCGTAATTGTTCTCGCCCGGGATGTCGCGGGCTGTTGCAATCGCGATGACTCCGGGCGAGCGACGCACGGCGTCGAGATCGAGTGACTTGATCTCGCCATGCGCGACAGTGCTGATGCCGAACGCCGCGTGCAGCGTGTTTGCCGGCAATGGAATGTCGTCGGTGTAAAGCGCACGACCGGTGACATGCAGGTGAGCACTCTCATGGGCGAGCGCCTGACCCGCGGCTGATTGTGCCGCTGTAAGCGTGCTGCGTGCGCTCACGACGTCACCGCCAGCGAGTGAACGTTGATGTCGTCGTTATCGTGCGTCGCCTGATGAAAGCGGCGCAACAGGTTGGCGGCAACCTCCAGGCGGTATGCGGCGCTGGCGCGCATGTCGGTCAATGGTTCGAAATCGCGCGCGAGTGCCGAGGCAGCGCGATCGATACTCGCGCGCGTCCATCGCTGACCCATCACGCACGCTTCTGCTTGCGATGCCCGCTTCGGGATCGCGGCCATGCCGCCGAAGGCAAAGCGGGCGTCGCGCACATGATCGTCTTCGAGCTCGATCAGGAACGCGGCGCAAACTGCACTGATGTCCTGATCGAATCGCTTGGAAACCTTGTGGCACGCAAGGCGCTGTCTATCCTGCAGGCACGGAATACGCACGTGCGAGATGAACTCGCCCGGCCGCAGATCCTTCTGTTGGTAGCCGAGATAGAAGCGTTCGAGCGGAATGGACCGCGCGCCGTGGCTGGATCGCAGCTCGACAGAAGCGCTGAGCGCGATCAGTGCCGGCATGGAGTCGCCGATCGGCGAGCCGTTGGCGAGATTGCCGCACAGCGTGCCCGAGTTGCAGACTGGCGGCGACGCGAAGCGGCGCGCGAGCTCTTCGAGCGGCGGAAAATGCTTCACGAGCATTCGCCAGGCATCAGTCAAGGAGACCGCAGCGCCTATGCGAATCCCGTCGTGCTCGACGTCGACGTGCTGCAGTTCCTTGACCTCGCCGATATAGATCAGCGGCGGCAGCGATTGCAGATGCTTCGTGGTCCACAGACCGATGTCAGTACCACCGGCCAGCAGTAGCGAGTCGGGCGTGCGCTCGAGCGCTCGGAGCAACTCATCGAGACTTTGCGGTGCGAGGTAACCGTCGAGATCCAGAGTGGTAACTCGTTGCAACGCCCGAAGCTTCGCGATGCGGGTTTCGGATTGACTGTCGGCGCGGCTCCATTGCTGTGGATCGGCATATCGACCCATGGCGCAGCCTGCATCGATGATCGGTCGATAGCCCGTGCAGCGGCACAGATTGCCTGCGAGCGCATCGACCACCGCGTCTCGCGACGGCGATTCGCTGTTCAGATACAGCGCGAACAGCGACATCACGAACCCCGGGGTGCAGAAGCCGCACTGCGAGGCGTGATGCTCGATCAGGCTCTGCTGGATCGGATGCAAAGCGTCGCCCTGCTGCAAGGACTCCACCGTGACCAGTTCATGACCGTCGATGGTGGGGAGGTAGCGAATGCATGAGTTGACCGCTGTGTAGCGGATCTGCGAACGATCCTCCGAGAGCTTGCCGAGAACGACCGTGCAAGCGCCGCAGTCGCCTTCCGCGCAGCCTTCCTTGGTGCCCTTGCGTCCCAGCGTCTCGCGCAAGTACTCGAGCACCGTGGTGGTGGGCGGCACGTCGCGTGCTTCGATGATTTCGCCATCGAGCACGAAGCGCACGCAGGAACTGTCCTGACTCGTAGAGGTGAGCGCCGGATCAGCTGCCACGGTACACCGAGTAGCTCCACGGCGTGACGAGCAGCGGCACGTGATAGTTCTGGTCGGGATGGCCGATGCCGAAATGCACGACGGCCCGGTCGATGAACGGCGGATCGGACAACACAACGTTCAGCGCTCGGAAATAATCGGCGACGTAGAACGTGAGTCGATAACGACCTTTGCGCATCCGCTCGCCCTCGAGCATCGGCGCCGCACAGCGACCGTCCGCATTCGTCACCTGCGAGATCACGAGCTCATGACCTGCGTCATTCTCGGCATGCAGATCGATGCGCAGACCCGACGCGGGTCGACCGCTGTGCGTGTCGAGTACATGGGTCGTGAGTTTGCTCATCGAGTCTGCGAACGATTCATCGTGGTGCGTTCGATCGAGTCGATGCAATCGTTCTGGTGCACAAACGTTCACTCATGCAAGTGCTGCTCGTCGAGAAGCGCGTTACTGCACCAAAATTTTTGACCGATCCGATCATGTTTCCTGTGTACGATGCAAAAATCGTGTCGTACTCTGCGGGCACACTCACCAACACACGCGCATGCCGATGAACCGATTCATTCGAGTTGCTCTGATTGCGATGGTCTCGACCCTGCTCGTGGGGACTGCATCAGCGCAGAGCGCTGAGCCCTTGAAGGTCGCGTTTGTGTACGTGGGCCCGGTGGGCGATGGCGGGTGGAGTTATCAGCACGACCTCGGGCGGAAGGCGGTCGAGAAGGCCCTGGGCTCGAAAGTGAAGACGACCTATGTCGAGAGCGTCGCCGAAGGCGCGGACTCGGAACGCGTCATCCGCAGGCTTGCGGCCGGCGGCAACTCGTTGATCTTCACCACCTCGTTCGGCTTCATGGAGCCGACGCTCAAGGTCGCGAAGCAGTTTCCCAAAGTCAGATTCGAGCACGCGACGGGCTACAAGACCGCACCGAACATGGTTGCGTATGAAGCGCGCTTCTATGAGGGGGCATATCTGCTCGGCGTGCTCGCGGGAAAGATGACCCAGTCGAACACACTCGGATTCGTCGGCTCTCATCCGGTGCCCGAAGTCATTCGCAACATCAACGCCTTCACGCTCGGCGCGCGCAGCGTGAATCCGAAGGCCCAGACGAAAGTGGTCTGGGTGAATACCTGGTACGACCCTGGCAAGGAACGTCAGGCGGCCGAGACGCTGATTGCACAAGGTGCCGATGTACTGAGCCAGAACACCGATTCGCCGGCCGTCGTGCAAGTGGCGGAGGAGAAGGGAAAGTACGCCTTCGGATGGGATTCGGACATGTCGCGTTATGGTCCGCGCGCGCATCTCACTGCGAACACGCTCGACTGGTCCATCTACTACATCGAGCAAGTGAAGCAGGCGCTCGCCGGCACCTGGCAAGGCGGTCGCATCACGCGCTGGGGTCTGAAGGAAAAAGCGATCGTGCTCAGCAAGTTGAATCCTGCCGTGCCTGCCGATGTCGCCAAGCTCTTCGAGGAGCGCAAGCAGGCCTTGATCGATGACAAGCTCGTTCCTTTCGCCGGCCCGATCAAAGACAGCGCGGGCGTGGTGAAAGTCCCGGCGGGAAAGGAGATGACCATGGATGAGTTGCTCGCGTTCAACTGGTATGTCGAAGGTGTCGCAGGCTCGATTCCGAAATGAGGCCGGATCCGACGAATCGACGCACATGCTGTTCAAGATCGCGGCGCATCGGGGTCGCAAAGCCAGCCGGATCAGGCGCAAGAACGAGCAGCTGATCATCGCGGCCGCGGAGGAGGAGTTCGCGAGCAGCGGGTTCAAGGGCGCGAGCATGAACAGCATCGCGCAGCGCGCCGGTCTGCCGAAAGCGAATATTCATTACTACTTCAACAGCAAGCTCGAGCTCTATGCGGCGGTTCTGAGTGGAATCATCGAACTCTGGGATGGCGCGCTGAACGAGCTGCGGGCCGAAGACGATCCGGCCATTGCGCTGGCGCGATACATTGCTGCGAAGATGCGTTTCTCGCGAGACAACCCGTTGTCCTCGCGAATCTTTGCCATCGAGATCATCAACGGCGCCCCGAATCTCATCGGCTACTTCGACGAGGACTATCGACGCTGGTTTCGCGGCCGCACCGAGGTGTTCAGGGTCTGGATCCAGCAAGGCAAGATCGCTCCGCTCGATCCCGCACATCTGATCTTTCTGCTATGGAGTGCCACTCAGCACTACGCCGACTTCGCCTGCCAGGTCAAAGCCTCCCTCGGACGCGAGACACTCAGCGAGATCGATTTCGACGCCGCGACGCACACACTCACGCAAGTCATTCTGCGCGGATGCGCAGTACGAGCGAGCCCAGCGCCGAGTGCGGACTGTGCAGCTACTCGACTATCTGTGAGCGATCTGGTGCCAGCCACTGAATGAAGCGGGCGGCAACCGGCTGACTCGCTCGCCAGAAGTTGTTCTCCTTCTTTTCATTCGATGAACACTGGGCGCCCTGCGTATGGCGCGCTGGCCTGCTTCTTGCTCCCACCAGCGCCGACACGATTCCAACTCCAACGATGAGGTTGTTCATGAAATTGCGCGTCGTGCTTACGGCTGCTGTCACGCTGGCAGCGGGTCTGATCCAGCCTGTGCTTTCCAACTCGGCGATCGCAGCGGAGGCCTGGTTCGAGCAGTTCAAGAAAACGGCTACGCCCGAGCAGCTCTACACGTTTCTCTACGCGTTACCCAAGGGTGGCGATCTGCACAACCACCTGGCGGGGGCTTATCTGTCCGAGTGGATGTGGGACGAAGCGTTGGCGCAGAAGCAGCGCGGCTACAGCTACTACGCGAAGGTAAAAATCAACAACTGCGTGGACTTCGGGAGCAATGAGTTCGCGCCCGACAAGTACTTGCTCTTGTTGCGCACGATTCACGGTGCGGCCTACGCGCAGCTCGATGACTGCCAGAAGTCGGAATACAAGCGGCTCGAGGATCTGACGCCGCACGAACGGCAGGCGTGGCTCGACAGTCAGCGGCTCGACAAGCCGCACGAAGGACGCAACGAGTTCTTCGATGCGCATTGGTATCGCATCAACGACATGCTCACCAATCCCTACTTCGTGGCGCAGTTGCTCTACAAGAACATGGAGGCGTTCGGCAAAGAGGGCGTGGTCTATCTGGAAACCCAGAACGGGCTCGATGGCTACCGCAAGCCCGACGGCTCAGCGTTCACGCGCGATGAGGTGGCCGACATCATCCGTGCCCGCTTGAAAGCGCCGGACGCCGTGGCGACGGGTGTGACCGTCCGTTTCCAGAATGCGCTGCTGCGGTTCTCGCCGGATGCGGAAGCTCGGTTGCGCGAGCTCTACGCGGTCAACGATCAGTATCGTGATCTCTATGTCGGCGTGAACATGGTCGGTCGCGAAGACGATGACAAGGGTTATCCGCTGCGTTTTTTGCCGGTGCTCCGTGAGCTGCGCCACAAGTATCCCGATATCAATCTTTCGATCCATGCGGGCGAAGTGGATGAGCCCAACTACCACATTCGCGACACGCTGCTGCTCGGTGCCAAGCGCATCGGTCATGGCGTGAACCTGATTACCGATCCCGACACGATGCGGCTCATGCGGCATGGGCCGTACATGGTGGAGATCAATCTCGTGAGCAACCTGTTGCTCGAATACGTGCAGGAGTATTCGCAGCATCCGTTTCCGGAGTATCTGCGCCTCGATATCCCCGTCGCATTGTCGACGGACGATCGCGGCATGTGGGATTCCAATATGACCGACGAGTACTTCGTCGCGGTGAAGGAGTTCAACCTCTCGTGGGAGGAGTTGACCCGGCTCGGGCGTAACTCGCTCAAGCATGCGTTCCTCGACGATGCGACCAAGCAGAAGCTCCTGGCCGACTACGACAAGCGCGTGCAGGCCTTCGCTCAGCAATTCCAGAAACAAGGATCGAATGCGCTCAAGTCGGTGAAGCCGGTGAGCTACTCATTCTTGTGCAAGCGTTATCAGATCTGCTTCAACTGAGCGCGGAATCGGTGCGCGAGTGCTCGTGACTCGCGCACCGAGCGCGCCTTTCGATCTTGCCGCAGCGTGCTCCTGCGCGCGATTGCGATATCAATGTGCTGATTTCTTTGGGCAATTCCGCTTGCTCAAAAATTGTTGACCGCGCAGACAGCATTTTGGCCTCAAACGTGCTTGCAGATGATCGACCGGTACTGGCCGTACCTTGCACCTGGGGAAAAAATTCAATGAAGCGCACTCTGCTTGCCCGGCACATTCGTGCTGTCTGTATGTTGTCGCTCGGTGCCGGCAGCGTTGCTGCAGTCGCCGCCGAACCGGAATCCGCAGTGCTGGACACCGTCGTCGTCGAAGGCGATCGCATCAATGTGATTCCGACCGAGAAGCTGGAATCGGTCTTCGGCTTCGGCAAGACAGCGGTGGAAACGCCACGCTCGGTGACGACCATCAGCAGGGAAATGCTGGAGCGCGTGATCATCACCGAGATCGACGATCTGGTGGCGCTCACGCCGGGCTCGTTCACGCAATCGTTCTTCGGCGTGGCCGGCTCGCTCGATGTGCGCGGCACACCGGGCGAGAACTATTTCCGCGGCGTGAAGCGCATCGACAATCCCGGCAACTATCCGACGCCCATCGGCGCGAGCGATCGCATCGACGTCGTGCGCGGTCCGGCTTCGCCGATCTACGGCCCATCGAAGATCGGCGGCTATCTGAACTTCGTCCCCAAGTCTGCGCGCGCCGCGACGGGCCAGTACCTGAACCAACCGACGGCTGAAATCGGCATCACCACCGGCAGCTGGGACAAGAAGATCGTCACCGCCGAAGTTGGTGGTCCGGCAGAGCTGTTCAGCAAACCGCTGGGTTATTACCTGTACACCGAGTTCGAGAACTCGGGCAGCTATTACGACAACACGAGCACCGATCAGAGCATCTACCAGGCTTCATTCGACATGAACCTGAGCGATACGTCGCGGCTCGAGTTCGGGGGCATGTATCAGGACTTCAAGGGCAATCAGGTCGCCGGCTGGAATCGACTGACGCAGGAGCTGATCGATCACGGCACGTACATCACCGGCAGTCCTCCTTCACTCGATACCAATGGCGATGGTTACCTGTCCGATACGGAATCGATCGCAGGCAACATCGGCGCATTCATGTTCAACCCGCAAGGCATGTCTGCGGCAGATATCCAGGCAGCGCTCGCGCAGCATCCGAACATGGCGCTACAGAATCCAGGCACGCAACGCCTCTCTGGCAGCAAGGTGCTGGTTCAGGATGACGACACGCTCGAAGACCAGGTGCTCACGCTGTACTTCGACTACATCTACGACGGTGGGCAGGGCTTCACCGTTACGAACAAGACGTTCTACGAGTCGCTCGATAACGTGAACGAGAATGCCTATGGCTTCTCGCAGATGGCGAAGACCTGGGTCGTCGAGGATCAACTGATTCTCGGCTATCAATTCCAGCCGGCGGGTCCCATCGAGGCGAGCGTTCAGCTGAGTCCGTCGATCCGTCATCAGAACTTCGAGCATGGCGACAACTTCGATTTCGAGTACTTCGATCGTCGCGACATCACCAGGCCAGGCTCGCCGATCGATCGGCGCACGCTGGCAACGCGCGGTCAGGAGTTCTACTCGCAACACACGGTCGGCAAATTCACGGACTACGCGTTGGCCTTCATGGCCGACGTCACGCTCTTCGAGAAGCTGAACCTGCTGGCAGGTGCGCGTTACGACTATCTCGACATGGAGTCCGAGATCCTGGCGGATTCCAACGACAGCCCGGGCACGAAGGGCGACGATACCGACAGCGCGACGTCGTGGTCTGCGAGCTTGTCGTATCAATTGCCATTGGGCTTGCGTCCTTACGTTACGGTCGCGGAACAGTCGACGCTGATTCTCGGTCAGGGCGGCCAGATCCCGGCGCTATCGCTCGCGGGCGGCAATGCGGTGGCCGACTCCGAGCTGCACGAGTACGGCATCAAGGCAGCGATGCTCGAGAACAGGCTCTATCTCGCCGCCGACTACTTCGAGCAGGAGCGACTCGACTACAACGCGCAGGACACGGTGACCAACAACACCACGCAGGCGAAAGGTTATGAATTCGAAGCGCGCTTCGTGGTGAACAAGCACGTCACGCTGACGGGCGCCTATACGAGCCTGAAGGTCTACAACCTGGGTGCAGCGGATTCGGGCACGCAGTTCAGCTTCGCAGGCGCCTCGGATCTGAAGGGTGTGGATCCCGCGTTGTTCTACGGCGGCGTGGTCCCTTCGATCATCCTGGTCGGCGACAAGGAAGCTGCGCGCAAGGCCGGCATTCCGGACGAGATGTTCAGCGTGTACGCGATGTTCAGTTTCGATGGCATGCTTTCGGGATTGACGGGCAGCATTGGCGCGACTCGCGTGGCCGAGGTCTACACCGGCTTCGCGAAGAACGTGAAGCTGCCGGACTACACACTGCTGAATGCCAGCATGTACTACGAGACCGGCAGCTGGAAGCTCGGCCTGCAGGGTAAGAATCTGACCGACGAGCGTTACTTCCGCTCGAACTTCCCGGATCTGTTCGGCAACTCGGTGGTACTGCCTGAGCTGCCGCGCAGCTTCCTGGTCTCGGCGGCTTACAAGTTCTGATCGATGCTCGTCAGGCGGAAGGAGCTTTCCGCCTGACGGCTCGATGTCTCAACCGGTCGTGTGTGCAGGGGCGCACGGCGTCTTCCAGTGGCGCTCGCGACTCAAGAAATCTCTGATCAATTCGCCATTCGCAACCCTAGTTGCTTCGCCTGCCGAAGCATTTCAACCAGTTGCAGGCACGCGAAGGTCAGGGAAGTCGATGAATCAGAGCTTCTCTAACTCAAATTCCGCAACGTCGCGCTTTCAATCATGATCAAACTCCTCGCTTCTTTCGCGGCGCTCATCGTGCTGCTGAGTTCCAACGCTTCTGCGGCCGATGCGCCGATCCCGATCAAGGTGGTCGTGGTCACCATGTTCGAGATCGGAGAGGACACCGGCGATATGGCTGGCGAGTTCCAGTTGTGGAAAGAGCGGCAGAAGCTCGACACGCGTATTCCGTTTGCACATCACCATGACCTGTATCTGAATCCCAGGACGGGTGTGCTCGGCATGGTGACCGGAATCGGCACTGCGAACTCTGCAACCGCGGTGATGGCACTCGGGCTGGATCCGCGTTTCGATCTGTCGAAGGCGTACTGGCTCGTGGTCGGCATCGCAGGCGTCGATCCTGCGGATGCGTCGATCGGCTCCGCTGCCTGGGCCGAGTACCTGGTCGATGGCGATCTCGCACACGAGATCGATCCGCGCGAGATTCCGGCCGATTGGCCGACCGGGTACTTCGCGCGCTACACCAGGAAACCCTACGACCCAAACAAACCAGCCCCGACCGGTGAGATGTTCCGTCTGAACCCGGATCTCACCGAGTGGGCGTATCAACTGACTCGCGGCATCAAGCTGCCGGACAACGAAGGACTGCAGGAGACGCGCTCGCATTTCAACGGCTATCCGAACGCGCAGAAGCCACCATTCGTGCTGAAGGGCGACAATCTGGCCGGGATGACCTTCTGGCACGGCAAGATCCTCAACGAGTGGGCCGAGCGTTGGGTGAGCTACTGGACCGAAGGCAAGGGCAACTTCGTCACCTCGGCGATGGAAGACACCGGCAGCTTCCAGTCCATGACCTATCTGCATCCGACCGGCAAAGTGAACAAGGACCGCATGATGGTGCTGCGCACCGCGAGCAACTACACCATGCCACCGCCTGGCATGAGCGCTGCCGAACATCTGCTCAAAGAGAATGAAGGATATGCGGGCCTGGGCGCATCGATCGAAGCGGCGTATGTGGTCGGCAGCGCCGTGGTCAATGAGATCGTGAGCCGGTGGAATGTGTATCGCGACCGTACGCCAACCGCGAGTGAGTGACATGAAGACTTCAGTACTCGTCTCGTGCGCGAGCGTCATCTGCCTTGCTGCCTGCTCGAAGCAGGCACCTGCACCTGCCGCGGCGACTCAGGAAAAAATTCCCGTCAAGGTCGTCGTGGTTTCGATGTACGAGACCGGCAACATCACGGGCGATACGCCCGGTGAGTTCCAGCTCTGGATCGAGCGCGGCAACCTCGACAAGTCATTGCCATTTCCGCTCGGCGAATACGAGCTGCGAATGAACGATCAGGGCGTGCTCGCAATCTGCACAGGTGGCGGCATTACGAATGCGACCGCATCGATCATGGCGCTCGGCACCGATACGCGCTTCGATCTGTCGCAGGCGTACTGGCTGGTCGCCGGCATCGCGGGCGGCGATCCGCTCGACGTGTCGCTCGGTACCGCGGCGTGGGCGCGAAGTGTCGTCGATGGCGATCTGCTGTATGAGATCGATGCGCGCGAAATTCCGAGCGAATGGCCGTACGGATTCCTGCCGCTCGGCGCCAAGAAGCCGAACGACAAGGCCGACGGCTGGACGGTCGATACGATCAACTTCCCGTTGAATCCAGGACTGGTGCGTTGGGCGTTCGAGCTGACCAAGGATCATCCCGTCGCGGATAGTGACGGCATCGCCGAATTCCGCGCGCAGTTCACCGGTTACGAGAATGCAATGAAACCGCCGTTCGTAACGATGGGCGAGAGTCTCGCATCGAGCACGTACTGGCATGGCGAGAAGATGAACGGATGGGCCAACGACTGGGTGAAACTCCAGGCCGGGCCCGAGTTCAACTTCATGATGACCAACATGGAAGACACTGGAACGATGACGGCGCTGCGACGCCTGTCGCGCACGGGCCTCGTCGACCTGCAGCGCGTGCTGGTACTGCGCACCGCAAGCAACTACACGATGCCGCCGAAAGGCAAGACCGCAGCCTGGAGCACGACTGCGCCGTATCCAGAGCAGGGCATGCCGGCGATCGAAGCCGCGTATCAGATCGGCAATCGAGTCGTGCAGGAGCTCGTGGGAAACTGGTCCAAGTACGAAAGCTCGATTCCGACAGCCAGCGAGTAGACGCCTCGCGGATCCATGTCGACGCTGTTGATCAGGAACATCCACACGCTGGTGACGATGAACGCCCGGCGTGAGGAGCTGCGCCAGGCGTGGATGCTCGTTCGCGATCACTCGATCGATGCGATCGGCAGCATGCGGGATCCTGCGCCGCAGGCCGACGAAGTTCTGGACCTGCAGGATCGCCACGTGGTCCTGCCGGGCCTGGTCAACACGCACCATCATTTCTTTCAATCGCTCACTCGCGTCGTGCCGCAGGCGCAGAACTGTTCTCTGTTCGAATGGTTGAAGGTGCTCTATCCGCTCTGGTCGCGGCTTACGTCCGAGGGGGTGCATGCGAGCACGCAACTGTGCGCGGCAGAGTTGATCCTCTCGGGCTGCACCACCTCCAGCGATCATTTGTATCTCTACCCGAACGACGTGACGCTCGATACGGAGATCAGGGCGGCGCAGGAGGTGGGCCTGCGCTTTCATCCGTGCCGCGGCAGCATGAGTGTGGGTGAAAGTCAGGGCGGATTGCCGCCGGACACGCTGGTGGAGAGCGAGGCGGAGATTCTGCGCGACAGTCAACGTGTCATCGAGCGCTACCACGATGCAGGGCCGCATTCGATGCTGCGCATTGCGCTTGCGCCCTGCTCGCCATTCTCGGTGTCGATGGATCTGATGCGAGAGTCCGCGGTGCTTGCTCGCAGTTACGACGGCGTGCGTCTGCATACGCATCTCGCCGAGAACCGTCATGACGTGGCGTACAGCATGGAGAAGTTCGGTCTCGCCCCGGGCGCATGGGCCGAAAGCATCGGCTGGGTCGGCCCCGATGTGTGGCACGCGCACTGCGTTCAGCTCGATGACGCGGCGATCGATCTATTCGCTCGCACGCGCACGGGCGTCGCACATTGTCCATGCAGCAATCTCAGACTGGCCAGCGGCCTCGCGCCGATTCGCAAGATGCGGCAAGCGGGCGTACCTGTCGGACTCGGCGCGGACGGCGCGGCTTCGAATGACGCCACGAATCTTCTGCACGAAGCGCGGCAAGCGATGCTGATCGCGCGCGTGCTCGATGAGGATGCTGCTGCAATGACCGCGCGCGAAGCGCTCGAGATCGCAACGCGCGGTGGAGCGGCGGTGCTCGGTCGAGATGACATTGGCGTCATAGAGCCCGGCGCGTGTGCAGACTTCATCGCGCTCGATATCGATCGTCCCGCCTTCGCTGGAGCGCATGACCTCGTCGCGGCGCTCGTCTTTTGCCAGATCGATCGTGTCGATTACAGCTTCATCCACGGTCGGCGCGTCGTGGATCAGGGACGAATCATGACCGTCGATCTGCCGAGCGTTGCAGAACGAGCAAAGCAGCTGGCGAGTCGATTGCTAGCCAGCTAGCGGTGCTAGCTGCGGCCAACTAGTTCGCTAGCCACCTAGTCCGCTAGCCAGAGGAAGAAAGTCGGGGCTTCACAAGTAATTCAGCAGGTGCGGCCATCAAGCGCGATGCGCCTTTCGGCGCATCTGCTAGTCCGCTAGCCGACTAGTCCGCTAGTCAGAGGAGAATCAGGGTCGCGGGATTCATAGGTAATTCAGCAGGTGCAGGGAGAAGCGCGCTGCTTCCTTTGCGGCGATGGGGCCGAGGCGAAGGTAGTCGTCGTTCGGTGCTTCCTGGGCAACGTTGCTGCCCGCGCGCACGATCAGGCATGGGACTGCCAGCGCTTCACACACATGAGCGAGCGGGGCGGATTCCATTTCCATGATGTTGGTGTGAAATCTAGGGAAGCTCTGATTTATCGACTTCCCTGACCTTCGCAAGTTTGCAACTGGTTGAAATGCTTCGGTGGGCGAAGCAACTATGGTTGCGAATGGCGAATTGATCAGAGATTCCCTCGTTCGCAGCGTGTCGATGCGTGCCTGCGTGACGCCGAACAGGTCCGACGACGACACGACGCCGCGTCGGGCTTTGATCGTGTACGTCGAACCATTCGCCTGTACTTGCGGGGCTTTGTACTCTGCGATTGCGCGATCCGCGATCGCAAGCCACGAGGCCGGCGGCGAGAACGCGTTCTGGACTTCGTTGCCATTGTCCGGGCCGTTCATCGGTCGATAGACCATGTCCTCGCGCGTCAGGCTCCCGTAGTCGTGCTCGTGAGTGACGGTGGCAACGATCACATCGCCGGTGCGCAGGTCGGGATTGATTCGAGCGCCTGTGCCGCTCATGAGCACGAGCCGTGGCTTGAGCTCTGCAATGAACAGCGTGCTCGTCATGCCGGTGAACGTCTTGCCGATGCCCGTGATGGCGACGACCACCGGCTTGCCAGCAATGCGGCCGCGAAAGTACGGAATGCCCCAGAGCGATTCGGCCGGCGGATTCCCCAGCGCTTCGCGGAAAGGAACGATCTCCTGAGGCACGGCGCCCAGGATCAGGTCGTTGGATCGATAGTGCGTCGACTTGTCTGGCGTCTGGCCCGCGTGCGTTGTGGCGACCGTCAGTACGAGGAGGGTTGCAAACAGTCTGTGCATTCGCAGCTCCGAAGGATCGGGATCGAAGCGTTGAGATTGCAAGAATCCGACCAACGACACTCAGGCCGCTGGAGCTACGTTCTGTCTCGACCAAGCTCCGGTCCTCTTCGGACGTGCGCGCTCGCAGAGAGCACGCGAACTGCCATGCTGCACTGAATTCGTATCCGCTACACTGCGGCGGCCATTCATTGCAGAGACGTGCCACATGCTCCTGCTTCGACGCTTGCTCGCGGTTCTGGCGTTGTCCGTCGGTTGGACGTGCGTATCGGCCGAGCCCGTGGGGACGGCGGCGCAGATCATCCGTCAGCTCGAAATGCAGAAGATTCCGGATGAGGGTGCGTGGTTTGCGTTGACCTATCGCAGCGACGATGCAATGGCGCCGGGCTCGATCGATCGTTACGGGCAGGTGCCCCACGTGATGGGGAGCGCGATCTATGCGTTGGCGACGCGCGAGGATTTCTCGGCGCTCCATCGGCTCAAGACGGACGAGATCTGGCACTACTACGGCGGCGATCCGCTCGAGCTGTTGCTGCTGCATCCCGACGGCCGCGGCGAGATCGTCGTGCTTGGTCCGGATGTGCTGAGCGGACAACGTCCGCAATACACGGTTCGCCGCGGTGTATGGCAAGGCGCGAGACCGCAGCGCGCGGTCCCCGATGCGTACACGCTCTTCGGGTGCACGCTTGCGCCGAGCTTCGAGGATAGCGATTTCGAAATGGGCTATCGCACGGAGCTGGAGCGCGCGTATCCAAAGTTCACGAAGGAGATCCGTGCTCTGACGCGAGCGGAGTTCGTCGAGCGATCCGCCGCGACCTCGAGCGATGTGGTTCCCGCAGCAGCTGCGCCGGAAGTATTCGCGCTTTCAGAAGTGCCGCGCATCAATGTTGCGCCAGGCATCGAGCTACGCGAGGTCCTCGGGCGCGAGGCCCACGTCAAAACCGACAGCTACAGCGTTGCTTCTTTTACGCTCGCGCCCGGCACGGCCATGCCAACCAGCTATAACAAGAACTCGAAAGAAGTGTTGCTGATCACGCAAGGTCGCGGGACGGTGTCGTTAGGCGAGCATAGTCATCAGGTGCGGGTGGACAGCGTGGTGGTGATCGAGCCGCGACGCGAGCACTCGGTACAGGCCGCAGCCGATTCGCCGCTCACTTTCTATGCGGTCTCGGTGCCGGCTTTCAGTGCGGACGATTACGTGATCGTGAAAGCTCGCTGAGCTGTCGCGGTTCGCTTCAACGAACAACAAAGAGAAGGCAGGGGATTCCACACGTGGAAATGTTGTATGTGTTCCTCTCGATCGCGGCGCTTGTCGTCTTGATTGCGCGCTTCAAGGTTCATCCGTTTCTCGCATTCCTTCTGACTTCGATTCTTGCCGGGCTGCTGCTGGGCATGCCGCTGACCGAGATTCCGGCGTCGATCGAAAAAGGCGTCGGCAGCACGCTCGGTCAGTTGCTGGGAATCGTCTGCATCGGCGCAATGTTCGGCAAGCTCATCGCGCAGAGCGGGGCTGCGCAGAAGATCGCTGCGGTTCTCATGGGCGCATTCGGCACGCGACACATCACCTGGGCACTGATGTTCACCGGGCTGATCGTCGGCATTCCATTGTTCTACAACGTAGGCTTCGTGCTGCTGGTGCCGTTGATCTTCTCGGTCGTGTATCGATCGAAGCTGCCGGCCGTGTATCTCGGCGTGCCCTTGCTTGCCGCACTCTCGGTGACACATGGATTTCTGCCGCCGCACCCGGCGCCTACTGCAATGGTGCCGATCTTCAATGCCAACATGAGCACGACGCTCATCTATGGATTGATCGTCGGCGTTCCCGCGATGGTGCTGGCCGGTCCGGTGTTTGCCACCCGGCTGCGACATTTTCATTCCAAGCCGTTGCAGCTGTTCGTGCCGCAGGATCTTCCGGACGAACAACTGCCGGGCGCATTCAATTCGTTCGCTGTCGCGCTGCTGCCCGTCGCAGTCATCGCCTGCTCGGCGGCACTTCCCGCGCCGACTGCGAACGAATCTTCCGGACTGCTATTCCTGCGATTCGTGACCAATCCCTTGATCGTGATGCTGTTCGCATTGATCGTGGCCACGTTCACGCTCGGCATCCACCGCGGCATGAAGTTGGGAGAGCTCACCGATCACTACAGCAGCGCAGTGAAGGACATCGCGGTCATTCTGCTGATCGTCGCAGGCGCAGGCGCGCTGAAACAGATATTCGTCGATACGGGCGTCAGCGAAGACCTTTCGACGGCGCTCGAAGGGCTGCCCGTGAATCCACTGTTTCTCGGCTGGCTCATCAGCACACTGATTCGCGTCAGCCTCGGTTCGGCCACTGTCGCAGGTCTCACTGCGGCCGGGATCATGGCACCGGTCGTGACCGCCACGGGAGCCGATCCGAATCTCATGATCCTTGCGATCGGCGCGGGCAGCCTCATGTTCTCTCACGTGAACGATTCAGGTTTCTGGATGTTCAAGGAGTACTTCAATCTGAGCCTGAAGGAAACGTTACTCAGCTGGTCGATGATGGAAACGATCGTCGGAGTGGTGGGGATCGTGGGAGTGTTGGGGCTGGAGCAGGTACTAGGTGCTAGGTCCTAGGTGCTAGCCAGATGAAGAATTACGGGAAGCGAACGCGGAACAGGTACTAGGTGCTAGGTCCTGGGCGCTAGCCAGATGAAGAATGAGACAGGACTCGCAGCGATGCTGGCATCGCTCTCACACGTTCTCGCGCAGGTCATTCTTTGTTCCGGCCTACAGCCTACAGCCTACAGCCTAGAGCCTAGAGAGCCTAGAGCCTAAATGCAGGTCACCCCGGCGAAGGCCGGGGTCCAGGCCCCAGATCCCGGCCTTCGCCGGGATGACGACCAAAAGCAGCGGAGCAGGTACTAGGTGCTAGGCGCTAGCCAGATGAAGCATGAGTCATGAGTCGAAGGTGTGGCTCACGCGTTCTCGCACAGGTCATTCTTTGTTCCTGCCTACAGCCTAGAGCCTAGAGCCTAGGACCTAGCATTAAGTCTTCATTCATCGCCTACGCGCGATGATCGTGTCTGCAGGATGCATGGTTGAGCGTCCTGACTGGAGTCTTTATGAAAAGCGCATTGATCATGGCCTGCGCGATTGCGTCGATCGGGCTTGCTCAGGCCGAAGTCGTGAAGAATGCCGATCCGGTCCCCGCGTCATCGAAGGATGACTGCGTGTTCATCAGCAACATCCAGAACTGGCATGTGCTGGACAGCCGTAACGTCGTCATTTACGCACCCAACTACAAGCGCGCGTATCTGATGCAGCTCGGTGCACCGATCAGCGATCTGAAGTATGCGTGGAAAGTGGCGTTCCTCGATAAGGATCACGACGGGCGACTATGCGGTCGCAGTCCCGATCGGATCATTGCTCCGGATTCGATGGTGCGTGTACCTGTCCTGATTTCCGGGCTGACGCGCCTCGACCCTGCCGGGTTCGAAGCACTCGAGGCGAAGTACAACGTGAAGCTCACGAGCAAGAAGAAGCCGAAAGAAGCGGCGCCCAGCAGCGAGGCCGCAGCTGAGCCAGTCGGCAACTCGTAAGCGCTGCGCTCGATGAAGAAGCGGCTCGCGCCCAGGCGGGCGCGGGCCTGCTCTTTCAAACATCGGCCTACAGCCTAGAGCCTAGAGCCTAGAGCCTAGAGCCTAGAGCCTAGCGCCAGCGCCAGCGCCAGCGCCTAGAGCCTACCGCCTGGCTCCGGCTATCCTTGTCTCATGACCCTGACCGAACTTCGCTACATCGTCGCGCTGGCGCAGGAACAGCATTTCGGCCGCGCCGCCGAGCGTTGCCATGTCAGCCAGCCCACGCTCAGCATCGCCGTGAAGAAGCTCGAGGAAGAGCTCGATGCGACCCTGTTCGAACGCGGCAAGCAGGGCATCCTGCCGACGCCGCTCGGCCGCCAGATCGTTGCCATTGCTAATCAGGTGCTCGAGCAGACCGCCCGCATCAGGGATGTTGCCGAGGCGGACAAGGACCAGCTCAGCGGCCCGCTGGCTTTGGGGACACTCCCCACGATCGGGCCTTATCTGCTGCCGCAGTTCATTCCATTGCTGCAGGAAACGGCGCCGTCTCTCTCGCTCTATGTGGAGGAGGGAACGCAGTCGGTGCTCGCTGGAAAGCTTCGCAATGGCGATCTCGATGCGATTCTGATCACCGCTCCCTTCGTCGAAACGGATGTGGTGACGCAACCGCTGTTCGAAGAAGCCTTCGTCGCGCTGCTACCCGCCAAGCATCGGCTGGCCGGCAAAGCGGAGATCGCAGCGGCAGATCTGGAGCCGGCCGAAGTGCTGCTGCTGCGCGAGGGTCATTCCTTCCGCGAACAGGTCCTGAGTGCCTTTCCGCATCTGCAGCCGCAGGTGGGGGAGGGTGCGCGCGCGCTGGTGCAGGGCGGCACCCTGGAAACCCTTCGCCACATGGTCGCATCGGGCTTGGGCGTGACCATCCTGCCCCAGGCCGCTGCGGAAGCTCCGCTGTACGCGCCGGATCTGCTGGTGACCCGGCCATTTGCTGCGCCTGTACCCAAGCGCACCCTCGCATTGGCATGGCGGGTGAGCTTTCCGCGACATAAGGCCATCGATGTTCTGCGTAGGGCGATTCAGGCCAGCAGCGCCGCCTATTGGAACTACAACACAGTCCGGGCTCAGGAGAATCCAGGTTCGCTGGTCGAAAATCGCGATTGGTAGGCCGGGCTGGTACAGTTGCGCAGTCAATCCGGCGCGAAACCGGATCAGGGGGAAACAGGGTGGGCAGCAAAGCACCATCCGTCGCAGCATGAAACCACTCTCCAAAATCGTCATCGTCGGCGGCGGCACTTCCGGTTGGCTGGCCGCAGCGATGCTGTCGCATTACCTCAAGCGTGAGCTGTGCCAGATCGAGCTCGTCGAGTCGGATGAGATCGCCACGATCGGAGTGGGTGAATCGACCGTGCCGCCCTTCGTCGGATTGATCCAGCGGCTGGGCATCGATGAGCAGGCATTCATGCGCGCCACCGATGCCACCTACAAGCTCGGCATTCAGTTCGTCGACTGGCACCAGCGCCAGAACACCTACTTCCATCCGTTCGGCGTCATCGGCCGGCCCATCGGTCATCACGATTTCTATCAGTGCTGGCTGAAAGCGGCTGCCAACGGTGAGTCGTTCCGCCTGCAGGATTTTTCGCCCTGCAATGTGATGGCGGAGCAGGGGCGGTTCTTCCCGCCGAACAAGGCCCGCAATACGCCGATCGGCGGGGCGAACTATGCGTTGCACGTCGATGCGACGCTGGTGGCGCAATATCTGCGGCAGTACGCCGAGGCGAGAGGCCTCACGCGTACCGAAGGTCGCGTGAGCGAAGTGCGTCAGCGCGAGAATGGGTTCATCGAGCGTGTCGTGCTGTCGGACGGCCGCGAGATCGAAGGCGATTTTTTCATCGACTGCACCGGCTTTCGCGGGGTGCTCATCGGTCAGACATTGGGCGTGGATTCGAACGACTGGTCCGAGTACCTCCCCTGCGATCGCGCCGTCGCGGTCAAGACCGAACATCGCGGCCCGATTGCGCCGTATACGCGTGCGACGGCTCAGCCCGCCGGCTGGAGCTGGCGTATTCCGCTGCAGCAGCGCATGGGTCAGGGGTACGTGTACTCGAGCCGCTTCTGCAGTGACGCGGCGGCGAAATCTACACTGATCCGCACGCTCGACAGCCCGCTGATCGAGGAGCCGCGCGTCATCCCGTTCACGACTGGCCATCGTCGGCAACTCTGGAAGGGCAACTGTCTGGCGCTCGGCCTGTCATCGGGCTTCGTCGAGCCGCTCGAAGCAACTTCGATTCACCTCATTGCCCGCGGCATGGATTTCTTCCTGCGCTACTTCCCCGATTGCAACTGCGATCCGAGTCTGGCGCGCGAATACAACCGCCGCATGATTTCCGACTACGAAGAGGTGCGCGATTTCATCGTGCTGCACTACTGCACGAGCGCGCGCGAGGATTCGCCGTTCTGGGACTGGTGCCGCAACATCCGGTTACCCGACTCGCTGCAGGAACGCATCGATCTGTTCAAGGCGCACGGTGCATTGCGCGAAGGTGTGGACGAGCTCTTCCGCAGTTCCAGCTGGCAATCGATCTTCGAAGGCATGGGCATCCGCCCGAACAGCTATAACCCTCGCGTCGAGAACCTCGACTACGACCAGATCGTCTCGACCTTGAAGACAGCCCGCTCCGCCATCCAGGGCATGGTCGCCCACCTGCCGACGCATGAGCAGTTCCTGAAGTCGCAACTGGCCAGTCAACTAGTCGCTAGTCCCTAGTCTGCTAGCCAGAGATGAATGTGTCCGCCCGGCCAGGCTGGTTACTCTGTCTAGCCGACTAGCCGCTAGCGTCTTCTCTGTGTGGGTTCGACTTCAGTCGAACAATTCCTCGCCGCGATCAGTCGTCGCTGAAGTCTCAACTGGAACTGGCCAGTCAACGCGTCGCTAGTCCCTGGTCTGCTAGCCAGAGATGATGCGTCCGCCGGCTAGCTTCTTCTCCATGTGGGTTCTCCACGGGGAGCACGGGGTCCACTGGGTACTGAGAGATGGATTGATGGTCCGGATTGCGTACTTGCGGATTGCGGGCGGCAGATGGCGGACTCGCAATTTCGGCTGCCCGACCTTCTTCACTGTGGGTTCGACCTTCAGTCGAACAATACCCTTGCCGCGGTTGAGTCGTCGCTGCCGTCCCAACTGGCAACTGGCCAGTCACTGGTCGTGGTCTGCTAGCCGAGATGAATGCGTCCGCCGGCTAGCTGGTTACTCTGTCTAGCCGACTAGCCGACTAGCCGACTAGCTTCTTCTCTGTGTGGGTTCGACTTCAGTCGAACATCTTGTGTGTGATCCCCGCTGCAATCCACGCGCAGTACCAGCCCTAGCAGTTGGTAATGAGCAATGAGCAATTAGGAGTGAGAAATGGGTGATGAGTGATGAGTGATGACAGTAATGGCGGTGATGGCAGTGATGGCGGTGATGCAGGTGTGCGCTCATTCCCCTCCTTCGTTACTCATTACTCATTACTAACTGCTCATTGCTAACTGCTCATTCCTAACTACTCATTGCTCACTGCTCATTTGTCGAGCACATCTCTCACGCGCTTGGCCAGCTCTTCGAATGTGAAGGGCTTGCTGATGAGTTGGACGCCGGGGTCGAGGCGTCCGTGGTGGACGATGGCGTTGCGGGAGTAGCCTGTGGTGTAGAGCACGCGCAGATTGGGTTTCATCGCGAGCGCGGCGTCGGCGAGGACCTTGCCGGAGCGGCCGGGGAGGATGACGTCGGTGAAGAGCAGATCGATGCGCGGTGCCTGCTCGAGGATGGCGAGTGCGTCTTCGGCATTGCTGGCTTCGAGGACGTGATAGCCCAGTTCGCCGAGCACCATCACGCTGTAGGTGCGCACTTCGTCGTTGTCTTCGACTACGAGCACGACTTCATCGCTGGCGCCGGTCGGAATCAGGCCGACCGTGTCGATCTCCTGAGCGCGCGCTGCGCCGAGATAGCGGGGGAAGTACAGCTTCACGGTCGTGCCCTGGCCGGGTTCGCTGTAGATCGTGACGTGTCCGCCCGACTGTTTGACGAAGCCATACACCATGCTGAGGCCGAGACCGGTACCGCGTCCGACTTCCTTGGTCGTAAAGAACGGTTCGAAGGCACGACCCAGGATGTCCTTGGTCATGCCGACACCCGTGTCGCTGACGGCGACCATCACGTACTGGCCAGGAATCACTTCGGAGTCCTGCGCGGCGTAGCTCTCGTCGAGGGCGGTATTGGCCGTCTCGATCGTGAGTTTGCCACCGTCGATCATCGCGTCGCGCGCGTTGACGGCGAGATTGAGGATCGCGGCTTCGAGCTGATTCTGATCGATGTCTGCGAGCCACAGGCGCGGCGCGAGAATGCCTTCGAGCTCGATCTGTTCGCCGAGCGTTCTGTGCAGCAGCTCGGTCATGTCGCGAACCATCGTATTGAGATCGAGCGGCTTGGGGTCGAGCGGCTGACGGCGCGAGAACGCGAGAAGTCGGGAGGTGAGATGCGCTGCGCGCTGCGCGCCCTGCAGGGCCATTTCCGCCGAACGCTTGATGCGCACCTCATCGCCGGCGCGAGCGCGTTTGATGGTATCGAGCCCGCCGATGATCACCGTCAGCAGATTGTTGAAGTCGTGAGCGACGCCGCCCGTGAGCTGACCCACGGCTTCCATCTTCTGTGCCTGTCGCAGCGCCTCTTCGGCACGAATCCGATCCGCCACTGCATCGCGGATGCGCTGTTCGAGCGTGGCATTCAATGCCTGCAGCTCCGCCTCGGCTTGCGTGCGTTGTTGCAGCTCACGTTGCACGGTCTCGACCAGACGTGCGTTGTCCATCGCGACGGCTGCGTTCGCCGCGAGGGTCGCGATCAGTTCTTCGGAGCGCTGAGTGAACACGCCCGCGTCGGGATGACCAAAGAGCAGAGCGCCCAGAATTTCGCCGCTGCTGGAGGTCACCGGTACCGCGAGGTAGCTGCGCACTGGCAGATGGCCTTTCGGCATGCCGTGATGAGGTTCGCTCCGTCCATAACGAGGATCGCGGGTGATGTCATCCGATCTCACGATAGCGCTGCCCTCGAAGGTCGGTCGAAAGACCGCGGTGTTGCGCGGCATCGGGAAGGATGCGAATGCTTCGCGCGGTGCGCCCGAGAGCGTGTAGAGCATGTCGCGCCCGCTGGCGGCCTCTTCGAGGTTGTAGAAGAACGCGCCGAACGCTGCGCCGATCAGCTCGACGCCTGCATCCGTGATGGCCTGCACGACGCTCTTCGTGCGGATTTCGCCTGCGATGAGCAATGCCGTGCGATTCAGGATTTCCAGTGCGCGTGCCTGTTCGCGCAGAACGGTTTCGTTCGCGCGCAGCTGACGCTCGGCGGCCTTCTCTTGAGTGAGATCGATCAGGATGCCGCTGAAATTGCGCTCGCCGTTCGGCATGAGCTGGAGCTGCCCGCGCGAGAGCACGGTTCGCACATGATCGCTGCCGACCAGACGATATTCGCTTTCGAAGGGTGCGCCGGTGTCCACGGTACGCTGCACTTCCGTAGCCACGCGTGCGCGATCCTCGGCATGGATGCCCGCGAAGAAAGTTGCCAGTGGCAGCCCCAGCGCGGCGCTTTCCTCCGGCACGCCGAACGCTTCGCTCATCTTGCCGAGCAGACTCAATCGGTCCTCGCCTAGGTTCCATTCGTAGACGGCGACGCGTCCCGAAGAAAGGGCTCGCGACAATCGCTCCTGGCTGATCTGCAGGCGCTGCTCGCTGCGCGCGACGGCACGTCGCACTTCGGCCATCTGGATATTCGTATGAATGCGTGCGAGCAATTCGCGCGCGGCGAACGGTTTGGTCAGATAGTCGTCCGCACCCGCCTCGATGCCCTCGACTCTGGCTTCCTCGCCTGCGCGAGCTGACAGCATGATGACCGGCGTGCCGGCGAGCTTTGCATCGGCGCGCAGCGCGTGCAGAAAGCCGAACCCATCGAGCTTCGGCATCATGACGTCGGTCACGATCAGGTCGTAGTTGTGTGCTCGGGTTTTCTCGAGCGCCGCGACACCATCCTCGGCCGTATCGACACAATAGTTCTGATCCTGCAGCAGACGCGTCACGTACTCGCGCATGTCGGCGTTGTCATCCGCGAGCAGCACGCGTCGTCCACCGCCAACCGAATCGGGCTGCGCTTGCGCCTCGGCCGATGCGGTCGAGCCCTCCGGCAGCCAACGCAATGCCTCTTCCAGGAAGGGCTGGGCGCGCACCTGCGTAGAACGGAATGCCGGCGCGCGAATGCGCTCGGGCTGCAGATGCGCGGTACCGAACGGCAACGTGACCGTGAACACCGAACCCGTGCCGACGGAGCTGGTGACTTCGACGGTGCCGCCGTGCAGCTTCACCAGCTCCTGAACCAGCGCGAGGCCGATGCCTGTGCCCTCGAAGCTGCGGCCCTGTGCGCCATGTACGCGGTGAAAGCGTTCGAACAGTCGCGGTAACTCGTGTTCGGGGATGCCGATGCCGGTGTCGCTCACGATGACTCGCGCATGCCGCTCACGCGCGCGAACTTCTACGCGAATCTCGCCGGCGAGTGTGTACTTGAATGCGTTCGACAGCAGATTGAGCAGCACCTTCTCCCACATATCGCGATCCAGATAGATCGGTTCGGGAAGCGCTGGAGCGTCGACGATCAGCTGCAGGCCCGCCTTCTCGATTGCCGAGCGGAAGCTGGAAGCAATCTCCGCACTGAAGTTCGCGAGATCGACGGGCTCGTACGACGCGTTCACACGTCCTGCTTCGATGCGCGAGAAATCCAGCAGGCTGTTCACGAGTCGCAGCAGTCGCATGCCGTTGCGATGAGCGAGCCGCGCCTGCTCGCGCATTTCCTCCGGCGTTCTTGTGGAAGGCGTGAGCAACTCTTCGAGCGGTCCCAGCATCAGCGTGAGCGGAGTACGAAACTCATGACTGACGTTAGAGAAGAAGGTGGTCTTTGCGCGATCGATCTCGGCCAGTGCTTCGGCGCGTTTGCGCTCCTGCTCGAAGCCGCGCGCGTTGGCCAGAGCGCCTGCAATCTGCCCAGTCAGCAACGCCAGGAAGTCCCGATAAGGGTCGTCGAGCTTGCGATAGGGATTGATGCCAGCGACGAAGAAGCCCGCCGCGCGATCCGATCCCTGCTGAGCGATCGGCAACACCAGTGCCTCATTGCAGGGCTTGTTCCATGCGCCCGAAGGCATCGCGCCGAAGCGGGCCTCGAGATCTTCGATGTGGACGGGCGTGTCGGCGCTGTGAGTTGCCTGCGCCAACCAGGGGCTACTGCCGACGGAGATGACCTTCGGTGCGGCGGGATGATGTTCATCGATGCCGCTGCGTGCAACGAGATATGCCTGTTCACCCGAGTCATCGAACACATAGGTCAGTGTGAACGGCAGATCGTGAAGGTTCTCCGCCAGGCAGTTGCTCAAAGCGCGAAACAGCTCGTCGGATCGCGTGGTCGTGGCGGCGGCCGAGGCGAACTCGCGCATCATGGCCATGCGTCGGGAGCTGATGATGCGATCGGTTTCCTCGACCACGACGCAGAGCATTCCCGCCACGGTGCCGGCGTCGTCGAACAGCGGGCTGTACGAGAAAGTGTGGTACGTCTCTTCAGGGAATCCACTGCGCTCGAGCAGCAGCAACATGCCCTCGTTGTACGTGGCCTCGCCCGTAGTCATCACATGATCGATGAGCGGGCCGACGTCGTTCCAAATCTCGCGCCAGACGAGCGAGGCGGGCTGGCCGATGGCCCACGGATGCTTCACGCCCAGGGTAGGCCGGTACGCATCGTTGTAGAAGAAACGCAGCTCCGGGCCCCACGCCATCCACATCTGATAGCGCGAGGTGAGCAGGATCCGAACCATGGCGCGCAGCGGCTGAGGCCACGAATCCGGTGTGCCCAGCGGGCTGCTCGTCCAGTCATGACCGAGCATCTGCTGGGCCAGTTCGCCGCCGCCAAGGAATAAGTCGGAAAACGTGTGATCTGTCGCCGTAACCGAATTCAAAGTCGCACCTCGTCGGGACGACTTTCTTCGTTCTTCGAAGGGCCCCGAGTCGCCGTAACTATGCGGAAACATAGCATGGCATGCGCGTGTTTCGACTTCGCGAGCGAACCCGTTTGGTTGTAAAAATTACTCGCCGGTCCTCCCGTGAGTATCAATCCATCGGCAGGGTTTCGTAATGCTCCATCTCCAGAATGTCGTTCACGTACGGGCGCACGTGCTGGAAGAAGTCACGGAACTGCTCCGATCTGCGAAAGCCGTTCAGATGTCCCTCGGCCGAATCCCAGCGAATGACGATCAGAAACAGCTCGGGATCCTGCTGCGAACGCATGAATTCGATGCCGCTGCAGTGAGGCGAGCGTCCGAGCGGGTCGGCAGCACGCCGATACGCTTCGATGAATCCGGTGGCTCGGTCGGAGGCGATTCGATAACGCAGAATCTCGGGGATCATCATTGCTCCATGCAGGCGCCAGCGGGAGTAATGGCTCATATTGGAGGCGAACGCCGCAAGCGTAAACGCACCGTGGGGTAACCGATGCAGCGACGTACACGTTACTTCTGCCCGATCGAGGTCACCCTGAGCATGATCCGAGGCAAATGGAAACCGCTGATCCTGTACACGCTCAAGTCGGGCCCCATGCGCTTCAATGCCTTGCAATCCTGCCTGCCGCATGTCTCGCACAAAGTTCTCACGCAGCAGCTTCGCGAGTTGGCAGCCAGCGGTCTGATCGAGTGCGAGAAGGCCGCGAAGTCCGCGACGTATCGACTGACTCCGCTGGCCAGAACGCTGCGACCCGCGCTCGAAGCGCTGGCACACTGGGGCATCGCGCATCATCAGGCGATCGATGTGCGGCTCGTATGGCCACCGGCGCGTGAGCAAACATGACCGAGATCCACCAGACAGCGAGCGCGGGATTCGGCGCACAGGCAGACGCGTATGTGCGAGGTCGCCCCGACTATCCGCAGGAAGTGACGACCTGGCTCGAGCGCAAACTCGATCTGGGGCCTGGCAAGACGGCGCTGGATCTTGGCGCGGGCACAGGCAAGTTCACGCGACGCTTACTCGAGACGGGAGCGACTGTGATTGCGGTTGAGCCCGTCGCAGCCATGCGTGCGCAGCTGCATGCCGTGTTGCCGCAGGTCGAGGTTCGAGAGGGCAGTGCCGAAGCGCTGCCGCTGGCCGATGCTAGCGTCGATGCAGTCGTCTGCGCGCAGGCCTTTCACTGGTTTGCCACACCTGCGGCTTTGAAGGAGATGCATCGGGTGCTCAAGCTGGGTGGCGCGCTCGGGCTGATCTGGAACATCCGCGATGAATCGGTCGATTGGGTCGCGCGGCTGACACAGGTCATGGCCCGCTATGAAGGCGATACGCCTCGCTATCAGTCGCAGCAATGGCGCGAGCCGTTTGCGTCTTCGCTATTCAGTCCTCTCGAGGAAACGATCTTTCCCTATGTGCACGTCGGGCCGGCGGAGCAGGTCATCGTGGATCGCGTGCGTTCGGTGAGCTTCATCGCAGCATTGCCGCCGGACGAGCATCAACGCGTCGTGGATGAGTTGCGACAGATCATCGCGCATACGCCTGCGCTGGCGGGCCAGCCGACGGTCACCTTTCCCTATCGAACGATGGCGTTCAGCTGTCGCAAGCTGGGCTGAGAGGCAGGTCAGATTCGCGGCTGCGCGCGAGCACCAGCGCTGCGCAGGGCATTGCGCCGAAGGCCCTCATAGCCAGCGATGCACAGGGCCGACCATGCACCCCCGGAGGCATAGCCTGCGAGCACATCGCTGAGATAGTGAACCTGCAGGATCACGCGACTGAAACCGACCAGCACGATCAGCGTCACGCTGACGAGTGCGATCGGGATGTGCCAGGCGCGATCGGTGTGTCTGATCAGGATGTAGGCCAGCAATCCGTAGACGAGCATCGCTCCGGATGCGTGTCCGCTGGGAAAGCTCCAGCCGTCGACATCGACGAACTCGTGCGCGTGCACAGGCCGCGAACGCTCGAAGATCGCCTTCAGCAGCCGATTCAACAGCGCTCCCAGGGCAGTGCCGAACGCCCACGAGAAGGCCAGCAGCCGATGGCGCTTGAGGAGCAGCACGATGGTGATCAGTGTTGCGAGCGGCAACAGGAACAGCTTGTCACCGAGAAAGCTCGCGGCGGCCATCGCTGCGAGCACGGTTTCGGATGCATGTGCAGCCATTGCACTGCGCAGCAACTCATCGAACTGCGCAAGGCTCTCATCGATGCCGATCTCGTCGGCCAGCTCGAAGAACGCGGCCATCGCCGCGAATGCGATCAGAAAGCTGATCAGCGCGTGCATGCCCAGATAACGACCGACGGTGAGCGTGTGCAGGAGCGCATGCCGAATACCCGGCCAGCGCGCAACACGCTGGACCCATGGCGATGCACTCAAGCGCGACCACACGCGGCTCGCCGAGTCCCACAGGGTCGGGCCCAGATGCTCGAGTAGTCGCCAGACGATCGCGGTCGTCGCCAGTGCAAGGACGATGAGACAGATCAGAGACAGGACGACATGCTGCGCAATCGTGTCTGCGAATGACGCCATGGATGTCGAGTTACCTAGTCCTTGCGCTCGACGTGACCGCCGAATTCCTGGCGCATGGCGGAGAGAACACGGTTGGCGAAATCCGCTTCGCCACGCGAACTGAAACGTTCATAGAGTGCGGCGCTCAGGACCGGTGTCGGCACCGACTCGTCGATCGCCGCGGCAATCGTCCAGCGACCTTCGCCGGAATCGGACACGCGTCCGGCAAAGGACTCGAGGCGCGGATTTGCATTCAGCGCCTTCGCCGTCAGATCCAGCAGCCAGGAGCCGACTACGCTGCCTCGCCGCCACACTTCTGTGATCGCAGCCAGATCGAAGTCGTATCGATAGAACTCCCCGTCGCGCATCGGCGCGGTTTCGGCATCGGCGCTGCGATGCTGTGCGCCCGCGTTGGCATGCCGCAGGATGTTCAACCCTTCGGCGTAGGCAGCCATGAGGCCGTACTCGATCCCGTTGTGAACCATCTTCACGAAATGTCCCGCCCCGTGGGGGCCGCAATGCAGATAGCCATGCTCAGCTGTGATCTCGGCGCCCGAGCGTCCCACCGTTCGCGGTGCTGCTTCGATACCGGGTGCAAGCGCATCGAAAATCGGCGAGAGGTGCTCGACGATGTTTTTCTCGCCGCCAATCATCAGGCAGTAGCCACGGTCGAGACCCGCGACTCCGCCGCTCGTGCCCACATCCACATAGTGAATTTCGCGAGCACTCAACTCTTGCGCGCGCCGTACATCGTCGCGATAGAACGAATTGCCGCCGTCGATCACGATGTCGCCCGGCGCGAGCAGCGGCGCCAGCTCTGCGAGCACGCGATCGACGAGTGCTGCAGGAACCATCAACCAGATGGCGCGGGGTTGGCTGAGTTTCTGTACGAACTCCTGCAGGGAATGCGTGCCGGTGGCGCGATCTGCGACCAGCGCTTCGACAGCCGATGCATTCACGTCATACACGACGCACTCGTGATTGCGCTGTGTGAGTCTGCGCACCATGTTGGCGCCCATGCGTCCAAGTCCGATCATCCCAAGCTGCATCGTTCCCACCCCAATCGTCTGTGTGACACGCAATATGCCAGTGCGAGAGTAACGAATAGAACCCTATGTGTTCGCAGAAAGTCCGAAGGTGGACGCGCGATCCAGGAAGCGCGCGAGGGTGGCGCGGTTCGACCAAGGGTGTGCTCGCGCGCGACCCTCCTCGTCCGCATCGGCGAGGTGCGAGCGCTGCATCCAGCGCGAGCTGGCGGACGATCAGGCCGATGCCCGTGCGGGCCGTGCCATACGCGAAACTCTGCTCGGCCGCGGGTCCGGGTCAAACCCAATCGTCGGAAGGAATCGAGAGTTCCGGGGCTGGTGATGACGCGGCTCCGGGCACCCGGAATCTTTTTTGTGAGCCAACTTCCTGGCTCGCTCCTCTTGGAAGAAAAGAGGGAGCCCGACATGAACTCAGCGATCACTCCGGATGGCGATTCCGCCCGCAGCCGCCCGCGCCGCGCGGCACCAGGCACCAAGCGTCGGCTGAGCCGTGCGACACGCAATATCGCCCGCGCTGTACTGCGAGGTGCGGAGCGGATTTCGCCGGCACTGGCGGCGTGGCTGCTGTATCAGATCGCACGGCATCCGCCGAGCCGGCGCGTGGATCCCGCCGCTCACGCCTTGCTGCGCAGTGCGCAGCGCAGTGTCTTGCGCTTCAAGGACCACAATGTGCAGATCTATGTGTGGGGCGATGCAGCGCCGACGGTTCTGTGCGTCCATGGATGGGGCGGCGTAGCGGCACAGATGACGCCTTTCGTGGAGCCGCTGACGGCTGCAGGATATCGAGTGGTCGCGTTCGATGCGCCGGGTCATGGCGCCTCCGGTAGTCGTGGGAGCGATCCGATCGAGTTCTCGCGATCGATCAGCGCTGTCGTGCAGACGATCGGTCCGGTGGATACGGTGATCGCGCATTCGCTCGGCGCAGCGGCGACGTTGCTCGCCACCCGCGAGGGCATCGTGCGTCCGTCACGATTGATCCTGCTGTGCGGTTACGCCCGTCTGGATCTAGTGCTGGATCAGATGCGCTGGATGTTCCGCTCGAGTGTGGCGGTGCTGGAGCGCACCTGGGAACGGTTGTGCGGCCACTATGGTCATCGATCGGATCACGAGCATCTCTCACCGATCTCGGCGCTGCGCATGCTCGACTGCCCGACATTCATCCTGCACGACCAGGACGACACCATCGTGCCGATCGCGCATTCGGAGCAGCTTGCGGCTGCCGCGCGGGACGGACATTTCGTGCGTACGCGCGGGCTGGGACATCACTCGATCCTGAATCGCGAAGTCGCGCAATGGTGTGCCGAGTTCGTTCTCAAGCAGCGGGCTCAATCCGCGAGCGGACACGAATCGTCACGTCGAAATCAGGCGCCGCTCTCGATGGCACGTGTTCGCGCGTGATCGGATTCGAATCGTCTCGCGGTGAGTTACGTTCCGCTCGATTCGGCGAGACGATACTGAAATGCCTTTTCGGGTTGGCCCATGTCAGTGTAAAGAGAGACGATCGCCGCAGCATCCGAGATCGTTTGGTAGCCTTGCGGACCGAACGCTTTCATGTGGGCGGCATGCGCTTGCAGCAGCATTTGCTCGGCTTCGCCAAACGCCTTGCGTTGCGCGAGGATTCGCCCCAGCTGATAGCGCGTGCTCGCCATCGAAGGATGATCGTCGGGCAGTCGTGCCTGCTGGATGGCGAGCGCCTGGCGAAACAGGTCTTCCGCCTGATCGCTGAGATTCTGCGATGTGCGCAGCAGCCCGTAGACATACAGCACCTCGCCGACGTCTGGATGCTGCGCGCCGTATGCCTTCTTCATTCGGGGCACCACCTCGGCGAAGGATGCGGCGGCCTCATCGAGCATGCCGGCACGTCGCTGCACGATGGCAATGTTGGCCATCGTACGCACTACGTTCGCGTTGTCCTCGCCGAGCCGTGCCCTGCGAATGGTCAATGCTTCATTCGCAAGTTTCAGTGAGTCGGTGAAACGCAGCAGCTGCAGCATTACGCCGCCGAGATTCTCGACGTATGTGGCAACCATGGGATGATCGTCGCCCAGCTGCTGACGCAGGACTGGAATCGCGGCGCTCAGCACCTGCTCGGCACGTTCGAAATTTCCCTGGACCAGATAGTGCGTCGCGAGGTTGCCCGCGGCGAGCGCGGTGCGCGCATCCTCTTTGCCGTAGGCCTGCGCGTTGATCTCGTAGGCGCGTGTGAACAGCTCTTCCGCGCGCACGTAGTCGCCCAGCCCGTTGCCGACAATGGTGGCGAGTATTTGCAGCGATCCTGACACTTTGTCCGGCGCAGTTGCGATGAAAGGCTCGCGGATCGCAAGGCTCTCCTCGGCAGCCGCGGCGGCCTCGGGATAGTTGCCGGTGTTGAACAGGAGCTCTGCCAGCTGGGCGAGGCTGTCGCCCACGGAGCGATGAGCGTTTCCGAGCTGCTGGCGCTGTATCGTGAGCGCCTGGCGGATGAGCTTTTCCGCTTCGTTGTGATTCGTCCGTTGAAAGTGCAGCTGCGCCAGGCTCGCCAGGCTGTCAGCGACATCGGGATGTTCCGGGCCAAGTGCCTCAAGTCTTACCTCGAGCGCAGCGCGCAGAAGCGCCTCGCCTTCCTCGAGACGTCCCAGCATCAGATACGTCATGCCGATCGTGCGTCGGAGCTCGGCGGCCAGCAGCGGCTGCGTGGGAAACGTGGCATCGATGCGCGTGACCGCGTGTTGCAGCGTTTCGCGAACGCTCATGTCCTTGCCCGTCTGCCACGGATCCGCAGCGCCGAGCGTCTCCTGCATGAAGGCATTGATGGCCTCGGCGCGCTGCGCCTGTGCAGTGGCCCGATCGCGCTCTTCCGCGAGTCGTTTCGATTGCGCAAGCGTCACACCGATGAAGCTGATGACGACGATCACGGTGAAGGCGGCGAATGACGTGCCCAGGCGATGACGGCGCACGAACTTGCGTAGCCGGTAGCCGGCGCTCGGCGGGCGCGCCTGCAGCGGTTCATGATTCAGGAAGCGGTCGATATCGAGGGACAGCTCGTGCGGTGAGGCATAGCGTCGTTCCCGTTGTTTCTCCAGTGCCTTCAGGACGATCCAGTCGAGATCACCCTTCAGCTGACTGCGCAATTGCGGGGGCTCCACACTGCGTGCTTCGGCCACGTGCGAAAGCCGCTCGCCCAATCGCGACAGGCGCGCGCTCGGGCGGGCAGGTTCGTGCTCACGAATGGCCTGGCGCAACTCGACCAGCGTCTGACCTTGATCCGCTTCGAAAGGCAATACGCCGACGAGCAGTTCGTACAGTAGCGCGCCCAGCGAATACACGTCGCTGCGAGTATCGATATCGATCGCACCCAGGCTCATCTGCTCGGGGCTCGCGTAGGCCGGCGTGCCGAGCATCGTGCCCAGCTCGGTGAGCGATGCATCGTGTGACTCGCTCGTGATGGCTTTCGCCAGGCCGAAGTCGATGACCTTCGGCAGCGGCTTGCCGTCGCGCAGCGTGACGAGCACGTTGGAAGGCTTGAGATCGCGATGGATCACACCTTTCTGATGTGCGTGCTGTACGGCTGCACAGACCTGCTTGAACAGATCGAGTCGCTCGCGCAGACCGAGCTTCGCCTGATCGCAGTACGCAGTGATGCGGGAGCCTTCGACATATTCCATGACGAAGTACGGCCGGCCACTGTCGGTGATCCCGGCGTCGAACATCTGCGCGATGCACGGATGCTGCATCAACGCGAGCAGTTGTCGCTCGGCCTGAAAGCGATTCATGATCTGACGGGTGTCCATCCCCGCCTTCAACAGTTTCAACGCGACGAGGCGTCGTACCGGGGCGCTCTGCTGCGCCTCCCAGACCTCGCCCATTCCGCCTTCACCGATGAGGCGAATCAGGCAGTAGCCGCCCATGAGCTGACCGGTCTGAGCGAGCGCCGGGTGCGCATCGGACAACGATCCGGCTTTGCTCGTGAGATATCCGATGGCTTCGAGGCAGGCGTCGCAATGCGAGACATGGGACTCGACGGCGGCTTTGGTACTGGCCGGCAATTCCCCGGTGACGAAGCCGGCCAGTTCATCCGGAGCGGGGCAGTGTTGGGTCATGTTGGTGTTATTCGCTGAGGACCGCAGGCGGCCATGATAGCCTTTTGAAATGTTATTGAATGCTGCGATCGAGCGGGCGTATCAGGCGGGAAGGCGTGCATTCCCGCTGATCGAGTTGCCTGCGGAAACGTTGGCGGAATTTGCCCGCGAGCGTGAGAAGCACGTCGAACTCTGGGGTGCGGATGAGCAGCGTGGCGCAGATCTCTATCTTGCGGCAGCGTGCCTTGCGCAGATTCCGGCGGCTATCGCGGAGTTCATGGAGCGCTTCGGCTCGCGGATTGCGCACTACGTGTCACGCATCTCCCGCGATCGCGAGCTGATCGCCGAGGTTCGCCAGATCATTGCCACGCGATGCCTGGTCGCAGATCCCGATCGGCCCGCGGCACTGAGCACCTATAGCGGTGCGGGTTCCCTGGAAGGATGGGTGCGTGCCACCGCCGTTCGCGAAGCCATGGCCCTCAGCAAACGTGCCGCTCGACAAACGGATCGATTCGAATCCGTACTGGAAGCGCAGATGGGCTGGGCCGATCAGGAAATTTCCATGATCAGGAAGGTCTACAGCGCGCCGGTCAGTTCGGCGTTCGCGGCGGCATGCACACAATTGTCCGCGGAACAGCGTGCGCTGTTGCGATTGCACTTTGCGCAGGGCGTGACTACTGCGCAGCTCGCCACCATGTATGGCATCTCGCGCGCGACGCTCGTGCGGCGTCTGACCGAGGCACGCGAGACGCTCGTCGCACTCGTGAAAACCCATCTGAAATCATCGATGGGTATCGACGAGCGCGATTTTCTCAGCGTCGTAAAACTGGTGAACAGTCAGCTCGATATTCGATTGTCCGTAGTCCTGACGGACCCGGGTCAGCTTGCAGACACAACCCCGTCGAGTCCTGGCCGCGTGGAGTAATCACTACACGCGGAATCCATGACGGCCGTCCATCAGCGGTCCCTCACCGCGGATCGGTGTCAGCATGCCGCTTCACATGGCGCGCCAGCGTAAGCAGCGCGTAGACGATCAGCCCAGCACCCAACGCAAGCCCCGTAGATTTCGCGAAACTGCCGCGTCCGGCAACGCGTCCCCGATTCGTACGGAATAATCCCCCGCGATGCGCTGCTCGCGCCTAGATGCCGGCGGAATGCTGCGTAGAGCGTTCTCGCGATGCCATACAACTCCAGCAGGCGAGCGAGACGTTGCAATGGCTTGCTCGATTCGATGGAGCTGTCGGCAGGCGTGCTGCGGCTGGACAACGGTCGGCCTTCGATGGTCACAGGCATGGTGGGTGCTCGACTCGCCAGGATGGCTCTTAATCGTTCCAGGAAATTACGGAGTTCCGCTCGCACGCCAGGTAGCCTGTAGGTGATAGGCGCACTGTTGCGAGAGCAATAGGCGTATATCCACACAGCAATGAATTGACACATTTTTGAAGCCGATGGTATCTACCGCGGGCCTTCTACGCGTCGCGACGACGCCCGCGTCACGATCACCATGGCTGCAACAATGAGGTTCTGACATGAAGAAGAAAGCACGCGTTCTCGTGTCTGTGATGAGCGCTCTTGCATGTATTTCCTATGTGGGCGTGGCCAGCGCCGCCGATAAGAGACCGCAGACTCCTGCGCACGCGCCAGGCAAGCACCGTCCTCCAGGCGAGGTCTATCCGAGCGATATCTACGATCCACTGGGACTGGTGGCGCGCGGTCCGCGCGGCCAGCTCGTCACGATTGCGGAAGGCTTCGGCTTCACAGAAGGCCCCGCTGCGGATCGACACGGCAACGTGTACTTCACTGATCAGCCCAATGACAGGATCTATCGCTGGGACGCGGGCACCGGCAAAGTCACACTGTTTCTGGAAGGCACCGGTCGCGCGAACGGGATGATCTTCGACGAGGACGGCGATCTGATCGCAGCAGCGGACATGCATGGAGAGCTGTGGAAGATCCGGCCCGATGGCAGCCACACGGTGCTCATCGACAACTATCAGGGCAAGTTGCTGAACGGCCCCAACGATGTGTGGATCAATCCGACCAACGGCGGCATCTACCTCACCGATCCGATCTTCCCGCGTGATTATTGGGATGCAGACGATCCGCGCCGTCAGCCCTGGGAGCCGACGCGTTCGGAGCAATCGCCGCAGGGCAAGGGCGGTTACGTCTATTACCTGCCGCCCAACGGGCGCAAGTTGATCAGAGTCACGACGGAGGCGATGGGCTGGGAATCCGATGCATGGCCCAACGGTGTCGTCGGTACGCCCGATGGCAAGAAGCTCTACGTCAACAAGTGGTACTACGACAACAAGGGCGGCACGTGGGTGTTCGATATCAAGCGCGACGGTACGCTCACCAACATGCGCAAGTTCAGCGACTGGGGCGGCGATGGCATGTCGATGGATGAGCGGGGCAATGTCTACATCAGCAATGGCGAAGGTGTGATGGCGTTCGATCGCAACGGCACCAACATTCTGATCATTCCAACCGGCGGCGGCGCCACGAACAACACGTTCGCAGGGCGCGACGGCAAGACGCTCTTCATCACGGGTCCCTCCGATCGCGTGACTGCGATCAGGATGAACGTCAAAGGCGCACCGCAGTGGTCGCGCGATCGCGGTCGCGATTGCCCGCCCGGGCACAAGCATTGATGTCATGAGAGAAGCCCGCGTATTCCGCGGGCTTTCTTTTACGTCGACACTTTGTGATCTGCAGCACCTGATTCGGTCGTTACGGTCCTCTAGTGTTCGCTGCCGAACGAACGCACCAGCGGACGCACGTCGTCGCTTTCCTCGAGCGCGAGAATCTGCTGAGCCCACGACTCGATGATGGCATCCGACTGCGCATGCTGTGCGCGTCGGCAGCAGTCGCGGAACTTCTCGAGGAGCACCGTATCTGGCGTGGGTCGCTGCTCGCTGCCCAGTGGATCGACGATCTCCTTGCGATGCTGAACACCGTCATGCAGATGAATCGTCACTTCCCCGCGTAGCGCTTCGACGCCCTTGTCGGGCTGAGTCGTGTCGCAGAGGTAGCTGACGTGCTTCGCCAGGGCCAGCGAGTGCGGATCGCGCAGACGCTCCGGTGAAAAATCATCCAGCGTTACCGTGCCGTGACGCAGGGCGACGGCCACGGTGTAGGGCAGACTGAACTTTGCATCGATCGCAGTAGCGGGTGACTGCTTCTGAGGCAACGGCTCCGCCAGCATCCGATTCAAACGGCTGCCGCGCAGTTCTATCGACGCGATCGCGCGTGCGTCGATCGCGTGCGTTCGCGCCAGCTCGCGCGCGGCTTCGATGAAAGCATGCGTGCCGCGGCACGAAGGCCAGGGCTTGAAGGAGATGTGCTCTATCTCGAAGCGCTCGCCCAGCGCATCGGTGAGCACGTGCGGCGAGTACGCCCCGCGTGCGTAAAGCGCAAAGAATCCTGCCGCCCCTTCCAGCGGTCGATCGAAACCGCGCACGCCCTTGCGCGCGAGCAATGACGAGCTCACAGCGATCTGAGCGGGAAATGCATCGCGGACGGCACGCACGTCGGAATGTGGGCTGGTCTTGAGCTCCGCACTGCATGTCGCCTGACACAACGTCAGAGAGAGCGCGTCGATTAGTTGCGCCGCATCCAGCTTCAGCAGCCTGCCGACTGCGGCCGTCGCACCGAAGGCAGCAATCAATGGCGGCGGAAACCAGCCATAGCGATCCAGCGGGACATCGATGGCAAGCCCGATGCGGCAGGCCACATCGCATCCGAGCGCAATGGCAGTGAGAAGCTCCCGACCGCTGACCGGTCCGAAAGCTTCACTGATCGCAAGGACTGCAGGGATGGTCGGCGCGTTCGGATGCAGCAGCGCACCGTCGTGCGAATCCTCATAGTCGAGCGCGTGAGCGAGCGCGCCGTTGGCGAACGCGGCCAGGGCGGCGGGAACTCGCGCGCTCGTCCCGAGCAATGTGCAATCGGGACGACCGCCCTGCTCGATCGCATATTCACGGAACGGCCGGCACACCTGTGTACTCGTGGCCGCCAGGGAAACGCCAAGCGCATCGAGCAGACAGCGCTTTGCCATTGCGCGGGTGCGCTCGGGCAGATCCTCGTAGGTCGTGTCTGCAACGAACTGTGCGATTCGCAGGGAGAGATGGGATGCGTTCATCGCGACTTGGCTACGTCGTCGGATGCATAGGCACCTACAGTCGATGTATCCGCACGCTGGCTGCGAACGATCCAATGCAGGATGGCGAACGCGCCCACATACGATGCGGCCAACGCCCACACGACACCGCTGAACGAGCCGGTGGCATCATGCAGACGCCCGATCAGAGGGTGCGCGAACACGCCGGCGCCATTGCTGATGACGGTGATCATGGCGAATGAGGTCGCGGCCGCGACGCCGCTCATCAATGACATCGTGAATGCCCAGAAGCTGCCTTGCGCGCCGCCCGCGCCGAGACAGGCGACCAGGAACAGCGCGAACGCAAGCGGCGTGTTGGAGGCCTGACTTGCGGCGCACAGCAGAAATCCCAGCGTTGCGATGGCGATCGATGCGCGCAATGGCGTCGCGCGGTTCTTGACCTTATCGGAGATGCGGCTCGCAATGACGCAGCCGATCGCGAACGCCGTCCAGGGCAGGCTGTTGAGCGCACCGACGGCGATGTTTCCCGCGCCGGAAACCTGCCGGATCATGAGCGGCATCCAGATCGTCATGACATTGACGGCGAGCACCATCGTCAGCAGCACCAGACCGAGAGCCCAAACGATGGGATTGGCGAGCGCCACTTGAACATTGCGGGCGAGGCTCGGCGGTGCAGTGTCGTCCTGAGCCGTGTGGAGTTGGCTCTGCAGCCACGCAAGCTCTTCGCTCGATAAGAATCGGATGTCTTTTGCCTTGTCTGGAATCAGGCGCAGGCAGAGCAGGCCGAGTGCGAGCGAGGGCACTCCTTCGATGATGAACAGCGTCTGCCAGCCTGCGAGCGGACCGATGTGCACGTTCAGCAACAGTCCTGAGAGCGGCGAGGCCACGATCATCGAGAACGGTACGGCGACGAAGCTGATGCCGACCGCCAGACCGCGAATGCGCTGCGGAAAGATCGTGCTGATGTAGTAGATGATGTACGCGTGAAAGCCTGCTTCGGACAGGCCGAGTGCGAAACGATTTGCGAGGAACCATCGCTCGTCGGGGACGAAGGCGGTGGACGTAGAGACCAATCCCCACGCGCACGCGACGATTGCAAAGCCGCGCCGCGCGCCGAGCCGTCTCAACCACTCCGCCATCGGTGCCTGGAACAGCAGATACGCGAGCGTGAACAGTCCCGAGCCGAAACCGAACACTTCGGCGCTGAGACCGAGCGCCGCATTCATCTGTAGTGCAGCGAAGCCGACGTTGCCGCGGTCGATAGCGAAAGAGAAATAGAGCAGAAAGACCAGACTCGCGATATGGAGCAGGAGCTTGCGCTCGACGCGCTTGCCGACATCCAGGCTCGCGGCTGCGTTCATTCGTGGCCCATCGCTTGTCGAAACTGTGTGCCCGCCGTGGCGACGATCGCTTCCGCATCTTTCGGTAACAGCAGGCGCTGATCGACCAGTTGGCGCGCGGCACGAGACACGGCGCGCACGTAGTCGGCCTCGGAGGCATAACGTTCCGAGATAGCTTTGCGTGGATCCTGTCGCCTCGCCTGCTCGGGCGTTGCCGGGAATGGAATCGACATGCCGCTGGCCATGCACAGATCGCCGTCGCCGAAGCCCGGCTTGCGCACGTTCCAGCCGACGTTCGTCGATAGAGGCGCCGTCACGAACGGATGACGAACACCGCCGATCATCTGTCCGTCGGCGTCGACCTGTGGCACGAGCGAGGGATAGTCGGCGATCGCGCGCGGCGGCTCCTGAGTGAAGTCGTAGAAGCGCTTGGTCGAGAACGCGCCGGTGTAGCCGACTTCACGCAAGGAAGGAAATGCATAGCTCGTACGCGGAACGAGCTCGCCTCGAGCCACTGTGGGATAGCGGCTCGGCGGCGGACGCTCATCCTTGCCAACCCAGCGATCGAGCGCCACGAACAAGGCACGTGCGAAGCTCGCCCATTCGATGCTGACCGGTCCAGGCGCAGCGCAGAATGGCGGCAGTCCGCCGGGGCGCGGAGTCGCGTTGTGTTCGGTGCCCGCGAATGCCAACACGCGCACGGTCTCCGGCATGGTCAGATCGCGTCCGGAGGTATCGACGTAAGTGAGCGTGCCGCCATGCCAGAGCTCGTTCTCCGAATCCAGATGGATGATGCGCGGACACGTGCCCGTGGCCTGGCAGCGCGCGAGCACACCGTCAGAGCGACGACTCAGACTGTCGTAAGTGACGGGATAGCTGAAGGGAAACTCATCGCCGCGCAAGCCCCAGCTCGTATGTTGTGCGTCTTTGAGTCCGGGACGCGCGAATGCCGAGTTGATCGAGTTGCGGCCTGCGCCGGAGATCACTACGAACGCGCCATCGAGCACCGTGCGTCCCGCTTCATCCTCGTTGAACTCACTGATCAGCTCCTTGAGTGTGCGACCGGTCTGCGAGGCGCCGAGTCCGATCGTACGTTCGATCGTGCGTCGCACCGGATTTTCGTCGGCGGCGCTGTGGCGCAGGAAAGAAACCAGATCGCGCATCGAAGCGAGTGCGAGTCCGTACACCACCGGATCGCGAGCGCGATAGACGAACTCATACACGGCACCTGCGCTTGCACCCGCGGGTTTCGTGAACTCGATGCGCCACGGATCGAGCAGACGCCAGCTCGATTTGGGGATCACGCGCGGCGCGTCGCCATCGCGTTCACGTGTGGTGAGCTCACTGCCGGTGTCGAGATCGACGGCGGGATAGGTGAGATAGCCGATATGCGTCGCCGCCGAACCGACATCGAAGAACTGTTCGCGCGTGTTGCCGGTGACCGGTGCACCGTTGCGCTCCTGCGCGATCGGCAAACGTGCCGTGAGCACGTTACTGGCCTCGGTTCGAGGCAGGCGGCTGCCGAGTCCGATCGCCATCGGCGGCGCATCCTGCAATGGATATTCCGCTTGCCAGCCGCTCATGACGTAGGTGTAACCGGCGTCGAACACCAGTCCATCGCCGGCTTCCTGCGCGGATGCGAAATCACCGCGGCCCGCGCCGGGCGCCACCCGATTGAGCAGCGAGATGCCGAGCGGGCGTCCGCGATTCACCATCTCGTAGACGAGGCGTCCATTTCCGCGTTGCATATCGATCGGTTTGAGAATGAGCACATCGGTGTCGAAGGCGATGCGGCCGTCCTCACCGAGCGGTGCGCGATGGACGTTGACGAGCCCGGCGTTGACCGGCACGCGTGGATCGATGCGGTAATGAGCAACCGCGCGGATCAGCTCATACGCGCCGACCTTGCCGAACTGTCGTCCGTCGAAGGCGACCTGTTTCGTCACCGTTTCGAGTCTGACCAGTTCCGCGTCTGCGGAGGTGGCGAGGAGGCTGGCGAGCGCTCCGAAGATCGTCGCGCGAAGAGAGTCGTGTCGGTTCATTGTTCGTCAGTCGCTTCGAGATGCAGCTCATTGCCTTCGACGCGATAGCGCGCATTCAGGCCCTGGCTTGCGGTGTGGCGTTCGAGATAAGCGCGCACCGCGTCGAATCGCGGATCTGTCGCAGACAGCACTTCGGGCTGGGACATCGGACCGATGTGCACAGGAAGTAAAGTGATGCGTGGTGGTGCGCCGGGACGCAGCACGCATTTGACGATGACGCTGTGACTCGAATCGGGCGGGAAGTTGTAGGTGATGTCGAAGTTGGGCTGCCAGTCGGGATGCAGCTTCTGGATCTCGCGAAAGCCTTTGCTCTTCGCGTGCTTCTCGTCCATGTGCAGATCCATCGCGAAATTGCACAGGCTGTAGAAGATGGGTTTGCCTCGATACAGGTCCACGCCTTTGAGAATGTGCGCATGGTGGCCGAGGATCATGTCGGCGCCGGCGTCGATCGCTGCGCGACCGACTTCGCGCTGGTAGTCGGCGATCACGCCCGGGATGAAATGAATGCCCCAGTGCAACGACACGGCGACGAAATCGACCTGATCGCGCACCTTGCGGATGTCTGCCGTGAGCGCAGCGAGGTCGTCGCGATTCGCGAAGGTGTGAATGCGACAGGGCGTGCCGGGCTGATCGTGCTCGACCTGCTCGTAGTGCGTCCACGCTCGCATCGGCGCACAGCCTGCGCGATTCTCTTCCGCCCAGAAGCCAAGCGGCAGGATCGAGCTGTAAGCAAGGAAGGCGACGCGCTGGTTTTTCACGGACACGATCGCGGGTTCGCGTGCCTGCGCAGTGTTCGCTCCCGCGCCGACCACGGCCAGTCCGCTCGAGCGCAAGGCATCGATCGTATCGAAGAGCGCGTCGGCGCCCCAATCCATGCAGTGATTGCTGGCGAAGGACGCCACCGTGAACCCTGCGCGGCGAAATGCCTCGGCGGAACCCTGCGGCGCGCGATCCGTGTGCCTGACTTGAGGAAGCCGCGTGCCGCGAGTGGAAATCGGCAGCTCGAGTTGCATGAAGGCGATATCCGCCTGCGTCAGCGTCGGGCGCACGAGATCGAACAGCGTGTCGGGATCAGGCCGACTGGGACCGATATCGCCGACCGCGTAGAGCAGCACCTCGTCACTCATGGCTTCACGCACTCGAAGTGCTCCGCGCGATTGCCATCGCCCTTGCCTGTGTAGCGTGCGCGTTGCGGATACGGACACAGCGGCCGCGTGCGTTCGACGCGTCCGTCCTTGACCGAGCTGGCAATGATCCGCGCGGGCGCTACGCCCTGTTCCACCCATCGTTCCAATGCCATGAGCACGTCGTGCTCGGCATCGAGCACGGGCGGATCGCCGGCGTTGCCGAAACTGTTCGGTCCCGGTCCACCTGCGCAGTGATACATGCCGGGGACCATGAACAAACGGAAGAATGCGTCGGTGTCGCGCACACGTACCGTTTGGCGAACCCGTTCGTGGTAGTCGATCGTGTTGTACGGCGAAGGGCCCGAGTCGTCCCAGCCGTGATAGAGGATCATGCGACCGCCGCGGCGCGCGAAGGGCGAGAGATCCGCATCATCGGAAATGAGTGCGCTCAGGCGTTCGCGCGCTATCGGCAGATCGCGTTCCAGTACGAAGTCTGCGGGGTTCCAGTTCGGGTTCTCGAAGACGGCATAGCGGTAGAGATCCGCGCCCAGCTTGCCGCGGCGTGCGAGCTCGGTCACAGGTAACAGCGTGCCGACGGCCGGAGGCGGATACAGATCGCGACCTTTGCTGTCGCGCAATGGTGAGTACAAGCCACGCACGAGATCGACTTGCGCATCGCTCAGACACTCCTCATCTTTCGTGGCCGAGCAGGCGAGTGATGAGAAATCGAACTTGCACGAAGGCGGATGCTCGATGAGCCCGTCCTCGATACCGTCTTGCGCATCGCATGCGCGCACCATTCGCTTCACTGCCCATTCCATCTGCCGTTGCGTGACGCTCGTGGTGCCGCTGTTGCGATGGCCGTTCACCATCACGTAGGTCGCCATGTCGGGGAAATTCGTGCCCGGCGCGCCGGAAACGATGCCGTCGTAATCGTCCGGATAGCGTTGCGCGGCCATCAGTCCTTGCTGGCCGCCATTGGAGCAGCCCATGAAGTACGCGCGCTGCGCAGGCTTCTCGTAGTACGCGGCGATGATTTTCTTCGTCGTCGTCGCTGTCAGGTGATGCGCGCGATGGCCGTAGTTGACGATGCGCTCCGGATGGCCGAGTGCCCAGGAAGCATCCATCGGTCCGCCCGTATGACCGGTGTCGGTCGATGAGCTGGCGTAGCCGCGATGCAGGCCGTGCGCAAGCGCGCTGTAGTTGATGAAGCCTGAGTATCCGCCATTGCCGACACCCAGCTGCTTGCCGTTCCAGTCGGCACGCGTCGGCAGCCAGACCTCGAACTGGATCTCCTTCTCGATGCGTCCCTGAACGCGGCAGAACGGTTTCAGCACGGTGACCGCGCCACGCGTCAGCGTATCGCCCTCGATCTTCCATTGCGGCGCGGGCGTCTCGGAAGTCGCCGAAGTGATCACCGTGTCCGGCAATGGCAGCGATGTCAGTCGCTCGCAGTCGTCTTGATCTGCCTGAGCGCCGCCGCTTGCCAGCAGCAGCAGGGCGAGTGTGCGTGTCATGACGGACATCGATTGCTTCTTCGTGTCATAGCGCCTGCGTCTCTCCAGCATAAGAAATCTGTATGGTTTGAGGAGTCAACGAACATCGCGGCCGCATTCTTCGTTTTCGATGACCGCGCAGTCAAGCCGATGCAAAAACTATCTTTCGCGAATTGGTGTATCCGCGTATGGTTGTAACTACGAACTAATAACAATGCTGTCGTCGGGCAGTGAGAGATGAAAAGGGGGAAGCGATGCTCAAAAGCAATGGAATCTTTCCGGTCACGCATTCGTTCGCCGTTCGCAGCGCGATTGCTGTGGTGCTCGGCACGAGTGCTTTCGTTCTCACGCCGGCCGCGCTGGCTCAGGACCAGGCGACGCCGCAGAGCGAGGCGTTGACCGAGGTCACGGTCACGGGCAGTCGTATTCGTGGCGTGGAGCCGACCGGATCGAAAGTGATTGCGCTGGACCGCGATCAGATTGTCGAGACGGGCGCGCCCAGTACGTCCGATCTGATCAGACAGCTTCCGCAGATCGTCGGCCTCGGTGCATCCGAAACGGCATCGAGCGCACAGAACGGCGCGGCGAATGTCACGCGCGGCATTGCCGTGAACTTGCGTGGCATCGGCTCGAACGCCACGTTGCTGCTGCTGGGAGGCAGACGCATGCCGCCGGCAGGTACGCAGGGACAGTTCACCGATGCATCGGTGATTCCCTCGATCGCGCTCGAGCGTCTCGAAGTCGTCGCTGATGGCGGTTCGGCGATTTATGGCTCCGATGCGATCACGGGCGTCGTGAATCTCGTGCCGCGTCGCGATTTCGAGGGCGCGGAGAGTTCGGCCCGATATGGAATGGCGGACAGCTACTACGATTGGTCTGTGGGCCAGATTGGCGGGGTGAAGTGGCAATCAGGCCGTGCGACTGCGGCAGTCGAATATACCGTCCACAGCTCGCTCGAAGGCGCCGATCGCGATTTCTACACTTCGGATCTGCGCAGCGCGGGCGGCTCGGATCTGCGCTCTCAGCAATGTGCTCCCGGAACCATCCTGGTCGGCGGTGTGCCCTATGCGATCCCCGCGAACTCGACGGGCACCAATCTCACGCCGGCATCGTTCACGGCGAACACGCGCAACCTGTGCGACAACCTGAAGCGCGGCGACATCATTCCCGATCTGAAACGCGTGAATGCATTCGCCAGCGTCGAGCAGGAGCTGAGCAGTTCGATCTCCTTATTCGCCGAAGGATTCTTCTCGCGCCGCACCTTTTCGCTGCGCGACCCGCAGGTCACCGCGAATCTCAACGTCACGTCGGCGAATCCGTTCTATGTGAATCCGACCGGAGGCACGGGCCCGGTCACGGTGCAATACGATTTTGCGAACGATGGTGGGCTGCCGGTGAATCCGGGTGAAGCGGAGTCATGGGAGGCCGTGTTTGGCGCGCGCTTCGCACTCGGCGCGGACTGGAAAGCGGAAGCCTACGTGTCTTACGGGCAAAGCAAGGATGAAGTGCGCCGCACTCAGAACCTCAACACCACCCCGGGCGGCATCAATGTCGCGCTCGCCAATCCGGATCCGGCGCTCGCGTTCAACCCTTTCGGCGCGGGCGGCATTTCCAATCCGGCCACCGTCGCGGCCATTCGTAATGGTCAGTTCGTGATCCAGGGCGATACGGATCTCACGGTGGCGGCTGTGCAGGCGGATGGTGCGTTGTTCGCATTGCCGGGCGGTGATGTGCGCCTCGCCGTCGGTGCGGAATATCGCGACGAAGGTCTTGGCGGCAATCTCACCTCGGGTTCGCTCGTCGCGCCGACGCATGTGCCGAGCGATATCTCGCGACATGTCGCGGCGGTGTTCACCGAGGCCTTCGTGCCGATCGTGCGACAAGAGGGCGGACAGGAACTGGATCTGTCGCTCGCCGGACGCTACGAGGATTACAGCGACTTCGGCGACACGTTCAATCCCAAGATCGGCTTGAACTGGCGTCCCATCTCAGCGCTTACGTTCCGCGGCAGCTGGGGCACGTCGTTCCGCGCTCCCGGACTTGCGGAAAATGATCCGCGTTCCGGCGGATACGGACTCTACGGCGATACCCTTCCTTGCACTCACCGTCCGTCCGCGGCGACGTGCTTCGGTATCGGCATCGCGGGCGGAAATCCGGATGTGAAAGCGGAGGAGGCTACGACCTGGTCTGCGGGGGTCGAGTTCGCGCCGGAGGCCATGCCGGATCTGCGCGTATCGGCGACGTACTTCAACATCGACTATGAGAATCAGATTCTCGCGCTGCGCGGGACTACGGGGCTGCTTACGAACGACATCTACGCCCGCTACCGCATTCTGGATCCAACGCCGCAGCAAGTGGCGGATCTGCTCGGATCGGGCCTGCCCATCAACTCGCAGATCAATGCTTCGACGGTCACGTATATCCAGGACGGTCGTCGCCAGAATCTCGGACAGACCATCGCAAAGGGCGTCGACTTTGCCGTCAGCGATGCCTGGCCGCTCGGCTCCGGCAAGCTGCGCGCGGGTGTCAATGCAACGTACTTCACGCATTTCACGACGGCATCCGCTCCAGGCGCGGCGGAAGTGGATGTGCTGAACACGCTCAACTTTCCGCAGCGCTTCCGGGCACGTGGCGAGCTCGGATGGCGCGGCGAGGCGTTGAGTGCGCTGGCATTCGTCAACTACATCAATGGTTACGATCAGACCGGCGTGACGCCTATTCGCAAGATCGATTCATATACGACGGTCGATCTGCACGTCGGCTATGAGCTGAGCGCCTTGTCCGAAGGCCTGTCGGTAGCGCTCGATGTGCAGAATCTTGCAGACAACGAACCGCCTTTCGTAAACATCGCGGGAGGCTACGATCCGCAATCCGCAAGTCCCATCGGCCGGTTGATTGCATTGAGCTTGCGCAAGCGCTGGTAACGCTGCGCAATCGAGGTCCCTGCAGCACGCGCTCGCAGCGCCGTCTTGTTCTGGATTTCAAGGCGGCCTGCGAGCGTCGTGTTTCGATGCGTCCGCGCAGCTTCGGCTAGCGGCCTGCGTGCGGTCGCGACGGTTCTGTGGCAGATCGGGTGTTGGGCTGCAGTGCTCTCAACTTATCCCGCTGCGCGCTCAGATCCGCCTGAATCCTCTCGAGGAGTGTCACAAACCGCGGGTGAGTGCGCAGGTCCGCGAAGATCGGATTGTGCAGCAGCTCGGTCTGCCACCAGTGATAGATCGTTCGATCACGCTCGGCTTTCTCGAGCGCGTCGAGCGCTGCGTTCGTGTTGCCGCGCAAAGCACTGGCTTCGGCGGCATAGCGCTCTTCGACGAACAGCCCACGTCGTCGGCGCAGGGCGAGAACTGCATCCAGGTGATCGAGCATGCGCATCGCTGAGCGTTCATCGCCGCTGGCGCGCAGGGCGCGCGCGTAGTGCGTGAAGTACAGCGCCGGATAGGAGGTGAAGGCGGATTTCACCGCGACAGGTGCCGGCGAAAAATCCGCAGCATCGATATCGGCCTTCGATTTGTAGAGGCTGTAGACGGGTGCGATCGATTCGATGAAGTCGACGGCACGCTGCGCTTCTCCTCTTGCGATCAGCTCGTCGACAGCGAGACGCATGATGATGATGTCCGTCTCGGCGCCTCCCCAGTCTTTCGATGCCGCGAGCTCGTCGACGGCGCGACGCCGCGCCTGTGCGACTCTGCCGTGCGTCACATCGCCGTAGATGGAGGCAGGAACCTTCTCTATGTCGTTCCACGGTGTCGCGAGCGCACGTGCTAACAGCGCGTCGGCTGTACTCAGATCGCCGACGTTGTAGTGCAGCAGCGGCAGCCATCCGGGTGTGCCTGCGTACTCAGGCTCGATGCGCGCGGCGCTTCGCTCGAGCGCCCGAATGCCGTCGACGAAATCGGCCACGAGCAGCCATTGCGTGGCGCCGATCATGAACTCGCCGGAAATGTCGTGAGGAGCCGAAAGCTCGAGATAACGAGTTGCTGCCGCCATCGCTTCCTCGCGCTGCCAAAGATCCATGTGACTCGCCCAGATGAGGATGTAAGTGAACGGGTTGTAGGGATCGATCTGCAGTGACTCCCGGCTCAGTTGCAATGCCGAGCGCGGATCGCTGCGATCGAGCTTGAACGCCGGATACAGGCTGCGCACGAGATTGTTGGAGGGCTGACGCCGCAATGCGGCGGCGAAGGTCGATTCTGCGAGAGTCATGTTTCCGTCGTAGCGCGCGAGCTGGGCCGAGAGAGCCATGAGTCCCGCGTCGTGCGGTGCACGAGCGAGACCGCGGTTCACGATGTCGCGCAGACTCTCTCGAATGGTGGTGACATCTACACGTACATCCACGACATCCATGACATAGGAACTGCCGAGCGCGGCGTATGCCGGAATGAAATCCGGATCCTTGACGACGATCTGTTCGAACAGCCGCCGAGCCTCGCCGTAGCTGCGCTCGCGCATCATTTGCTGGCCACGCAGATAGAGATCGTAACTTTGGGGATTCGTGGTTCCGGGCGAGATTTCGCTCGAGGTGCGCAGAGTGCTGTGCAGCTCGAATGCCACCGAGCGAGCGACTTCGTACTGGAACGTCAGAATGTCGTCCGAGCTCAGATCGTACGACTCCGCCCACAGCTGATGACCCCTCGAAGCTTCGAGAAGTCGCACCGTCACGCGCACTCGATCGGCAGCCTTGCGAACGCTGCCCTCGAGCACATGAGTGACGCCGAGTGCCTTGGCGATGTCCGACGGGTCGGGCTTTCGACGATAGGACGAGAACGATGACGTTGCGGCAATCACTCGCAATCCGGTCGTTCGCGACAGGAGGTTCAGAATGTCTTCTGCAATTCCATCGGCCAAATACTGCTGATCGCCTTCCTCACTCAAATCGATGAACGGCAGCACGGCGATCGAATCGGGTGGGCCGCCTGCTCGCGAAGCGCGTTCAGTCATCCCAGGCAGAGTTGCTACGAGAGCTGCTATGGCTGCGACGGTCAGCAAGCCGATCACCCAAACGGTTGGCGATGGACGTCGAGGGCGTGTCGGCGACGCCGAATCGGCGGGGATTGTCTCTATCGGTGGGACCAGTCTGTAACCCTGGCCGCGCACACCTTCGATATAGATCGGGTGAGTCGGATCATCCGAGAGCGCATCGCGTAGCAGCTTGATCCGCTGGCTGAGTGTCTCGGGCGTCACGGGACGGCCCTTCCAGACAGACTGGATGAGCTGCTCGTGCGATACCACGTCAGGCGCCGCATCTACGAGGGCTAGCAGCAACTTATATGAGAGCGGTCCAAGGGCGATCGGAACCGAATCACGCGTCACCAGGTGGCGCCCGCGGTCGAGCGTCAGATCGCCGATGCGAATTCGTGATCCCATCCGTCCCTCTCCCTAGGATCGATCGGGCAGCCGCCACGCGAAACGGAATGCTAGTGGACTGTAGCGACTGATTCGAGCGCGCTGCTGGTCGTCTGATTGGAGGGTGCTGCTATTGCTCGTCATCCCGGCGAAAGGCCGGGATCCAGGGACTGGACCCCGGCCTCCGCCGGGGTGACCCCTTATGGGCCTGCGCGTGGGTGACTCCTTTGAGCCTTTGCCGGGGTGACCCCTTATGGGCCTGCGCGGGGGTGACTTCTTTGAGCCTTTGCAGGGGTGACCCCTTATGAGCCTGCGCCGGGGTGACCCTTATGAGCCTCCGCCGGGGTGACCCTTATGGACCCGCGCGGGGGTGACTCCTTTGAGCCTTTGCAGGGGTGACGCCCTTGGGCGTTCGCCGGAATGACCCCTTGAGCCTCGTCGGGGTGATCCATTTAGGCCTTTGCAGGGGTGACCCTCTCGACCTTCGCCGACGATCACTACCGAATCGACTGTTACAGGTCACCAGTAGATGCCGCGATGCGCGGTAGATGGAGCCGGCTGGCGCTGTTGAACGCAATCTTCGGATGTTCTTTGGGCAGGCTTCATGCGCGCGAGTAACGCTATCGCTAGCGTCTCCAGGTCTGTTTCGATGCCTGGAGCAATGCCATGTTTCAACGATATTCGCCGGCCCTGCGCGCGGGACTTTGTTGCTGTGTCCTTGGCTTCGCCGGCTGTGCTTCGATGATCTATGAAGGGCACATTGCCCGACATGCGGCGAGGTCGGAGTGTCCGGAACAAACGATCAAGGCGTGCACGCGTAACAGTTACGGCCTTAACTGTAGTTGTGTGCAGAAGAGAACCATCGAGGCGGTCTTGAGGACTCGTCAATAAGCGTCGATGTACATAAGAAAACGGCGGAGCCCTTGCGGACTCCGCCATTCCCTGCTCGAGCCATCAAGGCATGCGGAACAAGGTGGTCCGCACGGCAACTGTCTCGGAGCGTCCGTCCGTTGGAGCCTCGATCGCGCGCGTGGCGAAAGCCTGCGCGCATGCTCAAGGCCGTCCAGTCAGCGCGAGTTTGTCGTTACCGACGAACCCCGCCGACCAGTACACCCAGAGTTGCGACCGATCCAACGTTTGAAGTACTCACTTTGGATCACCTCCTTTAGTTGCCGTGGGCTTTTTGCCGACGCGTGCCGCCCACCGAAGCTACGCATCGATAATCAATTCTATGGCGATCAGGTTGCGGTGCGGTGTCGGATTTCAAGAGAGAGCGCATCGGGATTCACATTGAGTGTCGCACCAGCAGCGCGTCACGTTGCCCTCCGCTATTGACCGATTCTGCAGCTCCTCTCGAGGAATCGACGAGTCTGCATTTGAGGTTTCCGCTGGTACCTGGAGTGGACGGAAGGCGCTTCGCTGGAGCGCAAAAGCGCCCGGTCGGGAAATAAAGCCCACATAGGCGGGCATATCAGGCTACACTGCCTGCGGCTCGTAACCTTTCTCTTTATCTTCGTTTGGCTTCGCCGTTCTGGCGCTTCTTGCCACTCAGCCTAAATCGAATCGTTCTCGAACCGGAAAGACGGCGACCGTCGCTGTCAGGTGTTCCGCGTCCGCCGCTTCGAGACGCGTACTTTGGGTGAGTTATTACATGAGCAAGATTTACGTTGGCAATCTGCCTTTTTCCGCGACTGAAGAAGCTGTCCGCACGCTGTTTTCGCAGCACGGCGCGGTGGATTCGGTTGCACTGATCAACGACCGCGACACGGGTCGTCCTCGTGGCTTCGGATTCGTCGAAATGGCACGTACGGATGCAGCGCGCGCGATCCAGAGCCTGAACGGTCAGGATATGGACGGCCGTGCCCTCAAGGTGAACGAGGCGCAGGACAAGCCGCGCACCGCGCAGCGTCGTTGGTAATGGCTTCGGCCTCGCGCACGTGAATGCGTGCGCGAGGCAGTTGCACCGAGGCTTTCGTGACCCGCACTACCGGTTTCCCTGATCCCGCTTTGGATAATCGCTCGCGAGTGGTTCGCGAAGCAGAGGCTCGTGATGAAGAGCGCGCTCGGTTGCGGCAGGAGCAGGCGTCTCCGCATCAATCGCCGCGGGAGCGAATCCTCTTCTGGGAGCGGCTTTACGGACTTTCACTTCCGGTCGGTCCGCATCCCTTACTGTCTCTGGTCGCATCGAGCACAGGGCTCACGGTCGAGCAGATTCATGCCGAACAGCGACGTCGCCTGATCCCGGGAGCATCTCCATGAAACAGTTCAACGTCATTGCAACGCTGGAAACGCCCTTCCAGGTCGATGCATTGCGAGAAGTCAGTGCCCCGGACGGCGGCACGGCGTCGTGGTATCAGTACGAGATCTCGCAGGGCACCAACAAGATCACTGGCCTGCGTCCGGGTGGCCGCGCCGAAGTCGCGCATGAGCTGCAGCTGATGGTCGCCCGCCTCAATGAACGACGCACGGGTAAGAAGGCCAAATAGGTCGCCTCGCAGCGTTCGAGCCTCGCGTTAGTTCGACCCTTCGACCCGATCCCGATTCACGGGTCATTGCGAGAGACCATGATCGTCGCTCGCCTCTCCACGTTCAGATCTTCGGAATCCGGATACGGCTGATCATCAGCGAGCCTGAGATCGCAAACAGAGCGACCAGCGGATGCAGTGTGTAGCGTCCGATGGCGACTTCGCCGAGCCACAGGTTCTGGCGAATGGAGTCCGACGCCGTTGCGAGCGCAAGCACGCCGACCAGTACGATCGAGGTCGGAATGGGCGTGCCCTCGAAGTGCGTCACCTTGCCGGACTCGCCTGACATCGATGCGGCCGTGACGTTGTATCTGGCAAGTCGCGACACACCGCATGCGACGAAGAACAGGAGCACGATCCGGTCGATCTCGCCCTGCATGCCGCAGCCGTAAGCGATGACGGCCGGTGCGACGCCGAAGGAGATCACATCCGACAGCGAGTCGAGCTCCTGTCCCATCAATGAGGCTTCCCGCCGCCAGCGTGCAATGCGTCCGTCCAGAACGTCGAAGATCAATGCCGCCAGGACGAGCGAGCACGCCAGGTAGATGTAATGAATCGCCGCGGTCTCGAGAAAACTGATGACGGCGAAAATGGCGCCGGTGCCGCAGACGGCATTTGCCAGCGTGAACCAGTCCGCCATCTGGAACTCGCGGATCATCGAGAAGCGTTTGCGCGGTGTCGTAGCCATGCTCTATGCGCAACACGCTGACTGGCGTGTGCGTTCCAGTTGGGTGGAATGAGGCGGAAAGTCGGTGCCGAAAAGCTTCTGGTTGTGCGAGGCCATCAACGCTCCGGCGCGCGCACGACTTCTGCGACGTCTGCGCGCGCTGCGCCTTCTGTCTCGAGTGCTCGTGCCACAGACGTTCGTTCGTCGTCCGGGCGATGCTGACTCGCCTTGAACTTGCCGATCAGCCGATCGATGCGAATTTCGAACGCCACGATCGCATTCAGCAGCCGCTCGATGTACTCGCTTGGTGCATCCGATACTTGCCATGGGGCTGCGCGAGTGGATTCCTGCTGATCGGTGATCTCGCGCACGTGGCGTAATTTCATCTCGGCACTGTCGCTGAACTGAATGGTGCCGTGCGCATGGACGACAGAATAGTTCCACGTCGGCACGACCTTGCCGTGTTCCTGTTTGGAGGGATACCAGGAAGGCGAGATGTAGCGTTCGGCCCCACCGAAGATGACGAGCACTGGTGAGTCCGGCGCGAGACGTCTCCAGACGTCATTGGCACGGGCGATATGGCCGTAGAGCACGCCCGGCGTGTCTGCGTGCTCGCGCCAGCGCATCGGAATGTGATCGGCGGTGAGTCCCTGCTCACTGGAAGTCACCAGTGCACCCAGCGGATGTGCGGCGATGAATGCACGCAGGATCTCGGCACGCTCTTCGCGGAACTGGTCAGGCAGATACATAAGCCTCCCGGTCATCGACACTCGAGGCGGAAGATACCTGAATCACAGAGAGATCCGGACCCAAGGATCGCTCAGGCTCTGAATGCGAACGCCGCGATCTGCGTGCCGAGGGCGCTTGCAACGAAAGCGAGCTTGTCGTTTGACGCGAGCTTGCCCACCCAGTCGAAGGCGCCGCCGTCGATCAGCGGAATCAAGGAGTCGGCCTGTGAGCTATGCGCCTGGATCATGAAGCGCAGTCCATCGTAGTAGCCGTGATCGAGGGGCTTGCGCTCGAGCGGCAGATCTTCGAGCGCGGTTGCCATGCGATCGGCCAGATGGGCACGCTCGGCGGTGGCCAACAGAGTAACGCTGCGGGCGGGGAACGCGTATCCGAGCTGTTCCAGACGATCGAGTCCCTGCCATTGACGACGTATGTGCTCGATGAGCGCATCGACGGTGAACTGTTGGTCGGCAGTCTCATGTCCCGCCGTGGTCATACAGAACATGCGGAAGTGCGCCGCGAATCCTGGCTTGTCCGGGAAAGGTTGTGAGCGCACACAACGATGGCTGGTCGTCAGCTTCACGACCTGCGTCGGATCCAGTCGCAACCTTCGCGCGCTCTCGAGTGCGAGCACATTGGTGGGATCGGACACGACTTCCGTGCCGCGCACGGTGGAGACGATGCGATTTTGCGCCGTGAGGGCGACGCGCGAGCAGGTACCGAGCGGTGCGAGCGGCGACAGCTCGATCGACTCGAACCCGTGCGCCATCTGCAGCAGTTCCAGATCGATCTCGAGAAGACGTCGCTGCTCGACGAGCGAGGGTTGAACGAAGCGATCACGCTGCCATTGCTGCTGCAGAGTGTTGGTCGTACGGGTCAGCGCGCGTTGTTCTGTCAGCCACAACAGAAAGGACCACAGATCGGAGGCTGACAGCGTCCGCGTGAGCGACTGAATCGCACGTTCATCGATTCCTTCGGTGATCCAGCGGCGCGAGTCCTGATCGGGCATGCCGAAGACTATGCAGCCGCGCCAGGCGCTGTCCAGCGCTCGCTCAATGCTCGTGCAGGTATTCCGCGAGGAATGGCGCGGTGCGGCTGCGACGGTTGCGAACGACGTCCCTGGCGGTGCCGGCCGCAACGATCCGACCGCCTTCATCGCCCGCACCCGGGCCTATATCGATGATCCAGTCGCTCGCCGCGATAACACTCATGTCGTGCTCCACGACGACGACGGTGTTGCCGCTGTCGACCAGCCGTTGTAGTTGCACCATCAAGCGTTCGACGTCGGCCGGATGCAGGCCCGTGGTCGGTTCGTCGAGCACATACAAGGTGTCGCCGCGCGATACGCGCTGCAGTTCCGTGGCGAGCTTGATGCGCTGGGCTTCGCCGCCGGACAGCTCGGTGGCTGCCTGTCCGAGACGCAGATAGCCCAGGCCAACCTCGCGAAGCACGTTGAGAATGCGATGGATGCTCGTATCGGCATCGAAGAACTCGAACGCCGCATCGACCGTCATCGCCAGCACGTCGGCGATGCTCTTGTCGCGATAGCGCACTTCGAGCGTCTGTGCGTTGTACTGTGTGCCATGACAGGTGGGGCAGGGTGCGTACACGCTCGGCAGGAACAACAACTCCACCATGACGAAGCCCTCGCCCTGGCAGGTCTCGCAGCGACCTTTCGTGACATTGAATGAGAAGCGTCCTGCATCGTAGCGCCGCGACTTGGCCATCTTCGTCGCAGCGAACAGCTTGCGAACATCATCGAAGAGCCCCGTGTAAGTCGCGAGGTTGGATCGCGGCGTGCGTCCGATCGGTTTCTGATCGACTCGGACCAGACGTTTGATGCGATGCATGCCGCTGTCGATGCGTCCGCCCAGAGTTTCGACACGCTGCTCGAGCTCATTGGGTTCTTCGTCGTCATTGGCAACTTTCTGTCCGAGGCGTGCCGCGACCAGTTCGACCAGCACCTGACTTACGAGGGTCGACTTTCCCGATCCCGAGACACCGGTCACGCTCGTGAGCAATCCCAGCGGAAACTCGGCATCGAGCGCCTGAAGATTGTTGCGAGTGACGCCGGTGAGCTTCAGCCACTCGCCAGGCGCGCGAGGAATGCGTGGCTTTCCCTGTGAGCGAGCGAAGACATACCGGCGCGTGTGAGACGTCTCGACCTGTTCGAGACCTGCTAACGGACCGCTGTAGAGAATCTCGCCGCCGTGTTCGCCGGCTGCCGGTCCGACATCGACGATCCAGTCGGCGTGCCGGATCACGTCGATCTCGTGTTCGACGACGAACAGCGAATTGCCGGCAGCCTTCAGTTGATCGAGTGCGGTGAGCAACGCCTGGGTATCTGCCGGATGCAGACCCGCCGAGGGTTCATCGAGCACATAGACGACGCCGAACAGATTGGAGCGCACCTGAGTCGCAAGCCGCAGCCGTTGCAACTCACCGGGGGACAGCGTTGGTGTGCTGCGTTCGCAGGAAAGATAGCCCAGTCCCAGATTCAGCATGACCGCGATGCGAGCTTCGAGATCTTCCGCGATGCGCTGCGCGACCAGGCGTTTCTCGGGATGATCCGCATGGTGACTCTTGACGACCGTCGTATACGGGCGCACCAGTGCGGCCAGTTCTTTGAGCGGCAGTCGCGAGATCTCGGCGATGTCGAGGCCCGCGAATTTCACCGAGAGCGCTTCTGGCTTCAGACGTTTTCCGCGGCAGGTGGGGCAGTCGGCGCTCACGAGATACTGGGACACGCGCTTTTTCATCAGCGCGCTTTCGGTATTGGCGAAGGTCTGCAGCACGTATCGACGCGCGCCCGTGAAGGTGCCCATGTAGCTGGGTGCTTCTTTCCTCTTGAGCGCCCTGCGCACTTCATGAGGTTCGAAGCCCGCGTAGACCGGTACGGTGGGCGTCTCTTCCGTAAACAGGAGCCAATCGCGGTCCTTCCTGGACAGCTCGCGCCACGGCTTGTCGATGTCGTAGCCGAGCGTTACTGCGATGTCGCGCAGGTTCTGGCCATGCCATGCGGGAGGCCAGGCGGCAATGGCGCGTTCGCGAATCGTGAGCGACGGATCGGGCACCATCGAAGCTTCAGTAGCGTCGTAGATGCGTCCGAGCCCGTGACACGTCGCGCAGGCGCCTTGCGGCGTATTCGGTGAGAACGATTCGGCGTAGAGCAGCGGCTGTTTGGGAGGATAGTCGCCGGCGCGCGAGTACAGCATGCGCAGCAGGTTCGACAACATCGTTACGCTGCCGACCGACGAGCGTGTCGTGGGTGAGCCTCGCTGCTGCTGTAACGCGACCGCAGGCGGCAGGCCATCGATCTCATCGACCTGAGGCACTCCCATCTGGTGAAACAGTCGCCGCGCATAAGGGGAGACCGATTCGAGATAGCGCCGTTGTGCCTCCGCGTACAGCGTTCCGAAGGCGAGCGATGACTTGCCCGATCCCGACACGCCTGTGAACACGACGAGTGCGTCACGCGGAATATCGACGTCGACATTCTTGAGATTGTGCTCACGCGCTCCACGCACGCGAACCATTCCTTCGGGCGCAGTGGCAGTGTTACGAGCGGACGCTCGTCGTTTGAGTGCGGTATCCGGCATGAGTGAATAGTGCAGTCTCCTGCACCGTAAACGCATCCCGGGAGTGTGCCTGTTCCTCTGGGAAGGGAAACCAGCAGTTCAATGGCTGCGGCGCTTCGATTCCTCGCCTACGGCACGATCAGTACATCGCGATCGACGGACTGGAGAATCTTTCGCGTAGTGCTTCTTCCGAGCATTTCTTTCAGCCGCATCGCCCAACGCGATCGACCTGCGACCAGCAGGTCGCTGGAAGATTCGGCAAGCTCACGCTGGATCAGATCCAGCGGCATCGCCAGATCCGCACGCAGTTTCGCGCGATTCGCGTCGAGCGAGCTCTTCGCAACGTCGTCTTGCAACTGTCGCAGCACCAGCCGCTGCCACTGGTTCCGATACGATTCGAGGTGCTCCGGGATCGTTCCCGGCGTCTCACGCAGACCGCGATAGGGCAGGCCGAACGCATGGACGAGCGAAATCTTCCTTGCATTGAGCCATTCGAATCCATCCATCGCAGCGAACAGCCGCAGAGAATGCTTGGTCAGATCGGTGGCCAGCGTCACATGCCGATATGCCTCGAGCGGACGGCCGCGGGCGATCAGGACCGGCGCACGTGCCCGACGGATGAGGTTGTCCAGTTGCGGCATGTTCTGCACATCATGTGCAGACATCACGATCATATCGATCGAGAACTGTGCATCGATCTGCGCGAGCGCCGCCGGAAGGCGACCTACTACGGAGCGAACGTCTGTGGAGCCCTGCCGCGGCTTCTCGAGAAACATGTCGACGGGCGGGGCAGCCGCAAAAGTCTCTGGCCGGCGGATCAGATGCAGTATCGGTTCGGAGATGCGCTGGCTGTCCACGTAAAGCACATGAACGTGCGCGTGGAACTGTCGGGACAACATGCTCGCGCGTTGCAGCGCGAAGTCTTCGTGCGCATGCAGATCGCTGACGCACAGAATATTCTGCAGGCCGAGGTGTGCAGATACTTCGGTCGTCAGCTCCTGTGGTGCAGACGATGCACCCCATTGCATCGCATGTTCGACTTGCAACGCTCGCATGTCATGCGCTCAGCGCCGGCGCTTCATGTGACTGTTGTGTTTCGGATTGCAGCGGCGGCAGAACGGCCTCGATGCGCAGTCGCTTGCGGCCGCCCGGCATCTCCCATTCGATCTCATCGCCCGCGCAATAGCCGAGCAATGCGATACCCAGCGGAGCGAGCACCGAAAGCTCACCCTGCGAAAGATCCGCGCGCAGACGACACACGAGCGTGTGAACCGTGGTCGCACCGCTCTCGAGATCGCGAACCATGACGCGCGAATCGAGCGTCACCAGCTCTTCGAGAAGATCCTCAGTGTCGAGAACGATCGCGTGATCGATCTCGTTCTGCAGATCCAGCAGATCCTCGCGATCGATGACCCGCAGAGCCTGTTCGTTCCAGATCAGGGCGCGCAGCCGCAGCAGATCCGGCTTGCTCAGCATCAGTCTCTTTTCCATTGCTTTCACTCCACATCGACCCGCACCTGCGGGGACTTGTCCGCGTCAATTCATGGCCCTTGTACAGTGAGCCATGAGTTAGATCCACTAGAATTAATCTCAGATCCGGCGCGGATTTATCTAATGAAAAGCCCTGGAAATTCCATGCGCGAGCAAGGGGGGTGGCTGCGGAAAATGTCAGGAATTTCAATGGCGCGCGACTAGTGTCGAGTCATCGCGTGAGATGCGGGCCGAGATCGCCCGGAAGCTTCAGATCGCCGCCGCGCCTGATGCGTCAGGACAATCCCGCGCTCCCTGTGGTCCGACTTTAGTCGGACAGATTTGATGTTCGGCTGAAGCCGAACCCACAGCGGAGAGCGGAGGCTCGAAGCGAAGCGACTCGACATCACTGACATCACCTTGTCACCGTCATCACTCCGCAGGGAAACAAGATCTCCACGGGGATCACAGGGTGCGCGGGGCTGTGCGGAAGCGGAGCCCCCTTGTGGGTCCGACTTTAGTCGGACAGGGTTGATGTTCGGCTGAAGCCGAACCCACAGCGGAGAGCGGAGGCTCGTGAAGCGAAGCGACTCGACATCACTGACATCACCTTGTCACCGGCATCACTCCGCAGGGGAAACAAGATCTCCACGGGGAACACAGGGTGCGCGGGGCTGTTCGGAAAGCGGAGCCCCCCCTTGTGGGTCCGACTTTAGTCGGACAGGGTTGATGTTCGGCTGAAGCCGAACCCACAACGGAGAGCGGAGGCTCGTGAAGCGAAGCGACCGACATCACTGACATCACCTTGTCACCGTCATCACTCCGCAGGGAAACAAGATCTCCACGGGGAACACAGGGTGCGCGGGGCTGTTCGAAGATCGGAGCCCCCACCACGACGACAGTCGTGGGACTCTTGATTGGTATTGCCTGCGTCGATCAGCCGCGCTGCTGCAAGGCCTTCGACACGAAGAATGCCGTGGGCAGACCGACGACCAGGATGTGGCTGAGTGCGGAAATGTGGAGCGTCTCGAGCGGGTAGATGCCACGCCCGATCGCGGACAAGGGGAGGATGATGTAGTTCATCACCAAGAGAACTGCGATGCCGTACAGGATGCCCAGCACGATCCACTGCCGCGGGATCCATGTGATGCGTCGGGCGAGGAAATAGAGCAGGAATGCGCCAGAGACACAGATGAAGAAGTGCAGAAAGATGCCGAGCATCGTGATGCCAAGGCCGCCATCGCGAACGGCCGGTCCCAGCAGACCTCCTGCGACTCCCTTCCACGGTCGCATCCACGAGCCGCCTGCCATCACGGTGCTGATCGTGGGATAGAGAAAATCCACCAGACCCGCGAGCAGTCCGCCGAACAGGACATAGCGAAGTGTTGGAGTGGCGGCGGGGGAAGTCAGGGCGGTTTCGGCAGCAACGTTCATAACTCTCACCTCAGTCAGTCAGAATGAATGAGAGCGGACTACACGCCGCTGCGCGAGCAGGGTCTATATCCACTTTCCGTGTGGAGGCGGTCGGTTCCGGTCAGTTTTGAACCCGGCAACGATCGCGGCGGACGACCCTCACCATCGAAGCTCTTTCAAATCGATGCTTCCGAGGATCGTGACGTCGAATTTGCGTGCCTTTCTTCGCAGCTTGAGCAGCGCACGATCCTTGGTGATCAAGGCATCGGCCCGTGCATGAAAGGCGAGCGCGAGGAAGAGATCGTCGTCGGGATCGCGGCACTTTGGAAATCCCTGCGGTAGCGCGAGTTGCGCGCGGCTGAAGTTCTCTGGCATCGGCGCTTCCATAGCGACTGCCCGGTAGCGAGCGAGCACATGATGCTGCTCGATCTGCTCGAGCTTGCATTGCGGATAGGCGAGGACGCGTCGCAGTTCGTCGAGCGTCTCTTCATGGATCAGCGGTCGGATGCGTCCGCGCTCCATTGCGTCGACCAGTGCGTGCATCGCAGGATCGCGAAAGACGAAGCAATCGAGAACGATGTTGGTATCGAGGACGGGACGATAGTCTGGTGAGCTCACGGCGGCGGGCATCTTAAGCGGCGGCACCGCAGGGGGAAATGGAGTCCCGGCCCGATCTGCAGTCATCGTTGGCGCAATTCCTGACTCGACCCCTGCGGGGAGCGGGAGCACAATCGATGAGGATGCGGAGGACAGCCTCATGACCATCAGCTTCATCGATCCACCGGCAGTGCGGCATCTGGGTGAGTTCGCGTCGCTGAAGAAAGCCATTCTGGGGCATTTCGACGGCGATTCCGGACTGCGTTTTCCGACCGACGCCCATCGGTGGCAGGCCATCGTCAGTTACTACAAGCCGGGCGAACGTCGACTGATCGCAGTTCAGATTCGCGAGCTTCTCTTGCGGGACGACGCGTTCATTCTGAAGTTCTGGGACAAGCACTCCGACTATTTCGCATTCGGGAGTGCAGACGAAGTGCGCGAATACCTGGGCTCGAAGATCCAGCTGCTGCTGTGAGGATCGCGCCGCTGATTAGCAGCGCGCGCAGATTCCAAGCCGTTTCGCGCTTCCGCTCGTCTTTGCATGCCGGGCCTCTTCTTCGGCCACGACGCTACGCCACCAGCGCTCGCCCGTGTGCGGAGCATTCAGATCGATGCGTTCGCCCATCATCGGTGTGGTGAGCGATATCCCGTGCTGGTTTGCGAGCTGCAGGATTCGCTCGAACGGCTCATGCCATGCATGCATCGACAGATCGAACGTGCCGTTGTGAATCGGCAGCAGCCAACGGCCACGCAGATCCTGATGTGCCTGCAGCGTCTCTTCGGGCTGCATGTGCACGTAGGGCCAATGAACGTTGTAAGCGCCAGTCTCCATGAGCGTGATGTCGAACGGCCCGAGCCGCCGGCCGATATCGGCGAAACCTGCGAAGTATCCGCTGTCGCCGCTGAAGTAGATGCGCAACGAATCGTCTTCGATCACCCAGGAACACCACAGCGTGCGATTGCCATCTCTCAAGCCGCGCCCCGAGAAATGTTGTGCAGGCGCTGCCGTGAGTCGCAGACCATCGATGTCGATGCTTTGCCACCAGTCCAACTGATGCACCTTCGCGGCAGGTACGCCCCATGAGATGAGCCGATCTCCCACGCCGAGCGGACACACAAACACACCGGCGCGTCGTGCAAGAAATCTGATGCTCGCCTTGTCCAGGTGATCGTAGTGATCGTGCGAGAGGATCACGCCGCGGATCGCGGGCAACTCGCGCAGCGCGATGGGCGGCGCATGAAAGCGCTTCGGTCCAAGAAAGCTGAAAGGCGAAGCGCGTTTCGCGAACACGGGATCGGTGAGCCACCAGCCGCCGCGCAGCTTGATCAACATCGTCGAATGTCCCAGTCGATACAGGCTGTGATCGGGCGCTGTCTCGAGCTCGTGCTTCGTCAGTCTGCGTACAGGAATGGCGGAGTGCGGCACCGTATTGCGTGGCTTGTTGAAGAAGAAATCCCACAGGACTTTGCCCGTCGGCTCAGGCATCGCGACCGGTTTCGGTCTTGGATTGCGGAAGCGTCCGCCGACGAACTGCGCAGAGTCAGCGTAGTCGCTGATAGGAGCGTGCATGAAGCGGATATTCGAAGTCACGGGATCGAGCGCTCCGGGTGGGACGTGCAATGAGGATCGCGCAGTTAGAAACGCATGACCCAGGCAAATATTGCGGACGTACCCTGCCTTTTCCAGATGCGCGTGGTTCGGGCGTGGATTAGCGCAACTGTTCGATCCGGACGTCTGATATGGCGGCGTGATGAGCCGCTGCACGGATCACCCGCCCGCGGCGGGACAGGACGGAAGCGCCTGTTCGGAAGGAGCCCGCGAGCGGTCAGCACTCGCGGGCGTTGTCTTAGTTGCTCGTCGCCAGCGTCAGCGGCACGCGGCGTGAACGCTGCCATGGCGCAGGTCGCGGGTTGAAATCCGCTGGCGCCGTGAAATTCGCGACACGCACGGCACGTTCGACCGGATGCTCGGCCGGTCTCATGTTGAGCACCCAACGTGCGGCGCGATAGATGAATCGCACGAACGTCAGCGTGAGCAACGCCTCGCCGACCGTAAGCAGGAACGCAACGAGCGGATTCCATACGAGAGCGCGGGCCTCGAGCTTGAGCCTGGCACGCTCGCGCGCGATCTCGATGCTGTCGTAGAAGCTCGGGATCACGAGCAGCGTGAGCAACGTCGAAGTGATCGTGCCGCCGATGATGGCGACCGCCATCGGCCGATAGAACTCGCCGCCTTCGCCCAACCCGATCGCAACCGGCACCATGCCGGCAATCAGTGCGAACGTGGTCATGAGGATCGGACGCAGACGCACGCGACCGGCGTGCATCAGCGCCTCTTCGCGATCGACGCCCTGCGCTTCTTCCTTGCGCGCGCAGTCGAGCAGCAGGATCGCGTTCTTCGCCACCAGTCCCATCAGCATGATGATGCCGATGAAGCTCATGAGATTGAGCGTGCCGCCGGTGATGAGCAGCGCCAGCACCACACCGATCAGCGAAAGCGGCAGCGACATCATCACGGGCACCGGTGCCGTGAACGAGCCGAACTGCATCACGAGCACCAGGTACATGACGCCGATACCCATGATCAACGCGGTGAACATTTCACTGAACACTTCCTGCTGATCGCGCGAGGCACCGCCGAGCGACAGGCCGTAACCCTCCGGGAAGTCGATGGCCTTTGCGATGTTCAACGCATCCGCTGTGACCTCGCCGGCCGCGCGACCTTCCACATTGGCGGACACCGTCACCGTGCGCTTGCCGTCGAGGTGCTGGATCTGTGCGGGACCCTTGTCGAGCGTAATGGTCGCGATCTGTTCGAGCGGCACCATCATGTTGGTACCGGCCACTGCAATCGGCAGATGTTCGATGTTCGCAGCAGTGACGCGGTCTTCGGGTCGCAGACGCACGGCGACATCGCGCGACTCGCCGACGGGGTCGACCCAGTCTCCGACTTCGACGCCGGCAAAGGCCACGCGCAATGCCTGAGCGGCATCGTTCATCGAGATGCCCAGCTGGTTCGCAAGGCCGCGATCGAGCTCGATGCGCAACTCGTCCTTCGGATCCTGCTCCGACAAGCCCACATCCACGGCGCCGGGAATGTCACGTACCTTGGCCATGAACTCGTTGGTGATCTCCATCAGTCTTCGCGAGTCTTCGCCGTAGAACTGGATCTGCACCGGCTTTTGCGCACCGTTGTTCAGATCGTCGAGCACGACGTACTCGGCACCGACCAGACGCTTCAGCAGCACGCGCAGCTCGGCGGCGATCTGGGATGCGGAGCGACGACGATCCTTGCTGTCGCCGATATCGACGTACACGCGCCCGCCACCGGCTGTCACGCGCGAGTTCGTCGCCTTCGTTTCGGGTATCGAGCGTGCAAGCTCGGCCGCCTTTTCGACTTTCTCGCGCGCGTACTCGAGGCTGCCGCTCGAGGGGGTGCGAACGTCGACGGCGAGCGTGCCGTAATCCGATTTCGGCAGGAATTCGGTGCCGCCGAACGAACCTTGGAGCGCGAGCGCCGCGACCAGTGCCAGCATCGAGAAACCCGCCATCCATTTGCGGTGATGCAGAGCCCATGCGATCACGGTGCCGTAGCGATCCGCCTGATGATCGAACCAGCGGTTGAAGCGTTGCAGGAACTTGCCCAACCCCTTGCGCTCGCTGTGTGCGTAATCGGGCGGATCGCCCCAGTACGCGGACAGCATCGGATCGAGCGTAAAGGAGATGAGCAAGCTCACGAGCACCGAAGCTGCCACCGTGACAGCAAAGGGTCGGAACCATTCGCCCGCACCGCCGCCCATGAAGGCGACCGGCACGAACACAGCGATGATCGACATGGTGGTTGCAGTCACTGCCAGGCCGATTTCGGCCGTGCCTTTACGCGCTGCCGTGACGCGGTCGGCGCCGCGTTCCATATGTCGCACGATGTTCTCTCGCACGACGATTGCATCGTCGATCAGCACGCCGATGGCGAGCGACAGTCCGAGCAGCGTCATGAAGTTCAGCGTGAAGCCGCACAACCACACGGCGATGAAGGCCGCGATCGCCGAGGTCGGCAGCGACAAACTCGTGATGAGGGTAGAGCGCCACGAGTTCAGGAAGGCGTAGACGACGAAAATCGTGAGGCCAGCGCCGAAGACCAGTGCTTCGACCACATTGTGCAGCGAGTTGGATGCGTCCTCGCCGCCGTCCATGGTGACTTCGAGCCTGGTGCCTTCAGGCAAAGTCTTATTGATCGCGTCGAGCTCCTTGCGCACGTTCTGCGCGACGGTGACCGTGCTGGCTTCGCGCGAGCGAATGACCGAAAGGCCCACGTTCGGGTGCGCATTGCGCAGACTGTAGCTGGTCGGTTCGGCAAAGCCGTCCTGGACGCTCGCGACCTGACCCAGCCGCACGATCTCGCTGCCTTCGCGTTTCACGACGACATCGTTGAATTCCTCTGGCGACTCGATGCGACCCACCAGACGAATGTTCTGCTCATCGATGATGCCTTTCACACGTCCGACCGGTGCGGTGGTGTTCTGCGCACGCAGCGCATTCACGACTTCGCTGACCGACACGTTGAACTCGCGCAGCTTCTCGGCATGCAGCAGCACCGACAGCTCGCGTGTGAGCGAGCCTTCGACGTTCACGACGGCAACGCCATCGATGCCGCGCAGGCGATCGGCGAGTACGTCTTCGGCGAGTCGGGAAATCTCGGCGTGCGTCTGCGTGCTCGAGGACAGCGCCAGATTCATGATCGGCTGCGAGGACGGATCGACGCGAAAAAGCACGGGCTCGCGCATCTCGAGCGGCAGCTTGTAGCGTACCGAGGCAATGGCGTTGCGGATCTCATCGCCCGCCGCGGACATGTCCTTCTTGAAGTCGAAGATGATGACGATGCGCGCCTGACTCTCCGAAGAGGTCGAGCGGATCTCGTACACCTGCGGAATGCTCTGCAGCGCTTTTTCGACGCGGTTGACGATTTCGCGCTCCACGGTTTCCGGCGATGCGCCCGGATACGGGAACGTTACGACCATCACGGGCTGATCGACATCCGGAATCTGATTGACGCGAAGATTCTTCAGCGCCAGCAGACCCAGACACATGAGCACGATGATGATCGCAATCGTCGTGACCGGCTGTTTGATGCTGAAGTCGGAGAGAAACATTTTATTTCTCCGCGGTCATGGTCGAAGGCTGAGCGCGGCCGGCGAGCTGCGCCGGCTGTCCATCCTTCAAGGTGGAGCCCGGGTAGCGCAGGACCGTGTCGCCTTCGGCGAGGCCGGCCTTCACGGCGTACTGTCCGGTCCGGGCATCGCGAACGCCGAGATCCAGCTTCACCTTCTGCAGGGTGCCGTTCTGCACCCGCCAGGCGAATGCATTGTCGCCTTCGTGCACGACCGAGGCGGCGGGGATCGTCAGTGTCTCGGTGCTGCGCGTTTCGATGCGGCCTTCCGCGTACAGACCCGCAACGCTTGGCCGCTGCTTCGCATCGTCGAAGCGAACGAGCACTTCCACCTGCCGGGTTGCGGCGTTCGCTGCAGGGTTCACGCGGGTGACGACGCCGCTGAAATCCTTCTCGCCGAAACCGTGGATACGGAAGTTCACGCGCTGGCCGGCCGCGACCTGACCGATGCTGTCGGCTGACACGCGGCCTTCGAAGCGCATGCTGGACGGATCGATGACCTTCATGAGCTCTTTGCCGACCGCCGCGGTGTCGCCCGCGGACACCTTGCGATCACTGACGATGCCGTCGAAGGGTGCACGCACTTCAGTGCGCTCGAGCTGCTGACGAGCAGTGACTTCGCGCGTGCGCGCGGCTTCACGCTCGCTCTGCGCGCTGTTGCGCTGAATCTCGACGTCCTCGAGTTGCTGCGTGGAAACCATGCCATTTTCCCGCAGCTTCACCATGCGCTGGTACTGACGCTCGGCCTGTTCGTATGCCTGGGTGGCGGCACGGGACGACGCTTCGGCGGCCGTCAGGCTGTCGCGGATTGCTGTTTGATCGAGGCGCACGAGCAGATCTCCCTTGCGCACCGGATCGCCGTTCTCTTTCAGCACGGCAACGACGACGGCAGAGACTTCCGCACGCAGATCGGCGCGGCGTTCGGCTTCGACCGAACCGGTGATGGAAGGCCCGCCCGCGAGCGAGTTGTTGGCGATGTCGATCAGGTCTTCAGACGCAAGCAGCAGCGGCGTCGCAGCAGTGACTGCGGCAGGAGTGCCGCCGGCATCCTTGTGGCAGGCCGCCAGACCAAACATCGAACACGCCAGGATTGCCGTCACGCCCGAGCGGCATACGGCTTGGATTCTATTAGTCACGCAGTATTCCCTTAGAAGCCCCGATTTAGGACACGCCAGCCGCCTGGAAGGTTGCAGTGTGCGGATGGTCGGCCTTCGTCGGCCGCATTAGTCACGAAGGCGCGGAGTGTATGCATCGGCCCTGCGGTTGGAAATGTCCCTGCGATATACCGTGATCCCATGCGCATGAACCGTTGCAGATCGTTCACCGCAGCTTCATGAATCGCTTCCCCTGAGGGGTTCCCACGCTCGCGGCATCGGGGAGGCCGGCGGGTTCATTGTCGGAACCCCGGGCGGTTCGGCCGGCTTACGGCTCGGAGGCTCCATGTTCAGATCGACGCTCCTCGCCATGCTGTGTCTCATGATGCTCATGGACACTGCGCGGGGTCAGGACCGCAGTTCTTTGTCTGACAGTATTGCCATCAATGTCCTCGCCCTGCCGGATCGGCCGATGCGTGAGCATGCGCAGAGTCTCAATCGGCAGCTTCGGGCGAACGATCCTCAGGGGTTTGCCCTGGACGACTCGCATGTCCCTCACGTTTCCTTGCTTCATATATATGTGCGGTCGGGCCAGCTGCCCCGGGTGATCGAAGCCGTAAGCGGCGTTCTTTCGCGACACCCCGTCGCCGGGATGTCTCTCGAGGCGCAAGGCCTGGAGCACCAGCCCTGGAGTGGTCGTGAAATGAGCTCAGTTGCGGTGCGCCAGCGCAGCGAGCTGACCCAGCTTCAGGATGCGCTCGTTACCGCACTGCGGCCGTTCCGCGCGCCTTCCGCAGATGCGACGGCGTTCGTCGGCTCCGACGCCGATGACGCCACGGTGCAGTACGTCGCGGGCTTCATGGAGAACCAGACCGGACGTAAGTTCAAGCCGCACATCACGGTCGGGCTGAGCGATGAGGATTTCGCGGAACGTCTGCGCGTCGGGCAGGCTGAACGTTGGCCGGCAGATTTCAAGGTCGAAACGGTTGCGATCTACCAGCTGGGCAATGCCGGTACGGCACGCAAGGAGTTATGGCGAGCGCAGTGAGATGCGGGCGCTGCGCTAAACGCGATTCGTTTCAAGCCAGCGGCAGGCGCACGCTGAACTCGCTGCCCATGCCGACACCGCTGCTCGTCGCCTGGACCGAGCCGCCGTGCAGCTGGACCAGTTCATGCACGAGCGCAAGTCCGAGTCCGAGTCCGCGATTCGACACCTGCGGATCGACCTGAGTGAACACTTTGAAGATCTCCGAGAGCATCTCCGGCGGAATGCCTCGACCGTTGTCCTGAACGTGCACGACCGCGTGCGCGTCTTCCTGCGTGATCTTGATCCAGATGTTGCCGCCCGAAGGCGTGTACTTGATCGCGTTGTCGACGAGGTTGCTGAAGATCTGCGCAAGCCGCACGCGATCGCCCAGAATCGTAATGGCACCCGAGGGACCGAGCAGCTGCACCTTCAGTGATTTCTCTTCGAATCGAGCTTGCAGCTGCAGCACGACGTCCTGAACGATCTGTTGGAGAGTGAGCTCGGTGAGAGTCAACGTCACTTTGGCCGTGGACAGCCGCTTCGCATCCAGAAGGTCCTCGGTGAGTCGCTGAACGATTTCGAGCTGCTGCTGCATCAGATCCGCGATGCCCGCGTCGAGCTGGCCGCTGCCGCGCGTTCGGATGAGCTGCAAGCCCATCTTGATGCCCGCGAATACGTTGCGCAGCTCGTGCGAGACCTTGGTGATCGCGAGATCCTTGCTTTCGTTGCTCGAACGCAAGGTCTCCAGCGAGTTGCTCATCAGCTCGCTCGCTTCCTTTGCATCGGTTCGGTCGCGCAGGATCTTTCCGTAGCCGAGCAGCCTGCCCTCATCATCTCGGATCGAGACCAGCGCTCCTGACGACCAGAACTTCGAGCCGTCGGGTCGCACATGCCAGCGATCGTCTTCCGAGATGGCGGAAGTTCCCGCGATGGCCAGCTCGAGCTCATCGATGCCGATCCTGCGATCGGTCTCGGTGAATATCGAGGAGAGCTCCTTGCCGAGCAGGAAGTCCGCAGATGCATTGAACAGTCGCTGCGCGCCAGTGCTGCACCAGGTGATCCTGCCCGCCGGATCGATGAGAAATACCGCATGCTCGTACGCCTGATCGATCAGCAGTCGCAATGTTTCGTTGATGTCGTGCTGCTGAGACGGATGGGTCGCCATCGCGGGAAAGTCCGGGGCTGTGTTGCGCAGGAGAGATCTTTGTACGTCCGGCTCCGGTCGAAGTTCCGCCGCGCGACGGTGCTGTTATACGACGTTTCCCCACATCGATCGGTCTCGATCGGCTTTGTGGGTTTCGGCTTTGGCATTGATGAGTCACTGCAGCTCATCAGTCCGTCCCCGGATCTGCGCAAAGTGTGATGGGCGTCTCGTCTGCCGCTCGCACATCTTATGAACCAGCACGAGGGAATCGATCTGGGGATTGCGCAAACTGCACACGTCGAACTCCCGGAAGCGCCTCCCTTGAAAGGTCAGTCGGTTTCTCCTGCGTCGTCGAGCAGCCAGCACTTTGCTGTCGCTGCGGCACTCGTTGCCGTCGCGCTTGCGCTCGTGCTCGCCTTTCTATGGCCGACGATGGCCGGCAAGCACGGTGCGACGATCAACGATCTGAAGCGTCTGCGAGCGGGCAATCCGGTCGAGCTGAGCGGTGTCGTCACCTTTGCCGATGCCACGCTCGGTGGCTTCTACTTCCAGGACCAGACCGCGGGCTTGCATGTCGGGCTGCAGAAGGGTCAGCGCGTGCCGCGGGTCGGGGATCGCATCGAGATCGAGGCAGTCATTGCGCGCGAGTACAACGTCGAGGAGAGCGGGCAAAGTGTCCAGCTCGGGCAGATCAAGCTGAAGGTGAAGGGCAAGGCGCCATTGCCCAAGCCCCAGCCATTGTCACTCGCTGCGCAGTTCACGAGCTCGGGTTTGCGTGAGGCGCAGCGCGTCGTGACCACCGGCGTGGTGCGCACGGCAGCCGTGCGCGACGGCAATCTCGTGCTCGAGCTGAGCGATGTCGGCCAGCGCATGCCTGTGACGATCATCCACGCGCGCGGTGTGAGTCCCGAGTCGCTCATCGATGCGCAGGTCGAAGTGACGGGTGTTCTGCAGCTCGACTACAAGGACCTGGCAGGTCCTGCGCTGCGCGTCGACAACGTAGGCGCGCATCTGTGGGTGGCTTCGATGGCGGATCTGCGCGTTGCGCATCTGCCGCCCGAGGAGATTGCCCTCGCGCCCTCTGTGCGTTCGCTGATCATGGATCCCGAGTGGGTTCGTCGTGGCTCGCGCGTGCGTATTCAGGGTCGCGTGGTGCGTGCGGAATCCGAGCACGTGCTGCTCATCGAGAACGGTGGGCTGGTGATGCCCATCGAGATGGAGGATGCGCATCGATTCTCCACCGGTCAGGTCATCGAAGCGACGGGCTGGCCGACGCCACGCCGGTTCACCATGACGTTGCAACGCGCCGAGGTGAAACCGCTCGACTCCAGCGGGCGGATTCCACAGCAGTCCGATACGAAGATTGCGCCGCTGACCGACATCGGCCGCGTGCGTCAGCTCACGAACGAAGAAGCGTCCGCAGGATTGCCCGTCAGCCTCACGGGTGTGCTGACCATGGTTCAGCGCAGCTCGGATCTCGTGTTCCTGCAGTCGGGCGAAGAAGCGATCTTCGTCGATTGTTCCGATCTGACGTTGCACGGAATCGAGCCCGGATTGAAGGTTCGTATCACCGGACTCACGGGCAGCGGCGGATTCGCACCGATCATTCGTCACCCGCGCATCGAAGTCCTCGGTCGCAGCCCGATGCCCGTCGCGCAGAAAGTGGATCCGGAGCAAGCTCCTTCGGGAAGCTACGATTCCGAGTGGGTCGATATCGAAGGCCTGGTTCGACCGTTCACGTGGGGCGGCAGCTGGTACAAGTTCAATCTCCTCACGCCGGTCGGGGTGGTGAATGCGCTGCTGGTGAATGCAGGAGACCCTGCGAAGCTCGAAGAGCTGGTTGATTCCAAAGTTCGCGTACGCGGTGTCTTCGCCACGGTGTTCACGGTCGATGGCGTGCTCGCCGGCTATCGCATGTTCGTGTACTCCACGGACTCGCTGGAGGTGCTCAACGCTGCGTCGACCAGGACGAGCGATCTGCAGACCCGCCCGATCAAGCAACTGCTGCGCTTCTCCAATCACGCGGGCGTCGGTCGGCGGGCGCGTGTGACCGGCGTCGTTACGCTGCGCTTGCCGGGTGCACTCTATGTGCAGGACGACAGCGGCAGTGCGATCGTGCATGCCAACAATGCCGATGCACAGCCGGGCGATCGCGTCGAAGCGATCGGCTATCCGGCGCCGAGCGATCATGGCACGGTGATCTCAGATGCCATCGTGCGTCGCCTGGAAGATCGCGCGCCGGTGGTTCCGGAACGCGTGACCGCCGAGCAGATCCTGAGCGGCGATCTCGACAACAGACTCGTCACGCTCGAGGCGCGGGTGCTGAGTCATGTGAGCGGCGCGGCTCAGCAAACGCTGGTGCTGCAGGATGCGTACACGAACTTCAACGCCCAGCTCGATGGCGGTATTCCGCTCGGGGATCTCCGTGAGGGCAGCATCGTGCGTCTCACCGGCGTCACGGCAGTGCAGCGGCAGATTCTGTTCTTCCGCGATTACACCTCCGTGCCTGCTTCCTTCCGGTTGCTGTTGCGCTCAGCCGATGACGTTACGGTCGTGAAGGCTGCGCCCTGGTGGAATCTGCGACATGCATGGCCGGCACTGTCCGTGCTGATGCTTTCGATCTGTCTCGCCATGCTGTGGGTCATGGCACTGCGCCGTCGCGTTCAGCATCAGACGGCTGAGATCGACAGCCAGCGCGCGTTCCTGCGCCAGGTCATCGACATGTGCCCGAACTTCATTTTCGTGAAGGATGCCCAAGGCCGCTTCTCGCTCGCCAACCGCGCGCTTGCCGAAGCCCACGGGCTGCATCCGGCGCAGATGATCGGCAAGACGGACATCGAGATCGGCATTGTGTCGGAACAGGCCGATGAGTTTCGTCGCGACGACGAACAAGTGTTGAAGGCCGGGGAGAAAAGAGAGGTCGACGAAGAGCACACGGGTGCGGACGGCCAGGTGCGCTGGATGCACACGGTCAAACGTCCGCTGCTGGATGAGCAGGGCAGGCCGACGCGGATCCTCGGTGTCGCTAACGACATCACACTCCACAAGTACGCGGAGGAGACGCTACGCAAGGCGCGCGAAGTGGCCGAATCCGCCAGTCGTGCCAAGAGCGAGTTCCTGGCCAACATGAGTCACGAGATCCGCACGCCGCTGAACGGCATTCTCGGCATGACTTCGCTGTGTCTGGAAACGGAGTTGACGCGTGAACAACGCGAATACGTCGAAACGGTGAAGCTCTCGGCCGACGGATTGCTCATCGTCATCAATGACATTCTGGATTTCTCCAAGATCGAGGCTGGCAAGCTCGAGCTCGAATCGATCGAATTCGATCTGCGCGAAACGCTGGATGCCGCGATGAAGACGCTGGCCCTGCGCGCGCATCAGAAAGGACTCGAGCTCGTGAGCGAGGTGGCCTGCGATGTGCCGGCCGTCGTGCGCGGCGATTCGAACCGTCTGCGACAGGTGCTGCTGAATCTGATCGGCAATGCGATCAAGTTCACCGAGCGCGGCGAGGTCGTCGTGCGGCTATCGGTCGATGCGCGCGACGGGTCGGATTGCATGCTGAGATTCACTGTCAGCGACACGGGCATCGGTATTCCACGCGATCGCCAGACACAGATCTTCAGACCGTTCGTGCAGGCCGACAGCTCCACGACGCGGGAGTTCGGCGGTACCGGTCTGGGGCTTACGATCTCGAGCCGTCTCGTCTCGATGATGTACGGCGGCATCTGGCTGGAAAGCGAGCCTGGCCGCGGCAGCGACTTCCATTTCACCGTGCGTATGGACGCGATCGACCAGCCTGAGCAGCCGCTGCCCGCAGAGCTCGCGGATGTGCGGATCCTCGTCGTCGACGACAACGAGACGTTCCGCCGTGCGTTGTCGGTCGCACTTCGCCACTGGCGAATGCGCGTGGACACTGCGGCTGATGCGGAACAGGCCATGCGTCTGCTCGACGCCGCCGAACACGAAGGCAATCCGATCCGATTGTTGCTGACCGATATCCGCATGCCCGACGTCGATGGCATCAAATTGATCGAGCGCATTCGCGAGCGGCCTGATCTGCAAATGAATATCGTGGCGATGCTGACCACCTTCACGCAGCGCGAAGAGGAGGCGAATTGCCGCGCGCTGGGTGTCACGGAGTTCCTGGTGAAGCCCTCGCGTCTGCATGAGCTGCGCGATGCGTTGGTTCGTGCACTCAAACCTGTCGCGCGGCAGGCCGTCGTTTCGCGACCCACATCCGCGAGCGCGACGGCTGCATCGCTCAACATCCTGCTCGCGGAAGACAATGCCGTGAATCAGCTCCTGATGGTCAGGCTGCTACAGAAGCGCTCGCATCGCGTGACCGTGGCGCACAACGGCCATCAGGCGTTAGCGGCGATCGAGAAGGAACGGTTCGATCTGGTGCTCATGGATGTGCAGATGCCGGAGCTCGATGGCCTCGAGGCCACACAGGAGTTGCGCCGCCGCGAACAGCAGGCCGGCACTCGCGTTCCGGTGGTCGCACTCACCGCGCATGCCATGGCGGGCGATCGTGACCTGTGTCTCGCCGCAGGCATGGACGGCTATCTCACCAAGCCGATCAATGTGAAAGAACTGGACGAGGTGCTCGCGCGCTTCACCAGCGAGCCCATGGCGAAGACCGTCAACAGCTAGCCGGGGGAATAGCGGTCATTGTTCGGGAGTGGCGATCTCGTTGTTGACCGCAGGTAGAGCTTCCTTCGCGGGGGAACCGCGACTGACGCTCTGACCGTCGTTGGGCTTCAGTCCCCAGAACGAGAGCGATGAGAGGATCGTGATGCCACCGATCGTCAGCAGTGCGCCGTGCAATGCGCGGGTGATCGACTCGTGATCGGTCTGCGGCAGATCGCCGAGATACCAGCCCGCGATCAGCGAGCCGAAGGCCAAGCCGAAGCTCATCGACAGGCGCTGCATCGAGCTCGCAATCGTGCTCCCCATGCTGGAATCGCGCGTCTCGAGGTCCGCATAGGCCATCGAGTTCATGCTGGTGAATTGCAGCGAGTTGAAGAAGCCCTGAATCAGGCTCAGAACCACGATCAGTGAACGTGGTGTGCTCGCATCGACCGTCGCGAACAGGCTCATCGAGATGCCGATCATGACGGTGTTCACGATGAGGATGCGTCGATAACCGAATCGTCGCAGCAAGCGTGGAGCAACGAGCTTCATGATCATCGCGGCCGCCGCCGTCGGCATCATCAGCAGGCCCGACTCCCACGCAGGAAGTCCCAGGCCAAGCTGATAGAGCAGCGGCAACAGAAATGGCAGGCCGCTCACGCCGAGCCGGGTCACGAATCCGCCTGCGACCGAGATCCGGAAGGTGCGCACCTTGAACAGCTCGAGCTGCAGCAGCGGATGGCGCGTATGCGTCGCATGGAATATGTAGGCGGCGAGCAATCCGAGCGCGAGCAGCAGGAGCACGCCCACCGATGTCGGATCGAGTCGGTGCTCGCCGAAGATCTCGAGGATCCATGACAGCAGTGCGGTGCCCGCGCCGAACAATACGAAGCCGACGACATCGAGAGGCTTGGGCGCGTCATCGCGATAATCTGGCATGTGCTTTCGAATGAGCCACAACGCGACGAGTCCGACAGGCACATTGACGAAGAATATTTCCCGCCACGTCAGCCAGTGAACGATCAATCCCCCAACCGTGGGTCCGAGGAGCGGGCCGATCAGCGCGGGAATGATCACGAAGTTCATGGCCGCCAGAAGCTCGGACTTCGGGAACGTGCGCACGATCGCGAGTCGCCCCACCGGCGTCATCATCGCAGCACCCGCACCTTGCAAGATGCGCGCGGCCACGAGCATGGGCACATTCACCGCAAGTCCGCATGCAATCGAGCTCACGGTGAACACACTGACTGCGACCGCAAACACCCGCCGCGTGCCGAAGCGATCCGCCATCCAACCGCTGATCGGGATGCCCACCGCCAGACTCACGATGTAGCTCGTCACCACAGCCTTGAGACTGAGCGGCGTGACATCGAGACTCTCGGCCATCGCAGGCACCGCAGTGTTCACGATGGTGGAATCGAGCTGCTCCATGAACAGCACGGTCGCCACCAGCCATGGCAGATAGCGCTTGATGGTGCTTGGGTCAGAGGAGATCACGAAGGTCCTGGCCGGTCGACGACGATCTGAAGTCTACGTATGGCAGCCAGAATTGGGTTCCCACGTGTGGGTGATGCGCGTACGTCACGAGTGGGCACTTCCTCGTGCCGCGATGCGTTGTTCCCGGCACCCATCAGCAAAGCGACAGGTGACCCATGCCTAATCGACAGAACTCATCAGGTAGTCAGAGCCAGGACAGGAAGAAACCTCTGCGGCAGTCGCAAGACAGCGGCAAGAATCCGCAGCAGTGGCAAGGAGAGGATGAGCGTAACGAGTCGCCGGACAACGTCGAGATCGGCGATCCGGTACCCGAGAACCAGCGCACGGTGCGCGCCACGCGCGGAGCCGGCGAGACGGGCGAGGACGAAGATCTCCCCAGCGACGACGGCGGCATCGAAGGGACTCGCAGCGAGCGGCATTGAGTCGGCTTAGCCGCGAGTCTCACCTGTGGGTTCGGCTTCAGCCAACAGAGGACAAAGTCAGTCCGACTAAAGTCGGACCCACAGGGGAGAGAGGCTCCTGCTGTGGGTTCGGCTTTAGCCGAACAGAGGACAAATTCAGTCCGACTAAAGTCGGACCCACAGGTGAATGCTGCGCAAGTCATTAGCCAACTAACCAACTAGTCAGCTAGCCAGAAGACAAGAGTCGGAGCGGCTGCTGCCGCGAGTTTCACAGTGGGTTCGGCTTCAGCCGAACAAGTAGCCTTCCTTATCTGGCCAGCAGACCAGTTGGCCAGCTGCTTCTTTGTGGGTTCGGCTTTAGCCGAACAACCTAGGACCTAGCGCCTAGGACCTAGCCCCTGGCGTCAGCTCTCACAAGCCCCCTCTCTTCTCTCATCGCCGTCCGCGATTCTTCTCGTCGCACGACAGCCGCAATCGACCAGGCTGCACCGCTAAGCAGGACAGACATGAGCAACATGGTCCATTCGTAGCGGCTGGCCGGTGTTGCGATCACGCGTGGGATGTGCAGGAAGGCGATGAAGCACGCGAACATGATGCAGATCCAGGGCGCGGCGATGCGAGCCAGAAGTCCGGTGAGCAGGCTCAGTCCCGCGAGAATGTGCGCCGTCCCCGTGAGGTACGTGAAGAACAATCGGCCCGGAATCCAGTCGGGGATCAGCTGCGAGGCAGGTACCGCGTAAAAGAAGTGCGACCAGCCGAAGATCGGTAGTGCAAGTGCGAACAGATACTTGCCGATTACGGCTGCGTGCCGACCCCGATCGTCATCGCTCACCATGCCGAGGAAAGCCAGGCTGCCTCCGCACAATGCGAGCAACTCGGCAGCGCCGAGCCAGTTTTCTCCGGTGCTGATCAGCGGCGGCACGTGGAGCAGTAGCTGCCAAAGCCAGAATGCGGATGCGAGTATTCCCGCGCCGAGGCGGAGCGTTCGCGGGGCCAGGAGCAACGCAGCGGTTGCAATGAAAATGATCCCAACGATTTGTGCGAGCGTTGCTCGTGCAGGAACGCTCGCAGGCACGGGTTGCCATTGAAAGGCAAAGTCAGAAGAGCCCAGCGTGAGCGCACCGAGTGCGCCGATGCCGCCGGCAAAAAGCAAACGAGCGATCTGCAGTCGCGCGTGGGTATCGATGAAGTCGAGCTCGAGCCTCGAATGCGCGGGTTGGGTCATGATGATCTCCATCGATGAAAAAAGGGGAGGCTGTCGAATGACAGCCTCCAGATCGCGCTCCGCAGCGGCGAAAGGGTTTAGAACTTGTAGCGGGCTCCCAGGCTGTAGCGCGGGTTTTGATCCTCGAGCCGCCACAGCTGTTTAGCTGAGCGTCCGTGCCAGCGCACATCCTCACCGGTGATGTTGATGCCTTCGGCTGCAATCGACAGGTGATCGTTGATGGTGTAGCCAATGCTCACGTCGATCTGGTCGTACTCATCGACGTAGATGGGATTGCGCCATGCACCCTGGTTCGCCGCCCGCAGGAATTCATCGCGCCAGTTGTAGGCGATGCGCGCCGAGATGCCGTACTTCTCGTACATCAGCACCGCATTCGCCGAATCGGACAGTCCCAACAACGCGAATTGGTTCTCGCTCGGATCGGCCGTGTCGTCAAAGCCCACATCGCCTTTCACGATCGTGTAGTTCACCAGGACACCGAAGCCGGTGTTGCCGAAGAAATACTGGCCGCCGAACTCGAAGCCGTGGATGTTCGCCTCCTTGTTGTTCACCGGTCGCTGCACGGCAAAGATGTAATCGGGATCCTCGGGCTCGGTGATGACGTCGTATGCGGTTGCGAACGCGACATGCTGATCGTTCGTGCCGTTGTAGTTACTCGCGCCGCCCGGAAAGAACGTGTTCTGATATGTCGTGCCTTCCGGATGCTCGATCATCGCGAGCATGGTGAAGAGCTCAGAATCGTTCGGCTGGCTCACACCGCGCGCCTGCAACGCAGCCAGTGCTGCCTGAGCACGAGGACCTGCCGTCTGGTCCTTGATGTTGACGCCGCCGAGGCCGACGATCGGTTCGTTGAACACGCCCTGGCCGATGAAGTTCACGATGTCCTTGTCGAACCAGCCGATGGACACGTAACCGTTATCGGAGAAATACCATTCGACCGACACATCCAGGTTCGTCGATTCGAGCGGCAGCAGTGCCGGGTTGTTGGCCGTCGCGGTCGCCTTGAAACCGTTGATCGTCGAGCCGCCCGGAACGTTCGGATCCACGATGGCTGTGAGATTGTTGTAGTTGGCGCGCGCAATCGTCTTGCTGTAGGCGAGTCGTGCCTTGATGCTGTCGGTAACGCCGATGTCGAAGTCGAGGCTCGGCAGCAGATTGTTGTAAGTCGCCGTTTCAGAACGCGTGACGATATCCGCGATGGCGCCCGACTGTGTCTGCTGGAAATCATTGTCGTCCTGCCAGGTGAGGTACTTCGTGGGCAGGATGTACGAGATGGCGTTCACATCGGTCGTTTCGTAACGTGCTCCCACCAGCAGATTGGCGGGCATCGTGCCGACATCGGCACGGAATCCGACCTGCACATAGAAGGAGGTCGTCTTCTCCTGCACGACATCGTCGTTCGCGAAGCCCGGGTTGTAACGCAGCTTGCCATCGGGCGCAGCCTCTTCGCTCCAGTTGGTGTAGCCATGCTGAATGGCCCACAAGCCGAGCGTATCCGCATTGCCTTTCCAGCCGCCGGTCGGTGCTCCGGAAGGATTGAAGTCGTCGAATGCACCCGTGAGGCTGAAGGGCTGCAAGAGCGCAACGAGATCCGGCACCTTGCCTGAGTCGGCCACGCCCCAGTCGCCCATGGCCATGTAACCGCCGGACGCGCGCGCATTCATTTCCATGTCACGCGTTTCCACGCCGAACTGGAACCGTCCTTCGTCCATCTCGATCGTGCTGCCGAGCCGGAACTGCTCGATGGTCGTTTCCTGGCCCTGATAGGCGATGCGCAGCACTTGCGATCCGAGTGTCTGATCGCTGAACGACACATCGCTGTTGCCGCCGTTGCCTGTGAGCATCGCATTGGTGTCTGCGAACAGCGTGCGTTGTGCGACAGGCAATCCGTTGTTGAAGAAGAAGACCTGGTCCCACGCATTCGCTGAGTTCTGACAGATGGGTGTCGCACCTGCCGGCGCGTTGGGATAGGACGCCAGACAGTCCCCCGAGAACTTGCCTGCAAGGCTGAACGCGGTTTCGCCGCCGCCGGTGATCGGATCGTTCGGCACGCTGCGGGCTTTCGAGTCGTGATAATCGAGCTCCACGTTGACGCGATCGCTCACGTTCCAGCTCGCGTTGAAGCCGACCGAGGTCAGATCGTTCTTCTGTTCGCGATGCTGCTGCTCATAGCCGAAATCCTTCGCTGAGCCCGTGTGCTCCTTGAGGACGACGGGGGTGGCGACCGCTTCGTTCGTGTCGAACTCGAGGTAGTAGAAGCCGTTGCGCTGCATCCAGATCGTCTGATCGCCGCGATCTTCCGTGAGCTCGTTAACCGCGTACACGTAATCGGCCGTGAGCGTCATCGAATCCGAGGGCGCGAACTGCAGCGTCAGTTGCGTGTTCGTGCGCTCGCTCTCGCGATCGGAGAAGTGATAGCGAATGTCGTTCGGGATGGCGTAGAGCTGACCGTCCGCCGGCGCGTTGCGGATCTCGGCCTGCACGAAGTCGTCCGCAGTCGCGTTCGGTCCATAGACCGTTCCGTTGTTGTTCACGAACAGGGGTGCCGCGCCCTTGTTGTCTGCGAGATTCGAATGCCACGGCTGAATGTGCCAATCGTTCACGGTGGCGCCGGACGCACTGCTGTCGCGCTTCTGATAGCTTGCATTGAGACTCACGCCCCAGCGCTTGTCGGAATCGGCATAGCTGAAGACCCCCGACACTTCGGGTGTGACTTCATCGCCTGCATCGACGTTGGTGTCATGAATCGCTTTCGCGCCGATGTTCATGACCAGGCCTTCGTTATCGAATGGCCGCACCGTCTTCACGTTGACGGTCGCGCCGATACCGCCGGTCGCCATGTCGGCGCGACCTGTTTTGTAGACCTCGAGTGCGCTGATCCCATCCGCGGAGAGATTCGCGAAATTGAACGAGCGCGTGCCCGCGCCCATGCCGCCGGCGTTCGGTGCGCCGTTTCCGAACGCATCGGCGGTCGGCATCTGCCGTCCGTTCAATGTCACCAGATTGAATTCGGGGCCGAATCCGCGAGCTGTGACCTGCGCGCCTTCGCCATTGCGGCGATCGATCGAAACACCCGTGATTCGCTGGAGCGATTCGGCCAGGTTGGTGTCCGGGAATTTGCCGATGTCTTCGGCATTGATTGCGTCCACGACGCCGATGGCGTCGCGCTTGGTCTCCATCGAGGCCTTGAGGCTGCCGCGTAATCCCGTAACGATGACCTCTTCGAGCGGCTCGTTCTGGGTCGTGGTTTCCTGAGAGAAGGCGGGATTGATCAACACCGTACCGCCCGCGATGGTGAACAGAACTCTCGGCAGACGCCGCGTATTCCGATGCGTTTTTGACGTCATCTGATTCTCCTTGAGGCCCCTGATGCCTCGGATGTTTGTGTGCCAGTTCAGCCCGCACACTTGCGTGGGTGTCCCGCGCTGTCATCGCCGGCACACAAACGCACATCGCGCCTTCGTGAGACGCCCGATGCATATCCCCGTGTGTGGCTGTGGCGCGACTCTGCGCTGGCCAGTGATCTTTCTAAATAACCACTTTTGATCGTTTCGATATGACCACTACAATGCGGCCATGAAAAAGATCTCCGCGACGGTCACGCCTCTGATTGCCGTAGATCGCAAGGCCGAGCGGCCGCTGCACAGGCAAATTTACGATGCATTTCGCGGTGCGATCCTGCGGGGGGATCTGCGCAGCGGACAGCAGGTACCCTCGACCCGACTGCTGGCTCAGGAGCTGGGCGTCTCACGCATTCCAGTGGTCGGTGCGTATGAAGAACTGTTGTCTGAAGGCTACCTCGAGTCGCGCTCCGGCTCCGGCACCTTTGTTTCGAGCTCATTGCCCGAGAAGCTGGTGTTCGCGGACGATGCCGGTTCGCAATCGCTGGAGCAGCGCGCGAAGTTGCGTCCAATCTCCGAGCGCAGCGCAGCACTTCCCATCTTCGATATCTCGCCGTGGGTGAAGGGCAAGGGCGCGTTCACCATCAGCCAGCATGGCTACGATCAATTCCCGATTCAGATCTGGTCGAGACTGATCGCACGCGAAGCCCGGAATCTGCGTGCGACTTCGTTGCAGTACGGACTGACGGGTGGGCGACTGGATCTGCGCGAGGAGCTTGCGACCTATCTGCGCTCTGCGCGAGGAGTGCGCTGTGAGCCGGAGCAGATCCTGATCGTGAACGGATCGCAGCAGGCACTGCAGATCGCGGCCCTGGCACTGCTCGATCCAGGCGATCGCGTGTGGATGGAAGATCCGGGCTACTGGCTTGCGCAACGCGTGTTTTCGCTCAACGGCGGAAAGATCGTGCCTGTCCCTGTCGATCGCGACGGGATCGATGTGGCGGCGGGCGTGCGGTTGAGCCGGCGCGCCCGCATGGCGTTCGTCACGCCATCGCATCAATTTCCGCTGGGCTGGACCATGAGTCTGCGGCGACGTCTGGAACTCCTCGAGTGGGCGCAGAGTGCGGGCGCCTGGATCATCGAGGACGATTACGACAGCGAGTATCGCTACCAGAGCCGTCCCATCGCGTCCCTCCAAGGGCTCGATCCCGACGCGCGTGTGATCTATGTCGGGACGTTCAGCAAGGTGCTCTTTCCCTCGATGCGCGTCGGCTACATGGTGGTCCCGGCCGACCTGCTCGATCGCTTTCTCACCGTGCGTCAGACGATCGATGTGACCCAGTCGGATCTCACTCAGGCGGTGCTCGCGCAGTTCATCCACGAAGGGCATTTCGCGCGACACCTGCGCCGCATGCGTGCGGAGTATGGCGAGCGCAGAGCAGTTCTCGCGGCGAGCCTGGAGAAAGTCTTCGGTGATGAGCTCGAGATTCTCGGCGATGCGTCCGGCATGCACCTGACCGTCGCGTGCCCTGAAGGGGTGAACGACATGGAGATCGCGCACCGCGCCGTAGCTAGCAATCTCTGGCTGTGGCCGCTATCGCAGTACTACCTCGGCGAGCCCGCGCGGCACGGATTTCTGCTCGGCTTCGGCGGCGTGACGAAGGACGATATTTTGCGCGGCGTGCGACAGCTGCAGCAGGTGATGGGCCGTGGAGGAAAGTGAGGACAGTGATGGCAGTGATGGCAGTGACGGAGGGAAGGCAGTGATGACGGTGATGAAAGTGATGAAAGTGATTGAGTGATGACGGTGATGCGCCTGCGGCGCTGGCAATGGAGGGTCTTTCGGCCCGCCATCACTTCATCACCGCCATCACCGTTATCACCGTCATCTCCGTTCTCACGCCTCTTTCTTCTTGAACATTTTCGCAATCACGCCGCCCAGCGCTGCGAGCCCGATGAGGATCACCTTCGCGAACTTCGCCAGAAACACGCCAACCATGGCGAGCAAGCCCAGCTTCTTCGCCGCGACGCCGCCCACCAATGCCGCGAGTCCGTAGGTGGCGACCTTGTCGGTGCTGCTGTCGAAATCGGAGTAGCGCTTGCCTTCGTTGAAATTCACGGCGGCGAGCAACTCATTGGCCGCGGGCTTGTCGCTCTCGACGTTCGAGCTGGTGGTGATCAGGTTCATCGAAATGAACCCTTCGCGGCCGAGCACGTAAGTGTTGTAGTTGATGGTGGGATCGGGGTCGTCGCCATTCTTCTGGCGGGCCTCGGCCGACCATACGAGTCGATGACTCGTTGCATCGTACTTCGGCGACTCGACCCAACGCGTGACTTCGATGGCCGGCACGCCGACATCCGCGCGATGCTTGTTTGCAGCTTCGGTGCCGTCCTTCAGATTCTGCAGCAACTCATCGGCATTCCAGTCCCGGGCATCGTCATCCTTGATATAGCCCGAGTCTTCCCAGTCGACGCTCACGAACCAGTCCTTGTCGGAAAGCGGAAAGATCAGACCGAGAAAGCGCTGATCAACCGTATTGCCCATCGTCTGCATCACCTTCGTTGCCTGCTTGCGCGGCACGAATCCATACCCCGCAGGCAATTCGATCGCAGCCTGATCGCGCAGAGCGATTCGTGCCGGACCTTGTTGCATGGCTTGCAGGGCAGCCTCCCATGCAGGGTCCAACGCTTGCGCCGATGCCGTATCGTCACTCGCTTCCTGAGCGAATAGTGGCGCGCAAACCAACCCGAGAAGAATAATGAAACTGGAAACAGATGCCGTTCGCATAGAGTCCTCCCTGTCGCCTTCTGAATGTGTGTAGGTATCGGCGTAGTCGCACTATCAGTGCTGATCGGAAGGCACGCAACCGATTCATCGAGCGTTATGGTGCGTGCCCGTTCGCACTGTCATGAGGAGGGAAATGATCTCAGTGAAGAGGCGCCACGGATCACAACGAGTCTGACGAGGGACCGCGCATCACTCGTCAGCCATCCTCATGGAGATGAGCTTCAGGATGATGTTCTTCTGCGTGGCAGTTCGAGCAGAGGAGCCGACACTTGCTTACTTCGCGCAGGATCTGATCCTAGTGCAGATTGGCCAGTGAAGAACCAGAGTAGTCTTCGCCGGTGACTGCCCAGTGAGCAAAAGAAGCGCTCTTGAAATCACGACCGCGAGCGATAGACCGATCGGGTTCCGCCGTGCGGAGTGGTTTCCAACTGGACATCGAACAGATCAATGGCGGCGACAAGTTTGTGCAAAGAGCCTTCCCCGTGTTCTCGCTTGAGCTCTGCGAACTGCTCTGGGATCAGGCTGCTGAGTTGTCCTCCGGCCACCGACAGGAGTGTCCAGCCGTCTTCCCGAGCGTGAGTCTTCGCGATCTGCGCCAGCAACATAGCCAGTCGACTGCTCTGCAGGAGCATAACGTCGAACTGACGCTTACCCTCAGCTGAGTCAATGAAAACCTGAAGTTCCCTCGCCATCTCTCGCACGGAACTGGCATACGCACGATATTTTTCGATCTCTACGATGACCCTGCGCCGTTGCTCATCCAGCTCCGCTGACAAACGCTTGCAGCTCTCGGCATCGTGCAGGTTCCACCGGGATAGCAGGTGGTGGACGAGCTCGTTGCGCTCGTCGATCAGCGCCTTGAGTGATCTCTGATTCGCCTCGAGATCGGTAGGGTCACCTCCAATCCGGAAAGAGAAGCTGAGCCATGGCTCAGTGATCTCCAGCGGGGACGAGGATTCCGCGTGAGGCGTCGCGAACAGTTCTTCAACAACCCGCCTTGCGACCTGGCCGAGGGTGCTGACTCGAATGGACTCTGAGCGTTCTTCTTGCGTCGCCTTAGCCACGCTCAGCGGCATCGACGGATGCTGGGTAGCCGCAAGGAACTTGAGAACACTTTCCAGCTGCTGGAAGAGGACCACATTGCGTCCGATCCTCCGCAGCGCCTCGTTCCGAGCATCGATCAAGACTTGGTCTTCCATGGTTCTCTGGCGCGACGCTTCGTCCCAGCGGCAAGTCTCTTTCAATTGGCTGCAAAGACCACTGTCGGTGTAGTGGCGTCACGCCAGCAGCCCACGATAGCTCGCCAGCGCACTGTTGCTCGACGTGTGTCGACACGCGACGAGGGTCAGTGATTTAGAGAATCAACGCAGTGAGAAACCGGCTCCTTATCGCCTTCTGCGCGGCTCAAAGTATCGTCACATGGAGTATCGGTTAGTTCTGATCCGTAAATTGCCGCCCGTGCTTTGAATCATAGATGGCCACAATGGCCAACTTATGATTCCACGACACAAACGATTTCGCCGCAGAAGAGTTGGTGGGCCCGCTGGGATTCGAACCCAGAACCAAGGGATTATGAGTCCCCTGCACTAACCGTTGTGCTACAGGCCCGCGAGGTGGGCAATTCTAGCCGCTTACCGAAATCGATGCGCTTCGCGCTTGGTGGGCCCGCTGGGATGATTCCGCACATCCATGTGCTCCACCCGTTGGGCCACGCGACTCATCGACGGATGACTCGCGTGTTCAAATCGTTCCCGACGATTTAGTCGAACCCAGGACCAAGGGATTCACGTTGTCCGAACGTTTCCGTCCGGCGTGGACTATCTCTTCACCCGCGCGCTTGTCGCGACGTGAGGGTGCGGGACGCTCTAGCCTGTCATTAAGGACACTGGAGTCCTCAGGTAGTCTCTGCACCGTCCGGCGATGTATCGCCGGCTTGGCTCAGGATTGCCATCGGTCCGTAAACCGGAAGGGTTTCCTGAATTCATCCCGTCCACTTCGCGACTTTCGCCGCGAAGGCACCTTTTCGATGAGTCCCCTGCACTAACCGCTGTGCTACAGGCCCAACCTTGACCGGCCGATCCAGCCGGCGCGCGATTGTAGCAGCTGTCTTCGGGGCGCAAATCGGTGTCGCGAGTCCGGCCGCGGCTCACATTCAGCAATCCCCTGCTTGCGCAGAGTTCGAAAGCGGGCGCACGAAAGACTCGGGGTCGGGCGTGCCGCCGGTCCGAAGCTTGCGAACGTCCGTTCTGTGCTTGTGCGCGTAACCGCACGAAAACGTTCACGGCGATCAGATATCCACAGAAGCGGTGGAAAACTTCTGGATAAGACCTTCTTGACTTCACATATCTGCGGCGGATCATTGGCCACTCGTTGGATTGCTCGTTTAGTGATCAGCGGAGCGCGCGGGTCGTCATGAAGACGCGCAGACGGACGAGCAAGGCAAAGTCAAGCGGATCGAAAAAAAATTCTCATCGAATTTTTCGTTGGAGGATCAGCGATGGCATCTTCATTTCGATCTCAGGTCGCTCATCACAACGATCACTCGGCCACCGAGGCCATCGCCAAAGAAACCGAAACGGATGTCGAACTGGTGCAGAAGATCTATGAGGAAGAGCTCAGCTCGCTGGCGAGCGATGCGAAGATCACCCAATACCTGGGTGTGCTCGCGAGCCGACGTGTACGGATGATGTTGCGCAAGCAGTAAGCACGAGGGATCGTGCGGTAGCCGTGCTCGAACACGGGCGACGACTTCTGATCGCGTACACGTGACTGCGCCACGGTGGCCGGAGAAGAGCGCACGTCAAGCTGCCTCGCAGAGTATTCAAACATCGGCAGGAGGCTCCGGGGCACTGATGCGTCGCGCTGATCGCTGAACGCTCTTCGTGGTGCGAGTCCCTGTGTCCCCCGTGAAGATCTTTATCCCGTCTTCGTAATGCCGGATCGCAGCTTCCGGCTGGGGCTTTAGACTGAGACTCGGTCGTCGGGGCCGGACACTTCGCGGGCTCTTTCCAAATCCTGATCGGTCCTTCTCCGCCTGCGCGGTTGCTGTGAAACTCGTCTCGCACGCTGCGATCAACGGATGGAGTAAAAACGCTCGGGCCGCTCGGCAAGTATCCACGCGTGCGTACCGCCGTTGTAACCACACTGTGGCCGACCCGCTGTGCGTAACAGGCCGTGCGCAGCCCGCCATGCGTAGACACGCCGTGCGTAACCCGCCGTGCGTAAACACGCCGTGCGTAACCCTCATTGTTACGCTGTCGCGCCACGGGTATATAAGTCCGTTCTTGAGTTCGTTTCATAGTGCACTGCGGAACCGGATGTGAGCGCAGTGCATTCAGTCCGGACGGCGAACTCTCGCTTGCGGTCAACGGAACATGCGCATCGACCCTTCACAGACGAATCCATCGCTCAGTCGTCTGCCGCCGCCTCTGCGTAAGAAGAAGTGGGCGCGCGAATCGCCGCGCGACCGCGTTCTGATACTCACCTCGGGGCTCGGCCACGGACATGTGCGAGCGGCTCAGGCCGTTGAGGCTGCACTGCTGCAGCGTTCGACGGACGTGCGCATTCTAGATCTCTGGTCGTTGATGAATCCCGGCGCTGCAACGATCGTGCATCGTACGTATCTGCGGCTCGTGCAGGAGTATCCAGATCTGTATGAGCGTCTGTACCACCTCGACGAGCGCACGTGGCGGCAGGTGCTGGAAAGCGAATCGGGTCCGCCGCCTCATGTGCTCGAAGTGCTCGAGCTGATCTCGGACATTGCGGCGGGTACGGACGCCGAAGCGAAAAGCGGGGGTCAGTACGCCACCGACCGATTGCTGCTTTCGATGCTCTATACCTCGCTTCCGTACAACGGGGCGAGTCTCGCTGGAAACGGAGTGCGTGCGCGGCTTGCGCTCATGAAATGGTCGTGGCTGCGCCTGAGCAAGCGTCTCGAGTCGATCATCAACTCCTATTCTCCGAATGTGATCGTCAGCACGCAGATGATTCCTGCGGCGATGATCTCCGCATTGAAGCGGCGAGGGCGCGTGAGCGTGCCATTGATCGGCGTGCTGACCGACTACGGCATCCATGATTTCTGGCGCCAGCGCGGTATCGATCGCTATTGCATTGCGCATCCGACGATTCCGATCACGGAGCAGGACACTTCGCAGGCCATCGCGACCGGTGTGCCGCTCATGCCGGCGTTCGCGCAACCGCTTTCTCAGCTGGAGGCGAAACGTCAGCTCAGTCTCGATCCGCAACGTTCGTACGTGCTCATCCTGGGCGGTGGTCTCGGGCTCAGCGTCGAAAGCATCGCCGCACGATTGCTGGAACGAGATGCGAAATGCTCGTTCATCGTCATGCCGGGCAAGAACGCGAATGCGCGTCAGGCCTTGTCGAGACATCTCGCTCGCCAGTCTGGCGCGAATGGCGCCGGCGATCCGCGCATGCGGATCTTCGATTGGACCGATCGGATGGACGTGTTCATTCGCGCCGCCGACATCGTCGTCGGCAAACCCGGCGGCGTTTCGGTGACCGAGGTGCTTGCGTGCGGTCGCCCGTTGCTGGCGACGCGTTCGCTCGGCGGTCAGGAGGGATTCAATGTGCGTTTCCTCGAACGTCATGGCGTAGGTGCTCTGGTGCCAGACGTCGATCTGGCTGAACGCATCGACCAGATGATGAGCGATCCGCAGGCACTGGCCGACATGCAGCAACGCGCGTGGTCGCTCGGCATTCGTGACGGTGCGGCGAGAATCGCCGAGCTGACGCTCGATATGATTGCGCGCGACCGCTATCAGATCGCCCAAGAATCGCAATGAATCTGCTGCATCGCTGCGCCCGTCGCATGCTGGGCTGGGTCGATGGCTGGTACTACCGGCGTTATCGATTGCGAACGCTCGGCCCGGTGCTCTTCATCGGCCACGCCGTGTATCGCGGTCCGCGGATCGATTTTCCGGATGGCACGGTGCTGAGCGATCAGGACCGCATCGGGCGGCTTCATTTCAACAACTCGAGCATCGCGGCGCTGGGCGAAGGCTCCATGCATCGTGTCGGTTTCCGCTTCGCAAAACTCATGCGCGAGTCGCTGCGGCAGCTCGAACAAGCCGCGCGCACCGACCCTGATCTGCAAGCGATCCAGGTATTTCAGGGTGTCACGTGGATCCCCTCGCATGGTGAAGTCGTGGGATTCGTGAGCACGCCGATGCCGTCGGGATGGCGCACGAGATTGCTGACCGCGCATTTCAGGATGCTGTCGTGGGTCTTTGCGCCGGCTACGAAGATTCGCGAGCGCGGCAACACTGCGCCTCAGCTTTACTGGCTTACACGCAAAGCGCTGGCGCAGAACGTCGCCAAGTTGAAAGTGGACGGTGCGCGCTGGAGCGAGGCGAGCGGCGCGCGCGTGGCTACCTCAGGTAAGGAGTTGCCTGCGTGACTGCGCGCATCGAGCAGATCACGGTGCTGAATCCCTCGACCGAGACGTCTCGCGAGGAGAGCGCGATCTATCTAACGTTCGACGATGGGCCCGATCCCGACTGGACGCCGCGCATTCTCGATCTGTTGGCCGATGCTCGCGTGCATGCGACCTTCTTCGTGATCGGTGAAGCTGCTCGTCGTGTCCCGTCGCTCGTTCGTCGTGCGGTCGCGGAGGGCCATGCCCTCGGCAATCACTCGTTCAGTCACCGCCACCCATGGACGATGATGCCTCGCGTCGCGCGCCAGGAAGTGATCGATGGAGCGGCCGCGATCGAAGACATTACGGGACGGCCGGCGCAATGGTTTCGTGCGCCGCATGGTCGAAATCGCGCGTGCATGACGGAGGCTGCGCATGGTTGCGGTCAGGCGGTGATCGATTGGCACCTAAGCGCGATCGACTGGGGTCCTCTCGGCATCGCGGAGCGTATACGCGATCGGCTGCAGCAGGCTCAGTCCGGAAACATCGTGCTGATGCATGATGGTCGCAATCGCCACAATCGACCGGATGAGCTCGTGCAAGTGCTGCCGGAATTTCTGCGTTCACTCCAAGAGCGCAACATCTCATCGCGTGCGCTGAGTCCGACCGAGGTCGAACTCTCGGAGTGATGACGGTGATAAGGTGATGTCAGTGATGGCGAGTCGCTTCGCTCGACAGCTCCGCTTTCCGCTGTGGGTTCGGCTTCAGCCGAACAAGTGATGTCGACTAAAGTCGGACCACAGTTTGTCCCTTCTTTTTTGCGGTCTTTGCGGCTCCTCTGATTCTCTGTCCGACTGAAGTCTGACTGAAGTCGGACCCACAGGAAGAGTGACTCCGCTCTCCGAAGAATCCTGCGCACCCGGTGTCCCCCGTGGAGATCTTGTTTCTGAGTCCTCTCGGAGTGATGACGGTGACAAGGTGATGTCAGTGATGGCGAGTCGCTTCGCTCGACAGCTCGGCTCTCTGCTGTGGGTTCTGCTTCAGCCGAACAGAAGCTCCGAGCGAAAGTCGGACCGGCAGACAAGAACCTTCAGTGGAAGTAGCTTTCGTACTGCGCCGGCATTCGATCGATGCTGCGGATTTCCACATTCTTGAAGAAGACTTCCGCGGCTTCGCTCTGGAGTTGCAGCTTGCCTTTGGTGAGCGGCACGACTTTGTCATCGACGACATGCCGAGAGTTTTTGACCGCCAGTACGACCTGGCCATTCCAGATGTGCACGCATCGATCGGCGAAGCACACGAGCTCGATCTGGTTCCAGTCGTTCTTGATTTCGACGTTCTGCGCAACCTGGCAGTAATTGTCCACGGCGCCGTACCTTTCACTGTCGGCGGCAAACGAAAGCCAGGGCGCTCCCTTCTTGTATTGATAGAACTTGCTGCCGGCGGGTTTCACAGCGGGGATATCGACCTGGGCTTTTGCAATGGTCCAATACTCACCGGTGGCTTCTTCGATGATCTGGAATTCCTGGGCCTGCATCCACGAATGCCAGTAATCCACGCCGAATGGGCCGGTGCTGTGATAAAGCAGGCCGGAGTCTTTGGGCTCATCGAGCCGCGGCTCCCATTTGCGATCGCCCCATTTGTATTGCGCCCGCAGGTGATAGTTCGCGTATTCCTTCTTGGTGGCGGCGGCGCCGTAGATCTCACCCGTGATGCGCAGTACCGGTGTGCCTTGCTCGTCGATCATCGCGAACACCTGCTTCGTATCCTTGTTCAGGCCGATCGGTTCGAGTGACTTGGGTGCCTTGCCGGCGACGACCGCGGCCATCTGGGTGCCGGGATAGCTCAGATACACATCCCATTGACTCAGCTCCATGTCGAGGAGCCGCTGCCACTGATCCTCAGCGTTTGCCTGCAGTGTGAATGTTGCGGCAATGAGGGCGAACGAGCGGAGCACAGTCTTGTTCATGTTCTGTTGGTTCCTGGTTCGGGGCCCCTCGCATTATAGGGTGTCGCGCGTTTGCAGCCTTGCTAAGCTCGTTTGCGTGCGTCACGGCCCATGGCCTGCACTTCCTTTTGAACGCTCCACGGGGGATGAATGATTTCCGGCTGGAAACTGCTGCTGGTTTCCCTTGCCTACGTGGGCGGGCTGTTCATGATCGCGTGGTGGGGCGATCGGACTCGGTTCTACCCGCGGAATCTGCGACTGCGTCCGCTCATCTACGCTCTGGGACTCACGGTCTACTGCTCGAGCTGGACGTTCTATGGTGCGGTCGGCACCGGCGTGCGCGAGGGCTTCGACTATCTGCCCATCTATCTCGGTCCGATCCTGCTGTTCCTGTTTGCGATGCCGTTCTTCGAACGGCTGGCTCGCATCTCCAAGCGCCGTAATGCCACGTCCATTTCGGATCTGCTCTCGGCACGTTTCGGTCGCTCGCGCGCGATCGCGGTGACGGTGACGCTGATCGCGCTCACCGCGGCCATTCCGTACATCGCGCTTCAGCTCAAGGCCATCTCGCTCAGCGTGCAAGTCTTGACCGGTGCGGGTTCGCTGCAAAGTGATGGTCTGCATCGCGACAGCACGTTTCTGGTCGCGTTGCTGTTGGCGATCTTCGCTGCGCTCTTCGGCACGCGGCAGGTCGACGCCACCGAGCATCATCCCGGCATGGTGCTGGCGATTGCGGCGGAGTCCATCATCAAACTAATCGCACTGCTGCTGGTCGGCGCATTCGCATTGCTTGCGCTCGGCAACTTCGATCAGGTCCTGAATACGGCGCGCGAGTTTCCTGTCCGCATCGGTCATCCGATGACGTTCATCACGCAGACACTGGTGTCCTTTACGGCCATCTTCTGTCTGCCAAGGCAGTTTCAGATCGGCGTCGTCGAATGCGCAGATGTCGCCGACATGCGGCGCGCACGCTGGTGGTTCTGCGGCTATCTGGTGCTCATCAGTCTCGTCGTCGTGCCGATCATCGCTGCTGCGCTCGCGCTGGACGATGCCGGTGTAGCAAACGTGAGTCCGGACTCGTTCGTGCTCTGGCTGCCGCTTGCCGCAGGTCACAACGGGCTGGCGCTGCTGGCGTATCTCGGTGGATTTTCCGCGGCGACCGGGATGGTGATCGTCGCAAGCGTCGCGCTCGCCACGATGCTGAGCAACGATCTGATTCTGCCTGCGCTGCTGCGTCTGCGGCTGCTCTCGATCGACCGCCGCGGATCTTCCTCGACGACGATTCTCTGGCTGCGTCGTATTGCCATCGTCGGTGTCCTGCTCGGCGCGTACGGATTTCTCCACGCATTGCCGGATGTGCCGAGTCTCGCATCGATCGGTCTGCTTGCCTTCGCGGCCGTTGCGCAGTTCGCGCCGGCGCTCATCGCCTGTGTGTACTGGACCGGTGCCAGCCGCTTCGGGGTGATCAGTGGCCTGATCGCAGGATCGCTCGTCTGGATGTACACGCTGCTTCTGCCTGCAGTGATGGGCAGCGATGGCTATGCGCCCTCGTGGCTGGTCGAAGGGCCTTTTGGTATCGGCGTGCTCGCGCCTCAGTCGCTGCTGGGCATGAAAGGTCCGGATGCGCTGACTCACGGCGTGTTCTGGTCGCTGTTTGCGAATGCGCTGGCGTTGATCGTCGTTTCGCTGCGCCATCCACCGAGCATCGGCGAGCGGCTCGAAGCGGCGAACGAATTCATGAGCGAAGCGTTCTCCGCCGCGCGCGCGGGCAAGTTTCTGCCGGGCAGCGCGACGGTCGGCGATCTGGCGATGATTGCAAAACGCCTGCTCGGCGATGCCGCGACGGAAAAGCTCCTCGAGCGCTATGCAAAGGGGCAAGGCGGCAGCGTCGATCCGGGTTCGCGCGCGGATGTGCGGTTGCTACAGGCATTGGAGCGTGAGCTGTCAGGTGCGCTGGGGGCTTCGTCGGCTCGCATGGTGTTGACGAATGTCCTGCGCGGCGCGGGTCTGAAGCTCGCGGAGATCGTGGCGGTGTTCGACGAGGCTTCCGAGCGTCTGCGCATCAATCGCGAAGTGCTCGAAGCAATGATGGATCACATGCCACAGGGCATCAGCGTCGTGAATGCGCAGATGCAACTCGTCGCATGGAATCAGCAGTACCTGGATCTTTTTGAGTATCCGCCTGGGCTGGTGCAGATCGGTCGTCCGGTCGCGGATCTGATCCGCTTCAACGCGCTGCGCGGCTGGTGTGGCCCGGGCGATCCGCAGCAGCACGTCGATCGTCGTCTGCACTACATGGTCGCGGGTTCTCCGCATGTGTCGGAACGCCGTCGCGCCGACGGCCGGGTGATTGAAGTGCGCGGACAGCCTTTGCCCGACGGCGGTTTCGTGTCCACGTTCACTGACATCACCAATCACAAGCTCACACAGGACAAGTTGCGCGAGGTGAACGAGACGCTCGAACAGCGTGTGGCTGAACGTACGTTGCAGCTTGCACGCGCGAGCGCTGCCGCCGAGCAGGCCAATCTGAGCAAGACGCGATTCGTGGCGGCCGCAAGTCACGACCTGCTGCAGCCGCTGAACGCCGCGCGCCTGTTCAACGCCGCGATCCACGATCATGCGCAGCAAGACATCGAGTTGCGTCGTCTCGCCGAGCGCGTCGACAACTCGCTGAGCTCGGCCGAAGAGCTGCTCGGCGCACTGCTCGAAATTTCACGGCTCGATGCGGGCGGCATCCGGCCCGATATGACGGATTTTCCGATTGATCCACTGCTACGTTCACTGCAGGAACAGTTCGCGCCATTGGCCGCGCAACGTGGCATTCGGCTGCGTGTTCGCTCGGGATCGCTCTGCGTCCACAGCGATCAGCGCATGCTGCGGCGGATCCTGCAGAACTTCATCAGCAACGCGTTGCGCTATACGGGGAGCGGGGAGATTCTGATCGGGATGCGTCGCCGCGAGGGCGGTGCGCGCGTAGAGCTTCAGGTGATCGATACCGGTCCGGGCATTCCTCTCGAAAGTCAGCGCGCGATCTTCGATGAGTTCAGTCGACTCGATGCGCCATCGCCGTGGGGCGAAAAAGGTCTGGGGTTGGGACTGTCGATCGTCGATCGTCTGTCACGCCTGCTCGGTGCGCAGGTGACGTTGCGATCGGTGCTCGGCCGCGGAAGTGCCTTCAGCATCGTCGTGCCGCGGGCGATGGTGTCGAACGTGTCCGGCGAAGCGGCCGACGTGGGTGTCACGCGGTTGAATGCGCCGGTTCAGAGTTCCGTGCGCGTGCTGTGCATCGAAGACGACCCGAACATCCAGGAAGCGCTGCGTGAGCTGCTGGGACGCTGGCAGATCGGTGTCGTGACCGTCGGCACGCCGGCACAGGCCGAAGCGGCGCTCGCCGAACAGCGATTCGATGTGATTCTCGCGGACTACCATCTCCATGGTGAGCCGCTGGGTCTGGACCTTCTGGCGCGTCTCATCGAGCAGGCCGAGCCCGGCTCGATGCGAGGTGCATTGCTCACAGCGAATGCCAGCGATGCGCTGGCGCGCGAAGCCAAGCGCCGCGGATTTCCGATCCTGCGCAAGCCGGTACGACCTGCGGCGCTACGTGCGTTGCTGGCCGCACTGGTGGAACAGCGCGGGGATCTATCCCGTGCCGATCACTCCAGGGCCGGTGCCGGCATGCCGTGATCGAGGGACAGCCGTTGTGCGAGCAGCACCGCATGCGTGCGGTTTGCGGCGCCAAGCTTGTCCATGACCGCCGTCATGTGTGCTTTCACAGTGGCTTCGGAGACGCCGAGCTCGGCTGCAATTTGTTTGTTGAGCAGTCCGGCGCACAGCATCGACAGGACGCGGAACTGCTGCGGCGTCAGCTTGGCGATACGGGTCGCTGCTTCGTTCTCCGCATGCTCGAGGCGAATGCTCGAGTCCAGCAGCGCGTTGCCGGGGCGCGTCGTCGGCGTCCAGGTGCCGCCCTGAATGACCGTGCGCAGCGCTTCTGCGATCGTCGCAGTCGGTGCGGATTTCGGAATGAATGCGGCGGCCCCGTGCGCCATGCTGCGCGCCACGACCGTCGGATCTTCACGGCCGGACACGACGACCACCGGCACGGTCGGATGATGAGCCCGCGCTTGAATGAGCGCGCTGAAGCCCTGGGCTCCCGGCATCGTCAGATCGAGCAGCAGCAGCTCCACATCGGGACGATCCTCCAGGACCGCGAACAGGGACATGACGCTGTCGGCCTCGAGAATCGTGGCTTCGCCGATCGCCTGGGTCACTGACAGCTTCAGGGCCTCGCGAAAGAGCGGGTGATCGTCCGCGATCAGAATGTTCTGCGGCATGGTGGCCATGGTTGTGCGGAATTTTCCGGATGACCCGAGCGTGGGCTCGCGTGCGTACATAGGTTTCCCCCCGGGAGGCTCGTCAGTATGTCTGACAAGTAGATGGACCGGGCGTATGGTCAGGCAAAGTGGCCAGGCCAGGCAAGCCTCATTTGTCAGTGCAGTTCGAAATTAATTCGACTTTGGTAGAAGGCCCGCTGGCCTGCTCGAGGTCTGCACTTAAGATCAAGACGCCCGCGGGGGGGCGTTGCCTGGGCAATGCGATTCGCAGGTATGCTGACAACGCTGCCGGCGGAGAGAAGGGGAATGCCGCGCGAGGGCTTCTGCAGGGTCTGCTGGGCGGCGAAAAATGAATCGATCGCGCTCGAGGGGGCCGGGAGTAGCGATCCAATAGAACAACAGGCGAGGAATTTCATGGCGACAGCCGCAGAGCAAGCAGCAGCCCGCAATTCCGCAGGCGTGGACACTCGTCATCGACGCGTGATCTTCGCGTCCTCGCTCGGCACCGTGTTCGAATGGTACGACTTTTATCTCTACGGCTCGCTCTCCGCGGTGATCTCGAAGCAGTTCTTCTCCGGGGTCAACGAAACGACCGGATTCATCTTTGCCTTGCTGGCGTTCGCCGCGGGCTTCTTCGTGCGACCGTTCGGCGCACTGCTGTTCGGTCGCTTCGGCGATCTGGTCGGTCGCAAGTACACCTTTCTCGTCACGATCGTGATCATGGGCCTGTCGACCGCGATCGTCGGCATCTTGCCGAGTTACGCCTCCATCGGGGTCGCCGCGCCCATCATTCTCATCAGCCTGCGGCTGCTTCAAGGACTCGCATTGGGCGGCGAATACGGTGGCGCGGCTACGTATGTCGCGGAACATGCTCCCGACGGCAAGCGCGGTTTGTACACGAGTTGGATTCAGACGACCGCAACGCTCGGGCTGTTCCTGTCGCTGCTCGTGATCCTCATATGTCGTGTCACCCTCGGCGATGCGTTCGATGTGTGGGGCTGGCGCATCCCGTTTCTGGTGTCGATTCTGCTGCTGGCGGTCTCCGTCTATATCCGTCTGCAGCTGCAGGAGTCGCCCGCGTTCCTGGAAATCAAGGCCGAAGGCAAACTCTCCAAGGCCCCGCTCAGTGAAGCGTTCGGCCAATGGAGCAATCTGAAGATCGTGCTCCTCGCGCTGGTCGGCGCGACCGCAGGTCAGGCCGTCGTGTGGTACGGCGGTCAGTTCTATGCGCTGTTCTTCCTGGAGAAGATTCTCCAGGTCGATGCCAAAGCCGCCAACCTGATCATCGCCGCCGCATTGCTCATCGGCACGCCGTTCTTTGTCATCTTCGGTGCGCTGTCGGATCGCATCGGTCGCAAGAAGATCGTGATGGCGGGGTGTCTGCTTGCCGCACTCACTTACTTCGCTGTCTTCAAAGGGCTCACGCACTTTGCCAACCCGGCGTTGGAGCACGCGGTCGCAAGCGCGCCGGTCACTGTCATCGCCGATCCCAATGACTGTTCATTCCAGTTCGATCCTGTCGGCAAGAAGGCCTTCACGAAGTCATGCGACGTCGCGAAGTCGGTGCTCGCGAAAGCGGGTGTGCCGTACGAGAACGAAGCCGGACCCGGAGGCTCGCTCGCGCAGGTACGTATTGGCACCGGGGCGAGCGCAGTCGTCGTTGACTCCTTTGCCGGCAACACGCTGAGCAAGGCCGATTTCAAGACGGCGTCGGATGCGTTCACCGCGAAACTGAAGACACAGCTCGAGACCGCAGGCTATCCCGCCAAGGCGGACATGAGTCAGGTGAACTATCCGATGGTGATCCTGTTGTGCACCTATCTCGTCGTGCTCGTCACGATGGTGTACGGACCGATCGCCGCGTGGCTCGTCGAGCTCTTCCCGACGCGCATCCGCTACACCTCCATGTCATTGCCCTATCACATCGGCAACGGCTGGTTCGGCGGCTTCCTGCCCGTCACCTCGTTCGCGATCGTCGCGGCCACGGGCGACATCTACAACGGCCTGTGGTACCCGATCATCGTGGCGCTCGTGAGCTTCGTCATCGGCTCGCTGTTCCTTCGCGAGACCAAGGGGCAGCCGTTGGTGAAATGAAGCCAACGAACTACGGATCTCCACGGGGTTGAATCTCAGAAGCGGCAGTGGCCGGTGTGTCAGGCTGCTGCCAAGTCTGTGCAGCTCGCTGACCGTCTCTAAGGTCGCGGTCGCATCGCCGGCACGTCGCCAAGAGGTGCCAGGGATTCGGTGCCACTTTCTCACCAGCTTTTACGATCCCGGTGGACCCTGTGATCCCCGTGGAGATCTTCTCCTGTTTCCTTCTTTTCGCCCTTTCCTGAAGCACGGCGTGCTTTCAACTGTCCGACGCTGTGCAGCGCAGCGCCGACTCGTGCACGAGCAATACGAGAAACCGGCGGAAGTTCTGCTTCATCGGCGCTGGCACGTGACTTGAATATCACCGCGCACGCTTCGCCAGCAGCCGAGCACACCTGAGCGGGATCGGTTGCTTGACGCGAGGCTGCGAACAACGGCAATCCACCGACGGATGACTCATATGACTCGAACTGTTTCGCGTCGCGACTTCCTCAATATGGTGGGCGCGGCGGGCGGCTCTACGGCTGTGTATCGCGCGGCCGTGGGCCTGGGTTTGCTTCCCACGATCACGCAGGCAGCGCGGCCGAAGATTGCAGCCGCAGGTTCCAAAGCACCGAAGGTCCTCATTCTCGGCGCCGGCATTTCAGGGCTCACCTCCGCTTACGAGCTGAGTCGTAAAGGCTACGACGTGCAGATCCTCGAAGCGTCCTTCCGCGCAGGCGGTCGCAATATGACGCTGCGTGCGGGCGATCGCATCGACGAGACGGGCTACCCGCAGGTATGCCAGTTCGACAAGGATCCGGACCTGTTCTTCAATGCGGGTCCTGCGCGAATCCCCGGACATCACTCTGCGCTCCTGAATTACTGCAAGGAGCTCGAAGTCGAGCTCGCACCGTTCATCAACGATAATCGCAACGCCTGGGTGCAGGACGATGCGATGTTCGGCGGCAAGCCGATCCGTGCGCGCGAGTACTTAACGGATACCCGCGGCTTCGTCGCGGAGATCATGGCGAAATCGATCAAGCCGGAGCAGATGCTCGCGCCCATGACGCCGCAGGACATGGAGCAGTTACGCGAGTACGTGCGCCAGCTCGGCGAGCTCGACGCGAACTTCAAGTACGTGGGTTCCAGTCGAGCTGGACTTGCCCGGCACGATTACACGAATGCCGAGCAGTTCAAGACGCCACTCGATCCCCGCGAACTGATGAAGTCGCGCTTCATGTATCTCATGAGCTTCGGCGAGACGGACGATCAGGCCGCGATGATGATGGAGCCGGTCGGCGGCATGGATCGTGTCGTCGCGGGCTTTCTGCGTAAGATCGGGCACCTGGTGCAGCTCAACTCGCAAGTCCAGGCGATTCGCGTGAAACCCAAAGGTGTCGATGTGACCTATCGGCGCGATGGCCAGTACGTCACCGTCACTGCGGACTACGTGTTGAACTGCATTCCGATGCATCTGCTCGCGGGTGTCGATCACAATTTTCCGGCGGAGTACGCGGCCGGCTTCACGTCGATACCGCGCGGCAAGCTGTTCAAGATCGGTTTCCAGATGAAGGAGCGCTTCTGGGAGAAGCAGGGCATTTACGGCGGCATCTCCTGGACCATGCAGGACATTCAGCAGATCTGGTATCCCGCGCATGGCATTCATCGCAAGAAGGGCATCGTGCTCGGTGCTTACACGTTCCTCCCGCAAGCGGGCGAAAAGTTTGCGCGCCTGTCGCCGCCGGAACGTTTCGAGCTCGCCATTCAACAAGCCGAAAAGGTCCATCCCGACTATCGCAAGTACGTGGAGAATGGCGTAAGTATCGCGTGGCACCAGATGAATCACATGCTCGGCTGCGCAGCTCAATGGGATGAGTCGCTCCGCGAGCGCTGGTTCAAGACATTGCAGGCACCTGTGGGCAATCACTATCTCATCGGCGATCAAGTCAGCTACCACCCAGGTTGGCAGGAGGGTGCGATCGCCTCTGCGCATCATGCAATCGCAGATCTCGACGCCCGGGTTCGTGCCGGCAAAGTGGTGGCAGCATGAAGCGGGCAGCGCTGACGGCTCTCGTTGCGACGATGGCTTCCATGCTCGGCACGAGTGTTCACGCAGATAACGGTTTCGATTATTGCCTGTTGTGCCATGGCGATAACGGCAACGGCAACAAGGCGATCAATGCGCCGAAAATATCGGGCATGGAGCCCTGGTATCTGGCGCGACAACTCGAGAACTTTGCCGACGGCATACGCGGAACTCCTGGCGAGGATGCGGGCGGCCATGAAATGGGACCGGTCGGCATGCGGCTCAAACATGAGGGCAATGTCGATGCGGCCGTGAAGTTTGTCGGCTCGCTGAAGTCGGAGCGACCGGCGCCTACGATCACCGGCGATCTCAAGCGTGGCAAACAGCTCTACGCCACGTGCGCGACCTGCCATGGCGCAGCAGGTGAGGGCAATCAGTCCGTCGGCGCTCCCGCACTTGCCTGGCGTACCGATTGGTACCTGGTTACGCAGCTACACAATTTCAAAGAAGGGGTGCGCGGTGCCGATCCGCGCGATGCCTACGGTGCGCTGATGCGCCCGATCGCAGCGACACTGCCTGATGACAAGGCGATCACGGATGTCGTTGCGTACATCAACACGCTGAAAAGAAAATGAGTAATGAGCAATTAGTAATGAGCAGTGAGCAATGAGCAATGAGCAATTAGCAATTAGCAATGAGCAATTAGTAATGAGCAATGAGGAATGAGCAGCGAGGAAGGGAAATGAGAGATCTGATGGAGCGTGTGCAGTAAGTGGCCGCTCGCGGTCTATCGCGCCGCTGTTACTTTTTCGTGGCTTCGCCTTCCCGTCTTTCATTACTCACTACTCATTGCTAATTGCTCATTGATTTCCCGTCTTTCATTACTCACTACTCATTACTCATTGCTAATTGCTCATTGATTTCCCCGCTCGTACAACTCAAGAAGAGGTTCCTCATGACGCGCTTCAACCATTCCGCGCTCTTCCGTCGTGTCGTCGCAGGCGGCGTGCTGACGCTTGGGATTGCAGCCAGTGCCGGTGCTGCCGAGATCGTTCATCACAAGCTGCTGGGCGGAAGCACGTTCCCGATTGCGCGCGTGGTGGAAGTGCCGCCCGGCAAGACGATCTATTTTCATAGCGGCACGACGCCTGCCCCTGCGAATCCAAAGGCGACTGCGGGAACGCCGGAATACTGGGGAGATACGAAGACGCAGGCGATGAGTGTGTTCGCGCGTATCAAAGAGTCGCTCGACACGATGGGACTGGGCTTCGGCGATGTCGTCGCGATGACGGTCTATCTGGTCGGCGATCCGGCCAAGGGGAACAGGATGGACTTCGAAGGCTTCATGGCCTCGTACTCGCAGTTCTTCGGGACCAAGGAACAGCCGAATCTCCCGGCTCGCTCCACGGTGCAGGTCGCAGGCCTCGCAGCCGCCGGCATGCTGGTTGAAGTCGAAGTGCAGCTCGCGAAGTAAACACACCGCTGCGATACATCGAAGGCGTCGGAGAAGTCCGGCGCCTTTTTTATTGCCTTTGCTAAGCGCTGCTCGGCACGCTCAATAGAAAGGCCGCTGTGCAAAAGCTCAGCGGCCGACGAAGACACGCAGCTCGAGCGATGCTGCGCGCTCTCGTCTTGTGGTTGTGATCCCGCTCGTCCTGGTGCCGGCGACATCGACATCCAATGAGTCGCGAGTAGCGTCATCGCCGTGAATAGTGCGGGCAGTACGAATGGATGCTTTGCAGGTCTGTGCTGATGGCTCGGGCTGATCCGTACTGAGTGCGTACTGCCAATATTTCTGCACTGGTCGCTCTATCGAGGAGCTGCTGCTTCGCACTTCGTGCGCCGACACAGTGCAGTCAATGTTCAAGCTCAAACCGGTGCACTGTGAATGTGGATTGCTCCGAAACAGTTGGCATTTCGATGTCTGTGCGCGTCGTTTGGCGTGAGTTGCATCGAGATCGGGCGAGCAGTGTATGGATCGGCAAATCGTGCGCCGCCACGGTGCGCATGCAATCGGGTGAGTCGAGGAACGGCCGCTTAAGTGCCGAACACTCTGTATTGTCTTGAGGCATCGCTCGGCGACGTGTCGCGAAGCTACGCGCGATTCCTTCTGTGATACGGGGCAGTTGTGAAGTCATCACTACGCGTTTTGCACCACTTGCTGGAGCGTGAGAAAAGCTCGAAAAAATCAGGTGAAAACAGCGATTCAGGAGGGATTCGAAAACCTTATCGATATTGACGTGTGCATCTTTGAACGCCCTCGCAAGCGCGCTGGCCGGTTTATTGCAACGACGTCGGCAACGCCATATGCAGCACACGAATGCATGGCCTTGCAAAGAAATCGCGACAGGCACGATGGGGTCGCGAGGTCGGCAATTCAAACCAATGTTGGGAGGTCGGAAGTTTATGAGACGGAAATCGGAATACAGACTCCCCCGCGGGTCCCAAGCCTTCGCGGGCGCGCTACTTTCACTGGCGGTATCGCAGGTGCTCGCGGATGCGGCGGCCGCAACGGACGAAGAGCGCGCGCGGGAAGAAGTCGTGGTGCTCGGCACCCGCCGAACCGACCGGTCAGTCACCGATACGGCTTCTCCTGTCGACGTTATCGGCGGTGCTGAACTCGCGAGCCAGCCCGCCGCCGACATGCTCGAAGTGCTCAAGAACGTCGTTCCCAGTTTCAACGTTGCACAGAATCAGATTTCCGATGCCTCGACCTTTGTCCGCGCACCGTCGCTGCGCGGCCTTGCTGGCGACATGACGCTGGTCATGATCAACGGCAAGCGTCTCAACCGGGCGGCGCTGGTGCAGGTTGCATCGGATGACCCGACCAACGCGCTGTCCCAGGGGGCGGATCTCTCTGTCCTGCCGTCCATCGCCTTTGGCAATCTGCAAATCCTGCGTGAAGGCGCGACCGCACAATATGGTACGGACGCTATCGCCGGTGTTCTGAACTATTCGCTCAAAGCCGAAGAAGGCGTTGAAGTGAATACTCGCTATGGCCAGTTCTATGACAATGGCGGCGACGGCCAGGCAAAGCAGATTGCATCGTATCTCGGGATGAACCTGGGCTCTCGCGGCTTCCTCTCCATCGCTGCTGAATATAACGACGATGACGGCACCATCCGCAACGAGACGCGGCCCGCCGCTGTCCTGTTCGCGCAGGCCCATCCGGATCTGGCGGACCAGCTGCCCAACTATCCGGACCCGGTCCAGATCTACGGCAACTCGCCGGCAGAAGGCTGGAAGGCCATGTTCAACACGACCTATGACCTGACTGACACGACCAGGCTCTATGCGTTTGGCAATTTCGCACATGCAAAGATCACGGAGAGCTTCAACTATCGTGCGCCTGAAACCGTCACGGCAGTCGATACGGCCGGCGTTGTGCACACGCTGGGAGCAAATGGCGCATTTGCTCATCCGATCTACCTGACCCCGTGCCCTGCGGGCAGCGCGACCTGCGCTGCAGGCGGATTCGTCAAGGACAACAACACCTTCTCATTTGCGGATATGTACCCGGCGGGCTTCACGCCACAGTTCGTGGGTAAGAAGGATCAGGCGTTCGGTGTCGCGGGCTTCAAGGGCAACCTGACGACAGACCTGACCTTCGATGTGTCGGGATCGCTCAGCCGCAACGAGCTGGCAATGTCGATGTATGACTCGCTCAGTCCGACCTATGGTCCGCAGACGCAGACTTCATTCCAATTCGGGTCGCTGATCCAGGAAGAAGTCGACCTGACGACAGATTTCGTGTGGTCGGTCGATGCTGGCCTGCCGAGCCCGCTGACGGTCGCGTTCGGTGCGGAATACCGCGAAGAAACCTACGAGGCGACTGAGGGCGACGAACAGTCCTATGGCATCGGGCCCTACATCTCGCAGCCGCTGTATGTCGAAACCTCGCCGGGTGTCTACGCCTTGGACTCCACCGTAGGCATGCCATATCCGGGTGCGAGCGGCTATGGCGGTACCAGCCCGGATGCTGCCAAGGCGTATTCGCAGCATAGCTATGCCGCCTATGCGAGTTTGGAAGCCGATCTGACGGACGCTCTGTCGGTCGGTGTGGCTGGGCGCTTCGAGGACTACAGCACCTTCGGCAATACCACGGTCGGGAAGTTGAATGCGCTGTGGAAGATCGCGCCGGAGATCTCAGTTCGCGGCACGGTCGGCACCGGCTATCACGCTCCGTCGCCCGGCCAGAGCAACGTGCAGATCCTGACCACCGCCTTCACCAACGGTGCACAGGTACAGACAGGCACCTATCCGGTCACCAACCCGATTGCGCAGTATTTCGGCGCCACCGCGCTCAAGCCGGAAAAATCGACCAACTACGGTGTGGGCTTCGTGTTCACGCCGCTGTCCAACCTGACAGTGACGATCGACGGTTACTGGATCGAGGTGCGTGACCGTATCGGCCTGTCCCAGACCTACAGCGTCACGGCTGAGGACATCGCTAACCAGCCCGCACTTCTGGCCGTGGGTGAAGGCGGTGACGTGCAATATCCCACCAGCGCGTATGACTCGCGCACGAAAGGTGTCGACTTTGTCAGCACCTATCGCACGTCGGTGGTTGGCGGCTCGCTCAACCTGACGCTTGCGTACAACTACAACGACACCGAGGTGACGGAGTTCAACGCGGACATCATCAGCGATGCACAGAAGGACGACATCGAGGGCATCATCCCAGCGCACCGTGCAACCTTCACTGCCAACTATGGAATCGGCAACTTCACTCTTACGGCGCGCGAGAACTACTACAGCTCGTTTGTTCTGGAACAGAGCTTCCCGGGGCAAACGTTCGGTGCGAAGTACACGACTGATCTCGAAGGGAGCTACACCTTCGACGATCACTACACGGTGGCGATCGGCGCGAGCAATCTGTTCAACGAATATCCGGACAAGATCAAGGCGACGTCGGAAAACCCGATCTATGTGGTGACCAACAGCCTTTCGAACGGGCAGGTTTATCCAAACAGTGGTGGTCCGTTCGGCTCCAATGGTGGCTTCTGGTACGCCCGCGTGAATGTGAAGTTCTGATCGATCGGCGTAACGGGCGTCCGGTAGTTTCCGGGCGCCGGAGCATTTGCCTGATAGCGTCTATGCCCGGGCTGGAAACGGTCCGGGCTTTTCTTTGGTGGCGAAAAGTTCTTCTCTTCCGCTGCCGGCGCGGTCTGTCGCGCCCTCTGCATTCCCACTCGTCTGAGACGCATATCGTCGATGTTGGCCGGCGCATTGCATGCTGCTATCGAATCACCCCGCTCGTTCGTAAGGCTGCGCGCTGCGCTGCATCGAGACCCAGCATCGTTTCGAGCACCTCATCGGTGTGCGCGCCGAGGCTCGGTCCCGGCCAGTGTGTTGCGCCTGGCGTTTCACTCAGGTGCGGCACGATCGCAGGAATCTTCAGAGGCGCGCCATCGATGTCGACCGTTTCGAAGAGGCCACGTGCGTTGAAATGTGGATCCGCCATCATGTCGGCAACACTGTAGATCGGCCCGCCTGGAACGGAGATTTCATCCAGGACCCGGAGTACTTCAGTGGAACTGTGTGAGCGGGCCCACGCAGCGATCACACCATCGATTTCTTGTTCGTGCGCTACGCGGCCAGCGTTGTTTGCGAACCTCGCATCCTCGGCCATGTCGCTGCGACCGACCGCACGCATCAGTCGTTGGAAGAGGGAGTCGCCGTTGGCGCCGATCACCACGTACTTGTCGTCTGCACATTGATAAGTGTTCGAGGGAACGATGCCGGTCAACGTGGAGCCCGAAGGGCCTCGCACCACCCCGGCGCCGTTGTATTCGGGAACGATGCCTTCCATCAGATTGAACATCGATTCATAGATGGCGACATCCACCGTCTGACCTGTGCCGCCTCGGCGCGCGAGCAGCGCGAGCAGAATCCCAATCACCGCATGCAGCCCGGCAATCGAATCGCCCAGCGAAAGGTTCGGTCGCACTGGGGGTCGATCGGCAAAGCCGTTCACATGACGCAGACCGCCGATGGCCTCGCACACTGACGCGAAACCCGGCTTCGCTGCGTAAGGGCCGGTCTGTCCGTATCCGGATACGCGCGTGTAGATCAGATCGGGCTTCAGGGCTTTGAGCACCTCAGGTCCCAGGCCCCACTTTTCCATTGTGCCTGGCTTGAAGTTCTCGATCAGTACATCGCACTGCAACGCAAGCGCGCGGACCAGCTCCCGGCCACGCTCGGTTTGCAGGTCGAGCGCTACGGATTTCTTGTTGCGCGCCAGGCTGTACCACCAGAGCGAAGTTCCATCGCGCAGCACACGCCAGTTACGCAGCGGGTCGCCCTTCAGCGGCTCGATCTTGATGATCTCGGCGCCGAAGTAACCCAGGATGCAACTCGCGAACGGGCCTGCGAGCAACTGACCCAGTTCGAGTACGCGGATGCCATCGAGCGGACGAGGGGTATTCATCGATTGAAGTCGGGAGTCGTTCGAAGATATGTCGAATGAATGGTAGCGGCTCGCGGGGGTGAACGAGAACCAGCGCACAGTTTCATCCGGGCCTTACACACGGATGTCTCTGCGGTGGCACATTGCCGACTCCAGGGCCGACGCAGTTCGAGCCAATGAGCGCGCTCTCAAGCAATGACAAGATGTCGCCTGCAACGAGCTCCGCAGCTCGTGCGCTCGGGTTCTTTCGCCCCGGCATCGCCATGCGCGTTGCCCTGGGCTTTGCCGCCATTGCGGTAGCCATCCTCACCGCCAATCTGATCACTCAGCACAGTACGCGCACGGCGCGCGAACGCATGCGGCAACTCGTCGTGGAGCACGAGCCGATCATGCGTGCCACCGAGTCACTCGCCAGCGCGATCTCGGTTTACGAACGTGTCGTGATGGATCAGGCGGAGCGCGGCACGGGCTCGCCCGAGGCGATTACGCTGGCCTCCCAGCGCGTCGCCGACGCCGCGGCTCACTATGCCAAGGTCACGCAGGGATCTTCGTCCGATCCCACGCCGGCCGGATTCACGCAGGATCTGGAGTCGTTCCGGGATGCCGGTGCCGTGCTGGTCAAGACGAGTCAGTCGCACTACGTCCGCTCTCAAGGTTACTGGCAGCAGCTGCGCGAAATCGAGGGCATGCTGAGCGCCGCGCAAAGCGTGACCAGTGAACCCATTCAGGAGTTGTTGCGGCAGCTGAGCATTATCCAGGAACGCGTGCGGGCCTCGATCAAGTCGCGGAATATCGATGATCTTCAGCCGATCGTCGCGAGCGAATCGGCCTTCACCGCCGCGATGAATCGTTATGCCCCCGCACTCATTCGCACGGAAGGCACGGTCTGGGCCGAAACGCTCGAAAAGCGATTCAAGGAGCTGAATCGTCGGCGTCGCGGCGTCTTCGACATGAATGCCGACCTGCAGCAGCGCTCGGCGGACTTTCGCGATCAGGCCGCTGCGCTGTGGTCGAATGTACTGACTCAGCTGGTGACCCCGGCGCGCATCGCGCTCACCAATGCCGACGAGCTCGCGCAGCAGGCCGCTGCAAAGGCGGATCGAGAGCTGACCTGGGGCAGTGTGTTCGTACTGCTGTTGTTGCTCGTGATCTCCATCATCACCGTAGCGAGTGTGCGTCGGCCCGTGCGGCGTCTGACTGAAGCCACGCGTCGGCTGGCGGCAGGCGACATCAGTACGCGCGTGCCTCGCGGCGGCATGTACGAAATGGACGTGCTCGCCGGCTCGTTCAATCACATGGCCGAGCAGCTCGAGCGCGCCGAAAGCGAAGTGCGCACTCAGCATTCGCAGCTCGAGTCCCGAGTGGCGGAGCGCACGCGCGAGCTGCGTCACCTGGCCAATCACGATCCACTCACGCAGCTGCCGAACCGACGCAGTCTGTTCGACCATCTGCAGAGCGTGATCGAGCACGCGAAGCGTTCGAGCAGGCGCGTGGCCGTCCTGTTCATTGATCTCGACAACTTCAAGACCATCAACGACAGCTTAGGTCACGAGTTCGGCGATCGGGTCATTCAGACGGTCGGCGAGCGCTTGCGACAGAACTCGGTGTTCTCCGGAAGCTTCGCCGCACGGCTGGGCGGCGATGAGTTCACGGTCGTGTTCCAGGATGTCAACGACGTGGATCGTCTGTGCAGCACCGTGCTGGAGGCGTTTCAGGGCTCGCTGTCCGTGCACGGGCGCGATCTGCGTCTGAGTGTCAGCGTCGGCGCGAGCGTATTCCCCGATCATGGCGAAGACGGGCCTTCGCTGCTGCGCGCAGCCGATGCTGCACTGTTCAATGCGAAGGAGCTCGGTCGCAATCGTTCGAGCCTGTTTGCTCCGGAGCTCCTGCATGTCGCATCGAGCCGGTTCCGTATCGAGCAGGCGCTGCGTCGTGCCATCGAACGCGAAGAGTTCGAGCTGTGCTATCAGCCGGAAGTGTGTCTGGAAACGCTGAGCACGCCGCTCGTCGAGGCATTGCTGCGCTGGAAGCAGCCCAACGGTGAAACCATATCTCCGGCGGACTTCCTGCCGGTGGCGGAGCAATCTGGGTTGATCATGGAGATCAGCGAGTGGGTGTTGCGCACATCCATTGCGGCCGCTGCGAACTGGCATCGCGATGCCTGGCCCAACGCTCGCATCGCAGTGAACGTATCCGCGCATCAGCTGCTCGCCGCGAACTTCGTATCGCGCCTGGAAGATCTGCTCCACCACTATGGATTGCCGCCGCGTGCGCTCGAGCTCGAGCTGACGGAGAACGTGTTGCAAACGGGTGTCGCGACCGTCGCGGTGCTGCACACGTTGCGTGAGCTGGGCATCAGCCTGGCCATCGACGATTTCGGAATCGGCTATTCGTCGTTGACCTCGCTGGAGCGCCTGCCGCTCACGCGCGTGAAGATCGATCGCAGTCTGATCGCGAGCATCGACGCAGGTACGCGTTCACCGGCGATCGTGCGCTCGATCATCGGCTTGAGTCACAGCCTGGGATTGCAGGTCACCGCGGAAGGCGTCGAGCGAACCTCGCAGTTGCGTCAGTTGCTGAACGATCGCGGTGTGCACGTGCAAGGCTTCCTCGTGTCGCGTCCGCTCATTCCGGCGGCAGTGCCGGGTTTCATCGCCGGGTGCCAGCAGCAGCTTAGTGCTTTGCTGGAGTCGCTGCCGCCTCCCATGGATATCGAGTCCACCGGCTCAGTCCGCGCGCTCAGAGCGGCTTGGCGCAAGCCCTGATCGTGTCGATCCGCGTCCGGCGGAAGGTCGGCGCATTCAAGGAACCTGCAGGCACGTGTCCGCATTTCTCGTGCATCCGCCCCGGCGTAGTCCCTCACCGTGCCCCAGCAACAAGTCGTCACACGGATTGGCAGCTCATGGCTCGCTCTGATCGGCGTCGTGCTGGTCACTGCCGTGTTGTGGGCCGCGCGCTCGATCCTCGTGCCGTTGGCATTAGGCGTGATCCTGGCGTTCACGCTGACGCCGCTCGTGCGCTTTTGCGATCGCATGCGGCTGCCGCGCTTCGCCGGTGTCGCGCTGACCATGGCGTTGGCGATCGGTGCGGTCGGCGGCGTTGGCTACGTCATCGGTCTGCAGTTCACCGAGCTGTCCACGCAAGTCACGAAGTACACCTCGTCGATGCGCGAGAAGGCCGCGGATCTGCGCACTGGCAGCAATGGCACGTTCCGTCAGCTCACACGCACCGTCGATCGTGTCACCGAGCAGCTCGACAGCAACGCGGCCGAATATCGCGCGGCACAGCCTGTGCGCGTCGTGCCCTCCCGGCTGACGCCGAGCGAACGTTTGCATGAAGTAGCGACCGCATTTTTCGAGCCGATTGCGAGTGCGGTCATCGTCCTGGTGCTCGTGGCGTTCATGCTGGGCCAGCGCGAAGATCTGCGCGATCGTCTGATCAGGCTGACCGGTACGGACAATGTCACGCTGACGACGCGCTTGATGGATGAAGCTGCGCAGCGCGTGAGCCGGTTTCTCGTCGCGCAGACGCTGATCAACATCACGCTGGGAGCGCTCGTTACGGCGGGGCTGTACTGGATCGGTGTGCCTTACGCCGCGTTGTGGGGTGGGCTGAGTGCCGTCCTGCGCTTCGTGCCGTACGTGGGCACGATGCTATCTGCGCTGTTCCCTGCGTGTCTCGCGTTCGCCGTCTTCCCCGGTTGGACGGAGACCTTGCAGACGCTCGCCATGTTCCTGTTCCTCGACATGCTGACCGGCTATTTCGTCGAGCCGATGCTGTTTGGTCGGCGCACAGGCGTTTCCTCCTTCGCCTTGCTGGTTTCGGCGCTGTTCTGGATCTGGGTGTGGGGCCCGGTCGGTCTGCTGCTCGCGACGCCGCTCACTGTGTGTATCGCCGTGCTGGGGCGTCACGTTCCAGCGCTGCGTTTTCTCGCCATCATCTTTGCCGAAGAGCCGGCACTCGCGCCGCATGTTCGCTATTACCAGCGATTGCTCGCGCGCGATGAAGACGAAGCGAGCGAGCTGGCGTCGCGCAAGATCGCTGAGCTCGGTCCGACCGGTGCAATGGATGAGGTGTTGATCCCTGCGTTGCGGCTCGCGGAACAGCACTACACCAAGGATGAGATCACGAGCGAGGATCTCGATTTCATTCTCGAGGCCACGGCGGAAATCGTGGCGCTCGCGCGTACGAAGCATCGCGTGGCATCGCAGGACGGAGCGGACATACTCCTGATCAGCGCGCGCTCGCCCGCGGATCGGATCGTGCTCGATATGCTGGCGACGGCTATCGAAGCGAGCGGCCACCCGGTGGTCACCGTGAGTCACGGCGAGAACATCGAACACATGGTGGAGCACGCGATCGCCGAGCGCCCCGAGCTCACCTGTGTGGTCGCCGTGTCAGCCACGCGCGGCAGCGAAGCTCGCTCGATCTGCCGCCGCATCCGTGCCGCACGTCCGAAAGCCAAGCTACTGGCATTGCGTCCACGGCCGAACGCCAGCGACGCCGCGCATTCCGTTGCTCGCATGAAGGAAGCGGGCGCCGACCGCGTCGCGATCAACCTTCAGCAGGCGATGGACGAAGTGCAGAGTCTTCTTGGTTCCGTCTCTGCGACGCAGACGAAGCCCGAGGTGGGCTCACGCGACAGACTCGCCGCAACCAGTTAGGGGAATGAACAGCGGGCAATGGAGCGGCACGAGCAATCTTGCTCATCACTCATCACTCATCACTCGCTACTCAGCATCGCTCCGTCATTCTTCGGCGTGATCCGCACGAGCCATCCATCGGTCTTCTGTGCGGTGCCGGTGCGTAGCCAGCCGAACACGACGCTGTGCCAGAGGACGCGTTGGACGTAGCCGCGGGTTTCGTTGTACGGGATGTTCTCGATCCAGATGTCGGGATCGACGGATTCGCCCGGCAGCCAGCGCGTTGCGGCCCCCGGACCTGCGTTGTAGCCGGCGAGGGCGACGGCGGTCTGGCCCGCAAAGCGGTCGAGCAGAATGCGCAGCTGTCCGGCACCCAATGCGACATTCGTCGCTGGTACGAACAGATCGCTCGTCGAGGGTTTCGGGCGCTTCAGGCGCTGTGCCGTGTGACGTGCCGTTGCAGGCAATAACTGCAACAGACCGTAAGCGCCCGCGGCCGAGACGGCATCCGTGCGATACAGGCTTTCCTGTCGCAGCACGCTGTAGATCAAGGTCTGGTCGACGCCCGTCAGCTTGGCGGCAGCGCGCACCTCACGATCGAAGGGCTGCGGATAGAGCAGGTGATAGTCATAGAAGACGCGCACCTGCGTCGCGGTAGCCACGGCCTGGTCGAACCATTCCCAATCGGCGGCCACATGAATGGTCTGCGGACGCGCGGCTTCGCCGAGGCTCTCGAAGCCGAACTGCCATTCGCTCGAAGCTTCACGCCGCATGTTTGCGCGCAGCAGTTCACGAGCACGAACGAATGCAGGCAATGCCTCGATCTCGCGCACGGCAGTGCGATCACGCGTGAGCCGTTGCGGATGAGGAACGACCGCCTGGTCCAGACGCGCTGCGGCCATCGCGGAGTAGTAGTTGTCGTCGGCGAGCACCGAGCGATACAGCGCCAGTGCAGTTGCTGCGTCTTGCGCCTGATCCGCCGCGCGCGCCGACCAGTACCGCCAGCGCGCCGAGTTGCGCGTGGCATCGGACATCGCGGCAATCGAACGCGTGACTGTCTGCCAGTCGCCGGCCCAGAGCGCGGCTCTGGCTTGCCACTCGAGCGCGGTGTCATCGAAGTCGGCAAGCTGCACTTTCGCGAAGTAGCGCAGCGATGCGGTATCGCGGTCCCAGGCGAGCGGCAGCGCCAGTGCGAGTGCGTAAGGGCTCGCGGATTTCTCATCCAGATTGCGAGCCTTGATCAGCGAATCGAAACGCGCCATGGCTCCCGGACGATCTCTGCGCGCGAGCTGCGACCATCCTGCGAGCACCGCTGCAGGTTCGAGCGAGCTTTGCGGATTCGCAATCAGATTGTCGATGCCGCGCCGCGGGTTCTCCAGCAAGGCAGCCCATTGCAGCCACGGATCGCGTCGTTCGACCGGCAGCTGATTGATGATCTGACGCGCAAAGCTCCAATTGCCTTTCGTCAGGGCAAGCCGAACGCGTTGCTCGATGAGCGTGGGCGGCAGTCCATTTTGCGCACGCAGCCATTCGAACGCGGTGTCGCACGGCGGCAGCGAGGAAGGGGTGAGCCATTGCGCGGCGATTTCGGTCTGCAGATTCTGGGTTCTCCCCAGTGCGATTCGGCCTTCGAAGCTCCGACAACGCAATGCGTCCGTCGCCGCGGCTTCGCGGTAGTTCTCGAGAAAGAGGGCCCACTCCTGGCGGGAGGCGAGGCTTTCGAGCCAGGCGCGCCGCATCTCACGTGTGACCGGTTCGGGATCGTAGGTCGCAAGAAATGTCGCAACACGTTCATCGACAGTATTCAGAGGCGCGGTGGTGTTCAGCAGCGCCTTGCGGAGCCGGGCGGATTGCAGATACGGATAGAGCGGATACGTGCGCAGCGCTTCGCTGTCGGCGACAGAGACGCTCTGAGCATCGAGACGAGCATAGGCTTCGAGAAATTCGGTCCGAGTCTTGGCGAGCGGATCGGTTTCGGCGGACGCCGGAGCGAGCCACAGAGCCATGAGGAGTGCCGCGAGGCACGCTGAAGGGTGCAAGAAACGTAGCATCGTCAAAGGGTAACGGGATGCGTCAGTCGGCGCCATCGTCGATGATCCGACGGGAGGCTGCCAGGAACCTCCCCACAACGCAGTACGTTTCGCGCTCGCTCTTACTGCGGGTTCTAGGTGAACGTATGGAGTGGCTCGCCGGGGAAACGACTTTCATCGCACCAGGCGATGCCTTGTTGCGGATGCTCGTGGCGACGGTCTTCGGTGGCATCGTCGGTTTCGATCGCGAGTTGCGCAACAAGCCCGCGGGGCTGCGGACCCATATTCTCGTTTCGCTTGCGGCGTGCCTGTTCACTCTGATCACCATGGAACTGCACACGCAGATCGTGCGGACGAGCGAGGAGGCGAACACCGATCCGATCCGCATCATCGAGGCCGTCACGGCGGGAGTCGCGTTCCTCGCAGCCGGCGCGATCATTCAAAGTCGCGGCAGCGTTCGTGGACTCACGACGGGCGCAAACATGTGGATGGCCGCTGCGCTGGGCGTCTCATGCGGGGCCGGATACTACATGCTGGCATCGCTCGGGGCGATCCTGGCCGTAATCGTGCTCACCGCCCTGTCAGTCATCGAGCGTCATCTCGAACGGCACCGCAAGCCGTCCGAAAGCGTTGGCTCGGAGCGCTGACCGTCCAGGTCCGAATGCGGCGAGTCCGGTCAGCGAGCGAGGAGTAGCCTGCATCTTCCATGACGAAGATGACCATGAAGGTTCAGCTTGCTGCCGATGCGCTCGCGCAGATGCTCGCCTCGGGTGACGCATCAGCGGCAGACGTCGATGTGGATATCGCCTGGATCGATTCGCCTGTCGGGCCGTTGCTCGCCGGTGCGACACATTCCGCGCTCGTCCTGCTGGAGTTCAGCGAACGCGACATTCTTCAGCAGCAACTCGCATCGGTCCGTCGGCTCTTCCGGGCCAACCTTCGTAGCGGACCCAACCGATGGCTCGATCTCCTGCAGACTCAGCTTCACGAATACTTCGCTGGTCAACGGCGTCAGTTCGAGTTACCGCTCGAGTATCCCGGCACTGCGTTCCAGCAGCGTGTCTGGTCGACGCTGCTCACGATCCCTTACGGCGTCACCTGGTCGTATCTGGACATGGCCAAGTCTCTGGGCGATATCAAGGCCATGCGCGCGGTCGGCACGGCCAATGGTCTCAACCGGATCGCGATCGTGATTCCATGCCATCGCGTCATCAATGCCGATGGAAAACTCGGCGGCTACGGCGGTGGCCTATGGAGAAAGCAGCGGCTCCTGGATCTGGAGCGAGGACAGCATGCGCTCGCAATGGATAATTGATAATTGACAACGCGGACTGAGATGGCTGATCACGCAGCCTCCCGCGGTTTCATTGTCAATTGTCCATTGTCAATTGAAGCGAAGCGACCTTTGCATCAGCACCGTATCGAGCCAGCGTCCGAGTTTGAAGCCGACCCGATGCAGTGTGCCGACGTGGGTGAAACCTGCCTTAGCGTGCATGCGCATGGATGCGGTGTTTTCCGAGTCGCCGATGATGGCGACCATTTCACGATAACCCGCTTCGGTGCACCGACGGATGAGCTCGTCCAGGAGGCGGCTACCGACGCCACGGCCGGTGTGATCGGGATGCAGGTACACCGAGTTCTCCACGGTGTGCCGGTACGCGGCGCGGGTTCGATACGGACCCGCGTAGCTATAGCCGATCACCTGCGGGCCTTGCTGTGCGACCAGATAAGGCAGGCCTGCGCTCACCAGGCGCTGCATGCGTGACGCCATCTCTGCGCTGTCCGGTGGATCGACCTCGAACGTTGCCGTGTGAGTCAGGACGTAGTGCTGATAAATCGCGGTAATCGCCGGCACATCTTCAGGCTGGGCAGGTCGGACGGCGAATGCAGACATGCTCAGTCTCCGTGCATTTCATGGAACCCGACGTGTGACTCGAGCGCATGGCGGTTGGAGCGGTTGAATCCGCGGCCAGCAGCCCACAATTGCAGTAAATCGCACATTCAGTCGGCACAACGTAGCATTGCGCCAAGGCCAGGAAAAAGGGGTCAGACATGTTCAGTAAACGTTCATTTGCCGCCGTCGCCGGCGTTCTTGTCGTGATGCTCATGGCAGGCTGCGCCACGACGCGTGCGCCGCAGACGCGCATCGACTATGACAAGAAGGCCGATTTCTCCGTCTATCGTACCTTCGGCTTCCCGAAGGAGACGGGTACCGATCGTGGCGGGTATTCGACGCTCGTGACGAGCTATTTCAAGAACTCGGTGACCGCGGCGATGGAAGCTCGCGGCTACAAGTACAGCGAGGATCATCCCGACCTGCTGGTGAACTTCTACATGAATACGCGGGAGCGCACCGAAACGCGGCCGTCCCCGGCGCTCGGATACGGGTACTACGGCTATCGCTACGGCCTGTACAACGCATGGCCGATGTACGATGAAGATCGCACGGTCACGTACAAGATCGGCACGATCAATCTCGACATCGTCGATGCAGAGAAGAAGCAGCTGATCTGGGAAGGGATCTCCGAGGGGCGCGTCACCGAAGAGTCGATGGCGAACCCGCGCGTGACCGTGAATGCCGTGGTCACGGAACTGATGCGTCAGTTCCCCGGCAAACCGAATATGTAGAGCCGACCACCAGCCAGCAGTGTCAGATGCGTTTCCTGAAGCTCGCATCTCTATGGCTAGCGATCAGTGCTAGCGGACCGCTGACCAGCGTCAACTAGCAGACTCGTCCATTGGTCTGTTAGCCAGAAGGGATGTCTGTTCTGCTGTGGGTCCGACTTAGTCGGACTGGTTCTCTGTTCGGCTGAGCCGAACCCACAACGGATGAAGCGGCGCTAGCCGCTGCGACTCTTCTATGACTAGCGGACTAGCTGACTTGCGACTCTCGTTGACTAGCAGCCAGCAGACTAGCGACTAGTTGCCTCCCAAAAGAACATCGATCTCTTCCGCGGTGAGCTCGATCTCGAGCTCACCGTCTTGGGAAAGTGCCGATGACGGCGGTGCGATGAGTGCAGCGGCCATCGCTGCCAGATCGACCTCGGTGATTTCCACTGCTGCTGATTTCAACTGTGGCGGGTTCAGCAAATCCTGTGCGGTGAGTTCGACCGAGAACTCATGTGAGGGGCGCATGGGGAGGCTCCTGCAAGTCGCGAGTCTGCGCATGCTGCCAAAGAAGAGCGGTCGGAAAAGAACCTGCTTCACATACGTCGTGTAGTCCGACGGACGAATCGCTCGAGAGGGATTTGCGCTGAGCACGTCGCGCGGCGCGCTCTTACCCTAATGCCGCCGGAATTCTGGCGGTGGCGGCGAGCGCGCGCCATCTGCAGGCACAGAGCGATCCTGCAGCTCGTTGGACTTCCGGCAATACAAAGATCACAACATGCCGGATCTACATGCCTGGGCGTGATGGCATTGATGCTGCTTGCGCTGTACCAGTTCTCACGCCAATCGGTGGCCATCGAAGTGTCGAGCCTTACGGTCATCGCGCTCATCTCGGTTTCAGTCTGTTTCCTTATCGAACGGCTCAAGGTGAATTCGATCTGCTGCGGTTCTTTGGAGTCTTCGGCAACGAAGCGCTGATCGCAATCTGTGCATCGATGGCGGCGAGTCGGAGGCTTGTGACGACGGATGAGCTAACGATAGTGGGGCGCGTGATCTCGTGCGTCTGGGGCTGAGAGTCCGTTGCTGGCGACGGCGATGTTGGCCAATGAGAACAACGCTGCTGCTGTTAACGGCACGCCGATCGTGATCGAGCTTTGCGCGCGGCAGCTCCATCTTGCGCCGGCCACTATGGCTTCGAGGATTTCGTGCGAGTCGGCGTGCCGCTCACGGTTATCATGTGGCTGACCCGAGTTGGATTCTCCCGCACTTCTATCCGTTGCATTGATAACGATGCCGAAGACTTCGCTCTCGATCGCCGAAGCGCGGCGGCTCGCGCTGGCGGCTCAGCAGTTCACGACGCCAAGGACACTGCGCGGAGCGCGTGACGTCGGCGCCGTCGTGCGCAAGCTGGGCGCGCTGCAGATCGATTCGGTCAACGTACTGGTTCGCTCGCACTATCTGCCGCTGTTCTCGCGCTTCGGTCCCTACAAGCGCGAATGGCTCGACCAGGCGGCGTACGACGGACACAAGCGGTCGCTGTTCGAGTACTGGGGTCACGAAGCCTCCTTCCTGCCGCTCGAGTTCTATCCGCTGTTCCGTTGGCGCATGGAGCGCGCGCGTCGCGGCGAAGGCACGTGGGGCAGGCTTAGACGCTACGCGAATGAACATCAGGATCTTGTGGCCGATGCGCTTGCTCAGATCCGTGAGCGCGGTCCCCTCGGCGCCAGCGGTCTCGAAGGCAGCGGCAAGTCGAGCGGTGGCTGGTGGGGCTGGAGTCAGGGCAAGGAAATCATGGAGTGGCTGTTCTGGTCGGGACAGGTGACCACAGCGACGCGGCGCAATTTCGAACGCCTCTACGATCTGGTCGAACGGACGTTGCCGCCCGAGGTCGTTGCACTGCCGACGCCGACGAAGGAAGACGCGCAGCGTACATTGCTGGAGGAATCGGCCCGCGCATTGGGTGTCGCGACGTTACGGGATCTGCGCGACTACTTCCGTTTGCCCACCGCCGATGCGGCTGCACGTTTACGCGAGTTGTTGGATGCGGGGGTGCTCGTGCCGGTCGAAGTGGAGGGCTGGAAGCAGCTGGCCTACATGCATGCGCGGCTTCGATTGCCACGTTCGGCGAATGCCACAGCGCTGTTATCCCCCTTCGATTCGCTCATCTGGGAGCGCCAGCGTACGGAGCGACTCTTCGATTTCACTTATCGCCTCGAAATCTATACGCCAGCACACAAGCGTCAGCATGGCTATTACGTGCTGCCGTTCCTTCATGGAGATCGCATCGTCGCGCGCGTGGATCTGAAATCGGATCGGCAGAATTCGCGGCTGCAAGTGAAGGGAGGCAGCGCGGAGGAAGGCGTGGAGGAGAAGTGGATCGTCGAACCGCTGATGACCGAGCTCAAATCGCTCGCGGCATGGCTCGGGCTCGAAGCCGTTCAACTCGCCTCGCGACGTGGCGAGTTGATGCGGCAACTGAAGCGGCTAGCCTGATCCGCCGCCCGAACCCTTCGCCCACCATCCGAACGTGCAGGTCGCGATGAACAACACCAGATAGAAGATGACGGCCATGTCAGGCCCTCCGCACAACCCCTTCTGAAAATCAGACGTCGCGCGGCAGGGCCGGGTTCCGATGACATATGTATGTACTTTGCGACGCGGACCCCCAGGAGAAGGAGAGTTCACACAGAGTGCACAGAGGAAGAGAAAAAGGAGCTCCACGGGGTGCGCGGGGTAACGGGGTTGGGGAGAACGAAGCCGTCGGAGAGAGCGACAGATGTGAATGTTCTTGCTGTGTTTTTTTCTTACCTGTGGGTTCGACTTCAGTCGAACAGTTTCTTGTCCAGCAGAGACAGGGTCTCCTCTTTGGACGGCCCTCAGCCCAGAGCCCACCCTGCCGGCTGCGATGCAGTCTCCAAAAAGAAAAAGGCCGGGATTTCTCCCGGCCTTTCTATCTCTGGCTAGCGGACCAGCCAACTAGTTAGCTAGCGACTCTCAGTCATCGACGAGGAAGCTGCGGAGCTGTTCGCTGCGGCTCGGATGACGCAGCTTGCGCAATGCCTTCGCTTCGATCTGACGGATGCGCTCGCGCGTGACGTCGAACTGCTTGCCGACTTCCTCGAGCGTATGGTCCGTGTTCATGTCGATGCCGAAACGCATGCGCAGCACTTTCGCTTCGCGGGGCGTGAGGCCTGCGAGCACCGAGTGCGTCGTTTCGCGCAAGCTCTCCATGGTCGCGGAATCGATCGGCGAATCCACCGAGGTGTCCTCGATGAAATCTCCAAGATGCGAATCCTCGTCGTCGCCGATCGGCGTTTCCATGGAGATCGGTTCCTTCGCGATCTTGAGCACGCGACGGACCTTGTCTTCCGGCATTTCCATGCGAACGGCCAGCTCTTCCGGCGTCGGCTCGCGACCCATCTCCAGCAGCATCTGGCGCGAGATGCGGTTCAGTTTGTTGATCGTCTCGATCATGTGAACCGGGATACGGATCGTGCGGGCCTGGTCGGCGATCGAACGGGTGATCGCCTGACGAATCCACCACGTTGCGTACGTCGAGAACTTGTAACCGCGACGATATTCGAACTTGTCAACGGCCTTCATCAGGCCGATGTTGCCTTCCTGAATCAGATCCAGGAACTGCAAGCCGCGGTTCGTGTACTTCTTCGCGATCGAGATCACCAGACGAAGGTTGGCTTCCACCATCTCCTTCTTGGCGCGACGAGCCTTCGCTTCGCCGACGGCCACTTCGCGATTGATCTCCTTCACCTCGCCGATCGACATGTGCACGCGCTTCTCCAGCTCCTGCAGGCGAAGCTGGATCTTCTCGACGTCCTCACGCAGCTTGGCGAGGGCCGCCGAGTGCTTGCGCTTGGCGCGGATGTGCTTGTCGAGCCAGGTCGTGTTCGTCTCGTTCTTCGGGAACGTGGTGACGAAGTCTTTGCGCGGCATGCCCGCATCGCGGATGCAGACCGTCATGATCTGCTTCTCCATGTTGCGGATCTCGGCCACGTGATCGCGCAGCTGGGCGATCAGTGCGTCGAACATTTTCGGCGACAGCTTGAGCTCCATGAACTCGCCGGCCAGCTTCTTGCGAAGCTTGAGCGTCTTCGGATCCTTGAAGCCGCTCTGTTCGATCGACTTGAGTACCTGCTGGTGGAGCTTCTGGATCGATGCGAAGCGACGTGCCGCCTCTTCGGGATCCGGGCCCGTCTCCAGTGCCTCTTCTTCCTCTGAGCCTTCGGCCGCTTCCTCGGTCTCTTCGTCGCCTTCCGGCGCAGCGGCCTGCGCGAGCTTCGGGTTCACCGGAGCCGCAATCTCATCGGGCGCATTCGGATCGATGAACCCGACGATGATGTCGACGAGCCGACCCTGACCCTGCTTCACCTGTTCGTAGCTGTTCAGGATGTGCTGATAGGTGAGGGGATAGCTCGACAGGGCGCTACGAACGGCATCGAGACCTTCCTCGATGCGTTTCGCGATGCGAATTTCGCCTTCGCGCGTCAGCAGCTCGACCGTGCCCATCTCGCGCATGTACATGCGGACCGGATCGGTCGTACGGCCGAACTCGGCATCGACGGTGGCGAGCGCGGCAGCCGCTTCTTCGGCAGCTTCCTCGTCGACGACAACCGGCTCGTTCAACGGCAGGGCCTCGTTCTCCGGTGCCTTCTCGTACACCGGGATGCCCATATCGTTGATCATGTTGACGATATCTTCGATCTGTTCCGGATCGACGATTTCGCTCGGCAGATGGTCGTTCACTTCTACATAAGTGAGAAAACCCTGTTCCTTGCCGCGGGCGATGAGGAGCTTCAGCTGTGACTGACGCTCGTCAGTGATCTGTGCCGGTTCCTTTTTAGCTGCCAAGGTTTTGCTCAAGATTCGGCCCTCTGGTGCTGGGGGTGCGCGGGCTTAAAAAGACCGCGCAGTCTACTTTGATCGGTTCGCAATCGCTAGGTTCTAAAACCCGCGACATCGGCTGGAGGCGGAGGTCGCTTGAGAAATCCTTGCAATTCAGTCTTTTCCGCGTCAGTCAAACCCTCACGGGCTTGCTTGCGCAGTAACTCATCGAGTCGCTGACTTTCCCGCTCGGGGAAGAGCTGCAGCAACGCATCGTTCAGCTCGCGGGCTGCCCCCGCCGCATCGACGGGATATTCAGCCTGAGCAAGTCGGAACAGGGGTTCAAAATCGGGGCGCCCGCGCCATCGTTCAAGCAGCGCGGCGGTATTTGCGCACGGGTTTTCCTTCAAGTCGCTCAGCAGCTCGATCAGCAGCGGAATGCCCGGCTTATCGATCCCCTCGAGCCCATCGGGCGAGGGAGCTTTGCTGGCGATTTCGGGATAGTGAACGAGGGTCCGTATGGCTTGACGGACCAGCGTGCCCCGACCCCCAGGAGCTGCCGGCATTCGCCGGACCAGCCGCTCGGGTTGCTTCTGGACAGCGCCAGCGTCGGTTTCGTTCCGTGAGCCCTGTGGATTTAATCGTGAGCGATCGATCCGGACGAGCTGGGCGACTTCCTGACTCAACAGATCGCGGTAGACCCCTTCCGGGATGCGCTCGATCAGGGGCTTGGCGAGCTCGGCGAGCTGCGCCCGGCCGTCGACCGTCTGCAGATCGACCTGTGAGCTCAGCTGGTTGAGGAAATACTCCGACAACGGCAGTGCGTTCTGCAGGCGCGACTCGAAGCCTTCGCGGCCTTCCTCGCCTACGAGCGAGTCCGGATCGTGTCCCTCAGGCAGGAACAAAAAGCGGATCTGCCGACCTGCCCGCGTCTGGCTCAACGAATTTTCCAGGGCCCGCCAGGCGGCAGCCCGGCCGGCACGATCGCCATCGAAGCAGAACACCACCTCGTTGCAAATGCGGAACACTCTTTGCAAATGCTCCGGTGTGGTCGCAGTTCCGAGCGTTGCGACCGCATAAGTGATTCCGGCCTGATGTAAGCGCACGACATCCATATAGCCTTCAACGATCAGCAGGCGGCTCAAGGTTCGTGACGCCTGTCGCGCTTCGTACAGTCCGTACAGCTCGCGCCCCTTGTGAAAGAGCTCCGTTTCCGGCGAATTCAGGTATTTCGGCTCGCCCTTGTCGAGCACTCGACCGCCGAATCCGATGGTGCGTCCGCGTGCATCGCGAATCGGAAACATCACCCGATCCCGGAAGCGATCGTAGAAGCCCGCGCTCGCATTCGATCCCGCACGCTTTTCGCGTTCGATCGTGAGGCCCACCTGATGCAGCTTCGTGCGCTCCGCTTCGCTATGCCCGAGCGCCTTGATCACAAAATCCCAGGACTCGGGTGCGTATCCCAATGAGAAGCTCGCTGCGGTTTCGCCCGTGAGTCCGCGCGCCTTGAAATAGTCCTTGCCGCGATCGGAGTTGCGCAATTCCTGCCGGTAGAGCTCGGCTGCCTTATCGAGAATCGCGAACAGTCCTTCGGCCGGCGAGGCTACGCGTGCTGTGCCATGTTCCTCGTGCGGCACTTCGAGGCCGACACGATCCGCAAGCTCTTCCACGGCCTCGACGAAGCTCAGATGGTCGTGCTCGATCAGAAAGCCCAGTGCGGTACCGTGCGCGCTGCAGCCGAAGCAGTGATAGAAGCCCTTGTCCGGAACCACCGTAAAAGACGGCGTTTTTTCATTGTGAAACGGACAGCAGGCTTTGAATTCCTTGCCGTGCTTTTTCAGCTGCACACGGCTGCCGATCAACTCAACGATGTCGGCGCGGGCGACCAGTTCATCGATGAAATGTTGAGGAATTCGTCCGGACATGTAGGGAGGCAATTAGCGGTTCGAATAATGATCTGCAGTGGCGCTAGCGTCCCGTCACGCAATCGCCATCGTCGGCGACAGCGCGATTTCGCGCGTAGCATATGCTTCGACCACCGCGGCGCAAGCGCGCAAAAGATGGGCCAGAAGAGAGACAAGCGGGCCAACGAGTCTGCTGGTCTGCTAGCCAGACAAAAACGGTTAGACCGTTGCGTGTTTCAGCCGCTGAGGCGAGCAGCCAGCGGACTAGTGAACCCGGGAGTTGTTTCGGCCGACGCGCAAGCGCGACCCTTGGACTCCGCTTCCGTAGTTACAGGCCCGAACTCAATCGTGCGCGCCTGCCTGGCGAGCTGCCTGCTGGCGTTCAGCTGCCGAGTTTCGCCTTCAGCTTCGCGCTGACTACGCCCATATCGGCGCGGCCCTGGGCACTCTGCTTGAGCAACGCCATCGCCTTGCCCATGTCCTTGATGGAGGTGGCGCCGGATTTCGCCAACGCATCGGCGATCAGCGCATCGAGCTCGGCTTCGGACAACTGCGCAGGGAGGTAGGCCTGCAGCAGCTCGATTTCCTTGTTCTCTTTCGCGACGAGGTCTTCGCGCCCGCCGCTCAGAAACTGCGCCACGGATTCCTTGCGCATCTTGATCATCTTCTCGACGACTGCGAGCACCTGGGTGTCATCGAGCGTGACGCGCTCGTCGACTTCGCGCTGCTTGATGGCAGCGGTGATCATGCGGATGGTGCCGAGGCGCTCGCTGTCCTTGGCGCGCATGGCCGCTTTCATATCTTCGGTAATGCGTTCCTTCAGGGACATAGGATTCACCTAACGGCCCTGCGGCAGGTCGCGTTGGGAAGCGACGGCGAGGGCTTTGGAGCGGAAGCGAAAACGGATCCGATCGGACCCGCGGGCTCACCGGTTCGGAAGGACTCCGACCGGCGAGCCTTCAGGCACGATCAGTAGCGTGCGGCCGGACGCGAGCCCGAGCGCGCTGCAGCGCGAGGAGCGCCACGCGGAGCGGAAAAGTCGCGCGTGTTGCGCTTCTGATGACGCTTCACGGCAGCAGCCTTTTTGCGTTTCCGTTCCTGGGTAGGCTTCTCGTAGAATTCGCGGCGCCGCAGTTCCGTCAGCACTCCAGCCTTCTCGCATGCGCGCTTGAAGCGCCGCAGGGCGGCATCAAAGTACTCGTTCTCTCGAATCCGGACGCTCGGCATACAACCTCTGAATTGCTGAAATCTGGCTCTGGAAGCCCGCGAACCTCGGACGGCGACGGTCCACTTGAGGCCAGGGGGCAGGCGAAGAGCGCGGAAGTCTAATGAGAGCCCGGCCGAAAATCAAAACTTCAGCCGGGAAATGCGACTTTGAGAATACTGACCCGGTACCCCGCCCAGCCCGGATCTTTGAATGAGGCCGCTGCTGGGTAGATTTGGGGGCCAATTTTGGGCCGATTTTTGAGCATCGAATGAAAGTATTGGGTATCGAGACCTCCTGCGATGAGACGGCCGCCGCGATCTACGACGGGGCGGTCGGGCTGCGTTCGCATCGTTTGTTCAGTCAGGTGGATCTTCACGCCCAGTATGGTGGGGTCGTGCCGGAGCTGGCTTCCCGGGACCATGTCCGCAAGCTCCTGCCACTTATAGAAGCAGCTCTGAGCGATGCAGGTCTGAAAGCCGATGAAATCGACGGGATTGCCTATACCGCAGGACCCGGCCTCGTCGGCGCGCTGCTCGTGGGAGCCTCGGTCGCCCGAAGCATCGCCTTCGCATGGGATAAGCCCGCGCTCGGCGTTCACCACCTGGAGGGCCATCTGCTCGCGCCGATGCTCGAACCCCAGGCCCCGACGTTTCCCTTTCTGGCCCTGCTCGTCTCCGGCGGGCACACCCTGCTGGCCGAAGTCCGCGGAATTGGCGATTACGAAATCATCGGCGCCTCGGTGGACGATGCGGCAGGCGAGGCCTTCGACAAGACTGCCAAGTTGCTGGGCCTGAGCTATCCGGGCGGCCCTGCGCTCGCGAAGCTTGCGGACTCCGGTCGGCCCGGTCGATTCAAATTTCCACGGCCGATGCTCGATCGGCCAGGACTCGATTTCAGCTTCAGCGGGCTCAAGACGGCGGTCGTCGTCGCGCTGCGCAATCTGACGCTCGACGATGCGATGCGTGCCGATGTGGCCGCGGAGTTTCAGTGCGCCGTGGTCGATACCCTGGCGGCCAAGTGCGAGCGCGCGCTCGATCAGACCGGCTTCGATGCCCTCGTCGTCGCCGGCGGTGTCGGGGCGAACCGCGCATTGCGCGAGCGTTTGGCAGTCATGGGTCAGCGACGCGGCGTGCGCGTGTACTATCCGCGCCCTGAGTTCTGCACCGACAACGCGGCCATGATCGCGTACGCCGGATATCGCAGGCTCGTTGCAGGCCAGCACGACGATCTGGCGATCCGCGCGACCGCGCGCTGGCCGCTCGATACGCTGAGCAGGCCCTAGGCGTTAGGTCCTGGGGCCCGGCTGAGTCATTCCCAATTCCCGAATCCCTTTCCTCGCTTCACATCCTCCATGGACAAAATCTTTCTCAGCGCGCTCAGCGTCGAATGCATCGTCGGGATCTGGGAATGGGAGCGGCAGGTCAAGCAGACGGTGGTCATCGATGTCGAGATGGCGGCGGATATCCGTCGCGCCGCGGCGAGCGATCGCATCGAAGACACCATCGACTACAAGCGCGTGGCCAAGCGGTTGATCGCCTTCGTCGGCGACTCGCAGTTCAAGCTGGTCGAGACGCTCACCGAACGCATCGCGCACCTCATCGTCACCGAATTCAACGTGAGTTGGGTTCGCGTGCGCCTCAACAAACAAGGCGCCATTCGCGGGGCGCGCGATGTCGGCATCGAAATCGAACGCCGTCCGCAGGACTACGACACATCACGTCTGCCGACAGCTCATTGAGCACACCGCATGCCTGAACTCTTTGTCGCGGCCGGCAGCAATGTCGATCCCATCGCGCATCTGAAACAAGCGCTCGAGGCGCTGCGCAAAATCTACTCGCCGTTGCGCATTTCCCCCGCGTACCGCAACAAGGCCGTGGGCTTCGAAGGCGAGGACTTCATCAATCTCGTCGTCGGCTTCACGACTGACGATTCGATCGAACAGGTGCGCCGTCAGCTGCAACTCGTCGAGAAACTCTGCGGCCGCCCCGCCGATGCTCCCAAGTGGGCGCCGCGCACGATCGATCTCGACATCCTGCTCTATGGCGACCGCATCAGCGATGAACCCGGCCTCGTGACTCCCCGCCCGGACCTGCTCTGGCGCGCCTACATGTTGAAGCCAATGGTCGACATCGCACCCGATGTCATCCACCCCACCCAACACAAGGCCCTGCGCGAGCTATGGGATGCGTTCGATCGCGGCGCGCATGAGATGAATGTTGTGGAGTTGGGATGAGAGCTGGATTAGGAGCGGCCGCAAAGACCGCATAAAAGAAGGAAAGCGAATGTCTGCAAGGAGGCGCAAAAACCCGGCTGAAGTGGGCTAAGGCGGGCGCCGCTCGACCTGCTGATGTGGGTTCGGCTTTAGCCAGGCTTTAGCCGACTGTGGAGGTGAAGTCGGACCTGCTGCGGCTGGTCTTCTCTCTAATCTCTCCGCAACTACTCTCTTTTATGCGGTCTTTGCGGCCTTCCCGATCTTCTCTTCACCAGCCCACGCTGCGCCCACCGTCCACCGCCAGGATCTGCCCTGTCACGTACGGTGCGTCCGCTGCGAAGAACAGTGCGGCGCGAACGATGTCCTCGGGCGAGCCGGAGCGTTTGAGTTGTGTCTTGCTGATGATCTCCTCGCGGAGGTCCTCATCGAGCCCGCCTTCGGGCCAGAGCACCGGGCCTGGCGCGATGCCATTCACGCGGATCTGAGGGCCCAGCTCGCGAGCGAGCGATTTGGTGAGCATCGCAAGCGCAGCCTTCGCGGTGCTGTAGATCGTGTGTCCCGGCAGGGGGCGCTGGCCATGGATGTCGACCATGTTCAGGATCAGGCCGTGCGACTTGCGCAGTGCAGGGGCTGCGGCCTGCGACAGGAACAGAGGCGCTTTCAGGTTGGTTCCGATGAGATCGTCCCATTGCGCGTTCGAGACCGAGCCGATGGGCGTCGGATAAAACGTGGAGGCATTGTTGATGAGCACATCCAGCCCACCGAACGATGCGAGCACCTGCTCGACGAGCGCGGGCAATCGTGCGATGTCGAGCAGATCGGCAATCACGGCGATGGCGGAATGCGCGCGCGTCGTGTTGAATTCGTCGCGTAGCTGTTCGGCCTCGAGCGCCGAATGGTGATAATGAATCGCGACGTTGGCGCCGGCTGAATGAAAGCCGCGCGCCATCGCCGCACCGAGTCGCTTGGCCGCGCCTGTGATCAGCACGGTGCGACCAGCCAGGGAGTTCGAATCGATCATGACGGCAATGTTCGCTGAACTGATATTGGTTGCAAGTCAGGCCCCGATCTCTTGAGTACGCCATCCGATTTGCCGCAGCTCACGGCGGACGAGATCGCCCACAGCGAGCGTCTCATCCGTCGCATCCGCGATGTGATCGAGGCGCAGGGCGGCTGGATCAGCTTCGAGCGTTTCATGGAGCTTGCGCTCTATGAGCCCGGCCTGGGCTATTACAGCGCCGGCTCGACGAAGCTGGGCGAGGCCGGCGATTTCATTACGGCCCCGGAAATCTCGCCGCTCTTCAGCCGCTGTCTGGCGGCCCAATGCATCGAAGTGTTCGATCGTCTCGGTGGGGGAGACATCCTCGAATTCGGTGCAGGCTCCGGGACGATGGCCTCGGATGTTCTCGCGGAGCTCGCTGCGCAGAATCGCCTGCCGGGCCGCTACTACATTCTCGAAGTGAGCGCCGACCTGCGCGAACGCCAACGCGCGACGCTGCAGCAGCGAGTGCCGCAACTCCTCGAACGTGTCGAATGGCTCGATCGCTTGCCCGAACTTCGCGGCGTGATCCTCGCGAACGAAGTGCTCGATGCGTTGCCCGTACAGCGCTTTCGCATGCGGGGCACGCAGGTCAATGCGGTCGGTGTGACCTGGCAGCTCGGCAAGCTCGACTGGTCTGAAGTTCACGCCGATGCACATCTGGAAGCAGCCGTGCGCGCCATCGAAAAGGAAACCGGTACGCCGCTCCCCGATGGCTATCTCTCCGAGATCAATCTGCGTCTCGGTCCCTGGGTCGCAGGCATCGCGCAATCATTGAAAGAAGGCGTCGCACTGTTCATCGACTACGGACTGCCGCAACGCGAGTACTACCGCGCCGAACGCCGCGAAGGCACGCTGCTGTGCCACTACCGCCATCGCTTTCACGACGATCCATTGATCAACGTGGGAGTTCAGGACATCGGCGCTTGGGTCGATTTCACGGCCGTCGCCAGCGCCGCCGTCGATGCAGGGATGAGCATCGCGGGCTTCACCACGCAGGCACATTTCCTCATCGGCGCCGGCATCGAACATTTCATGGCCGACATCGCCACACGCCCCGTTACCGAACGCGTGCAACTCGCACGTCAGGCGATGGTCCTGACCTTGCCCGGCGAAATGGGCGAACGCTTCAAAGTCATCGGCCTTGCCTTGAACTACGATCACCCGCTGCGGGGATTCGGCGTTCGTGATTTGTTGGGGTCGCTTTGAAGAAGTGGGACGGCCGCAAAGACCGCAAAAAAGAATCAGAAATGCGGAAGGACCAGCCGCAAACGCATAAGTCACAAAAGTCGGAAGCTGGCTCCGAATCCAGTGCGTGCAAATAGACTCGTCATTCCCGCGCAGGCGACGCGCAGGCGGGAATCGATCTTCTACATGCGAATCTTGGCAGCCGTAAGCGGGTTGTCGCGTCGTTCTGAGCTGACGTCGCGTGACCACTCCTACGCGAGCTTCTTCATCAGCTCTTAACCCTTATCTTTTTTGCGGTCTTTGCGGCCGCTCTCATCCGTTCTTCACAGCAGTGATCTTCTCCAGCCGCCGCTTGCGCATGTGCCCCGCGATCTGCTCGCCGCTAAAGTGCGGCATGACTTCGGGGTCGGGGCGGGCGCTGGCTGCGGCTTCGCGTACGCGGCGCAAGAAGTTGGCTTGCGGATAGTCGCGATTCTCGAGGCCCTTGCGGCCGCGAGCGTCCGCTTCGCACGCGAGCACATATTGCTCGAAGCGTTCCGGGCGACGGAATGCATCAAGACTTTCCAGTAGCTCCAGCAATGTGGCGGGGCGCAACTCCATGGCCTTGTGTGCAAGCAGATGATGCTTGCCGACCTGGATGGCGACTTCACGATAGGCGTTCGGGGCTTTCAGGCGCGCGCAGAGTTGTTCGATCAGCTCAGCGCTGCGATGCTCGTGCGCAATGTGACGCGGCCATTCCTCGCGAGGCGTGGTGGCTTTGCCGAGATCGTGTACGAGCGCGGCGAAGCGCACGACCGGATCGGGCGTGAGCTCCGCGGCTTGCTGCAGCACCATCATGGTGTGCACGCCTGAGTCGATCTCGGGATGCCATTGCTCGGGTTGCGGAACGCCGAACAGCGCGTCGACTTCCGGAAAGATCTTCTGCAGCGCATGTGCGTCGCGCAGCACTTCGAAGAACCGCCACGGTGCCTCTTGTTCGAGGGCACGCTGAGTTTCCTGCCACACGCGTTCGGGCACGAGCGCATCGAGCTCGCCTCGCGCGACGATGTCGCGCATCAGCTCGATGGTTTCGGGGGCCACATCGAATCCGAGCGGCGCGAAGCGCGCCGTGAAGCGCGCCGCCCGCAAGATGCGCACCGGATCTTCGACGAAAGCCTGTGACACGTGACGCAGCACACGCTGTTCGATATCGCGTTGGCCATGAAACGGATCGATCAGCTCGCCCGTCTCCATATCCTTCGCGATCGCATTGATCGTCAGATCCCGGCGTTCCAGATCCTGCTCGAGCGTCACATCCGGCGAAAAGCGCGTTTCGAAGCCGCGATAGCCCGGCCCTGTCTTACGCTCAGTGCGCGCGAGCGCATATTCCTCGGCCGTCTGCGGATGCAAGAAGACCGGAAAATCCTTGCCGACCGCCCGATATCCGGCAGCCAGCAATTCTTCGGGCCGTGCGCCCACGACCACCCAGTCCCGTTCCTTGACGGGCAACCCGAGCAGCTCATCGCGAACCGCGCCACCGACCAGAAAGATCTTCATGGTGCGAGTGTACCGAGATGGAAATCGCAGGGCCGCAGGAAAGCGGGAGGGTGACCCAGTCCGCCAGTCAGAGACCGGCACCGAAAAGCTTCACCACTGCGCTCCAGCACTGTGGGTTCGGCTTTAGCCGAACAGAGGAAGATGTCCGACTGAAGTCGGACTAAAGTCGGACCCACAAAGAAAGGAATGCTCATTCTGGCTAGCGCCTAGAGCCTAGGACCTAGAGCCTAGGACCTAGAGCCTCGATCCAGGTGCTAGGTACTAGGCGCTAGGCTCTAGGTTGAAGATCAAATGAGAAATCCTGCGCATCAGTTCGCTCTCTCTAACCCCGTGCCCCCCGTGATCCCCGTGGAGATTCTTCTCCTCCCCCCTGTGGGTTCGTCTTTAGCCGAACAGAAAAAGATATCCGACTGAAAGTCGGCCACATACTCAGCTGACTACAGCTGAATAGAATGCATCGGGTACTGCTTCTCGCTCGCTCTGCGATCAAGCATCATCGGACGCTCTTCGCGAGCCATCCCTGTGCGCAGCTATTTCCGCATTCTCATTCCACTACTCCTGATGCTCTCCACGAGCGGCTGCTATCTGATGCAGGCCGCGAGCGGTCAGATGCAGATCGTCTCGAAGCGTCAGCCGATTGCGGAGGTCATTCGCAATCCGGCGACGCCCGAGAAGCTTCGTACGCGCCTCGAGTACGTCGCTTCCGCGCGCGAATTTGCATCGCGCGAGCTGGGTCTGCCTGACAACGAGAGCTATCGCAGCTACGCGGATGTGGGCCGTCCGTACGTCGTCTGGAATGTATTCGCGACGCCGGAGTTCTCCGTCGAGCCGAGGCGCTGGTGCTTTCCGATCGCCGGGTGCGTCGTGTATCGCGGCTACTTCAACGAGAAACGCGCGCAGCGTTACGCACTCAAGATGCGATCTCGCGGCGATGACGCAATGGTGGGCGGCGTTGCCGCCTATTCGACGCTCGGACATTTTCGCGATCCGATTCTGAACACCATGATTGGCTGGAGCGATGCACAGCTCGCCGCGACGCTCTTTCACGAGCTCGCGCATCAGGTCGTCTATGTGCCGGGGGATTCCGAATTCAATGAAGCATTCGCGACGGTGGTCGAAGAGACGGGCCTGACGCGCTGGCTGAATGCGAATGGCCGCGAGAAAGAGCTCGAGCTCTGGCGCACGATCCGCAAGCGCCAGGAACAGTTCATCAATCTGCTACTGGATGCGCGCTCGAAGCTACAGGCGCTCTACGCTTCGGAACTTCCCGAAGACGAAATGCGCGCACGCAAGCAGGAAACGTTCGGTCGTTTGAAGTTCGACTATGAACAGCTGCGCGCTCAATGGAACGGCTATTCCGGTTACGACTGGTGGTTCAACCGCCCGCTCGGCAACGCACACCTCGTCTCCGCGGCGACTTATCACGGCTGCGTCTCAGGGTTCGAGCGATTGCTCGCTTCCGTCGACGGTGATCTGCCGCGCTTCTATGACGAGGCGCGCAAGGTGGCGAAGCTGCCGAAAGGCGAGCGTCACCGGATGTTGTGCGAGGAGTTGAAGCCGGAGGAGGAGCAAGAGGGAGAGCAGTCGCGAGCAAGCGCCGAGGGCGCAAAGTGAGATGCTGCGGCCAGTTCCATTTCCACTGTAGGTTCGGCTTTAGCCACTGGCTTTAGCCGAACAGAGAGGTGTCCGACTGAAGTCGGACCCGCTAGCGCCTCACCAACCAGTCAGCTGGTCCGCTAGCCAGAGACCGGAACCGGAAAGCTTCCACCACTGGGGCCCAGCATTGTGAGCTCAGCACTGTGGGTTCGGCTTCAGCCGAACAGAGAAGTGTCCGACTGAAGTCGGACCTACAGGGGGAGGGCTGTTCACCGAGCTCAGCTCTGTTTCCGATGGTGGGTACAGCTTTAGCCGAACAAGTCCCAGCGATTGCGGACTTCCCATGCGGAGTACCAGAACGGATATTCCTCGATGCGCTCGGCGAGGCCCGCGCGGATCGGGTTCTCGATGATGTATCGCGCAACCTGCGCCAGTGATTCTTCCGTCCGAATTCCATGGTCATGGAATCCGTGCTGCCAGATCGTGCCTGTTCCCAATTCGCGAGCGGCGCGTCCTTTGAATCTACGCACCACCTCCGACAGCGACAGCCACATTCCGAGCCTGAACAGCCAGTGCACATGATCCGGCATGACGACCATCGCGAGGGTTCGCGAGTAGCCCGCAACGTCGAGCGTGCGCGCGCATTGCATGACGATGCGCGCCGCATCCGCATTCGCCAGGAACGCCTGGCGATCAGCCGTCGCCGTGGTGATCGAATAACACTGGCCTGGAAGCGAGTGGCGGCCATGCAGAAGAGAGGCGTAAGTCATCGTGCGTTCCGTGCATGCGATTCCCCGATGCTGCCCACTCGCTCCGACCTTCTGATTCTGTTTTCTGGCTGAGTGCCTAGTTATCTGTGAATGGAGCAGACGAGATGAATCACAGTGTCAGGCGGAGGCAGTCAGCCCAACTCTGTTTTCACTGCGGGGTCGGCTTTAGCGGATGTCCGACTGAAGTCGGACCCACAGGTGAAGCCGCGGCGCGAGTAGCTGGCCAACCAGTCTGCTAGTCCGCTAGCCAGAGGCCGGAGCCAGGAGAGCCTCCATCACTGTGGGCTCAGCACTGTGGGTTCGGCTTTAGCCGAACAGAGGAGATGTCCGACTGAAGTCGGACCCACAAAGAAAGGAATGCTCATTCTGGCTAGCGCCTAGAGCCTAGGACCTAGAGCCCAGGACCTAGAGCCCAGGACCTACAGCCCAGGACCTAGAGCCCAGGACCTAGAGCCCAGGACCTAGAGCCTCGATCCAGGTGCTAGGTACTAGGCGCTAGGCTCTAGGTTGAAGATCAAATGAGAAATCCTGCGCATCAGTTCACTCTGTCTAACCCCGTGCCCCCGTTGATCCCCGTGGAGATTCTTCTCCTCCCCACTGTGGGTTCGGCTTCAGCCAGGCTTTAGCCGAACAGAAGAGATGTCCAACTGAAGTCGGACCTACGGGACGGGTGGTTCAGCTTCAAAGCAAAAGGCCCGACCAGGCTTTCGCCTGGTCGGGCCTTCATTCCGAACTTGCGTTCGTTGCTTCCTGCCGCTCAGCCCACCGGGAACACCATCGTCGCATTGCCGCGGCGGATGGTGACGGTGAAGGCACTCGCGTTCTTGGTAGCTGCGCGCAGCTGCTCCATGTTCTGGATGCGCTGACGGCCGATGCCGATGATGACGTCGTTCGGGCGGAAGCCATTGGCGGCTGCCGGGCTGCCTTCCGCGACCGAGGTGATGGTCACGCCGCCGCCACCGCTTGCAGTGCTGAGCGCTGCGCCCTCGAACGCTGCATTGATGTCCGCGGAGCCCTGGGCCGATGCGTCATCGCGCTCGGCGATCGTCGCTGTTACTCGACGCGGCTGACCATCGCGCGTGAGTCCGATCTCAACTTTCTCGCCGATGCGCTGCAGGCCGATGAGGTTGCGAGCTTCGGACGGGCTGGAGACGGCCCTGCCGTTCACCGAGGTGATGATGTCACCGGCCTTGATGCCAGCCTTTTCCGCGGGCGAGCCGTCCACGACCTGGCCGACGAGTGCGCCTTTCGCATTCTCGAGCCCGAGGCTTTCTGCGACGGCCGGCGTGAGATCGCGCAAGTTCACGCCGAGCATGCCGCGCTTCACTTCGCCGTACTGGATGAGCTGGGTCATCACGGCCTTCACCATGTTCGACGGAATGGCGAAGCCGATGCCGATGTTGCCGCCGCTGCGCGAGAAGATCGCGCTGTTCACGCCGACGAGTTGACCGTCGAGATTCACCAGCGCGCCGCCGGAATTGCCCGGGTTGATCGACGCGTCGGTCTGAATGAAATCTTCATAGCCTTCCGGGTTGATGCCCGAGCGACCGAGGGCGCTGATGATGCCGGAGGTCACCGTGTGCTGAAGCCCGAACGGGTTGCCGATCGCGATCACGAAATCGCCGACTTCGGCCTTGTCCGAATCAGCGAGCGGCATTTCGACGAGATTCTTCGCCGGCACTTTCAGCACCGCGACATCGGAGCCTGTATCCCGACCGACCACCGTCGCCTTGACGTTGCGATTGTCCTGCAACGACACCGTGATCTCATCGGCGTTCTCGATCACGTGTGCGTTCGTGATGATGTAGCCGTTCTTCGCATCGACGATCACGCCCGAGCCTGCGGCCTGGAATTCGCGTTCGCGCGGCACATTCGGTGCGTCGAAGAAGCGGCGGAAGAACGGATCGTCGAGCAGCGGATTGCGTGCTTCCTTGATCTTGCCGCGAGTGGCGATGTTGACCACGGCCGGCGAGGTCTTCTTGATGATCGGTGCCAGAGACGGAACCGGTATGTCGCCGACCTTTTGCGGTAATTGCGCCTGCACGCTCGCCGTGGCGAACAGAAGGGTTGCTGCGATGAGCTTGAAAGCCTGTCTCATAGGAATCCCGGAAAATGGTAGAAATCGTTCTATCGATCGCAATCTGATCGCAATTCTAGGCGATCCTCCGCCGAGAAAAAGCGTCGAGTGCGATCTTGTGTGCCATTGCCGCATCTCGGCCGGCGGCATTCCATCGCAGATGCGCCGTTGACACGTGCGTTATCGCACATGCCGTGCGCAAGAGAGTCCGACTCGTGGGTAAAAGTTCCAGGGGCTTGCACTGGCCACTGGTGACAAGTGGCCCTCTCCCCAAATGGGGAGAGGGCAACGCGTGAGATTTATGATGCTTTGACTTCGATGCGCTTCGGCTGCACTTCCGCGCGCTTGCGGATCTCCACCGTGAGGACACCTTGATTGCTCTTCGCCGTGATCGCATCGCTATCCGCGACATCCGGCAGTGTGAAACGACGGAAGAATTCGCCACTCACACGCTCGACGCGGCGATAACCGCGCTCTTCCTTCGTGGTCTCGCTCTCGCGGCGTCCGCGCAGCGTGAGCACGCCATTTTCCATCGTGATCTCGATGTCCTTCGGATCCACCCCTGGCAGATCGGCACGCAGCACGAACGCATCCTTGGTCTCGTGTACATCCACCGCCGGCATCCAGTCGCTGACCGCGCCGCGCGAGTCGTCTTCCTGCATCTCGCGACTGAACAAACGATCCAGATCGGTGTGAAGCCGATTCACCAGGCTCCAGGGCTCATAACGGGTGAGATTCATGTTGACCTCCTCGATGGACCTTCACTTGTCAGGGTGATTTCAGATCAGCCATCCGCTGCGCGAGCGTTATCCGCAGCGATGCGCAAGCGGACATTGGCGTCGCCCGTTGCGGTTTCAAGCGGGGTTCAGAACGAAGATTGCGGAGTCTTCGTCGCCTACGGCGAGAACGGCAAAGACCCACAGGAGAGCGCTGCCGCGAGGAGCGGGCCAACTAGTCTGCTGGTCGCTAGCCCGCTAGCCAGAGGTCGGAGTTGGAAGACTTCCGGCTGTGGGTACACAGCACAGGTGAGGGCGCTGCGCGAGGATCTGGCCAACTAGTCTGCTAGTCGGCTAGCCCGCTAGCCAGAGGTCGGAGTTGGAAGACTTCCCCGCCGTAGGTTCAGCACTGTGGGTTCGGCTTTAGCCTGGCTTTAGCCGAACAGCAAAATTTGTCCGGCTGAAGCCGGACCCACAGGAGAGGCCGCAGCGCGAGGATCTGGCCAACTAGTCTGCTAGTCCGCTAGCCCGAGGTCGGAATTGAAAGACTTCCCCGCCGTAGGTTCAGCGCTGTGGGTTCGGCTTTAGCCGAACAGCAAAATTTGTCCGGCTGAAGCCGGACCCACAGGGGAGGGCGCGCTGCGCGAGGATCTGGCCAACTAGTCTGCTAGTCGCTAGCCCGAGGTCGGAATTGAAAGACTTCCGGCTGTGGGTACACAGCGCTGTGGGTTCGGCTTTAGCCGAACAGCAAAATTTGTCCGGCTGAAGCCGGACCCACAGGTGAGGGCGCTGCCGCGAGGACCTAGCTGTGGACAACCGGTGCATGACCTGTGGGCTGGGTGTGGTTTCGTTGTGCAGATTGGGCGGGCCACAAGATCTTGTGATGCTCCAGGCGTTGCGGTGCGGTCGATTCGAGACGCTTGCAAATCCAAATTTCACCGCAAAGTACGGTAAGTGTTTATCAGAACTATAATTTTCGGTACGACAGAATCTGGAATGTTTTCTTGACGGCTTCATGACAGCGGACTAGATTCCCTGCCCTGACACAAGATGTTGTGGTTCACGTTTTCGCGCGGTTCCTGCTCTGCGGACTAGTAGAGAGATAGGCCCCCACCGACGCACCGGAGCCCGGCATCGTGCAGAAGAAGGACTGTTCGCAGCGTCGCCACCCGCCCGAGAAACGACGAGCGATGCACGAGCAGATGGATCAGTACGGGTTTCCCGCCCGCCTACGGGGAGTGTCATACCGGCATGAAGACCGCAATCAAGCTTGAGCCTATGGACGTCAACAGCATCCCATTTCAGGAGGCCTCCCTCGATATTTGGGAAAAGAAGTATCGGCTGACCGCCAAAGACGGCACGCCGGTTGATCGCACCATGGACGAGACCTATCAGCGCGTCGCTCGTGCGCTCGCCGATGTGGAGCGCGAGGACGTGCGCACCGAATGGTACGAGAAGTTTCTGTGGGCGCTGCGCAAAGGCTGCATTCCAGCCGGTCGCATCACCTCGAATGCCGGCGCGCAGGAGCACAAGCCTGCCACCTCGACGATCAACTGCACCGTCTCCGGCACGATCACCGATTCGATGGACGACATCCTCGCGAAGGTCCATGAAGCAGGGCTCACGCTGAAGGCCGGCTGCGGTATCGGCTATGAATTCTCCACGATGCGTCCGCGCGGTGCGTACGTGTCGGGTGCCGGCGCATACACCTCCGGTCCGCTGTCGTTCATGGATATCTACGACAAGATGTGCTTCACCGTGTCCTCGGCGGGCGGTCGCCGCGGCGCACAGATGGGCACGTTCGATGTCGGTCATCCCGATGTGCTCGAGTTCATTCGCGCCAAGCGCGAAGCGGGGCGCCTGCGTCAGTTCAACCTGTCGCTCCTCATCACCGACGAATTCATGAACGCGGTGAAGGCCGACAAGGAATGGAGGCTCGCCTTCCCGGTCACCAAGAAAGAATGCGAAGCCGAAGGCCTCGATATCACCGATTCCAGCAAGTTCGTGTGGCGCGAATGGCCCACCACGGCCTCCTACGTCACGAACGAATCGGGCCTGGTGTGCTGCCGTATCTATAAGACGGTTCCGGCCCGCCGCGTGTGGGACGTGATCATGACCTCCACCTACGACTTCGCTGAGCCGGGCTTCGTGCTCATCGATCGCGTGAACGAGATGAACAACAACTGGTGGTGCGAGACCATTCGCGCGACCAATCCCTGCGGCGAGCAGCCGCTGCCGCCGTACGGCTCGTGTCTGCTCGGCTCGATCAATCTCACGCGCTTCGTCGTCGATCCGTTCACCGAAGATGCGCGCTTCGATTGGGAAGAGTTCCGCAAAGTCGTGAAGGTGTTCACGCGCATGCTCGACAACGTGGTCGAGATCAACGGCCTGCCGCTCGGCCAGCAGCGCGATGAGATCCTGCGCAAGCGTCGTCACGGCATGGGCTTTCTGGGCCTGGGCTCCGCGATCACGATGCTGTGCATGAAGTACGGCTCCAAGAAATCCGTCGCGTTCACCCAGAACGTGTCGCGCGAAATGGCGATCGCCGGTTGGGAAGCGGGCCTCGATCTCGCGCGCGAGAAGGGTCCTGCGCCGATCATGCTCGAAGAGTTCGAAGTCACCCCCGAGATGCTGCGCAAGCGTCCCGAGATGGCGAAGGACGGCTGGCGCATCGGCCAGAAAGTGCCGGGCCGCACACTGCACGCGAAATACAGCCGCTACATGCAGCGCGTCGCCGAAGCGGCGCCTGAGCTCGTCGATGAGCTCGCCGAGGTCGGCGCACGCTTCACGCATCACAGCTCGATCGCCCCGACCGGCACGATCTCGCTGTCGCTGGCGAACAATGCGTCGAACGGCATCGAGCCTTCCTTCGCGCATCACTATTTCCGCAACGTGATTCGCGAAGGCAAGAAGTCGAAAGAGAAGATCGACGTCTTCTCGTTCGAGCTGCTCGCCTATCGCCATCTGGTGAATCCGCGCGCGATGCCCCACAGTAAATCGGACATGGCGACCAACGCTGCCGAGAAGCTGCCGGAGTACTTCACGACAGCTGACGACATCACCCCGCGCGAACACGTCGACATTCAGGCCGCCTCGCAGATCTGGATCGACTCCTCGATCTCCAAGACCGCGAACGTCCCGACGGATTACGACTACGAAGACTTCAAGGACATCTACCTCTACGCCTACGAGCAAGGCCTCAAAGGCTGCACCACCTTCCGCTTCAATCCCGAAGCGTTCCAGGGCGTGCTCGTGAAAGAGGAAGACCTGAAGAACACCACGTATGTCTTCACCCTCGAAGACGGCACCGAAGTGAAAGTGAAAGGCGACGAAGAGATCGAATACGACGGCGAAAAACACACCGCCGCGAATCTTTTTGACGCACTGAAAGAGGGTTATTACGGCAAGTTCTGAGAACTTGCCGAGGTGCTAGCAGACTAGCCACTAGCAACTAGCCAGAAAAAATACTCTGGCTAGCGGACTAGCAGACTAGTTGGCTGACCAACTGCGAGCGACGCGGAGCGTCGCGGGAGCAACACACATGTCCATCAAGATTGACAAGAAAATTTCCAAATACCGCGTCGAGAAGCCCGAAGACAAAGCTGCGGCCGCGAAGGCTGCGGCTGCGAAGGAAGAGCCGCGCAAGGAAGCGAACGTCGTCTGGATGCACGAGAAGCTCGAGCGTCCCGACATGCTCATCGGCTCGACGTACAAGATCAAAACGCCGGTGTCGGATCACGCCATGTACGTGACCATCAACGACATCGTGCTGAATGAAGGCACGCCGCACGAACAGCGTCGTCCGTTCGAGATCTTCATCAACTCCAAGAACCTGGATCACTTCCAGTGGATCGTCGCACTCACCCGAATCATCTCGGCCGTGTTCCGCAAAGGCGGCGACGTCACGTTCCTGGTCGAAGAGCTGAAAGCCGTCTTCGATCCGCGCGGCGGCTACTGGCAGGCGGGCGGCAAGTTCATGCCCTCGATCATCGCCGAGCTCGGCTACGTGATCGAAAAGCACCTGCAGATGATCGGCCTGCTCAAGAAGCCCGAGCTCGACGAGGATCGCAAGAAGCTCATCGAAGAGAAGAAGGCCGAGTTCGAGGCGAAGAACAAACAAGTCGACGCCTTCAGCAAGAGCCACTTCCCCGACGGCGCCCAGCTCTGCGCGAAATGCAGCACCGCCGCCGTCATCATGATGGACGGCTGCATGACGTGCTTGAACTGCGGCGACTCGAAATGCGGCTGACGATTGCGCCAAGCATCGTCATCCCGGCGAAGGCCGGGATCCATGCTCCTCTGTGGGTTGCTCCCTGTGGATTCGGCCTGGAGCTCTGTTGCGGGTTCGACCCTGTGGGTTCGGCTTTAGCCGAACAACCGCGAAGCTGGGTGTTTTCTCCCTGTGGGTTCGGCTTTAGCCGAACAATGCTGAAAGGTCACTGACACCATGAACACACGATGGGGAAAAGCAGGCTGGGGCCGTACACCTGCAACACTGCGCCGCCACCAGGCGCCACCATCATTTCTGCACCGGCATGAGCCCGAGCTCGAAGTCGAGATCGCCAGAACCTTCGGCGACACGCGATTCGCAACTCGCCAAAGTGACGCGGAGTTCGAATCTGAAGTCGACTCGACTTTTTCCGCCCTGGAGCCTAGCGCCTAGAACCTAGCACCTCGAAACCGCGATCGCATTCGCAGAATGCGACACGAATAAGAGTTGATGATGAGATGAGCGCGTGACCAAAGACAGACGAACGACAGCGACGGAATAAAGTCACGCTCATCTGCTGAACACGGATTCTGTTTGACCGGCACGATGGGGACTAACCTGGCCGACTGAAAGCCCCGCCGATGTAGCGGGGCTTTTTTTATGAAAGTGAATCCCCGTCTCGGCTGGCACGTGAAACTTGCTTTCTAGATGTGCTAACGACAGAGATTATTCGATTCTGAGATCCCCCTAGAGGTTGCTAACGCTGGTGCAACTGACGTACCGATCATCCTCACAAGCCATGCCTCTCCACCCTACAAGTCAACTGTTGGTCGACACTCTTGAAGGTCTCCCATCACTGGAGGGCAGGTATGCTAACTTGAAGGTGGTGAATTGGAGCACCACATCAGGAAAGCGAGGCTTCTTTTCGCTTGTCTTTCGCGCAGATGACACGGTCGAGGGCCGGCCAGTCGCGCTGAAGTTTTTCGACCCCGCTCAGCTCATGGATCAATACCGGTTGGCAGCATTCCAAAGGGAGTGCTCAATACTTCAAGGGCTTATGAATGTAGACCGGTGCTTGCAACTGGAGAAAGGAATTGCCGCGTACAACCTTACAGTGCCGGGTAGCGCCGGAATCGTGATCCCTTGCCAGTATTTTGCTGTTCAATGGATCGAATCAGATGTAGACGACTATTTCTTGGGTAAGACTGACGACGCTGTCGATAAGCTGAAACTTTTCAACGAAATGGTACTCTCGGTGGAGGCTCTTCATAGACATGGTGTTTTCCATCGAGATCTGAAGGCAGACAACCTGAGGGCTATCGTTGATGCCAGCGGCAGGAGAGTGGTCGTAGCAATCGATCTTGGCACAGCCGCTCGGTTCGACTCTAAGTACGTGCTACCCAGCTACGGCGGCCAAGTAGGTGCTTGGCCGTACTCGTCTCCGGAGGCTAGATGTGGACTAGCGGGCAATCGGCTGGTCGCGGCATCAACAGACCTGTATGCATTGGGCTGCTTGCTCTTCGAGCTATTCAATCCCGACTACTTTTTCCGTGCGCTTTATGCCGCGAACCCGAACTACGACACAAGGTTATCTGCAATGGCCTCTGTCGTTACTGATCATTCGACTGAGCATAAGGAAGTGAATCAGTGGCGTCGTGCCATTGAGCAGTTCGCGGGCGGCGTAACTGCAGTCCCAATTTGCGGGGCTGGTTCCTCTGTGCCTCCCGGGATAAGCCAACTGCTGGATGAAGTGTTAGGTCGACTCACGAGCTTCGATTACTTGAACAGGCCGGTGCTTCAGTGGGTCCGTCAGCGAATTTGGATAGCTATTCGGGTCTTGATGAATCAGGAAATCTACAGCGCACGTTTGCAAAAATCTAAGGAGCTGCGAGCACGGAGATTGGAGAAGGCCGCGGCGAAGGCGAAGGGAAAGGCAGGCGGAAAGTTCCTATGTTGACCGTGAATGTGCCAAAGGCGAACGATCAGCTGACGGTTGTGCCTCAGTGTCCGCAAGTAGTTCTCAGCGAGGATGTGGCTGGTCCGCTAGCTCTCCTGATTCCGCCGTTAACTGATATAGCTGAGATCGACGCGCTAAAGGCGTCACTGGTATCGCTGAACTCTATTGCGGAAAAGTTCGAGGAGGAGCGCAAGATTCAGCTGCGACTCGAACTCGAGGCCCAAAAACGAAAGCTCAAGCGGTTTGCTGAATCGCCCAAATTCCTGAACCGATTGGCCGTGTTAGCTGCGGCCGCGGGTGATCGCGCGCAAGAGGCGGAGTTTCTCGTTCGAGCATCAGAGTGGGCAGACAGTGCCTTCTTTGCCCATAGGCTTGGGGATAATCTCGCTTCGACCGGCAATGAAGAAGAGGCTAAGAAGTTATTCGAAGCCATGGACCTCGATACAGATGCGCAAGCTAATCTCAAACTAGCTGCATTGCACGTTCGACACTCAAATCTTGAGGCAGCTTCACGCTATGTCCGCAAGGCGGTGGACATAGATCCCCTCGATTTCTCCGTCAGGCTTTTTGATGGTGCACTCTCTCTTTTCAATCAAGAGTATGAGAAGGCTATTCATTCGTTTCGAATCGCATCGGAGGATCGTCCTGGATCTTCCGCTTTGTTCGCAAATCTTGGCATCGCATACGAGAAGTTGGGCTTGTCCGATAAGGCATTGAGCGCCCTGAAGCGATCCGCGGCACTTGACCCCCTGAATGTGAATGCAATTCTCCTGCTGGCAGACGTTGCTCACGGACACGGGAGGGACGAGGACGCGCTGCCAAGCCTTCGATATTTTGTGCAATTCGAGCAAACGGAATCGGACGTATGGGCGCGACTAGCGCGTGCCGCCTTGCATCTCGGTCAGTACGAGGAAGCTGTTGCTGCACTAAAGCGGCAAGCGACGATCCGAGACACGAGTGAGGTTTGGAATAATTTGGGTGTTGTCTACGGTAGAAGTGGCCAGCAGCAGAAGGCGCTCAGCGCTTTCAAGCATGCGATGACCAAAGCGACTGGCGGCGACCCCAGGGACTATTTCCTCCCCGCTCGAAACATTGCTCAGGCGTTCTCAGCGGTTCTCAAGCCCGATGACGTCCTTGCTATTACTGCCCCCCTTATTGCGCGAGACTCTACGAACGTTCTGGTGACCGATGATCAGCTCTCAGACGTGTATGCGTTCCATATTCACGCATTGCGCAGACTTGCTCGCATCAGAGAGATGGTGGATCTGACGAACACGCTGCTCGCGCGTCCAGACCTCGCGGATCCGCTCCGGCAATGGTTGGTCGGATACTTCGTTGCTCATTTAGCCTTGGTTCAACATGATCGCGAGTCTGTTCTTTCCTTCGTGAATTCTATGAAGGGCTGGTTGGAGAACGCGAAGCCTCGTGATGACTGGCGGCGATCCCTGCTTTTCAACAATGTGGCATTCGCTTTGGCTGAGTTCGGGATGGTATCGGATGCAGAGATTTTCCTGAGTCGTATCCAGTCAGCGATATACAAAGAGCCCTACCCCACCGCCACTTTCGGCCTTATACAATTCCGACGTGGAAAGCTGGATCGAGCGGTGGAGTTGTACGAGCGAGCGACCCAATTGGCCACGACGAAGGCTGACAAGCTTCGGATAAAGCAAAAGCTGAATCTCGAGTTAGGTATCTATTGGGCGCCGAAGCAGCCGTCCAAGGCGCGCCGACTGTTCGAGCGAGTCGTCGCGGAGAAAGGCGGAGATCCTTCGTTGGTGAAGTTGGCCCAAAAAGAGATGGTCGCATTACAAGACAAGCGGATGTAAATCCGACGTCTGCTTGATTATTTCCGGCGAGATGGCCGCAAACATTGGACACCCACCAACTTTCCGGGTGACCTGCCTAGAAAATCGTTCTCTCTCAAGTGACCTGACTTCGTAGCCTTCGCTCATGGGCTACGCACGCAAGAACCAGAGTCCTCCCGGTGCCGGGCCGCGGATTCGCGGATTTAGGAGGGGTACGATTTGCCTCCTCGGTGCCGGGGTGGGAAACCGGGAAAACTCTGTGCCTCTCTGACGACTGAACAGGACACCCGCCAATT
>JAFAEQ010000080.1 GCA_023423935.1 Pseudomonadota bacterium | reverse complement strand
GCCTAGGCCCTAGAGCCTGACGTGCGGACTCAAACAGTCCGCGCGCCATCACTCCGTGTTACTTGCCCAACCCCATGCTCGGCAGTTCGACGCCGAGGCAGACATTGCGCTGCTTGCCGCCGCCGGTGACGCGGTTGAGGCAGGCTTCGCCGCCGCCATCGGAGGCGGAGCCGGCGGAGAACACGCCAAAGCCCGAGCCGTCTGCGAGCGTGAGATTGCCGCCGTTGCCGTGTGAGCTGCGTGTGAGGTACGCAACGGGTTGCCCCTCTTGATAGACGGCGACGGTGCCTCCTTTTTCTTCGAGCGCGAGGCTGGCTGCGGCATGCTCGCCGTCAAACACCGAAACGCTGCGGTTCCCCGCACTCATGTTGGCGACCATATTGCCCTGCTGATCCATGACGACTACCAGCCCGTGGCCGTCCCGTGACTGGCCCACGCCAGCAACGAAGGTGCCGCCATTCTTGTGAACGCGCACGGCATAGTTGCCGCCATCGCCGGCCCCGATCGTCACGGCTGCGCCGTTGCCCGTCGTGGACGAGACCTTTTCGGCCACTCGCAAGATCACTTTGCCGTTACGGCCGACGACCTCGAAAGGCGCGGTGACTCGGGCAGCGGTTTGAACAAGAGTGCGAGTGCCCTCGCTCGGCTGAGCATTCTTCTCGCGCTTTTGCAGATCCTGTTCGAGCGCCGTGAGACGTTTCGTCAGCTCGTTGATGCGTTTGCGCAGCAGATCGCTCCCATCGTCCTTGTCCTCCTCGGGCGGTTCGCCCATCTCCTCTTCCCACTCGGCGAAGAGTTTGCGCTGCTCGCCGGCGGCACATTTCTGATTCACACCGACCAGGCGCAACGCACCCGTCGAGCCAACGCACACCGGAATCGGATCGCCTCCGGCATGTGCAACGGAGGCGATCACACAGGCAGCGAGCAACATGGAGCGTTTCATCCTGGTTCTCCTATTGTTTGATCAGTTCGACGCGGCGATTGCGTGCGCGTCCGGCGAGCGTGTCGTTGGTATCGCGGGGCTGCGATGCGCCGAAACCGCTCGAGATCAGACGATTCGCAGCGATTCCGTGCGTCTTCACGAGCGCATCTTTCACGGCTGCCGCACGGCGCTTCGACAGCTCCAGGTTGTAGGAATCGCCGCCGACCGAATCGGTGTGACCGTTGAGCGTAAGCGTCCAGTCAGGGTGCTTGCGCAGCACGTCGGCGATTTCGGCGAGCCGCGGCGCGGATTCCTCGCGGATGCGATCGCTGTTGAAGGAGAAATGAATGTCATAGACGACAGCCTTACCGCTCGCGGCGAGCTCCTGTTCGAGCTGCGACGCCGAGGGGGCCGGGGCCGCGGCCGGTAAGGCAGGCACACTGCATCGGTAAGCGATCTTCACGACTTCGAGCGTTTCGCGATCGCTCGCCTGATCGCGACCGCATAGTCCGCGCGCCAAATCGGGTGCCGCCTGCTGCATGGTCTGACACAGCTCTTTCATGCCCGCGTCCATTGCAGGCACGGCGTCGAGACCGACGCGAAACTTCAAGGTGAGCGGATTCGCCTCATCATCGAGGAACACGAACTCGGATGCTTCGGCGGCAAACTCGCCACGCGCGCGCAACACCGGCAACGAAACGTTGCTGTCGTTGACCATGATCGAGAGGCGCTCGGGTTTGCCAACGCGTTCGAGCTCGCCGGGCGACATGAAATCGTAGAGATTCGGGCTGCGCTTGCGATCGGCCGGAAACTCGCCCGAGTACGCATTCGAGATCGAGAACTCGCTGCGGCCAGTGGTGCGTAGTGCCCGGAGCACGGCGCTCGAGGTGCCAATCGCCGTCGTCTCTGGAATTTCCGTGGGCATGCCGGTCATGAAGCGCTGTTGATAAAGCGTCGCGGACGCCAGATCGGCGCGCCGCACCGAACGATTCATCGTGACTTTGCGCATCTTGCCGAAGTCGGCCGCGAGCATGTCCGTGACGAGAGATTCCGAGGAGTAGCGGATCAGAACAGTGGAGTCATCCACGGAAAGAATCGTCTTGATCGATTCGTAGTCGCCATTCGGTTGACTGATGGCCGTGACGATCTGCAGTCCGGGGCATAGCGGAATGGAGGTCGGCGCCTTCTCGCTCGCGTGTGCAGTAAGTGAAGCAAGGCAGAGCAGAGTGACGCAGGAGGATCGTCTCGCGCTTGCTCTGATGCGCATCCCTTGCTCGAAGTGCCGCGCTGTTGGCGTCACCGTGCATGCAGGCTCGAATGGCAACTTCATTGGCCTGCCTCGGTCGTCTCCTGCGGCAGCGACTCGCGCGCACGGGCGACCAGATCGCGCAGCAGCGCCACCGAGGCCTGCTTGGAGGGAGTCATCACATAGAGCGCACCGTTCAAGGTCAGTGCGCCGGCGCGCTGGTCGTCGAGCCAGGGACCGACAAATGCCAGCTCGCCAATGCCTTCGAGCGGCTCACCGCCGGGTTGATTCGTCCCGTCTTCCCAATAGTCGCGCGGTACGACCTGAATCATGACGCTGCGGTCCTGGCCTGCGATCGGCCAACTGCATGCGCTGCCGAGCGGTCCGGAGACATGGCCCTTTTCGACTGTATTACCCAGCGCGCGACCGATCTCCTGCGGGGTGAACAGCTTGCAGATCGGGGAATCGCCATTCCCACCGAGCTGGGCCTCCACTTCGGAACGACCCGAACAGGCCGCAAGGCTTAGCGCGAGGGCCAACCCAAACAAGTTGCGCAGGTGCGATGTGCTCATGGATTCAGCTCCGTCGGGAAAATTGTTCGGCTGACAGCCCGCTCTCACGGGCGCTCTTCTGAAACGAATACGCAATCCGCGACGAAATCCCGACATCGAGACCGAAGCTATGTTTTCCTACGGTCCGAAGTTCTTAGAATCCGCTTATGGAAGAAGAACAGAAGAACAACATCGCGGCCGACCCGACGACGCGTCTTCTCATGGAAGCGTTCCACTCGGAGTTGCGCCGATTGGCTCATCGCGAGCGCCGCCGGCTCGGCGGATCGGAAACGCTGCGCACGACGGCGCTGGTCAACGAGGCTTACCTGAAGCTTTTTCAGGGCGGTCAGTGGCGTGACCGCGCGCACTTTCTCAATGTCGCGGCCCTGGCGATGCGTCAGGTGCTCGTCAGCTATGCGCGCGAGCGGCTCGCGGCCAAGCGCGGTTCGGGTCGCGAATCGCTGCCGCTGGAAGCGGCCGATCAGGTGCTCATCGAAAGCGAGGAGCGCATCGTCGCGCTCGATGAGGCACTGACCCGACTGGCCGAGCGCGAGCCTCGGCTCGCGCGCGTCGTCGAGTGCCGCTACTTCGCCGGATACACGGAAGCAGAGACCGCGGCGGCGCTCGAAGTCACCGATCGAACCGTCCAGCGCGACTGGGCGAAGGCGAAGGCACTCTTGTATGAAGAGATCGGCGGGGAGTGACATGTCGCACGAGGCGAATATCGAGGCATTGCTCGACGCCGCGCTCGATCTCGCGCCACAGGATCGCGAGGCCTTCGTGCGTCGATCCTGCGCCGATCCGGCGCAGCAGGCACGGCTGCTCGCGATGCTGTCTGCAGCGACAAGTTCGGATGGATTCCTCGATCGACCGGCGCTGCGAGCCGCGGAGCCTGTCGACAACTATGTGGCGCTTGCTTCTGCGGGCCGCGTGATCGGTGCCTACACGCTCGGGAAGCGACTCGGGTCGGGTGGCATGGGCGAGGTGTGGCTGGCCGAGCGCACGCAAGGCGATTTCGATCAGCGTGTCGCGTTGAAGCTCATGTTGCCGGGCGCGGATGCGGCGCTCGAACGTTTCAAATCCGAGCGACAGATTCTCGCCCGACTCGAGCATCCGGGCATTGCACGGTTGTACGACGGAGGCGTCACGGAGGAAGGCTGGCCATGGATGGCGATGGAGTTCGTCGATGGCGAGGATCTGCTGTCCTGGTGCGAACGCTCGCAGGCGACGCTCGCGCAACGGCTCGATCTGTTTCTGCAGATCTGCGATGCCGTCGCTTATGCGCACTCGCATCTGGTCGTTCATCGCGACCTGAAGCCCGCAAACATTTTCGTGACCGCAGCCGGTCGCGTGAAACTGCTCGATTTCGGAATCGCCAAGTTGCTCGAGCGGGAGCCACGCGCGGACGCGACCCAGACGGCAGTGTTATCGCCGGCTTATGGGGCGCCAGAACAGCTCGATGGCGGGGCAATCACGACCGCTACGGATGTCTTCGCACTGGGCGTGACGTTCTATCAGTTGTTGAGTAACCGTCTGCCCTGGCCAATCGAGCGCGCGCCACTGGGTGCTGCGTTGATGCGCGTCGTGGGCGGACTGCCGCCTGCACCCCCGAGCAGAGTTGCGACGTCAGGATTTGCGCACGAGCTACGTGGTGATCTGGACGCGATCGTCGCGAAAGCATTGCGCGTTGACCCTGCCGCGCGCTATCCCGATGCGCGCGCGTTCGCCGACGATCTGCGTCGCTACGTGCGTGGCGAACCCGTGCAGGCGCGAGTGGGTGCGCGAGCGTATGTCGCCGGAAAATTCCTGCGGCGTCACTGGATCCCGGTCACCGCCACTGCGATCGTCATCCTTGCACTCGTGGGGGGACTCGCGGGTGTGGCGTGGCAAGCCGAGCGCGCGGAGCGCGAGGCTGCGCGTGCGACGGCGGCGAAGGACTTCCTGATCGACATCTTCAAGGCGAGCGACCCGCGCATCGCCCGCGACAAGCCACGGGGCGAGATCACGGCGCGCGAGCTCCTCGATGCGAGCGTAGCGCGCATCGAGCAGGAGTTTGCGAACGATCCCGAAACGCAGATCGAGCTGTTCGGTGTCGCTGCGCAGATTTTCCGTGAGCTGGGCGAAGACACGCGCTACGACAGCCTGCAGCGGCGATATCTGGCGAAGGCCAGGCAGCATTACGGCGATCGTCATCCGGTCGTGATCGGTGCGCTGCTCGACCAGGCGATTGCGCAGAAGGAACGCCTCGACAGCGACAGCGCCCTCGAGCAGCTCGATGCCATCGATGCGTTGATTCGCGCTGCGCGACTGGATCACTCCGAGTTACGGGCGTACTGGTGGCTTACGCGGGCGCAGGCGCTCTTCAACGATTCGTCGCGCGTGGAGGAACAGCGCGACGCATTGCGCAGAGCGCTCGATCTCTTCGCCAAGCTCGCCCCTCACAGTCCGGCGCGTGTGACCGCGCTCGCCGATCTCGGGACCTCCTACTCCAATCGGCTGGAGCACGCAGCGGCGCGCCGTTACCTGGAAGAGGCGATTGCGCTGTCCGAGACGGTGAGTGACCGCAACGATGCGGAGCTCGCCACGATCAACGGCAATCTGGGTCTGATTGCCATGAACATGGGCGATTTCGCTGCAGCCGATGAAGCGTACGCGCGAGCAGCGCAGATCATGCGTCGCACGTACAGTGAGAGCCATCATCGCAGCTGGGTCCCGGCCTCGATGCGTGCACGAGTCGCGCATCTGGGCGGTAATCGCGAGCATTCGATGGCGCTCTTCGACGCGCTGTTCCGGGAAATTCCGCAGGAGTCGATGCATCACGACGCCGTCGAGGCGCGCGAATGGTATGCGGGCTGTCTGGCGGCAGAGGGCCGGCCGCGTGAGGCGATTCCCTTGCTCGAAGCGGCGGAGCAGTTCTATCAGACGACGCAGATGTACGATTTTCAGCTGCCGCGGGCACGTGCGGTGCTGGGCGATGCGTACGATCGCGCGGGTCGCATTGCGGACGCCGAACGAACGCTGAAGTCTTCACTGGATCAGCGAGTCGCGGACGGCGCGCCCGGCGCGCAGCCTGTACTCGCGATCCGCGAGCGGTGGGGGCGCTTTCTTCTCGATCAGGGAAGGATCGATGAGGCGCAGGTGCAGTTCGAGGAAGTGCTCCGTAACGCAGAAGGCCGCAAGCTTTCGCATGTGGCACTCGCCCATGCGGATCTCGCGCGGGTTGCTCTCGCCCGGCGTGACATCCAGGCGGCGTTCACTGCATCGAGTCGCGCCATGGAGCTCTGGAAAGAAGTCATCGGCTTCCGTGACATGCGAATGGGCCCGCAGATCTGGCTGATCCACAGCGACGTTCTGCTGCAATCGGGCGACGTCATCGCTGCACGCGAGTGGGCGCGCAAGGCGCTCGAAGCTCGTTTGATCTACGACGCGCCAGAATCCGATTCGATCGTGCAGGCGCGCGCGGCAGTGGAGCGCGCGGAGTCGTTCGCGCGGATGAGTAACAGGTAGTCCTCGCACATCGTTCAACGTGTCCCGTAGCGGACATTGTCGGATTCTCCCGGTGCCATCGTGCGCGCTCAGGCGTTAGCCTTGAGCGGTCGCGTGTCAGACGTCGGAGGATTCCTGCAATGATCGATTGGAGTGCCACTTTCTTCGGGCTCAGCCTGGCTACGTGGGGGACGGGTGCACTCGTCGTAGTGTTACTGGCGGTCGCGCACATCGCGCTGCGCTGGTGGGCACGGCGAAGACTGAAACAGCAAGAGCAGCGATCGCACGAACAGCGCGAAGTTGCCGCGTTCCGCTATTGGGTGGCGCGGGGACTCAGCGACGCGGTGCCGCCCATCGCCATGCTGCTGTGGGTGCAGGGACTGCATTTCGCCGTCACCATGCTGCTCACACAGGTGGAGTCCACCTACGCAGTCGGTCCGGCGTTCAGGATCGTGGACTGGTTGCATGGCCTCGGCACGTTGGTCGGGCTCGCCTGGATGCTCGTTCGCGTCGGACGCACGCTCGAGGCATTGCTCCTCGCACTGTCGAAGCGGACCGAATTCACCTGGGATGATGCGCTTGCGCCCTTTGCGGGCCGCGCGCTGCGACTCACGCTGCCGATGCTCGCGATCATTCTCGGCACGCCGGCACTGGCCATCTCGCCGGAGATGGAAGGCATCATCCAGAACGCCGTGAGCCTGCTGCTCATCGGCACCATAGCGTTTCTGATCATTCAGTTCACCGACGTCATGGCGCGGCTCATCATGCAGCGTCATCGCATCGACGTCGCCGACAATCGCCGTGCGCGTGCCATCTATACGCAGGTGATGGTGCTGAAGAAGATCGCGACCACCGTGATCATCGTCTTTGCAATCGCCTCCATGCTGATGGTATTCCAGTCGGTGCGGCAGTTCGGCACGGCCATCATTGCGTCGGCGGGCGTCGCCGGCATCATCATCGGCTTTGCCGCGCAGAAGACGATTGCAACGCTCCTCGCCGGATTTCAGATCGCCCTCACGCAGCCGATCCGTATCGACGACGTGGTGATCGTCGAAGGGGAGTGGGGCCGCATCGAGGAGATCACGCTCACTTATGTCGTCGTGCGCATCTGGGATCTGCGCCGACTGGTGCTGCCGATCACATATTTCATCGAGACGCCATTTCAGAATTGGACGCGCACCTCGGCGGACATTCTGGGCACCGTCTTTCTGCACGTCGACTACGATGTGCCGCTCGACGCGTTGCGCCAGGAGCTCACTCGCATTCTGCAGGCTTCACCTTTGTGGGATGGAAAGGTGAACGTTCTGCAGGTCACCGATGCCAAGGACCGCACGCTCGAGATTCGCGCACTGGCGAGTGCGCGCGATGCGAGTGCGGCCTGGGATCTGCGCTGCGACGTGCGGGAGAAGCTGATCACCTACCTGCAGAAGAACTATCCGCAGAGTCTGCCGCGTTGGCGCATCGAGACGGAGAATCCGGTGGCGAGCATGGCAGCGTGAGGTTCAAGCACGCACCCGCGGCTCAGCTTTGCCAAGCGAGTCGCGGGTGCGTGCCCTCGCGCGTGATAGTCAGCGGCGCTGCCAGTCGCGATCGCGCGCTTCGATGTGTTCGATGAGGATGTTCGCAATTGTCTGATCGTCGGCGGACGAGGGATGCCAATGACATCCGTTCATGGTGAGTGTCGGCACCGGAACGAAGTCGATCTTTCTCTCGCCGTTCTTTACGAGCTCCGCCACGACTTTCTGCGCTTCATCGCGAATCTCGGTATTGACGCTGTCCGTTGCCCACAAGAGCAGATGCGCGCGCGGATGCTTCGTGCGCAGATCACGAACGAAGCGTACGAACGTCGATTCGAACGCGTCGTGCAGCTCTTCGCGCGATTTCCAGGGCTCGCCTTCGTGAAGCTCCGTGGAAAAATCGTTGGTCCCCAGCGAGATCACGATCCAGTCCGGTCGCCAGCGGCGCGCATTGGGCACGTCGGCCCGGTCGAAGAGGACAAACGGATAGGCCTGCGGCAGCGTATCGCCGCTCCCGCCGTTGTAGTTGCGAACGATGCCTCGACCGGAAATGGCATTGATCTGATAGTCGGCACCGAAGTGTCGGGCGACGATCGGGCCGAACGCCTGTGAAGTATCTGTGCTGTTCCAGACCTGCTCCTCGGTGCACTCGCGGCCGTCGAACGTATTGCCGTAGCCAACCGTGTGCGAATCGCCGATGAATTCGATCTGACGTGAGCGTGATCTGATGCGAGCCGGACGGGACTCTTTGGGCAGATAAAAGCCACCGAACTCGTTGGCGCCCGCCTGGCTCTCGGTGACGACTTCAATCCGCACGCGATGTGTTCCGCGGTCGAGCTCGCGGATCTCGTAGAAACCGGCAGCGGGTTTCACCATCGAAGTCACGGGCTGGTCATCGATGAGCACGCGCAGGATCACCTCGCCCGGACCCAGCTGGAAATAGGCGGAAGAGCCTTTGAACGCCGTTTCGAAGTAGGTGCCGGGCCATTGGTAGCGGAACGTGGAGCCGCTCCCATCGGATTTCTGCAGTACTCGTGACACCGTGAATGTGGGTGCGGTCTTCGCTCGATCGGGTAGCGCTTCGATGCGCTCGATGCTCGGGTGCGCAATTGCGAGCTGAAACCAGCTCAGTGCGACGACCATCAGACAGTGCTTGACTCTTGTTTTCACGGACAGCCTCGTGTCGATCGCACGACGCGAATGTTGCCCCGAATGTTGCTATGAGTTCGCGTGGATGTACACGAATTACGCTGCACGCATCGCGCATGGAAGGCGCTCCAGTGTCAGCGGCGATATACTCCGCGCCCTTCCCGTGTCTGCTGTGATTCTTCCATGAGCGATCTACCTGCCTGTCCCCAGTGCGCGTCGAACCTGACCTATCAGGACGGCGATCTGTTCGTGTGTCCCGAGTGCGCGCACGAATGGTCGGGCGCGGCGGATGCGCCGGCTGCGGAGGAGAAAGCGGTGGTGCGCGACGCCGTGGGCAATGAGCTTCACGACGGCGATGCCGTGACGGTCATCAAGGATCTGAAAGTGAAGGGCTCCTCGCTCGTCGTGAAGATGGGCACCAAAGTGAAGAACATCCGCCTCGTCGAAGGCGATCACGATATCGACTGCAAGATCGACGGAATCGGCGCAATGCAGCTGAAATCGCAGTTCGTGAAAAAAGCGTAATCGCGCTGCCCTGAGCTGCAGTCGGTGGGGGCGCGGCGAGTCCGCACGGAAGCGGCATCGCTCGGATCGTAGTTGCTCGCTCGACCGGTTCGTTCGTCTGCGGCACCGAGTCTCGTACTCGAGGTGCGATGGCAGCTTTCGCAAGATACTGAACCGGTGGGCGGCCCGTTCTATCGCGTGGCTTCACGTCGCTGTGCTGAAATTGCGCCATGAATACTGCGGCCGACACCCAGGACCAAACGCTCAACACGGCATTCGCGGTGCTGGGCACATTGAGCTTCTGCCATCTGCTGAACGACATGATGCAGTCGCTGCTGCCGGCGATGTATCCGATCCTGAAGTCGGGTCTGCATCTGGATTTCGGGCAGATCGGACTGCTCACGCTGACCTATCAGCTGACTGCGTCGCTGTGTCAGCCGCTCGTGGGTCTGTACACGGATCGTCGTCCTCTGCCGTACGCGCTCGCGAGCGGCATGGGATTCACGCTCGTCGGATTGCTGCTGCTCGCGCACGCTTCCAGCTTCCCGATGCTTCTGTTTGCCGCGGCGGTCATCGGCATCGGCTCGTCGATCTTTCATCCGGAATCTTCACGCCTCGCCCGGCTGGCCTCGGGCGGACGCCATGGATTCGCGCAATCCCTGTTTCAGGTCGGCGGTAATGCAGGCTCCGCGATCGGACCGCTGGCCGCTGCATTCATCGTGTTGCCGCAGGGACAGAGAAGCGTGGCGTGGTTCGCCCTTGCAGCGCTGGTGGGCATAGTGCTGCTCGCCAGGGTCGGGGCCTGGCATTCGCGCCATCATTTGCAGAAAGCGCGCCGCGCGCCGGTCAAGCAGCAGCTTTCGCTGAGTCGCGGCAAGGTGGTGGGCAGCCTCGCGGTGCTCATCGGACTGATCTTCTCGAAGTACTTCTATCTGGCGAGCCTGACCAGCTATTACACGTTCTATCTGATCGAACGCTTCCATGTGTCGGTGTGGAGCGCGCAGATTCATCTGTTCGTATTCCTTACGGCGGTCGCCGTCGGCACGATTGCCGGCGGTCCGATCGGCGATCGCATCGGTCGCAAGCGCGTCATCTGGTTCTCGATTCTCGGGGTCCTGCCATTCACGCTCGTGCTGCCGCACGCAAATCTTTTCTGGACTGGCGTGCTCACGGTGCCCATCGGTCTGATCCTCGCTTCGGCCTTCTCGGCGATCCTCGTGTACGCACAGGATCTGGTGCCGGGCAAAGTGGGCATGATTTCAGGTCTGTTTTTCGGTGTCGCGTTCGGCATGGGCGGATTGGGAGCGGCGGTGCTCGGCGAGCTCGCGGATACGGTGGGAATCGTTCGTGTCTACGCGCTGTGCGCATGGCTGCCGATCATTGGTGTGCTGGCTGCGCTGCTGCCCGACGTTGTGCCGCGCCACGTAAAGGCGGCATGATCGGCAAACGCGGGCAGCAGGCGTCTTCGATGCAGATACGCTCGCGTGGGATGAGTCATTGACCCATATAAAAGACCGGAGCCTCCATGACAGCACTCAGCCGACGCTCACTGATCGCAAGCTCCCTGGGCGCGAGTCTCACGTTGCCTTCGATTGCGCGCGCGCTCGAAGGCTGCGGAGAACAGCCGAATACGGCACCTGCGTTGCAGCCACCGCGTCTGCTCACAGACTGGGCGTGGCTCGGCCGCTATCGCGACGAGAATGCGAAGCTGATCGCGAGCGGCGCGAAGGTGTCAGCCGTATTCCTGGGCGACTCCATTACGGAAGGTTGGGCGGCGATCGATCCCGGCTTCTTCAAGGATGGCGTGGTCGGGCGGGGCATCAGTGCGCAGACAACGCCGCAGTTGCTCGTGCGCATGTATGCGGATGTCATTGCACTGAAGCCTCGTGTGGTCCACATCATGGCGGGCACCAACGATATCGCGCAGAACACCGGTCCGATGTCGCCGGAGGATTCCAGGAATAACTTCAAGGCGATGTGCGAAATCGCACGTGCCAACGGCATCAAGGTGGTGCTGGGCGCTGCACCTCCAGCTTCCAGGTATTGGTGGCGACCGGACGTTCAGCCCAAGGCCGCTGTGGTTGCATTGAACGAATGGCTGCGCAGCTATGCGAACGAGATCGGTGCCGTGTACGCCGACTACGCTTCTGTCCTGACGGACTCGAACGGCAATGTGAAGCTCGATCTCGCGAAGGACGAAGTGCATCCGACCGCGGCCGGGTATGCCGCGATGCGTCCAGTCGCAGAAGGTGCGATCGGGTGATGTCCGTCGTCAGGTGGGAATGTGACGACTGAAGCATGCCTCGCCCGATGATGTAATCGATAGTTCTTTCTCCCATGGACCGCATCGGCGAGCATTGCGCGGCTCGCCATCGGTGCCAGTGACCATCGCGTCGGTGCCACACGTTCGTATCACTCGAGGAGTCGTGGAACTCGCCCTCGATGCCGTCGCTTAAGGCTCGCATCGCTGCTTCATCCAGCCGGCAGCATCGTGGTTCTGCACGCGGCGCTCTCGCACTTGAACAAGTCGTCCTTCCGATTCGTCCTCGTGGGCGCGGCGGCAACGGCGTTGCAGTACGTGATTGTTCTGGCGAGCGTCGAGCTGGGCTCCATGCTACCCGCGACCGCCTCGTCGCTCGGCTTCGCCATCAGCGCGGTGTTCAACTATCTGGCGAATCGGCGGCTCACTTTCGATTCTGATGCTTCGCATCGCGTGGCGGTTCCGCGCTTCGTCGCCATGGTGAGCATCGGGCTTGCAGTGACTTGGCTATGCATGCATCTGCTGACGTTGCTGCGGTGGCACTACTTGCCGAGTCAGGTGCTGACCACGGCCATCGTGCTTCTGATCAACTTCCAACTCGCTTCGCGCTGGGTCTTCCGTACCCGGGAGGAGATGAGCATGCGCCAAGTGTCACCGATCACCCCGGCCAGGCGCACGGCCGGTCCGCCCGCGCTTGCGATCGTCGTTCCGTGCTACAACGAAGAGGCTGTGCTGCCGCTGACGCTCGCATCGCTCCGCGATCTGCTGGACGAGCTTCGCACGACCGGCCTTGTCTCAGCCGAAAGCTACCTCTGTTTTGTCGATGACGGCAGCAGCGATCGCACCTGGAGCATGATCGCTGCAGCCTCGAAGCAGTGCGACGATGTTCGGGGCCTGAAGCTCAGTCGCAACTTCGGTCACCAAAGTGCGGTGCTGGCGGGCATGCTCGAATGCGTCGCCGATGCTGTCGTGACGATCGATGCGGATTTGCAGGACGATGAGCGCTGCATCGCAGAAATGCTGCGTCGTTATCGGGACGGATTCGACGTCGTGCTCGGTGTGCGCTCGGAGCGCTCGTCCGATTCCAGATTCAAGCGGCTGACCGCCGAGCTCTACTATCGTGCCCTGCGCAGCGCGGGCGTGCAGATCGTTTTCAACCACGCAGACTTCAGGCTTCTGTCGCGTCGGGCGCTGGTCATCCTTCGAGAGTACAGCGAGAGCAATCTGTTCCTGCGCGGGCTCATTCCGCTCATCGGGCTGCCCTCATCGATCGTCGAGTACGCGCGCAAAGAACGTCAGGCGGGTGAGTCCAAGTATCCGCTGAGGAAAATGCTCGCGCTGGCTTGGGACGGCGTGACCTCGTTCTCCGTGATGCCGCTACGAGCTGTGGCAATGATCGGAGCCTTCATTGCACTCGGATCGCTGGGCGTGACGGTGTGGGCGCTTGCACAGCGTTGGGTTGGCGATGTGGCTCCAGGGTGGGCCTCGACTGTCGTGCCCATGTATTTCCTCGGCGGCGTGCAGATCCTCTGCCTTGGCGCGATTGGCGAGTACGTCGGCAAGATCTATCTGGAAACGAAGCGTCGCCCGCGATATCTGGTCGAGCACGACACGAGCCGCCGCGTCGGATTCCGATCGTGTCAACGACGACTGGCACGAGCCGCCGCTGCAAAGCGCGGCAACGCTACTCCCACGAGCTCAGTCAGGCTGTCCGCGCACGATTCGGACAAGCCGGAAGCCCGGGCCGCTCGCGATCTCCTCGACGCCCGGTGGAAACGCGAGCGGGGCTGCTCTGTCCTGCATGAGCACGTACGCCGACCGGTGCGGTGATGCTGCGCGCTGCAGTTGTGCGAAGTCCGCAAGCGTCTGTGCCAGCTCGCGCTCGTTGCGAACCTCAACGGGCTGGTCGCCCTGAGCCTTCTTCAACGCGCGGAATTTCGCGCGCACCTGGATGGGCTGCCCGCCGGGAACGGTGTAGAGCGCCGGAACGAATACGTCTCGTTGCATCGCCGCGAGCGCATCGATGTGACGCGGCGAGACCAGCCGGTCGATGTAGAAGCGGCGAAACCAGGTGTCATCGACGCGTTGTCGCACCGCGAAGAGAGTGCTCTGGGGTTCGATGCGTTCGAATGCGGCGAAATGCTCATGTACGAGCTGGCGGTACTGTGCGGCTGCGACGCTGAGCACCGCGATCTTGATGAGGAGATACACGGCGAAGACACCTGCGGCCAGTCGTGCGGTCTGGTCGGATTTGAACGTGATGCGTGTCGCTGCGATCAGTACGAGGAGCGCGGCCATCGGGATCCGCACATCGACATACGCAGGTCCCGGGCGTGTCACCGTCAATGGCGCCATCAGAAAGAGGACAGCGAGCCCGATGAGCGGGCCGATGAATTGACTTGCGAATTCCATCTTTGCCGAGCGCACGACCATGATCGCGCCGATCGTGAGCAGCACCAGTGTGATCAGATCGACGATGAGATTCCCGGAAGTCAGCGTGACGATCGGCGATGCGAACTTTGCGCCGAGGTCATAGATGAAACGATGAGTCGTCGTCGAGCGCACGGGGGAGATCGCCAGATAGACGACGAAAGGAATCACAAACTGCGCTGCGGCGACGACGAGATCCGATCCTCCGAGCCGACGCTCGGTACGCCATCGAACGAACGCTCGTTGCAGTTCGTAGCCCGCAACGAGGGCCGTGTACAGGAAAAAAGCGAGCAGATGGCAGAAGAACACCGCCAGCGCGAGCGCGCAGCCAGCGATGAGGCGAGCCTGCCACGCTCGACTGGAAAGTCGGATCCAGGCCGCGAGGCACCACAGCATGATGCCGACACCGAAGACATAGTTCATGAATCCATAGAAGATGATCCAGTTATAGAGCCAGCCCGATGCGACCAATGCCCACGCAGAGTGGGTACCGAACAGCGCCCGGTGCAGAGCAGCTGTGCCGGATAACAGCAGTGCGAACGTCATGCAGATGAATACGACGCCCGCCCACTGCGAAGGCAGGAGCCTGGCGAGCGGAAGCATCGTCATTTCCAGGGAGAGATTCGGCAGCCACAGCGACGCGATCTCGTAATGCTCGCGTACGAAGTCGCTCGTGCTCCAGCGCGATAACAGATCGATGCGGGCCAGATGGAATGGGTAGTCGATGAACGGCGGATAGACGGCGATCACGACCGGCAGCGATGCGAGTGCCACGAGCAATGCACACAGCAGCCAATATCGCGACGAACTCGTCGCGTCCGCAAGCGGGATGCCAGTCGGGGATGTAGCGGCAACGGACGAACTGGTCTGCATCGCTGCTCCCTCGATGAGTTGCTGCCGTGCCGTCTCAGGATTTCATCGCACTGCTGTCCGCGATGACGGCTCGACGCAATGCCTGGAGGGAGCTGAAGGATCCAGCCTCCGCGGCGCGGCGATGTTGGACGATCGAGCGTGTTACTCCGCTCGCGATTTCTGACTGGTGCGATCCATCAACACAGGAGCGATGGAGGTCCCCAATCAGCGCGCCTTCGCTCGGATTTCTGCGGTGCGAGTGCGGTGGGCTACTTCTTTGGTTTCGTCGTGTTCAGAGCCACCGCAGCACGAATGAGCTCCTGCAATGCCTTTTCGTCGATCTTCTCGCCTTCGTGAAAATCGATGGCGCGTCGCGTGTTGCCTTCCAGGCTGGCGTTGAACAGCTTGGAAGGGTCTTTCAGCGAGGCGCCCTTGGCGAAGGTCATCTTGACCGCGGTCTTGTACGTTTCGCCCGTGCAGATGATCCCATTGCGGGACCATACGGGAACACCTCGCATGCCGTTCGAAGGCTTTCTCCATTTCACTTCTTCGACGATGTCCGGATCGGCTCGCTGAACGATGGTTCGCAGCCGCGCGAGCGTGTCGCTTTGCCAATCGTTCGAGGGCTGAGCGCGGCTGTCCGTGGATTGCGCGGACGCTTTGGTGCGCGATGTCTTTTTCGCAGTAACCGAAGTCTTCCGTGCTGACGCGATCGTTCTGCTCATTGCGTATTACTCACATCTTTTCGCCGGGTAATTGGCTCGCCAGTGTTACCCAATCGGCAAACAGGGCGGCATCGAACTCGTCGTCTTCGTAGACGTCCAGGTAGCGCGTCTGGCCGCTCTTCGAGGGGCCGGGCGGCGGCGGATGCATGAGCGCGCCACGGAAGAACGCCACTTTCACATACCGGGTGAAAATATGAAGGCTCATGAACCAACCCTGACCTTCGATGCCATACAGCGGCGAGTTCCATTTCACTGCCTTGCTCACGCTCGGCACCGTGCGCACGATCAGATCGTCAATGCGTCGCACGACGTCTTGTTTCCAGCCGGACAGTGCCTCGATGTACTGCTGCACAGGCGCGTCGCCGTAGCCTTTCGCAATCTGCGGATTACCCCCGGAGAGCAATACCGGTTCGGTGCGAGTGTTCGTCCCGCGCGCAGTGCTTTTGCGGGCGGCAGCGGTCGTCTTCGGGCGCGTGGAAGATTTCCGCGCGGCCACTGCTCAGCCCTCGGAGTGCAGTTGACGACGCCACTTGATCGCGTACGGCTGCGCGAACAGGTAGAGCCCGGTCAGCAGCAGTATCGCAAGCGGCAGCAGCGCGAGCAGGCCGATCCACGTTGCCTGCTTTTGCTGCATCAGTGCGATCACATTGACGATCACCGCGAGCGTGAAGCCGATGGAAACCCATCGATGAATCCGGCGAAGCAATGTCGGTGTGGCCACGATCGTTCTCCTTACTCTGTCAGATGTCCGTTCTTGCCAGGAGCTGTTCGAGCTTCGCGAAGAACTGCTGCCAGCCGTACTTCGCACCGCCCGAGGCCTGCTTCTGGTCCGGCCGGAAGCCGGATTGCTCCATGCGCAGGTGAGTGCCGGTGCTCGTGGGCGTCAACGTGAATGTCACGACGCTCCTGAGGTTGAAGGCGGCATCCTCGTGTACGTGATTCCAGGTGTAGGACAGCATCCTGTTCGGTTCGATCGCGAGCACCTCGCAGTCGAGTACGCCGCCCCAGTCTCCGCGCAGATTGAAGCGGTGACCGACCACAGGATTGAAGTCGTTCTTCATCAGCCATTCCTGGATCAGATGTGGCTGCGTCAATGCGCGCCACAGCTTCTCCGGTGGATGAGGAATGTCGCGTTCGATGACGACACTGCGAAGATCGGACGATTCCTGATCGGCTGATCGTGCATTCATTGATCCATCCTCCTGAGCAGATCTTCGAGCTGGTCGAACCGGCTTTCCCAGAAGCCGGTCATCTGTTTGGTCCAGTCGATCAATGGCGCGAGCGCAGGCAACTGTGCGGTGTAGCGGATCTCGCGTCCTTCCTGTCGATCTCGCACGAGGCCCGCCTGCTTGAGCATCGCCAGATGCTTGGAAACGGCGGGCTGGGAAACGCCCGCACGCGCGGTCAGCGCACCGACCGTTTGCTCCCCCTCACGACACAGTCGCTCGAACAGCGCCCGTCGCGTCGGATCGGAGAGTGTGCGAAACAGGATGTCGTGGACCTTGGACATGAGCGACCGATAACCACCGGGTTATGGGTAGTTATATAACCACCAGGTTATTGGTTGGTCAAGAGCCAGAAAGAGCAGGATGGACTTCGGGGAAGAGTCCGGTTTGGACGGCTCACCGGGATACTGTCGGATGGATCTCGACCATCCGACAGGCTGGTTCCAGGGATCATGGGGTCTGTGCATCGCTCTGGAGCGATGACTGTGTCTTCCTTTTCTTATCGGGTGTGACGATGACTTTGCCGTAGGGAGTGCGATACACACGAAAGTCCCACGGTTCGAGAATTTCGCGCAGAACATCATCGATTTCCGTGGCCGTGGGCAGGCTCACCAGCGTCATCGAGGGCTGGAACTGGTTCTTTTTGTATTGGATATGGAAGCCCTTCTTATTCAGGCTATCGAGAATGGACGTGATCTCATCGCCCTCTTTGAACAGCAGTTCCACTTCGTGAGGATCATTGACAGAGGGCACGCTCAGATCGATCAGTTTGTTATCGTTCATGGCTGCGCTCGTGATACTCGTCATGACGCCTCGATCCGTGTAGCCCTCCTGTGCTAGCGCGAGTGAAGCACCCGACAGGAGCATCATCGTCAGGATCGCTTGTAAACCGACATTCGAGCGCGACATGGTGAATACCTCCGATTCGTTGCTCGTAACCTTGTTGTTCTGCTGCTTCAATGACGGCGCCGTCCTCCGACACCGACGCGAAAATCGATACCGTAGGGCAGGCAAACTGCCACGGCCTGGCCCTCGCGAGTCGCTGGCATGAAGCGGTAGTCCAACGCCATGTCCAATGCCGCTTCGTCGAGGCGACGGTAACCGGAGCTCTGGGCGAGATCCACGCTTTCGACTGATCCCGTATCGGAGATACAGATCGTCACGATCGAACGGCCCGATTCCCTGTTTCGTATCGACGCTCGCGGATACCGATCCTGCGGATTTTTGGGGCCACCGATGACGCGCGGTTTTGCCACAGGCCCATACCCGCTGCCTTCCTCGAGCGCGGACGAAGGCTCCTGTATCGGTTCCGGCGGTGGTGGCGTATGGATCGCGTTGCCGCCGTCCTGCGATATTCCCAGTTCCACTTGCGGTGCAGGGATCTCGATCAGCGGCTGTTCCGCAAATGCGTCTCTGAGCAACACCGGAATAGCGGGCGGCGCGGGCGGTTCTTTCTTTTCGGCTGCAACGAAGGTGACTTCCAGCGCGCTCCACAGAGGGCTCTCGCGCATCATCGCGTGAGTGCTCAGCAAATAGATGGCGGCTGCGTGTGCGGCGCATGTCGCAAGCAGCACGCTCACGTGGCGAGGACCTGTGCCAAGAATCAGCCGTTCCATCGAGGCCGAGCTCACTTGTCATATTGGCGCCGCGGCGCAAGAGTGCATCTGCCATGCAATCCGCTGAGCCAAAGCATAGCAACGAGCCCTCTGGAATGGCACTGCGGCCTTTGCATGAACGGTTGATGCAACAACGAGAGAGGCTCCGAGGAAGTCTGATTCATCGACTTCCTGACCTTCGCAAGTCCGCAACTGGTTGAAATGCTTCGGTGGGCGAAGCAACTATGGATGCGAATGGCGAATTGATCAGGGGTTACCTGAGCCGCCGCGAGCCTCCGTCCGTGCCTGGCGCGCGCAGTTAGGATGAGGGAACCGTCCCGCCTGTCAGCCGTTTCAGTGCGCTCTGTGTCGCTGAATGGCCGTTCCCTGATGCCGCGCTGGCTTCGTATCGTAATCGCTGCAATCCTGCTGATCGCGCTTGCATCCATGATGGACTGGAGCGCGCTGCGTGAGCACGCGAGCCAACTGGATATCTGGATCGCGATTGTGGCGTTTACGGTGATCGGGGCTGAAATGCCCGTCAACGCGATGAAGTGGTACTGGGCGTTGCGCCTTCACGATCAGCCGTTTCCCTGGCGATATCTGTTCCGCATCGGCTGCATGGCTTACTTCTTCAATAATTTTCTGCCGTCCGCGATCGGTGGCGATGTCTACCGCGTGTATCGAACCTGGTCGGCAGCGGGAGAGAAAACGGCTGCAGTCTCGGCTGTGGTCGTCGAACGCATCGTTGGCGTCGGTGTGCTCATGATGAATGGATTCGTGGGAGCGCTGCTCCTTCTCGAGCATCCCCTCGCGCGCAGTTTCGTCATCGCCTGTTGCGTCGCAGGTGCGATCGGATTGGTGGTTCTCCCGGTGCTCGTCGGACTTGCGCGGCGTGGAGTGCTGTCGCGCCGCTTCAAGCGACTGGCAGGCGTCGAGGCGATGCTCGGGAACATTTTGCGATGGCGTCGCGAATGGATCGGGCTGCTGGTCGCGTCGGCCGTTTTTCAGGCGCTGGCGGCGTGGGTGGTACTGCTGTGCTTCGCAGCCGTGGGATCCAGCATCGACATTCCAACCGCATTGCTCGTGACGGCGGCGGCTGGTCTTGCGTCAGTGCTGCCTGTTTCGATCTCGGGCCTGGGCGTGGTCGAGGGCTCGATCGCGGGCACGATGGTGGCGCTCGGCGGGGAGCTGGAGACGGCGGTGCTTGCGGCGCTGCTGCTTCGTGTGCTCGCGCTAGGTGTCAGTGGTCTGTGCGGCCTGTGGTGCTTCTTCGATGATGGCAAGAGTCCGCAGCTGGAGCTCGACGCTACACCACCATGCACGCCTGCTCGAACGGCGAATCGCTCAGCAGCGTGACGGCCCCGAGTGCGTAGCTGGCGATCTGCGTGGTCAGAGACGATCGTGCGCGAGTCGCTTCGTAGGTCTGGCTGAAACCTTCACGCAGATCGACGCGGGGCGACCAGCCCAGAATCTTGCGTGCGCGCGAACAATCGAACGCCGCATCGCTTCGATAGAAATCCATTCGTCGTCGGTACAGCGGCGGATTCACGCCGATCAGTTTGCAGGCATCTTCGACGATAGCGGCGAGCGCCTGCATTGGTGCGAGCGGCAACCGGGGGCCGCAGCTGCGTCGCTGAACGACCTCGGCGAGCACTTCAAGCATGCCCCGCAGCGGAATGGCGCGCGGCCCGGCGATGATCATCTCCTGGTTGGCGGCCTGCGGTGTCTTGCATCCGAGCAAGAACGCATCGGCCACATCCGTCACGTACACCATGTGACGCCGGCCCTCGCCGCGACCGAAGAGTGGGAATCGGCCTTTCGCGGCTGAGCGGAAGAGCTTCAGCAGACGATCGTCGCGAGGCCCGTACACGACGGCAGGGCGAAGGATCACGTATTCGATCCCGAGTTCCGCTGCGCGCGTGCGTAGCGATTCTTCAGCTGCATGTTTGCTGCGCTCGTAGCCGTTCCAGGGCTGTGGCGGCGCCGTCTCGTCGGTCATGCCGTCCAGTCGTTGGCCGTAAATGCCCGCGGTGCTGCAGAACACGAATCGCTTTACGCCGGCGGCCGCTGCAGCAGCCAGCACCTGTTCGGTGCCGAGGACATTGATGCGATGGAAATCGTCATCGCTGTGGCCCGAGCCTTTGAACGCTGCGGCGAAATGACAGACGCAATCTGCGCCCTGGAGCGAGTCTGCATAGGTCGCAGGTTCGAGGACGTCGCCCGGCACGAGTCGTGCGCCCTGTGCGGTGAACTTCCGCAATAGCTCTGCCTGTCCGGGTTGTGGTCCCCGATAGAGACCACTGATCTCATGTCCTTCGGCCAGTGCGCGCTCGACGAAGTGCGCACCGATGAAGCCGAGTGCCCCGGTGACGAAAATCCGCATGTGTCCTCCCCTTGATCGCCGGCCCACGTGCCCGCAGTCGGTCCGGCCGCGAGCTGGCTAACACACCGGTTCTGATCTTTGTTCCCTGCAGCAAGTTTCTCCGCCAGGAAAGTGGAAGCTGGAGCAGGGCGGATCCGTGTCTGAGGGCTGCGCGGCCCGACGCCCATCCACGCAATGGCGGTTCTCACGATCGCCTGTCTTACGAGGCATCTGTGAAGCAACCCCGAGCATTGCGATCCGAAGCAGGTAACAATTCCGTCGTTTTTGATCAGCAGGAACGACTCCGTATGCAGATGCAGTCCCTTGTTCGCCGCGTGACCCTCCTGGCCTTGACGGCGCTCGTTGCGCTTAGTATGGGCGCGTGCGCCGAGATGTCGCAGATGGCCCAGAGCGGGGCCGGACAAACGACCGACGGTCCGTTGGCGCGTGGGGTCAAGGAGTCGCTCGAGCTTGGCAGTACGCGAGCCGCGGATCTGTTGTCGCAGGTCGGCGGATATCAGAACAGTGCGCTCTATCGCATCCAGCTGCCGCAGTCGGTGCAGCCATTGGCCGCACGTCTGCGGCAGTTCGGGCTCGGCGGTCAGATCGATCGCGTCGAGTTGCTGATGAACCAGGCCGCGGAGCATGCCGCTGTCGAGGCGAAGACGCTGTTCGTGAACACGGTGCGTGGCATGACGGTGACCGATGCGATCGGCATCGTGCGGGGCGCAGACACGGCCGCGACACAGTATTTTCGTCAGCACACGGAAGCCGATCTGCGAGCGCGCTATCTGCCGATCATCAAGGCCAACCTGCAGCAGATCGGTTTCTACAATCAGTACGACAAGTTCCTGACGGCGTACAAGCAGGTGCCGCTGTCCAACAAGCCCGACCTCGACCTCGAGCAGCATGTGCTGACGCAGAGCCTCGACGCGCTTTTCTCCCAGGTCGCCGAGGAAGAGAAGGCGATCCGCAAAGATCCTATCGGTCGGGGCAGCAGCGCAATTGCGGCCGTGTTCGGTCGCTATTGATCGGGTTCAGGCAGAGCGCGGCGTCTCGTTAGCGGTTCGAAAAGCGCTGGCCCGCTCGAGCTCGAGCGGGCGTACTTCGTATGAGAGCCCGCAGGCGAGGCAAGGATTGTCCGAGGCGTAGCGAGCCGCTTCCTCGAGACTGTTCGCCAGAATGAACCAGTAACCGCCAATCACTTCCTTCGCCTCGGCGAAGGGACCATCCGTGATGCCGAGCTGAGAGACGAGCTTCCCTTCCACTGCAAGTCGATGACCTGGCTGGAACTTGCCTGCCGCGAGCATCTGCTCGTACCAAGCGTAGAAGCTGTCGATGGCTGCCTGAATCTCTTCTTTCGATTTCCGCGGATCCCAGTGGCCGCGCGATAACAACAGATATTGCTTTGTGGACGAGTCGGTCATGGCGAGTATCCCGTGCAGGTTCGCCGACAACGATACCGGAAGATCTAGGGAAGCTCTGATTTATCGACTTCCCTGACCTTCGCAAGTCTGCAACTGGTTGAAATGCTTCGGTGGGCGAAGCAACTATGGTTGCGAATGGAGAATTGATCAGAGGTTACCTGGAATGAATCAGGAGGCGAGAGGTCCGAGCAGACAAGTACGAGCGAACGTTTGAATTTGCGATCGCGCGGTGTTCGAGCGTTAGTCAGCGAGGCCCGGTTTACCGCACGCACCTCGAGCGCCCTTCTGCAGAGCTGCAGAAGGGCGCCCCAGTCAGCGCCTATTTTTCGCGGTCGCCGAGATAGTTGAAGGAAATGACCGGCTTGGTCGGGTAGGCGTACTGGTTGGTCGCCTGGTTCGACACGTGGGTCACGCCGGGCACTTTCGCCCAGGCCTTGGCTTCAGTCGTGTCGCGCGCGATCACGAGAACGCGGCGCTGGCCCAGATCCCCGAACTTGCGGCCGGCGTACTGCTTGTGCCATGTCGAAGACACCTTGTGGTGCTCGAACACGACGCCATCGACGTAGCGCTCGCCGGCCTGCGGTCGCGTGTCTTCACGGCGATGCCACACGTTGTTGTTCACGATGATGAAGAACGGGTTGATGGCGCGGCGCTTCGCATCGAGGCGTTTCACCAGATCGATATTGCCGTCCGTCCATGCATTCTTCTCAGAGGTGGACCAGGAATTCCAGTTCGCAAGGCTGCTCCAGAGCTGGCCGCCGACCACGTCCAGGAATACACCGTCGACCTTGCCTTCGCGCATGAGGCCTTCGACGTACTTCACGACATGCAGGATCCACGCGGAGCCGGGGCGCATGTCGGTGAGCTTCGTGCCGCCCCAGTTCAGTCGCTGTCCGTAGCTCGGATAAGGCCACAGCGGCACCTTGCCACGATTGCCCATATAGAACTTCTCGTCAGGCGCGCACACGTAATTGTCGGGACGCTCGACGGGATTCAGATAAACCAGCACTTCGGCACCCTTGGCGCGCGCCGCCGCGAACTTCGGGTCTGCGGTATTGCATCGTCCTGCGATGAGCATTCCTGTCGGCTTGGCGTAGAGCTCGACGTTCGTACTGGATTTCCAGGCAATGCCCATGGGGTTGGCAGCCGCCGATGCTGTGCCGATACCAAAGGAGCAGGACGCAAGCAGCAGGCATGCTGCACGGAGTGCAAGAGTGCGCATAAGTTTCCCCATCGAAGCCGATTGTGCTTCGGCTTGTGAATGACCGGGCTCTTGTCCCCGCTGATGTGGTCGTCGAGTCCGGGCGATCGACGGAGTTGTTCCGTCGCGCGCGAAAACTAGAAAGAAATTATTGGTGGAACAAGATGTCTCATTCGTTCCACGCCCGAATTCCCTACAACCCTTTCCATTTTACAAAGCGGTAAAAAGAATCCGGCGAGATGGGGACGGAAGAAGCTGTTGGATGCGCGTGTCCGGCAAGAAGTAGAGAAGTCAACAGTCAGGAAGGGATAGTCTAGATCTGTGCTCGAAGCTGCATTACATCGCGATGGGGCGGTGCGCCGAAGAGTCTGCGGTACTCGCGATTGAACTGCGACGGACTCGAATAGCCCACGCGATGTCCGGCGCTCGCGCTGTCGAATCCCTCGCTCATCATCAAGCGTCGCGCTTCGTGGAGGCGCAGCCGCTTCTGGAATTGCAGCGGAGAAAACGAGGTCACTGCTTTGAAGTGCGCGTGAAAGTTCGAAACGCTCATGTGAGCGGCGTCTGCCAGATCCTCGACGTGCAGCGGCTGGTCGTAGCGTGTCTGCAGCATCTCGATTGCGCGACTGATTCGCTGGACGGGCCCGTCCTGTTCGACGAGCTCCCGCAGGCGTGATCCCATGTCGCCGCGTAACAGCCGATACCAGATCTCGCGCAATGCCAGCGGTTGAAGGATCGGAATGTCGCCTGGCGAATCCAGCAGGCGCACGAGACGGAGCACGACATCCACCAGCTCGGGATTCATCCGTCCGACATAGAGCGGTTTGTGAGTCCGTTCGATGGGCGTTCCGCGATCCGCCGTCTCGAGAAGCAGGCGACTGACCTCGCGCATGTCGATGTGGATGCGGATGCACAGGTAAGGGCGCTCCGGAGAGGCGTCGAGAATCTGTCCGAAGACCGGTAGCGTGAGCGGCACCAGCAGGTAGTTGAACGGGTCGTAATAGAACGATTCGCCATCAACGATCGCGCGCTTTCGACCCTGCACCACGATGCACAGGCTCGGGGATACGACCGAGGGCAATGGCTGTACGACCTCGGTGCCACGCATGAACCCGACGCCGGGCAGCGCGGTTTCGGTGACGCCGTCTCGTTCAACCGTCTGCATGACGCGTCGAACAAGCTCGGCCTGTTGAGGATCGATCGGCACGATCTTGTTGCTGCTCATGATTCGACGTCCTGCGGTGACCTGCGTGGATGATTACGCATCTGCTGCAGCGTTCCTATTGCCGGAGGCCTGCGAATCACTAGCTTCAGACAATCGGGCAAGGATTGTGTAGGAGCTTGCTATCGGCTTTGAGAGCCCGGTCGTAGGCTGGAGCTCGTCGAATACTCCAGACGAGGTGCAGCATGGCGACTTCCATTCCACGACGTCGATTGGGCGAGCTCGAAGTGTCCGCGATCGGGCTCGGATGTATGGGCATGTCGGATTTCTACGGGCCGGCCGATGAGGCGACGAACCTTCAGGTGCTGAATCATGCAGTCGATATCGGCATCGACTTTCTGGATACGGCGGACATGTACGGTGTCGGCGCCAATGAGCGTCTGCTGAGTCAGGTACTGAAGACGCGCCGCGGCGAGATCGTGCTCGCGACGAAGTTCGGCAACGTTCGTGCGCCGGACGGGCGGATCCTCGGTATCGATGGCCGGCCCGAGTATGTGAGGAGTGCATGCGATGCGAGCCTTGCGCGTCTCGGGGTCGAGCAGATCGATCTCTACTACCAGCACCGCGTCGATCCGAAAGTTCCGATCGAAGAGACGGTCGGCGCCATGGCGGAGCTCGTGAAGGCAGGCAAGGTGCGCTATCTCGGACTGTCGGAAGCCTCAGCACAGACGATCGAACGCGCCGCGCAAGTCCATCCCATTACGGCGTTGCAAAGCGAGTTTTCGCTGTGGACGCGTGATGTGATTGACACCGTACTGCCGACCTGTCGCGAGCTCGGCATCGGATTCGTCGCCTACAGTCCTCTCGGTCGCGGCTTCTTGACCGGCGCATTCCAGAATGCATCGCAGCTCGATGCGAACGACTGGCGCCGCATGAATCCGCGCTTCTCGGATGAGAACGTCGAGCAGAATCGACGACTGGTCGATGCCATCAGTGAGATCGCGCAGGCGCGCGGCTGCACGCCAGCGCAACTCGCACTTGCGTGGTTGCTGCATCAGGGCGATGACATCGTACCGATCCCCGGCACTCGCCGGACCAGCCGGCTCGATGAGAATGCAGCTGCGACACAGATCGCGCTCACCTCGGCCGAGCTCGAGAGAATCGACACGGTCCTGTCGAATACGCCGGTTGCGGGTGCGCGTTATCCCGCTGCAAGTATGGCTTCGGTGAACGTGTAGCCAGGCGCAAGCGCTCTTCCCGGGGATCGTTGAGTCGGCGGGTTGCGCTCGCTCGGCGATCCCCGCGGAAACTTCATTCTCTGCTGTCTTCATGCGAGACTGCGCGCCGCGTCACGAGGCGCATGAATGAAGAGCGAGTAGAACATGGCGGATCGGACATTCGAGTCCAACGCAGAAGCTTTCGAGTTTGCCTGCGAGCATCTGGATTGCTCGCTGCGCGATGGCAGGCCGGTGCTCGGTATCGTGCTGGCTGTGCAAGGTCACATGTGCAGCGTCAAAATTGCGAATCCCGAGGACAAGAGCATTCCAACCGGAACGCTCACCGAACTGCTCGCGCAGGCGGATCTCAAGAACGTGTGCTTCAGCACCATGATTGCCGACAAGGTCCCTGCGTTGCGCCCGGGCGATCTCGTGCTGTACACGACGATGCCGGAGCTCGCCGCCGCTAATAAGCCGACCGTCGCCGGAACGGTGACGGCGAAGGTGCTGCCGCACTACACGAGCAGAGGAACGTGGCAGGTGTACTCCGAACCCAAGCCGGCGCCGCCACCTTCCAGCGAATCGTCTCCGACGGAGTGATAGCTCTCTCGACGGCGTATCCCTAGCCGAATCCATCGTATCGGCCGCCGGTTCTGCTCATCGAGTTGTCGCATCGCAATGCGGATCTGACGAACGCGGGCGTCAAGCAGGGGGTATAAGCTTCGGTACTCACTGAGGGAAGCACGGAGGGACCCGCGATGAAACGCCCCTCGGCCGCGGGCTGGTACGTTGGGCTCATCTGCATAACCTTCGCAATCGCTGCATTCGCGACGCAGTGGGAAGGGTATGAGCGACTCTCGCGGGAGCAGGTGCTCGCCATGATTGCAGCTACGCGTGACGGCGCGAGCCCCGAGATTCACGCAAAGAACCTGAGCGACCTGGATTTGTCCGGGGTCGACTTTCATGGCGCCAATCTTTCCGCGTCGGTTCTGAACGGCGCGAATCTCGCCGGCGCGACTCTCGATCGCTGCAATCTGACCGTGAGTTTTCTGGAGGGAGCGCAGCTGTCACGGGCAACGCTGCGCAAGGCGGTATTGTTTTCTGCCCAGCTCGCCGGCGCGAATCTGACCGACGCCGATCTGACCGATGCCCGCCTGATCGGCGACTTGCGGAAAGCGGATCTCTCCAGGGCGAAGCTGATTCGAACGAACGGTGCGCCGGATATGAAGAATCAGTCGATGGGATTGATGCGCGCGAACATCGTCAATGCCAAGGCGGTCGAGGCGGACTTCTCCGACGCGGATTTTTCCCGAGCCGACTTCAGCTTCTCTGATCTGACTCGCGCGAAGCTGACTCGCGCGAGACTCCATCATGCCCTCCTCGGCGGTGCCATTCTGTCAGGCGCCGATCTGAGCAACGCAGATCTGCGCGATGCCGAGCTGATCGACACAGACTTCTCGAACGCGAATCTCACGAACGCGGACTTCACCGGGGCCACGTTCCGCGGCGTTCGCGGGCTGGATACCGCGACGACCAGCGGCGCGCGCGGCTTGCCGCCGGCGGAGCGGTGAGCACCTGCTTCGAGTCAGGCACCCGCAAAGCGGTAGTGCACCCAGCCGACAGGGCGCAAGGCAAAATCGAGCAGCGTTCTATTGGGGAGGCTGACGAACCCGACGTAGGTTACGAACAGCAGTCCCGCAATGATGATCGAGAATCCCGCGATCGCGATGCCAATCGTTTCCATTCACGCGCGAGCTCGTTGTGGGTGGGCGACGAACGCTGATTCGAATTTGGGTCGCAGCATGTTGACCGACGTGTTCGATGCAGTGGAAGCGCAACGCGGACTCGCGAACGAATCTGCGTTGCGTGTTGGTCATCGGGCGAGATTCCAGGTTTCCGGGCTGGCGGGACAATACTGCCGCACGAAATCCATATGGCGCGGCAGGGCGTTCACGGTCTCGGCCACTTTTGCGTGGTACTTGCGCATGAACTCGCGACGTTCGCGCTCGCCGAGGCTTGCATAGCGATGATGTGTGCGCGGCTCGATGTCCTGGCCCATCATCACGGAGATCCAGGAGTCGATGGTGAACAGCTCCTCGTCCTTGGTGTAGATGTGCCCGCTTTGCCGGAAGAGCTCGACGCGCTCGCGTAGCGAGTCCGGAATTTCCATCTCGCGGCATTCCTTCCAGAACGGAGAATCGTCGCGCTGGTTGTAGTGATAGTGCATGCACACGAAGTCGCGAATGCGCTCGATCTCGTACTGCGCCATTTCATTGTAGAAGTTGACGGTGGGCTGTGTGATGCCGCCGAACGGAAAAAGCTTTAGGAGCCGAGCGACTGCTGTCGTAATCAGATGAATGCTCGTCGATTCGAGGGGTTCGATGAAGCCACCGGACAGGCCGATGGCGAGCACGTTCTTGTTCCAGGTCTTCCTGCGTCGACCGGCCTTGATGCGAATGAGCCAGGGCTCCTTCACCGGGCGACCTCCCGATTCGGTCACGAGTCGATGACGCGCTTCATCGGCCGACATGTAGCGACTGCAGAACACGACGCCATTGCCGACCCGATGTTGCACGGGGATGTTCCAGCGCCAGCCTGCGGTGTGCGCGTAGCACGCGGTGTACGGCTGTGCGTCGGTATCGACGATCGTCTGGAAGGCTACGGCGCTATCGCATGGCAGATACTTCGACCAGTCCTCATAGCCAGTCTGCAGCGCGCCTTCGATGAGCAGTGCACGGAAGCCGGTGCAGTCTACGAAGAAATCGCCAGCGAGCGTCCGCCCATCCTCGAGCTCGAGCGACTCCACGAATCCATCCGTCGCGCGCGTGCGCACGTGCTTGATCTTGCCTTCGATCCGTTTGACGCCGCGCTTCTCGGCGAACTTTCGCATGTAACGTGCGTAGAGAGCCGCATCGAAGTGATAGGCATAGTTGACGCGGGGGTCTTCGCGTAACGCGAAGCGGTTCTTCACTGCGGCGAGCCATTCGTAGCAGTACTCCCCAAGCGGGATCTTGCTGCCTTCCGAACGTGCCTGCAGCCAGAAATGGTAGAAGTCCGCAGTCCACGTCGATTGACCGTGACGGCCGAACGGATGCAGGTACCAGCTGCCGAGCCTGCCCCAGTTCTCGAACCAGATCGCGACTTTGAACGTGGCTGCGCATTCGCGCATGAAGTCACGTTCGTCGATGCCGAGAATGCGATGGAAGGCGACGATGGGAGGGACCGTTGACTCGCCTACGCCGACGGTGCCGATCTCTTCGGATTCGATGAGCGTGATATCGAGCAGCTCGCCGAACTGCTGAGACAGCGCCATGGCTGTCACCCAGCCGGCGGTCCCACCGCCTGCAATCACCACTTTTTTTATTGGAGTTAGCGCAGATTCGATGCCTGACATGTGGATCCCCCCTGTGATCGCGCGGGATCTTAACCTGCGAACGGCGTCACGGCGCACCGAGTGGCTTTCTTTTCGCGGCCTTCTTCGGTACGGGCAGCTCGCGTCGCCTATCTTTCAAGGAGCCAGACGCCGCGCTTGCAAGGAGCCGTCGGAACGTGGGGCATTCCATGTGAGTGGGCGCAGAGCATCTCGCCGCGTGGCGCAGCCCGTCGCGCATGACGGTGAGCTCGCGAATCGTCAGATCGAGCTCATCGGCCTTGGCGGCAAGCGCCTTCCTGTCGATCCGCGACTGTCCATCCGCCGTCAGCATCGTTGCGATCTCATCGAGTGAGAGTCCCGCAGCCCGGCCCAGCGCGATCAATGCGAGCCGGTCGAGTACGCTGGCCTCGTACGTGCGCCGCAGTCCGCTTCGACCATTCGAACGGATCAACCCTTTCTGCTCGTAGAAGCGCAGGGTCGAGGCCGGAACCCCGGCCTTGCGTGCGACGACGGCGATATCCATGCGGACGCCTCGTGGGCAGTTCGGATTAGAGCTTGACTTGAAGTCGACTTGAGTTAGTACAGTGCTGGACGACTCACGGGCAGGTCAAGGAGTCGTCATGAATACGATGGTTGAGTGGATTCTGCGCGTCATCGGCACAGGCGTTCTTGCGACCCTCGTGTTCGATCTATGGTTGTTGCTGCTGAATCGCTGGGGCGTGCCTACGATGAGCTTTGCGCTGCTCGGTCGCTGGATCGCGCATATGCGTCACGGACGATTCGTGCATGAGCGCATCGCCGCTGCGCCTTCCGCGACGTTCGAGAGCGTCGTGGGCTGGATGGCTCACTACGCGATTGGCATCGTTCTCGCGGCGATGGCGCTGGGCCTGCTTGGACGGAGCTGGTTCGAGGCACCCTCGTTCGGTGGAGTGCTCATTGTCGGTGCCGCATCGGTCGCAGCGCCCTGGTTCATACTTCAGCCGGCGTTCGGCGCGGGCATCGCTTCATGGAATACGCCGACGCCGCTACGAAACTCGATCAGGAGTCTCGCGAATCATCTGGTGTTCGGGGCAGGACTCTATGCCGGAGCGCTGGCAATGCGCCCGCTGTTTGCGAGCGGATAAGGACGCGGAGGTGATCAGAACAACGAGCCGCCGTCGCTGAAGCCGTGCTTCTGAATGATCCCGAGACTCTTGATGTACAGGATCAGGAATGCGGCGGCCGAAACGTTCGACCACAAGTCGAGCCCCATGAGCGCGAAGATTAACTGGAGCATGGCAGTTGCCATCATCGCGTGACCGAACAGCGGCAGACGCGCACGGAAGCGAACCTGGGCGAAATAGATTGCGAGAGCGGCGCAGAGCACGTGAAAGGCGATATCGAAGAAATTCATGGCAGGAATCGCTCGGGCGGGCGAGGCGTCGAATGATGCAGAAGCCGGGAGGCTCGGGACTGCGGATCAGGTCTCAGTCTTGGCCTTGGAAAGTTGCACGCGCGTAAGGCCCACTTGCTCGTGTCGATGGAACGCTGACACTTGGGCTCGCCGCGCGCTGTGCTTGCGCATCAGACCGCTTGCTCACGGCAATGTCAGGCTGAAGCCTGACCCACAATCGCTTTCGGCTGTCTTCTATGCGGTATTTTGCGGCCGCCTCGCAATCTCAAAGCCAACCTGCATCGACGATGTACTCCTGCGCCGAACACGCGCGCGAGTCGTCGGAGGCCAGGAACAGCGCCATCGGTACGACGTCATCCGGTTTCACTTTGTCCGGCAGCACCTGATAACGCTTGATGTCTTCCTCGCCAGCGGGGGTGAGCCATTTCTGGATCTGCCGCTCCGTCATGATCCAGCCCGGTGTGAGCACGTTGATGCGGATGCGATGTTCGCCGAGCTCGACCGCGAGACCGCGCGTGAGTCCGATGACTGAAGATTTCGCAGTCGTGTACGCCGCAAAGCCTCGCCCTTTGGCGCCGTATGAATTGCTGCCGACGTTGATGATGGAGCCGCCGCCGAGCCGCTTCATGCCGGGGACAACTGCCTGAATCGCGAAGAACGCGGGTCGCTGATTCACGGCGATACGATCGTCGTAGTACGCGGGCGTGACGTCCATGAAACTGTGGCGATCGTCATTGGCCACATTGTTGATCAGCACGCGGAAGTCGCCGAGTGCTTGCGCCGCATCGCGGATCGCGCCTTGCAGGGCCGCGATGTCCTTGACGTTCACATTGCGATACCACGGGCGTGGCAGTCCCGCGCGTTCGATCCTTTCGACCAGCTGCTGCGAAGGTTCTTCCGCGACATCGATGAAGGCGACGCGACAGCCCTGACGAGCGAAGCCTTCGGTAAAGCTCGCACCGATGCCCGAGCCGCCGCCGGTGATGAAGACGCTGCGGCCCTTCAACGATGGGTATGTGGCAGTCGCGTCTGCAGTCATGTGCGTTGTCTCGATGGAGGGATGTGGCGGATCGCCCGATCCGCTGGGTCGCGGCGGCTATGTCGTGTTCTCGCTGCCGCAGAAGAAGCGCGGCCCTGCTAGCGGATGGCGAGCGCTTCCTGCAGCTTCTTCCAATCGTCTTCCAATAGCGCATTCGTTTCTGTGGGTTCGGCTTCAGCCGAACAGTAGATGTCCGACTGAAGTCGGACCCACAGGTGGACGCTGCGCGAGTCACACTGGTCAGCTAGTCAGAGGGCAAACTTTGTTACTGTGGGTTCGGCTTTAGCCGAACAGATTTGGGATGTCCGACTAAAGTCAGACTCTAGCCGAACAGTGGATGTGATGGCAGCCCGCCGAATGCATCACCATTCTCGCGAGTGCACGCTGGACATAATTGTCCTGGGATCAATTCTGCGGGGGATTGCCGAGCGCTTTGATCTTGCGAATGATCGGTTGGATGAAGGGGCGAAACAGATAGCGCAGCAGCCAGCCGGGCAGCAGTTGACCGCGTTCCTCGAGAGCCACACGAGCGCGCGGATGCTCCATGAATCTGGGCAGGAGCGGGCGATAGATCTCATCGTTCGATCGGATCTCGATGGCGATGAGGTGTTTGGCGTTCTTGTAGCCATAGTGAGCGGGAGCGATCAGGCGAACGGGAAACCCGTGCTCGATGGATAGCGGCTCCTGGTTCAAGCGGTCCGCGATGAGCACGTCCGGCGCGAGCAGATCCGCAAGCGGCAATGAAGTGCGATACCCATCTTCGCAACGCAGCACTGCATAGGCGCTCTCAATCGATATCCGCCGCTCACGGTCGATGCAGGCACTCCACACATCCGCGAATCGGAAGCCGCTCCAGGTGATCGGGCCATAGCTCCAGCCCGCCGCGCAGTGAAAATCCACCGTGAGTTCTGCGCGCGGAATCGTTGCCAGATCGTCCTCCGTCACCACGATCACTTGCGAGTTGGGATCGCGCACCTCGAGGCGGATGTGCGTCCTTCTGAGCGGACGTTTCGCGAACTCTACGGCGCCGAAGCGCGGAAACTCGTGCCATGCGCGCTGCCCCGGCGGCAGTGTCGATGTCATGTCCGTTTGGCCCGTTGCATCATGCGCTGATTCCAGTTGCTACCTGCGAAACCAGAGCTCGATCTCGGATGTGTGCATCTCGAAGCGAGCGGCATGCGGCTTCTTCGCAGGGATGTGATACCACTCGCCGACCCCATAGCGTCGCTCTTCGCCATCGACGCTCAGAATCAGTTCCCCTTGCGTGATGACGCCGACATTCTCGGTGTCGTGATCGTGCGAGGGAATGACCGTTCCCGGTGGATAGGATGCGAACAGAACGTCGCAGCCTTCTGCCGCAAGTTTGAAAGCATCGAAGGCTCCCTGGTACTTGGGGAGCTCGCGGATCAGTTCCGGGAAATGCGGCATGGGACACCCTTGAGATCGACTGCGTGTAGGCCCGGGTTCGTTGCAGTGACAAGAATACTGATTCTGCGAACGCGTGTACCGATACTGTTGGCGCGAAGTTACAGGGAACAGCCGCACGAGTGGCCGTTCCCTTCGTTCGAGATTGCGTGCTGCACCGGTTTAGAGCTCGCAGCGGCTTCGGCTTGGCTCCGCCCACTGCCCAGGTGAGTTCGCGTTACGGGATACGCAGACCGTAGCGAAGTCAACGGTCGTGATATCCGTCATATCGGTATCATCGCGGGAACGTTAAGATGGCTTCGTAAGTTTCAGCAGCCGATAACTGCAAAGGTGCGTCGGCCGTTCGGACAATAGGCACATATCGCCAGCCGAGCGGTGGATGCGAGTGACGGATAGCCGTCGAATGTCGAGGGGGATGAGTGATGAACAGACTGACCACCCTGGCGGGTGTGCTGGCGTTCGTGACCGTGCACTGCGCGTATGCGGAGCGCAGCGCGCAGTTTCCGAGCGAGCTGCTCTCTACCGCCATCAATGAAGGCACTGCAACCGTTGCCTGGACCGTCGCCCCGGATGGCCGGATCGAGGACACGGTCGTTCTGGAGGCGACGCATCCGGCGTTTGCAAGGAGTGCATTGGAAGCCGCGCCGAAGCGGTTGCCGCCCGACTTCAAGGCCTCGCTGCCACGCTACGAATCGGTGACTTTCGTCTTCAAGCGCCGCAGCGTCATTACCGGCTATTCATCGACAGCAGAGATGCACTGGCAGAAGGAGCGCGATCTGCGTGACCCGGGGCCGACCGTAACCGTCGCTGCGGATGAGCTGTCCCAGCCATTGCGGCAGACGGGTGCGGTCGCCAAGGTGTGTCCGGATTCACGATCGATGATCGAGGGTGCCGCGACGGTGCGCTTCGTGATCGACGATGAAGGCCGTGTGCGGGTACCACGAGTCGTGAATGCCACCTCGGATGAGTTTGCCCAGGCCATGCTGTCCGTGGTGCGCAAGTGGCATTTCTCGCCGCCGAGCATCGATGGCAAGAGTGTGCAGGTCGAAGACACCCAGCTGTTCAACGTGCGTCCGACCCAGGCGTGCGTGGTGTTCAAACCCACGGAGCAGACGCAGGTGGCTCGTCGCTGAGCTGCTCGCTCGCTGCGTCGCAGGGGCTGTAGCGTGCTCGCGCACGTTGCGGCGTTGCGCGGGCAGCGCGGCATCGTGCGACTCGGTGCGCAATCCTTGGGATCTGTCGCAGACGCCTGGACCGAAGCTTGCGTGCCGATCGTTCGAGAGTCAGTCCAGCTTCGGTGGCCAGGGACTGATCTGGAGCGGCTCATAGGAGTGCTTGCCGTCAGCTTCCAACCGCTGTAGCAGCATCTCCTGCCGCTGCAGATCGGGCGGATGTGTGGATAGCAACGCGGGAGGCTTTGCGCCGCTCTGCTTCTGCATCGTCGCGAAGAAGTCGGCCATGCCGCGCGGGTCGATGTCGTGCGCAATGAGCGTTTCCAGTCCCTTCGCATCCGCGCTGCTTTCGTCGCTGCGTGAAAACTGCAATGACGTAAGCTCGACAGCCGCCTGACCCACGATACCGGAGCCGAGATCTCCGCTGAGCAGTGCCCACAGTCCGCGCAGCCCCATCTGCTTGAACGCACCTTTCAGGCTGTGCCGCTGTTCGACGTGCTGGACCTCGTGCGCGAGCACGCCCGCAAGCTCTTCCGGACGTGCTGTCGCGGCGATCAGGCCAGTGTGAACGACGATGATGCCTCCGGGCATTGCGAACGCGTTGAGGGTGTCGTCCTTCGCAACATGAAACTCATAGGCGTACCTGGATCCTTGCGTGAGCCGCTTTCCTAACGAATTCACGGCATCGTAGGCCGGGCCGCTTTCCTGCAGATCGAGTGACGGACGCATGCTCGCGAACGCCTGTTTGCCGAGCGCAATCTCCTGCTCGAGCGGAATGCGCTCGGCCAGCGCACCCGCAATTCGATCGGCCTGCCAGATGAAAATCAGGATCAGCAGGACGGGCAGCAGCAGGAACAGCGTCAGCGCCGCCCATCCCAGCCCACGCACGGCACCCCGGGTTCGTCGGCCTGCTATCAGCGCGCGAAACTGCGGAGACTCCGCGAAGATCGGATTCGACCGCAGCTGTTCGATGGCCTGCGGATCCATCACATGCACCGCGTGCATGCCCTGCGGGGTGTCCCAGGCCAGCTCGAAGCCCATCGTCTTGCCGAAGCCGACATCGCGCAGACGCACTTCGCTCATGCGTACCCGCGTGCTGAGCTCGCCGGAGCGAACCTCGAACTGATCGCCAAACGCATTGAGCTCGGCGGGCGCGCCGGTGGAT
>JAFAEQ010000061.1 GCA_023423935.1 Pseudomonadota bacterium | reverse complement strand
GTGGGGCTTTCGGGCTTTGTATCTCGGCCCTTGGCCCTCGTCGCTAGCCAACCAGTCTGCTAGCAGAGCGGAAGGCATCCTCGCTTGCGCGAGGGATGCGTTGGTCTCTGCGCGCGGCTGGAGCTGGGCCCATTCCACTGTGGGTTCGGCTTCAGCCGAACAAGTAGCCTTCTTTATCTAGCCAGCAGACCAGCAGGCCAGCAGACCAGTTAGCCCGCTGCCTCTTTGTGGGTTCGGCCTCGCCGAACAGAAAGAAGATGTCCGACTGAAGTCGGACCCCAAAGAAGCAGAGTGAACGGGCTCACCGAGCCCGGCTCAATTTTTCCCCTGTGGGTTCGGCTTTAGCCGAACAAGTAGCCTTCCTTATCTGGCCAGCAGACCAGCAGACCAGTTAGCCCGCTGCCTCTTTGTGGGTTCGGCTTCAGCCGAACAGAAGGAATGTCCGACTAAAGTCGGACCCACAGGGAGAGGGCGCGCAGCGCCAGGAGCTGGTCAGCTACTCGGCCGGTCAGAGAGCAACTTCTGCTGTGGGTTCGGTCACTGTGAACTCTCCAATGTGGGTTTTCTCACTGTGGGTTCGGCTTCAGCCGAACAAGTAGCCTTCCTTATCTGGCCAGCAGACCAGCAGACCAGTTGGCCAGCTGCTTCTTTGTGGGTTCGGCTTCAGCCGAACAGAAGGAATGTCCGACTGAAGTCGGACCCACAGGGAGAGGGCGCGCAGCGCCAGGAGCTGGTATGACGATACGGGTGGGTTCGAGCCCGCTGTGGATCGCGCCTGCCGTGGCTCGACTTCAGTCGAACCTCCGACTCTCTGTGCTCTCTGTGCTCTCTGTGATCTCTGTGTGAAATCCGATTCCATTCTTCCTTCTGGCCAGCGCACTAGTTGGCTGGTTGGCTCGTCACGTCCGGGCGCACGCTGCGCCCGGACGTGAACCTTCAACTGCTACCGCGGCGCATTCTCGATGAAGATGCACTTGCCCGACCACACACGCAGTTGCTTGTTGCGGGAAGACTGCGGCGCGACGACGGTGACGTCGATCGCACAGGGGTTGGCTGCATTCAGGCCGCCGAACACGATCGGCTCGACTGGATAGACGGGGCTCGAGGTCGTCGTCGGCAAGTTGCGGGCCGGTGTGGTTTCGCCGGGGTTCCAGACCCTGAGGCTCCACTGGTAGCTCAGCGTTTCGTTCAGCGGATTCTCTATGTCCAGATGTGCTTCGAAGCGCGGGCGCTGCGGGCCCGTGATGACCAGCGCGCAGCTGCGCTGCCGGACATCGACCGTCGCGCCCGACGGCACGGCGCTCAGATGACAGCCGATGATGGGATTGCTGGCGAACTCCCACGAGTACAGCGTCCCGCTGTTCACACGCGGATACGGATTCGCCGGCGGTGGCTGGACCGTGAAGGTCCGCAGAACCGACGACGTCGAGCCCTCGCGATCCTTCGCAGTCGCACGCAAGGTTCGCGACCCTGCTGTACCGAAGCGGATGGTGCGCGAGCATCCCGAGCCGGGCAGCACCGTGTCCGGCGCCTGGACTTCCCAGGTCACGGAATTGCAGATGTCAGTGAGCGAGGGTTCGTTGATGTCCGTGATGTTGGCGGTCACGATGAACGGCTCGCCTTCCTGAGGCTCGCCAAACGTTTCGAGCTCGAGCTCGGGCGGCGTATTGGTCGCGTAGACCGTCTTCGTCGCCGTGACCACTTGCGTTCCGTAGCGGGCCGTCAGCGTGAGCGTGCGCAAACCCGTCGTCTGAAAGTTAACGTTCAGATCGTTGCCGAACAGAATGCCGCTCGGTGCCGCCGGTTCTTCTACGATCCATTGACCATCGAAGAGCTTGCCATCGCGGTCGGAGGTGACGGTCAGGCGCACGTGACTCGCACCGGGCTGCCGCACACCAATGGTGGCGCCGATGTTCGTGGGTACTCGTACATTGACCGAGGTCGTGCCGCGCGGATCGATCGTGAGACCGGAGGTACCGCCGGGAATCGATTGATCATCGAGCCAGCGCTGACTGCGTGTCGCATCGAGCTCGAGCACTTCCAGTGTCGAGAATCGATCTCTCACGTAGTCAGCCGGGATGTAGTAGTAGCCTGCGTCGCCCGCACCATAGCAGCCCCACGAGTTGCGGATGATGAAATACCCGCCGCCGCCTACTTCGCTCTTCAGCGGGCCGAAGGTCATGGCTTCATTGCTCAAGAAGCCAACGATCTGCACCGCATGGCTGCCGCGTTGATTGTTCTTCTCGTAGTCCGTGAGCTTGCCGTCGGCGCCTACGTTGCGAAAGCCGTCGTACACGGGGAACGCAGCCATGATCGAGACGCCGCTCGCGAGCAGCGCACGATACGTATTCAAATCGAACGTCTGCCCGCTCTTCCACAGAAGACGCGCGGGCGTTGCGCGACCACCGCCGCCGGTATAACTCACCAGCTGATACGCACACACCGTGCGCCCGTTCTGCGTCGAACAGACCTTATCGCTCTGATGCGCGCTTTCCGAACAGGGCGTCAACCCGTAGTCCTTGCATGCGTCCACGTAGGACGCGGCGGTTCCTTCGACGCCTTTACCGAAAGCATCGCCCGGACGATGCGGCGAAGGGTTGTAAATCCAGTCCGATTCGCGCGCCAGCCGTCCGCCGCGCTCTGCGGCCGCGTTGAGCGCCGCGCGCGCATCGCCGCCGTCGACGAACTCACTTGGAAACCACTTGTGTTTCGTCTGGTTGACGAAGTACTGCTCCGACAGGTCCGAGTCCAGATCGAGTTGCACTCGATCTGCGCTTTCGAGCGCTGCGATCGCGGTAAAGGCCCAGCATGTGCCGCGCTTGCCCTGATGCTTCATCGGCGAGACGAATGAACGCAGCGGGAACCAGTGCGTGCGCGCAAGTCCGGTGGGGCTGCAAGGGCCATTGTTGTCCGTAGCTTTCTGCATCCTCGACTGCGAGGCGGGCAGCATGCCCTCGAAATCGAGGCGCGTTCGATCCAGGTCGACCACGCTGTCGAGCACGGCGTCGAGTTCGTGTCGTGCCGCCATGACTTCTTCGAGCGAGGCACCCGATAAAGACTCGGGCGTCGCAACCTGCACCTTCAACTCATCGGTGAGTACCGAGTAGGAAACCGCATACGCTGCGCGCATCGCCGCAGGATCGTGCGCATCGCGATAATTGCGCGCGAGCGCCTCGATGCGCGTGCCCACATCGAGCAGCGCAAACTCTTCGCCGCTCGGCAACGTCACGGTGGGCGTGCCCAGATAGTCGTCGGAGGCGCGCGCTTCTTCGATGAGCGCTTTTTCATCGTCCGTGAGATCGGTCTGGCCTTCGAGAAAGCTCAGCTCCCGCTCGATGTTCTCGCGTCTTGCCCGCTCCAGGTCCTGCCGCGTCGTCGATGTGACGATCTGCAGCTCACCTGCGGCGTGCAGGCGCCGGAACTCATCGGCAGAGATCTGCGTCGCATCGCTCGGCATGGCTCCCTGCCACTCATTCTGAGCAACGAACAATGTCTCGGGCGGTGCGGGTGGCGGCGTTACAGGACGATTGTCGCCGCCGCTGCTTCCGCTTCCGCCTCCTCCACCACATCCAGCCAGCAGCGCGACTGCGCCGATACTCAGGATGCCCGCTCTCCTGACTGAGAAATGCCCGGTCGTGCCCACGTTACGTTCAATCCCCATGATCGTTGTCCTTCGCTGACCGGCGCACAGAAATCGCCGTTGAAGGTTGTTACGCAGTCCAGACGCAAAACCCGACATTCGAGGAGAACCTTCGACGCTCCGTCGGATCTGGCGGGAGAGCCGCCTGTGACATGGACCTGCGCTAACACGATGAAAAGGCTTGATGGGCGAGCCAATCAGGGCGGAAAAAAAAAGCGGCATCCCTGCCGCCAGAAGCCCGGCGCGAGTGTCGCAGCACTCGCGCCTGTCACCCGCAAGAGGAGAAAGCGAGTGACACTCCTTAAGACGGTTCAGAAGGAGAAAACGGCACCACTTTGTTCGGTATACATGCGAAATGTTTTGCCGATCGATATCCGCGTGCGTCATTGCATCTCGCGAACGCCCGGGAGCACGTTTCGCTCGAACGCGCAAGGCCGATCGCCGAAGTGCGGCATCGATGGAGACATTCGGCCGGCACGCGATCCGGCAATCCATCCGATACCACTGAAAGCCAGCCACACTGAACCGGATCGGCCGAACGCACGTTGACTTTGCCGACGCGCGTGCGTATCCGTGAGTTGCTCGCGTCAGGGCGCACAGGGTTCCTTCGTCTTGCGAGCGCGCATCCTTCAGGATTCTCACGCATGGCCGAGCAAACGCAGGGACTGTCCTCTGTCGAAGCGAGTCGGCGGCTGGAGCGCGACGGTCCGAACGAGCTGCCGACACAACGTCCGCGCAATCTGGCCGCGATTGCGTATGACGTGCTCACCGAACCGATGTTGTTGCTGCTCATCGCTGCAGCAAGCATCTATGTCGTGCTCGGCGACACGCGCGAGGCGCTCATCCTGATGAGCTCCGTGCTCGTGATCATCGCGATCTCCATCGTGCAGGAACGGCGCACGGAGCGAGCGCTCGCCGCGCTGCGCGACCTGTCAGCTCCGCGTGCACTGGTGATTCGCGATGGCCGCGAGACGCGCATTCCCGGTCGTGATGTGGTCGTCGGTGACCTCCTCGTTCTGCACGAGGGCGATCGCGTGCCGGCCGATGCAGCGGTTCGCAGCAGCGTCTTTCTGAGCATCGACGAGTCGATCCTGACCGGCGAGTCGGTGCCCGTCGATAAGGTCGCCGGCGATCAGGACGCACGCATCTATTCGGGAACGCTGGTCGTACGCGGTTACGGCAGCGCGGAGGTCACTGCAACCGGCGAGCGTTCAGAGCTCGGACGCCTGGGTCAGACGCTTGCAGGCGATAGGGCTGAAGCCACACCGCTGTATCTCGAGGTGCGATCGCTGGTGCGGTGGGTTGCCATCGCGGCCGTGGCGCTCTGCGCCACCATTGCGTTGATCTATACGCTCGCTCGCGGCTCGTGGCTCAACGGTGTCCTGGCCGGTATTACGGTCGCGATGGGAATCCTGCCCGAAGAATTCCCTGTCGTGCTCACGCTCTTTCTTGCGATGGGCGCCTGGCGGATCTCGCGCGTCGGTGTGCTGACTCGGCGCATGCCGGCGATCGAAGCGATCGGTTCAGCGACCCTCCTCGCCGTCGACAAGACGGGCACGCTGACCGAAAACAGAATGCGTGTGGCGCTCATCGAAGCGCAGGGCAGCGAGTTCGACTTGCGCGCCGAGCACGGCGCCTTGAGCGACGCTGCCGGCAAGGTCCTCGCGGTTTCGCTTGCCGCGAGCGAGCTGAGTGCGTTCGATCCCATGGAACGCGCAATTCGGGATGCTGCGGCTGAGCGAATGCCGGATGCGGTGCACAGGCGCGAGGCGATGACGCTCGTGAAGGAGTACGACCTGAGCGCCGATCTGCTGGCGGTCACGCACGTCTGGAAGCATCCCGACAGCACCGACTATGAAGTCGCCGTCAAGGGCGCACCTGAAGCGGTGCTCGCACTTTGCCGCGCCACACCTGCTACGCGCGATGAAGTTCTTCAACGCGTCGCGGGTTACGCCGATCACGGACTACGCGTGCTTGCCGTGGCACAAGGCACTCATCGCTCCGACGAGATGCCTTCCGCGCCCTTCGAGTTCACCCTGGAGCTCGTGGGCCTCCTCTGTCTCGCCGACCCGCTGAGGTCCGATGTGGCGGACGCCATCGCTCAATGTCGGCAGGCTGGCATCCGCGTCGTCATGATCACGGGCGATCATCCGGCGACGGCGCTCGCAATTGCAGGCCAGGCGGGTCTCGATACATCCGCAGGCGCGATGACCGGCACAGAGATCGAAGCGCTCAGCGACGAAGCACTGCGTACGCGCACTTCACGCGTGAGCATCTATGCGCGCGCGAAACCCGAGCACAAGTTGCGTCTGGTTCACGCATTCAGGGCAAACGGCGATGTCGTCGCCATGACTGGCGATGGCGTCAACGACGCACCGGCGTTACGCGCGGCACACATCGGCGTGGCGATGGGAGGTCGCGGCACGGACGTCGCGCGCGAAGCTGCGGATCTGGTTCTCGAGAAAGACGATTTTGCATCGCTCGTGACGTCCGTTCGGCTGGGACGCCGCATCTACAGCAACATTCGCCATGCGATGAGCTACCTGGTTTCGGTGCACATGCCCATTGCTGCGATGGGACTGATCCCTGTCCTCATCGGCTGGCCGCTGCTGCTGCATCCTTTGCACGTGCTGTTCCTCGAGTTCGTGATCGATCCGGCGAGCGCCTTCGTTTTCGAATCCGATCCCGAAGCGGCGGACATCATGAAGCGCAAGCCGCGGCCGAGAAACGAGCGTCTTTTCTCGCGCGCCATTCTCGAGCGGTCGTTGTGGCTCGGCGCTGCCGCGATTGTCGCGAGCATCGGCGCCTACGCCATCGCTCTTCGGATTTTTCCTGCCGCCGAAGCACGGGCCCTCGCGTTCCTGAGCATGGTGAGCACCAACCTGGCATTGATCTTCGTGAGCCGTTCGCGCACGGCGGAGTTCGCACGTGTGCTGGCGAAACCCAACCCCGTGTACTGGTGGATCGTCGGTCTCACGCTCGTTGCCCTGTGCCTGGCGATCTACGTGCCGCCCATCGCCGAGCTGTTCGATTTCGCCCGGCCCGAGACCATCGCCGTGCTCATCTGTGTTCTGAGTTCATGGGCTCTGGTGCTCGTGTGTGGTATCGCGCTGCGCAACAAGTGATCGCAGTCGCCTCGAACGATCAGGGCTCCACCATCATCCGTCGTCGCGCAAGCAGCTGTTCGAGGCGCGCGTCGTTGCCGTACAGATCCTCGAAGAAGGACACGCGACCGGCTTCACTCGCGACTGCCGTTCCGTAGAGGATCAGCACCCGGATGTTGCGCGGAAGATTGACTCGACGCGGCGCCGACCCCTGCATGGCCGCAACGATCTCCTCCTGAGTCCAGTCGGTATTGCTCAGCACATACTGCGCAAGGGCAATCGGATCGCTCACTCGAATACAGCCGTGACTGAACGCGCGTTGCGATCGCTGAAACAGCTGCTGCGCGGGTGTCGAATGCAGATAAACGTTGTAGTGGTTCGGCAGCATGAACTTGACCAGGCCCAGCGCATTCTCTGGACCTGGCCGCTGGCGCACACGGTACTTGCCGCTCGCCACCAGCTCGATGTTCTCCGGCGTCGCCTCGACCACATTCGCCCGATCGCTCTGTGAATCGACGATCTCCATGTTCTGAGCGTCCAGGTACGCGGGGTCGCGTCGCAAGCGCGGCAGAATCTCGGCCTTTGCAATCGAGTAAGGCACGTCCCAGTACGGACGGAAGATCAGATACTTCATGTCGCCCGCAAAGGCCGGGGTGGGATTGAACGTACGTCCGACGATGACGTCCATGCTCAACATCTGCGCTTCGGAGTCGTCGTTGGACCGGAACGCAAACAGCCTGAACTGCGGGATGTTGACGATGATGCTCGGTCCGTCGAGCGCGGGCAGCCAGCGAAATCGCTCGAGCGTGAGCTCGATCTGCCGCACTCGCGCCTGCAAGGGCACGGTCAGTGCGGCGAAGGTCTGTCGTCCGAGCACGCCGTCCCGGGTCAACCCATGCCGAAACTGGAATCGCTCGAGCGCTGCGGCAAGCGCTTCGTCGAAGATCATCGACTCGGCTGCCGGCGCAACCTGCAGATCTCCCAACGCAGTGAGCAGGCGTCGCAACTCAGGCGCGCCCGCATACTCATCGCCCGCCCTGATCGACGTCGTCGCAGGCGGCGACAGAGCCGTCAGATGTGGATCGAGCGCCAACTGGCGATAGCGCGCGAGCGCAGTCTTCAGGGCTCGATAGTGGTGAAACGGAGGCTCCATGGCCGCAAGAGCTTTCGTCGCGCCCTGCTGCAGAATGTCCTCGAGTAGCTGACCCGCGTCGAAGCTGGCACTTCGCGCAGGCATATCGAAGCCCGCGTCGCGCGGCAGCACCCTTCCGTAATGCAGATCGTGCCCATAGCTCGCAGCCGAGACACTGAGGGCGATATCCACCGACGCGAGCGCTGAAGCCGACACCGGCGAGGCGGTCAAGCGTTCAAGGCGCGCACTCAGCTCGCTCGTCCGATAGTCACTCGGATCGATCCCGTTCTCGGCTGCGCCTTGCAAAGCACGCAGCAGCTCGATGCCGCGAGCCGACGGCGCCGAGCCGTTCAACCAGAATGGCGCATGCGCGCGGCGGGCGTACGCACTCGCAATCGAGTCGCGAAGATCCTCGGAAACCTGGAGCGGGAGTTGCTCGAGGCCACGTTCAATGAGTGCGGCAAACTCGTGGCGTCCCTCCCCGGACCGCGCGAGCGCAGGATCGACGAGCAGCAGGGCGAGCACGGCACAGCCCATCGCACTCCTCAAGACGCACGCCAGCCGTGGGCCGCCGAACCTCGCTTTCCATGACCGATGCGTGCCACGCGCCTGGGCGCGGCAACTGCTGAACATATCCATGACGTAAAAAGAGCTTCGCACAGCCGCCCGTTAAGAGTTTCGATGAATCCGATGCGCGCTGAACTGACCAGCACGAGACATCAGGGTATGTCCCGAATGCTAAACCTTAAGGCGCACGGCTGCCCAAGCGCTGCAAGCCTTGCTATGGTCCCGTCCCCGTTCGACGTCGAACGGCGCTCGCAACGTCGCGAGCGGAGTGTGGGAGCAAATGGTGACCCCGAGCGAACGTATCGAGCACATCTACAGCCAAGTCATTCAGCGCAATCCTGGCGAGGCCGAGTTCCATCAGGCCGTTCGCGAAGTTCTGGACTGTCTGGGGCCGGTGCTGGCCAAGCATCCCGAATACGCCGATCAGAAGATCATCGAGCGCATTTGCGAGCCGGAGCGTCAGCTCATCTTTCGTGTGCCCTGGCAAGACGACCACGGTGTGGTGCAGATCAACCGCGGCTTTCGCGTTGGCTTCAACAGCGCATTGGGTCCCTATAAGGGGGGCTTGCGATTTCACCCGTCGGTGTATCTGGGCATCATCAAATTCCTGGGATTCGAACAGATCTTCAAGAATGCGCTCACGGGCCTGCCGATCGGCGGCGCCAAGGGCGGCGCGGACTTCGATCCCAAGGGTCGCAGCGACGGCGAAATCATGCGGTTCTGCCAGAGCTTCATGACCGCGCTCTACGACTACATCGGCGAGTACACCGACGTGCCGGCCGGCGACATCGGCGTGGGCGCACGCGAAATCGGCTACCTGTTCGGCCAGTACAAGCGCATCACGAACCGCTACGAATCCGGCGTGCTCACCGGCAAGAGTCCGCATTGGGGCGGCGCGCTGGTACGGCGCGAAGCCACCGGTTACGGCACCGTCTACTTCGTCGATGAAATGCTGAAAGCCCGCGGTGACAGCATCGAAGGCAAGCGCTGCACCGTCTCGGGCTCGGGCAACGTTGCGATCTATGCGATCGAGAAGCTGCAAAGCCTCGGCGCGAAAGTCATCGCCTGCTCGGATTCGAACGGCGTCGTGCACGATCCGGCCGGGATCGACCTTGCCCTGCTGAAGCAGTTGAAGGAAGTGGAACGCAGTCGCATCGGTGAGTACGTGAAGCACCGGGACGCCGAGTACATCCCGAATGGCGTCATCTGGAACATTCCATGCGACGTCGCACTGCCCTGTGCGACCCAGAACGAGCTCGATGAAGCATCAGCCAGGACCTTGCTGAGCAACGGCTGTGTCGCAGTCGGCGAAGGCGCCAACATGCCCACCACGCCGGGCGGCGCACGCGCGTTCATCGCCGCTGGCATTGCGTACGCACCCGGCAAGGCCGCGAATGCGGGCGGAGTTGCGACTTCCGCACTGGAGATGCAACAGAACGCGAGCCGCGACGCGTGGAGCTTCGAACACACCGAACGTCGCCTGCACGAAATCATGAAGAACATCCACCAGGATTGCTTCGAAACCGCGAAGGAATTCGGCAGCCCGGGCAACTACATGATCGGTGCGAACATCGTGGGCTTCAGGCGTGTGGCCGAGGCCATGCTCGCGTTCGGCGTCATCTGAGCCGAACGCATCGATAGTGGACATAGGAGGATTTCGCGAACCTGAGGCAGAATCGGCGGCACGCTCTTCTTCGAGTCACAAGGCATGTCGAGCCACACCTCTGTCGATTCCCTCGATCATTCGAGTCCGGGAGTGATCGAGCATGTCCGCGCCATGGCACGGTATAACGCATGGATGAACCTGCGCGTGTACGAAGCGTGCGCGAAAATACCGGACGCAGAGCGCAAGCAGGACCTGGGGGCCTTCTTCAAGTCCATTCACGGCACGCTCAATCATATCCTGCTTGCCGATCGCGTCTGGATGGGCCGCTTTCAGGAAAGTCCGTATGAATTCGCATCCCTCGCGGATGAGATCTACGCGGATTTCGAGGACCTGAAGCGCGCGCGCCTCGAGGAAGATCAGCGTATCGAAACCTGGGTCCGGGGCCTGACGAATGCGGATCTGGAACGCGAGCTCGCGTACGTCAGCAAGGTGAATCCGCAACTGCGGCGCTATCCCCTGTGGTTCGCGCTCAGCCACTTCTTCAATCATCAGACCCATCACCGCGGTCAGATCACCGCGCTCCTGACTCAGCGCGGCGTCGACGTTGGCGTTACGGATCTGATCTGGCTGCCGGAATTCCAGAACGCCTGAGCACGTGCCCGCTCGAGTTCGCAAGCGAAGGCGATGACTTCACCATTCGAGCGCGGTGAAGCATCTCTGCCGAGCGTGACCGCGACACCGCACCTGCGATCTTCGCTGCAACCGATGATGTAAGCGGTTAGCGGATCAGCTGTGGAGAGACGACGGGGCACACTCGTGTTGCGGCTCTCATCTCATCATGCATCGCTACGTTCTCTCCCTATTGGCGCGATGTTCATGCGGGCCTAGGGTGGCCCGCAACTGCCGGCGCATTCGTTATCGCTTCACGCGGCGGCGCGCGAACACACTATCAGCTCGCAGCGACGGGAGCAGTCATGCACCTGCACACCATCACTCTTTCGGACTGCAGCGTGCTGCTGCAGTTGCGTACGGGTCGGCAGTGAAGATGGTCGATGCGTGGCAGTGCAACGACAATTCCATGGCTCGCCACGATCATCGGGCTGGCAGTATCGATGCCGGCTTCGACCGAACCGCTGAGCTTCGCTAACGCAGCTGACCGCTTGTCTCTCACGCCGACGCTGCGTGCGGCGGAATCGCAAGTTTCGCAGGCGCAGGCACAGTCCGAAGCTGCGAAGGGACTCGGACGGCCGACCATCGATCTCGCCGCGCAGGCGGTACGCACAAAGGATCCGATCGAAGTCGATTTCGCACCGCTCAATGCGATGCTCCAGGAACTACTGCCGGGCGCGATCCCACTTCCTAATCCGGTGCTGCAGCAAGACTTCTTCACTGCTGCCGAAGCGACGCTGCGATGGCCGCTGTTCGCGGGCGGTCGTATCACCGCAGCGCGTGAAGCCGCACACCTCGGCGCCACCGCGGCGCAATGGGGAACCACAGTCGCAAACGACGCGCTCTTCGCAGAGCTGCTGATGCGCTACTACGCGGTCACGGTCGCTCAACAGGCCGTCGATGTTCAGCAAGAGCTGGTGGATGGATTGCGCCTTCACGATCGCAACGCGCGCTCTCTCTACGAGAACGACCAGATTTCGCGTACCGAGCGCATGGTGGCGGAAGTCGCGCTGGCGCAAGGTGAGCAATCGTTGCTGAGCCGCAAGCATGCTCTTTCGCTCGCGCAGAGCGCGCTCGCCAACTTGCTATCGTTAACCACGCCACTCGATCCGACCACTGAGCTGACCGTACCGCGCCTGGAGGAATCGCTCGGCGCGTTGCAAGCGTCAGCCGAAACATCCAACCCTGGACTCAAGCAACTCGGCAGCTTGCGCGCGCAAGCCGAACAAGGCGTAGACGCCGCCAAGGGCAACTATCTGCCCACCGTGGAATTGGTCGGCGTGTACCGGCTCGCTTCGCATCAATTGCCCGAGTTGCTGCCGCGATGGGTTGCAGGCATCAACGTCAGCGTGCCGGTGTTCGATGGCGGCGTTCGTCGCAGCCGTGTCGGCGAAGCGCGCGCCAAGCTGTCCGAGGCTGGCGCACTGCATGACAAGGCGTCGCAAGAGGTACGCCTGCTGGTGGAACAACGCTATCTCGCCTACCAGGATGCAATCGCACGCATCGAGGTCAGCGATCGCACGATCACCCTGACGGGCGATACCTTGCGCTCGGAACGCCTGGCCTTCACCGAGGGCGTCGGACGCAGCGCCGATGTCATCGATGCCGAGAATGCGGCCGCAGGCGCGAAGCTCGAGCGACTTGCCGCTCGTTACGAAGCAGCCGTCGCCTACGGCACGTTGATGCTCGCGGCCGGACACCGCGAGCAGGCCGAGAACTACTTTCGCAACGCCCCGTCGCGGCCATCGCCATGAGGACTGCCTCCCCTCGCCTGCGTTGCGTGTGGCTGTCTGCATGCCTCGCTCTCGTCGCCTGCTCGCGTGAGACATGGGTGGAAGGCCGCGTCGAAGTGAACCAGCTTCAGGTCGCCTCCAAGTATCCGGGCCGTCTGGCGCAGCTCTATGTGAAAGAGGGCGACCCAGTCGAGGCCGGCCAATTGTTACTGCGTATCAGCAGTCCGGAAGTGGACGCGAAGGGTGAAGGTGCAAACGCGCTGGTCAACGCCGCGAAAGCCGAGCACGACAAGGCCAAAGCGGGCACGCGGCCGCAGGAGCTTCAGCAAGCACAAGCCGCTGCGTCTGCGGCACACAGCCAGCAGGCTCTTGCAGACGTGACCTACGAACGAATGAAGCGCCTGTTCGAAGAAGGCGTGATCTCGCGGCAACGCTTCGACGAGGCTGCCGCCGCGCGGGATGAGGCGCATCAGGCCAGCGTCGGTGCAGATGCACTCCTGAGCATGGCGCGAGCCGGCGTACGCAAGCAGGACATGGAAATCACCGTGGCGATGGTCAACGAAGCCGAGAGCAAGCGCCAGGAAGCCGAAGCCGCGCTGGCCGGCCTGCAACTCAAGTCGACCGTGAACGGCCAGGTCGTGCAGCGGCTGCTGGAGGAAGGAGAAGTCGTCGCACCTGGGTATCCGATACTCGTCATCGCGCGTCTCGACGATGCCTGGGTGTCATTCAATCTGAGAGAAGACAAACTTCGCGACTTGAAGATCGGTGATACGTTGTCGGGGCGCGTACCGGCATTGAACGATACGGACGTGGATCTGCGCGTGTACTACATCTCTGCGCTCGGCGATTTCGCCAACTGGAACTCGACGCGCGATCTCGGCAGTTTCGATCTGCGCACGTTCGAGGTGAGAGCACGACCGACGACTGTGTTGGCAGGCTTGCGGCCGGGCATGACGGTGCTGGTGGCGGGATCGTCCTTCGGACGCCGCTGATCGAAATGGCGAGGCCCGCGGATGCGCTGAAATCGACGATGCGACGCGAGCTGGCACGCATTCGCGCGGATCGCCTCACGCACTGGCTGATGCTGTGGTTACCTGTGGCTGGTTGCGTGCTCGTGGTGTGGATGTTCTGGGCGCGCACCATCACTGAGATGCCGGTCGTACTCGTCGACAATGACAACAGCGCCCAATCCCGTGCACTGGCCAGCGCAATCGATGCCACGCCTGCCGCTCGCATCACCGAGCGAATGGTCGACATGCGACAAGCCGCGGCTCGAGTGCTCGGCGGTCGCGCCTACGCCGCGATCGAGATACCCGCGAAGTTCGGGCATGACCTGTTGCGCGGCGAGCAGGCCACCGTCTCCCTGCTCGTGGACCAGCAGGCACTGCCTGCAGCCAACGCAATCAGCACTGCAGTCGAAACCACGGTCGAGACGCTTTCTGCGACCCTCGCGACCGACTTGCGCATGCGACAGGGAACGCCGCAGTACGCGGCTGTCGCGGCGACACAGACCATACGCATGCAGATTCATCCGCTCTTCAACCCCGGCATCGACTACGCCGCCTTTCTGGCGATCGCGCTCGTAGCAGCGACGCTTCACAGCTTCGTGATCATCCATGCGGTGATGACCTTCGGTACCGAACGTCGCGATCGAACGGTGCCCGGTTGGGCCGAAGCGGCGGCCGGCCGCCCCCTCGTAGCAATGACCGGCAAACTGCTGCCGCTGATCGTGTGGTGGATCGTCTTCGGCCTCGTGATCATGCTGGGAACCTTCGCCGTGCTGGGGATGCGCGGCCCCGCAAACCTGTTCGTGTACTGCTGCGGCTTCGCGCTGCTCGTGTTGGCGTATCTCGTCATCGGTGCGTCGATGGCCCTATGGTTTCCGCAGTTGCACCTGGCGGCTTCAGCGGCCAGCCTGATTGCCGCTCCGGCGATCGCGTTCTGCGGCCTGACCTTTCCGCTCGCCGCCATGCCCCTGGCAGCCCGACTCGCGGGTGAGATGCTTCCGCTCACCCACTTCCTTCATCTGCAGGTCTCACAGGTCATCATGCAGACGCGAGCTTCGTACGCGTGGCCGCAGATGCTTCAGTTGGCAGCCTTCGTGGTGTGCTTCGCAGTGCTCGCATGGCTTGGCATGCGCCGATGCGTTCGACGGGAAGCGTCGTCATGAGCGCTTTCAGACAAGGAATCGATCTCGAGTGGCACGCAGTCCGGCGCGAACCCATTTCACTGCTGCTGCTCGTCGCGGCAGTGATCTTCTACTGCCTCGTCTATCCGCTTCCGTACGCGCCACAGCTCTATCGCGACATTCCGATCGCAGCGGTCGATGCGGACGGCAGCGCACTGAGCCGCAAGTTGCTGACCTGGGTAGATGCCACCCAGGAAGCCAGGATCACCCGCACGTCGATGAGCATGGATTCTGCGCGTGCGGCGCTCGACCGCGGTGAAGTGCTCGGCATCATCGCAATTCCCGCTCAGTTCGAGCGCTCGGTGCAACGCGGCGAGTCTCCCGTCGTCGGCATCTACGCCAACGCGGGATACCTGCTCGCGTACAGCGAGCTCAGTACCACGCTGAGCAACGTCGTACTGACGCTGTCCACGATGCTGCAGCTCAACCAAAGCGAGGAACACGGTATTCCGCTGTTCGCAGCGGCCGCTCAGCAGGCACCGCTTCGCATCAATGTCGTTCAGCTGTTCGACCCGCAAGCCGGTTATGCAAACTTCGTCGTACCGGCAGTGCTGATGGTGATCCTGCAGCAAACATTGTTGATCGGCGTCGGACTGCTGTGCCAGGCGCGACAAGGACAAGCACCGCGCGAAGTGCTGCCCGGCATCGGCTGGGCGTTGGGCCGGGCAGCCCCTTATTTCCTGCTGTACGTCGTGCACTTCCTGTTCATCTTGTGGATCGTCTATCCGATCTACGCCGTCCCACATCGAGGCTCACCGGCCGTCTTGTCTGTCGTGATTCTCTTGTATCTCGGAGCGTCAGTGTTGCTTGCGCTCGTTCTCTCCGAGCTATTCAAGGACAAGGACGCGGTACTCCCGGTGATGCTGTTCACTTCGCTCCCGATCGTGTTCCTGTCCGGCTTTAGCTGGCCCACACAGATGATTCCGCAGCCGGTGCGCTCCCTCACACTGCTGCTGCCCAGCACCTCAGGCGTTCCCGCCTTCGTCCGCGCCAATCAACTCGGCGCCCATTTGTTCGAACTCCGCGACCCGCTGCTGCATCTCGCCGGCCTGTGCTGTCTCTATCTAGCCGTGCTGGTTCTGCTGCAGCGGCGGACAGATTGTCGATAGGCGCGAACCAACGCAGTTGACCAGTGAAATCTGATCGTTGACAGCATCCATTCAGTCACTGCTGGTGAGGCGCTTCGCATCAGCGCATAGGCACAAATGTCGATCGCAAACAGTTCGGATTGAGTCTGCAGCGATCGAGCACGCGAGCCCTTGCGATGCGAGGAGTCATGCCCTGCGCTTCGTTGAGCCTGAGGACAACGCTGATCGACACGCCGGTCGCGGTCGGCATGCCCGACGCAGATCGAGTCGGAACCCGGCCACCGGATTGGCACAGGGGACCTTTGCAGCAACAACTCGTCCGCAGTGCCGGATCAGATGCCGCTGCTGGCCGCCATGGCCAAATTCCAATAGTTCAAGTCCGGCACCGCTCGCGCTGCAGATAGCATTTTCGCGAAGGACAGTGAGGCCGAGATCCCTGTTGCGGACAGCAGCTGTACTACACCTGGAACCTCTACGGCCGCGACATATGCGGTGGCGCGCCCTCAGGGCTGACGGACGTCGATGGTGTTGCGCTCCATTTCAGCAGCGGCGCTCGCGGTTCCGCGATGACCCTCTCCTGTTGCGCTCTGAATTGTCGCCAGCGTTGGTACTGTTCGCGCTTGGCTGGGTCTGGATCTTCGTGACCATTGAGCCAGAAGTCGAACCAGTCGACCAGCAACGTGTTCGCGCGCCGTCGATGCCCGAGCTTGAACAAGTCGTGTTCGCCATCTGGAAAGAACCACTGCTCCACGGGCCGGCCCAGACGACGCAGACCGCCCACCCATTCCCACAGGCCGTACAGCGTATTGGCTCGCCAGATCAGCATCGGCGTCTGCACGCGCACCAGTTGGAATGAAGGGGCGGAATTCAACCAGGAAGTCAGACCTTCACCGAAGGGAGCCGTGCCGTAGCTGTCCTCGATATGTCGATGCACTCCCCAGCTGATGTAGGTCCACCAGCCAAAGTCGTTCGCGTCCATGAGCATCGCAGCGGCGAACGGAAACTCGGAATGGACCAGCGTGTAGCCCACGTGATTGCCCGAACGACTCCAGCCGAGAATGCCCACCCGCTTCGGATCGATGAGACCGATCGCATCCAGGTGTGCGATAGCCGCCTCGTAGCCGGCTTGCACGGTAGTCCACTCCAGCGGCGTTGCAACGACGCTTGCATAGCGTTCCTCCACCTGCAGGACGATGAGGCCGCGCGCTGCTACTGGTTGCGCGGCGTAGTTGCGAGCGTACCCGTCCAGCGAAAATTGGTCCGAGGAAATGCCGTGAGTTTGCACCAGCAATCCGTAGCGCCGACCGGGCGCGTAATTGGGAGGGTAGTAAAGCCTGCCGCGCCATGTGCGCTTATCCGGTGTGTCCCAGTGGATTTCTTCCACCTTGCCGAGTCGAATGTCGTCCATCCAGGCGTTGGGATCGAGCACCTCCTTCTTCACCCCCGTCTTGCTATGCCTGGCGACCAGCACCGGCCGCGTGTTCAGCGACTCCTCGACGACCAACTCCACCGCGACGGCCGCTGTGGCCGGTACCGAGGTTGGAACGGCGACGGGGCTCCATTTACCGGCAGAACGACGCCAGGCGAGCGGTGACAGGCGCTCGCCATCGACGCCCTTCATCTCCACCACGAGCGTCCGGCGCTTCTCATCCCAGCGCGCATTCGAAATCCCCCTCACGTTTTCGGGCAAACGCGCAATGCGCCTGACGGTATCCGTTTGCGGATCGATCAGCAGAACCGCGCGATCGCTCGCGCGCCGAGCGCGCTCGGCGCCACTTGTTCCCTGCAGAGTCTCGGT
>JAFAEQ010000041.1 GCA_023423935.1 Pseudomonadota bacterium | reverse complement strand
CCGCTCGGCCCAGCCGAGCGGAATTCCGCTTACTTCTTGCGAGCGGGCTTCGCGCTCTTCTTGCCTGACTTCTTGGCAGGGACCGGCTTCTTCGTCGGCGCCTTCTTTGACGGAGCTTTCTTTGCCGGAGCTTTCTTTGCCGGGGCCTTCTTGGCTGCTGCCTTCTTCACAGGAGCCTTCGCCGCTTTGACAGGAGCCTTTGACTTCTTGGCCGCAGCTTTCGCGGGAGCCGCCTTGGCCGGAGCAGCCTTCTTGGCCGGCACTGAAACAGTCTTCTTCGCCGAACGCTTGTTCAACTGCTCAGCGATAGCCTTGCCGAGATCGGCCGGGCTCTTGACCGTGCGAACGCCGGCGCGCTCGAGCGCTGCGAACTTGTCTGCCGCAGTGCCCTTGCCACCCGACACGATCGCGCCGGCATGGCCCATGCGCTTGCCCGATGGCGCGGTGACGCCAGCGATATACGCGACGACCGGCTTGGTGACGTTCTGACGAATGAAATCCGCAGCGGCTTCTTCATCTGCACCGCCGATTTCGCCGACCATGATGATGCCTTCGGTCTTGGGATCTTCTTCGAAGCGCGCAAGCACATCGATGAAGTTCATGCCGCGCACCGGATCGCCGCCGATGCCAACGCAGGTGCTCTGGCCGAGGCCGGCATTCGTGGTCTGGAACACGGCTTCATACGTCAGCGTGCCGGAGCGCGACACGATGCCGATCTTGCCCGGCTTATGAATGAAGCCCGGCATGATGCCGATCTTGCACTCGCCCGGAGTGATGACGCCTGGGCAGTTCGGACCGATCAGGAGGCTGCCGTAATCGGCAAGCGACGCCTTCACTTTCACCATGTCGTTCACCGGAATGCCTTCGGTGATGCACACGATCAGTTCGATGCCAGCGTCCGCCGCTTCGATGATCGCATCGGCGGCATACGGTGCAGGCACGTAGATCATGCTCACCGTCGCGCCGGTTTCTTTCACCGCATCGCGCACGGTGTTGAACACCGGACGATCGAGATGTGTCTCGCCACCGCGGCCTGGGGTCACACCGCCGACCAGCTTCGTGCCGTACGCAATGCACTGCTCGGAATGGAACGTGCCCTGCTTGCCGGTGAAGCCCTGGCAGATCACGCGAGTGTTTTTGTTGATCAGAATGGACATGGAATTAGGCTCTAGGCTGTGGGCTGTAGGTCAGAAGGAAACAAGGCCGGAGCAAGCTGCAGGCGCTGGAGACAACGGAAATGGCGAACTCATTTCTGCTTGTTCCTGCGTGCAGCCTACGTCTACAGCCTATTCCTTCGCCGCTGCGACGACTTTCTTGGCGGCGTCGGTGAGATCGGTCGCTGCGGTGATCGCAAGGCCGCTGTCGGCGAGGATCTTGCGGCCGAGCTCGGCGTTCGTGCCTTCGATACGCACGACCACCGGCACACTGACGCCGACGTCCTTCACCGCATGAATGATGCCCTCGGCGATCATGTCGCAGCGGACGATGCCGCCGAAGATGTTGACCAGAATCGCTTTCACGTTCTTGTTCGACAGGATCAGATTGAACGCGACCGTGACCCGCTCACGAGTCGCACCGCCGCCGACATCGAGGAAGTTCGCGGGATTGCCGCCGTGCAGCTTGATGAGATCCATCGTCGCCATCGCAAGTCCGGCGCCGTTCACCATGCAGGCGATATCGCCGTCCAGAGAAACATAGTTGAGTTCGTGCTTGGCAGCAGCACGCTCCATCGCGTCTTCCTGGCTTTCATCGCGCCACTCGGCCAGCTCCTTCTGACGGAAGAGTGCGTTGTCTTCGATGTTGATCTTGGCATCGAGTGCGACGAGCTTGCCGTCGCCGGTGACGATCAGAGGATTGATCTCGACCAGGCTCGCATCGCGCTCGAGATAGAGCTTGTAGAGCGCCTGCGCGATCTGCGAGAACTGCTCGATCTGCTTGCCTTCGAGCCCGAGCCCGAAAGCGAGCACGCGGCACTGCGAAGGCAGTAGGCCGGCCGCGGGGTGAATGTTCACGCGAATGATCTTCTCGGGCGTGTGCGCGGCGACCTCTTCGATGTCCATGCCGCCCGCAGCGGATGCGATGAACGCCACGTGGCCGAGATCTCGGTTCAGCACGAGGCTGACGTACAGCTCGCGTGCGATCTTCGAGCCTTCCTCCACGAACACCTGATGAATCGGCAGGCCCTCAGGACCCGTCTGGTGCGTGACCAGGCGCTGGCCGAACATGCCTTCTGCAGCCTTTGCAGCCTCCTCAGGCGAATCCACGAGCTTCACGCCGCCTGCCTTGCCGCGTCCGCCCGCGTGGACCTGCGCCTTGACGACCCATTTGGAACCACCGATGGACCGGGCTGCCTCCGCCGCCTCTTCGGCATTCGAAGCGACCTTACCGTTGGGGACTGGAATCCCGTAGCGCGCGAACAGTTGCTTGGACTGGTACTCGTGCAGATTCATCGTGAGGGGATCTCGTTCGGGCCAGCAGAAGGCCGCGTATTCTGGAGGAATTCAGCGGTGATGCAAAGGCGATTTGTTTCAATGACATCACGGTGCCCACGCGCGAACGCCTGCACCAGATGCACGCACGCGCCATACTGAAAGGCCCGATCGATGCTGACTGCGTGCGCTCGCACAGCATTGCATACCGGTTGTCAGCCTCACTGGCATACCTGGGGTCGGTGCTCCCCGTCGATGTGGACGTTCATTCGAGGCAGCACCCTCCCGGATGAACGAATATCCTTGCCGAAACGAACGATCCGGGCAGAAAACCGCTGCCCCTGACAATGATTGCTCACCCGTCGCCGCTCATAACATCGATGCGAAAGGCCTGCTTTTCATGAAGCTCAGCGCGCAAGTTGAACCTCTTGCCCCGGACCCCGACGACCTCTCATGGCGCGTCCTCGCGCTGATGAATGTGTTTCGCCTGCTGGTTCCGCTGCTGCTCGCTGCGCTCTTTCTGACGATCCATCCCAGCCCTGTCGGGCAAATGCGACCTGCGATGTTCGTCGGCGCCGCCACGGCGTATTTCCTGTTCGCACTCGGCGCAATTCCAGGCATCAAGCATCGCCGTCCGTCGATCGTGATCCAGACAATCGTGAGTGTGGCTGTGGATGTGCTCGTGATCTCGCTGCTCACCTATTCGAGCAGCGGAATGAGCAGCGGGCTTGCCGCCCTGCTGGTCCTGCCGATCGGCGCGGCGAGCTTCGTCGTGGGACAGCGTCTCGCATTGCTGTTTGCAGCCGTCGCGGCTCTCGCGGTGCTTCTGCAGCAGGGATTCGTCACCCTGACCGGGAAAGCCGATGCAAGCGATTTCACGGCCGCGGGCATCGTCGGTGCGCTCATGTTCATCGTCACGCTCGCCGTGGGGCCGCTCAGCCGAAGCTTGCGCGAAAGCGAAGAGCGCGTTCGTCAACGCGACGTCGATGTCGCAAATCTCGCCGAGCTCAACAAGTTCATCGTGCAGCACTTGCGCGAGAGCATTCTGGTCGTCGATGAAAACGACAGCATTCGCCTGATCAACGAATCCGCAGCGCAACTGCTGATGCACGGCGCAGTAAAACCCGGCACCCCGCTGGGCGAAGTGTCGCCGCGACTGCTGTTCCTGCTCGGGACCTGGCGGCGCCATTCCTACGATTGGCAGATGAGCTCGCTCTCCGTGGTGACCGCCGATGGCGGCAGTGTCGTGCAGCCCCACTTCGTCGCGCTCGACAAACCGGACAAGGGCCCGACGCTGATCTTTCTCGAAGACACGACGCTGATCGCTGAGCGCGTCCAGCAATCCAAACTCGCCGCCCTCGGACGACTGAGCGCCAGCATCGCCCACGAAATCCGCAATCCCGTCGGTGCCATGAGCCATGCAGCACAGCTGCTCGCCGAGTCACCGAACTTCACTCCCCAGGAACGACGTCTCACGGACATCATCACGAGCAACGGCGAGCGGGTCAGCACGATCATCGACAACGTCCTGCAGCTCTCGCGTCGCGACTCGACCCGCCAGGAACGCATCGACCTGAACGCGTGGCTGCTCGAGTTCCTGACGGAATTCAGACAGACCTCGCAGACCGATGCACGCACCTTGCGCTTCAATGCGCCGCTGACGGACCTGGAAGTTCGCGTCGACCCCTCGCATCTGCATCAGCTGATGTGGAATCTGTGCGAGAACGCGCTCAAGTACGGTCGCGGCTCAGATCCCGATGCCTATATCGAGATCCAGACCGGCCGGATCGCCGTGTCGGAGCGGCCCTACCTGGAAGTCCTCGACCGCGGTCCCGGCATTTCGCCGATTGACGCCGAGCGCATCTTCGAGCCGTTCTTCACGAGCGGGAAAGGCGGAACCGGACTCGGCCTGTTCCTCGCCCGCGAGCTCGCCCAATGCAACCGCGCGATCCTCGCGTACGAACCGCGAACCGGCGGCGGCAGCGTCTTCCGGCTGGTGTTCGCTGATCCGCTGCGGTGGGAAGCGTGAGTTTTGTGGAGGCTGTGGGCTGTAGGCTGTAGGCTGTAGGTCCGGAAGGAACAGCAGTCGGCAAGGGAGTTGCCGTGCGCGATCACAGTAAATTGAAAGTGTTTGGACTTGCTGACCAGCTGACGATGCAGGTTTATCGGCGAACGACGGAATTCCCGGTTACAGAACGATATGGACTGCAATCACAGATGCGCCGTGCCGCGGTGTCGATTGCTGCCAACATCGTCGAGGGTTGTTCCCGATCGACGCACAACGAGTATCTGAGATTCATCGAAATCGCGTACGGCTCGGCCCGAGAACTTCAGTATGAAATCAGCGTTGCTCAGCGCTTGGGTTATTTCGCAGGCACCGATGGTCAACGTCTTTATGACGAGTGCACCGCAACGGCGAAGGCACTCAACGCTTTGCTGCGCGCCCTGCACGACCAGCAGCAGCAATAACAGCAGATTGCGTCGAACCTCTTACCTACAGCCTACAGCCTACAGCCTACGACCTGATCCCCATGTCCCGTAAACATCGCGCACTTGTCGTCGACGACGAACCCGATATTCGAGAGTTGCTGGGTATCACGCTCGAGCGCATGAATATCGAAGTCGTGACTGCCGGGGACATCGGCTCGGCCACGCGTGAGTTGCGTAATACGCCGTTTGATCTGTGCTTCACGGACATGCGGCTGCCGGATGGCGATGGGCTCAGCCTCGTCGAATGGATCCAGACGCATAAGGCGCACACGCCCGTGGCCGTGATTACGGCGCATGGCAACGTCGAAACCGCAGTACGCGCACTGAAGCTCGGTGCCTTCGATTTCATTTCGAAGCCGCTCGACCTCGCCGCCCTTCGCAAGCTGATCGCCGCAACGCTCAAGCTCGGTGAAGGCAGCGAAAACACGATCCAGTTGCCGCAGGTCAAGCTGCTCGGCCGCTCGGCGAAGATGGAACAGCTGCGCGAGCTGATCGAGCGCGTCGCACGCAGTCAGGCACCCGTGCACATCTACGGCGAGTCGGGCACTGGCAAGGAATTGGTCGCGCACTTGATCCACAACGCTGGCGCACGCCGCGACGGTCCATTCGTTCCGGTGAACTGCGGCGCAATACCTTCCGAGCTGATGGAAAGCGAACTGTTCGGTCACCGCAAAGGCAGCTTCACCGGCGCCGTCGCCGACAAGCAGGGCCTGATTCAGTCCGCCGAAGGCGGCACGTTATTCCTCGACGAAATTGCCGACCTGCCGCTGCACATGCAAGTGAAGCTCTTGCGCGTGATTCAGGAAAAGAGCGTCCGACCCGTCGGCGAATCTCGTGAAATCCCGGTGGACGTTCGCATCCTGTCCGCGACTCACAAGAACCTCGCCGCGCTCGTGGCCGAAGGAAAATTCCGCGAAGACTTGTTCTACCGGGTCAACGTCATTGAAGTCCGCGTTCCGCCATTGCGCGAACGCCTCGAAGACATCCCCGAGCTCGTCGAGTTCATCATCAAGCGACTGGGCAAACAGACGGGAATGAAATCCCTGAGCATCACAGAGGCTGCCCTGAAGACGCTGGGCACCTACCACTTCCCTGGCAACGTACGCGAGCTCGAGAACGTGCTCGAAAGAGCCGCGACGCTGTGCGCGAATGGGGTGATCGATATCGGGGATCTGCAGTTGCGGCCCAAGGTGGCAAACGCCGACGCCGCGCTGCCCACGACATCCGTCGCACCGGGCGAGAAACTCGGCGAAGCCCTGGAAGATATAGAGAGAGATGCGATCGTCAGGGCACTCGAACAGACGCGCTACAACAAGACGAAAGCCGCAGCGCTACTGGGAATGACATTCAGATCGCTGAGGTATCGGATCAAGAAGTTGGGGATCGAGTAAGTCATAGCGTCACCTGTCTGCGACTGACGTGTCGGCTTCAGGCGTCGAGAAGTGACAAGCCTTGTCACTGTCTGACGAGAACCGCCTCTGAGGCAACGACAAACCCACTTAACAATGTCGATTGGGTCTCAGTAAAGCATCCATCCAGTCAGTAACTTACGTTCCCAGCCGCACCGCTGGCACAGCGCTTGCTCTATCCCCTGTGCCGGCGAAACGCCGCTGTTTTCGAACCACCACATGGAGTTTCAAATGTTGAAGCAAGTACAAAAGGGTTTCACCCTGATCGAACTGATGATCGTGGTCGCGATCATCGGCATCCTGGCGGCGATCGCAATTCCTGCGTATCAGGACTACACGATCCGCGCGCAGGTGACGGAAGGCATGAATCTGGCCGCAGCGGTGAAAGCCGAAGTTGCGGAGTTCTACGCACAGAACGGCGCATGGCCGACCGCGATGGGACCGGAAGATGCGGCTGGCACTCTTGGCCATGCTGACACCGAGATTCCGAAGGGCAAGTACGTGAGCGAAGTCAACGTCACCGACGGAACGATCTACGTCACCTTCTCGAACGAAGACGGGTTTCAGGCAAACGCCAAGATCAACGGCCTCGTTCTTGCGCTGCGTCCGGTCCTGAGCGGCGAAACTGCCGCGGGTAATGAAGACGTCGTGTGGATCTGCGGTAAGAACGCGGGCCCGACTGAAGTTCACGATCCAGAAGGCGGCAATGCTGCTCCGAGCAACGTCGACGGCACGACCCTGCTGCCGAAGTATTTGCCGGCCAACTGCCGCGCTTAATCGAGAGCCGCAGTCACCAGAAAGCCCCTCTCCGAGGGGCTTTCTTTTTGGCTCAGTTGTGTGAAGTCAGTCGCGTATCAGGACGGGCCGACCGGGGACAATCTTCAAGTAATTTGACATCTTTACGGAAGGCCAAAGTAGCATTGGCGCGTCCGCAACTGCACTAGAGTTCCCATGGCAGAAGCCAGTTCATCATTGAATCCTCAGCGCATGTCTCTCCAGGGACTCCCTCTGCGCTTGATCCAGGATGGCCTTGTGGAAGAACGGGCCATGGTGGACGCCGTGAATGCGGCAAAGGAAGCGAATACCAATCTCGTTTCGCATCTGGTTGCTCAAGGCTTGGCAGAGGCACGCGAAATAGCCATCGCTGCTTCCCAAGAGTTCGGCGTCCCCCTGCTAGACCTCGAGTCGATTCAGCCGGACCTCGACACTGTCAAACTGGTCTCGGACAAGCTCCTCGCCAAGCACCGGGTGCTACCGCTGATCAAGCGCGGTAAACGGCTGTTCGTGGCCGTATCTGATCCCACGAATCTGCACGCCTTGGATGAGATCAAGTTTCAAACAGGCTTGTCCGTCGAGGCCGTGGTCGTCGAGGACGACAAGCTTCAGCGCATCGCCAGCAAAGCCATCGAACAAGCCGACACCCAGATGTCGGCATTGGCTGATGAGGACGGTCTGGACCTCGAAAATCTCGACATCACCAGTGGCGAAGACGAACTCGAGGGCGATTCAGTAGCGCGTGACGACGTCGAAGACGCTCCGATCGTCCGCTTCGTCAATAAGGTCCTGCTGGATGCGATCAAGAAAGGCGCATCCGATATTCACTTTGAACCTTACGAAAAGTCCTATCGCATACGTCTTCGCCTCGACGGCTATCTGAAAGAGCTTGCTGCACCGCCCGTGCAGTTGGCCAACAAGCTCGCGGCACGTATCAAGGTGATGTCGCGGCTCGATATCGCCGAGCGGCGCGTCCCTCAGGACGGCCGCATCAAGATGCGCATCTCGAAGAATCGTGCGATCGACTTCCGCGTAAGCACCTGTCCGACGCTCTTCGGCGAGAAGATCGTTGCCCGTATTCTCGACCCGTCGAGCGCGATGCTGGGTATCGATGCGCTGGGCTATGAGCCTCAGCAGAAAGAGCTCTACATGAAAGCGCTGGCGCAGCCGCACGGAATGATCCTTGTCACGGGCCCGACCGGTAGCGGTAAGACGGTGTCGCTCTACACGGGCCTGAATATCCTGAACAAGGAAGACACCAATATCTCGACGGCGGAAGATCCGGCGGAAATCAATCTACCCGGCGTGAATCAGGTGAACGTCAACCCGAAGGTCGGCCTCACCTTCGCTGGCGCCCTGCGCGCCTTCCTGCGTCAGGACCCGGACGTGATCATGGTCGGCGAAATCCGTGACCTCGAGACTGCGGAAATCGCGATCAAGGCGGCACAGACCGGACACTTGGTGCTCTCGACGCTGCATACCAACGATGCGCCGAAAACATTGACCCGCCTGGTGGATATGGGCGTGAAGCCTTACGCCATTGCGACCTCGGTTTCCCTGATCATCGCTCAGCGACTGGCGCGCAAGCTCTGCAACAACTGCAAGCAGCCGATCGAAATGTCTCACGATGCCTTGCTGAAGGAAGGATTCTCGGAAGAAGAGATCGCAGAAGGCCTGAAGATCTATCGGCCTGTCGGCTGCGGCAGCTGCACGGACGGCTACAAGGGCCGAACGGGCCTCTATCAGGTAATGCCTGTCTCGGAAGAAATCCAGCGGATCATTCTTCAGGACGGTAACGCCGTGGATATTGCCAAGCAGTCTGCGGCCGAAGGGATCTGGGATCTCCGGAAATCAGGCCTGGCCAAGGTCAAGGCAGGTTTGACCAGCCTCGACGAAGTCAACCAGTGCACGACCGAATAATTCTCAGCTGCTGATCGTTCAGGAAATCGCCATGGCACAAATTGCGTCGACACAGCAGTTCCCGTTCGTCTGGGAAGGCACGGACAAGCGCGGAAAGAAGATCAAGGGCAAGATGCTCGCGGTCTCCGAAGCGGCGGTGAAGGCCGACCTGCGGCGACAGGGTGTGCTTGCCAAGAAAGTTCGCAAGGAAGTCCAGCTCTTCAAGAGCGGGAAGAAGATCACGGCCGAGGACATTGCGCTCTTTGCCCGCCAACTTGCGACGATGCTCCAGGCTGGCATCCCCATGGTCCAGGCCTTCGACATCGTCGGCAATGGTCATGACAAGCCGTCGATGCAAAAGTTGATCCTGGCGATCAAGGCTGACATCGAAGCCGGCACAACGCTCCATGAGGCTTTGGCAAAGCACCCTCTGTATTTCGATGACCTGTTCGTGAACCTGGTCGAGGCGGGCGAACATGCCGGCGCACTCGAGACGCTCCTCGACAAAGTGGCGACCTACAAGGAAAAAACCGAAGCGCTGAAGAAGAAAATCAAGAAGGCGTTGTTTTATCCCGCAGCGGTCATGGTCGTCGCAGTGATCGTGACGGTAATCTTGCTGATCTTCGTGATTCCGCAGTTCGAATCCCTGTTCAAAGGTTTCGGTGCGGATCTGCCGGCTTTCACGCAGATGGTGATCAACCTGTCTCGCTTCGTGCAAGACAAAGGATGGATGATCGCACTGATCGCAGGCGGCACTGGCTACGCCTTCTTCTATTTCAAGAAGCGCTCGCGTCCGATGCGACGTGCTCTTGACCGCATCCTGCTCAAGATGCCTGTCATTGGACCGATCATGGTGAAAGCGGCGATCGCTCGCTATTCCAGAACGCTTGCGACCATGTTTGCCGCCGGCGTTCCTCTGGTCGAAGCGTTGACCTCGGTCGCCGGCGCCACCGGCAACATCGTTTATGAGGAAGCGACACTTCGCATTCGTGACGAAGTCTCCACCGGCATGCGTTTGCAGCGCTGCATGGAGAGCACTGGCCTGTTCCCAAACATGGTGATTCAGATGATCGCGGTCGGTGAGGAATCCGGCTCGCTGGATCAGATGGCAGCGAAGGTTGCCGATTTCTACGAGGCAGACGTCGACGCGGCGGTCGACTCCATGAGCAGCTTGCTCGAGCCGCTGATCATGGCGATTCTCGGTGTGCTGGTCGGCGGACTCGTGATCGCGATGTACCTGCCGATCTTCAAACTCGGTGCGGTGGTGTAAGAGTTCGAAGCCGTTCGGAAGCGGGCGGCTCAATAACAAAAATTGGCATGGGGACTCCAAACGCCGCGCTTTGCGCGGCGTTTTCTTATCGGCGATAAGCGGGCATGAGCATGCAGGATGTGATCGGCGAACTGATGAATGTGCTGGCGACGTCTCCCGCGGCGTGGATCGCGGTCGTGTTCATTTTCAGTCTGCTCGTGGGCAGCTTCCTGAATGTCGTGATCCATCGTGTGCCCGTGATGCTGGAGCGCGAATGGCGGCAGCAGGCGCGGCAGATTCTGAATGAGCATCAGCTCGCCGACAGCGCGCAGAAGGATGTTCGACTGAAGTCGAACCCACAGGAGCCTCAGCACGCAGCGCACAGCGCACAGCCTGCCGCGGCCGCCGCAGAGCCCGCAGCACCCGCCCGCTACAACCTGTTCGTTCCCAGGTCGGCGTGCCCGAAATGCGGCGCGCTGATCACGGCCGTCCAGAACGTGCCAGTGATCAGCTATCTGTTCCTGCGCGGCAAGTGCGCAAACTGCGGCACGAAGATCTCGCCGCGCTATCCGATCGTGGAGCTCGCGACTGCCATTCTCTCGGCGCTCGTTGCGGCCAAGTTTGGATTCCATTGGTACACGGGAGCCGCGCTGCTGCTGACGTGGTTTCTGATCGCGCTGGCGGTCATCGACTTCGATACGCAGCTGCTGCCCGACAACATGACGCTGCCGCTCATGTGGATCGGTTTGCTGCTGAGCCTCGTCGGAACCGACCCGACGATCGGTCTGCCGGTTTCGATGAAGGACAGCATCATCGGCGCGGTGGCCGGATACCTGAGCCTGTGGAGCGTGTACTGGGTATTCAAGCTGCTCACCGGCAAGGAAGGCATGGGCTACGGGGACTTCAAACTGTTTGCGGCATTCGGCGCCTGGCTCGGATGGGTCAAGCTGCCGCTGATCATTCTGCTGTCGGCGTTCACGGGCGCCGTCGTTGGCATCGCGCTGATCGTCATCCGCGGACGCGACCGCAACATTCCGATTCCTTTCGGACCCTATCTCGCCGCCGCGGGCTGGATCGCGCTCATGTGGGGCGACAGCCTGGTGGGCGGTTATTTGAGGATGAGCGGATTTCGCTGAGCCGCACTTGAGAACCCGCCACTGACACGAGACACATGGGTTCAGGAAATCCGCGATCCCGTGATACTCGCGGTCTAGGAATGAGGTCGCAGCGGCTTGATTCGCCTCTGCAGGCGACTCCGGGTACATCTTCAACAGCTCGGCGTCGGTCCGGCTTCGAGGCCTGACTCCCACCGGTGGTTCGCCTCGTCCTCAGCGAACACCATTGTCGGCTCTGCTAGAGTCCCCGCATGAGCGCGAACGATTCCAACAAGCGTCCATTTCTCGTCGCGCTCACGGGCGGGATCGCGAGCGGGAAGTCCGCGGCTGCTCAGCTCTTCGAAGACCTCGGCGTGCCCGTAATCGATGCCGATCAGGTGGCTCGCGATGTGGTCGAGCCGGGCACCGAAACGCTGGCGCGGATCGTGGACGCTTTCGGCCCCGAAGTGATCGAGCCTTCGGGCCATCTGAATCGTCGCGCTCTGCGTGAGCGTGTCTTTGCCGACCCCGCACAGCGGGAGGTGCTGGAGTCGATCACGCATCCTGCCATTCGAGCGGAAATGACCCGGCGTGCCCGCGAGGCAAAGGGTGCTTATCAGATCCACGTGATTCCGCTGCTGCTGGAGACGGCGCGTGCGGACCAGTACGACCGCGTGCTCGTGGTCGACTGTCCCGAGGAAGATCAGATTCGCCGCTTGATGTCGCGTGACGGATCGAGCCGCGAGGAAGCGCAGCGGATCCTCGCCGCGCAGGCCACACGTGAGCAGCGCCTCGCCGTCGCGGACGATGTGATCGTGAACACCGGAACCTTCGAGGACCTGGCTGGGTTCGTTCTGACGCTTCACCGCAATTACGCGTTGCTTGCGGCAGACGACGCCGGATAATTTCGACAAACCCAGTTTTGTCGGCGCAAGCCTGTAGCCTTTGTGCCGTGACCTGCTTCACAATCGACAGATGAATTCGGCAGACCCGAACGTCGCAATGGCCGCGGCCCCCACTGTCTACGAACAGCCGCTCAACGAGCGGATGCGCACCTTCCTGCGCCTGGATTTTCTGTATCAGCAAACGATGTATCACGAGGAGCGTGCCGACTCCTGGTCGACGCGTGCGGCGGTAGGTTCGCTCCTGGAGATCCTCGCGATCACCGCGCGGGGCGATATTCGCAGCGAAGTCCTCAAAGAGCTCGAGCGGCAAATGGCGATCATGCACGAGTACGGCGCCCGCCCTGGCGTGGATGGCAGTCGCCTGAAGGCCGTGCTGTCGAACCTCGCGCGTTTGCGGACCGAGCTCAATGCTGCCGGCGCGATGTTCATGCAACGGCTCCGGGATTCCGAGTTCCTGAATGCGATCAAGCATCGCAGCGCCATTCCAGGCGGCACCTGCGAGTTCGATCTGCCGGACTATCGTCATTGGCTCGATCAGCCGTTCGCCTCGCGCGCAGAAACATTCAACGGGTGGATGGCGACGATCCGTCCACTGTGCGATGCAGTAACCGAACTGTTATGGCTGACGCGCGAAGCGGCGAGGCCTCGTCCCGAAGTTGCCGTCGGCGGCCAGTTCCAGCTGGCATTCGAACGCGAGAATCCGTGTCAGCTGATTCGCATCACTCTGCCCCCACAAACATCGTTGTTCCCGGAGATCAGCGGCAGTCACCACCGCTGCAGCATCCGGTTCATGACCACCACGGACGTGAATACGCGCGCCGTGCAGGCAAGTGAAGATGTGAAGTTTCTGCTGACGACGTGCACCTGAGGAAGGTGCTAGGCGCTAGGTCCTAGGTGCTAGGCTCCAACTGGCCTTGATGTTCCTGAGCCAAGCTCCAAATCGCTTCTGAACGACCTTTCTTCCTAGTGACCTGTAACAGCCGATTCAGTATTGATGTCGCCACGGCGAAGGCCGTTAAGGGGTCACCCCGGCGAAGGCCCGGGTCCAGGCCCTGTGACCGAGGGAATCCCGCGCGGAGATCCCGGCCTTCGCCAGACCTTCGCCGGGATGACGACCAAAGCGGTACTCTCGAAATCAACCGTTAGTCCACTAGTGACTAGTGACTAGCGCCTAGCAGCTGATCTCATGCCTACCGTTCCCTGTCCCACCTGCAATCGACCCGTCGAATGGTCCGAGGCCTCGCCCTGGCGTCCGTTCTGTACGGAACGTTGCAAGCTCATTGATCTCGGCGCCTGGGCGGCCGAGAAGCATGCCATTCCGGGCGAACCTGTCGAGAACGCCGAAGATCAGCGTCACCCTGACGGATCGAACTAGTCGATTCTGCTGAACTGCCCTGACGCTACGATCGTCGCGCACCGCCTTCTAGGCTGAAAACTCTCCGGCGGGTGATGCCGGACAACTCTCGCCTTCGCTGGGGCAACGCCGAAGCCGCTGGAACGCACCTCGATCCGGCGGTGAGCTCCACCGGATCGAGTGTGACCGAGTTCATTGCATGCGCAGCGCCTGGACCAGAAACGCCCACTGGTCGGCGTAATCTTCGATCTGCATCCACACGGGCTTGCCTGCGCCATGGCCGGCACGCGTCTCGACGCGAAGCAGAGTCGGATTTGCGCAGCCCTGTGCCTTCTGCAGCGCAGCGGTGAACTTGTAGCTGTGCCATGGCACGACACGGTCGTCCCGATCGGCCGTCGTGACGAGGGTCGCCGGATAGCAGGTGCCGAGCTTGAGGTTGTGCACCGGCGAGTACGCGTACTGAGCCTTGAACTCGTCTTCGTTCTCGCTCAAGCCATAGTCGGTTGACCATTGCCGCGCGTTCGCACTCGCCGTGTGATAGCGCAACATGTCGAGCACGCCGACGCCAGGTAATGCGGCACCGAACAGTTCCGGCCGCTGCGCCATCACTGCACCCACGAGCAATCCTCCATTGCTGCGACCGCGAATCGCGAGCTTGGAGGGCGAGGTGTATTTCTCGGCGATCAGGTATTCGGCGGCTGCGATGAAGTCGTCGAATACGTTCTGCTTCTGGGTGCGCGTGCCGGCCTGGTGCCAGGCCTCACCGTATTCCGAGCCGCCCCGGAGATTCGCGACTGCATAGACACCGCCCATTTCCAGCCAGACGAGGGCAGCCACGCTGAAGCTTGGCTGTTGCGAAATGTTGAAGCCGCCATAGCCATAGAGCATGAGCGGTGCCTGACCGTTCTTCACCAGATCGCGTTTGCGCGTAATGAACATGGGCACTCGCGTGCCATCCTTGCTGCGGTAGAACACTTGCTCGGTGACGTACGCGTCCGTCTTAGCCGGAATCGCGGAAGCACGGAACACATCGATCTTGCCGGTGCGCACATCGAGCCTGGAGACCGATCCCGCCGTCAGAAAATCCGTGTACGAGAAGAACGTTTCGGTGTCGTCGACATCGCCGAAGAAACCATCCACCTTGCCATAACCCGGCAGTTTCACTTCGTACAAAGTCTTGCCGGCGAGATCGTTCACGGTGACGTACGAGTACGCATCACGCACGTACTGCGCCACGATGCGACCCGACATCAGCAATGCATTACGCAAGGCATACGGCTTCTCGGTAATCACATCGCGCGCTTTGCTGGCACCATCGGGACGCGCCGGCACTGCGATGATGCGTGAGTTCGGCGCACCCGCGGTGGTGTAGACATAGAACTCATCGTTGAGCACTCCAACGACGTAGTAGTCTGCATCGAACGTATCGAACAGACGGACGACCGGACCGGTCGGCTTCGAGCTGGCATCCAGCTTCTGATAGTAGATGCCGGTCGCCTGCGAGCCGTCATACAAGTTGATAATTAGATAGCGGCCGTCGTCGCTCACCTGCGGATACGGATAGCGCGTTGGATGATCGGTGACGCTGTACACGTGAGTATCCGCATCCTGCCCAGTACGCAGGCGATGCAGGTAGATCGACATCTGTTTGGAATCATCGCCCTTGCCGTCGGCCTTGGTGGGATAGCGGGCATAGAAGAGCGCCTTCGAATCTTTTGTCCATGCGACTTCGCGGAACTTGATGAAGCGCAATTGATCCGGGAGATCCGCGCCTGTCGCAACATCGCGGATGTGCCACGTGCGCCAGTCCGTGCCGCCATCGGAAGTGCTGTAGGCGAGCAGCTTGCCGTCCGGGCTCGGCACGAACTCCCCGAGCGCAACGGTTGCATCCGCACTCAGCTTGTTCGGATCGAGCAGCACGCGCGGCTGCGCATCGAGCGATTCGGTGACGTAAAGAACGCTTTGATTCTGCAGGCCGTCGTTACGCAGGAAAAAATAACGTCCGCCGCGTTTGACCGGGACGTCATAGCGTTCATAGTTCCACAGTTCGGTCAGACGCTGCTTGATCGTCTCGCGCGCAGGAATCGCCTCGAGAATCGGCTGCGAGAGCTTGTTCTGCGTCTCGACCCACGCCTTCACTTCGGGACTTTCGATTGCTTCGAGCCAGTCGTACGGATCGGCCACGCGGACACCGTGATAGACATCCACGTGCTCCGACTGCCGCGTCGGCGGATACGTCAGTGTGGTTGAAGAGTCGGTTCCCACCGGTCCTGCAAGAACGAGCATCGGCATCAGTCCCACGAGCAAGCTGACAACTGGTCGCATCGAAACACTCCGCAGATCGCGTGCACGCGCCATCGGCGCGCCTGTTGGTGTATGGTCGGCCGCCTGTTCGAGTGCATCGCGTCCGAACGCGAGCGCTCTCGATGAACCGGCCTCGCACTACAGCTTACAGCCTCGAGCTCAACGCATGCGGTATACAACACTTTTCGGTATTTCCCTGATCGGCCTTTGCGCGACGGTCGCCCTTGAACCCGCGTCGGCTGCTCCATTGACCGTTGAGAGAATTTTCGCGGCACCGGATCTCAACGGCCCGCCCATGCGAGAGCCGAAGTTCTCGCCCGACGGACGGCTGGTGACATATCTGCAGGGCAAGGCCGACAACAAGGACCAGCTCGATCTGTGGGCTTTCGATACGCGCACTGGAAAGTCGCGCCTGCTCGTCGACTCACGTGCGTTCGCCGGTGACGACGAGCAACTCTCTGCGGAAGAAGCCGCACGCCGCGAACGCGCCCGCACGGCTGCACTGCGCGGCATCGTCGACTACGAATTCTCGAGCGATGGCCGGCGGCTGCTCGTCCCGCTGGCGGGCGATCTGTACCTCTACGATCTCGCTGCAAAGAGTCATCCCGTCCTGCGACTCACTCAGACCGAAGCCTATGAAACCGATGCGCGCTTCTCGCCGCGCGGTACCTACGTAAGCTTCATCCGCGATCAGAATCTGTTCGTGATCGACATTGCGAGCGGCGCTGAACGCGCGGTGACGACCGATGGCGCCGGCCTGATCCAGAACGGCGTGGCAGAGTTCGTGGCTCAGGAGGAGATGGATCGCTCGACCGGCTACTGGTGGTCGCCGGATGAGAGCCGGATCGCGTTCACGCGAACCGACGATTCGCCGGTACAGGAAGTCGAGCGATTCGAAATCAACGCCGATGGTGCCCGCATGTTCAAGCAGCGCTATCCGGCTGCCGGCACGGCGAACACGCGCGTCGAGCTCAAGGTGATCGACTTGAAAACGAATCGCCTGACGGATGCGGATTTGCAAATCGGCGATGGCTACCTCGCGCGCGTCAACTGGTTTACCGATTCGCGTCATCTCGCCGTGCAACGTCAGACACGCGACCAGAAGCGTCTGGATCTGCTGAAGATCGATGCGAACTCCGGACAGTCGAGCACGCTGCTCACCGAAACGAGCCCGGCCTGGGTCGATCTGCACGATGACCTGTACTTTCTGAAGAACGAGCCGGCCTTCATCTGGGCCTCGCGACGCACCGGTTACCGGCACCTGTATCTATACGATTTGAACGGTCAACTCATCCGGCCGCTCACTGCCGGTGAATGGATGGTCGAAGGCGACGGGACCGAGGATGGGATCGTCGGTGTCGATGAGTCGAAGGGCCTGGTGTATTTCATGAGCAACGCTGCCTCGCCGCTGGAAAGGCATGTGTACTCCACTTCTCTGAAAACCACGGACCCAAACAACGTGCGCCGGATCTCGCAGGAACCGGGAATTCACAATGCGAAGCTGATGCCGGGCGGCCGTTACTACTTCGATACGTGGTCGTCGCCAACGCAGCCTCCGTCCACGAGCGTGCGTAATCTCGATGGCAATGTGCAGAGCTGGCTGGTGCGCAATGCGCTCGATCAAACACATCCGTTTTGGGAGTACCGGGATTCGCAGTCGCAGGAGACGCTGGGATCGATGCAGGCAAGCGACGGACAGACGCTTTACTACCGTCTGCTCAAACCGGCGAAGCTCGAGCCCGGCAAGCGCTACCCCGTGGTCGTCGATGTCTACGGCGGACCGCACAAACAGAACGTACGCGCCGACTGGATGGGCGGCGGCTACTTTCGCCAGGTGCTCACGCAGGCAGGTTACATCGTCTTCACACTCGACAATCGCGGCTCGGGCTTTCGCGGCAATGACTTCGATCACGCCATCAGCGGACGGCTCGGCAAGGTGGAGATCGAAGATCAGCTTCGCGGCGTCGATTTCCTGAAGCAGCAATCATTCGTCGATCCCGAGCGCATCGGGATCATGGGCTGGAGCTATGGTGGGTACATGACGCTGATGGCACTCACGACTACCCAGGCGTTCAAGGCAGGAATCTCGGGCGCTCCCGTCACGGACTGGCGCCTGTACGACACGCACTACACCGAACGCTATCTGGGAATGCCGGGCGCAGAAAGCACGTATGAAGAGAGCGGTGTGCTCTCTCATCTCGACTCACTGCATGGAAAACTGCTGCTCGTTCACGGCATGGCGGATGACAACGTGCTGTTCACCAACAGCACCATGCTCATGCAGCGTCTGCAAGCGAAGAACGTGCAGTTCAATCTCATGACCTATCCCGGCAGCAAACACGGGCTCATCCGCATCCCCGCGACCGGCCGCCATTTCTACGACATGGTGCTGCAGTACTTCGATCGGGAGTTGAAGCAGTAAGCGGAGCGCCGACTTAGTCAGATAGGATTTGGTCTTTCTCCCTGTGGGGCCGACTTTAGTCTGACTTTCTCCTTGTGGGTCCGACGTTAGTCGGACCAGGGTTGATGAACCCGCGCTTCTTCCTGTGGGTCCGACTTTAGTCGGACAGGCTTGATGGAACCCGCAGAGGGAGCTGCTCCGCATTTGTTCGGCTAAAGCCGAACCCACAGCAAGAATTTGCTTCGCTACTTGCTGAGGCCGAATCCACAAAACCTGCTTCTTCCTGCGGGTCTGACTTCAGTCGGACAAGGTTCGGTCTTTCTCACTGTGGGTCCGACTTTAGTCGGACAGACTTTATGGAACCCGCACCAGGGAGCTGCTCCGCACTTGTTCGGCTAAAGCCGAACCCACAGCAGAATCTGCTTCGCTATCTTGCCGAGGCCGAATCCACAGCAGAATCTGCTTCGCCGCTGTCTGCCGACGTCGAACCCCAGCGGCGACCTGCTTCTCAGCTCTCTGGCTAGTCGCTAGCAGACTCGCCAGCCAGCAGACTTCTTCGTTACAGCTTGCAACCCAGCGCCCAGCCTTCAACTCGCTCGAGCGCGGGAATCATAGGCTTGTCTGCATCGAGCAGGCCCGCCGCTTCGAGATTGGAAACAGCGATCCATTGCAGCGTCTGGCCTTCGCGCGAATACGGCACGCCGGAATACCTGGTGACGAGCCACAGATCGAGCGTGATGAGCCGATCCGGATATTGATGGTCGTAGCAGATGAGCGGCTCGCCGCTGTGAACTTCGATGCCGAGCTCCTCGTGAAGCTCACGCTTCAAGCCGTCGAACCGCTGTTCGCCGGGCTCGAGCTTGCCGCCCGGGAATTCCCAACCTCCTGCGAGATGTTTTCCAGGAGGGCGTTGCGCAAGCAGGACCCGGCCTTGCTCATCGAACAAGGCCCCGGCCATCACGTGAGCGGGCGGTCTCATCTGCATACGTTCTTCTTTTTCTGTAACCGAAAAGCCTGCGAGCGATCAGCCTTCGTTGGCCAGCGCTCCGTGGCAATGCTTGTACTTCTTGCCGGAGCCGCAGGGACACGCTTCATTGCGCCCGACCTTGCGGGCCTCGCGCACGAACTGCGACACAGGCGCCGTCTCCTCCGGAAGCGCTGACGGCTCGGCGGGAGCGGGCGCGGTGAGCTGCTCAGGCGCCGCATGCTGGAAGCGCATGGCACGCTCGAGACGTGCCTGACGCTCGGCCTCTTCGGCATCGATCTCCGCTTGCGTGCGCAGCTGCATGCGCGAGAGCAACGAAACCGTATCGTGCTTGATGCGGTCGAGCATCGCCGAGAACAGCTCGAAAGCTTCGCGCTTGTACTCCTGCTTCGGGTTCTTCTGCGCATAGCTGCGCAGATGGATGCCCTGGCGCAGATAGTCCATCGCCGCAAGGTGCTCGCGCCAATGCTGGTCGAGCTGTTGCAGCATGATGGCCTTTTCCAGGTGCCGCACGATCGGTGCGCCGTAGGTTTCCACCTTGAGCTCGTACGACTCCTCGAGCGTCTTCAGCACGCGCTCGCGAACATCGTGATCGGACAGATTCTTGTCTTCTGCCAGCCAGGCTTTGACATCGAGTGGCACGCCGAACTCGCGCTGCAAAGTCTCCATCAGCGCATCGACGTTCCACATGTCTTCAGGGCTGCCCTGCGGCATGTAACGGTCGATGATGCCGTTGACCACTTCTCTGCGAATGCCTACCACCGAATCGGCCACGTCTTCGGCGGCCATGAGCTCGGTACGCTGCTGATAGATGACCTTGCGCTGATCGTTCGCGACGTCGTCGTACTCGAGCAGGTTCTTGCGGGCATCGAAGTTGTGCGCTTCGACCTTACGCTGCGCACGTTCGATCTGCTTCGAGAGCATGCGGCTCTCGATGACCTCGCCTTCCTTCATGCCGGCTGTCTGCAGCCAGCGCTTGGTGCGCTCGGGATCGCCGAAGATGCGCATCAGATTGTCTTCGAGCGAGAGATAAAAACGGCTCGAGCCGGGATCGCCCTGACGACCGGAACGACCGCGCAGCTGGTTGTCGATACGGCGCGACTCGTGACGTTCGGTGCCAACGATATGCAAGCCGCCCGCGGCGAGCGCAGCGTCATGACGCTTCTGCCACTCTTCCTTGATCCGCGCGCGGCCGACTTCGTCTGCCGGATCGACGGTGTGCAGCTCGGCCTCGAGACTGCCGCCGAGCACGATGTCGGTACCACGACCGGCCATGTTCGTCGCAATCGTCACGGCTCCGGGGCGGCCTGCTTGCGCCACGACATGAGCTTCGCGCTCGTGCTGTTTGGCGTTCAGCACCTCATGGGCGATCTTGTGCTGCTTGAGCAGGGCCGAGAGCGACTCCGAGGTCTCGATCGAAGTCGTACCCACGAGCACCGGCTGACCGCGCGAGACGCAGTCGCGAATGTCTTCCATGATGGCTTCGAACTTGTCCTTCGCCGTGAGGTACACGAAATCCGGGTAGTCCTTGCGGATCATCGGTCGATGCGTCGGGATCACGACGACTTCAAGACCGTAGATTGACTGGAATTCGAAGGCTTCCGTGTCCGCCGTACCGGTCATGCCGGACAGCTTCGAGTACATGCGGAAGTAGTTCTGGAACGTGATCGAGGCGACCGTCTGATTCTCTTCGCGAACGCGCACGCCTTCCTTCGCCTCGACGGCCTGGTGCAGACCGTCCGACCAGCGGCGGCCCGGCATGGTGCGACCGGTGAATTCGTCGACGATGACCACTTCGCCGTTACGCACGATGTATTCGACGTCGCGGTGATACAGCGCGTGCGCACGCAGCGCCGCGTTGAGGTGATGCATCAGGCGGATGTTCGCAGCGTCGTAGAGACTCTCGTCGGGCTTCAGCAGTCCCGCTTCGGCGATCAGCTGCTCGGCATGTTCGTGACCGGTATCGGACAGGTGAACCTGACGCGTTTTTTCATCCGCCCAGTAGTCCCCCTCGCCTTCCTCGGTTTCCTGACGCTTCAGTCGCGGCACGAGCTGATTGATACGGACATACAGCTCCGTGCTCTCTTCAGCAGGACCGGAGATGATCAGCGGCGTGCGGGCCTCGTCGATCAGAATCGAGTCCACTTCGTCGACGATCGCGTAAGCGAGCCCGCGCTGCGTGCGATCCTCCAGCCGGAACGCGAGGTTGTCGCGCAGATAGTCGAAGCCGAATTCGTTGTTCGTGCCGTAGGTGATGTCCGCACCATAGGCCGCGCGCTTCTCTTCCGGCGTCTGACCGCTCTTGATCACGCCCACCGTGAGACCGAGGAAACGATAGACCGGCGCCATCCAGTCGGCGTCGCGTTGCGCCAGGTACTCGTTGACGGTGACGACATGCACGCCCTTGGCAGGCAGCGCATTCAGATACACCGGCAACGTCGCCATGAGCGTCTTGCCTTCGCCGGTGCGCATCTCGGCGATCTTGCCGTCGTGCAGTGCCATGCCACCGACGAGCTGAACGTCGAAGTGCCGCATGCCGAGCGTGCGACGCGCGGCCTCGCGCGTGGCTGCAAACGCCTCAGGAAGAAGGTCGTGCAGTGTCTCGCCCTTCGCGAGACGGGCGCGGAATTCCTCGGTCTTCGCGCGCAGCTGCTCGTCGCTCAACGCCTTGAAGCTGGGCTCCAGCGCATTCGCGCGGCTGACGTTCTTGAAATACCCGTTGATGAGCCGCTGATTGCGGCTGCCGAACAGTTGGCTCAGCCAGTTCGCCACGCTTGAAAACTCCGGGTCGGGTAGAGAAAGGACGCGATTGTACACGTCAGGGAAAATGCGCCAGTGCCTGCGCGCGGCTTGGGCCGTTCAGGCTCTTGGCGCCAGGCCCCTAGGCTCGAGGCGGCGAGCCGAAAAACAAGGGCGGAAGCAGGACTTTAAGCTTGCGGATGTCGGGCGAAACCCGAGGGAATCGATGAAAAGCAGGCACTAGGTCCTAGGCCCTAGGTTCTAGCCAGAGATCGGAAAGAGTTCGAAGAATTAGGCGCCAGGTCCCCAGGCTCTGGTCCTAGCCAGAATCACAGACAGAACCCGAGAGCCCTTAACGTGGTCTCTGCCTAGGACCTAGGGCCTTCTTAGTTTTACTGCCTCACGAACTTCATCGGATCCACGGCGCGACCGTTCCTGAGCACCTCGAAATGCAGGTGAGGGCCGGTGGAGCGGCCGGTCGAGCCGATGAGCGCGATCGCCTGACCCTTCTGTACCGTGTCACCGGGCTGAACGAGAGCCCGTTGGTTGTGGGCATATCGGGTCACGTAGCCATTGCCATGGTTGATCTCGACCGTCTTGCCATAACCGAAACGGTCCTTCGCGTACGTCACGACGCCTGCGGCCACGGCGATCACCTCGGATCCCGCAGGTCCGGCGAAATCGACCCCTTTGTGGATCGCGTTGTGACCATTGAACGGATCGGTGCGCTGGCCGAAATAAGAGGAGATCCAGCCCTGCGCGACCGGACGGCCGCCCGGCACGATTTGCCGATTCAGGTTGCGGGTCGAAATCAGGCTTTCCAGAACGGAGAGCTGCTGTTCACGATCTTTGATCTGTCGGGTGAGGTTATCGAGCATCGAGGTCACGTCGGAGGACGTCACCAGGGCACCTTCTGCGAGCGTCTCAGGTCCACCGACGGCCGGCGCGCTGTCGAAGTTGAACTCGCCCTTGTCCAGGTGGGCCATTTCAGTGAGTCGGCGGCCGAGCGCATCGAGGCGGATGACATGCGCATTCATCTGGCCTACGCGAGTGGCGAGCGCATCCAGGTGATTCTGTAATTCTTGCTTAGTTTCAAGGACTTGCTGACGCTGAACTTCGAGCTTGCGGCCCCATTCGGCGACCTGCGTGGCGGGCTGGAAGAGACTGCTGCGACCGAGTTGGACCCCCACGAAGAGCACACCGGCCAGCACGGTAATCACCGTTGCTATCGTCACCGTCAGCGCAAGCGGCCTGCCGAGTTCGAATTGCCGGGCCCGCCCCAGGCGCTTGGAAAAGACGATGACATTCATTGGATCGTGCCTCGCGTCCTGAAAAAGTTGGCGCGAATTAAAAACGTCCCGCAGCGCGGACACCCTGCCCGTGCTGTCTCCGACCTCGATCCTTGGGGAAGTGGACGTAAAACCGATGGTTTCGTGTTGTACATCCTGGCAACCCCGCTATCGTGACCATTACGCGCATCGCGCCGCGAGAGGTCCTTAGACCGGTGGCTTTGCGTCCCCGCCTTTCGACGGGTTTGCCCTTGTCAGCTGGGACGAATATGCAGAAACCCAAGTCAAAAGATCAAGCGGTCACAGCGCACATATAGAAGGTGTCGGCTTATGTCTGAATTTCTGAAGCGGTTCGGGGAAGGCATCGGAGGTGCCTTTGCGGATCTCGAACGTCGCGCGCGCGAGGTGCTGGACCTGACCGCCAAGGTTAGGCTGCTGGTCGCCGAGGAGGAAAAAGAACACGTTCTCTCAGCAACTTACGTCGAGGACACGCTCGTCATCGTCACCGACTCCGCAGTCTGGGCGACGCGCCTGCACTACGACCAACAGCGCTTGCTCGAGGAGCTGCATCGCAGCGGTGAGACACAGGCCACCAGGTTGCGCGTGCGCGTCGGTGCGAGAACGGACTAAGGGGCGGATCGCGCGGAAAGGATTATGTCGCCGGAGTCCGCGCGACTTAGTAATGAGCAATTAGTAATCCCGCGCGAACAATCCCGCGCGAATTAGTAATGAGCAATTAGCAATGAGTAATGCAGAAGCTGAAGTCGGTCCCGAGCCCTGTGCTCCCAGGCGCTGGGGCTGGCTCCCGGCTTTCGTTACTCATTACTAACTACTAATTTTCCTCAGGCGCTCGCCGCAACTGCCGCCGCGGGCAGATAGGAGATCGGCGCGGGCTCAGTCTCGAAAGTCACTTCCTCCCAGGCCGAAGGTGTCGCGATGAGCTTGCGCAGCAGCTTGTTATTGAGGGCATGGCCGGACTTGTAGCCGCTGAATTCGCCCAGGATGCTGCGGCCCAGAAGGTACAGATCGCCGATCGCATCCAGGATTTTGTGCTTTACGAACTCGTCTTCGTAGCGCAGGCCTTCCTCGTTCAGGATGCGCGTGTCATCGAGCACGATCGCGTTTTCCATCGTGCCGCCGAGCGCGAGATTGCGAGAGCGCATGAACTCGAGATCGCGCATGAAGCCGAACGTGCGCGCACGGCTGATCTCGCGCAGGAACGAGGTCGTCGAGAAATCCATGGTCGCAGTCTGATCGCGCTTCTTGAAGATCGGGTGATTGAACTCGATCTCGAAATTGACCTTGAAGCCGTTGTATGGGGTGAAACGCGCCCACTTATCGCCATCCTCGACCTGGATGGGCTCGAGGATTCGCGCGAAACGCTTCGGGGCAGGCAGTTCTTCGATGCCGGCCGACTGCAGCAGGAACACGAACGGGCCAGCGCTGCCGTCCATGATGGGCACTTCTTCTGCGGACAGCTCGATATAGGCGTTGTCGATGCCAAGGCCCGCGAAGGCCGACATCAGATGTTCGATGGTAGAGACCCGGGAGTGACCTTTAATAAGAGTGGTCCCGAGCATGGTCTCGCCGACATTCTCGGCGTAGGCCGGCACGTCGATCACCGGATCCAGGTCGGTTCGACGGAACACCACACCCGTGTCGGCGGGCGCAGGTTTGACGACCATCAGCACCTTTTTGCCGGAATGCAGGCCTACGCCGGTCGCCCGGATGGTGTTCTTGATGGTTCGCTGGTGGAGCATAGGACTAGGTACTGCCTTTCACGCCTGTCTGACAACGAGGCGCCGCCTGAAAATGGCGACGTGCACATGAACGCACGAGAAAGCGCGGCGGCACCGTAGCACCGCGACCGGACCCCGACAAGCCTCTGACTCGTCGGGTCCGGTTCTACAGGCCAATGTGCGCCTCGACGTGGGACTACATGTCGATGAGCGCGACTCGCGATGCCAATCGCATGCGGGTCTGACCTACAGCCTACGGTTCTTCCTCGGCGCTAACTCAGTCTGCCTGACGACGCAGGAACGCCGGAATGTCGAGCATGGTGGTGTCTTCGACATTCAAGCCATCGCCCACTGCACGACGCGTCGGCTGACCGTCACGCTGCTGACGGATGTACGTCGGCACATGCAGATCGTCCAGCGTCGGCACGCGGCCGCCACGACCACCCGGAATCGCAGTCATCTTGCGAGCATCCGGCGGAGCAACCTGCTGAGCGACCGGACGACCGATGCCCGTCGCAACGACCGTCACCCGGATCTCTTCCTGCATCTCAGGATCGATCACGCAGCCGACGACTACGTTCGCATCTTCGGAGGCATACTGCTTCACCGTGTCGCCCACGATGCTGAACTCGCTGGTACGCAGATCCATACCAGCCGTGACGTTGATCAGCAAACCATGCGCGCCATGCAGATTGACGTCTTCCAGCAGCGGGCTCGACACCGCAGCTTCGGCCGCTTCACGCGCACGATTCTCACCGCGAGCAGAGCCCGAGCCCATCATCGCCATGCCGGTTTCCGCCATCACCGTGCGCACGTCGGCGAAGTCGACGTTGATCATGCCGGGTTTGGTGATGAGCTCGGCAATGCCCTGCACCGCACCTTGCAACACCTGATTTGCAGCCTTGAATGCATCGAGCAGCGTGATATCGCCACCGAGCACCGTGAGCAGCTTCTGATTCGGAATCGTGATGAGCGAGTCGACGTGACGACTGAGCTCGCTGATGCCGTGCTCGGCCGAACCCGAACGCTTGCGGCCTTCCATGTCGAACGGACGCGTCACGACGGCAACCGTGAGGATGCCGAGCTCTTTTGCGATCTGCGCAACGACGGGCGCTGCACCCGTGCCCGTGCCACCGCCCATGCCTGCGGTAATGAAGAGCATGTCGGAGCCTTCGATCATCTCGATGATGCGATCGCGATCTTCCATCGCGGCCTGACGGCCCACTTCAGGATCGGCACCTGCGCCCAGACCCTTGGTGATGTTGCAGCCGATCTGAAGACCGACTTTCACTTTCGAATGCTTCAGCGCCTGAGCATCCGTATTGAGGCAAATGAAATCCACGCCTTCGATCCCGGCCGCTGCCATGTGCGCCACGGCGTTACCGCCGCCTCCGCCCACGCCAATGACCTTGATGACGGCACCTTGATTCTCTTGATCTGCGAGTACAAACATCGTTAGTCCCCTCGATGTCGGTCAGACATCTCCATTTCCGCATCCACAATCGCGATCCGTCGTGCGGTCAGAGGCCGCAGCGGGATCGTGCCCTTCGAAACAGTGATGAGTGATGCGTGATGAGTGATGCGCAAGACGCAGACCTGAATCTGTCTGCTCCGATTCATCACTCATCACTCATCACTCATCACTGGCAACTTCTGATCCGCGCAGCGGATCAGAAGTTGCCTTGAAACCATGCCTTCATGCGATCCACCAGCGTGCGTGCGCCGCTGCCGATCGGCGAGTCGCGGCGACCGCGCATGAAGTTCTCTCGTCCGTACAGCAACAAGCCGACACCGGTGGAGTGAATCGGATTGCTCACGACATCCACCAGTCCGCTGATGTGCTGCGGAACCCCGAGGCGCACCGGCATATGGAACACCTCTTCGGCGAGTTCCACGGCGCCTTCCATCTTTGCGCTGCCACCGGTCAGCACCACGCCCGCTGCAATGACTTCTTCGAAGCCTGATCGGCGCAGTTCTTCGCGCACGAGTGCAAACAACTCTTCGTAGCGCGGCTCGACCACTTCAGCGAGCGTCTGCCGTGCGAGCCGGCGCGCCGGCCGATCGCCAACGCTCGGCACCTCGATGGTTTCGTCCGAGTTCGCAAGCTGCGACAGCGCGCAGGCGAACTTCATCTTGATCTCTTCGGCGTGATGCGTCGGCGTGCGCAGGCTGACGGCGATGTCATTGGTGACCTGATCGCCCGCGATCGGAATCACGGCGGTGTGACGAATCGCGCCACCCGAGAACACTGCGATGTCGGTGGTGCCGCCGCCGATATCGACCAGGCATACGCCGAGCTCCTTCTCGTCATCGGCGAGCACCGCGTAGCTAGAGGCCAGCTGCTCCAGCACGATGTCTTCGACTGCCAGACCGCAACGCTGCACGCACTTCACGATGTTCTGAGCCGCACTCTCGGCGCCGGTCACGATGTGAACCTTGGCTTCGAGACGCACACCCGACATGCCGATCGGCTCGCGAATGCCTTCCTGGCTATCGATCAGAAACTCCTGCGGCAAGATGTGCAGGATTTTCTGGTCGGCAGGAATCGCCACGGCACGCGCCGCATCGATCACCCGCTCCACGTCTTCCGACGTCACTTCCTTGTTGCGGATCGCGACGATGCCGTGCGAGTTCAGACTGCGAACGTGACTGCCCGCGATGCCGGCGTACACAGAGTGAATCTCGCAGCCGGCCATCAGCTCGGCCTCTTCGACCGCGCGCTGAATCGACTGCACGGTCGACTCTATATTCACGACGACGCCTCGCTTGAGGCCGCGCGAAGGATGCGATCCCAGACCGACGACCTCGAGCGTCCCGTCGTGGCCGAGTTCGCCCACGATGGCAACGACCTTGGACGTACCGATGTCCAGGCCGACGATCAGATTGCGATCATGCTTTCTTGCCACTGCTCACCTGATGATTACTGTCATGCTTCCGGGCTTACGCCCTGTGCATCGCGCGCGACTCGTGTCGACGGCGCGCTCCAACCCACCGAAAACCCATTGCTGTAACGCAGATCCACGTAGCTCACATCGCCGCTGCGTGCTGCCACCAGCGGACTTGCCACGCGCAGAAATCTCTCCAGACGTTGCGGCACGTCCTGACGACCGAGTCGCACCTGTACGCCGTTCGCAAGCGTGAGTTCCCACGCGCCGCGCGCATCGAGCTCGACCTTCGCAAGTCGCATCCCGACTGCGAGCAGACGCGGATAACTTTCGAGGTAAAGCTTCGCCACCTGCTCATGCGTGCCTTCAGGGCCGATCAGCTGCGGCAGCTCCGGCGGTACGTGCTTCGTATGCGCAATGAACAACTCGCCTCGCGTGTTCATCAGGCCGTCTTCACCCCAACGCGCGGCCGCGACGTGCTCAGTGATCGTCACGCGCACCGAGCGCGGCCAATGGCGCTCGACCCGCGCGCGATCGATCCACGGAATTTGTTCGAGCGAGCGCTGCAGCTTCGCGAGATCCACCGACAGAAATCCGGCACCGCGAAACGGTGCGACGGCCTCTTCGATCTGAATAGGGGCCACACGTGCGAACTGACCGCCCACCTCGACCTTCACGATCGGACGGTCGAGCACAGTCACCGCGCCCCACAGGATCAGCGCAGCGGCAACGATTGCGCCGGACATGCCGAGCACAGGACGCAGGCTGTTCGCGAACAGCGGCTGCAGCGCGCTGAACGACAGCTTCGACAGCCAGCCGGGCTGCGTGTCCTCGGCCTTGCGCCGATTGCGCTTGCGCGAGGCGAGCATTACGAATGCCCTCCGATACTGGTCTCGAGCACGTGCCACACCAGATCTTCGAACTCGATACCGATCACACGCGCGGCCTTCGGCACCAGCGAATGACTCGTCATGCCGGGTGCGGTATTCACCTCGAGCAGGAAATTCGCGCCGCTGCGATCACGCATCACATCGACGCGCCCCCAGCCGCTGCAGCCTGCTGCACGAAATGCTTCGAGCGCGAGCGCCTGTATTTCCGTCTCGGCGTCCCCGCTCAGCCCAGGGCAGAGGTACTGCGTGTCTTCCGCGAGGTACTTCGCGTGATAGTCGTAGTACTCGCCCGCAGGCACGATCCGGATCGAGGGCAGCGCCTCATCGCCGAGGATGCCGACGGTGTACTCCTCGCCCACGATCATCTGCTCCATCAGCAGATCGCCCTCATACCTCGCGGCGAGGGCAACGGCACTGGCGAGATCCTTCTCGCTGAACACACGACTCACGCCGACGCTCGAGCCTTCACACGCAGGCTTCACGATGACCGGCAATCCCAACTGGCGCGCAGCCGCTTCCACATCGTCGTTGCGACGCAGAGGCACGTAACGCGGCGTCGGCAATCCGAGCGAGAGCCACACTTGCTTGGTGCGCGTCTTGTCCATCGAGAGCGCCGAACCAAGAACATCGGAGCCCGTGTACGGCACACCGAAAGCATCGAGCAGTCCCTGCAGTACGCCGTCCTCACCGCCGCCGTGATGACCGTGCAGGATGTTGAACACGCGATCGCACCGCTTTGCGACCAGTTCCTGCACGAGCGCAGCAATGCCATCGACTGCATACGCATCGACGCCCTTGCGCTTGAGCGCCTCGAGACAGTTGCGCCCCGAATCGAGCGACACTTCACGCTCCGAAGACGTGCCGCCCATGAGCACTGCGACGCGACCGAAGGCGCGCGGATCGGTGATGAGAGGGTGTCTTACGCTCACGGCGTGAGCTCCGTACGCGAGGCTCTAGGCCGAGGGAAGGCTGTAGGCTGTAGGCTGTAGGCTGTAGCCAGAAGGGATGAAGCGGCTGCCTTGATGCGCAGGCTGTAGCGCGTCGGCGTGTCGAACTCGACGCGCCAGATGGACGCCCTTGCGACAGTGGATTTCACGAAGTCGCTACGCACGCGTCGCGTGCTCTGACCTACAGCCCACAGCCTACAGCCCACAGCCTTCATCCCTTCTCTCCCACGATGCGCACCTCCGGCGTGAGCCGGATGCCGTGCACTCGTTCGACGGTTTGCTGTACGTGGACGATCAGTTGCTCGATGTCCTGAGCTGTCGCGTGACCGTCGTTCACGATGAAGTTCGCATGCATCTCCGAGACGCGTGCCCCGCCGATGCGAAAGCCCTTGAGTCCCGCGGTATCGATCAGCTTCGCGGCGTGATTGCCGGGTGGATTGGTGAACACCGAACCGCACGACCATTCGCCGATCGGTTGAGTCGCTTTGCGACGCGCGAGCAGCACGCGAATGTCTTCGGCACTCACCTCCGGGCGCAGTTCGAAGCGCAGACGTGCACCGAGGAACCATTCGTCCTTTGGGCCTTCGACGTGCCGATAGCTGACCCGATAGTCGCTGGCCGGACGTTCGCGGCGATTACCCGAGCGATCGAGCGTCGCCACCGATTGCACATGGCTCCAGGTTTCGCCGCCGAATGCACCGGCATTCATCGCGAGCGCGCCGCCCAGCGTTCCGGGAATTCCCGCGAAGAACTCCGCAGGTCCCAGGCCCCACTTGATGCATTGCTTGGCGAGCTTCGCGCACGCCACACCCGCGCCGGCCCACACCTCGTTCTCGTTCAGTCGTTCGAGCTCGGCGAACACACCATGCGTATCGATCACGGCGCCGCGGATGCCGCCGTCGCGCACGAGCAGATTGCTGCCGAGGCCGATCCACATGATCGGCGTCGCAGGTGCAAGGCTGCGCAGGAAGGCCGACAGATCGGCCACGTCGAGTGGCGTGAAGAACAGATCCGCCGGACCGCCGACATGCCACGAGGTATGACGCGACATCATCTCGTTACGCAGCACGCGGGCATCCATCTCGGGTGGCAACGCCAGGCAGTTCATGGCGTTCTCCTTCGATCCGCCACGGGCAGCGGCTGCAAGGTCGCCAACGTCTTCGGCAGATCGGCGGCGATCGCACCGATACTGCCGGCGCCCATCGTGACGACGAGATCGCCGTCGCGGACGATCTGAATCAGCGCTTGCGGCAACTGTTCGATCTTGTCGATGAAGACCGGCTCGACACGACCGTGCGAACGAATCGCACGACAGATCGCCTTGCCATCGGCGCCGGCGATCGGCGTCTCGCCCGCTGCGTACACTTCGCTCACGATCAGCGTATCCACGCCAGCCAGCACACGCGCGAAATCATCGAGCAGATCGCGCGTACGCGAGTAACGATGCGGCTGGAACGCGAGCACGATGCGACGACCAGGCCAGCCGTGACGGATCGCCTCGAGCGTTGCTGCGAGCTCGGTCGGGTGATGACCGTAATCATCGATGAGCGTGACCGTGCCATTCGCGGTCTGCACATCGCCGTTCTGTTGCAAGCGACGATCCGCACCCTGAAAGCCCTGCAGCGCCGCCTGAATTGCCGCGTCAGCAACTTCCAGCTCGGTCGCGACTGCAATCGCCGCCAGCGCATTGAGCACATTGTGAGTGCCCGGACGATTCAGCGTCACCGGCAACGCAGCCTTGCCTGCGCGATGCACGACGAAGTGCGTGCGCTGACCGTCGCGCACGATATCGCTCGCACGAACATCTGCCGGCTGTTCGATTCCGTAGGTCACGACCGGTCGATTGATGCGCGGAATGGTCGCTGCGGCAACCGCGTCGTCCGCGCAGATCACGGCGAGGCCGTAGAACGGCAGGTTGTGCAGAAAATCCACGAAGCTCTGCTTCAGACGCTCGAAGTCGCCGTCGTGCGTCTGCAAGTGATCGTTGTCGATGTTAGTGACGATCGCGATCATCGGCTGCAGATGCATGAACGAAGCATCGCTCTCATCGGCTTCGGCAACCAGATAGCGACCCTGTCCCAGACGTGCATTCGTATCCGCAGCGACCAGGCGCCCGCCGATCACGAAGGTCGGATCCAGCCCACCTTCTGCAAGCACGCTTGCCACCATGCTGGTCGTTGTCGTCTTGCCATGCGTGCCCGCGACCGCAATCGCATAGCGGAAGCGCATGAGCTCGCCGAGCATTTCTGCACGCTGCACGATCGGCAGACGCTTCGAAGCAGCCTCGATGACTTCCGGATTCGTGCTGCTTACCGCACTGGAGACCACGACCACATCGGCGTTGCCGACGTTCTGCGTGGCGTGTCCGATCATGACGCGGGCACCGAGCTTCTCGAGGCGCGCAGTCGTGGCATTCGGCTTGAGATCGCTGCCCTGCACGGAATAGCCGAGATTGAGCAGCACTTCCGCGATGCCGCTCATACCGACACCGCCGATGCCGACAAAATGAATGCACTGGATGCGGCGCATGCGATCGCTCATGCGTCACCTCCGGCCAACGTGACGCACGCGTCCGCGAGCTTCACGTCCGCGTCGATCAAGGCAATCGAACGCGCCTTCGTCGCCATCGTGGACAGATGATGACGACCGGCGTCGAGCAGCGAGCGCAACTCGGTCGCAAGGCGCACCGGTGTGAGCTCGGCTTCGGGAATCAGCACGCCCGCGCCTGCATCCACTGCAAAGCGAGCGTTGTGTGTCTGATGATCGTCGACCGCCGCCGCGAACGGCACGAACACCGCGGGCAAACCCGCAGCTGCCAGCTCGGACACCGTCAGCGCACCGGAACGACAGATCACCAGATCCGCCCAGCCGTAAACCTCCGCCATGTCATCGATGAACGCGCGCACGTCGGCATGCACGCCGTGCTTCTCGTACGCCTCGCGGGCCTGCGCGATGTGACGCTCGCCCGCCTGATGAAGCACGTGCGGACGCACCGCCGCGTCGAGCATCGCGATCGCAGCCGGCACGACAATGTTCAGGCGTGACGCGCCCTGACTGCCACCGATGATCAACACGCGCAACGGACCTGTGCGACTCGCATAGCGCTCGGCGGGGGCCGGAAGCGCTGCGATTTCGCGACGCACGGGATTGCCCACACGGATTGCGCGAACCGATTTCGGAAAGCTCGACGGAAAGGCTTCGAACACACGGCGCGCGAGTCGCGCGAGCATGCGATTCGTAAATCCCGCGACTGCATTCTGTTCGTGAATGACGAGCGGACGACGCGTGAGCCACGCAGCGATACCGCCGGGGCCTGAAACGAATCCACCTGCGCCGAGCACCACGACAGGATTGCGACGGCGCATGACCTGCAGGCTCTGCCACACCGCCTTGCTCAGACGAAACGGAGCGGCAAGCAATGTCGTGAGGCCCTTGCCGCGCACGCCGCCGACTTCGATCCATTCGATCGGAATCTGGTGCGGCGGCACGAGCTTGGCTTCGAGCCCACGTTGCGTACCGAGCCACACCGGCTCGAAGCCGCGCTCACGCAGCACACGCGCCGCCGCAAGTGCCGGAAACACATGCCCGCCGGTACCGCCTGCCATGATGAGAACGGTGCGCGTCATGCTTCGCGCTCCCGACGCACAGCGAGTCGTCCGCTCAACTGAGCTTCATGGTTGATCCGCATGATCAATCCGAGCCAGCCGAGCGTGACGAGCACGCTGGAGCCGCCGAACGACATGAGCGGCAGCGTGAGGCCCTTTGTGGGCAACAGGCCGAGATTCACGCCGATGTTGATGAACGTCTGCAACGCGAGCCAGATGCCGAAGCCGGCAGCGCAGTACGCCTGAAAGGCGAGGCCCGCCTCTGCAGCGAGCCGTGAAATTCTGAACGAGCGCCACACCAGCAGAATGAAGAGCGCAAGCGTGAAGAGCACGCCGACGAAGCCCAGCTCTTCGGCCAGAATTGCGAACACGAAATCGGTGTGTGCCTCCGGCAGATAGAACAGCTTCTGCACGCTCGAGCCCAGCCCGACACCGAAGAGCTCGCCACGGCCGATGGCAATCAGCGATTGCGTGAGCTGAAAGCCCGAATTGAACGGATCTGCGAACGGATCCAGAAACGCCGTGAGACGCTTCAGTCGATAAGCCGAGGTTACGGCGATCACCGCCATGCCCGCCGAAGCGAGCGCGACCAGCGCCAGGAAGTGACGCAGCTTCACGCCTGCGAGAAACAGTACGCCGAGTCCGGTTGCCATCAGCACCGTTGCCGCGCCGAAGTCGGGCTCGACCAGCAGCAGACCCGCAGCCGCCATCAACACGCCGAGCGGCTTCACGAAGCCCTTGAGCTCGTTCTTGAGCTCCTGCTGCCGGCGCACGACGTAACTCGCGAGATAAGTGAGCAACAGCACTCGCGCGAGCTCGGACGCCTGGAAGTTCATGACGCCCGCGCGCAGCCAGCGACGGCTGCCGTTCACTTCGTGGCCGAGCCCCGGAACGAGCACGATCACGAGCAACAGGAACGCGAACAGGAGCAACGGCATCGCCATGCGCTCCCACACGTTCGTGGGAATGAACATCATGAAGGTTGCGGCAAGGACGCCCATGATCACGCCGATGATCTGGCGCTCGAGATAGTGCATCGGCTCCTGCATCTGACGATCCGCGATCGAGATCGATGCCGAAGTCACCATCACCAGACCGAGCAGCACGATGGCCGCCACGATCATCAGCAGCACCTGATCGAACACGAAGCGCCGTGTGCGTGCATTCGAGCGGGCGAATGAGAGTGTTGCAGCGTTCATGCTGGCAAGCTCCTCACCGCAGCCGCGAACACATCGCCTCGATGCGCATAGTCCTTGAACATGTCGAGGCTCGCGCAGGCGGGAGACAGCAGCACGGTTTCCCCCGGCTGGGCGACGCGAGCGCAGGCGTGCACCGCCGAGTCCATATCGCTTGCGAACTCCATCGTGCAGACGCCTTCGAGCGCTGCCGCAATCAGCTTCGCGTCCTGACCGATCACCACGACGTGACGCACCTTGTTGCGGAACGCAGGGGCCAACGGCGCGAAGTCCTGGCCTTTGCCCTGCCCGCCCGCAATCACGATCAGCGAGCCCGGCATGCCTGCAACGGCCGCAAGCGTTGCGCCCACGTTCGTACCCTTCGAGTCATCGACGTACCGGACGCCACGGACGTCCGCGACCCATTGCGAGCGATGGGCGAGTCCCGGGAACTGACGCAGCGCCTCGATGGACGCTGCCCGGGAAATGCCGAGTGCATCTGCCATCGCGATTGCCGCGAGCGCATTCGCCGCGTTGTGCAAGCCGGTGATCTTCAGCTGCGACATGAGCGTGAGCGGCTCGTCCTTGTACATGAGTGCGACGTCATCGCCGCGTTCAACGGCGTAGTACTCGGCGTCGGGATCCTTGATGAGACTGAACCCGAGGACCTTGCCCTCACCACCCATGACGCGCACGAGCGGATCATCGAGGTTCACGACGGCCGTATCGCAACGATCGAAAATGCGAGCCTTCGATTCCGCATACGCCTCGATCGAGTCATAGCGATCCATGTGATCGGGCGTGACATTGAGAACGGTTGCGGCCGCCGTGCGCAGCGAATGCGTCGTATCGAGCTGGAAGCTCGATAGTTCGAGCACATACACATCAGGCGTCGGCTCGGTAAGCAGCTCGAGCGCCGGACGACCGAGGTTGCCGCCGGCCAGCACGCGTTTGCCTGCTGCTTCTGCCATCTTCGCAACGAGCGTCGTGACTGTGCTCTTGCCATTTGTGCCGGTGATCGCCGCGACCGGAGCTTGCGCTTCGCGTGCGAACAGCTCGATGTCGCCGATGATCGGCAGCCCGCGGCGCGCCGCTTCGATGATGAACGGCTCGCGCAGCGAGACGCCGGGCGATGCAATGATCTCGCTTGCACCTTCGAGCAATCGCTCATCGAATCGTCCGACGCGGATCTCCGCATCCGGCGCGAGCTCGCGCAGCGCCTGCATCTCCGGCGGCGCGGCACGACTGTCCGTCACCGCAAACGAAACTCCACGCGAACGCAGATAACGCGCACACGACATCCCGGTACGACCCAAGCCGACGACGACGACTCGTCCCGGCTGCGTACGCGAAGAAGGTTGTGCGTGCGTCTGCATCATCACGATCAGCGGACCTTCAGGGTCGCAAGACCCACGAGCACGAGAATCACGGAGATGATCCAGAAGCGGACGATCACTTTCGGCTCGGCCCAGCCCTTGAGCTCGAAGTGATGATGGATCGGCGCCATGCGGAAGATGCGCTTGCCGGTCAGCTTGAACGATGCGACCTGCAGCATGACCGACACCGTTTCCATGACGAACACACCGCCCATCACGAACAGCACGATTTCCTGACGGACGATGACGGCCACGACACCTAGTGCCGCACCCAGCGCGAGAGCGCCAATGTCACCCATGAACACCTGGGCCGGATAGGTGTTGAACCAGAGGAATCCGAGTCCAGCACCGACCAGCGTCGAGCAGAACACCAGTATTTCACCGGTTCCCTCGATGAACGGAATGCCGAGATAACCCGAGAACACCGAATTGCCTGTTGCATACGCGAACACTCCCAGTGCGCCGCCAACCAGAACCGCAGGCATGATTGCCAGACCGTCGAGACCGTCCGTGAGATTCACTGCATTGCTCGAGCCGACGACGACGAAGTACGTGAGCACGATGTAGCCAGCTGCACTCAGGGGAATCGCGACGGTCTTGAAGAACGGAACGTACAGCGCCGTTTCGGCCGGCGACTTGTGGGTATAGAAGAGCGCGAACGCGCAGCCGAGACCGGCGACCGTCTGCCAGAAATACTTGTAGCGCGCGATCAGGCCGCGGCTGTTGCCGACGACGAGCTTCAGGTAGTCGTCCCAGAAACCGATCAGACCAAACGCCAGCGTCACGGCGAGCGTGATCAACACGAAGCGATTGGTGAGATCGGCCCAGAGGATCGTGCTGAAACCGATCGACACCAGAATCAGCGCGCCGCCCATCGTCGGCGTACCGGCTTTCGGCAGATGCGACTTGGGGCCGTCGTCGCGCACGCGCTGACCGATCTGCCGATTCGTCAGCTTGCGAATCATCCAGGGGCCAACAATCAGCGAAATGGCGAGCGCGGTGAGCGCCGCGAGAATCGCGCGCAACGTGAGGTACTGGAACACCCGGAAGCCGGAGTACCACTCGTTCAGATAATGCGCAAAGTACAGCAGCATGAAGTTCTTCTTGTTCTCTAATGGTGTCCGGCGTCTGCCCTGGCAGGCGAAGCGGACAATGCCGCCGAAACGCGCTCGAGCCTGTTCGCGCGCGAGCCTTTGATGAGCACGGCGACGTTGCCGCCGAGCGAGCGCGACGCATCGGCGATCAGCGCTTCCACATCGCTGAACCATTGCGCTCCGCGGCCGAACGCCTCGACTGCGTAATGCGAGTGCTTGCCGATTGCGAGCAGTCGCTCGATGCCTGTCTGTCGCGCGTAGTGACCGATCTGCGCATGCAGCTCGTCGGCGCTCGGCCCGAGCTCGAACATGTCACCGAGAATCAACCAGCGTTTGCCGCTGAAGCTCTGCAGCGCATCGATACCAGCCTTCACCGAGCTTGGATTCGCGTTGTACGAATCGTCGATCAGGAACGCACCGTTGATCGCGGGCTTGAGCTCGAGACGGCCGGACACGGGGCGCATGGCGGCCAATCCTTCAACGATCTGCTCGAGGGTTGCACCCGCCGCATAGGCGACAGCCGCCGCGCCGAGCGCATTGCGCAGGTTGTGCAAACCTGCGAGCGCAAGACTCGCCGCGCGTGTGCCCGCGGGCGTAACCAGATCGAAGTCAATGCGAAAGCCGTTCTGATCGTTGATCTGCTGCACGCGGTGAGCAGCGAAATCGGCTGGCTGCTCGAATCCGAAGGTCAGGATGCGATCGGCCGAGCAGGTATCCCGCCACAGCGATGCGTACTTGTCGTCGGCGTTGATGATCGCGACGCCATCGCGCGGCAGGGCGGTGAACATTTCACCTTTGCCGATCGCGACACCGTCGAGACTGCCGAATCCTTCCAGATGCGCCGCGCCGGCATTCGTCACGATGCCGATGCCCGGTTCGGCGAGGCTCGCGAGATGCGCGATCTCACGCTGATGGTTCGCGCCCATCTCGATGACCGCATAACGATGGCTCGCGTCCAGCTCCATCAACATTAGCGGCACGCCGATGTGATTGTTCAGATTGCCGCGCGTGATCAGGCAAGGGCCGAGACGCGTCAGGATCGAGCCGATCAGCTCCTTGGTAGTGGTCTTGCCATTGCTGCCCGTCACGCCGATCACCGGAATGTGGAATTGCCGGCGCCATTCACGAGCGAACGCCGACAATGCAGCGAGCGAATCGGGCACGACGACCTGCGGCAGATCGACCGCAACCCGCTTCTGTACGAGCGCGGCCGCGGCTCCGCGCTCTTTCGCGGCCGACACGAAATCATGTCCGTCGAAGGAGGGTCCCGCGAGCGCGACGAAGAGCGCGCCGGGCTTCAGCGTGCGGGTGTCGGTGGACACGCCGGTAAAGTCGACGCTCGTGCCGACAAGTTCGCCGCCGCTCACTCGAACCAACTCAACGAGGTTGCGCTTCATGATGCACGCCTCCCGAGTACGGTCTCGACCACCTCACGGTCGCTGAAATGGCGAGTCTGTGTGCCGAGGATCTGATAATCCTCGTGCCCCTTGCCCGCGACGAGCACCGCATCCCCTGATCGACCGTGACTGATCGCGAGTGCAATGGCCTTCGCGCGATCGCGTTCGATCAGCGCGCGCGCAGGATCCTTCAGGCCCGCGACGATGTCCGCGACGATGCGATCGCCGTCTTCGGTGCGTGGATTGTCGTCGGTGATGATCACTTCATCGCTCAGACGTTCAGCGATTTCGCCCATCACCGGACGCTTGCGCGCGTCGCGATCGCCGCCGCATCCGAAGACGCAGATCAAGCGGCCCGTGCAATGCGCGCGTGTCGCCTGCAATGCCTTCTCCAGCGCATCCGGCGTGTGTGCGTAATCGACCACCGCAAGCGGCTGGCCCGGCGCAGTGAAGGTTTCCATGCGACCCGGCGGCGGCGAACACTGCGCGAGCGCACGTACCGCATCTTCGAGCGGGACGCCCCAGCCGAGCAGCACACCGAGCACGGCGAGCAGGTTGTCGACGTTGAAGGAACCGACGAATCGCGACTGCAGCGTTGCCTGTCCCCAGCTGCCCTCGATGTCGATCTCAAGACCGTGCGATGTCGCACGTACTCCACGTGCACGCAGCACTGACGACAGCGATTGCGTTACCCCGGAAGACTTCGAACAGCCGATCAGACCGGCACCGCGATAGCCACGCGCGAGCTCGACACCGAACGCGTCATCGAGATTGATGACTGCATGCTGCAGGCCACGCCACGCGAACAACCGCGCCTTCGCCGCGCCGTACGCTTCGAAGGAGCCGTGATAGTCGAGATGATCGTGCGTGAGATTGGTAAAGATTGCCGTATCGATCCGCATGCCGTTCACGCGCCCCTGATCGAGCGCGTGCGAGGAGATTTCCATGCCGAGATGACTCACACCGCATGCGCGCAGTTCCGCGAGCTGGCGATGTACGGTGATCACATCGGGCGTGGTGTGTGTGCCGCTCTTGATCGCATCGATGCGGCCGTACCCGAGCGTCCCCGCATAAGCTGCGGGCATGCCGAGACGCTGCAGCGCGAGCGCGAGCACGTACGCCGTCGTCGTTTTGCCGTTGGTACCGGTGATGCCTGCAACACTGATTGCCTGCGAGGGCCGATCGAAGAAGCGATCGGCAATCTCACCGAGAATGTCCTGGAGATTCTCGATCGCGACGACCTGCAGATTCGAAGGGAGCAACGGCAGCGCAGTGTCGTCGGTGGGCTGCCACAGAAGGACTTTCGCGCCCGCTGCAGCAGCCTGTGCGGCAAATCGCACGCCGTGCGTACGCAATCCCGGCAACGCCACGAATGCACCGCCTGCGACGACAGCGCGGCTATCCAGCGTGAGATCGGTGATCTCGACGTCGGGAATGTCGGCACTGACGAGTCCTGCGAGCAGCGCGCGCAGATTCTTCGCCGACCCTGTGCGTGTGGCGGGATTCATGGCCATGGCCTGTAGATGCGTTGCATAGGCCATGTCATTGCGATCCACGGCTCGCCTGCACGAGCGTGGCCTTCGGCAATTGTTCGAGACCATCGGGCGGCACACCCAACAGGCGCAACGCTCCGGCCATGACATTCGAGAACACCGGTGCAGCTACGTCGCCGCCGTAATAGAGCCGCCCGGTCGGCTCGTCGATCACGACGATCGCCGCGAGGCGCGGTTGACTTGCGGGCACCACGCCGCCGAACGTCGCCTTGTAGCGATCCGTCGAATAGCCGCCAGCCGACGCAGTCCATGCCGTGCCTGTCTTGCCCGCAACGCGATAGCCTGCGAGCGCCGCGCTCTTTCCCGTGCCGTCCTGCGACACGACGCTTTCCATCATGGAAATCAGCTCGCGCGCGACATGCTCATCGATCACGCGTTGACCTTCGACGGGTGCATCGACGCGCCGCAGCGTGACAGGACGACTCACTCCACCCGAACCCAGCGTTGCGTATGCATGTGCGAGCTGCAGCGGCGTGACGGACAGGCCATAGCCATACGCCATCGTCGCCTGGCCGATGCGGCTCCAGTGCGAGGGGTCGTTGAGCAGCCCGGCCGATTCGCCCGGATAACCGCTGCCCGATACCTGACCGAAACCGAACGCCGCGAGCATGTCGTACATGGGACGCGGTGGAAGCGAGAGCGCCATCTTCGCCATGCCGACATTGCTCGACTTTGCGAGCACGGTCGTCAGCGGAATCGGGCCCGGCGGTTTGGCACCGTGATCGGCAATGACTTTCACGCCCACACGCACAGGCTCAGTCGTATCGATGAGCGTGTTCGCGTGATATCGGCCGGACGCCAGACCCGCCGCGGCGATGAACGGCTTGATGCTCGAGCCGGGTTCGAAGATGTCCGTCGCTGCGCGGTTGCGATAGCGTGAAGCGGCCACCTGATCGCGATCGTTCGGGTTGTACGAAGGTTGATTCACCATCGCCAGCACTTCGCCCGTCTCGACATCGAGCACGATCATCGAGCCGGCTTTGGCGTTGTACTGCTGAACGGCGGCCTTCAGCTCGCGATAGGCGAGATACTGGATGCGCAGATCGATGCTGGTGACGAGATCCGAACCCGGACGCGGCGCGCGAATACTTTCGATGTCTTCCACCGTGCGGCCGTAGCGATCCTGGATGACACGCTTCGCACCGGGCTCCGCACCCAGCCAGCGGTCATACGCAAGCTCGAGACCTTCCTGACCGATGTCCTCGTACTTCTTGGTGAAACCGAGCAGATGACCGGTCACCTCACCGGCAGGATAGAAGCGCTGATATTCACGCAGCTGATAGACGCCCGGGATCTTGAGCGCTGCGACCTGCGCCGCATCGCTCGGACGCATGTGACGCACGAGATAGACGAAATCGCGCTCGAGATTGCTGGTGAGCAGCTGTGTCAGCCATTTCGGATCGCGATTCAGCGCTTCGGCCAGACGCGGCAGCTGGTCCGAGGACTTCATCACTTCCTTCGGCGCAGCCCACACGGTGTCGACGGGCATGCTGGCAGCGAGCGCCTCGCCATTGCGATCGTAGATCGCGCCACGCACCGCCGAGAGCTTGGCGATACGCGTGAAGCGGGCATCGCCCTGGCTCTCGAGAAAGCCATCGTCGAGCAATTGCAGATCGACCGCGCGCGCCACCAGTGCCACCGCGATCAACAACAGCATGCCGGCGACAACGCGCAGGCGCACGCTGTACTGCTCGACGGAGAATGCTTTGTTGTCGCTGCGAATCATGATTGACGCGTACTGTTCACGCCTACGGCTGAACGAGCTGTACCTCTTCCGCTTTTGGAATCACCATCTTCAGATCGGCTCGGGCGGTCTGCTCGACACGGCCGTGCGTCGCCCACGCGCTCTGTTCGATCTTCAGCTGGCCCCATTCGATGTCGAGCGCATCGCGCTTCGAGTTGAGCTGCTGCAATTGAATGAACAGGCTGCGTGTCTCGTGGCGCGTCCACACGACACCGATGCTCGATACGAGCAGCAGCGCCCACAGCACGGGCATCAACCAACGACCGGCCCCGCTCATGCCGCCACCCGCTCTGCGACTCGCAGAATCGCGCTGCGCGAACGCGGATTTGCATTCACTTCGGCCTCGCCCGGATGAATCGCGCGACCGATGCGTCGCAGCTTCGGGCGCGCGTGCGCCGGCACTTCCGGCAAACCGGCGTACACGGGGTCCTCCGTCGAGTGCTGCTGCATGAACCGTTTGACCATCCCGTCCTCGAGCGAATGAAAGCTGATCACGGCGAGACGACCGCCATGAGCCAGCACTTCGAGCGAGCCTGCGAGCGCCTGCTCGATCTCCTCGAATTCCTGATTCACCTGGATACGGATCGCCTGGAAGGTGCGGGTCGCCGGATGCTTGCCCGGTTCGCGCGTGGGGACGGCTCGTGCAACGATGTCGGCGAGCTCGAGTGTCCGGGCGATCGGTCGCTCATGACGCGCATTCACGATGGCGCGAGCGATTCGCTTGGCGAATCGCTCCTCACCGAAATCGCGGATCACACGCGCGATCTCGTGCTCCGGCGCACGCGCCAGCCAGTCCGCGGCAGTCATGCCTGCGCGGTTGTTCATGCGCATGTCGAGCGGTCCGTCCTGCGCGAAGCTGAAGCCACGCGCCGCGTCGTCGAGCTGCGGAGAAGACACGCCGAGATCGAGAAGCACACCATCGAATCCCCCGACCATCCCCAAGTCCTTTGCGACTTGCACCAGGCGCGAGAAAGGACTCTCCACCAACCTCAACCGCCCTGAGGCCAGAGCGTCATCGCCGAATCGTTCGTGACCTGCGCGAATCGCGTGCGGATCGCGATCGACTGCCACCACACATCCACTACTTCCAATGCGATCCAGGATGGCTGCCGTATGTCCGCCACGACCGAACGTCGCGTCGAGATAACGGCCGCCTTCCTTCACCTGCATCGACGCCAGCACTTCCTCGAGAAGCACGGGCGTGTGTTGAAACTTTTCCACGTATGTCACTGCCCGCCAGCAACGCGTTGCCAGCGAGACATCATCAAAGAGAGAGCGAAGACAATTCGGGCGGCAGTTCTTCCGCCGATTCGTCCACCTTCAGCCACTGATCGCGGTTCGCATTCCAGAGCGCTTCATCCCACAGCTCGAAGCGATTCCCTTGACCAATCAACATGGCAACGCGAGTGAGACCTGCGTATTCGCGCAGGCTGGGAGGCAGGAGGATGCGACCGCTTCCGTCGAGCTCGAGATCGGTCGCGTGACCGATCATCAGACGCTGCAGACGGCGCGCAACCGGATTGAGCGTGGGGAGCCGACGGAGCTTCAGCTCGATCTCCTCCCACTCGGGCAGCGGATAGATGAGAAGACAGCGATCCGCACGATCCACCGTCGCGATCAGCCGTCCGTTCGAACGCTCCACGATGCGCTCGCGATAGCGGGTCGGCATGGCCAACCGCCCTTTCGCGTCGAGCGTCACCTTGTTTGCACCGCGGAACATCACTTTGCTGCCAAATCCAACCACGGGCTGCCTCTTGGCGCCCCTTCAAACCACCATTTCCCACAATTTCCCACCGCGCGGGCGACTATAGGGAGCGGCGAAGCTGCAAGTCAAAAAAATTTCAGAAATTTCCTGTTTAGCGACAGGCACTTAGGCGTGACGGCAAAAGCACCTCAGCCCGTCCGACGCGCTCTGCAATTCAAATCAGTGGGTTAAGTGCGTTTCTTTAAGTAAGAACACACTTAGAAACTCGGCCTGACTGAGGAGTTAGAAGGCCCCGCGGGGCCACGTGGGAGAGCCTCTGCGCAAAAGCGCGCACCGCGACGGCGCAAAAGCGGCGAATTGGCGAAGAAACGTGGCCAACTATGGCGCGTCCAGCGTCGGTAGTCCCTGTACACGGCGGTTTGAGCGATCTGATCAGGCATAGCCGCAGATCAATGCGATCCGGGCCTTTCGTTTAGAAAAATCTTACTATAGCGGCCCGAACTTATGTTGCATTCGTCGATTGCGAAGGCTCGCCGATCCGACGGGAAAGAGGAAGGAAAAAGGAGTCGGCCGATAAGCCGGGTTTTGTCTGGGACAACCATTCCTCTGGGATGCGTGTCACCACGCACCTCAAGCGACCTACCCGGAAACCTGCATGGGCCATGCGTGCAGCCTTCGAAGAGACTTCGTCAGCTGCGTGTTTCCCTATTTGGTCTTGCTCCAGGCGGGGTTTGCCGTGCCACCGAGTGTTACCACCGGCGCGGTGCGCTCTTACCGCACCCTTTCACCCTTACCGCCCGACCTTGCGGCCGGGGTTGGCGGTTTGCTTTCTGTTGCACTTTCCGTGGACTCACGTCCCCCAGGCGTTACCTGGCGCCTTGCCCTGGGAGCCCGGACTTTCCTCCACGTTCGCACGCAGCGGTTGTCTGGCCGACTCCGGCGCGCATGGTAGCAAGGTTATCCGGTAGCTAAGCCGCAAAGACCGCAAAAAAGAAAAGAACGGAGTAACCACACAGAGCACAAAGTCGAAGAACTCGATGCTGAGTGCCGATCGAATGCCGCTGCAGCAACGATTCCGAATGACAGCACTTGTGCCTGTAAGCCCTCCTATCTTTGTCGTCACATGTTCTTTTTTGCGGTCTTTGCGGCCGCTCTTCAATCCACCTTCCCGCTCAGCCGCAACGCAAGGTTGTAGAGATCATTGCGTTTGGCGCCGCTGATTCTCGCTGCGATTTTCGCGGCCTGCGCAGGCGATAGTTCTTCGAGCAATGCACGCAGGAGTTGTTCGGCATCGAGCGCGACTGCATCCGACTCCTCACGAGTCGCGCCTGCAACGACGATGACGATTTCGCCGCGCGCGAAGTTCTCATCGCGAGTCGCAAGGTCCGCAAGCTCACTGAGGCTTCCGCTGTAGGTCGTTTCGAATCGTTTCGTCAATTCGCGGCTGACGCTGGCAGGCCGCTGAGCACCCAAGACACTTGCGAGATCGGCGAGGACTTCGCGGACGCGATGCGGGGCTTCGTAGAACACGAGCGTCCGCGTTTCGTTCGCGAGCGATTGCAGATGTGCGCGTCGCGCAGTGCTTTTGGCCGGAAGAAATCCTTCGAAAAGAAAACGATCGGTCGGAAGTCCTGCGACGGAAAGTGCCGCGATCGCGGCGCAGGGACCCGGTACTGCGATCACGGTGATCTTGCGTTGCCGAGCCAATGCAATGAGATCGAAGCCCGGATCGCTGATGAGCGGCGTACCTGCATCCGACACGAGCGCGAGCGACTCACCGGACAGCAGACGATCGATCAGTTCGCCGGATTTCGCCGCCTCGTTGTGTTCGTGCAAAGAGACCAGCGGCCTGTCGATTCCGAAGGCCTGCAGCAACTGTCGCGTGTGTCGCGTGTCCTCGGCCGCAATGCATGACACGTTCGCGAGAATGGTCCGTGCGCGCGGACTCAGATCTCCCAGGTTTCCGATGGGAGTCGCCACGACATAAAGCTGGCCAGGCAGCACATCGGCTGCAGTACCGGAATCGACGGACACAAGCAGTTCCTGAAAGTGAAGTGGGATCTAGGTAACCTCTGATCAATTCTCCATTCGCAACCATAGTTGCTTCGCCCACCGAAGCATTTCAACCGGTTGCAGACTTGCGAAGGTCAGGGAAGTCGATAAATCAGAGCTTCCCTAGGATCAGCCACTTTACGGGCCACGTCCATCGAGCGGACCTTGCAGAACTCGGAAATTCGCGCCTGCACGCATCGCTTCCACATTAGAGCCGGACCGGCATAACCGGTACACTCGCCGCCAGATTCCGACCGGTCCGATTCGCCGCCATGCCAGCCATCGCCTCAATTTCATTGCCGCCGCGGATGTTCGATGCGCAGCTGCTTCAGTCCTTACGCGCGGCACGCAACGTCGCACTCGGCCTGATTGCAGTATTCGGTATCGCTTCATGCACGAGCCCCGGCACTCAGACCGAACAGGTCGGCGGCGATCGGCAAATGGCGCAGGCGGAAAAACTTGCGCGCGACGGACGCTATCAGGAAGCGGCACAGGTGTACGAACGTCTCGCCGCGCAGTCGCCGAAAGAGTTGCGCGATCGACTCATGTTGCGCGCGGCGAAGGAATATTTGCTGGCAGGCGCGACCGACAAGGTCACCGCGACCTTGGGTCGACTGAGCCCGTCGCTGCCCACGCAGGATCTGGCGACGCGCCAGCAGATCGCTGCTGAACTGGCACTGCAGGCGAGAAATCCCGCCAAGGCACTCACAGAGCTCGACCGTATTGCGCAACCGCTGCCACGCGAAAATGCCGCTGACATTCTGGCGCTGCGAGCACGTGCTCAGTTCGCGTTGAATCGCCCGGCCGCTGGCGTGACGACTGCACTCGAGCGCGAACGCTTCCTGAATGGACCGCAGGAGATTCGCGCGAATCAGCGCCTGATCTGGGAGGGGCTGCAGCAAAGTGCCTCCGGCAATGCCGACTTCAAAGCACCTGCGGGCGCGAGCACCGTGGTTGCAGGCTGGCTCGATCTGGGCAGTGTCGCGCTCGTCGCCGCGCGCAATCCTTTCACTGCGAAGAACGACGTGGCGAGCTGGCGAAATCGCTACCCGACGCATTCGGCCAATACGTTCATCAACGAGGAAGTCCTGCCGCAGCTCGGTGTCGGGCTCGAGTATCCGCCACAAGTCGCCCTCGTATTGCCGCTGAGCGGTCGCACGCAGGCCGCAGGTGTGGCCGTGCGTGATGGATTCCTCGCCGCAGCACTTCAGCAGGATCCCGCGCGGCGCCCTCACGTGAATATCTATGACACCGTGCAGCTCGGTGCGAGCACTGCGTACAAGCGCGCGATCTCAGAGGGCGCGCAGTTCATCGTCGGTCCTCTGTTGAAAGAAGATGTCGCAGCGATCGGCGCATCGCAGGACGTGTCGGTGCTGACACTCGCGTTGAATCAGATGCCCGAAGGCGCACAGCCACCCGCGATGCTGTTCCAGTTCTCACTCGATCCGGAAGAGGAAGCGCGACAAGCCGCTCATCGAATCATCGCTGACGGTCGCACACGAGGACTGGCGCTGCTGCCGAACAACGAATGGGGTCAGCGCCTGTATCGGTCTTTCGAGTCAGAACTGCGTGCGCTCGGAGGCAATGTCGTCGGCGTGAAGTACTACGACACCTCTGCGCGCGATTTCACGGATCCGATCGCGCGATTGCTGCTGATCGATGAGAGTCGCGGACGTGCAAATGCGCTTGCCTCCACGCTCGGACAACGCTTCGAGTTCGAACCGCGTCGCCGCAGCGACGCGCAGTTCATTTTCCTCGGCGCGTTTCCGGCACAGGGCCGCTCGCTGCGGCCTGCGCTGCGCTTCTATCTGGGCGACGATCTGCCCGTGTATGCGACCTCCGATATTTTCGAAACCGACGCACAGGGCAACAGCGACATCGACGGCGTGATTTTCCCGGACATGCCCTGGGTCATCTCGCCCGATGCCGTATCGACCGACCTGCGCACCGCACTGACGCGCTACTGGCCGGCGCGCGCGCGTGGCCGCGGTCGCCTGTATGCGTTCGGATTCGACGCCTATCGCATCATCCCGCTGCTCAAAGCCGGCAGATTCGGCAAGCAGAATGCGATCCCCGGCATGACCGGAGTGCTTTCCGTCGACGAGCACGGAAAGATAAAACGCGAGCTCGACTGGGCACGCGTCAGCGACGGCAAACCTGTACCGCTGGGGACGCTGCCTTCGGCCAACAACCTCAATGAGTAATTAGTAATGAGTAATGAGCAACGGGGATGAGCTGAAAGAATGCTCAGAACTCTGTCTTCAATTGCTAATTGCTCATTGCTAATTGCTAATTGCTAATTGAGGAGGCGGTCATGGACGACCAGCATCGCAAACAGTTCGGCACGTCCGCAGAGGACGCAGCGCTGCGCCATCTGCTTGCGCGCAAACTGCAACTCGTCGTGCGCAACTACCGCTGCCGCAGTGGCGAGATCGACCTCGTCATGCTCGACGGCACCACGCTCGCATTGATCGAAGTCCGCTTTCGCGCCGATGCGTCCTTTGGCGGCGCAGCCGCATCGGTCACGTGGCACAAACAGAAACGCATCATCTCCGCCTCACGCCATCTGCTCGTCACCCGCAGCGACCTGCGCCGCTACCCCGCCCGCTTCGACGTCGTCGCAGTCACACCCGGCCCAGCGGGAATGCAGGTGGAGTGGATTCGCGCTGCGTTCAGCGCGTGAGATACGGCCGCAAAGACCGCAAAAAATCCACGAAGGTAGTAGACCAGATCCCCAGCTGTCGAAGCTCGACTCTCGAAGGCTAGAACGAGGATTTGCGACTGACCGCGAACGCGAACTGATCCGCACATGATCCTTTTTGCGGTCTTTGCGGCGATCTGCGCGGTGGTCTTTGCGGCGGTCTTTTCCGTCAGCTTTGCGGCCTCTTTCTCTTTGCTTCAAACTCGAAGCCATGCTCGAAACCACCGCCGAAGTCATGTGTCCGCATTGCGGCGAGACCATCCTGTTGTTTCTCGATCTGTCGATCGAGGAGCAGAGTTATATCGAGGATTGTTCGGTGTGTTGTCAGCCGATGATCGTCTCGTACAGCGCAGTCGACGGTGAGTTGCAGAGTCTGCAGGTCGAGGCGTCCAGCTGATGTGGCGCAGGGTTCGGATCGCGATTCTGCTGTTGATATTGCTGTTCGTCGCACTGAACACCTATTTCGATCGGGTCTATTCGACGCAATGGAATGACGCATTGCGAGTCGCTGTGCTTCCGATCAACGCCGATGGTTCGCAGGTCACGGAGCACTACATCGCCTCGCTTCCGCGTACTCCGTTCGAGCCCATCGAAGCATTTTTCGCTGAGGAAGCCCGGCAGTACGGGATCAGCCTGTCGCCTGCAGTTCGCTTGACTCTCGCGCCTGCGCTTCGCGAGCTTCCGCCTGCGTTACCAGCCGATGCGAGCAGCATCGGCGTGATGTTCTGGAGCCTGAAGATGCGTTACTGGGCCTGGCGTAAAAAAGCGCCGCCTGGCAGCGAGATCAAGCTGTTCCTCCTGTATCACGATCCGGCGCGTGCAAGCGTATTACCGCACTCGATCGGAATGCAGAAAGGCTTGTTCGGTGTCGTCCACGTGTTTGCAGATCGAACCATGGAAGGATCGAACGATGTCGTGATCGCCCATGAGTTGCTGCATACGCTCGGCGCGACCGACAAATACACGCCCGGCGCAAATGTGCCGCAGTTGCCCGATGGCTATGCCGAGCCGGACCGGGAACCGCTCTATCCTCAATCGTTCGCCGAGCTCATGGGTGGGCGCATACCGATCAGCCAGAGCGAAGCGACGATCCCCGAATCGCTGCGACAGGTCATCGTGGGACCGAGAACGGCGCTCGAGATCGGCTGGAGCAACCGGTGAGCGCGGCCCTGCTTCGTGGCACGAATCTCGACATCGAGATCGCGGGCCGCACGCTGGTTCGCGGGCTGACGTTTTCGGCAGATCGCGGCACGATCACATGTCTGCTGGGACGCAACGGCGCGGGCAAGACGCTCACGCTGCACACGCTGTGCGGACTGCGCGATGCCCGCGGCGAGATCCACATCGAAGATCGACTGCTGTCCGATTGGCCTCATCGCCAGCTCGCACAACGCCTGGGACTGCTCACGCAGCTCACCGAGGACCCTTTTCCGTCCACCGTGCTCGAAACCGCCTTGATCGGACGTCACCCGCATATCGATTTCTGGGAATGGGAAAGCGATCAGGATCGAGCGATCGCATCGGCTGCACTGGATGCCGTGGATATGGGCGAGTTCATCGAACGCGACGTGAGCACGCTCTCCGGTGGTGAGCGCAGACGCGTAGCACTTGCGACGTTACTCGCGCAGGACCCACAGGTCCTCGTGCTGGATGAGCCGATCAATCATCTGGATCCACATCATCAGCTGAGCGCGCTGAGCCTGTTGCGCGCCAAGGCGAACGAAGGTCGCGCGGTGATCATGAGCCTGCACGATGCGGGACTCGCCGCCCGCTTCTGCGATCAGGCCGTCCTTCTGTTCGGCAATGGCGACTGGCTCTGCGGTCCGATCGAGGAAGTTCTGAACGCCGATACGATCGGCCGACTCTACGGCGTCAACGTGCGCGAGGTTCGCTGGGAGGGCGGGCGTACGTTCGTGGCTGAGTAAGTTAGAAGACGTTCACACAGAGATCACAGAGAACACAGAGTTCGGAAGATCAGAGAAAGATCTCCACGGGGCACACCGGGAGCACGTGTACGAAATGGCTAGAGACGCAGCCACACGCCTCTTCCGGCTTTTTGTGCTCTTTGTGTCTATGTGGTTACTCCGGCTCCCTCTCCGATTCACCCACGATGACCCAGCAGCCGCGCCGGCAGGAAGAACAGCGCGCGGATGAACGCGATCAGCCCGTCCAGCAGGGCGCCGAAGATCCGGAACGGGATCGAGAGCAGCCACAGGATCGGCATGAACACGAGCAGCAGGAGCGCGAGCGGCCATGCGACGACCAGCAGCAGGCACCACAGGACTGTCAAGGTGAGGAATCGCATCTGAAGTCTCCACGCGGGCGCCACGTGCCCGCTTGCCATTAAGACCCCGCACGCATCGCAAAGGTTGCGGTGCGACTACAAGTTCTGCAGCTGCTGTCGGATGGTCAGCACCGCCAGAAAACCGAACAGCACGGTACCCCAGATCAGCAGAAGAATCCGCAACGGCGTGATACGGATCGCCGCAGGTAAACGGCTGCGATTGAGCAGGATCAGCAGCAGCGAGTAGATGCACATCATCAATCCGCCGACGCACGATGAGATGATCAGCAGCACGAGCGGCTGACGCACTCCCAACAGCAGGACCGCGCATCCACACGCGACCATGCCCCACACCAGCACGAAGTAGATCCGGCTCTCGCTCCAGCGCGATACGCGCAGGTAGGTGCACTTCAGAACATCCGCACCGATGCGACAGGTGAAATCGACGATGCCCATGGCCGCGGCGAACAGCGAGAAGGTGCCGATGAACCAGTAGAGCAGATCGAATCCCGCCCCGACCTGAGCACGCATTTGCAGGCCTTGCAGCCGGATGAAATCGACGTTCTGCGGGACATCGCCGCGACCGTAGACGGTCGAATAGGCAATCATCGAAGTGAACACGATGGTGACGAGCGAAATCAGCGCGAACGTGATCGCCTGCTCGACATTGGCCATGCGCCACCAGCCACGCCAGCGACTCATGTTTTCGGGCGTAGGCTCGAAGCGATACCCGCTCGATGAGCTCACTGCGTGCTCTTCGCCAGTCACCGGGCTCACCAGCCGCGGCACGTACGCGCCCATGCCGAAACCCTTGTCGCGGATCCAGTTGCTCTGACACAGATTCTGGCCGCCGCCCGCACCGGCGAACGCAAAGGCGCCCATGACCAGCGCGAATCCCAGCTGCGGCGGAATCGGACTCACCTGGAACAGACCGCGCGGCAGCTCGGCCCAGGCTTCGCGGTTGATGACCAGAAAGGCCGCGAGCACGATGAATACCACGACCGCCGCGACCTTCAGGAATTGCACGCGCTCGAGCATCACATAGACGACCGGCGCGAGCGTCAGCGACGCGCCGATCACGATCAACATGCCAATCGCGATCACGACCGGATCGCCGCCCACGAGATACGTGAGCATCGTCGCGGACGAGGTGGCCCAACCCGGCCAGAGATTGGCGAAGTACACCATCAGGGCGAACACCAGGCCCCAGTGACGCCACATGCGGGTGAAGCCGGTGATGGCCGTTTCACCGGTCGCGAGCGTGTAGCGCTCGATCTCCATGTTGATGAACCACTGAGTGATGATGCCGATCGCGGCACCCCAGAGCAGCACGAGGCCCACTTGCGATGCGATGTACGGCCAGAGAATGAACTCGCCCGAGGCGAGGCCCACGCCGGCGGCGACCACACCCGGACCAATGAGCGGCCAGAGGCGCTTGGGCGGTTCGGGAAGATCCCGAACCTGCTGCTCAGGAACGATATCGGGCATCCAGGTGCTCCTTCTTGTTGTTATCGCTCAGAGTTGAATGCGACCGCTTCCCCCGGATCGCATGAGCGCGAGGCTTATGACATTGCGGCCTGCAACGTCGAATGAAGCTGAGCATTGGCCGCGAGCACGCTCGTCGTCTCGAGCGTCAACGGCCTGCCCTGCAGATCGGTGAACTTGCCGCCCGCCGCTTCGACGATCACGGCGAGCGCCGCGATATCGAGGATGTTCACGTCGGACTCGATCACGCCCTCGATTTTCCCCGACGCCAGCAGATGGTAGTGAAGGAAGTCCCCATAGCCGCGGATGCGATTCACGCGCGCCACGAGTTCCCCGTAGCGAGCCCACTGCGCACTGGATGCCAGGGTCTTGAGATTGCCGGAGGAGATCGCGGCCCCTTCGATCGTCGCGATTTCACTGACTCTGATCGGCTTGTCGTTCAGCCAGGCACCGACGCCAAGTTCGCCGTAAGCGAGCTCGCCGTACACCGGCGCCGAGGACACACCGACGATCAAGCGCCCCCGGTGCATCAACGCGATCTGAGTCGAAAAGAAGGGATATTCGCGCACGAACGCCTTGGTGCCGTCGATCGGATCGACCAGCCACAGATATTCGGCGTCGAGCGAACTCTGACCGGTCTCTTCGCCATAGAACCCGTGATCCGGAAAGCGCGTGCCGATGATGTTGCGAATCACCTTCTCGGTTTCGACATCGGCTTGTGTGACGGGCGATTTGTCCGCCTTGAGTATCACTTCCAGGTTGCGCTGGTAGTAGCGACGAATGACCTCGGCAGCAGCGTTGGCGGCCTCGAGCGCGGTAGTGAGAAAAGGTGAATGCATGCCATGTACCTGTAGACGTCGCGCGATCTTACTCGATGCGTGCTCGCTGTCGCGGGTCTTCCGCCTGCGGCAAGCCCGGGTACTTCGGTCAACCGAAATTGCGCAGTCACAGCCTCGTAAGCAAAGGTGCACTGACTCGTCGGCACGCATCGCAGGGGTTTTAGTTCGAATCGTGCCGCCCATAACGCAACAACTGCTGCCCGACGCCGGCAGCGCAGGGAGACCCGAATATGCGCCGCTATCCGTTCGTCCGCTGTGTCCTGCCCGTCTCGATCCTGTTGAGCGCGGGGTACGTCCATGCACAAAGCACCCCTGAGTCCAGCGAGACAGGGCCCCTGGAACGGATCGTCGTCACCGGCACGCGCGTGGAGAATCGGTCCGTGCTGGAGACTGCCGTCCCCGTCGATGTGATCTCGGCCGAGTCGCTCCAGAACGCCGGCACGCTCGAAGTGAATCAGGCGCTCTCGGTCGCCCTGCCGTCCTTCAATTTCCCGCGACCGGGCCTGGCCGATGGCACGGATACGATTCGACCGGCCACGCTGCGTGGCCTCTCGCCCGATCAGACCCTCGTGCTGGTCAACAGCAAACGCCGACACTCCGCGTCGCTCGTGAATGTGAATGGCACCATCGGGCGCGGCTCATCGTCCGTCGATCTGAACACCATTCCGAATGCGATGGTGAAATCGATCGAAGTGCTGCGCGACGGCGCCTCGGCTCAATATGGATCGGACGCCATCGCCGGTGTCATCAATCTGCGCCTGCGCGATGACAGCAGCGGTGGCAATGCGAGTGCGAGTTATGGCTGGCGGGACTCGACTTACACCACTCCGACCACACCGCCGCCGGCCAATGCGACCTGGACCGTGCCGTCGCCGAACGTGAAGCGCAATGTGTCCGATGGCGAGACGCTGGTCGTATCCGCATGGAAAGGCCTTGCGCTCGGCTCGGAGGGCTTTCTGACCGTCGCGGCCGAATACAAGGATCAGGAACGCACCGAACGCGGCGGCTTCGACTATCGCCAGCAATATCCGCTGGTGGGCGGCGCGTACGATCCGCGCGAGCAGACCATCGACCGCTTCAACGCCTGGTACGGCGAGCCGGACATGGATCAGAAAACCGTATTCCTGAACGCCGGATACGACCTGGGCGGCGCGCAGCTCTATGGCTGGGCCAGTTATCAGGAGCGCGACGTCGTCTCCGGCGGTTTCTTTCGGCGCGCACTCGACGATCGCAACGTGATCGAAATCTATCCGAACGGCTTCCTGCCGCTGATCGCACCGGAGGTCACCGATTATTCCGCCGCGGCCGGCGTGCGCTGGAGCTGGGGCGACTGGGACATGGACAGCTCGCTCGTGTACGGCAAGAACAAGATGGAATTCACCATCGAGAACACGCTCAATCGCTCGCTCGGGCCAACGAGCAAGACATCGTTCGACTCGGGCGGATTCGACTACGACCAGGTGGTGTTCAACTTCTCAGGCGTGCGCGGATTCGAAGTGGGCCTGGCTTCACCGCTCAACGTCGCGCTCGGCCTCGAAGCGCGCGAAGAAGGCTATTCGATCTTCGCTGGAGAACCGGACTCCTACCGCAATGGCGGCGTGCTGTTGCCGCTGTTCGTGCCCGGCACCGGCTGCGCGACGCCGAACGCCGCGCAGATCCTCGCGGGCGGTTGCGCGACTGCATCCGGGGCACAGGTGTTTCCGGGCTTCCGACCCGAGAACGAAGTGGACGAAGATCGCACGGCCGTCGGCGCGTACGTCGATCTCGAAGCAAACGTCAGGGAGAAGTTCCTCGCGTCCGCAGCGGTGCGCGCCGAGCACTATTCGGATTTCGGTGAGAACCTCTCGGGCAAGCTGTCGGGCCGTTACGACTTCACCAGCGCGTTTGCACTGCGGGCCTCGATCCAGAACGGTTTCCGCGCGCCTTCTCTGCAGCAGCAGTATTTCGCGACGACCTCGACCAACTTCATCGGCGGCGTGCCCTTCGACGTCACGACCTTTCCGTCACCGATCCGATTGCCGTGGCGCTAGGCGCAAAGCCTCTGGATGCGGAGGAATCGTTGAACTATTCGATCGGCGCAGTGTTGCGCTTCGGTGAAGCGAGCCTGACCGTCGATGCGTACTGGATCAACATCGACGATCGCATCGTGCTCTCGGAGAACCTGACGCAAGCCAACGTGCGCGCCTATCTGACGAGCCTGGGCTTCATCGGCAGCGGCGGCGGTCGCTTCTTCATCAACGGTGTCGACACCGAAACGCAAGGCGTGGATGTCGTGCTGAACTATCCCTGGCGGACCGATCGACTCGGCCGCTTCGATTTCACGCTGACCGGCAACTACAACGAAACGGACGTCACGCGCATCCCTGCAACCGAAACACTTGCCGCGCTGAATCCGGCGCCGCCCCTGTTCGACCGCTTCAACGTACTGACTATGGAGAAAGGCAACCCGAAGACGAAGTTCAGCGCGAACGTGAACTGGGATCTGGACCGCTGGGGGGCAACGCTGCGGGCGGTGCGCTACGGCAAGGTGTTCTCGCCCGACTCATCGACGGCCGCGACATTCGCGGGCGTGGCCGCGGGCTATCGACCGATCGATCAGTGGCTGTCCGCACAGACAGTCCTCGATCTGGAAGCCCGCTTTGCGTTCACCGATCACATCAAGCTGGCGGTCGGCGCGGAAAACCTGTTCGACGAATATCCCGATCCCGTACCGATCGCATTGAACAGCACCGGAAATGCACCCTACTCGAACTACGCACCCTACGGTCGTGCCGGCCGGTTCGTGTATGGGCGGATGGTTTTCGATTTCTGAGGAGAGAAAGAGTCTCCACGGGGAACACGGGGTGCACGGGGCGAGAATGTGACTCGCTCTATTGCTGGGCCTCACTCAGTCGAGCCGACGCAGAGTCCCGACCAAGTCAAAGCTCAATTCTGATCGCCCGCTTCCGCCCCGTGGATTCTCTTACCCCGTGGAAACATCTGCTCCTGGCGTCGCCCCGGCGTCGCGGCTTGACACCCCGAAGGCATCTGCCTACCTTCCCGGCCGTCAGGTGAGCGTGGCCAGTGACATGGTTCGCGCGAGCGTGAAGCCGGTACCGATCGTTTCGATCCAAGCCGGCGCTGCCCCCGCAACGGTATTCGAGTCCAATCGACATCTGAACGGCGCTGCCAAAGCGCATGTTCAGCCACTGCGTGATCTCACGTGGGAAGGCGATGTCGAGGAGTGTTCACGCACTCACTCGAGAGCCCGGAGACCGGCCTGACGCGTGATCGTCGCAAGACGATCGGTACAGCGTCGCGGTGGGCGATGAGCGTACGCGCTCACCGCGCGCCGCCTCCCTCCCAACGCCCGCTGATCATCACCATTTCAACCATGCGGGCGTGCATGGAAGCGGGAGTTATGAAGCACACAGGTACGGGCCAGCTGGCGCTGGCGATTTCCTCTTTGTTCGTTGCGGGTGGGATTCAGGCGGCAGATGCTCCCGATCCTGTCGTCGTCACGGCTGCGCGCATCGCACAGTCGAAGGACGATGTCATCGGCGCCGTCACAGTGATCACGCGTGCGGACATTCAGAAGCGCCAGGTAAAGTCGGTGCAGGATTTGCTGCGAGGGGAAACCGGCATCAGCATCGCGAACAACGGAGGATTCGGCAAACTGAGCTCGACCTTCGTACGCGGCACGGAAGCCGATCAGGTGCTCGTTCTCGTGAACGGCGTGCGCGTGGGTTCCGCCTCCGCCGGCACGACGCGTATCGAGTTTCTGCCGATCGATGAGATCGAACGGATCGAGATCGTGAGAGGTCCGCGTTCCAGCCTGTACGGCGCGGATGCCGTCGGCGGAGTGATCCAGATCTTCACGCGTGAATCCTCACAGCCGTCCATTGCCGTAGGCGGCGGATCGCACGGGACGACCAGCAGCTCGGCAAGCTTCGGCCTCAAGGGCGAGAACAGCTGGTTGTCGGTTGGCGGCAGCTATCTCGCAAGCGATGGATTCAACTCGTGCCGCAGCTCGTTCAACGGTGCCTTCTACACGGGCGGCTGCTTCAACGATGAGCCCGACGACGATGGCTATCGCAATGCCTCCGGCTCCGTGAGAACCGGATACCGCTGGGGCGAACGTGCCGATATCGAAGCCACGGTGCTCTACTCCGCGGGACGCAATGAATACGACGGCGACTTCGGTAATCAGACGGATTTCAAAGAAGGCGTCTACAGCATCAAGGGACACCTGGCTCCCACATCGAACTGGGATCTGACGTTGCTGGTCGGCACGAGCCGCGATGACGCCGACGACTACAAGGACGGCGTGTATGTAAGCACCTTCAATACGGAACGTCGCAGCGCGAGCGTGCAATCGGACTGGGCATTTGCCGAACAGCAGGTACTCACGTTCGGCGTGGACTATCTCGACGATCGTGTCGAGGGCACCACGCAGTTCGATGCCACTGAGCGCGATAACACCGGCGTGTTCGGGCAGTACAAGGCGCGCTTCGGCGCACACGAAATGCTCGCATCATTGCGCACGGACGACAACGAACAGTTCGGCGATCACACCACGGGAAGTCTCGGTTACAAATGGTTCGTGACGCAGGGACTCGCTGTGCACGTCGCGTGGGGCAATGCGTTCCTTGCCCCCAACTTCAACGATCTCTATTACCCGAACTTCAGCAATCCCAATCTGAAACCGGAGCGCTCGGACAGCTATGAGATCGGTGCCTCGGGCAGCGCTGCGCACATCCACTGGAACGTCAACGCCTTTCAGACGGAGATCGACGATCTGATCACATTCGACCTCGACACCTTCCTGCCGCAGAACTTGAGCCGCGCGCGCATTCGCGGTGTCGAGCTCGAAGCACGCACTCAGCTCGGTGCCTGGTCATTCGGCGCGAACTACACCGGCCTCGATCCGCGCAATCGCGACGGCGGATTCGACGACGGCAATTTCCTTGCACGACGCGCCAGGCACTCGAGTCGCATGGACGTCGACTACGTCGCCGATGCGTTCAGCGTCGGCACGAGCGTGACGTGGGTCGGCTCGCGCTACGACGATCTTGCGAACACGACTCAGCTGGACGCCTACACGCTCATCGATCTCATCGGACAGATACATTTCGCGCAGGACTGGTCGCTCGAGGCTCGCATCGCGAATGCCTTCGACGAAAAATACGAGACGGCTGCCTACTACAACCAGGACGGCCGCGCCTATTTCGTGACGCTGCGATATCAGCCCAGGGCGGCACAGTAGGAATCCCCGGAAGGCACACGGACGTGCCTGCACCTTCGGCGCCGCATTACGATCGCGTCATGCGGATACGAAGCGATGCACTCGCATCGATAATGCGCGCCGACGCCGGCTCAGACCGGCCCGCATCGAACTTCTGGACGCGCGCCGCAGCCAAAAGAACCAACGCATATCCCAACGTCCGATCGCCGCGGCGACCGATCGCACGACCGCGTCATCCGCACGCTCTTGAGGGCCGAGGACGGTGGCAACGAGCGACTAGGCCCAACGTGCCTCCCCGGCAATGAGCGGTCATTGAGAGAGCCCACTGCCACAGCGGCGTCCGCAGGCGCTTTCGTTCACAATGTGCGCGGGCCGGCACCACCTCCAACATGTCAACGGAACACGACAAACTCAGACTGGTAGGCACCTTTCAGCGCTGGAAGCCCTGGATCATTTCGGCCGTCGCGCTGGCGATCACGCTGCTGCTGGCCTACACGCTGCAGGATCTGTTCAAGGAATTCAGCTATCGCGACGTGGTCGATGCGATGCGGGGGACCGACTCGCACTCGATCGCACTTGCGATCGCTACCACGCTCGTCAGCTATCTCGCGCTGACCGGCTATGACGCTTCGTCGCTGCGTTACGTCGGCGCACCGGTCAAGTATCGGGTCGCCGCGCAGACAGCATTCATTGCGTATGCACTGTCGAACAGTGTCGGTCTCGGCGTGCTGACGGGCGGGGCAGTACGCCTGCGACTGTATGGTGCGGCGGGCGTCGAGGCCGGAGCGATCTCGCGTGCGATTGCCTTCAACGCCGTCGCATTCATGCTCGGCATTTCCGTAGTCGGTGCGGCCTGCCTGTTGTGGGGCGCTTCCGCCGTGGCACCCGCACTGCACCTGCCGACTCGCGCGCTGCAAGCCGCTGCGCTCGTGGTGCTGATCGCCGCAGCCACCCTCATCATTTTGTGCCGCGATGGACGCGAACGCCGGCTGTTCGGTCGCGTGCGTCTGCGACTGCCTTCCGCTTCGCTCGCGCTTCAGCAACTGTTCTTCTCCGCGGTCGATATCGCAGCGACGGCTGCCGTCCTGTGGTTTCTGCTGCCGCCCAATTCCATCGGCTTCGGCCCTTTCATGGGATTTTTCGCAATTGCGATCGTGCTCGGCGTACTGAGTCATGTGCCGGGCGGCATCGGCGTTTTCGAGGCCATCATGCTGGTGGCCCTGCGAGATCGAGTGCCCACGGACGCGCTCGCCGCAGCGCTGGTGCTCTACAGGCTCATCTATTACGTGCTGCCACTGGTGCTCGCGCTCGCGCTGCTGGTCGCACACGAAGTGCGTCGGGGTACTGCCACGGCCGTAACCCAGGCGGCCGTCAGCCTGGCGCCGCTGCTGCTTGCGGCATACACCTTCATCATCGGCTTGATGCTCTTGATCTCAGGCGTGACACCGGCGACTGACGAGGCGACCGAGCTGCTCGCACTGCACGTGCCATTGCCCCTCGTCGAGGCCTCGCATTTCATCGGGAGCATCGCGGGCCTGGGCTTGTTGTTCGTGGCCCGCGGCATGTTGCTGCGACTCGACGCCGCCTGGTGGGCCGGGATTTTGATCAGCATCGCAAGCCTCATCTTCGCGCTGCCCAAAGGGATCGCGATCTCAGAAGCCGCGCTGATCTCGTGTCTGGTGCTGTCGCTGGCGCTGTCGCGCAAGCAGTTCACCCGCCGCGCTTCGCTCTTGGCGCAGCCGTTCACCGGCGGCTGGCTGCTGTGCGTCGCCATCATCATTGCCGGCCTGACCTGGTTGCTGTTCTTTGCGTATCGCGGCGTCGAGTACACAGATCAGCTGTGGTGGCAGTTCGAGTTCGACGGTCATGCACCGCGGTCGCTGCGCGCTCTGGTGGGTGTTGCCGTGCTTGCCCTCGCACTGGCGCTGCGCCAACTCCTGCGTCCGCCCGCGCCGAAGCTACCCAAACCTTCTGCAGCGGAGATGGAGCGAGCCAGCAAGATCGTGTGCGGGCAGAACACTGCGGACGCCTGTATAGCCCTGATGGGTGACAAGCATTTCCTGTTCTCGGATTCCGGCAACGCGTTCGTGATGTACGGCCGACGCGCGCGCTCATGGGTTGGACTGTTCGACCCTGTCGGACCGACGTCCGAATGGCCCGAGCTCGTATGGCGCTTTCTCGAGCTCGCACGCGAGCAGGGTGGCCGGGCTTCGTTCTATCAGGTGCGTCCGCAAACACTGCCCGTTTATCTCGATGCGGGATTGCGGGTCTACAAACTGGGCGAGTACGCGTACGTGCCTTTGCCGGACTTCTCACTCAAAGGTCGGGCTCGCGCCGATCTGCGTCAGGCATTGAATCGCGGCGACCGCGAGCACATGAGTCTGGAAATCTTGCAACCCGGCGCCCCGCCGCAAACGATGCGTGAGCTTCGAACAATCTCGGATGCCTGGCTCGCCGATCACTCGACGGCGGAGAAATCGTTCTCGCTCGGCGCGTTCATCGACGACTATCTGAGCCAGCTTCCGATTGCTCTGGTGCGTTGCGAGGATCGACTGGTCGCCTTCGCCACGCTGATGACGACGGGCACGCGAGTCGAGGCGAGTGTCGATCTGATGCGTCACCTTCCCGACGCGCCGAACGGCACCATGGATTACCTGTTCGCAAAGCTCCTGCTGCATTTTCAATCTGCGGGCTATCAGCGCTTCGGATTGGGCATGGCACCGCTCTCGGGCATGGCGGAACATCCCCTCGCGCCGAGCTGGCATCGGCTCGGCCGCATGCTGTTCGCACACGGCGAGAACTTCTACAACTTCCAGGGCCTGCGCGCGTTCAAAGAGAAGTTCAACCCGCAATGGGAGGCACGCTACCTCGCCGCCCCCGGCGGCATGACTCCGCTGTTTGTCCTCGCCGACGTCGCCAGCCTGATCAGCGGCGGCTTGCGTGGTGTGATCGCGAAATGAATCAAACGAAGATCTCCACGGGGAGCACGGGGCGCACGGGGACGAATAGGTCCGTTCGCGCAGGTGCTTGGCACCGGCTGCACGCTTCGGCGTTGAATCCCGCCCTTCACTTGGATCCATGCACTCCACATAGCCCCGCTCCCCATGTTCCCCGTGGAAATCTGATTCTCCTTCTTCTCTGCATCCTCGCGACATGCATGCCGCTGCATGCGCAGGAGCGCGTTTCGCACGGGCGGTTCGAGGACGTCACGATCTATCGACCGCACGGTGAGGCGAAGCAGTTCATTCTGTTTCTCTCGGGAGACAACGGTTGGGATGGGACTGTGACCGATATGGCGCAGATGCTCGCCAGCAAAGGTGCGATGGTGGCCGGGATCAATACGCCTCAGTTGTTCGCCTCGCTGGAGGCGGATGGCGGCAAGTGCGTGTTCCCGGATGGGGATCTCGAGAATCTGTCGCACTATCTGCAAGGCTACGCGCGACTCTCGACGTATCACACGCCGCTGCTGATCGGATATTCCTCGGGTGCGACGCTTGCGTACGCGATGATCGCGCAGGCACCCGCGGGTACTTTTCTCGGCGCGATGTCACTCGGCTTCTGTCCCGATATGGATCTCGCAAAGCCGCTGTGCTCCGGCGAAGGCGTGCATTTCAGACGACACAAGGACGGACTGGGCATGGACATGCTGCCCGCAAAAAAACTTCCCGTGGAGTGGATTGCGCTGCATGGAACACGTGATCGCGTGTGCGCCACGCAAGCGGCGCGCAGTTTCGTGGCAGCCATTCCAGGCGCGAAGTTCGTGGAACTGCCGAGCGTCGCGCACTTCCATTCATCGGTCGGCGACTGGCAGCCGCAGTTCCTCGCGGCCTACAACCAGCTGACGACAGGTACGAACACAGCGCTGCCTCCGCCGCCGACTTCTCTCGCCGACTTGCCGTTGATCGAAGTGCGTTCGCACGCGCCGGGCGCTACGTTCGCCATCCTGTTGTCGGGCGATGGCGGCTGGGCAGGCATCGACAAGAAAGTGGCGGCGGCGCTCGCGAGCAAGGGGGTCGAAGTCGTCGGGCTCGACTCGTTGCGATATTTCTGGAGCAAGCGCACACCGCAAGGTCTCGCGAACGATCTGGATCGTGTGATCCGCTATTACGCGGCTCACTGGCACAAATCGAAAGCCGCGCTGATCGGCTACTCGCAGGGCGCAGACGTCTTGCCGTTCGCTTTCAATCGCTTGCCCGCGAGCTCGAAGTCGCTCGTTGTGCATACGGTGTTGGTGGGACTGGGCGAAAAGGCTTCGTTCGAATTCCACGTGGGCAACTGGCTCGGCGGCGACAAGGCCGCACTGCCGACTCGCCCGGAAGCATCGAAGCTGGCTGCGCGCTCGACACTGTGCCTGTATGGGTCCGAGGAGCGTGATTCACTCTGTCCAGTGCTCGCGCCTGACCGCGTGACGGCGGTGGCATTGCCTGGCGGGCATCATTTCGACGGGGCTTACGACAAGCTCGCGGCAGTGATCCTGTCCCGCCTCAACCCGCAGCCGCACTGAGCCCGAAGCGCACATCAACCCCGAAGCTTTTCCCACAGCCCACGCAGCGCACCGCGCGATCTTGCAGGCTTCGATGCCTCGAGTGCGCTCATGCGACCCGTCGACAACGCCTTCCACATCTGGTGCTCGCTGCGATCGCGGGAAAATTCCACGACCCGCAGATGAGAGGCTTCCAGACGACGCAGCTGCTCGTCCGTGACATCGCGCTGAAAGATCCCCGTCGCGGTCTGCCATTCCCACACGGTGTGGCCTCGATCGCTTTCGACAGCGCGACCCGATTTGCGCGAGGCCCCTGCAGCGTAAGCAGCAGCGAGATGATCCGGTGGCACGACACTCATTCGATGACTCCCAGTGTTTCTTCTAGTGGTGATGCGCCATCGACTGCACGATGCGAACGCTCCAGGACGAATATCGTCTGAGGCGATCCCTCATGGATCGGGGCGATCCCGATGCGGGCCATCAGGGAATCGAGCAAAACACGAGCGCTGGGGAGTGCTGCGCGGCAAGGCGAAAGCTTGCCCGTTGCCGGCGGCAATCATTTGCCGCCGGCATATGAACCGGACACGGGTCGAGGCGAGCTGAAACGCATCGGCGGCGATGCATTCGCAGGACGCGAATGCGGCAATGAGATGCGGAGAATGCGCGAGCAGGCGTGGCTGCTCGCATTCAGGGACGTGCCCGCCACACCAACGTGGCGGGCTACGACTCGCGCCGTGCGGCTATCGGCCGAAGTTCACGCGGAATCCGCCGTACACGAAGCGTCCGATTGGGCTGATCGGATAGTTCACGCTGTAGTCGGGCTTCTCGTCCGTGAAATTGCGGACACCAGCATAGAGCTGATACGCGCTCGCAAAATCGTATGCGACGTGCAGATCGTGCTGCTTGAAAGCGTCGTAGTAGATGTTGCCCGGCGATGCAATGTCAGGCTCGCCCGCAATATCCAGCAGCGTGTACCGCGTGGTCTTGCTGAAGTACGTGTATCCGTAGTTCACGGTGAGATCGCGGAAATACCAGGTCGTGTCGAAACTCGTCTGCCACTTCGGCCTGTACGCGGTGGTACGTTCATTGACCTGCTGCGCACCCGGCGTTGGAATCATCGTGAGACGATCGAGCCGGTTACCGACGAGCGAGAAGCGGAACGTACCGATGTCGGCATCAATCCCCAGCTGCACCGGATTGAGCAGATAGTCGACGTTGAAATCGATACCGCGCGTGCGATAGGAGGCGACGTTCTCCGGCTGTACCAGGAACGAATCGATGCCGCCCTTCAACGGATCGCGCGTGAGCGCGTCGCAGAAGACGTTATCGAGCGTCGGTTGATCGACGCAGTTGTCGGCGATGTCCTGTGCTTCTGCAGTACTGATCGCATCCTTGATGTTGATGTCGTAGTAGTCGATCGAGATCGCAAGTCCCGGGGCGACCCGCGGCCGCAGCACGGCGCCGATCGTATAGCTGCGCGAGGTCTCCTCCATCAGTTCAGCATTGCCCTGCGAGAGGCCGGGGATGCTGGCGGAATTCGGATCGGTGTAGGTCGCAGGATCGAAGCCGAGACTGGTCAGGAGCGCTGCGCAGTTCGCCGCTCGGTAGCTGGTCCCCGAGTTCAGCTGCGACCTGTCGCACGGATCCTCGATGTACGCGAACGTCTGGCTCTGCGGAGAGAACAACTCGCCGATGTTCGGCGCACGCACCGATTCGGAGATCGTGCCGCGGAAGGAGACATCGCTGATCGGCGCCCAGAGTGCCGCCCCGTTCCAGGTCGTCGTCGTCCCCACGGTCGAGTAGTCGGACTGACGCAATGCACCGGAGACCTGCAGCATCTCGGCGAGCGGGGCGTCTCTCAGCAGCGGCACGCGCACTTCGACGAATCCTTCCTTCACATCGAAGTCTCCGTCGGTCGGCAGGATCACATTACCGAACGTCTGCCCCTTCTGATTCTCGAGCGGCGGATTCGAGCGGCTCGTCTCACGACGCCATTCGACACCGGCAACGGCATCGATCGTGCCGGCCGGCAAGGTGATGCCCGGAATCGGACCGGACACGAACGCATTCACGACGTTCTGGGTGAGCTTCGAACGACCGACGCTGTCGATCATGATCCAGTCCAGCGCTGCCGGATCAGCAACGCCTTCACCGAGGATGTTCAGCGGCAGACAGCCGCTACCCGCGCCGGGCGTGAACGACAGCTCACCCGAAAAATCGAAATCCTGGAACGGCTGATCGGGCAACGCCGACGGATCGAGATTCGACCGGCAGATCGGCCGACCCGTCGCCGGGTCCGTCACTACATCCAATGCCGCCAGATAGCGATCGGTGTAGCGATTGTTGAGATGGACACTACGCACGTCCGTCTGGCCGAACACGTACGACGCCTCGTAGCGATAGTCGCCGCCGAACAGGTCGCCGTTCACGCCGATCACGCTGCGGAACGTCTCGCGGGTGTTGTCCTCGCCGCGGACCCCGAAATCGAAGTTATCGCGACTCAGCATGAATCCATCCGGCGCGAGCGCTGCGACGGCGGGCGAAATGAACGGATTGTCGGGAGCGAACAGCAGATAGAAATCGAACGTAGGCTGGTCGTACCCGACTGCCGTGCCGCGTGCGTATTTGGCTTCGGCAAAGAAATTCGCCGAGTCAGTCAGCGCATAGTTGAGAAACAGGCTGCCGATGGTGCTCTCGTTCTGGGTACGCAGATCGCCGATATAACCGGCAACCGGGGTGCCCGAGCCGCCCTGTGTGTAATAAGGCGGAATGAACGGCCCGATCTGAAACGGCGAACCGTCGGGCAAGGTGTCCGGCATGAAGTCGAAGTCGGTATCGAGCGCGCCGCCGCGAGCGCTGTCGATGAAGCGCACGTCTTTCATCGGAATCCGATCGGGAACGTTCGGATCGTCATCGAGATCGTCAGGATTGCGCTGCATGGTCGTGTAGTTGGCACCGCGCAGATAGCTGCGGTCGGTGCTGCGCAGACGACCTTCGCGCGTGTGCGAGAGCGAGCCCGACAGGTTTCCGCGGCCGTCGGCGAAGTTGAATCCAGCCGTCATCGACGCCTGCACATCCTCCGGCGTGCCGCCCTGGCCCGCGCCGTACTGCACTCGACCGATCAGGCCTTCGAAGTCCTTCTTCATGACGAAATTGACGACGCCGGACACTGCATCGGCGCCGTAGACGGCAGAGACGCCGCCAGTGACCACATCCACGCGCTCGATCAGATCAGTTGGAATCGTGTTGATGTCGACCGATGCCGTTTCGGGCAGCTGCGCTACGTGACGGCGGCCATCGACCAGCACGAGCGTGCGATCACGACCCAGGTTACGCAGATTCAGCAGGTTCAGACCGTTGCTGCCGATGAAATCGTTGGTCGAGCGAGTGGTGTCATAGGACCCCACGAGCGCAGGCTGCTGGCGCAGAAAGTCGGTCAGATTGGTCACGCCCGCATTCGCGATCGCTTCGGCGGAGAGCGAAGTCGTCGGCGTCGGGGCATCGAATTCATTCGCGCGGATACGCGAGCCGCTCACGATGACCGCTTCGATCTCCTCGGCCTCCGCAGCGAGGGCGCTCGTAGCCCCCAACGAACCACATGCAGCAGCCACGGCAAACGCGATCTTCGACAACCGGATACTCACAATGCAGAACTCCTGGCCAGAATTTAGAAGAGCCCGAAGTCATGGCTGCGGGCTCTGCTCGTCTGCACTTTCGCGCCTGATGGCAGAGTCACAGTGCAGGGAGCATTTGATTGCGGCGAATCCTACTGGGGAGATCCTGCGTTGCACAATTGTAGATGTCGCAAATCGGCAGCAACACACGGAAAAGTAGCGACCTTCCGACAGGCGGCTTCAGGGAAGGCCTCATTCAGAACGGAGCGAAGGCAGCAAATCTCAGCCGGGCGGTCTGAGTGTGACGCTCTGCCCTGCGTACTCCACACTTGCATCGATCGGTGAATCGAACGCGGATGCATTCGTTTCACCGGGCTCGATCCAGCGAACGTTGAACGTCCGCTTCTCCACCATGCCGGGGAAGCGACCGCTGCGTGCACCGATCGTGACGCTGCCGTCCGCATCGTCATAGTGGACCGGGATGCGTGTGAACGCACCTTTCTCGTAGCCGTAAGTCAGTCCATCGTCTTCGTAGAGATCGAACGAACCGTCGGCACCGCGATAGACATAGAACGTAATCGGTCCATCGAGCTTCTCGCTCGTGTATTGAATGGCAGGCCCGACGGGCACGATCGAGCCTGCCTTCACGAAAAGCGGCATTTGCGTCAGTGGCGCGTCGGCCTGAATTTCCTGTCCGCCGTCATACGCCTGTCCCGAATGGAAGTCGTACCAGCGCACGCCGGCAGGCAAATACACCTTGCGGGTGCGCGCCTCGTAGACCGACACGGGATTCACGAGGAAGGCCGGACCGAACAGGTACTGATCGTTGATGTCGCGAGCGTGCCTGTCGTTCGGGAAATCCATCGCAAGGCCCCGCATCATCGTGCCGTCGCGGTGATACAGATCGCCTGCGAGCGTGTAGATGTAAGGCATCAGGCGATACCGCAGTTTGCTGTATGCGACGAGGCTGTCGTATATCGGCGTGCCGGACGGCGCTATGTTCCAGATCTCGCGCAAGGGGAACTCGCCGTGCGAGCGGAAGATCGGAGCGAACGCGCCGAACTGGAACCAGCGCAAATTCAACTCGCGCCATTCGGCCAGATCTTTCGGCGTCGGTTTCTGAAAACGATCCTCGAGCGCGAAGCCGCCGATGTCGAACGTCCAGTTCGGCAGGCCGGACATCGACATGCCGGTGCCCGCGGCGATCTGGTTATGCAGATCGCGCCAACGCGAAACGATGTCACCGCTCCAGGTTGCAGCCCCATAACGCTGGAGCCCCGCGAATCCCGAACGCGTGAGAATGAACACGCGCTTGTCCGGTGTCGTGCTCGTGCGCTCGCCGTCGTAAATCGCGCGCGCCTGCATCAACGCATACGTATTGAAGTACTGCTCGGCCGGACCGATCGCGGTGGGGCCCATGCGCTTCGTGAGCTCCTCGCGATCGGTGTTGGATGCGATGTCCGGCTCGGTGTTATCGGCCCACCAGCCATCGACGCCGATTGGCTTCAGCTTGTCGTTCAACTGACGCCAGTAGATATCGCGGGCTTCCTGCGCATACGGATCGTAGTGCGAATTCAGATAGCCGGGACCCACCCAGTCCTTGACGCCCTTCTCGACGTTGCGCCGGTACATGTAGCCCTTGGCGTCGAGCTCCTTGTAGTTGTCGGTGTTCGCATAGAACTTGCCCCACACCGAAATCATGAAGTTCACATTGTTCTCGTGCAGCTCATCGACCATGCCTTTCGGATCGGGGAAGCGGCTCTTCTCGAAATCGTGCGAGCCCCACTGATCCTCGGGCCAGTAGAACCAGTCCTGCACGATGTTATCGAGCGGCAAACCGCGCTTGCGATACTCCTTGGCGACCCCGAGGAGCTCGGCCTGACTCGTGTAGCGCTGACGGCTCTGCCAGAACCCGTACGCCCAGCGCGGCAGCAGCACCGCCTTGCCAGTGAGCTGCCGATAGCCCGCGATGACTTCATCCAGATCGTTTCCCGAAACGTAGTAGTAATCGATCGCCGGCGCGGCTTCCGATGCCAGCGACAAGGAATGACGTTCTTCATCGGGCAGCGGATCGTTGTGAAGAAGCGCAATGTGCCCGTCATTGGGAATCCACTCGATCCTGATCGCGACCGGCGTGCCCGCGGTCATCGGCAGTTTGAAGTTGTGATACCAGGCGTTCCAGTTCTGTCGCCAGCCGTCGATGATGAGCTGATCGTCGGCGAATACCTTGTAGTAGTTCGAGGCGTAAAGCTGGAACGTGTGGACGCCCGTCTTATCGGATTCGAGCTTGCCTTCCCATGTGACGCTCACACCCGGCAACAGATTCGGCAGATCCGTCTGTTGACCGATCTTGTCGGACAGCACTTCTTTTGGATATCCGCTGAGATCCTTGATGAAGTGATAGTTGATGTCGGGTTCGCGGCGCCTGATCTTCTCCTGACCCTCGATGCGATACGTCGCGGTGAGACCGCCCTCCTTCCCATCGAGATCCGTCAATTTCAGGTCACGAGAGACGAGTCCATACGGTCGCGGGTTGCCGAAGCGCGTGATCGAAGCGGTGTCCCAGAACACGCCGTAGTTGCGGCTGGACATGACGAACGGCACGGCGATGTCCATGTTGTGTTGTGCAAGCTCGACGTCCTCGCCGTTGTAATTCATCTGCGCGTTCTGATGCTGTCCGAGGCCGTAGAACGCTTCATCAGTGCCGGGATTGAAGAGCTGATGCACTCGATACAGATCCCTGCCTCCGATTTTCACCGGCTCGAACGTGCCGCGATCGCGCTCAGCGAGAATCACCTTGCCGCTGGTATCGAGAAACGACACGGCGCCGGTCACACGCGATGCGCGCGCGATCACCTGAGCTGTCTTCAGCACGACCCCCTCGTCGGTCGATTCCACCGTGAAGTTGACGCCGCTTGCTGGCTTCGCGACGACTGCGAGACTTTCGGGCAGCTCGAGATTCTCGGTGGGCACGGCGGTCACGCGCACGATGCGATCGGAGATCACCTGCAGACGCACTCGTTTGGTCGGACTGTCCGTCGGGATCACGAGCAGGCCGTCTGCGGTCTTCTCGAAGTTGTCCGGCTTCTTCGCGCAACCAAACAGCGCCACCGTCAACGCGAGCAACGCGACAGACGCGCCGCCCAGTGTTCTCGTCAGGTTCATCGATCCCCCGGTCTTGTAATCAATAAGTGGCGACACGGACGCGCAATAGCTGCGGAAGCGAGGTGAAGTTCAGACCGTAGTCGGTCTGATCACCATTCCAGACACGCTCGAAAACCCACTGTCCTTCGGCGTCGAAGTGGCCTTCTTCGACGCGTGCATAGATGAAACGGCCTGAGGTTTCCGGCCTGGCCGCGTCGAATGAGACGCGCACGTTGCGGCCGGTCACCAGAAATTCATCAGGACCGAGCTGCGCGATGAGCGCGCCTCCATCGGGCACGGCGTGTTGCGGTGTCTCTGTTGCGCCGAGAAACGTCCACTCTTTCATGCCGAACTGCCACTCGTTCCAGCTCAAGGTTGCGGACCAGTCGTTCAGCGCGATGTGACGATCTGCAGCATCATCCGGTTGCGCCGCGCCTCTCACCTTGCCCTCGTAGGCCAGCTTCGCCCACAGGCGTGCATGCGGCGCGAGCAATCGATAGTTGGCAGCGAACGGCTCGATCATCGAGGCGTCAGTGGCCTTCGCGCCCAGCGGATAATTGGCATAGCCGCTGAAATCGGTACCGAACGGAACGAAGCCGATCGCGCCACGACCGAAGACTTCGAAGAAGTAGCGGGAAAAGATCCTGTCGTTGCCAGTTTCACTGACGAACAGCGGATTGTCCGCGCGGCGATACAGATCGAGCACGCGGAAATACTTGTCCGACTCGCGCATGTAGATGTCGGGCGCGATGACGTCGATCGAAGGCGCAGCTGCGCGATAGATCTCGAGCACGTTGTCCGTCGGGCCGCCGCTCGCATAGCCGCCGGGCTTGCCTGGATGGAAGGGGTCGCGTAGAGCGCCGTTCACGTACATGGGCAACGCGTACTCACGCTTGCCGGCTTCAGCAACTTCGCCAATGAAGCGCGCGACCGACCAGGCATGGAAGAACTCCTCGGCATCCTGACCGAACACCTGCGTCCACGAGCCGGAGGATTTGCCGAGCTTTCTGAGCAACAGCGTTGGAACCTGAGAGCGAAACGCTTTCTCCGCGACCGGCGAATAGTCCCGCACGCTGCCGTAGGTTCCCGGCTCGTTCTGGACCTGGACCAGAATCACCGTGCGCTGTTCGTCGACCTGCTTCAGATGCCGCATCAATGCGACGAATGCCTTGCGATCGGCATCGAGCGTTGTCGTCGCATGCGGCGAAAGCGAATTGAGAGTCTTTCCCTCGGCGGTGACTACACGCGGGAATCGCTTGTTATCGAGCTTCACCCACTCGGGCGCATAGTTCGGGCCATTGTTCTTCCAGGTGCCGAACCACAGCAGCGCAACGCGCAGCCCGCGCTCACGCGCTTGCGTCAGCAGAGTATCCAGGAAGGAAAAATCGAAGCGACCTTCAACCGGCTCGATCTGCTCCCACGCAATGGGAACGACGACCGTGTTCGCCTGCAGCTGCTCGATGGCAGGCCATACCTTCGGCAACGCCGAAGGCCACGCGCTCGAATTGTTGACTTGCCCACCGAGCACCAGAAAAGGCTGGCCGTCCACGAACAATGCATGGCGACCATCGCGCGTCACCACGCGCGGCAACTCGGCGGCCTGGACTGCGAAGACCGCAGACGCAACGAGCCACAGGCAAAGAACGGCAATGCTTCGCCGTGCCCTGAATGAACACATGAATGCCTGACCCCCAAATCGCCTGCCCGAGGATTCGCGCTGCGCATGCCGGCCGTGGTGCAGAGGGTACGGTCAGCACGCTTCGCGACCCGTATCGCCGAGGAAGCGGATGTTACCGGTCACATCGCGATTCGAATCTAGTCGGACAATTGGCGGGTGTCAATTTGAGCTGCTAGTGTGAGCGGGCAATTGCAGTTCGCATCCCATTGCTTCGTCATCGGTGCGCTTCAATGTGCTCCAGGGTGCCAATCAGGATCCTCGCACGTGATCCGCAACGCACCTACATCACACCGACCCGACCTGGATTCTCGATCACGATGAAACCCGATTCCCGCACTCGATATCGATCACAGGCGAGCTGATGCGTCTGAAGCACAAACGGGCGCTGGTCACAGGCGCAGGACAAGGCATCGGACGGGCAGCAGCCATTGCTTTCGCGCGCGAAGGCGCGCAGGTCCTGGCCGTCGATCTGAACGCTGCCAGCCTCGATGCGCTGAAATCCGAACGAATCGCCCATCTCGAAGTGCGCACACTGGACATACTCGACCGAACAGCGATCGATGCGCTCGCACGCGAGCATGCGGCTGCGCATCGCGCATTCAACGTGATCTTCAACTGCGCGGGCGTCGTGCATGCGGGCACGTTGCTCGAATGCACGGCAGAGCAACTCGAGTCTTCCTGGAAGCTCAACGTTGGGGCCATGTTCTCGATCTGTCAGGCGATGCTGCCTGCAATGATCGCGGCGGGCGGCGGCTCGATCATCAACATGTCCTCGATCGCTTCCAGTCTGAAAGCGGTTCCGAATCGTTTCGCCTACACCACGACCAAGGCCGCAGTCATCGGACTCACCAAATCCATTGCCCTGGATTTCATCGGACGAGGCATCCGCTGTAACGCCATCTGCCCGGGAACGGTGGAAACGCCGTCGCTCATGGAGCGCATCGCGACCCAGGCCCGCAACGAATCGCGTAACCTCGATGAGATTCATGCGCAGTTCGTCGCGCGACAACCGATGGGCCGGCTCGGCCGACCGGAAGAGATCGCTGCGCTGGCGGTGTATCTCGCATCCGATGAATCTTCATTCACCACCGGGACCGCGCAGGTGATCGACGGCGGCTGGTGCAATTGAAGCTTTGCATCGATGATGGGCTGGATTCGATCTTTCGAGGATGAACGATGAAGTTGTTGCGTTATGGTCCGGCCGGTCGTGAAAAGCCGGGGCTTCTCGATGCCGACGGCAGGATCCGCGATCTGTCCGCTATCGTTCCCGACATTGCGGGCGATGCTTTGCTGCCCGAGAGCCTGCGCCGTCTGAGCGGCGTCGACCCCGCATCACTGCCGCTCGTCAGCGGCGATCCGCGCATCGGTCCATGCGTGGGCAGAATCGGCAAGTTCGTCTGCATCGGACTCAACTATTCGGATCACGCCGCCGAATCGAACATGGCGCTGCCGTCGGAACCGGTCGTGTTCAACAAGTGGACAAGTGCCGTCGTGGGCCCGAACGATGACATCGAGATCCCGCGCGGCTCGCAGAAAACCGACTGGGAAGTCGAGCTCGGCGTCGTCATCGGCAAACCCGGTCGCTACATCGAAGAATCCGCAGCACTCTCGCATGTCGCCGGCTACTGCATCGTGCACGATGTTTCCGAGCGCGAATTCCAGCTGGAGCGCAACGGCACCTGGGACAAAGGCAAGGGCTGCGACACGTTCGGACCCACGGGGCCGTGGCTGGTTACGACCGATGAGGTGCGCGATCCGCACTCGCTCGCACTCTGGCTCGAAGTCGACGGTCATCGCTATCAGAACGGCAATACGAACACGATGATCTTCCGAGTGCCGTTTCTCGTGAGCTACCTCAGTCGTTTCATGAGCCTGCAATCCGGCGATGTGATTTCCACCGGAACGCCGGCCGGCGTGGGACTCGGCCTCAAGCCGCCAAAATTTCTGCGTGCAGGCAACATCGTCCGCCTGGGGATCGATGGGCTGGGCGAGCAGCGACAGGTTTGTCGGGCCGCTGAGTAAAGAATCAGGAGTAACCCACATAGAGCACAAAGATCACAAAATGAAGAGCTGCATGTTTCTTGCCCCCTTTGTGTTCCTTGTTCTTTGTGGTTACTCCGCATCCTCGTCATGAGAATAGACGCACACCAGCATTTCTGGCGTTTCGAGCCTGCCGAGTACCCGTGGATGAGCGCCGACATGCAGGTGCTGCGTCGGGACTGGATGCCTTCGGATTTACGGCCGCTGCTGGAGCAGCAGCGACTCGATGCCTGCATCGCCGTACAAGCGCGAACGAGCGAAAGCGAAACCGACTTTCTGCTGACGCTCGCCACTCAGCACGCCTGGATCGCGGGTGTCGTGGGCTGGATCGATCTGCAAGCAGATGTCGCCGCGCGCCTGGAACGTTGGCAGGACGATCCGAAGCTCGTCGGCTTGCGTCACCCGATTCAGGATGAAGCCGACGTGGATGCCTGGGTAAATGATCGGGCATTCGCGCAAGGACTCGCAGATCTGCAGCGACATCGACTCGCCTACGATGTGCTCGTCTACGAACACCAGCTGCCCTCGATCCTGCATCTCTGTGCACAGGCAGACGATCACTGGCTGGTGCTCGACCACCTCGGCAAGCCGGCCATTCGCGATCGCGACCACGCGCGCTGGCGCGAGCTCATGGCACCGCTCGCGAAGATGCCTCACATCGCCTGCAAGCTGTCGGGCCTGGTCACTGAGGCGCTGGACGCACGCGGCGAATTCGACGCAGACGCTCTGAGGATCTATCTCGACAGCGCATTGGAGCTCTTCGGGCCGGAGCGCCTGATGTTCGGTTCGGACTGGCCCGTCTGTCTGCTTGCAGCGCCCTACGCTCGCGTCGCTGCGATCATCGAAAGCTGGTCAGCTCATCTTTCCCCTGCAGATCGCGAAGCCCTCTGGGGAGGCACGGCAGCCCGGGTTTACGCGTTGCCCGGAATGTACGCGAGCAACCCACTGCATAGGGACATCCCCGCGGCAGGCGTGCGAAAGCGATAGGCGAAGGAAGGCGGTTTCAGGCGTTCACTGCCGGGCGCCATCAGTCGAAATCTCACGAGCACCTGAGGGGATGGGCACATTGACCTTTCCCGTCAGCGGCGATGACTTGCGGCTCGCCGCTGAAGATTCCCGCGACGTTATGACCAATCGACCGGCGAGTCGCTTTGCACATGTCGAGGGCTTCCTTGACGCGAGTAATTGCATCCCTCGCATTGAAATACCGAATCCGGCAGTGCAGCAGTTATGATGCGGCCCGGGAGGATGGCAATGTCTTCTGTGCTCAAAACTGCTGCTGCGCTTGCTGGCAGCACCGGCCTGCCTTTTGCCAGTTATGCGCAGATCGTGCGCATGCTGGTGCCGCCGGCCGAACGCATCAGCTTCTACGATCACCGCGCTCAGGCGCTGTGGATCAACGACGGCGTCGAAGAACCTGAGCTGCGCATGCATGTGGAGCTTTCTCTGGCTCGCGCACGGCATCATGCGCAGGAACGCCCAAGCTCTGCGGTCGTGGCCAGTGAACAGGATGCGCCGTCTTTCGTGTTCCCCGTCCGCAACGCTCAGGACGTCGTCGTCGGTGCGCTCGGCATTGCCTGTCGCGACTTGCCGCCCGGCGCCCGCTTCCGCAGCCCCGAAGCAGTCGAGCGGATATTGCAGCCGCTCATGCAAATCCTCGCGCATGCCTGGCCGAGCGTGATCGACAAGCCAGCCACTTCGATTCCAGCAAAGGAAACGGCGCCTCGCCAGGCCACGACAGCCGGCGCTCAGCTCCGACAGCAGATGCCGGCGCCCGCCTTGCTGCGCAAGGCGCTGCTGCTCGCAACGGAGCTGATCGATTGCTCGTTCGGCGCGGTCGTCGTGCCGAGCCGTCCGTTCACCCTCACCCAGCGCGTGAGTCCCGATGAATCGGATCTCGCGATCAACGCTGCGATCGACAACGTCCGGGCCCATGTTCTGCGCTGGATTCAGGTCAGAACCGAACCACTCGTGGTGAACTCGGCCGGCAATGGTCGCAACAATCAGCTTCCGTATAAGTTGCTGGCCGTACCCGTGCGCGATGCCTCGCAGCGGTCCGTCGCGCTGATCATGTTGTTCCGCCATGGTCGAGACCGGGATTTCGCGAGCGTCGATGTCGATGAGCTGGTCCAGCTGGCAACGAGCCTGCCTGCCGAAGCCCTCGGCACATTGGCAGCTGAACCTCCCGTCGTCGCGACCGTAGCGCCTTCCGCGGGTGTGCGGACTGCGTCCGTATCCGTGAAGCCTGCGATGGCGGATGCGATGGCACCGGCAGCGGCTCCGCTCGTTCCATCCGCACCGCTCGTGCGAGCACGTCATCCGTCGGCACCGATCATCCGGCCGGCAGCGCCACGAACGAGCGCCGTCGTACAGCCTCCGGCAGCACCGCTGCCGATGGACGCGCGCATTCGTACGGCGCTTCGCGAAGGCGGATTCGATCTCTACGCACAGCGCATCTCATCCTTGCGCGACAACACGCTATCGCCGCGCTTCGAAGTGCTGCTGCGGATGCGCGAAGGTACGAAGCTGCACACGCCGGCCAGCTTCTTCAATGCCGCGGAAATGAACCGCCTGCTGCCGGATGTGGACTGCTGGGTGATCGGCGCGCTGATGCAGACGCTGCGCAAACGCGCCGTCACCGTCCGGGCATCGAGCCTCGAGTTCTCGATCAATCTTGCCGGTCAGTCGCTCGCGACCGAGCAATTCGCCGAATTCATCGTCGCCGAGGTGTGTCGCAGCGCCATCCCTGCTGGCCTGCTCGTATTCGAGATTTCGGAGCGCACCGCACTCGAACATGAAGATGCGATGGAAGTCCTCTCTGCCAGATTGCGCGACGTAGGCTGCCGGATCGCGCTGGACAATTGCCGCTCCGGTCTCGGAACGCTCGATCCACTGAAAAAATGGCCGGTGAGCCGCGTGAAGATCGACTCCTCGCTCATTCGCAATATCGCCACGAATCCCCGCTTCGCATCACAGGTGCGCGCGGTCGCCCAGATCGCGGCCGATCGCGGCATCGAAACAGTCGCGGAAGGTGTCGAGACTCAGATGGTCCACGAGCGCCTGTTCGAAATGGGCATCGACTACGCCCAGGGTTTCCACCTGTTCCGTCCCGCGCCGCTGCAATCGGCATTTGGGTGAGTGCGGGCGTAAACAGGGACGTCCGTCGTTCAGACTTTCCTTGCCCAGGTCCTGGTAGCTCTTCTCTCCCGGTCACTCACTTCTCGTTGCTGACCGCTCACCGCTCATTCCTCATTCCTAATTCCTCACTGCTCATTGCTCATTGCTCATTTCCGTCCGGATCTCAGCTCGCCAGCACCCTCACGAAGTCCCGCTCCTGATCGACGCGGATCGTGATCTCGCGCTCGAGATCGTCGGCAAGCAGCAGCGACGCCTCGAGCCGGTTCACGACCACGGGTCGCACGACGCTGCCGCGAACACTGTGCACGATCAGGAAGCTGTGATACTCGCCGGTGTGAAGTGCCGCGAACTGCACCAGGATCTGGAACGTGTTGGCCGCCTGGCCATCATTGATGCGTTCGTCGCAGACGACGAGAAACGCATCGTCTGCAGTCGCCCCGCGGAAGGCTCCCGCCGCTTTGACCTCGTGCAGGAATTCGACGATCTGTTTCGCCACGAGCACCTGCGTGGACGAGTCGAAGGGATTGACCACTGCCCAACGCGTACCACGCGCGATAGCCCCGATCACGAACTGAGCGAAACGTCGCGGCGTGAGATACGCCCAGTCCGACGACGCGCTCGCGCCGCACGCAAGGGTTCGCAACAATGGGCGTTCGCGTTCGACATTGCGCACTGTCTGCAGCGTGTTGATGCCCATTTGCGCGAGCCGCCAGCGATCGCCGCGGGACACATCGCGCGCCAGGCGCACGCCTGCGCGAAGCACTGGTTCGGGCTCCGGGGTTTGCATCAGCGCCGCGACCGACCCGTCGCTGCGCGAGAGCATTCCAGCGACCGCGCCGCCATTCCCGAAGATCTCGGTGCGGCCACGCAATCGATCGAGGCATGACAGGCGCGGATAAAACATCACCGCCGTGTCGCTGTAGAAGTTGAGGTCCTTGATTCCCCGCAACGCGGCCGAAGGCGAATCCCATGAGGCGGGAGGATCCACGATCAGGAGGGCGTGGTGTTCCCGGCAGAACTTCGTCGCGACGAGTAGCGTGCTCGCGCCGATCTCCGTCGTACGCGACAGAGGCGGGATATAGACGAAGGCCAGATCATCGACCTGCGCCAGCGCGAAAAGACCGGTGCGGCGCGCTGCCGACCCGATGACGTCGTAATCGCTGAGCGGCCGACCGTCATCGCCGTCCGGATTCGAGCTCACATAGCCGACAGGAAGGTTCGTGCCCGGCATCAGGGTCTGACCCGGACGTATCGAGGGCACCTTTCCTCGGACCCGAACGAGCTGCGAGCGAGTCAACATTGCAGCGATGAATCGATCCGAGCCCGGATCGATCGTGGCATTGCGAAACGTTTCCTGCTCTTCGATGCGTTCCGAGCCGGGCGAACGCACGCGCTGCACGACCAGATTGAAGCTGCGATCGTCCTCGACATGGTCGTAGTCCACCGAAGCCCGCAGGAATTCCCGAGTCCCGGGCGCGACGGCTTCGAGCATCAACGCGTCATGATCGCAGCGCAAAGTGATGGTCGTGGGCAACGCAGTGTTCGTTACGCGCACCACGACTGCCCGTCGACCGCCCTGCTCGAAGAAATGCTCGACCGCATACGACAAGGGGCTCGGCTGCCAGAGCCCGCCGAAGATCGCATGGAAATCCGCAAAGCTTTGCACGATGACCGGCGTGTTCACCGGTCCGCGCAGCGTACGGCCGACGAATGCGGTGAGCTGCACACGCGTACGAGCAATCGATTGCTCCGCGTGAAGCGACTCCTCGATCTGGATACCGTCGAGCGATTGCCCGGGCACCGTACTCCCCTGTGGCTGTGATCAGCCTTTGTTGTGTCGCTAAATTAGCACAGTGCTTCGCGCGTTTGCGCGCACGTTCGCGACTTTGATTGCATGTGATGAAGCGTAAGAACTGAAGAGCGGCCGCAAAGACCGCAGAAGGATCCGTCAACGTAATGGCAAGAGATGCAAGCAAGAGCATCGGAGAGTCAGCACGCGTCGAGACTGATCCTTGCGCCGCCGATGTCTTGCAGACGATGCGTCGCTCACGCTCGAACGAGTGCTCACCAGTTCGAGTGCTGGCATCATCGCGCTCCGATCGCTCATCGCGATTGTCGATTTTCTTTACCGCAAAGAGCACTGCATGCTGAAGCACAACACGTATTTCGAAGGACGCGTTCAAAGTCTTGGATTCGAGCGCAATGGTTTGAAGGCATCCGTCGGGGTGATCGCGCCGGGCGAGTATCACTTCGGCACCGGCGCCGCAGAACGCATGACGGTGATCAGTGGATTGCTGGCAGTGAAGCTGGATGGCGCGAGCGAATGGCATCGCTACGCGATGGGGACGAGCTTCGAAGTCCCGGCGAACAGCGGCTTCGACGTGCAGGCCATCGGCGGACCGGCGGCATATCTGTGCGAGTTCCTCGCAGCTCACTAGCGCAGCTAGTGAGCTAGCCGACCAGTCGCTAGTCAGCTAGTCCGCTAGTCAGACAAGAGACAAAGACCCGCGAGCATCCCTCGCCGCGCTGGTCCTTTCTGGCTAGCACCTAGCGACTAGTTGGCTAGCGGACTGGGTGGCTAGCCCCTAGCGACTAGTTGGCTAGCTGACTGGTGGCTAGCGACTAGCTAGCCACCGCTCACAGCCTCGTCGCGGCGAACGTATCGCACGCATCGAGCGAGCCGCTGTCGATGCCGCGCTTGAACCAGCGCACTCGCTGTTCGGAAGTGCCATGCGTGAAGGAGTCGGGCGGTGCGCGGCCTTGCGTGAGGCGGTCGTCCCCGATGGCGCTGGCAGCGTTCAATCCTTCTTCCACGTCGCCCGCTTCCAGCAGCTGACGCGATTCGTTCGCGTTGTGTGCCCAGATGCCGGCAAAGCAGTCGGCCTGAAGTTCCTGTCGCACCGACAGGGCGTTTGCCTCTGCCTGGCTCACTCGTTGACGCGCCTGCATGTTTCGTTCGGAGATTCCGAGCAGCGTCTGCACGTGATGACCGACTTCGTGTGCGATCACATAGGCCTGTGCGAAGTCGCCGGGCGCGCCGAAACGGTCATGCAGGTCCTGATAGAAGGACAGATCGATGTAAACGTTGTGATCGGCGGGACAGTAGAAAGGTCCGACGGCCGAAGGTGCAAATCCGCACGCGGTCTGCACGCCTTCGGAAAAGAGCACGAGCTTGGGCTGTTCGTACGTTCGTCCCGCCTTCGCGAAGATCTCGCCCCATGCGTCTTCGGTATCCGCCAACACCTTGGAGACGAGCACGCGGGCTTCTGCCTCTTCTCCTGACTCCTGATACGGAACCTGTTGTGGCTCGCCCGGCCCCTGGTTCTGCACGCCTTGCAGAACCACCGAAGGGTCCTGTCCGAAGTACATCGCGACCAACGCGAGGAGGATCGTGCCGAGACCGATGCCGCCAGCGCGGCCATAGCGGATACCGCGGCGATCCTCGACGTTGCGACTTTCGCGTTGATTGCCCAGACGCATGGGGAAGCTCCGAAGGAATGCGGGTGACACTGGCGACGATTATTCGCTCGCGCGGCGCCGCCGTCGATGTGTGGAACTCGATCGGGAAGCAGATGCGCGACCGATCGAGCCAGTGCGACTGAAAAGCCTCACGCGATGAGCGCATCTCTAACCTGCGCTTGCGAGGAAAGTTCCGGGACTGCGAGCTTCGGAGCGAGTCCGCCCGCGTCCCTTCCTTGCGATTCCCTACTCTGCGGTTTTCTTGGCTGCCGGCTTTTCGACCTGAGCTGTCGCGGCGGGCTGCGCAGCGGGTTTTGCGGACGCGGCCGGTCTGGCTTCGCCTGCGGACTGCGGCTTGGCTGCAGCAGGTTTTGCGGCGGGCTTCGCAGCGGACTTGCCCTTCTTGGCCGGCTGCTTGGGAAGAATCACGCCGTTACGCGCCGCCTCGAACTCTTCGTTCGAGACGAGGAGTTCGTCCTTACCGTTCCAGTTAGCACCCTCGGGCAACTTGTTCTCCACGTGGCGCGCGGCGAGCAGGTACTGCTCCATCGTAAACGTGGGCCGGGTCTGTACGGGCGGAGCCTTCTTGCGATTCTTCGCATGCGACTCGACAACGGGAGGCGCATACGTGACCGGCACCGCGATGCCGCGCGAGTCGGTCGCCACTTTGTTCACGAGTTCGAGATCGACGGCAACGTTGTGCTCGCGGATCGTCTGCCACATCTCATCGGAGATGGCGGCATTCAGCAGCGCTTCGGCACCTGCGGGATGTTCGCGCTCGTCGTCCTCCGCGATGGGGAACGCCTGCACGTACAGTGACCCGTCGCGCCAGCCGAACACGAAGGGTTGATCCACAACGGTGACCTTGGTGCCGACCGGAATCGCGCCATAGAGCTGCTCGATATCTTCGGGATAAAAGCGCAGGCAGCCATGGCTCGAGCGCATGCCGACACCATAGGGTTTGTTGGTGCCGTGGATGAGATAGCTCGGCCAGCCAAGCGTCATCAAGTGCGCTCCGAGCGGGTTGTCAGGGCCCGGCGGCACTTTGGATGGCAGCGGGTCTCCGGCTTCGCGATGTTCCTTGCGCACTGAGGCCGGCGGAAACCAGGTCGGGTTCTTCATCTTGCCGGTGACTTTGGTCGTGCCCACCGGCGTATTCCAGCCCACCTTGCCAATGCCGATGGGATGGGTAATCACAGTCTGTGCCTCGCCTTCCTTTGCGGGCGGGAAGTAGTACACGCGCAGCTGCGCGAGATTGATCACCAGCCCTTCGCGGGGCGCAGAGGGCATCACGAATTGAGTCGGGACCACGACCTCACGCCCGACACCGGGCACCCACGGATCGACACCCGGGTTCGCGCGAACCATTTCTTCGTAGCCGACATTGAAGCGACGCGCGATATCCGAGAACGTGTCTTCGCCTGAGACCTTCGTGATCTGCAGTTCGCCAATCACATCCTGGCCGGGCTGCAATTCGAAGCGATGTGTCGCGAGCGGTTCGACATACACCGGAGCGGGAGGCTCAGCGACCGGTGCGGGCTCCGGCTCGGGCTGATGCATGAGCGATTGACAGCCTGCCAGTAAAGCCACCGACAGCACGGACGCATACCGCAACGAGCGTGCGGTCATGAGAATCGGAGAGTTCATCGTTGCATTATTACCAATCGATGCCACCGAGGCGACCTACATTCCGCCACAGGCTTGTCTGTCGCTCATCCCCAACAGTTCGCGTGAGCACAGACCTGCGGAACTTCTGATTGGACCTCCCCGACCTTCGCAAGTCTGCAACGGTTGAAACGCTTCGGTGGGCGAAGCAACTACGGTTGCGAATGGCGAACAGATCAGAGATTCCCTACAAGAACACTGGCCGATCGGACAGTTCGTTTCGATCCGAGTGCGGAAAATGCCGCGCGATCAATTCGCCCACTGCCCTGATCCCTTCCACGATTGCCGGCCCCGGTTGATGTACTGCGAATGAGCGTTCCATCCGAGCACAGACCTCGCGCCATTCCTGATCCGCTACACGCGTCTTGAAGGCTCTATCCGCGACGATCTCCACGCAGTGATCGGCCCACAGCACGTAGATGAGCACGCCATTGTTGAGCTCCGTATCCCAGACGCGCAGCTGCGCGAAGGCCTCGAGCGCACGATCGCGCGATGTCACGCCGCGCCACAACGCCGGAAGCTCCAGCTCGTTCTCGATCGCGACACGAATCTCTCCGCCGTGCGATTGCTCGCTCATGCGGACCGCCTCCTCGATCGAGGCGCGCACCTGTTCATTGAACGTGTGACGCAAGCTCCATCGCGTCGCCACCAAGTGTCGCCAGGTACGTGACAGACTCATCCTTTACCAGCGCCCCGATGCGCCGCCTCCTCCGAATCCCCCGCCGCCGCCGCTCCAGCCGCCTCCGCCTCCGAAGCCTCCGCCGCCAAATCCACCGCCTCCCCAATAACCGCCGCGGCCGTGTCGACCGCTGGTCCAGCCGCCGCCACCAAAGCCGCCGCCACCGAGCAGCGTGAAAATGAAGGCGATGAAGGCCGCGCCGATCGCTACGCCGAGCACACTCGTGAGCAGCCAGGCGAGAATGCCTGCGATTCCGCCCACGGCAGTCGCACCGCCAAACGCGCCGAACATCCTGCGCAGGATGCCGCCACCGATGAACACGAGCATGAGCAGCAGTGGCAATGCGGAGCCGATGCCTTCCGGCGAACGTTCCGCCCGGCGTGCCGGTTCGGGCAATGGCTCACCTTCGATCACGGCGATGATGCGATCGATGCCTTCGACGATACCGCCTGCAAAATCGCCCTGACGAAACCGCGGCACGATCACCTGCGACACGATGCGATTGGCGATCACATCGGGCAGCGCACCTTCCAGTCCATAGCCGACTTCGATACGCACGGTGCGATCGTCCTTGGCGACAAGCAGCAACACTCCGTCATCCACTCCCTGGCGACCCAACTTCCAGGCATCCGCCACTCGAATCGAATATTGCTCGATGGACTCCGGCTCAGTCGTCGGCACGATCAGAACGGAGATCTGGCTGCCTTTGCGTTCATTGAACGCCCGCAGCGTGTGCTCGATGGAGGCGATCTGCTCCTGCGAAAGCGTGCCGGTCTGATCAATGACGGGCGCCGTGAGTGGCGGCACGGGCACCTGCGCTCGCGCGACGAGCGCAAGCAGCAACAGCGCCGCAGCGCACAGCCACACCCACGATGCGTGCGGATGCCGACCGACGGCGAGCGGATGAGACGGGCGATTCACGAAGCTACGTAGCGTTACCGGGCTCGACTTGCGTCGGCTGATTGGCAGGTGGCGTCTGCGTCCCGAAATCGACCGAGGGCGGACGGGAAATCTGTGCTTCGTTCTCCACCGTGAAATTCGGGCGAATCGGATGACCGAACATTTTCGCAGTCAGATTCGTCGGGAATGAGCGCACCGTGACGTTGTACGCCTGCACGGCGTCAATGTAGCGCTTGCGGGCGACGGCAATCCGATTCTCGGTACCTTCCAGCTGTGCACGCAAATCGTCGAAACCGGAAATCGATTTCAAGTCCGGATACCGCTCGACCACGACCATCAGCCGCGACAGCGCGGAGCTCAGTTCTCCCTGCGCCGCCTGCCATTTCTGAAACGCCGCAGGATCGTTGATCAACTCCGGTGTCGCCTGAATCGAAGTCGCTTTGGCACGCGCATTCACGACACTGTCGAGAATGTCCTTCTCCGACTGCACCGCACCTTTCACCGTGTTGACCAGATTCGGCACGAGGTCGGCGCGACGCTGATATTGATTCAGCACTTCCGACCAGGCGGATTTCACCTGCTCGTCCTGGGTCTGAAGCGTGTTGTATCCGCAGCCCGTGAAGAACGAGGCGAGCATGAGGATGAGGGCGATACGCAAGGCTGGCATGGTTGCATCCTTACTGGTGGGTCTCGAAACCAAGTGAAGCAGCACGGGGTACGAAGCTTGAGGCTGAAGCCACAGGCGTCGAAAAAGTTCCCACGCGCCAAGCGCGGAAGTCTAGTCACCCGAGGTCACTGAAAGAAGACCCTCGCCATCGGCCGGCATAGGGATGCGCTTATGGATCGCTGGGCTTAGATCAGGCGGAGCGAGAGAAGGGCAACGCGGGTTGCCCTCCTCTCAGGACGAGAAATGACCTCGCCTCGTCCGTGAACCGCTGCAACTGTTACGGTCCGCCAGCCGATTCGGCTGAACAGGTTTCAGCCGCACCGACCGTGCAATTTCCCTCGAGACTCTTCGTCGCTCCTCACCAGATCTTCACGCGGGTCGCCGGATCACGATACAGGCGGTCACCGGGCTTCACGTCGAAGGCCGCGTAGAACGCATCGATGTTGCTCAGTACGTTATTGACGCGGTACTCGCTGGGCGAGTGCGAATCGGTGAGCAGCCGCTTGCGAAGCTCGTCGTCGCGGTATTTGCGTGCCCACACCTGAGCCCAGCCGATGAAGAAACGCTGGTCGCCGGTCGACCCATCGATCACCGGCGCGGGCTTGCCCCCGAGCGAGAGCTGGTAGGCACGATAGGCCATCGCCACGCCCGACACGTCCGCGATGTTCTCGCCCATGGTCAGATCGCCATTGAGCTTCAGGCCCTCCATCGGGCTGAGAGCGCTGTACTGAGCACCAAGCGCCTTCGCACGCTCCAGGAAGCGTTGATTATCGATCGGCTCCCACCAGTCCGACAGATTGCCCTTGCCGTCAGAGCGCCGGCCCTGATCGTCGAAGCCATGACTGATTTCATGTCCGATGACCGAACCGATACCGCCGTAGTTGACCGCGTCGTCCACGTTCACATCGAAGAATGGCGGCTGCAGGATCGCTGCCGGAAACACGATCTCGTTTGAAGGCGAGCTGTAGTACGCGTTCACGGTCTGCGGCGTCATGAACCATTCGGTGCGATCGACCGGCTGCCCGAGCTTGTCGATGCCGCGCTGGAAAGTGAGTGATGCGATGCGGATCTCGTTGCCGATCAGATCGTCGCGACGAATCGTCAGGCCCGACCAGTCTTTCCATTTGCTCGGATAGCCGATCTTGGTCGTGAACTCGGCGAGCTTTGCGTGCGCGCGCTCCTTGGTCGCAGGCGTCATCCATTCGAGATCGTCGATGCCCTGCGAGTAGGCGACCTTGAGATTCTCGACGAGCGCCTGCACACGCTCGCGAGCCTGCGGACTGAAATGGCGTTCGACGTACAGCTTGCCCGCCAGCTCGCCGAGGTTCTGCTCGACCGTATCGACGCCCCGCTTCCAGCGCGGACGCATCTCCTGAATCCCGGAGACGGTGCGCTCGTGGAATTCGAAATGCAGCGTCGCGAACTTCTGCGGCAGATCCGGCGCATACGCATTGAGCAGCTTGAACCGGAAGTACGTGCGCCATTGCTCGATGGGCACTTCTTTCACGAGCTCGTTCAACCGCTGGAAGTAGTCGGGCTGCGTGACATTCACTGCCGCGACTTTCTCCGCGGGAATCTCCGCACCTTGGAGAAACGCTTTCCAATCGAACGCAGGCATGAACTTCACCAGCGCATCGAACGTCTGGCGGTTGTACGTCTTTTCCGCGTCTCGGTTCTGCACGCGCGCCCAGTGAGCCTTCGCCATCCGCGTTTCGAGACTCACGATCTGATCGGCGGCGACATCGGCCCTTGCGATACCGGCCGTGTTCAACAGAGCGCGGATATAGGTGCGGTACTGATCGCGCACGCTCTTCAGACGCGCATCGTCAGCAAGGTAGTAGTCGCGGTCCGGCAGCGCGAGGCCGCTCTGGTAGATCACACTCAGGTACTGCGTCGAATTCTTGCGATCGATCGCGACGTAGAACGCGAACGGCTGAGCGATGCCGAGCCGCTGTGTGTGACCGATGTAGCGTGCGAGATCGGCACGCGTGCCGATGGCGTCGATCAGCGCAAGCTCCTGCTTGAGCGGCTCCAGCCCTTTCGCCTCGATACCTGCCTCATCCATGAAGCTTGCATACAAATCCCCCACCTGCTGCTGATCGGATCCCTGCGAGGCATTCGCGGATGCCGCCTCTTCGAGAATTGCGCGCAGATGCCGCTCCGCGCCATCGGCCAGCAAGGTGAATGCGCCGTAGTTGGAACGATCAGCGGGAATGTCCGTAGTCTCGAGCCACGTGCCGTTTACGTGACGATAGAAATCGTCCTGAGGACGCACATTCGCGTCGAAGTTCTGCTTCAGAATGCCCGAGCCGAGCGCAGGCGTCGCGGCAGAACTCTGCGGCGGCACCGCGGGCTGCTCGGAACAGCCCAGCGAGAAACACGCCGCCGCACACATCACACTGGAAACGAGCCTACGTCGCATCGAACACTCCGGAGTTGAAACCCGGCCGCGAGGCTACGACCTACCGATTCGCAGATGCAACGGCCGACGCGATGAGCGGAGTGGCGCAAGAGGCGGCTTGGAAAATGTATGCAGGAATCAGGAATTCGAAGACGAAGTGAGGAATCTGGAATCCGGAAATGGCATGCCCGAGGAGCAAACGTTTGGGCCAAAAAAAACCCCGAGTTGTGCTCGGGGTTTGAGAAGCGGGCCTTCTGAAGGGAAGAGGCCGCTAGGGGATTCGCAGGAAACTCACAAGAATCACACTGACCACTCGCAGAAACTCTGTAGCATCAATGCAGACGCGACCACTGCAGTACTTTGATGTCCCGCGACTCGCATTCGAAATTGCGCGCGAGGACAGCGGCTGCTTCCTTCAGATCGCCCCGGCGCATGGTCTTGCTGACTTCGACCACGCCGCGGAACTCACTGAGACCCTTTGGCTTGCTCTCCTGGAGGAGGAAGTGCGTGTAGTACTTGATCGTCATGGGTGCTCAGCGTAGAGACGGGCACCTATACGTACCGTGAACAAATGCACACTTTGCCGGCGCCTTGACAATATCAGGCGTCGCCTTAGAGCGAATTAGCAAACGAGATCACATGAGTCGATACCGCCCGCCCAGCCCGCGCGGCTCCAAGTTCATTACGCCCGAAGGCGCACAGCGCCTGAAGGACGAGCTCGATCATTTGTGGCGCGTGCTGCGCCCCCAGGTCACGCAGGCCGTCTCCGAAGCAGCCGCTCAAGGGGATCGTTCCGAGAACGCCGAGTACATCTACGGCAAACGCCAACTGCGCGAGATCGACCGCCGTGTCCGCTTCCTGCGACAACGACTCGACGGCATGACCGTCGTCGACCAACCGCCGAGCGATCGCAACAAGGTCTTCTTCGGCGCATGGGTCACCCTGGAAGACGACGACGGCAACGAAGTCGAGTACCGGATCGTCGGCCCGGACGAGTTCGATGTCGCAAAGCGGTACGTGAGCATGGACTCACCGCTCGGCAAAGCTCTCTTTCGCAAGAGTCTCGACGACGAAGTCCGCGTCGAAGTCCCAGGAGGCGTGAAAACGTATGTGATCGTGAAGATCAGATACGAGATCTGACGGGCCGCAAAGACCGCAAAAAAGAACTGGAAGCCCAAGAGTGCCGGGAGTGGCACCGTCACACTCGACCTCCACCGAGTCGCTCATTTTTTATGCGGTCTTTGCGGC
>JAFAEQ010000014.1 GCA_023423935.1 Pseudomonadota bacterium | reverse complement strand
CGGGGTGACCCCTTAACGGCCTTCGCCGCCGGGGTGACATCCCTACTGAATGGGCTGTTACAGGTCACTAGTGCCTGGTTCCTCTTATGAGAAGAAGGTGCTAGGGGCTAGGTCCTAGGCGCTAGGTATCCGATGATCCGCGTCTGCTCTGGCTAGACCCTAGCACCTAGTACCTAGCGCCTGTTTCTCCCACAGCGCCGAGCGCATGAGAAGAAGGCGCTCGGCATCCGATGATCCGCGTCTTCTCTGGCTAGATCCTAGCGGCTAGCACCTAGTGCCTGTCTCCTCACACAAGCAGCGCCGAGCACATGATAGGAAGGGGCTAGGTCCTAGGCGCTAGGGATAGCCAAGACCCACCGGCGGTATGCATGCGATCCCTTTCCAGAAGCGCCCAACGCCGCCTTTTATCTTTTCCTCTTCGATCTCATCCACACGACGAGCGCAATGATGATCACGACCGCGAACAGGAATACGACTCTCATAGGGATGTGGGCTCGGCTCGTTCGAAGCGTTGGATGATGGCGGCGAGATCTTCAGGGGTGTCGAGGTCGATGCCTGCGTTCGGCATCGGCACGCGAATGAGTCTATAGCTGTTGCGTTCGAGAATGCGGCGCGCGCCTTGATCGCCGCGCAACTCGCTCAGCTCGCTGAAGAAAGTGCGCGGAAAAATGGCTGGCACACCGACGTGTTGTTCATAAGTGGCTGCAGCGATAGAGCCTTCCTGTTCGTTCCATGCGGCTGTGAGGCGTTTCAAATCATCCGCAGTGATCGCCACCTGATCGCCGAGCAGGATCAGAGCGGCATCGCAGGCCGCCGGCAGCGCACCCAACCCGCAACGGATGGATGAGGCCATACCCTCTTCCCAGTGACGATTGACGATCACCGATGCGGGTGAATGGGCGAGTAGCCGCGACAGCTCATTCGCGTGTGAGCCGATGACGACGGTCACTCCGTGACCTGCAACTGAGGTCGCAGAACTGACGACGCGATGCAGGGCCGGTCGCCCGCCGATTCGCACGAGCTGCTTGGGCTGCCCGAGTCGACTCGACGCGCCCGCCGCAAGCACGATGACATGCAGAGTGGAGCTCATGTGAGCTGAGTGGCCGGCCCGGCTTTCGATCGCGCACATGAGTCGCGGTCGATCACTTCTCTTGAATCATGTTTCATTTCTTCTATTGAATCGCCGTGGGCCGTTTGCAGGTCCGGTGCTTTATTCTATGCCTGAATCACACGGGGTTTTGGTATGGCAGTCCGTCCAGTGTTGCGCATGGGTGATCCGTTGCTGTTGCAGGTCGCAAAGCCCGTCGAACAGTTCGATACCCCGGAGCTGCGCGAGTTGCTCGTCGACATGCACGACACGATGGCGGCCTTGAGCGGCGCAGGGCTGGCGGCGCCGCAGATCGGTGTGTCGCTGCAGGTCGTGATCTTCGGTGTGGGCAAGAACCCCCGTTACCCGCAGGCCGAGGAGGTACCGTACACAGTGCTGATCAATCCACAGCTCACGCCGTTGAGCGATGCGATGGAGGAGGGCTGGGAAGGTTGCCTGTCAGTTCCCGGCATGCGCGGACTGGTACCGCGTTATACGAATCTGCGCTATCGCGGCTTCGATGCCAGCGGCCAGCCCATCGATCGCACCGTGAGCGGCTTTCATGCGCGCGTCGTACAACACGAAGTCGATCATCTGAACGGTGTGCTGTATCCGATGCGCATCCGCGATCTGCGCAACTTCGGCTTCAACGAAGAGCTCTTCCCCGGTCAGCAGCTCGTTGACGATTGATCGCAGAGAGGCGCTAGGTACTAGGCGCCAGGGTCTAGCCAGAAAGTCGGATCTCTGGCGCCTAGCACCTGGTTAGCCTCTGGCATCTTCTTCTCAATGCGCTCGGCGCTGCGGGAGAGACAGGGGCTAGGTACTAGGTGCTAGGGTCTAGCCAGAGCAGACGCGGATGATCGGATACCTGGCGCCTAGGACCTAGCGCCTAGCACCTTCCTGTCATTGAGCTGGCTCTTCATTGTCATGAGCTCGGTCCCTGAAACCTTCGATTTACCGACAGGCTGGACCATCATCGAGCCGATCAGGCGCGACGCGCATACCGAACTTGTTACGAGCCCCAGTCGTTCACCTGTCACAGCCGCGCTCACTGCGCGGGCAGGAGGAAGGCATGGAGAACATGGGTCAATTCAGTGAATGGCTGAGTCATTTCTGGCCGGTGCTGGCACTCATCGCGGCAGCGCTTGTACTGACCATCTGGGTATTTCGACGCCGAAAGTTCGATCCGGGATATCGTAAAGGCGAAGCAAAAAGACCGGACGAGGTGCGGCGAGACAATCCGCCCGATGAGTGGAGTCGCAGTCACTAATTCGGAAATCTAAGGAAGCGATCCGCGCGTGAGCATCCTGTCGTCGACGGTTAATCGACGATGTCCGCGTCGCGGTCTGCCAGGAGTTCACGCAGGATGGAGCGATGGCAGCGGCTCTCATCTCTGCAGTAGCACCCGACCGCAAAATTCGTCTGATGTGAAAGCGCGGCCAGGACATCGAGCACGCGCGCAGCCTCGGGTGATTTCATTTCGGCACGATAACGGCGCGCAAAGGCCTGCCATTCCCTGGGCGTATCAGCGGACTGTGCCTGCTTCAGCAGTTCCTCGCTGGGAGCGAGATTGGGCAACCAGACGTCGTAGATGTCGCGGGCAGCGTACTCGCTCTTGGGAACACCGCGCGGCGGGCGCCGCACGGTGCCGAGTCTCAGTCCTTCATCGGGAGCACGCGAGCTTCCCAGTCGAACGATGCGAACGGACATGGCGATTCTCGCGGGCCGGACATCGGCTGTTTCGAATCGCCAGTCTCGACAAGTATTGGATCGACTACAAGCTTCGATCGACTACAAGCTCGCTGTCGGCGTGCTCGCCGCTGCTTCAGCCGCACGGCGCGTGCGCTGAAAGCGATATGCACCCGGTGGCATTTTGCGACGACGCCGGAACGCCTTCGCAAACGCAGTCTCCGACAGGTAGCCCACACGGCTTGCAATACGAGCCACCGGTTCGCGCGACTCTCGCAGCATCTTTGCTGCCAGATCCATTCTCCAGCGCGTCACGTACGCGAGCGGCGGCTGGCCGACGAGATCCATGAATCGCTTGGCGAAGGCCGCACGCGACATCGCAGCCTGACGCGCAAGTGACTCGACGGTCCATGGCGCTTGCGGCGATTCGTGAATCAGCGTGAGTGCTTTGCGAATCTGTGGATCACGCAACGCGCCGAGCCAACCGGCTGTGCCTTCCGGCAGATCGCGCAACCATGCGCGCAGCAGATACACGAACAACGTATCGATGAGTCGCGGCTGTACGAGCTCGACGCCTTGTTCGCGATGTTGCGCCTCGTGAGCGAGCAGGCGCAGCAGCAACTGCAGTTCCGGATCGTTCTCGATCTTCTGCGCCGAAATCACGATGGCCGGCGGCAACAAGGCCTGGATCGGATGTGCACCTTCCGGTGAGAAGCCATCTGCTGCGAAGTAATACGCAGCCGATTGAATCACCGTGGATTCGCTCGCGTCCGTGCGGCCCCGCAACGAAGGCACGATGTTGTTGTGAGCACGTGCGACTGCCTGCGCGAACGGCTCGGGTTCTCGAGCGTCGCGATCCGAAGACAACGTGTGCGGTTTGCCTGCGGACAACAGAACTACATCGCCCGTATTCACGCGAATCGGTTCGCCGTCGCCGAAACGTAGCCACGCCGAGCCGCGTCTCACGATGTGGAGGGCCGAGTCCTGAGGCGCTTCGATCGATACGCTCCAGGGAGCCTGGAATTCCCGCGAACCCAGAGCACTGGTCGCGAGGCTGGTTACGCTAAGAACATTGGAAAGAACGTCCATGGGCTTTGACTTCGCTACTGGTTGAGAGAGGGCATCGCGAGTGGCTGATAGCCTACGCCCGTGATCCCCACAGCTGTCCAGAGCGGAAAGACGCCTTGCGCAGAAAGAGACTGTTGCGGCCTATTCACCAATCATTTGCATTATCCATTGCGATTGAGTTGGCAATGACCACTTGGGATGAGAGAGCCCTATAACAGTCGACCGTTTGTTGCGTGCGTAACAGAAGCAACGGATGCAACAACTCGATGCGTGATCGAAGCTGCTCGCAGGTGCGGGTCAGGTGCCGGGACGAACGCCAAGCGTGGCAAGTACTTCCAACAGCATTGGTTCGGTGAAGGGCTTGCCGAGCACCGCAATGAAGTTATCGCCGGCAAATCGATCCTTGAGCTCGCGCTCGCTGCGGCCGCTGGCGATGAGGATGGGAAGCGAGGTGTCCTGGGCCCGGATTTCACTCGCCACTTCATCACCACTGCGATCCGGCAGGCCGAGATCGATGATCGCTGCGGCGAGCTGGCCACGCAGCGAAGCAAAGCGTTCCAGGGCCTCCTTGCCCGAAGCGGCTTGCTCCACCACGTAGCCGGCGTCTTCGAGAACGTCCACGGCGAACATTCGCACCAGGACCTCGTCCTCGACGATGAGCACGCGGGACGCCGGGTTCGCGGAAGTACCGTCAACCATAGATGCTGAGACTTCGACTCTTGTTAGGGCGCCTTAAGGTGGCGCGGTTTGGAATAGGTCTTACGCATTACGCCATAGCTGCCGGCCGGATGGCCATAGGCAACGTCTCACTCCGGCACGGAGCTATGACTACGCGCGAACCCGCGTCCCTATGCGTTTGTCGGCGCCGACCTACGCGGCGTGATCCATCATCCGACAGCGTCGGCCGTGTCTATTTCTCTGGGAGCGCCACCGAGAATTCCAGGACCTCGTGGCCGTCTTCCTTTTCCACGCTGATCTGGATGGCTTCCGGATCCACATTGACATATTTCCGGATCACCTCGAGGACCTCACGCCTAAGCAGCGGCAGGTAATCGGGAGCGCCGCGCGAGCTGCGTTCCTGGGCGACGATGATGCGAAGGCGTTCTTTGGCGAGGGTGGCCGTCGGCGGCGTACGGCGAAACAGTGCGAGCAATCCCATGTCAGCCTCCGAACATGCGGGCGAAGAAACCCTTCTTGGGTTCTTCGAGGAAGCGAAGCGGCAAGGTCTCGCCCAGCAATCGCGCAACGGCGTCTTCATAGGCGCGCGCGACGTCGCTTTCTTCATTCAGAATCACCGGCGTTCCCGCATTGGATGCGGACAGCACATCCGGGGATTCGGGAATCACGCCGATCACCTCGATGCCGAGGATCTCTTTGACGTCCTCGACGCTCATCATCTCGCCGGTCGCAACCCGTCGCGGGCTGTAACGCGTGAGCAGCAGATATTCCTGCACCTTCGATTCGCCCTTCTCGGCTCGATGTGTCTTGCTCGAGAGCAGGCCCAGAATCCGGTCGGAGTCCCGCACCGAGGACACTTCGGGGTTGACGACCACGATGGCCCGGTCGGCAAAGAACATCGCAAGGTGGGCGCCTTTTTCGATGCCTGCAGGCGAATCGCAGATGATGTAGTCGAAGCCATCCGCGATCAGCTCATCGAGCACACGACGCACGCCATCGGCGTTCAGTGCGTCCTTATCGCGAGTCTGCGAGGCGGCGAGCACGAACAGCGCGTCGATCCGCTTGTCCTTGATGAGCGCCTGCTTGAGCGTGCAGTCGCCCTGAATCACGTTCACGAAGTCGTACACGACCCGCCGCTCGCAACCCATGATCAGGTCGAGATTGCGCAGACCGATGTCGAAGTCGATGACCGCGACGCGCTTGCCGCGCTTCGCCAGCCCGCACGCGAGGCTTGCCGACGTGGTCGTCTTGCCCACGCCGCCTTTGCCGGAGGTGACAACGATGATCTCAGCCAAAGCTTTGTTCTCCTGAAAATCCTAAAGAGCGGAAAAAATTTCCACGGGGGACGCGGGGAACACCGGGTGAAGAGTCGCAAACCATTGCGAGATCCAGTTCTTCCTCACCCCGTGCACCCCATGATCCCCGTGGAGATCTGTCCGGTTCTGTCTGCCGTCCTCACGCGCCGATGCGCTGGAAACGAAGATCGTCGCCATCCAGCCAGGCTTGGACCGGTTTGCCGGCCAGCTCGGGCGGAATGGTTTCGAAGACTCTGAACACGCCGGCGATGGAGACCAGCTCGGCGTTGAACTCCTGGCAGAACACGCGTGCGGTCACTTCGCCGCGGGCGCCTGCCATCGCGCGGCCACGCAGCGAGCCATACACATGCACGCAGCCATCGGCCATCACCTCGGCGCCAGCGCCGACCACAGTGGTCACGATCAGATCGCGGTTGCGCGCGTACACGCGCTGGCCAGAGCGCACGGGCTGGTGCTGCATCAGTGCAGGCAGCGGCGGTTCGCTCGGCGGTGGATTCGGCACGGCGGCCACGGGTGGCGGTGCTTCCTTGGGTTGCGGACGACCCTGGGCACGAAACTGTGTCAGCACCGGAATATTCATGGAGCGCGCGAGCGTGTTCATGGTCTCGGTGCCATCGAAGGCGAGACCGACGGGCATCAACCCGGCACGGCGGACGGTCTCCATCAGTTCACGCACGATCGTTTCATCGGCTGGCGTATCGAGCGCACTCAGATCCAGACAGGCGGCCGCGCGATCGAACAATTGCGGAGCGGCAGCAATCCGTGCAGCGAGCTCGGCTTCGATCGTGCGTGAGTCGGTATTGCGCACACGCAGCTGCACCAGACCGACCTGACCGAAGCGGACTTCGCACGCCGTTTCGCGCGCGCTGGATATGGCTTTGTTGCTCAAACTGCGGATGTTCTCAAGATCATCGTTCGGGGAATGACGGCACTCGCGGCCACGCTCGAAAGCGAGCGAAGTTTAGCGGAGCAACGCATGACTTGCTGCCTCTATTCGCGCTTTCGCCGGCAACATTTTCGAGCGTTTGGAACGCTGTCCTGGCGTGTTCATGTCGTTGCTCGCCGACTCTGGCTGACCGTAGACTCGCCGCGACTTACCAAGAAGCTGGCATGCGTTCGGGAAAGCCGCTCACTGCAGCCGACACTGCCTGTACAAGACTCCCGTGGGGAGGCGTCGCCGGTCGCCTGTTCCCACCTCGAACAAGGACAGGAAATGCTCAAGCCGATTCTGGCCATTTCGATCGGTGCCAGCTGCGGGGCGCTGCTGCGCTGGTGGCTGGGACTGCATCTGAACAATCTGTTCCCGGACATTCCTCCCGGTACGCTGGCCGCGAATCTGCTCGGCGGCTACATCGTCGGCGTCGCCATCGCTTATCTGGCCGCATCGCCCGCGATTGCGCCCGAGTGGCGTCTTTTGATCATTACCGGCTTCTGCGGTGGACTCACCACGTTCTCGACCTATTCGGCAGAGCTCGTTTTTCTGATGCAGCAGGGCAAGCTCATCACGGCCGCGGGCGCAGCGCTTCTGCACTTGGCCGGCTCGCTGGTCATGACCGTGGCCGGCATGGCGACCGTCGCCTGGCTCCGACACTGATGCCCGACGCAAGTCGGAACGCCGCGCGGGGGCAAAATCTGCTGTAATCGCGCCCCTTCCGTGCCGATCTTCAGCAAACGCCGATGAGCAATAAACCCCGCACCGCCATCACGCCGACGCGTGAGGACAACTACGCCGAGTGGTATCAGCAGGTCATCCGTGCCGCGGACCTCGCCGAGAATTCGGCCGTGCGCGGATGCATGGTGATCAAGCCGTGGGGCTACACGCTGTGGGAGAACATGCAGCGGGTGCTGGATGAGATGTTCAAGGCGACCGGGCACCAGAACGCCTACTTCCCGCTGTTCATTCCGCTGTCCTTCCTGCAGAAGGAAGCCGCGCACGTCGAAGGCTTCGCGAAGGAATGCGCCGTCGTCACGCATCACCGGCTGGAGCTGAATTCAGAAGGCAAGCTCGTGCCGACCGGCGAGCTCGATGAACCGCTGATCGTGCGTCCGACCTCCGAGACGATCATTGGCGATGCGTTCTCGCGCTGGGTCCAGAGCTATCGCGATCTGCCGTTGCTCATCAATCAATGGGCGAACGTGGTCCGCTGGGAAATGCGCACACGCATGTTCCTGCGAACGACGGAGTTCCTGTGGCAGGAAGGGCATACCGCCCATGCGACCAGTGAGGAAGCCGTCGCTGAAACCATGCGCATGCTCGATGTGTACGCGACCTTCGCCGAGCAATGGATGGCGTTACCTGTCATCAAGGGCGAGAAGACGGCGGGCGAGCGCTTCCCTGGTGCGGAGCGAACGTACTCCATCGAAGCCATGATGCAGGACCGCAAGGCGCTGCAGGCGGGCACGAGTCATTTCCTCGGCCAGAACTTCGCGAAAGCGAGCGAGATCATGTTCCTGGATCAAAGCGGCACGCGTCAGCACGCCTGGACGACGAGCTGGGGTGTGTCCACGCGTCTGATCGGCGGTCTGATCATGACCCACTCGGACGATGACGGTTTGATCCTGCCGCCGCGTGTGGCACCCGCGCAGGTCGTGATCATCCCGATCTTCCGCTCCGACGATGAGAAGGCCCGCGTGCTCGAATATTGCAATCGCGTCGCTCAGGAACTGCGCGCACAGCGCTACGCGGATCGTCCGGTCAGCGTCGTCGTCGACGAACGTGACGAACGCGGCGGCGAGAAAGTGTGGGGCTGGATCAAGAAAGGCGTACCCGTGCGCCTGGAAATCGGTCCGCGCGACATGGAAAAAGATTCCGTGTTCGTCGGCCGCCGCGAGAAGCCGCACAAGGAAAAGCAAAGCGTCGCACGCGCAGAGTTCGTCGCGAATATCGCCGCTACGTTGCAATCGATCCAGGATGCTCTGTTCGAACGCGCCCGCAGCTATCGCGACCATCACACGCATCGGATCGACAGCAAGGAAGAGTTCTACCGCTTCTTCACCGCGCCTCCCGCCGAAGAGAACGCTCCGACGCCCATCCATGCCGGTTTTGCGCTAACGCATTTCAGCGGCGACGTGGAGCTCGAACACAAGATCAAGGACGACCTGTCGGTCACCGTCCGCTGCATGCCGCTCGATGAGAACGAACCCGGCACCTGCCCCTTCACCGGCAAGCCGAGCGCGCAGCGAGTGATCTGGGCGAAAGCATACTGAACCAAGTCAACTAGCCGACTGGTCCGCTAGTCTGCTGGCAAGACAGGCGCTTGAGCGCAGTTGCAACTTCCAGCGTCTGGCCGACTTTGCGGTCAGACAACAGAAGGAGGCCCTCCGGCGTGCGATGTACCGTCCTTACTCTGACTAGCAGACTAGTTGGCTAGCAGGCTTCTTCACATGCTCCCTTCCACCCGCGCCTGGCTGCAGATTCATTTCTGCGTGATTCTGTGGGGGTTCACGGCGATTCTGGGCAAGCTCATCACGTTGCCGGCGGCGACGTTGGTGTGGTGGCGGATGATTCTGGTGACGGGCGCGTTGCTGCTGTTTCGCGGCTTCTGGAATGGACTGCGTGTCCTTACGCGCAGACAGGTGGCCATCTATGCAGTGACGGGTGCGATCGTCGCGCTGCATTGGCTCACTTTCTACGAATCCGTAAAGCTTGCGAACGCCTCGGTGGCGGCGACATGCATGGCGTTGACGCCCGTATTCGTTGCCTTCGTCGAGCCCTGGATTGCAAAGCGCAGATTCGATGCGCGCGAGCTCATCTTCGGCATCGCTGTCATTCCCGGCGTGGCGCTGGTCGTGGGCGGCACACCGTCGGGCATGCGCATGGGAATCGCGGCCGGCGTGCTGTCGGCGTTGCTCGTTGCGATCTTCGGGTCGCTCAACAAGCGCTACATCGGCGAGTCGAGTGCGCTCACCGTCACCGGGATCGAGATGGCGGCCGGTGCGATCGTTATGACGGCGCTGATTCCGTTGATCATGAGCGGCGAGACGGGTTTTGCGAGACCGGATCTGCGCAATGCCGCATATCTAATCGTGCTGGCTGTCGGCTGCACGCTGTTGCCGTTCGTATTGTCTCTGGTGGCTTTACGCCACCTGAGCGCATTCAGCAGCGCACTCGCCGTGAACATGGAGCCTGTCTATTCGGTCCTGCTCGCGATCGTGCTTCTGGGCGAACAGCGTCAACTCGATCCCGCGTTCTATGCCGGCCTCGCGGTGCTGCTGATCGTAGTCTTCAGTCACCCACTGTTCGTGCGTCACCCGCCGCGTGCGGACGAGGTCATGTTCACGGACGCCGCTGCAGGAGTTGGTCAACCCGGTCGCGATAGGAACGACTGAGTTTGATCTCCTGGCCGTCCTCGAGGGTCAGGAAATACTCGCCGTTGGTGTGCGGTCGCAGGCGCCGCACGCGGCGCACGTTCACGATGGTCGAGCGATGCACGCGCTGAAACACTTTTGGATCGAGGATCGCTGCGAGCGATTTCATCGTTTCACGCAGCACGTAGGTGCGGCCTTCCGCGTGAACGCACATGTAGTCGCCGGCTGCGTCGATCCAGTCGATCGTGGCCACGTTCAGTCGGACGGTTTCGCTGTCATCGCGGATCGGAAGGATCTCGGCATAACGTTTCTGCTGCGCTTGTTCGAGCTGCTCTCGCAGTGTGTGCTCGTCCAGTGCGCCGCTGCCGCGGGTCTGCGCCAGCAGTTTCATCAGCTGTTCGCGTTGAGCCAGCGCGGTGCGTTGCTGCCATTGTTCGCGCACGCGATCGAGCGAACGGCAAAAACGTTCGTCGTTGATGGGCTTCAGCAGATAGTCGAGTGCGTGCGCTTCGAAAGCGTCGAGCGCGTAGCGATCGAATGCCGTGACGAAAACGACCAGCGGCATCGATTCCTGCGGCAGGCGTGCGAGAACGTCGAAACCGGACAAGCCCGGCATCTGGATATCCAGGAACATGAGATCGGGTTCGAGCTGTCCGACCATCTGCAGCGCCTCACGGCCATTGACCGCCTGACCGGCAATTGCGAAATCGGGGTGATCGCGCAGACGAATCTCGATGCCACGTCGTGCGAGCTCCTCGTCATCGACGATCAATGTGCGTATCGGTTTGGCGCTCATAGTCTTTATTCTTCAGATCAGGCCGCCATGCTGGCTGCAACGCGCTCAGCCGGGAACGACAGCGCCACCCGCAAGCCCGGCCGATTCGGCTGTACATCGACCATCCCGTCCTCGCCATAAAGCACTTGCAATCGTTCGCGCGTGTTGCGGATGCCGACGCCCCGGCGCTGAGTGGGGCGATCAGACTCGACCAGGCCGGGTCCATCGTCGGCCACCGTCAGCTCCAGGCGATGACCCACCAGGCGCGAGCCGATCGTGATGGTGCCGCCTTCTTCGCGCGGTGAGATTGCGTACTTCACTGCATTCTCGATCAGCGGTTGGAGGATCAAGCTGGGGACCAGCATTTCGCGTGTCGCATCGTCGATGTCATCGATGATGGTCAATCGCGAACCGAAGCGCATCTTCTCTATGTTCAGGTACAGGTTCAGCACCTCGAGCTCCTGCGCCACCGTGACTTTCTTCATCGGATCCTGATCGAGCGTGTAGCGCAGGAACTCCGACAAGCCAGACACGGCAGAGTTCGCCACCGAATTGCGATTGTCGATGATGAGGGTGGAGATCGCGTTGAGCGTGTTGAACAGGAAATGGGGATTCAATTGATAGCGCAGCATCTTGAGCTGGGCCTCCTGCGCCAGCGCCGCGGCGCGCAGAGCGCGCTCCCGTTCTTCCTGCATGGACTCGTAGTACTTGAAGCCGAAGTACAGGCCCATCCAGCACACCAATAGATAAGTCGCAGTCGTCGCGCCGGTCAGGTACTCGTACCAGTGCTGCATCGGCGGATCGCGTTCCACGAAGTTCTCGTACGCCCAGTTGACGATCGTTCGCCAGATCAGCGCGACGGCATACGCACTCAGAAGAGCGCCGGCGATCATCGGTCCAGGTCGCAAGGTTCGCAGGTAGCGGCACAGGTAGCGCAGCGGAGCGCTGAGAAGGAATCCTGAGACCGCAGCGATGAAAATGAACTTCTGCCAGGTGATGGCCTTGCCGTACATGATCGCGCCCAGGTACTGCGCGATTCCGTAGGCGCTCCAGCCGATCGCGTGCAGCGACCAGAACAGCAGATCTCGATTCTTGCGCAGGAACGGTACGTTGCTCATGAGGCGCTGCCGGCTGTCGGGTCTCTGAGCTTAAGCACTCGTTGCCTGCAAGCCTAGCGTTTCGTCGCCAAGCGCTAACGGTTGATCGCAATCCTTGCTCACATCGAGCGATGCGCTTCGTCTGTAACTCTTCTTTCGCTGCTGTGTTCTTCCAGCAAGAGCATGACGAACGCAGCACACGATGCGAATCGCGGCTGCAGTCGGGATGCTCGTTGAAACGATGCGCTGATGCGATCGATGGATGAAACCACTGCGAGAAGCGAAGGACGAATTATTCGCGCGCAAGTGATTGCAACCTTTCTCGTAATAGCTGCATCTGAATCAACAGACGCGCGCGTGAACGAACTTGTGAATTCGAATGGGAGAAACATCATGTCACTCGCAACAGCGAAAAATTCCGCAATCCATGCAATCCGTTCGCGCCGCGTAGCAATGATTGCGCTCGGTGCCACCGTGCTGTCGCTTGGATCAGGCATCGTGCAGGCGAGGCCGATCGCTCAGATGGAAGTCTCGCTTGCAGGGCTCGATCTGTCGCGCCCTGAAGATGCACAGCAAGCGTACGCGAAGCTCAACAAGGCGGCGAAGCAAGTCTGTATCAAGGTCGATCTGATGGAGCCGCGTGGGCTGAAGAGTCGCAATCAATGCTACAGAATCGCACTCGCCAATGCGGTCAACAGCGTCAACAACGCCTATCTGACGCAGCTGCACCGATCCGACAAGCGCGTGTGGCTCGCGCAGAGCGTTCTCGATCGCTCGAACGCTTCGTAAATCAATCGTCAAAGGGTTTCCGGCCGCCACGGGTCGGGAATGCCGGCGGGACTACCGAGCTGCGAATCGGTGCTCCCGCCGGCGCTTCTTCATGTGACAGCTGCTGTGACTCGCAGCTGTCAGAGCGACGACTCGGACTTCCTGTCACGAGCGTCGCTGCTCAGGTCAAAAGGCGTGACTTTTGCGCCTGGGACGACGTCGCAGCTGAAGCTGCGAGGAGCGACGATTGGACTCCCTGTCACAATCGTCTCTGCTCAGGTCAAAAGGCGTGACTTTTGCCCTTCGCTCGCCACCTTCGGCGGCGGGCACATCCCTGTGCCTGATAAGACGTGACAGCTGTGACTCGCAGCTGTCAGGATGTTTGAGATCAGTCGCTGCGTGCAGGTGGGGTTTTCGGAACGCCGAGGCGGCTCTCGCGGATCGTGATGTAGAGCGTCGAGGCGATGATGATCAGGGCGCCGCAGAGTGTCAGCACGTTCGGAACTTCGCCGAAGACCACATAGCCGAAGAAGATTGCAAACACCAGGCGTGTGTAGTCGAGCGGCGCCATCACTGCGGCATCGCCTTCCGCCATCCCCTTGATGTAGCAGGCGTGAGTGATCGTGCCGAGCACGCCCATCGCGGCGAGCATGCCCAGATCCGGCCATGACGGCCAGCGCCAGACGAAGAGCGCTGGTGGAATCATGAACAGGAAGCCGAGCACGGCGGACCAGGCCATGAGCGTCGTGGTCGTATGATCGCGCGTCATGAATTTCATGCCCGTGACGCTCATTGCGACCAGGAACGCAGCGACCAACGCAGCGGCAGCGGCGAGGCCCATCTCTCCAGTGGCCGCAGGTTGCAGCATGAGCAGCGCGCCCAGGAATCCGATCAGCGTGGCGGACACGCGTCGCGGACCTACATGTTCTTTCAGGACGAATGCGGCGAGCGGAACGAGCCAGAGCGTGCGCGTGAACGAAAGCGCATTCGCTTCGGCGAGCGGTAACTTCTGATAGGCGTAGAACGAAAGGATCATGCCGACGGTGCCGGCCAGCGAGCGAAACAGCACGATGCCCGGACGGGTCGTGCGGAACGCCGCCACCGGATCGTGCAGCATGATCGGCAGCATCACCATGAGTCCGAACGCCTGCCGATAGAACGCCTGCAGGGTGGGTGGGTAGTCCTCGCCGAGAAACTTGATCAGCATCGTCATGAGCGTGAAGCTCACCGCAGACGCGAGCATCCACAGAGCACCGCGTCTGTTGCGCGGCAGACTTCGATAACGGGCTGCGAGTGACGACACGCCTCGACTCGAGGGGCGCAGGCTCGTGCGCGATGCGGAACATTCGATCGCAACGCCGCGTAGACCGGCACCACTCAACCTCGAGGAGCTCGCATGAACGTCAGCCTGAGCATCGGACCGTTGGCCGCCCTGATTGCGGGCATTCTCATTCTGATTCTGCCGCGCCTGCTGAACTATATCGTTGCGATCTATCTGATCCTGATCGGTATCGTTGGACTGTTTGGCACGCGGTTCTGATTCGCACGTCATTCAGTCAATCGAGCCTGCAGCCAGCGGGAGATATCGACGATCTCGGCGGCCGAGACCGAATGCTCGATCGGATAGGTGCGCCACTCGACCTGATGGCCGAGCTTCAGCAGAGTGTCGCGCGATGCCACGCCCATTGCGGCAGGGACGATGCCGTCGTAGGTGCCGTGGCACATGAGAATCGGCACATCGCGATTCGCGGTGGCGGCCTCTGCTGCGACGGTGTTACGCAAAGGCAGATAGGTCGACAGCGCGAGGATGCCGCCGAGGCGTTCCGGGTAACGCAGTCCCGCATGCAGTGCGATCGCGCCGCCTTGCGAGAATCCTGCGACGACGATGCGGTTTGCGGCGATGCCCGCACTTTTCTCGCGGGCAATGTACGTATCGACGCGTCGGGCCGATTCGCGAATGCCGGCATCGTCTTCCTTCGCGCTGCCGCCGAGCGCCACGATGTCGTACCACGCACGCATGACGTAGCCGTTGTTCACCGTCACCGGGCGAGTGCTGGCATGCGGAAAAATAAAGCGAATCGGCAGGTCCAGCTTCAACTCACCGACGATGGGAACGAAATCGAATCCGTCCGCACCGAGACCGTGAAGAACGATCACGCTCGCGGAAGCGGGCGAAGCGGGTTCCAGAATCACCTCAGTGTCGGATTCACGTTGCGAGTAGCGCATGGCGGAAAAGAAGAACGGCGAAGGGCCGCAAGCATAACAGCGTAGGTGCGGCCCGCCGTGATCAGCTGCGTAGGATTTCAGCGACGGCGACGCTCAGCGCATGGACGTCGAAAGGTTTGCGCAGCAGAGGCGTATCGCCGAGCAGCGCTTCGATCGCTGCGCTGTCCGCATAGCCCGATACGATCAGAACCTTGAGCGAGGGCTGCATTTCCTTCGCAGCACGTGCCACTTCCGCGCCGTTCATGCCGGGCATCGCGAAATCGACGACGAGCAGATCGAAGTGAGATTCCCGCAGACGCGCCAGCGCGTCCTGACCGTTGCTCACATCGACCACCTGGTACTTCAGATGGCGCAGTGACTCACCGACGAAGCGGCGCACCTGCTTGTCGTCATCGACCAGCAGAATCCGAATCTCGGAAGCGATCTGCGGCGCGGGGATCGTCGGTGTGTTCGTGCCGACCCGGATCGTGGCGGGATGGGCGCTGTTCGTGCCTGCCGCCGGCAGGATGATGCGCACTTTCGTCCCCTTGCCCGGCTCGCTCTCGAGGAACAGCGTTCCGCCCGATTCACGAGCGACGCCGTAAACCTGGGACAGTCCGAGCCCTGTGCCGTGGCCTACCTGTTTGGTGGTGAAGAAAGGCTCCATCGCCCGCGCTCGGACTTCCTCGCTCATTCCCGTGCCGGTGTCGCGCACGCAAATCTCGACGTAAGCACGTCGGGGCAAGTCGCGAAGCTCAGCTTCGTTCGCCGGGAGGGTCGAGATCGCGAACGTGCCGCCCTCCGGCATGGCATCGCGTGCGTTGACGGCAAGATTCAGCAGCGCAAGCTCGAGCTGATTCGGATCGCTGATGACGAATCGCGCGTTCGCGTCGATGTTGATCCGGGCAGTGACGGTCGTTCCGAGTGACTGATGCAGCAGTGCGCTCATGCCATTGAGCAACGCGTCGAGATCCACGGTGACGAGTTGCATGCGTTGGCTGCGCGAGAAGGCCAGCAGCTGCGAGGTGAGCTTCGCCCCGCGTCGTGCGGCTTCGAGTGCGTTGTCCGACAGGCGTTGCAAGCGCTCGTTACCGGCGCGCGAGCGAATCATGTCCAGATTGCCGATGATGGCCGTCAGCAGATTGTTGAAGTCGTGCGCGATGCCGCCGGTGAGCTGACCGATCGCCTCCATTTTCTGCGATTGGCGCAAAGCTTCCTCGGCGCGCCGGCGTTCGGCCATGTCTCGCAGTACCAGCGTGATCAGCACGGCGGCAAGCGCGATCGCTCCGAGACTTGCGAGACCAGCGGTCGCCAACGCCAGTGTGTTCGGACGGTCGATCAGCGCGGAGGCCATCGCGACATGAGCCGACCATCCCGAGAGCGGTGAGGTCTCGAAGGCGGTGTAGTTGCGCACGCCTTCCCAAGTCGTGCCTTGATAGACGCCGTGACTGAATTTGTGAATCGCGTTGCGAACGTACTGGGTTGCAGGCGTTCCCACACGATTTGCATAGTCGCGCGTGCGAGCGATGAAATTGCCGTCGCGGTCGACGATCGCGGCGATCGTCCCTGTTTCGATATGCGAGCTCAGGATCTGCTGGAAGGAGGCGGTGCGGATGGCTGCAATGAGCCAGAACCGCGGATGAGCATCCCGAAGCACCGGTACATATATATGTATGACGGGCTCGGGGTCGCGCGTCACTCCGCCGATCACGGGCGCGGTAGCGCTTGCCAACGATAGCGTGGTTTCAGTGCCGGGTAAGGCGCTGCGCTTCGGCCCGGAATAGGGAAAGCGACCGTCGATCAGTAGCGCTTCCTCTCTCGGGTCGTACACATACACGGAAAGCCACAGAGGATTGGCCGCGAGCAGGCGCTGGATGCGAGCCTGAAAATCGGTCCAGGCGAATGAATCGAAGTACACCGAAGTGGCGAGCACGCCCAGCACGCGGGTTTCCGCCTGAAGTGCGGCGTCCGTCAGTGCCACGATGCTGGCACTGTGGGCCAGCGTTTCGTCCTCGACTCGCGTGCTTTCTGCGCGAAAGAAGTAGAAGAACCCCACTGCGGCAAACGCGATCGTCGGCAGCGTGGCAGCGATGCCAAGCGAGATCAGAGAGCGACGAAAAAACCGCATCTTGTAATTGATGTATCCGGGCGCCGACGAGCGCGCGGATGTTCTCATTTAGAGTCCTTCCTGGCCAGCCGCATGAACCGCAGGGCCTGATCCGCAATGGCGGATCTGGAATGGATGGTAAGTGCGTGACAGCGACCGTAGCGGCAGGAGCGGGAGAATCGCGATTGGAAAAGCACTCCGGGATTGGCGTTCCTTGCCGCATCCAGCTCAAGGGGGGTTCGGGCTTGATGCGATCCCGGAGTGCGAAAAATGGAGCGGACGATCTGCGATAGAAGCGAATGGGCGAGCGCGAATCGCTACTCGCCCCGTCGTTGAGGATCAGCGAGCGCTGAGCACAGCGTTCTCACCAGAGGTCGGCACTGCATAGCTCTTGCCGTTCACGGTGAGCGTGACGCCTGCACGATCGACGATGCAGGTGGCGCTGGCGAGTTTCTTTCCGCTCTGCTTGCCTGTGGCGGCCAGCGTAATGCGATAGCTGCTCACTTGAGGATCGAAGTCTCTCGTGCTTCCGCTGACGACGGTGTAGTGACGCTCCTTCTCGAATTTCGCGGAGACGAATGCTTTGACGCAGGCATCGAACGGAGCATCTGCTTGCGATGCACTTTCGGCATGGCTGAGCATGGGCGCTGCAAACAGGGGCATCATCGAAGTAATCAGCAAGGTCTTGGTGCGTGACACGGTGTTCATGGCGGCTTCCTTTCGGGGGCGAAGTGACTGGGACGGGTGCCAATCTACGAAGCCCTTCGCCAGGTCACAAACGATCAGATTTCATGCTCGGATGAATTCAGCTCACCTTCATTGCGAAGCAAAAGGCATGCACATCGGAAGGAGAAGATCTCCACGGGGCTGCACGGGGTAAATGCGGGCAATGGAAAATGATCAAGGCACGAGGAGGAGCTGACCGTCTTTGGGCGGTCTCGACTCCGTGTGTTCCGTGCACGCTGTGTGAAATTTCTTCGTCGTCGCCGTCACGCGGCGACCCGGAACTCATTCAACAACCATTGCGTCAGTGCGCGGATGTCGGGGCGGGTGGCATCTTCGCGTCGAAGCAGCAGGAAGTAGCTTTCACCGGTCTGCAGCTCGGTGTCGAAGAGCCGCACGAGGGATCGCTGAGCAAATCGTTCGTTGCCCGTGCGCGAAGACACCAGTGCGACACCTACGCCGTGCTCGGCCGCTTCGGCCGCCGCGGCCATCGTGTCGAAGCGCACGAATTTTTTAGGACGCAACCGTACACCCACAGATTCGGCCCAGCGTTCCCATGCATCGCGTCGTGCTTCGTGAACGATGAGCGTGTGACGATTCAGATCCTCGAGCGTGCGGATCGGGATGCGCTGTAACAGAGAAGGCGCGCACGCGGGCACGAAGGCCTGCGAGAACAGCTTGTGGCAATCGAGGCCGCTTTCGGGCGCGGCGTTGACGACGATCGACACGTCTGCATCGGCCGGATGAGATTGCAAAGGCGCCAACGCAGTGTTGATGTGAATGTCCGTATCCGGTTGGGCTTCCAGGAGCAAGGGCAACTTCGGTAGCAGCAACTCGGTCGCGAAGAAGGGCGTCATGTGCAACCTGACGACGCCGCGTCCGTAGTGCACCTGCAGCTGTTCCGTGACCGACTCGAGCCGTGCGAACAGTGCATCCATGTGCTGCAGATAGTGGCTGCCGGCTTCCGTGAGTGTGAGCGAGTGTGGACCGCGCTCGAACAGCATCACGCCGAGCTGCTCCTCGAGCGCCTTGATCTGGTGACTCACGGCCGAGGGCGTGATGAACAGCTCTTCCGCGGCTGCCTTGAAACTCAGGCGAGCTGCAGCGACCTGGAAAGTCTTGAGAAATTTCAGCGAGGGTAAACGCATGGTTCCCTGATGGGACTACTCCGTCAGTTGAGAAGGCGCGTGTTGCAGGCGATTGGATCGACTATCGCTGATGACACCGGGCACGGCGCGAGCAGAGGCTTCGCGAGAAGAGATCGCATGGCGATGCGAGGCGCGGGAAGGCAGTAGCCACCGTGCGCTGATTGGCGTGAACACATATCCCGTCCATTGCGACAGCATCACGACTCCACCATCCTCGCTACGCGTGCGCCGAATCATTTCCGTAACCGGAAACTCACCAAGCGCCAGTGCTTGTAGAACGGGGTGCCTGAAGACCTCTCCTCGACCAGGGATACGCAGCGACGTTCAGCAGCGAATGTCGCATGAGACCTAGAGCAAGTCTCGTGCCGACCCAGCAGAAACGCGGCTGTGGCGCTCGCTGAAAGCGTCGGCGTGATCGCTCTGCCCTGATCCATCGTACGCAGCGCGTCCACACGCACTTATACAGTGCGAACGCTCCGCGTCATTAACGCAAATGGATATGACAGTAGATCGGCTGGCCGGGGGATTGCCGGGCCCGCATTGAGGAGGCGGATGAATGGCGCAGTGGCCTCCATCCCTTCATTCATTCTTTGCGCGCATACGTGAGCGGGACGGCCGCTTCCGGCGATAGCACGCGGAAGGTGAAAGTCTCCTGCAGATAGAGAAGCACCGAGCTGCTGGTGTGGTCGAGATAGCCGATCGAAAAATCCTGACCGACCGATAACTCGAAATCACCGCCGCGCAGGCTCAGCAAGATCGCGCCGTCTGCAGCCGGTGCCCAGACGATCGGGCCATCGATGAGTTCGCGCACATGATCGATGATCGGATAACCGCGTGAAGTGCTGCGTGTAAGCCCTGTGTAACAGCGCGGGCCGAGTGCGATGCCGTAGGGGCCGCTCACGCCTTCGCTGCGCAGACGATGCGTCGCCTCGGCCACGATGTCGGGATACGCTTCATATGCATCAGGAATAGTCAGTTGTTGAGCGGCCGAGGCGGCAAACATGCCTTCGATGCCTGCCGCGGAATAGCCCTGAAAAATAGCGCGATCCTCGGCGATGGCGGCGGCGCGTGCCGCATTGCGCACGGGATCGAGATCCGCATCGCTCGCGCCGCGGCCGATCGCCTCCAGCTCTTCGCGTTGCAATTCGAACGGGATGCGGATTTCGACCATCGGCTGGACGATGCGCAGGCGAGCAGCCGCACCCTCCTGAAGGGGAGCGATTTTCTCGGTGCGTCCGGTCGAGACCGCCGAGCTGTTCCATCCCAGTGGGCCGACGAAATCCACCAGCTGCCGCGCCGCGAGCAGAACCTTCAGTGTGCGGGTGGCTTCGGCATCTATTTCTTTCCACGCGGCGGCCGAGATCGGCGCCTGATCGCGCAACAGATCGTTCATGAGCTTCTCCGTCACTTGCGCAGACTGCCGATCTTGAGCGAGCCGTCGCCACTGCTTTCTGCGCTGTCATCTCCCGCTTCAGCTTCGTGTTCGATCTGCAGCAGATTCTTCTGGGTAAACAGATAGGTGTGCAGATGTTCATCGAGCTTTGCGTCATGACGGCGCAGCCACTCGAGCATCATCGCGGCGTGTTCTTTCTCCTCGTCGCGGTTGTGCGTGAGGATCTCGCGCAGCTGCGGATCGCGCGCCGCGTCGATGCGCTGGTCATACCAGTCGATGGCCTCGAGTTCTTCCATCAGCGAGACAATGGCCCGATGCCGATCGATCGTCTCAGGTTTCAACTGCTGCGGATCTTCGTGCAGTTCAGCGCTGCTGCCGGCCATGACGTCTCCTCGAGGAGCCCCGCTCGAATTGCGGGAACGATGTACATCATCCCAGTACGCACGAACCTCAGCGAGGTTCCTGAAGGAGGACTCGCAATCGACCCGAACGGCCCTGCTCGTCGATCCCCCGAAGGAGGTCACACACAGCCTGTTGGTAAATCCACCGAGAGGGTGAGGCGTGCATGCGCATTCATGCGCCTTGCCACGGCGCAAAGGTTCACTTAATAGTGGGTCGTGTTCGAGCTGTTATTCAAGCATCCATTGTGGGCGTGGCGTTCCGGAACGCTCGGCTTTGCGAGCACCTGGCCGCGCTGGCTGCTCGTCGCGTGCATTGCAGCTTCGCTGGCGGTCGTTCTGATCACACTGTATCGGCGGCGAACGCTCGGTCTGCCGAGGCTGGCAACACTTGCGACATTACAGTTTGCCTTCCTCGCGATCCTCGCGTGCCTCGTCTGGCGTCCGGTGCTGAACGTCGAGCGGGTGCGCGATCGCGAAAACGTGCTGGCGGTGGCGCTCGATACCTCGGCGAGCATGGCCTACGAAGATGCCGTCGATTCCGATCAATCGCGCTTGCAGCGCGCAGTCTCGACATTGGGTCAGGATGCACTGAGCTCGTTGCAGCGGACGTTCGACGTAAGGCTCTTCACATTCGCGGCTCGCACGGAGGCTCTGACATCGCTGGATTCGATTCCGGCGCCCGGCGCACAGACGCATGTCGGAGATGCACTCACCCAACTGTTGCAGACGGCCGGCACGTTGCCTCTGGCGGGAATCGTCCTGATCAGTGATGGCGGCGAGAATGGGCAGACGCTGAGCGAACAGCGCCTGGCGCAGATCGCCTCATTCGGCGTGCCCGTGCACACCGTTGGTGTCGGAGCTGAACGGCTGCCGTCGGATCTTGAGCTCGCCGCTGTCAATGTGGCGTCCACGGCTCCGGCGGGATCGACCGTGAGCGCAAACATTCAGATCCGTCACGATGGCGCAGCGAATACGCGATTGCGCATCTACGACGGCGATCGACTGCTCGCGGCGAAGGATCTTGCACTTGCGGGATCGGGCCCGCTGACGCAATACGCCATCGACTTTCCCGCCGGCGATCCAGGCACGCACGATCTGCGCTTCACGCTCGATGCGCTGCCTGACGAGATCGATGTGATCAACAACTCGCGCAGCGAGGTGCTGCATGTTCCGGCGGCACGCCGTCGCATTCTGTACGTCGAAGGTGAGCCGCGCTGGGAGTACAAGTTCCTGAGGCGCGCGCTCGAATCGGAGCGCTCGTTGCGAGTGACGAGCGTGGTGCGCACCACACCCAACAAGTACTTTCGGCAGGGTGTGGACTCCGGTGCAGAGCTGCTCGATGGATTTCCGACGACCCCGGCAGAGCTGTTGGCATACGACGCCGTCATCATCGGGAGTCTCGAAGCCGCCACGCTGAATGCTCAGCAGCACGATTGGCTGAGAGACTTCGTGGACAAACGCGGCGGCAGCGTGCTCCTGCTCGCGGGTCGCAGCGGTCTTTCGGAGGGCGGTTGGGAGCGAGCGCTGTTGTCGCAGGCGCTGCCAACGCATCTGCCTGCGCGGCAAGGCAGTCCGACTCAGCGACCGACCTCTGTGCGACCGACCGCGTATGCGGCGGACTCACCCATCACGCGGCTCGATGCAGATGCACGCCGGAGTGCCGAGCTGTGGCGCACGCTGCCGCCGCTGGCGGATCTCGAGCCAGTGGGTCGTCTGAAACCCGGCGCGACGGTGTTGCTGGAATCCGATGCCGAGCGTCCCGCGCCGGTGCTCGTGTGGCAGAGGTTTGGGCGAGGCTCCACGTTTCTGCTTGCGACCTCGAGCACGCTGCGCTGGCAGATGCGCAC
>JAFAEQ010000001.1 GCA_023423935.1 Pseudomonadota bacterium | reverse complement strand
GCGGGCTGTTCGATCGGCTGGTCGAGCAGCACGGGGCGGATAGATACCGCAAGCGCTTTGACTGCTGGCAGCAACTCGTGGTGATGATCTACGCGCAGTTCTCGGGGGCGAGCAGCCTTCGCGTGTTAGAGAGCAGCTTCAACGCGCACTCGGCGCATCACTACCACTTGAGACGGATCGCCTGCGCGGGATGGGATCCGAAAATTCGGGGAGGAAGAGTCCGGCGACTATGCTGCGCCTTGGCGATTGCCTCCTAGCTCCCAGGAGCGTTACGAACAGACGTTCGCGAATCCTCACCCAGGCGTATGGCAAATATGGGCTTCGTACGATGGCGGGATGGTGCCCGAATACGATGCGGATGAAAGTCATCCCGCGAGAGCTGCGGAAGCTACCTTCCGTATCACTGCACTCGGTGCACAAGGCGACTCTTCGGGCAAGCCAGATGGGGCGTATGTACGGTTCGTCAACAGAATGGGGACGCTGAAGCAGACCGATGTTGAGCTGATAGCCATCGGCGCGCAGCGCGAAGCGCAGGTCCAATTGCCTGCGACGCTTGCGCCGCGTTTCTACGACGTCGATGTGCCGGAAGGGACTTCCAGACTGACAGCAGAGGTTGCGTTGGCGGACGGTGAGAATGCAGACGGTGCGAACATTGCGCTCGCGATCTATTACGTGACCGGCAAGGCAGATCCTGTAGTCAGACGTATGGCTGTCGACGTGCTACCGGGCGCGCGGAAATCTTTGGCAATCGCAGCGCCGAGACCAGGGCGATACCGAATCAGTTTGGACGCATGGGGAGCCGTGCCCGCAGCAGGGATCAAGGTGAACTACCTGGACACTGTGTTCCGCCCAGTCTTCGGTAGCGCCGAACGCAACGATACCCATGGCGTGGATGTGAAGCGGCATGAAACCGTAACCAAAGACATCAGCCTGGCCGTTCGCGCCCGTCCGCAGGACGGAAGATATCTGGTGGCGGACTTCGGTGTGTTCGGTGAATCGTATATGCATCTTTCGCTCCCTGAGGATGGTGAGATTCGACGTATGTCAGCCATCGTGAGCGGCAAGCCGGTTCCAAAGTTGCCGCTCGACAGACGTCCCGTGCCATTGGCAGTGCACCAGATGCGGCTTGCGATCCAAGGACGACATTGATGGCTGAGCGTGCCGGGCCGAGAAACCGGGAAAACGTGATCCGTCACGGTATTTTCCCGCTTTCCTGTCCCGGCACGCGCGTCGCGATCGGCACGGTAAGACGCGCTCCTATCTAATCGGGTGAGTAATGCGCCGGGGTGCCTTCACGGAGCTGATGCAGTCGCACGGTGGGGCTACGTTCGATGACCGCGCTATGTCTCGCCTCCTGCACTAGAGCGTGAACCTCCTTCAAGTAGTCGAGGCCTTCTTGACGCGTTCGCAGCTCATCGACGCAAGCGATGATGTCTTCATGCTCACTCGGCGGCGCGATCTCAAGAAGTTGCGCTAGTCCCGATGCAATCGTGGCTGCGATCATCCCGGTCGGATCGTCGTCGATACTTCTCTCTGGTTGTCGCGCGGTGGAGAGTTCGAATGGCGTCGTGATCATTCGGAAGGGTTGCTGGACACCCACATATGCGTGGCGGAGCATCCGATGGGTCCCGATTCGACGGCCGTTGCCTCATGGAGAGGGGAAGAAGCGCAGAGCGTTCGCGGAGATTCGTGGAAATCGTCAAAGTCGAGTGAGCGCAGCGTGATTCGCCGCGCTCCCCTCCATTACTGAATGCTCATCGATACGGCGCCAGCCTGCCCATCTTCTCTCTTAACGCGCCTGTCGCAGAGTCGTAGATGATCGAGCCGAGGCCGGGGTCGGCGAACGCGTGCCTTCGACTGTCGCTTTGCGCCGAGACTTGCAGTAGTAGTCGCCCTCGATGCGACCGGTGCTGCAGCTCTCGACGTAGTTGTCGTAGTAAGTCTGTGCTTTGAGTGCGAAGTCGGCGTCGACGGGCGTGTCGAGAACGGAGCCACGAGGACACACATCAATCTCCGCTGATCTCGCCGAACGACACGTAGGGGCAAGGGATGCTGCGCACGTGATACTCGACTAGTCGTCCTGCGCTTCGAAATAGCGCGGTTGATCCATCGAATCGTGCAGTAGTCGGATTACTTCGATGACGCTGCGGCCACCCGTTGGGGCGATACGGAACAGGATGAGGTGTCGTCCTTTGCGTCCTTGTCGTGCCACGTAAAGGCTCAGCAGTCCCTTCGAGATGTCATCCCGCGCGCGTGCCAAGCATTGAAGGCCCTAGGAGGGTGCCGCCAATGCTGACAAGATCGGATCGTGGCTCTCTCCACGGCAGATGAAATTTCGCCGGATAACGGCGAAACTCGACATGACTGAATTATTGGACGTTACAGGGATCGCCGAATAAGCGGTGAATCTGGCGTCTACGGCTTCTTAGATAGGGTCGCATCAAGGGAGAACGCGGAGCGCTCGCACCCGTGCGAAATCCCGATCGTGGGTCACCAGCGCGTCAGCGTTGATCGCTAGAGCGCTTGCAACCTGCACGGCATCCGGCAGTTTGAGTCGTAACGAAGCGCGAAGTCGGGCGGCGTTTTCGGCAATGTCGGCATTCAGGTCCACGACTTGCCAGCTTTCGAGTACGGCCCGATAGCGTTCCGCGAGTGCCTCGTCTCCGCCTTGCAATGGTCCCGTCAGAACCTCGGCAATCGAGATCGTCGTGACCGCGAATTGAACCCGCCCTGCAGCGTGCGCCTCGAAGAGCGGCCGAAAGATCGAGGCAAATTGCGCGTGTTTCTCGAGAAAGTAAACGATGGGAGCCGAGTCGATGAGGACCAGTGCCCCCTCCGGGAGCGCCTCGGGATCTATCGGTTCCATTCGTCGCGCAGCTTCGTCAATGTGTCGCTGATATTCCGGCCCCACAGGCCACGGCCGGACCCCTCGAGATCAAGCAGCGATCTTTGCTTTGAAGCGTGATACGCCTTGAGTGGTACGAGCGCTGCTACTGGTCGACCACGACGGGTAATAACTGTTGCGCGGCCACTGGCAGCGTCTTCGAGCAATTGAGGAAGCTGGTTGCGCGCCTCTTCAGCGCCTTTTTCCCTTGCCTTTGCCATAGATCACCTCTCGGCCGGACTGTACAGACCGTACGGTCGCTGGTCAATTGTCATCGGTTTATATGTATCGAAGCCATCCGATGGGCGAAGCCATCCGCTGGGTGTCCCGGCTCGGCCGGATTCGGCACCCGAAATCGCCGCCCCCGGGGCGAGTCCCGGTTCGGCAGGTGCTACACATATATATGAGTGGCCGGACCGGCCCAGAACCTTCCGGGCGGATGGCCGAACCCGGACTCGCGCCGGCGCCAGTGATTTTCTCGCCCAGGTGCCCGCTTTTCCTGCATTCACACTCATAGGGTTGGACGGGCCCTGCGCGCTGGCTAAGCTGCCGGCGTCCGGGGCCGAATAAGAACTCCAGCTGCTGACCCGCGTGTGAAACAGAAACCCGCTGATCCTTTTGTCGAGCAACTCGCCAGGAACATGGGCGACGACCTCGTGCGCTTTCTCGCGCGGCGGCTGCGTGCGGGGGTGGATGCTCGCGATCTGGCGCAGGAGGCGTACGTGCGCATGCTGCGACTCGATCGCAAGGATCTGATCCGTGAGCCGCTTGCCTACATGTATCGCGTCGCTGCGAATCTCTTGTACGAGTTCGAGCTGAAGCGTCGTGCTGACCTGGAGATTTCGCGTCGCTTGACTGTTGAGCTCGCCATTCATGGCGAGCCGGTCGTGCTCGAGAACGAGGCCGAAGCCCAGACGCTCGGCGAGCAGATGAATCGTGTGCTGCAGGAGCTCACGCCGAAGTGTCGTGCGGTGCTGCTGCTGCATCGTCGCGACGGCATGACCTACGACGAGATTGCTGCAGAACTCGGCATCTCATCCAGCATGGTGAAGAAGTACCTGAGCATCGGGTTGCGTCACTGTCGGCGCAGTCTCGAAGAGTTTCGTTAGGAAGACCTCTATGGAAAGGACATCTCGAGTTCGGGAACAAATCTCTGCCGAGGCGGCGGACTGGTTCGCTCGCCTGAACGAAGGCGACGTCACGCCCGCGACACGCGAGGAATTCACGAACTGGATGCTGTGCTCGCCGCAGCACATCGAAGAGTTTCTCGCGGTCTCGCGAGCGTGGGGTCATGTCGGCTTCGCGCATGGCGACGCATTCTCCAAAGAGAACTTGATCCGTGCGGCGCGCGAAGAACCTGAGACGACGAACGTCATACCCTTGGCAACACGCGAATCCTCGAGGGAGGGCGCACCATCCGTCGAAGAAAAACAAGTCGCGCACTCCGGCCGACCTTCCGCATGGTATGCCGCGGCTGCAGCCATGGTGCTGGTCATCGTCGGTCTCGTGTGGGGCGGCGCGAAACACCTGCTTGGATCGCCGACCTATAGCACTGCGGTCGGTGAGCAGCGCACGATCACGCTTGAAGACGGATCGATTGTCTATCTCAACACGAACTCTGAAGTGGCGATCGCATTCGCAGATGAAGAACGGCGCATCTTCCTCAAGCATGGAGAGGCCCGCTTCGATGTCGCGAAGAATCCAGCGCGACCCTTCGTCGTGCAGACGTCGCAGGCGACGGTGCGTGCACTCGGCACCATCTTCAACGTGCAAGTGGCGTCAACCAACACCGCTGTCGCGGTGCTCGAGGGACGCGTCGAGGTTGTCAGTCGCGATGCGCTCGAGAACGTTGGAGCACGTCGTGCGCCAGACGCGCCCATTACTGAAGACGCAGGCGGGTCAGGCCCTGCAGTGAAACGATCGGCACGCGTTCAGCTCGCCGCGGGCGAGCAGGCCGCGGTGACACCGAAAGGGGAGATTCTCGCGAATGCCGGCCCGCCGCTCGATCGCGTGAAAGCATGGACCGAACGTCGGCTCGTCTTTCGCGAGGATCGCTTGAGCGATGTCGTAGCGGAGTTCAATCGCTACCACGAACAGCAGCTTCGCATTGACGATCCGACACTCGCAGAACATCGCATCAGCGGCACGTTCGCCGTGCAAGACGTGACGTCGCTCGTACAGTTCCTCGAGCGCTACGAGCATGTCGAGGTCGATGAAACACCAGAAGTTCGCGTGCTCAAGCGCCGCGCGACGACACAGTAATCGAGAATCTTCTTCCGCGAGGTGCCCGATTTCTCGCGCACCTCACTCATACGAGTCACAACAGCAAGCGACCCATACAGTCGCGATTGGGGAGTGACTCGTGCAACACAAGAAGAACGCCCGTCTGTCCGCAGCCATCGTTGCGGCCCTTTCGATCTGCTCGTCCGCAGCGCTGCTAGCGCAAGGCCTTCCGAATCCGCTGCCGCCGCAACCGCTGGTCGATGCGCTCGAAGCATTCTCCCGCCAATCGCCACTGCAAGTGGTTTACAGCGCAGAAGTCGCCAAAGGTGTGATGTCTCCCGGCGCCCGCGCCGGTCAATCGGACGAAGAGACGCTGCGCGAGTTGCTGCGAGATACGGGGCTGACGTTCGAGTTTGTGAATGAGCGGACGGTGACGGTGACGCGAGAGAAGAGCGATCAAGCGACGCCGATTCGACCGGTTAGCCTCGATGGTCGAGCCAGCCGCGTCGAGCAACCTGCTCACGGCGTTCGTCTGGCGAGTCTCCAAGGCGAGGTGTCGACGAGTACAGAAGCCGCAAGTGATCTCCCACCCAGAGATGCGGCCGATGAGCGCAACGCGGTTCGCTTGGAAGAGTTGATCGTGACCGGGTCGCGCGTAAGGGGCGCACCTCCGGTTTCGCCGGTAACTACCATCACCCAAGGTGAAATCAAGCAGGCGGGATATGGCGATCTCGGGGACGTCATTCGCGATATCCCGCAGAACTTCAGCGGCGGACAGAATCCAGGAGGGGCAGTGCAGTTCTACTCCGGCCCTGGCAATGGCAACGTGACTGGCGGATCGGCTCTCAATCTGCGCGGTCTCGGTCCGGACGCTACGTTGACGCTGCTCAACGGCAGACGTCTGGCGTTCAATGGCAGCGGGCAGGCAATCGATATTTCCGCCATTCCTGTCGAGGCGGTTGAGCGCATAGAGATCGTAGCAGATGGCGCATCGGCGCTTTACGGATCCGATGCCGTTGCGGGCGTGGCCAACGTCATTCTGAAGCGCGATTTCGATGGCATGGCGCTCGGCGCTCGCTACGGCGTTTCTACCCAGGGCGGTGGGGAACAGCAGCAATACAGCTTGGTGGGCGGCACCACCTGGGAGAGCGGCGGATTCATCGCGACTTACGAGTACAAGAAGGATGAGCCGATATTGGCCAGCGACCGCGACTACCTGCGTTACATGAACGATCCTTACATGTTGTATCCGCAGCTGGAGCGCAACAGCTTTCTTCTCAGCGCTCATCAGGATGTGGCCGCATCTGCAACCTTCAGCATCGACGCCCTATACAACGAGCGCTCGCAGCTGGCCACGCACACTTTGTCGATGATCAGCGTCGGTGCAACGGATGACATCAACTTCGCGGTGGCTCCTTCGTTGACGCTCGCTCTCGTTCGAGACTGGGAGGCGACGCTCAGTGCCAGCTATGGCAAGGACGAGATGCGCAGGAATCAGGGCTATCTCTTGCTGGACGGCACGCCTTCCTTCAGCTATCCGGAAAAGACTGCAAACCGGACCGAGTCGTTCGAGGCGGGGGCTGAAGGCGCAGTGATGGATTTGCCGGGCGGCCAGGTGCGTCTTGCACTGGGTGCGGGCTATCGGCGCAACGAATACTCCAACGTACTGGATGGCGCGGCAGCCCAAGGCGATCAAGCGAGCCATTTCGGCTACGCGGAACTGCATGTACCGTTCATCGGGGCGGTCAATCAGGTGAAGCTCATCGAGCGGCTGTCGTTGAATCTCGCGGCGCGCTACGAGGACTACGCCGGCATGGGCGATATCGCCACACCGAAAGTCGGCCTCGTGTACTCACCGACTCCGGACTTCGATCTGAAGGGATCCTGGGGTCGTTCGTTCAAAGCGCCGACGCTCGCGCAGAGATACGGCGAGAACTATGTCTATCTCACCCAGCTTGCCGACTTTGGCGTGGAGGGCTATCCCGCGGACTCCACGGTAATGGCTGTGATGGGTGGAAACACCGATCTGCAACCTGAAGAGGCGACTACCTGGGTGGGTATGCTCGCGCTGCATCCTCGCGCCTTGCCAGGCCTGGAGGCTGAGCTGAGCGTGTTCGACGTGAAGTACGATCAGCGGGTTCTGTCGCCTTACGCGGCGGGCCAAAGCGTGTTCAGCAATCCCGAGCTCGCCGATTACGCATACATGTGGCCGTCACCGATTCTGCAGCAGGGTTTCATCGATCTGGCGGCGATGGGGCTGACGAACTATAGCGGCGGCGACTATATCCCGCAGAACGTGGTCGTGCTTCAGGACAGCCGCTTCACGAACGTGAGCTTGCAGAGGATCAACGGTGTGGATCTGGCGTTACGCTACCGCATCGATCTGCAGCGGGGTGAGCTGAGATTGACAGGCAATGCCAGCTGGCTCGACAGCGAGCAACGGACGTTGCCCGGCTCGCCGAGCTTCGATCTGGCGGGGATGGTTTTCAATCCCCCGCACCTGAGGGGACGCGCCGGACTGACCTGGAGCACTGAGTCGTGGACCACGGGCATGTTTGTCGACCACCTCGGCGGGGTCAAGGACACCTTCTTCGGTGACGGCAACAAGACCGCTTCCTTCACCACGGTTGACGCCTCACTGGCGTACAGAGGCAGGTCCGCGGAAGGGTGGCTGCATGGTGTGGAGGTCATCCTGGCCGTGCAGAACATCTTCGATCGCGAGCCGCCGCAAAGTTCGCGGACGTCTCCAGGCGTCATGAGCTACGACCCGACGAACTATTCGCCGGTCGGCAGATTCCTCAGCGTCGCCATCGCCAAGCGCTGGTAGTTCAGGGGGGGGGCGCGGCCGAGCCGGCTCTGCGCCGGCCCGGCTGCTACGCAGCCATTTGTCACGGGCTCGCTCGCGGCGCTTTGCTCGAGCGGAAGATCACCATACAAACTATGTTAGGAAACATCTGGTGAAACACGAGATGCTCCCGGTGAGGGGGATGAAGAACGCTGCATGTTCCGTGGTGTGTTGGATGGGATTGGTGTTTTCCTGCGCGAGTGCCGCGGAGTTATCCATCGACGAGGTGTTGACCGCGCCAAGGCTGGCGGCATTCTCGAAGGTTGCCCTCTCTGTTGATGGTACAGCCGCCTACACCGTCGTTGATCCCAGGCGAGTGCAGGGAATGGTTGACACCGCGGAGGCGCAGCGCAACTCCTTGCGAACCAAACTGCCGTGGACTGCGCGGGGCGGCGACGTATGGCTGAGCGACCGTGATGGAGCCGGGCCACGCAATCTCACACAGGGTCAAGGTAACAGTTGGGGGCCGGTCTGGTCGCCAGACGGACGCCGACTGTTGTTTCTCACCGATCGAGCGGGTGCGACGACGGCGGACGAAGCACGTCTTTGGGCCTGGGACCGCGGTTCCGGAGCCTTCAGACAAGTCATGGATGTTAGGGTGGCTGATATGGAGTCGGCGCTCTTGGACGTCGAATGGCTGCCGGATGGCAGGTCCATCGTGATAGCTCTGGAGCCTGTAAATCTGCCCGCGGGAGCGTACGAGGAGCGTCTGCTGGGCAGGGCGCCGGTAGAGAAATCGGCGGGCGAGTCGACGGTGACTGTCTTCAGCTTCGATCCAGCGGCACCGGAAGCGCTCCCGAACTCCGGCCAGGTTAACGTGGACATGTGGCTGGCTGACCTGGCGATTCTGAATACGGATACCGGCGCCGTGCACCGTATCGCGAGCGAACAGCGCGTGGTGCATAAGGCGCTGTCGCCAGACGGCCGAAAGCTCGCGTGGCTGTCATTACACGGATATGAGCGAGCCGGCTCTCAGCAGATGACAGCCGCCATCTCGGTCCATGACATCGCTTCATCGACCACCACCGTGTTGATCGAGTCGTTCCGGTTCGCCAACTATCCCCACGAACCGGCATTCAGCTGGTCTCCGCGAGGCGATCAGATCGCATATCAAACATCTGGGCCGGCAGGCGCCACCGATGAGGCGTACCTCGTATCCGTCTCGGACGGACAGAAGAGGCTGATCGCACCGGGATTGCCGGTCAAGGAGGGCAATGGTGGCGGCGGTCACGTCTATTGGGACGATGCAGGCGAGTACGTGTACTTTGCTAGGGATGCGGTGGTGTGGCGCGCGGCCATCGATGGTTCGAGCGCCATGGCGCTCACGCGCTCGAACGACGTGCGACTGCGACCTATCGAAATTCGGCCCGGCAAGCTTTGGACGCTGGATGCTCACACCGCCGTGATGTTCACCCACAGTCCTGCGACCAAAAAAATGGGTCTCGCGCGCATCGATCTTCGTTCCGGGCAGATCACGCAAATATTCGAGGAGCACAAGCGCTATCACGGTTACTCCGAGGGAGTGACTGTCTCCGCGGACGGCAATGCGGTGGCCTTCGTCGTGGAAGACGGGTCGAGCCATCCTCAATGGCGCCTCGCTGGCGTGAACGGCCGTCCTTCCTTCCGCGTGCTGAGCAAAGTGGGGCCAGATCTTGAAAATGTGCCGTTGGGCAATGTGAAGCTGATCGAGTGGCGCTCTGTCGACGGAGATACCTTGCGGGGAGCGCTGCTCTATCCCTCCGACTATCGGCCGGGGCAGCGCTATCCGATGATCGTCAAGGTGTATGGGGGCGTCGATATTTCAAACTACCTCAATGAGTTTGGATTCGGCTCTGCGCCTGTCGACAACTTGCACCTTTTAGCCACGCGTGGCTACGCAGTCCTGATGGCCGATTCTCGTTTGAACGTGGGTACGCCGATGTTGGATCTGCTGAAGAGCGTGATGCCGGGCGTCGATCGAGCGGTCGAGCTGGGCGTGGCCGATCCAGATCGCATTGGTTTGATGGGCCATAGCTACGGCGGCTACAGTACGTTGTCGCTGCTCGTTCAAACTACGCGCTTCAAGGCGGCGATGGCCTCGGCGAGCATCGGCGATCTCATTACGGCCCACGGCTCGCTCCGGCCCGACGGCACGAACTATCTGATGTCCTGGGCGGAAACTGGTCAGGCGCGCATGGGCGGTAGCCCGTGGGAGCATCGGTCCCGCTATATCGAGAACTCACCTCTGCACTACATGGATCGTGTCACCACCCCCTTGTTGATCGTGAACGGGAGTGAAGATGTCAATCCGCGGCTGGCGGATCAGACCTTCTCGGCGCTTCGCCGCCTCGGCAAGCGCGTCGAGTACGCGCGCTACGAAGGCGAAGGCCATTGGCAAGGGACTTGGACCATTGCGAACCAGCGCGATTATCTGCAGCGGTTGATTGCGTGGTTCGACCGCTATCTTAAGACTTCGGAGCTGTAGCCTCGCGCGGGCTCGGTGTCAGGTTTGCAAGGTGGCATGTCGAGTTGATCCAGAGGTCACACATCAACACCGGCGCTGTACACCTCCAACCTCAGCGCCTCACAGACAAATCTTCAGGCCTCTCGCAAGTCGTCCTTCCTTCAGGGCAAGGACCCTCGGCCCGATGAACGCGATGGAAATTTGCGATTCGATCTGATTGTTTCAGTCCGGATTGCACTGTCTAGCGGAAGATCAGTGCTCGTCCAATGATTGCTAAGGCATTCCCGCAGAGCGAGGAATTTTCACGGCGCTTGATAGACAGGCGCTGCTTCAGCTGGACCGCAGCGGATTGACGATCTGGATGCCGACAATGGATTGACCGTGGTTCAGGTCTTCGCTGTACAGGGTCGCGGCGCCAGACTTTTCGGCGGACGCGAGAATCAACGCATCCCAAAACGAAATCTGCGCCAGCTCCGCAATATCCGTTGCGCGCAAGACGGTTTCCGGGATGGTCGGCTCATGGACCCATGCCGCATAGATCTCGACAACTTCGCGCGCGCTCGAACGGGCTAGTCGTGTAGTGAGTTTCTTGGTGACGTTGATATAGAACTCCTGAAGGACCTGGACTGACATTCTGCCTGTGTCTTTGTCCCACAATTCCTTCAGGATGTTGACCGCGCGCTCGTGCTTTATGCCGGCATCTGCATCATGGGCATAAACGAGGATGTTCGTGTCAACGAATACGAGATCGCTCATGCACCTCGTCGCGCTTCAGTGGCGCGCCTCCCAATCGCAGCGGAGTGGAGAGGAGGGCTAGCGCACGTTTGCGAGCGGTTGAGTATTGAGTGTCTTCGGCCACCAACTCGCGCAGTTCATCGGCGAGAAGAGCGCTGACACTCAATCCCCTGCGTGCGGCAATCGCTCGTGCCTTCTTCAAGAGGGCACTGTCGATTGCAACGGTGATGTTCTGTTTGGTTGCCATTAGGGTGACTGTCTGGGTACACGTAAAATACGTGAGCCCCGGTCGGCCCGTCAAATCGAAAAGCGGTCTTTTTCGCGGTCGTCGACGCTGGGCCGGCACTTAGGGGGAGGTAGCGGACACCCAACTGTTCGTCGAGCCGATCCGATTCAGGCTGCGGCGTTGCCGATGCGATTGATCGAGAGGATGGGGGCAAGCCGACGTGAGGTCGGAGTGCGCGGGGGGTTTTACGACGGTCACCTTGGGCTCACCAGCGGACGAACTTAGGGCGAAGACAGATCAGTAACTATTGCGCGAGCCTTTTGAGCCCGCGCAAGAGTTCAAGCGACCTACCGAACGCTGTCCACCGCGATAGCCATCGCCACCGCTGCGCGGCTTCTCTTGCCCCACCCTAGGGTTACTACTCCTAACGCCGCCACGCCAGACTCACTGCGTCGTGTATTCCTGGCTCTTCCATGAGAAGAGGTTAGAGGGCCGCAATCACAGTTCCTGACTGCCGACTGCGCGTCTTCGCAGCGAGGACAACTTCCTCGCTCCGCGCACTCACTTGGCCCGAATCACGAATCCATCGCCGTCCGCCACGAATTCGAGTTCTCCGTCCCTCGCCAGAAACTTCAGCAGTGTTTGCGGATTGTCTGCATCGAAGACGGCGGTGTAGCGGCGGGAGCGGACTTCGTCGCCTTCAACTCTGATTTGGGGCGTTCGGTTATAGCGATTGAACTCGGCGGCGATTTCCCCGAGCGTTTGCCATTCGAACACGAGTCGTCGTTCGCGCCATGCGGTGACTTGGGCGATATTGACGGGGGCAGGGGAATCTATGGCGCCGTCTGCGCGCAGGCGGATCGATTGGCCGGCGGTGAGTTGCTCTGCGTTGCCGACGGCAGTGCCATGGGCGGAGCTCGCTGTCGACGCGGGCGACTGCTCGCCGCGTTTGAATACTTGAACCGTACCCTCGACGACCGCAACCTTCGTTTGGTGGGCGCGTGAGTAGACGTTGAACTGCGTGCCTACTGCTTGCACGATCGTGTTGCCGACGATGACTTGGAAGGGGCGCTCCGGATCACGTGCGACTTTGAACAGCGCTTCGCCGTCTCGCAGTCGCAGTTCGCGTGCGGTGTTGGTGTAGCGCACGTCGATACGGCTGTCCGTGTTCACGTAGATCGTCGAGCCGTCCTCGAGCGAGATGACGCGCTGTTCGCCGACCGGCGTATTGTATGTGTCCCACGAGCCGGGGCCGAGTGCCTGATACCACGTAGCGCCAGCGACGAGTGCGAGCACGCTGGCGGCGATTGCTGCGTAACGCTGTCGCGAGCGCGTCTTGGGTTGATCGGGAGCCGCGGGACTGTGCAATGCGCGCTCGACGACAGGTAGTGGGATCACGGTGTTGTGCTCACCGTCATTCCAATTTTTGCTGGCGAGCGCTTTCACGTCTTCCGGCGCCATCAGTTCTGCGAGGCGATCGACCGCGCCTGCGCGCAGGAACATCTCGACATGAAGCGGGGACTCTTCGAGCCACGCGGCGCAGGCGGCGCGTTCGCGCGGGCCGGCATCTTCCAGTTCAATCACCCAGGCTGCCGCTTGCTCGGCAACTCTCAGCAATTCTTCTCGATGAAGCTTCTCGGCAAGACGAGTCGTCATTGCGCTACTCCTGTTCCCTGCGCGTTACGCTGATCCGGGCGTTCGCTTCGCACAGATACTTCTTCACTGTATGCACCGAGATCTCCAGCTTCTCTGCGATCTCCGACCACGAAAGCCCATCCAGCTTTCGCAATGTGAAGACCTTGCGATGCGTCGGCGGCAATCCGCCGAGGAGCTCTTCGACCTCAGCCAGTGCGAGCCAGCGATTGGCGACCACATCGGAACCGAGTTCCTCGGGATGCCGATCGCGGTTTAGGACCAGCTTCGAATCGTAGGTCAGCGGGCTCAGCGCCGCCTTCATGCGGAACTGCGCGAGGACCTGGGTCGCGACGAAGTACACATAGGCGTGCGGATCGCGGACCAGTTCGCCCTTACCGAGCCGTAGCAGGCGCAAATAGATCTCCTGCACGACATCCTTTGCATCGTGCTCACTTCTGAGCCGCGATAGCAGAAAGAAATACAGATCATCGCCGTACAGCTTTTGCACTGTGGCGGCGAAACTGCCTGCGGATGGGTCAGGGCACGATCGGGTAGTTGTCATCGCTGGGTCATTCACGGTAACTAAGAGCGACTCAGTGGTGGAAAGGGGGTAGTTGAGATGCGCATTGTCGGGCGATGAGCGATCCGGTCTGGCTCTTCTTCTGTCCCCGAATCGGAGCCAACGCATCCGGGGCAGGATGAGCTGGAACTACAAGAGGGTCTAAGCCGAAGAGTCATTCCGCGTCCGCGCGCCCCGGATTCACGTTGTGATCCGGTTAGGCATTTGTCTGTCTTAGAATCTCGGCCAACGCCCGAACGCTTCTTAGTCGTTTTTACTCGACTACCCCTTTTGCATCGGCTCGTCGCTCTTAGTTGCCATCATATTCATCACTGGCAACTGAAATAAGAACGATGCGTAGAACCAATCCGCTGATCAAGAGTGCGCTGGCGACAATCATCGCGAGCGCAGCCGTGCATTCGAGCGCGTCTGTCGCGGCTCAGGGGGAGCCTGCGAATCTCACGCAGGCATCGCAGGCGAAGGTTAGCTTCGAGATCGACGCCCCGAAGCTTTCGCGTGCATTGATACAGCTGACGGAGCAGAGCGGCATGCAGCTCATCTATCCGGCAGTGAATGCGGAAACGGATCTGCCGGCTAATCCAATCAAAGGGCGCTATACGACCGGGGAGGCGCTCGACCGGCTGCTCAAGGGCACGGGGCTCAACTATGAGTTCATCGATGAGCGCACCATCTCAGTCTTCGCGAAGTCGAACACGCTCGTTAAGACCTCTTCGACATCGACTGCGCCGGAAGCAAAGCTCATCCGGCTGGCATCAAATGCGAGCGATGATCAGACGAAAGCGAATGCGCAAGAGCAGGCGCCTTCCTCAGATTCGCTGACCGCTGGGTCGGCGAGCGTGGGCCGGTCGCGGTCCACGAACTCAGAAAATCTCGAGCACGTGATTGTGACCGGCTCCAATATTCGCGGCATAGACCAGAAGTTCTCTCCGGTCATCACGACGACACGCGAAGAGCTCGATCGTCGAGGCATCGCGAGCACGGGCGATTACGTCGCCCAGCTGCCGCAGAACTTCAACAACATCTCGGCTGACACCGGCTCCGGCTCAGTGGCCGGCGCCGTGGGCGTTAATCTTCGCGGACTGGGTACGGAGTCTACGCTGGTGCTACTCAACGGCCGGCGGCTTGCATCGGCAGGCGCGGAGGGCGCATTTACGGATATCTCGGGTATTCCAGTTTCCGCGTTGGAGCGGGTGGACGTGCTGACCGACGGCGCCTCAGCTATCTACGGATCGGACGCCATCGCGGGCGTCGTCAACTTCATTTTGCGCAAGGACTATAACGGCGCGGAGACGCGGATGCGCGTCGCGCACATGGCCGATAGCGACAGTTATCAGGTCGGGCAGACATTCGGCATCTCGACTGAACGCGGCCGTGCGTTGCTCTCCTATGAATACTCATCCGACGACGGCCTCGATGCGAACGATCGTTCGTTCACCAAAGATTTTCCGGATCCCTACACCATTCTTCCGAAGACGAAGCAGCACAGTGCGTTCTTCTCTGGTGCCCTCAATCTGACCGATGGGCTCGAGGTCTTTTCGGATGCGTTCTGGAGCTCGCGCAAGTCCGAGCAGACGAACAACTTGTATTTGACGAGCTTGAACGTGAGTGAACCGGAGAGTCGCGGGGGAACGCTGGGCGGTAGAGTCGACCTGCCGGGAGGATGGCAGGCGGAGTTGTCCGGATCCGTGGCCCAGTCGGACTGGAATCTCTGGGCCTACACGATTCCGTCAACGCACGAGTGGGGCGCCGGCAGTGTCCGGACAAACGCCAGTAACGTTTGGTCGCTCGACGCCAAGGCCGATGGCGCCCTTTTCGATCTCCGCGGTGGGACGGTGCGGGCCGTCCTCGGTGCTCAGTATCGTGAAGAGGACTACGACGGCTGGAGTGACTTCCTCGATGTGAACTACGACCTCTTGGATCAGCGGTACTCAGACGCCGATAAGGCGCGGAACGTCAGTGCGTTGTTTGCAGAGGTGTACGCACCGCTGGTCGGCGCAAGCAATGCGATGACGGGCGTGAAGGAGCTCGCAGTGAGCCTGGCAGCTCGCTATGAGGACTACAGCGATTTCGGCACGTCGCTCAATCCGAAGGTCGGGGTGATGTGGTCGCCTCTGGACAGCGTGACTCTTCGCGCAACGTATGGCCGTTCGTTCCGTGCGCCGCTCCTGTCCAATCTTGTCGATCGCATCAACTACGTCGCCTTGCTCGACTACCTGGATCCTGAGTCCCCAGGTGGCAGGGCCGTAGCAGTCATGCCGGTGGGTAACCGTTCGGATCTCGATGCGGAGAAATCGCGTTCGTGGTCCGTCGGCATCGATTGGCAGCCGGCGTTCGCGCCAGGGTTGGATGCGCGTATGTCGTACTTCGATATCGACTATACCGGTCGGGTCGGTGTTCCGTTCCCCGAGCTCAACTTCGCGACCTTCGAGTGGTATGACCATCCGCTACCGGTTCAGCGCACCTTCGACATGGCGGAGGTTCAGCGCTTCCTGGCGCTGTCGGGTCTTCCCCTCAACAACTTCACCTGGAATTCTCCCGATGGCGTGGAGTACGAGCTCTCCGATGCCACGATTCTGGTCGACGCGCGTATGACGAATACGCAGACGTCTCGTGTGTCGGGACTGGATCTGGATGTGGGCTACGGCTTGCCGCTGGCAGACGGTCATTTGCAGCTCAGCGTCAACGCAGCGTATTTCATCGACGCCGAAGACCAGTTCTCGTCGTTGCGCCCTGTAGTGAGGAAGGTCGGCAGAATGTTCACGCCAGCGCGCTTTCGCGCCATGGGCGGTGCGTCGTGGTCTCGGGGTGCTATGTCGACGAGTCTGTTTACGCGCTATACGGGGGGGTACACGGACCAACAAACAGTCCCATCGTCGCGGATCAGTTCGTGGACGCTCTTCGATCTTTCGTTCCAATACCACTTCGAACGCGGCGCTGCGCCAGCACTGCTCGCGGGAACGAAGCTTTCGCTGACGGTTCAGAACGTGTTCGACAAGGATCCTCCACGCATCTCGATGATCGTGGACCCCACCGCGGGCGAGCGTTTCGCCCCTTACGACGCGCAGAATGCAGATCCGCAAGGCCGGGTCATCGCGCTGCAGATCATGAAGGAATGGGGCGGCCGTTAAGACTTGCAGCACTCGACCAGCAAGTGAGCGAGAAGATGATGGGAGTTCGACGTCAGGCACCCGCACTAGCGGGGATGCTTTGTCTATCGTTGTTCGCCACCGCGGCGCAGGCGTCTGGCGCGCCTGCTGCTGCGAAGCGGCCGATCGCTATCGAAGACGAGATCGAATATGCGGCGCCGCTCTCGCTCAATCTGTCGCCAGACGGGCGTCAAGTCTCCTACTTGCTGAGAACCCGCGATATCGCGAGCAATGCGGTCACGCGTGATCTGTTCGTGGTCGCCGCCGATGGCAAGAGCAAACCGCGCTTGGTGCGTAAGGACACATCGGACGCGGCGGTTTGGGGAGGCGACTCCAGGCACTTGTTGATCGTCGCGTCCAAGGGCGAAGGTGCAGAGATTCGCACCCTCCGTCTTGCGGACGGCGAGGAAGAGCTGCTCTTCTCGAGCGAAACAGGGATCTCGTCATTGGGCGTCTCTCCGGATGGTCGATCGCTTGCGTTTCTCACGTTGAATCCGCTTGCGGAGAAAGAGCCGGAGAAGCTCTTGCACGCAATCGAGGCCGATGAAGACTGGGATGCCAATCGACCGGAGCCGCGGGTCTTTCAATTGGCGGTCATGGACCTTGCAACGCGGAAGGCACGGACGTTGACCGATACGAGCATCAGCGTGGCCAACTTCGATTGGTCGCCGGACAGTCAGCGCCTTGCCATAGAGGCGTACTCAGACCCATCCATAGTGATGCCAGCCATGACCGCCGACATCTACGTTGTGGATCTGGCGGATGGCACCATGCGCCCGTTGGTCAGGATGGATGGCATGGACATCGGCCCAAAGTGGTCTCCCGACGGGAAGTGGATCGCTTTCGGATCGCAGCGAGGCAAGGAAGATTTCATCTATGCGACGACGCTTGCCATCGCGCCGGCGGACGGCTCGTCATCGCCGCGATATATCGGCGACGCACTGGATCGGCTCAGTGGCGGGCGCACGAACCCGCTGCGCTGGAGCGCCGACGGAAAGCACGTGGACGTGACCGCGCCGCACGATCTCAGTGTTCACACTTTCCGAGTGCGTATTTCGGATGGGCGTACCACGCGAATCACGCCGCGCGCGGATCGTCTTTACAACTTTCATACTTACTCGCGCGATGGAAAGCGGGTTGCACTCCTCGAGCAGGGCGTTGGAGTGCCTCCGGACATTTTCATTGCGAATGCTGATGACCTGAAGTTGCAGCGGATCACGCAGCTCAATCCGCAATGGGAACGCTTCAGCAAGCCGCTCGTCGAGCGAGTGCGTTGGCGCAGCCACGACGGCAAGTGGGATCTCAACGGAATTCTGCTGAAGCCTTCGCACTATCGTGAAGGGCAGAGGTATCCGACACTGCTGGCGCTGTTCGGTGGCCCGGCGATGGTGAGTCACGCATTCAATCCGATAGAGAACTATCCGCTGCTGACGCTGGCGGAAGAAGGCTACGTCGTGTTCATTCCGAACACACGCGGTCGCGCCGGCTATGGAATGGATTTCGTGCACGCGATTCGAGATGAACGTGATTACGTGAGCAATCCATTGCGAGATGCGCTTGGCGGTGTGGACTTGCTCGTCGCTCAAGGCGTTGCCGATCCAGATCGTATGGGCGTGCTTGGCTACAGCTACGGCGGCATACTGACGTCGAATCTCATTACCCGGGATCATCGCTTCAAGGCGGCAATCTACGGCGGCGGTATGCCCGAGTTGATGAGCGGCCACATGGATTACATGGACAGGCATTTGCTCGGGGTTGGCAGGGACATGATGGGGTTCGGCAATCCGTTTGAGCCGGAGACGATTCAGCTCGCGTTCGAGCAGTCGTCGGTGTTCCATGCCCATCGGGTACGGACGCCGCTATTGCTCGAATCGGGCGAGTTCGACGGATGGAAGGACGATCGCAGGCTCTACCGAGCGCTAAAGTACTTCGGTGTTCCGTCAGAGTTCTATGTCTATCCGCGATCTGGGCATGGGTGGGCTGAGCCTGCGCTCATCGCCGATTCGTACCGCCGCAATATCGACTGGTTCAACTACTGGGTGCTGGACAAGCCGTACCGAGATTCAAAGAAACAAGCGGCGTACGACGAGTGGAAGCGGGAGCGCAGAGCTGCTCGCTGAATCAGGCCCTCACCCGGATGCTGCGCATCCCTTCTCCCTTTCGGCGCAAAAAAAGTAGGGTCCAACTTCCTCGCTGGACCCGTCATGCTCTATTGAGCTGCCGAAAGACTGCCAAATGACGACGCCCGATTGGTCTGAACAAATCGCGGTGTGGGCCGATGAGTGGCACGACGACCTCGTGAAGTTCCTGGCCCGACGCACCTTGACCCCCGCCGATGCGCATGATCTTGCGCAGGAAGTCTATTTGCGCTTATTGCGCGTCGATCGCTCCGATCTCGTGCGCCAGCCGCGCAGCTATCTGCTGCGTATCGCAGCCAATTTGCTGCACGAATGGCGCTTGAAGGCGCGGCAGGCGCGTCCTCATGACGCGTTCCTGGATGATCTCGAAGCGGATGAAAGTCCCGAGCGAGCGACAGCAGAGGCACTTCGGGCCAAGCGTGTCGATCGGGAGCTCACTCGTCTCGCGCCGCCCGTGCGCTTAGCGCTAGTGCTCCAGATCCGCGATGGGCTCAGTTACGAAGAGATTGCGACCGAAATGAATGTGACGCCGCGGATGGTAAAGCGTTACCTGATGACGGCGTACGCGACGCTGCGTACTCGCATTCCGGCAGAGTTGTAGCAAGGGAGCGCAAACGATGAAAAAAGGAATCGATGCTCGAAACGTGGTTGCTGAAGAGGCCGCTGAATGGTTTGTCACGCTACAGTCGGCAAACGTGGAGCGAAGTGAGCGAGAAGCGTTCTCGGCATGGCTCCAGCGCTCGCCGGTTCATGTGGAAGAGTTCCTGCGGGTCACCGCGTTGTATGGGGATCTCCAGAGATCAGCGGGCATTGCAGATGCCGATGTCGAGGCGCTTCGGAATGAAGGGCAGGCGTATGTCCCTCAAATCATTCCGCTACTTGCTCGAATCGACTCCGAGCGAGAGCAGCCCGTACCGTCGCGCAGCACGAGATGGCGTGCCGGCTGGGGTATCGCGGCGAGCGTCATGCTCATGTCGGTTCTTTGGTTCGCGGGGCCGTGGAAGTTATTCGATGGCGATGAGCGCTACGCGACCGCTATCGGTGAGCAGCGATCGCTCGCACTCGCTGACGGTTCGCACATCAAGCTCAATGTTGAATCCACCTTGAGTGCCCGCGTCGATGAAAAGGTGCGCGACTTATACTTGAAGGATGGCGAGGCGTTATTCGACGTCGCCAAAGATCCCTCGCGCCCGTTCCGTGTGCATACGCCCCACGCAGTCGTCGAGGCGACGGGCACGCAGTTCAACGTTCAAGTCCGCAACGGTAAAACGACGGTGTCGCTCATTGAGGGAAGCGTGCTCGTCCGCGAAACAACTGAGGCCGGCAAGAGCGGCGCCGGACCGATCGCGTTAGAGCCTGGCGAGCAACTCGTCGTCGAACGTCGTGGCGGACAACACCCGGCAGTACGGCCCGTCGATCCAGTGAGCATCACTGCGTGGACAGAGCGACGACTCGTTTTCGAAGACGCGACGCTTGACGACGTCGTGGCAGAGTTCAACCGCTACAGCCGACAGCAACTCGTCGTCGAAGATCCGGAACTCAAGAAAGTCCGCATCACCGCGGTCTTCCGTTCGGACGACATGGAGACATTCATTCGCGCATTGCACGCCGTGAGCGGCCTCGATGTGGAACGATCTAACGGCGCTTGGTCCATCAAAGAGCCGGTCCAGCAGTCGGCCGAAAAAAAGTAGGGACCAGTCGCAGACTTGCTCCCGTCATGGAGATAGGAGTCCATGACGGGAGAACAAGAAAATGTCGACGCGCCGAACCGAGCAGTCAGCCTGCGCTGATACTCATAAGCACCGAAACTCACGCCTCATCGCCAAGGCCGCCGTGCGAGTCGTGCTCGCACTATGTGCTACGGCGGTCGCCAACGCGCAATCATCGCCGCTGTACGAGATCAACATCGAACCGAAGCGTATCGATGCGGCACTGAAGGACTTCGCCAAGCAGACCGGACTGCAGGTACTGGTGCTCTCCGAGCATGCGGGCGGCAAGGTCGCACCGAAGGTCGAAGGAAAATTTACCGAGATCGAAGCGCTCTCGCGGCTGCTACGGGATACAGGGTTGGTCTACGAAAGGATCGACGAGCGAACGATTGCCGTGCGACCGATGACCGCGGCGCCGCGGCTGGAGAAGACGAGCTACCTATCTACGTCAGATGACGTGATCGCCAGTTCGGCCCAGGTGAAAGAAGAGCGCCAACAAAGCGATAGTGCGTCGAATACTGCCATTGAAAGCGAGGCCGTTCGCCTCGAGGAAGTCCTGGTCACGGGCACCAATATTCGCGGCGCGCAGCCGCTGGCCTCGCCCGTGATCAGGGTCGATCAGCGGCAGATTCGAGAGGCGGGTCACCAGGATCTTGGCGAAGTGGTACGTAGTCTGCCGCTGAATTTCAGCGGCGGACAGAATCCGGGTGTGTGGGTCGGATTGAGCTTGGGTGGCGGCAGCAACCAGAACGTCACGTCGGGTTCCAGTCTCAACCTGCGCGGCCTGGGTCCTGATGCCAGTTTGACGCTATTAAACGGTCGCCGCCTTTCGTATGACGGTTTCGGACAAGCGATCAACATCGCGGGCATTCCCGTCGCGGCGGTGGATCGCGTGGAGATCGTTGCGGATGGCGCCTCGGCGATCTACGGCTCTGACGCGGTCGCGGGCGTCGCCAACGTCATTCTCAAGCGTGACTATGACGGTGTCAGCACCACCGCGCGAATCGGGAGTGCTACCGAAGGTGGCGGCGACCAGATCGCATACGGAGTTGTCGGCGGAGACACCTGGGATTCAGGTGGGTTCATCGCGGCGTACGATTTCACACGTAGTGATGCCATCTACTCGCGCCAGAGAGATTACCTCGCGCACATGGCGGATTCGAACACGATCTTCCCGGAGACGAAAAGCCACGATGTCTTGCTGAGCGGGTATCAGCTTCTGTCACCGGGGCTGTCGTTGAGCATCGATGCGCTCTACAACCAGACGCCCGCACATCAATCGTTGGACGACGGCGCGGGATTTCGAACTGCGTTCTGGATGGAAACTGAGCGCTACGTGCTGTCTCCGACCATTACGCTCGATCTCTCCACCGGTTGGTCGGCGGCATTGAATGCAACGTATGGCCGTGGCCGGAACGATGCCGATAACCGCTCTTTCTCTACGACCGACGATACGCTGTTGTTCTCTTCAAGAGGCAGCTATCAAAATCTGACGGAATCGGTGGAGGCGAATGTCGAGGGGCCGATCTCGGGCATTCTGAACGGTGCGGCTCGCGCCGTACTTGGCGTCGGGTACCGACACATCTCTCACGTCGCAGGAACACAAGGGCAGCAGAGCCGCGGGGGAGATCAGCATAGCTCGTACGCTTTCGGCGAAGTGTACCTGCCATTCATTTCATCGGAGCGACGAGTTCCTCTGGTGACCAGCCTCTCGCTCAACGGCGCGCTTCGTCACGAGGACTATCGCCAGATCGGCAGCGTTACCACTCCCAAGCTCTCGCTGGTGTACGAGCCGACTGCGGATGTTGCGCTCAGCGCTTCCTGGGGCAGGTCCTTCAAAGCGCCACAGCTGATACAGCAACATCAACCGGTGACGGGCTTCACTACCCTGGCGAGTTTCCTGGGGGGAACCGGCTATGCAGATTCGGCGATGGTCCTTTACATCGGCGGCGGCCAGCCGTTGAGGCCGGAGCGGGCGCGTTCCTGGAGCACCACTGTGAAGTTCCACCCGCGAGAGCTCGCCGGCCTCGAGCTCGACTTGTCGTACTTCCGAGTGAAGTACACCGATCGGGTCGCAACGCCCATTACGAATTTCGTTAACGCCTTGAGCGATCCACTGTACGCGCAGTTCGTCACTTTGAATCCCTCGAACGATCTATTGGAGTCGCTCATCGCGCTGGATCGGGATGGTATCGAAACTCCGTTCGGGCCTTATGACCCTGCATCGATCGTGGCCGCCATCGACGACCGCTATACGAACATGACCACGCAGCGGATCGATGGCTTTGATTTCTCCGCGCGGTACACGTTCGAGCTGCTCGGTGACGATCTGATCCTTCAGGCGAATGCAAGTTGGCTGGACAGCCGGCAGAAGAGCACACCGGCGGCACCGCCTCATGCGCTTGCCGGGACGATCTTCAATCCGCCGGAGCTTAGAGCACGCGTTGGCGCGGCGTGGCGCCGACAGGTGCTGACCTTTTCCGGCTTCGTCAACTACACGGACGGAATCGACAACACGTTGCACATGCCAAGCGAGCGCGTGAACTCCATGACGACTCTGGATCTTACAGCGCTATACGCCGCGCCCTCGACTGAAGGATGGCTCAAGGGAGTGAGCTCCTCCCTGTCTGTACAGAACGTCACCAACGAGCAGCCACCTTACGCACGCATCGCGCCTGGGTTGCACACCTATGATCCTACCAACTACTCGGCCATCGGGCGCTTCGTGACCCTGTCCGTGACCAAGAGCTGGTAATTCTCAAGTACGGGATTTGTCATGTCGAAGCGAAGAAGATTCGAGCTGCTTGGTTTTACTCTGGCAATCGCATGCGCTTGCATGCCGTCATTGGGCCATGCGGCGGGAGGTACGCGACCGTTGGATGTGGCTGACATCTTCTCTATCGAATCGCTGGGTAATGGATTCGGCGGACCGGCAGCTTACAGCGAGGATGGAAAGCAGTTGGCAGTAACACGACTGAGACCCAAGAGCGGCAGGCGTGATTTCATCGTGGATATTCTCGATGGCAACGATCTCGGCGACGTATGGGTCAGGAGGAGTGCCGGCGCGCTGATCAATATCACTCGCGGCGCCGAGGACGGATCTGGTTGGTGGGCGCCGCGATGGTCACCCGATGGGCGTTACCTTGCGATGCTCTCTACTCGTGGAGCAAAGAGTTCCGGAGAAGTACATCTGTGGGTATGGGACAGCAACAGTGAAGAGCTGCGGCTCCTCGTTCAGCGTGTCGATCCGGGTCTGATGGTATGGGAGAGCAGATTGGGCAGCCCGTATCAATGGCTGGATTCGGAGAACATCGTGTGCGCGGTAATGCATTCCGAGGTCTTACTCGACATGAGTCAGACCCATGCGCAGCGTGTGACTCAGGCGGCGTGGCCCAAGGCTGCCAAAGGATCAGAAGTCACCGCGAGCGTACTAGACAGCGGCAAAGTGAGCGAGACTTCAGATCTGCCCGGTAGGCTGGTCCGGGTTAACGTCGTCACCGCCTCGCAGACCACCGTGATGAACGCGAGCACGGCGTCATGGCAGGTCTCTCCTGATCGGCGCCTCGTTGCGTTCGCCAGGAAAGTAGATAAGTACACCTTGCAGAAGGGCGAAGTCGCCTTTGACGGTGTAAAGGATCGATACACGATCGATATCGCGCGGCGCGATGGTTCGGTTGTCATGTCGGCTGACGGCGTCGCTCGGGATTTCATCACTGGATCCCTGCGCTGGTCGCGCTCCGGTGCAAAGCTGGCGTTTCTGAGCCATCGGCCCCGACGAGACGAACCACCATTGCTCGTCGTAATCGATATGGCAGCTCGCACGACGAGCACTGTCGAGCTGGGCACGCTGGATTTGAGTCGTGATGAGCATTCGTTGTTGACGCAAGAAGCCCCGATCGAATGGACCGCGGATGAGCGAATTCTCGTGCGAGGTGTCGAAAGAGCAGGCGAGGAGGCACCGGATGCGGGGGCACGAAGAGACTGGTGGGGCGTGTCGCTGGACGGAGAGCGGCGTAATCTGACCGGGCACATGCCGGACGCACCCATCAGGCTCTGGCCTCGCCATGATTTCGAGGCGTTCGCTGGCGTCGCCGCGGGTGAGGTGTGGTTGGTCCGGCCCGACTCCGGCGCGATCGAGAACCTGACGATCCAACTGAAGGAGCCTGTCGAAGAGATGCGTTGGCCCAAGCGCATTCTGGACAGCCAGCAGTACGCACGGCCGGGGGAGGGCTACGAGAGAGTGTATGTGACGACGATCGAGCAGGGGAGCGAGCAGGCACTCAGTCTCGATCTGACGAGTGGCCGGATGACGAAAATGTTTGCTCCCGAGCCTGCGGCGACCTTGCTTGGAGTCTCGCATCAGGGCGAAGCGCTGTTTGTTCGCAACGGCACCGGTGCTCTCAAAGTTTGGAGTGTGGGTCCAGGTTCCACGCGGGGACAATTGCTCTTCGAGGCAAACACTCACCTTCGCGAGATCAAGCAACCGATCCTCCGCAAGATCGAGTACACCAGCCTGGACGGACAGCCATTGGTCGGTTGGCTGGTATTGCCTCCGGACTACCGGGAAGGCCGGCGCTACCCGCTGATAACCCGGGTGTACCTGGGCAGCGTGCATAGTCATGCCGAACCCGATCTGAGCTTGCATGCGTTTAGCCCGCAGATTCCAGCCGCGCGGGGTTACGCAGTGCTACTAACCAGCATGCCTCATCCTCCCACCGGTACCGCTCACGATCCGATGCTGCTGCTGCCCCATGGTGTGCTGCCCGCCGTGGACAAGGCCGTTGACTTGGGCATCGCCGATCCGAAGCGGTTGTATCTCTTGGGGGCGAGCATGGGGGGCTACTCCGTGTTCGGATTGATTGCCCAAACCGAGCGCTTCGCGGCGGCGGTCTCTCTGGCCGGATTCTCAAACCTGACGAGCCTGTATGGGCAGCTCGACGCTCAGGCCCGATACACCGATCGGGGCCACTACGAGTCGGCCAACAAGTTCATGGAAAGCATGTCGATGCCGGCGCCGCCCTGGAAGGACGCAGGCAGGTACTTCCGCAACAGCCCGATCTCGTATGTGGATCGTGTGCAGACTCCGCTGCTCATCATCCACAATGATCTGGACTACATCCCAATCCAGCAGAGCGAGGAGTTCTTTTATGCCCTGCATCGGCAAGGCAAGCGCGCGCGCTTCGTCCGGTACTGGGGCGAAGGACACGTAATAAAGAGTCCGGCCAATGTCCAGGACGCCTGGCGGCAGATCTTCGAGTGGTTGGGTGACCCATCTGCTGAGGGCGGCTAGCGACTTGCTGCGACAACGGCCGTACTCGTACAGAGTGCGGTCCCCTTGGCGCAAGAGCTGCGAAGGTGCGCTGAGGCATGGTGGCGCCAGCCCGCGCTTCCGAATTCAGTTTCTTTCCCCTTATGCGCCTAGTTCAATAGAAGCAACGATCGCGATCGCGGTGGTGTCGGATGCACGATCCGAAATTGTCTCGCGCAGGCGCTTGCTCGTTGCCCGTCAGTGCTTTCCGCCTGAACCGCGCTGCTAGTCATTCTCGCTGATCGAGTGCGCCTCCGTTCGCAGCTCGCTTCCGAGCGGGGCGAGATATATTCCACTCTCCCATTTCCGTTTTCCCACCCTTCGGCGTCTTAGTGCGACAAGCCCTTGCCGCGCGATGACGCATGCCTGGAAACCCGACATCGACTTCTGTCAGTCTTCACGCCCCCGTAGAGCCACACTGCGGTGCAGATAGTGGCGAAGTTCCGGAGTCGTGTGGGTTGAGCGAATCGACGAGCGACCTCGCCGGCGGTGAGGCGCGCGAGAGCGAAGGCGGTGCGGGTCCGATCCGCATCGATCAGCTATTTCGCGATCACAATGCAGCGTTGCTGCGCTTTGTCGCGGCAAAGTTGGGCTCCGAGCAAGAGGCCAAGGAGGTCGCGCAGGAGGCGTATGTTCGCCTGTTGCGCCTCGATCAACCCGAGGCGATCGGCTACCTGCGAGCCTTCTTGTTCAAGACAGCGGCGAATCTCGCGCTCGATCGGTTGCGTGCACGCGGTCGCCGTCCACCGACTCGATCGATGGCGGACGGCGAGTTCGGCGTGTTCGATTTGTCGCCGGAGCGGCAAGTGTCCGGTGCGCAGTCCGTCGCCATTCTTCGCCGGGCAATCGCAGAACTTCCGCAGAAATGTCGGCAGGCGTTTCTCATGCATCGGCTCGACGGACTGAACTGTCAGGAGATCGCGGCTCGCATGGGTCTGACTGAACGAATGATTCGACTGTATGTCGCACGCGCCGTCGAGCATCTGCGCACGCGGCTCGATGAGGCAGATGGCAACGGAGGAGCCGGCAAGTGAACACGCCAGCGTATTCAGCCGAACAACGGCGCAAAGCGACCGAATGGTTCGTGCGCATTCATGACGTCGAGGATCCATCGCCGCTGCTGCTGCAGAACTGGCTGCAATGGTTGAAAGCAGATGATGCGAATCGTCGCGCATTCGAAGCCGTTGAGCAGGCATGGCACCAGGCGCCGGACGAGTTGCAACCCGGTACGTTCGCGGAGGAGACCGCCGAGAGCGCCGATGACTACGACGGCTCGGTTTCGGTTGCAGAATGGCGGCGCCGCAACGACATGCGGATTGATGCCAGCGGTACCTCTCGCAAGTCTCATGCACGGTGGCTGGCCGTCGCTGCAAGCTTGCTCGCGACAGTGGGCGTGAGCTGGTGGGCGATCGATACTTACCAACCCTTCGCGCGTCCTTCATCCGGTGAGTTCGTCACGCGCACGGGCGAGCACAGAGATCTCATTCTCGCCGACGGGTCGCGCGTTATGCTCGGCGCTCAGACGCGCTTGTCTGTGGACTTCACGAGTGATTCACGCAACTTGCGGCTGCACGGCGGCGAAGCGTTTTTCAGCGTCAAGAAGGATCCAGACCGACCGTTCCGCGTCCACGCCTTGGACGGTGTGATCACCGCCGTCGGTACTGCGTTCAACGTGCGAACCACTGGCGATCGAGTCATCGTCGCGGTCACGGAAGGCGTCGTCGCAGTTGCCGAATCGGAAGCGATTCAGGTTAACGAGGGGTCGAGCTCCGCGCGGCCCGCGACCACTCGCCTCGCAAAAGGCGAGCAGGTCACGTTCACCACGCACAACGCGGAGAAGTTCGAGACCTTGGCGCTCACGCGCGTCGATCCGGAACAGCCGACACGCTGGCGCGACGGTTGGCTCGTGTATCGACAGGAGCCGTTGCGCGACGTGCTGCGAGACGTGTCGCGTTACAGCGACCTGAAGATCGAAGTCGCGACGGATCTGGATGATCAACTGCGTTTCACGGGCGCCGTCAATACAAATGATGTCGACGAGTGGATCGACGCGTTGCCTGAAGTGTTCCCGATTCGCATCGAGTCGGAATCGAAGTCGCTGCGAGTGTCGAGCAAGCAGGGACCGCGGTAACGCATGTTGTGATTACCGCTTTCTCGGGGTTCGGCGTCTTATGGGTTAGCTCAATGCACTGCTGAGTGCATTGGCAATGCACGGGACGCAAGGCGTCCACTGCAGCCCAACAACAAAGAATGGGGACGCTATGAACACGCTCGTTAGACAGACAGTATCGGCAATCCTCTGCAGCGTAGCGGCAATCGCTGCCGCCCCTTCATACGCGCAGTCATCGGGCTCCCGTGCGCCGATAGAACTGAACATCCCAGCACAGTCCCTCGAAGACTCGCTTCTCGAACTCGCGCGACAAGCCTCCGTACAACTCGTGATCTCCTCCGGCTCGCTCACGCAACTCAGCGCGCCGAGCATTACGGGAACATTGCGACTCAATGAAGCGCTCGATCGACTGCTGCGTGACACGGACCTTGGTTACAAGTGGACGGGTGAGAAGACACTGATGATTGCGCCGAAGGCGGCGGGGATGCAGACGATCAGCATGACGACGGCAGGCGAACTGGCACGGACGCGGTTGGCGGAGGTGGATGAGGGGCGATCAGACTCGGCAGCTGCAACTTCGGCCGATGTAGCGCAGCGTATTGAGCTGGAAGAAGTTCTGGTCACAGGTAGCCACATCCGCGGTGCTCAAAACCTTTCATCGCCCGTGATCACCTTCACTCGCGAAGACATCGAGGCGAGTGGGTACTCGACGACGCAGCAGTTCATCCGAAGTTTGCCGCAGAACCTCGGCAGCGTTTCGGACACTACCGTCGGTCAAAAGAACGGAGGTCCTGGTGCGCAAATCGCATATGACGGATCAGCGATCAACCTTCGTGGTCTGGGGAGCGACGCAACACTCGTGCTGCTTGATGGCCGAAGACTGGCGGCAGCCGGTGATGGTTCGTTCGTCGATGTCTCCTTGATACCACTAAACGCGATTGAGCGTATAGAGGTGCTCACTGACGGGGCGTCTGCGATCTATGGTTCTGATGCTGTTGCAGGGGTGGTCAATCTGATCTTGCGCAAAGACTTCCAGGGTGCCGAGACACGCCTGCGCTATGGTGCAGTGAGCGAAGGAAGTCGCGACGAACGTCAAATCGCACAGATGCTAGGGGGCAATTGGGGGTCTGGGCGCGCCCTATTGAGTTATGAGTACCACCGCGATACCGCCCTCCATGCGACGGATCGCGATTTCATAAAGCCCGAAATGGGGGGGTACGCGGATCACATCATTATTCCCGGTCAGGAACGTCACGGCGCGCTGGTCAGTCTTTCACAAAGAGTGAACGATGCGTTTGAGATTTCCAGTGAGGTCCTCTACAGAAATCGCGAGAGTCGATCGGACTTTCACGACTTCAGCCGCGAGGTCGAGTCCATTTCTGCGGCGGAACAGTATGGCGGCTCTGTGGCGCTCCAGCTGGATGTGACGCCTCATTGGCAAGTCCGGCTCTCTGCGCTGCGCGATCATAGCGAAAGTGATTTGACCGTCGAGGACAAGGCAGTGGCCATGACGACTCGATACGGGAACGCAACGGATATTTCAGCCGTGGACCTGGTGGGCGATGGCGCACTCGGGATGATTCCGGGTGGACAAATGCGACTGGCGCTAGGGGCTCACTTTCGTTCTGAAGAATTTGAGGAATGGAACGGTTTCAGCATGAGCCGTGACATCACTGCTGCATATGGAGAACTGGTCGCGCCATTGGTTGGTGCTCGCAATCGTCGCCAAGGTCTCGAGCGTCTGGAGCTCTCCATAGCGGGCCGATATGAGGATTACAGCGATTTCGGGTCGACATTCAACCCCAAGATGGGCGCAGCTTGGATGCCTATCAACGGTTTGAACATTCGCAGTACTTGGGGAACATCGTTCAAAGCACCGCTTTTCGTACAGATGGCCCCAGGCCGACATTTCACGACAGTGTTCGAGAATGGATTTGCAGATCAGACAGGCGCAGTCACTGGTATGCAAGTGACTGGAACTGGTGTGCGGCTTGGACCAGAGGAGTCGACGAACTTTACGTTCGGCCTCGATATCGAGCCAATCCAGCTGCAAGGCCTTAAAGCATCAGCTACGTACTTCGACATCAGGTACGAGGACCGTATCCAGAGTCCATTCGTAGGGCGCAGCACCTTTGCCGCACTCCTAAGCCCTGAATCTGCCCCCTTTGTGACACGGAATCCAAGTCAGGCAGAAGTCGCGGCATTCCTCGAAGCGCCGAATGCCTTTTGCTTCGACGCCCAGTTCGGCCTTACTAGCTGCGATAGCTTGCGCGATCAGATCAGCGTCATCGTAGATTCGCGACTGACCAACATCGCCGAGGTGCGCACGTCTGGTGTCGATTTCTCCATCCGCTATCAGTCTGGCGGCGTGGGCGGGAGTTGGATGTTCGAACTCGCTGGCACCCGTTTGATGGACAATAACCAGCTGAACTCGCCAGGTGCGCCCGAAGTGAGCATCATGAACGATGTTTGGCGCCCGGTGGACTTGCGCCTCAGAAACACGATTGGCTTCACGCGCGGTCCTCTTTCCTTTGCCGCGATGGTCAACTACTCAGACGACTACCGCGATCGTCGTGCATCCATCAGCGCAGGGCCTAATCAGCGACCGTCTGTTGGATCTTGGACGACTGTAGATTCGACTATTCGCTATGATCTTGGCGGGATCTTGGCTGCGTTGGGGCCAACGAACACCACGTTGACCTTGAGTGTAACCAACATTTTCGATCGTGCTCCGCCGTTCGTCTCGAATCGGGAGGGCTTCAACTACGATGGCGTGAACGCAAGTCCTCTTGGACGATTCGTGAGCGCGCAGATCACTACAACTTGGTGATTGGCGGCCTGCGATGTTTGGACGATATAGAGCGCTGCTCTTGGTGGGTGTACTGGGCTTGTGCGGAAGCAGTATCTTTGCGGATAACCGCGAGGTCGCGCGAGTATCAGTGATCGACACTATCGAAGTCAGACGCCTGCATAGTGGCCCAATCATTTCACCAGATGGATCGCGTTTCGTCGTCCTACTCTATCGAGGCGACCTCGCGCGGAACGCGAATCGAATGGACGTTTTCGCTGGGAGTGCGACTTCACTCGACGCTGCGCAACGAGGACGCATTGTGGCGAGTTTCTTCAGCGAAGAGCACGCGGCGGATACGTTCTTCTTCTCTGGGCGCACGAAATGGCTGGATGATAATGAACGGGTGGTACTGGCCCTCAACGGCAAGAACGCGCCTCATCGTATCGTGGCGCTGAACATACGTACCGGTGAAACTGAAACGCTCGTCAGTTCGCGTGGCCGCATAACCTCGTTCAGCGCATCCAAGGACGCGACGACGGTCGTGTACAGCGCGCGAGCCGATGAGGAGAAGTCTATAGAAGTGTTCGAGCAGATGATCGAGCGAGGGTTTACGCTGAGCGCCGATCAGAGTGTGATGTCCCTGTATCGCGGCATTGCTGCTTCTGAGCACGATCCAAACGTGAATGATGAGCTGCTAGTCGCCGCGTTGGAGAGTGGACGTCGTGTCGATCGTGCATTGCAGATTCCGCGGCACCTCGCTAGCCGTGCCTTGGATCCTTGGATATCCCCCGACGGTCGGTGGGCGGTGATCGCAGGTTCAATAGCTAACGAAACGGTGCCTGAGGCGTGGCTCCGCTACACACACAGAGTGCTGCGTCATCGCATCGTCAGCCAGCGGCAGGTGCAGGGCCGACCAGATGTCATCGGCCAGCTCTGGCTTGCGAACTTGCAAACAGGCGAGGTTCGGCCGCTTTGGGATGCGCCCCTAGCTTTTTCGAGCGTTGCGTGGTCCCCTGATTCGACACGCGTGATCGTAGCGCCTGCCTTTCCGCCGGTTACCGTGGCTCACGAAACAGGCCTGGAGGGCGGCGCCGTAGCAGAGGTGAATCTCGATGGAACGGTGCACCTTCTGCCTCTATCGACCAAGGCTTTCATTCTCCCGGCCGTGTTGACATGGGATGATGCCGTCACTGTGCGACTAGAGAACGCAGACGGCTCTGGCGGACAGACACGGTGGAACGGGGTCGCATGGGAAAGGATCCTCGACGAGTCTGGACCACCGACCGCAAGAACAACGAAGTCACGCATCACCTTCGCAGTGGATCAAGATCTGAATCGGTCGCCAGTGCTGGTCGCGGTCGATCAACGGATGCAGGAGCGCAGAGAGATACTGGACATTGATCCGCAACAACAGCAGTTGCGGCTCGGGCGCGTGGAGTTGGTGGAATGGGTGGATGAAGCGCGAAGAACTTGGCGTGGGCGTCTCTATCTTCCCGTTGACTATCGCAAGGGCGAGCGCTATCCGCTTGTGGTCGCATGTGATCCGGGAGATAGAACCGTCGCTGAGTTTTCTCTGCGCGGTTACGAATGGGGAGGCACGCCGCTCTCCATTGGGCAGCCACTGGCTGGCCGGGGCATCGCAATGCTGGCCGGGTTCCATCAGACTGACGGCCGGATTCTTGAGCACTCCACTGCGACGGAGTATCAAGGAGTGCAAACGGCCGTTGAAGGCGCGATAGTAGAACTCGATCGCCGCGGACTGATTGATCCCAGTCGCGTGGGTTTGGTGGGCTTCAGCCGTACCGGCGCATATGCGCTTTACACCGCGGCTAACTCTGATCATCCGTTCGCGGCGAGCCTAGTTTCGGACAACGTCAAGTACACCTACGAGCAGTACATATCGTTGCCACTGATCGCACCCGAAGCAGACGATCTCTATGCTAGCCGACCATTTGGGGCGGGACTCAAGAACTGGCTCGAGCGCGCGCCGAACTTCCAGATCGAGCATATCTATGGGCCCGTGCTGCTCGAAGCAATGACCAGCTTCGGTGCGATTGCGAGTCAATGGGAGATCTATGCATTACTGCGTCATCTACAAAAACCAGTTGAGCTCTATGCAATTCCGGAGCTAGAAGAGCGTGGGTCGCACGGTGTTATCTTGCCGAAGCAGCAGTATGCGTCGCTAGAGCAGGCGGTCGACTGGTTCGATTTCTGGTTGAACGGGCGCGAACAGGACGACGTGGCAAAGGTGGATCAGTATGAGCGCTGGCGGAAACTCCGCGAGCTGCATGAAGGAGATAAGAAGAAGCCCCGTCCACCGCGTCTAGAATGGGAGGCAAAGGAAGTGCCGCGGAAGCCGGTGATTGAAGGAATGTAAGACGGCTCGCCGCTCCCCTACGGTGCCGAACTTGAGTTGTTTGCCCCTTTCCGTCCCGGACTCGACCCGTTGATTTTTTGGGGACGAGCTAGTGGGCCCGGGTGGGAAGCGCTCAGAGGTCAAATAGCTCAAGTCCGGCACCGTCATTCCAACTAAACAGTCGATCCGGGCACACTCATATATATGTTTGTGGATCTAACCGGGTGGGCCGTCCGCCCGGATCTTGCCCATCCGCACTCAGACCTGGCGCGACCGAGCGGCGCAGAATCCAATAACCAGGTCCCGCACGATGGAGGTTTCTTCTCCCGAACGGAGTCTCGACACCCATCCGCCCGCTGCGCTCCGACACTCACCCCTCTCAACGGTCGAGCCGGGGACATACACATACATGTATGGGCCACGGCGCCGGACTTGAGTTGTCGACCTCTGGCAGCGGGGTGTCGGACATTTACTTGTTGATCTCCGAAGACGAGTTGTTGCACCTGTTACCTGGAGAGGCCAAAGGTGAATAACTCAAGTCCGGCACAGTCAACGCGTTGCGAAGTACTCTCCTAGCAGCCGCTTCGTCTGCCCAATCATGTAGAGCGGCAGCGATAGCAGCTCGTACTGAATCTCTGTTTGGTCGGGCAGGCGGGTGGAGGTGCTCAACAGGCTGGGTGTGTCGCCGTTGAAACGCAGCCCGAACGTGCGCTGCTTTTCTTTCAGGAAGTAGTGCAGCGATTTGAGTGTGCCGGTGCGTCCGCTTTTAACTTCCACCGGCACGACCTGCTGACCGAAGTCGATTAGATAGTCGATCTCTGCGGACGAACTCTTCGCTTCTCGATTCCAGTAGTGGAGCGAGGGTGCTTCGTAGGGTTCGCCGCGGTAGAGCAAGTGTTGGCCGATGAATTGTTCGGCGATCGCTCCGTCGTTGACGAGCGTGAGCGGTTCGCGGCGAAGGTCCAGGAGCCCTAAGTGCAGGGCGGTGCACATGAGCCCGACGTCGAGATAGAGAACTTTGAAATTGCGTTCGTCGGCTTCGGCTCCGAGCGGTACGCCGTTGGCGGACGTATGCAGCACTTTGTGAGCGACGCGCGCCATGCAGAGCTGCTGGAGCGCGGCGGCGAGATCAGTAGAGCGATGTTCTTGGCTAACTCGCGCATATTTGAATTTGCGCCCGATCATCGTCGGCAGGCGATCGAACACGAGCTGCACGCGGTCTTTCAATGATCCGTGACTGTAGCGGCCGAAATCATCGCGGTACGTTGCGACGATGCTGTGATGAACGCGCGCCGCTTCGCGAACGTCTTGATCGCGAGCGAACACAGCAATCGCTTCGGGCATGCCGCCGATGATCCAGTACTGCCGCAACAACTCCACGAGCTTGTCGTGAAGCGCAGTCGAGAGTGGTTCGTCGCGAAGCTTCTGTAGTGACACTTCGCGTAGCCATGATGCGAGCGGCGCTTGCCCAATAGCGTCGAGGAAGTCTTCGAATTGCATGGGGCCGAGATGCATGTAGTCGACGCGGCCCACGGGCATGGGGAAACGCGCATCGGCCAGCGTGAACTCGAGGAGAGATCCCGCGGCGATGACGTGCAGATCGGGCATTTCTTCATAGAAGTAGCGCAGCGTCGTGAGTACGTCCGGCGCCGCCTGGATTTCGTCGAGGAATAGCAGCGATTCGCCCGCGCGTGGAGTTTGGCTAGTGAGTAGCTGCAGGTTCTGAAGGATCTGCGCCGGATTGCGCGACGTGAACGCGTCCTTGAGCTCGGGATTGCGCTCGAAATTCAGCTCCACGAGGTTCAGTGGGACGCGCTCGGCGAGTCGTCGCACGAGCGTTGATTTCCCGACCTGCCGGGCACCGCGCACGACCAGTGGCTTACGATGAGCGCGTTTTGCCCAGGCGATTAAGTCATTGATTTCAAATCGATTTAAGAACATGGATGCCCCGCAGCCAAGACTACCTTGTCTTTTAGCGGAAGATCCGTCTTTTTACAAGGTTGTTTTAGCGCCAAGACCGCTATTTTCCGGGGTACTTTTCGGCGTGGCCACGCACCCCGCAAAGACCCCGCAAAGGACACCCAGTGAATGTATCGCCCCTAGGGTCGGCCACTGCGAGGCCGGGGCGATGTCTGGTCGCTCGACAGTTTGGACAGTTTGGACACGCACGCGAAGAGCGGGGCGTGCGGTCACCGGGTCGGCTGGCACCACCGTCAGGACGCTCACCCAACTGATCAGTCGAGCCCGGGGACACTCATATATATGTATGGATCTAACCGGGTGGGCCGCCCGGATCTTGCCCAGACGGACTCAGACCTGGCGCGACCGAGCGGCGCAGAATCCATAACCAGGTCCCGCACGATGGAGGTTTCTTCTCCTGGATACGTCTACATCGTTAGGCGAGGGTGCGGGTATTGTCCGGTGACGGGTTGAAGTTGAGGTTATGCACGAGGCGTCGTTGATCATGGGGCGGTTGCGCAGGTTGCTGCGCAGTCGCGGGCGTTCGGGTGACGAATCGGACGATCTGATCCAAGAGGCGTTCGTGCGCCTGCAGACTTATTGTCGTGAGCACGAGGTGGCGAAGCCCGAGGCATTTCTTGCTCGCACGGCGCTCAACCTGATGATCGATGCGCGGCGCAAGGCGGCGGTTGCGCCTGTCGTGCAGGGCGGTATCGAGTCGCTCGATCTGCTCGATCCGCATCCTGTACCCGAAGAAATCCTCATGGCGCAGGAGCGTCTGCGGCATCTGCATGCGGGCATCGAAGCATTGAGTCCGCGCGTGCGTGAGGTGTTCTTGATGCATCGCCTCGAGGGCTACAGCTACGCACAGATCGCACGTCAGCTCGAGCTCAGCGTCAGCACCGTTGAGAAGCACATCGCGAAGGCATCGCTCTTCCTATTTGAATGGATGGCCCAGTCATGATGACGTCGCTGTCTGATACCACTCAAGAGTTTTCGCCCGAAGCGCGCGCCGAAGCGGCGGCGTGGATCGCGCGACTCCATGGTCCGCAGCGCTCAGCGGCGGCGGAGGCGGGCTTTCGACGCTGGCTCGAGTCGGATCCGCAGAACGCTAAGGTGTTCGAGCGTATGACCGAGATCTGGGATGCAGTCGGTACAACTCAGGCCGGACGCTATCCACGCGTAAGTCCATTGCAACGCAAGCCTCGTGCTCGACCGCTCGCGATTGCCGCCGCAGTACTCGTGACATGCGCCATCGGCTTGCTGACGACGTACGGTGTACTTCGCGATCCAACGTATGTGACCGCGATCGGCGAGCAGCGCACCGTCGATCTCAAAGACGGCAGCCATGTGACGCTGAACTCGAGCACGCGCGTTCATGTGCACTACCGCGATGATATCCGCCGTGTGCAACTCGTCGAAGGCGAAGCGATCTTCGAGGTGGCTCACGATGAACAGCGACCATTCGTTGTGGTGGCCGGTGATCACGAAGTGAAGGCGTTGGGTACTGTGTTCCTTGTTCGTCAGGCGCCCGACACGACCGCAGTGACTTTGCTTGAAGGCAAGGTCGCGATCACGACAGTGTCATCACGCGCCGATAGGGAGGCAGGCTCAGCGTCTGTGCATGCCATGCCCGCAGCGGAGCCGGCACCGATCGTCACGCTTACGCCCGGCGAGCGCTTCACCGTTACAGCGAAGCGGACAGAGATGCTCGATACGCCACCGCTCGAGGTGGTCACGGCGTGGCGACGCGGCGAAGTGATCCTCGATCGCACCTCGCTTGCAGAGGCTGCGGCCGAGATGAACCGCTACGGCGAATCCGTCATCGTCATCGACGACGCCGAGATCGGCGGCATCCGCATCAGCGGCAACTACAAGGCAGGCGACGCAGAAGGCTTCGCTCGCGCAGTCGCGGGCATGTATGGCTTGGAGGCTGACGTGCGCGGCAAAGAGATTCACTTGCGTCCGCAGGGTTAGTGATTGGCTGAGCGCGGGCGTGAGAGTTCTTACATTCTCGACAAGAGCTCCCGGAGATCTTGATCCACCGGTAGGCGCCTCGCCAGTTCATTCGGTGCATGTCGCCGATCTGCTTGTCGTCTTCACTGCTTGGATCAGAAACTGGATAGCCCCGAATAGAGGTATCGCGCGACCGTTACGTCTACTCCTTACAAACGCACACTTGATGCGCAGGGGAGAGAAGAACAATGGTCCGCGTGAATCGTCGACGCTCGATTGCCTCATTGTCTGCCACTGTGGCGATGCTGCTCGCCACGGCAACACATGCTCAAACGTTCAAGTTCGAGCTGCCTGCACAGCCGTTGCAGCAATCGCTGCGTGCGATCAGCCAGCAAGCGAACGTCAACATTCTCTTCGACTCAGACACCGTCGACGGTCTCTACGCGCCAGCGCTTAATGGCGACCTGACTGTTCAAGAGGCCATTCGCTTACTGACGTCCGATAAGAAGCTGACGGTTCAGCAGCCCGCTCAAGACACCATCACCGTCTCGCGTCTCATGACCGCGACGTCCACACGCATGCGCCGTATCAGCGATGTGCGCGAGCAAGACCGCAGATCGATGAGGGTCGCGCAAGCTGGGACAGTGGGTGGACAGGCCGCGGCGAGCGTGGGGGCGGACGACTCGAAGCAGGATCCAGCGCGAATTCAGCTCGAAGAAGTCATCGTCACGGGCTCACACATCCGTGGCGCGCACAACTTCTCCTCGCCGGTGCTTACATTCGATCGAAAAGATATCGAGGCGAGTGGGCATGCGACGACGCAGCAGTTCATCCAAGGGCTATCGCAGAACTTCAACAGCGTCACCGACATGATGGCCGGGGATCTCAACGGAGAACAGGGTAGCTTCACCTACAATGGCGCCGGCGTGAATCTGCGGGGCCTTGGCAGCGACGCGACCTTGGTTCTATTGAACGGCCGGCGCTTGCCTGCCGCTGGGGACGCGTCATTCGTGGACGTTTCTTTGATCCCTCTAGGCGCCGTGGAGCGAATCGAGATACTGACAGACGGCGCTTCCGCGACCTATGGTTCAGACGCAGTGGGCGGAGTCGTCAACTTCGTGACTCGGAAGGACTTCGAGGGCGCCGAGACACGGCTGCGCTACGGCTCGGTGACTGACGGCGATCACGACGAGCTTCAGGCTGGGCAGATGCTGGGTCGCTCATGGGAGAGCGGACAACTGATGCTCAGCTATGACTACCTGCGTCGCACCGATCTCGAGGCCACGGAGCGAGACTTCCTGCGACCCGCTGTCTATCTGGATAGTCTAAAGGTCATTCCCGCGATGACGCGGCATAGCGCGCTGGCGATGATCTCTCAGCAGCTCACGGACGGCATCGAGCTCATCTCGGATCTAAGCTTTGGAAAGCGCGAAAGTGCGTACAGCATGGCGTACTTCGGCCCGAAGTACGACTACACCACGGAGGTGGAACAGTACAGTGGAACGCTCGGCTTAACAGCGGATATCGCGAAGGATTGGCAGGTGCGCCTCACCGGGCAGTTCGGACAGAGTGAGTCCGATCGGCTACGGAGCGGCGGGGCCAGTATCTCGTCCATGGCTGAGAAGTCACGGATGTGGTTAGTCGAGCTAGCTGCTGACGGCTCGCTGGTGCACATTCCCGGTGGCGACATCCGGTTAGCCTTAGGCGGGCAATTCCGATACGAACACCTGGCGCGCATCAATGATTCGACACCGATGCGACTCGATCGCGAAATTGCCGCGGCGTATGCGGAGGTGAACGTGCCTCTCGTCGGCGCCACGAATCGCCGTACGGGCATCGAGCAACTTGAGCTAACGATCGCGGGGCGTTTAGAAGATTACAGTGACTTCGGTTCGAGCTCTAACCCGAAACTAGGCTTGGCCTGGAGACCTGTAGATGCGTTGAACATCAGAGGCACGTGGGGCACGTCATTCAAGGCACCCCTGCTCACACAGCTCAATCCTGCGGATGTATACCCCACCGTATACCGAGAGGCTTTCGCGGATCGATCCGGGACAGCGGACGTTCTTTACCTGATCGGTAGTCGCGAGAAACTCGATCCGGAAGAATCGAAGAACTGGACGGCCGGCTTCGATATTCAGGCGCTTGGAGCGGAGCTATCCATGACGTATTTCGACATCGACTATACGGATCGAGTCCGTAATCCACTCGAAACTGCGTACGACCTGTTCAGTGTGCTGCTCGATCCCATCTACGAACGTCTCATCACTCGCGATCCACCTGCAGAAACGATAGACGCGTACCTGAATCAGTACCCGGCGACTTGCTATTACGCTGACTACGCGTTGTGCCCGATGCCTGCAGCGCAGGATATCGATGCCATCGTGGATTCCCGGCTCACGAATGTTTCCTCCATGCGCGTCTCGGGCGTGGACGTCTCCTTTCGATACACATGGTCCTCGTTGCTCGGAAACTGGGGTCTACAGATGAACGGGACGAGACTGTTGAGAAACTCGGAGCAGTTCATCGAAGGTGTGCAGTCGACAGAGCAGATGAACAATGTCTGGCTTCCGGTCGACTTGAAGGTACGAGGCAGTCTTAGCCTGAGCCGCGGACCGCTCACGACGGCCGCATTCATCAATTACACGGATGACTATCGCGACAAGCGCACGAGCCCGTTGGCCGGTTCTTCACAGCGTGAGCACGTGTCCTCTTGGACGACCGTCGACTTGACGCTCCAGTACGAGATTGGACAGTTGATTGGCGGCGCACCAGAAAGGACGGCCGTTTCCCTGTCTGGCGTGAACGTGTTCGATCGCGATCCACCCTTCATCGGAAGTCTTCTTGGAATTCACTACGACGGCGTGAATGCTTCAGCGCTGGGGCGCTTCATCGCGCTGCAGTTGACCGTCGCATGGTGATCGAGGATCACGCGGTCGTTCAGGGTTGCGGTGGTCGCAGCTCTCCGCACCTGCTCGGCGATCAGCGATCCTTCTCAAGGGTTTGGAATTTCATGCGTGTTCATTGCTTAGCCGTTTTGCTCTTGGGAGCAGGAGCGTCATTCGCAACGAGTACGAACACCCTACGACCGGAGGATTTGGTCGAGACAATCACGTTGGGATACTTCGGCGGGCCGAGGTTCTCTCCCGACGGCGAGCTCGCGATGCTGGATGTAGCGAGCAGTACCGAGACTTTGGAGTTTGACTTCCCTACCCAGCGGTACACCGCGACAGGCTATCCGATGGGTGGGGCATCAATCTATCGTGCGCACGTACTGGACATGCGCACTGGGAAATTGACGCGCCTGGCGCCGGGACCCGGTATTTCTTGGGGCGGCAGTTGGTCACCCGACGGGCGGCTCTATGCATTTTACTCAGACCGCACTGGCGAGCCGAGAGTGTGGCTATGGGAGCGGAGCAAGGAGAAGGCGCGGTTGCTGGATGGCCCAGTCGTGCGCGTTTCGCTGCCCTACGAGAATCCGGTCTGGAGTCCTGACGGCAAGTCGATTCTGTACAAGGCTGTGCCGGAGGGCATGACAAGGCGCGATCTTGACCTGTTGCATGATGGTTACCGGCGGTGGCAGGCGGCGGAAAGCATGCCTTCAAAGCGCGATGAGAATGCGGTCGAGGTGACGGTCCACAGCACCCTCGCGGACCGCACAGCTGCAGAGGAGGGGCAAGGTGCCTCGCAAGGCAGTACCCCGGCAAACACAGGACTGAGACTTCCAGATCTGTACCAACATCTCCGTCTAGCTGATCTGGTGACTGTGAATGTCGAGACCAGCAGCGTTGTGCATGTGGCCAAGCGCATCAACGCGTATCAATACAGTCTTTCACCGAATGGCAAGTGGGTAGCTGCGCTCGATACGTTGGGCTTAGACAGCCACGGCCTAATGCAATACGCGCTGCGCCTATACCCTCTCGATGGTGGCGGCGCGCGCACACTCGATGCGAACGTCGCGATCACGAATACCTACTCTTTCTTTAGCTGGTCACCGATAAGCGACCGGATCGCCTACGTCAGTTGGTCTGAGCATCATGGCAACGCGCACGTGTACGTCACGACGTTGGACGGAGTGCGTGTCGAAGCCTCCGCTCCTCTCGGGCAGCAACGGATGCACTTTCCTGAGCAAGCGCCTGCGTGGAGTGCTGACGGCCGCAGCTTCTATCTGGTCGACAATGCGACGGCGGGATCTACCTTTGGAAGAGTTCCGACAGGGAAGCTCATCGAGTTCTCGAGCGATGGCCGGCGCGCGCGCAAACTGATCGATGTGGAGGGCCGCCCGGTGCGCAGCCTCGTGCTGCAGGCAAATCGGCAGATATGGTCCCCGGATAACGATGGTTCGCTTGTCGTCGTAATGTACGATCAAGAGAGTTCCAAGGAGGGATTTCACCGCTTCGAGCGGCGTACCGAGCGGCTCGTGCCGATCGCAGAGTGGGAGGCTAGCGTCCGTAGCGCGATGGCAGTTGTCCCGGGCCGTGCCGGCCGATTGGTGTACGAACGCGAGGACGCAACGCGACCGCCAGATCTTTGGACGCTCGATGTGGTTACGGGCGAGACTCGTCAGCTGACGCAATTCCATCCGCGATTGGTCGGCAAGGCGATGGGTCGTCCACGGCTCATTGAATGGACCAGCGCACGTGGCGAGCGGATCAAGGGAGCCTTGCTCCTGCCGCCGCACTATGAGCCAGGTAAGCGCTATCCGCTCCTCGTGCAGATTTACGGAGGCATCCAACCTTCGCAGAGCATCAATCGATTTGGGATGGAATCTGTTGGGTCTCAGATGAATGCCCAACTCTTCGGCGCGCATGGCTACGCGGTGCTGCAGCCGGACATTCCGCTGCACGACTTCACTCCGTTGAAAGATTATTCCTCGGCGGTGCTTCCTGCAGTGGACAAGGTGATCGAGTTGGGCATCGCCGATCCCGAGAAGCTGGCTGTGACCGGACAGAGCTTCGGTGGCTATGGCACGCTGGCACTCTTGGTGCAAACCACGCGTTTCAAGGCCGCTATTGCGACCAATTCTGCGCCCAGCAATTTCTTTGCTGCTTATCCATCTACAGACATGGACTGGACCAACTACTACGAGCACGGCCAGTCGCGAATGGGCGGCACGCCTTGGCAGCAGCCAATACGATACATGGAGAATTCACCATTCTTCTTCTTCGATCGAGTGACAACGCCACTGCTGATCCAGCGAGGTGACAAGGACGCGATCTCCGCGGACAGTGGCGCGGTGTTCAATAGCCTCAAACGGTTGAAGAAGGATGTGGTGATGCTCGAGTATGCCCAAGAGGGACATGCACTGCAGCGATCCCAGCACATCGTCGACTACTGGAAACGCGTGTACGAATTCCTCGATCGCTACATCGATCCAACGCCGCGGTGAGATGATCTTCGGTGCCGATCTTCGGTGCCGGGTTTAGGTATTCAGGTTATGAGGTCGTAACCTGAATACCTAAACCCGGCACCCCGCTCCTCTTCAATCTTCTCGCGCGCCTCGACGCCGCGCCATCTCGGCGAGCTCTTCATCCGTGATGCCCAACTGCGCTTCTTCCGCTTGATCGAGGCTGCCGCCTAAGCCCGCTTCATCGGGTCCGATGACCCGATCGGAACCGATGTCTCCTCCTAGGCGTAATTCCGATTCGTTCTCGACACTCGGCGTGTCGCGAGTCTCTTCACTCGCTTTGTCTTCACTGAAGTCCGCGTTCTCGACGCGCTGACGTCGAAGGCGTGCAGGCGGATTCTCCGGGTGCGGTGCGTTGCGGTTGCCTGCGTATTTCACGCCATGCCGGTCGGTCATTTCACGTGATGCCGGTCGCCTCGCAGGGGTGACCTGACGAACGTCGAGTGAGGCGGGACAACCAACGCTATCGTCGCTCCCTTTTGCCTAGGCGAAGGGGATCGGGGTGGCGCAAGAGAGGTTGTCCATGCGGAAGATTCGCGAGATTTTGCGGCTTAAGTTCTCGGGGCTGAGCCCTCGGCAGATCGCCGCCAGCCTGGGCCATGCGCTTTCGACGATTCAGGAGTGCTTGCGTCGCGCCGCACAAGCGCAGTTGAGCTGGCCCTTGCCCGATGAGCTCGACGATGAGCGGCTCGAAGCGTTGTTGTACGCCCCGCAGCCGCGCGTCATCGAGATCCCGCTGCCGGACTTCGCGCATATCCAGCGCGAGCTGACGCGCCCGAGCGTGACGCGCCTGCTGCTGTGGCAGGAGTACAAAGCCCAACATCCCAATGGGCTGCAATACACCGCCTTCTGTGTTCAGTACCGCAAGTGGCTGCAGCGTAGCGTTGAGCCGGTGATGCGCTTTGAGCATCGTGCGGGCGACAAGAGCTTCGTCGATTACGCGGGCCAGACGGTCGGGATCATCGATCGACACACCGGGGAGATCCGCGAAGCGCAGATCTTCGTCGCTGTGCTCGGCTGCTCGAACTACACCTACGCCGAAGCGAGCTGGACCCAGGGTCTCGCCGATTGGCTCGGTGCTCACGTTCGAGCACTCGAGTTTTTCGGCGGAGCGCCGGCCGCGTTCGTACCCGACAACCTCAAGAGCGGTGTCGATAAGCCGCATCGCTACGATCCGGAGCTCAATCGCGCCTACGCCGAGTTCGCCGAACACTATGGCGTGGCCATCTTGCCGGCACGCGTGCGCAAGCCGCGCGACAAATCGAAAGTCGAGACCGGCGTGCAGATCGTCGAGCGCTGGATCCTGGCGCGTCTGCGCGATCGCCAGTTTTTCTCGCTTGCCGAGCTTAATACCGCAATCAATGAGT
>JAFAEQ010000067.1 GCA_023423935.1 Pseudomonadota bacterium | reverse complement strand
CGAACAGAGAACAAATCAGTCCGACTAAAGTCGGACCCACAGGTGACTGCTTCGCGAGCCACCTAGCCAACTAGTCAGCTAGCTGGCTAGCCAGAGAGCAACTCTCTGCCTGTGGGTTCGGCTTCAGCCGAACAGAAAGCAAACCAGTCCGACTAAAGTCGGACCCACAGATGAATGCTTCGCGAGCCACCTAGCCACTAGTCAGCTAGCTGGCTAGCCAGAGAGCAACTCTCTGCCTGTGGGTTCGGCTTTAGCCGAACAGAAAAACAAATCAGCCCGACTAAGTGCCCACAACAGAAACTATCTTCTCTGGCTAGCAGACTAGCGGACCAGTCGCCTGGCTGACCGAGACAGCGCCGTGCTAGCGGACCAGTTGACTAGTTGGCTGCGGTCACGACCGCGTCGCGCCGCATCTCCGTCATCAAACTGTCGCACTGCTCTTTCTACAATGCGGCCATCTCTCCGGAAGTTCTCTCGCAGCTATCTCAGAAGTGATCGGGCTGTTTCCACGCCGTGCGGGTGAGCGGTGCGCTGCAGAGCGAGCTCGTGCAAAGGTTGATGCAACGCTTCAGTGTCGCTGCGATGCAGGCAAACAAGGATGACTCCGTGTTGCCATGCGTGCAAAGCAAAGGTACGGATCGACGAGTCGATCTCACGCAAGATACTTAGCGAGCCAGCCGGAGGCTGCGTATCATCCGGCGTTCTTCGTGCTTTGAGAGTGCACATGAAACGTAAACTGAGCCTTGCGGTTCTTGCTGCTTTTGCAAATGTCGTGTGTCACGCCGGCGGTGTGCCGACAGCTGTGCTCGAAGAAGTCACTGTGACCGGCAAGCTCGATCGCTTGCAGGGCACTCCGACGTCCGCCAGCGAAGGAATCGTCACGGATGAACAACTGTCGCTGCGTCCCGTATTGCGCACCGGCGAGCTGCTCGAGGTCGTTCCTGGACTCATCGTCACGCAGCACAGCGGCGACGGCAAAGCGAATCAATACTTTCTGCGCGGCTTCAATCTCGATCACGGCACCGATCTGGCGACGACGGTCGATGGTGTGCCGGTCAACATGCCGACCCACGGTCATGGCCAGGGCTACACGGATATCAACTTCGTGATCCCGGAACTGGTGCAATCGATCGACTATCGCAAAGGCACCTACTACGCAGAAACCGGCAACTTCTCGGCTGCGGGCACCGTGAACCTGCGTTATCGCGATCAACTGGAACAACCGTTCGTCGTCCTCGAAGGCGGCGAACGGAACTACGCGCGTGCTCTCGTTGCAGGCTCTCCTGATGTTGCGGGCGGCAAGCTTCTGTTCGGCATCGACTACGCACATATCGACGGCCCCTGGCAGCTCGAAGAGAACTATCGCAAGCGCAACGGCCTGCTGCGCTACAGCCGCAATTTCGCGGGGGACCGTAAGCTCAACGTCACTGCTTCCGTCTATGACGGCGACTGGCGATCGACGGATCAAATTCCGTTGCGCGCAGTGCAATCCGGCGAGCTTGATCGTTTCGGGACGGTGAACCCGACGGATGGCGGTGAATCGCATCGCTACAGTCTGGCTGCCGACGTATCGCTGCCCGCCGGACGCGGCAGAATGAACGTGCAAGCCTTTGCCGTCGACTACGGACTCGACCTGATATCAGACTTCACGTACTTCACCGATCCGGAGAATGGCGATCAGTTCGAGCAGGTCGACGATCGACGTGTCTATGGAGCCAACCTCGCCTGGCTCGCACCATTCGAATGGTTCGGCCGTACGCAGGCGTTGCATACCGGCCTGCAGACGCGCGTCGATGACATCGGCAAAGTAGCGCTCTATCGCACGCGGGAGCGCGAACGCATCTCGACCGTGCGCGAGGATTCCGTACGGCAGGCGAGTTACTCCGCGTACGCGAGCGTCCAGTCCCAGTGGTCCGATGTCATTCGCACGACGCTCGGTGCGCGAGCCGACTACTTCGACTTCGATGTGAATGCCAATCTGCGCGACAATTCGGGACGCGCCAGCGATTCGATCGTGAGTCCGAAGTTCGCGCTGGTACTTGGTCCGTGGGCGAAGACGGAGTTCTTCTTCGACATCGGTAACGGCTTCCACAGCAACGATGCGCGCGGGACGACGATTCGTGTCGACCCGAGCGATGGGGTGACGCTGGTCGATCGGGTCGATCCGCTGGTCAAAGCCACAGGCGCAGATCTCGGTGTGCGGACGGCCATTCTTCCCAACATGCAGATCACGGCGTCCTTCTGGGGCCTCGATCTGGATTCCGAATTGCTGTTCGTAGGCGATGCCGGAACCACCGAAGCCAGTCGCGCGAGCGAACGTCGCGGCATCGAGCTTGCCGCGATCTGGAATCCGATCGAATGGTTGATCGTCGATACTGATCTGGCCTGGTCACATGCGCGCTTCACCGATTTCGATCCTGCGGGCGATCGCATTCCGGGCGCGGTGGAGAGCGTGGCCTCCGTGGGGATTGCCGTCGATCATCCGAGGGGCTGGTTCGGCGGCGCACGCTTCCGCCATTTCGGTGCGGCGCCCTTGGTCGAGGACAACAGCGTTCGTTCGGACCCGACGACGATCGTGAATCTCGAAGCCGGCTATCGCATCAGCAAACGCTACAAGCTGAGCGCGGCCGTCTACAACGTGTTCGACAGCAAGGACAACGACATCACCTATTTCTACGAGTCGCAGCTGGCGAACGAAACGGAGCCGGTCGCGGACATTCACTTTCATCCAGTCGAGCCACGCACCGTTCGGGTGACGTTGATGGGAACGTTCTGAAGAGAATTAGTAATGAGTAGTGAGCAATGAGTAATGGGCAATGAGCAATGAGTAATGAGTAATGAGTAATGAGCAGGGAGCAATGAGCAATGAGCAGGGAGCAATGAGCAATGAGCAGGGAGCAATGAGTAATGAGTAGGGAGCAATGAGGAATGAGGAATGAGGAATGAGGAATGAGGAATGAGGAATGAGGGATGAGGAATGAGGAATGAGGGATGAGGAATGAGGAATGAGGGATGAGGAATGAGGGATGAGGAATGAGGGATGAGGAAGGGGAAAGGAGTAATGAGCAACGAATGCGCTGACGAGAGTAAATGAGCAATTGAGAGGGAGCGGTGATCGCATAACGATTTGCCTGAGGTGAAAGCGCCGTGCATGCTTCAGCCATGAGGTGGATCGGCGCGGACAAGATGGATCGAGCGCTTCTGGCAACTCTCTTATTGGTAGTTGGCATCCTGTGTTGCGGATGTTCTGCGGTCCAGACGGCGGAGCCGAGTGCGGATCGGCAGACCGTCGTGTTGCTTCACGGTCTAGCGCGCACTTCGCGCTCCATGGACAGGATGGCGCGCTCGCTCGAGGCAGCGGGATATCGTGTTTGCAATGTCGAGTACCCGTCGCGGGACCATACGATCGAGCAGCTCGCAACGGACTACGTGGTGCCGCAGATTGCGAAGTGCATCGGGGAGTCGCGTGAGCCCGTGAGCTTCGTGACTCACAGTCTTGGAGGCATCATCGTCCGGCAACTGGCAGCGACTCGTGCTGTCGATCATTTCGGGCGCGTCGTGATGCTTGGCCCGCCGAATCACGGTAGTGAAGTCGTCGATGCTCTCGGTGACTGGTATGTATTCAAGGCCTTGAACGGGCCTGCAGGCCAGCAGCTTGGCACCTCTACTGATTCACTCGCGAGATCGTTGGGCTCCGCGGAGTTTCCGGTCGGAATCATTGCAGGAGATCGATCGATCAACTGGATCTTGTCCGCGATCATTCCTGGCGAGGACGACGGCAAGGTCTCGATCGAAAGTGCAAAGCTCGAAGGGATGCGAGATTTCATTGTGCTGTCTGCTTCGCATCCGTTTCTCATGAACGATCGGCGTGCTATCGAGCAGACCATCCATTTTCTCGCGCGTGGCTGTTTCGTTCGAGAAGGCGGCCAGTTCGATGCCGAGGATTCAGCAAGCTCTCAGACTCGAAGGCCGATTCGCTGTGTCGAGGAGGGCTCTGCGGCCTCGTAGCCGCTCGACTCACCGCAGCGAAGCGGAGCTCGCCAGCGATTCCTTCTGCACCAGGTAGTTCACGAGTTCGAGCATCTCATTCACGCCGCCGGCGGACTGCACGGTCAGGCGGTACTTGCCGTTCACGACGATCGTCGGTGTCTGATCCACGTGCGCGGCCTTCATGAATGCTTCGGCTCGGCGGATGTTGGCATCGACGACGAACGACTTGGACGTATCCAGGAACAGTTTCGGATCGACACCCGTGGTCTTTGCGTAAAACTTCGCCGCATCTTCGAGGGTGGGCGGCGACGACTTGAGGCGATTCGTGGCCGGATCGGTCAGGGACATTTCGCCGTTGCGACCCCAGACGGCGCGAAACATCGCGTCGTGAGTCTTGTCCACGAGGTTCAACTGCTGCGCGGTGTAGAACGCTCGCTGAAACATGGGCCATTGCTCGGATGGATTGAAAGAAGCGTGCACATAAACGAGCTGCGCCTGCGGTGGCAGCTGCTTCTTCATCTGCTCCATGACGGGCAGAAAGCGAAAGCATGCGGGGCAACCGTACGAAAGCACCTCGGCGACCTCGACCTTGCCTGGAGGAACTGTCGTGGGTTGTGCAGGTTGAATGCGGAAGTAATGTTTCCCTTCGACCCAGCGATCCTGAGCTTGAACGGGCAGGGCGGCGAACATGAACGCAGCCGCTACGCTGAGCAACGCGAACAACCCTCTCATGAGATGCTCCGTATCGAAATGAAATGAAGAGCTGACAGTAGATCCGCAGCGAAGCGCCGCGCAAGTGGAGCACATGCGGGCATTCATTTCGTGTCAGTCGTTCAGGCGACATGCGGCAGTGCATTGAGGCGCGACGCCGTGCGGGATGCAATTACCCACACTTGAGGCGCGAGCCGACTTACACTGCCTTCCCCATTCCATTTCCGATCCGGAGAGCCCGTTGGCCAGACCACCGAATTTCAAGCAGGAAAAGAAGCGTCGCGAAGAAAACCAGAAGAAGCGCGCTGAGCAGAAGCAGCTCGAGAAAGCGGCCCGCAAAGCGGGCACAGAACCTCCAAAGACGCCGTAAGCCAGTCGCGGCTATACGTTCTAAGGGCAATTGCCTGGCCGGGGCGGCGCACGCCCGCCCGGCCAAACGGGACATTGCCGCCTGGCCAGCAACCTCCAATGTGCGGGACCGTCGTCCCGCACCGATCTCGCTTCCTCAGTTCTTCCGCTGGACCTGTTCGGCCCAGCTCGTGCGATTGCTCTGTCCGTTGAGGAACGGCAAAGCGGTCGCGCTGAGGTCAGGCGATAGAAAAATGTCGTAGTGGGTGAGGCCAGGAAGAATCGCGAGTCGATTGCGTGACATGGTTTCACCTTCCCAGCCCGCATCGCGCAGCCCACCGCCGAGCAGTTGATAGAACTGCACCTCGTGTTCCGGCCGATACATGTCGCTGTCACCGAAGATCAGCATGGTGGGCATCGACAGCTTCTTTGCATCCTCGGACCAGTCATAGTCCGTGCGCATGAGCGCCCCCATTCGATCGAGCAGTTTCGGAAAGTCTTCTGGATGAGGAGCAACGGCAACATACGATTGATACATCGGGGTATCTTTCATTGCGTCGGCCATCGCGGCCCCGACTTGTGCCTGCATCGGCAACATCTCCGGATAAAACCCGTTGCGTGCAAATCCCGCTGAGACGAGGACCAGGCGGCGCACCAGTTGCGGGTGCTGAACCGCAAGCCGGAATGCCACGCCTCCGCCCAAGGAGTAACCCATGGCATCGACCTCGCGGTATCCAAGTTCCCTGAGGATGGCGGCCATGTCATCGCCCATGCGTGGCAGGCTGATCTCGCCGGGTCCTAACGCGGTGTGGCCGTGCCCTTCCAGATCCACGCCGATGACTTGCCGATTTTGCGCAAGGGTTTTCAGCACCGGGCCGAACATCTGCGTGTGACCCAGCCCGCCATGAAGCAGCAGCAGCGGCTCGCCCGTGCCATGAATTTCGTAGTAGTACCGCACGCCACTCGCAGTGACATACCCGGTCTTGTGAGGCTTCGATTCGCTCGTGCTTTCAATTGGCCTCGCCTCGACGTTGCTGAGGGCCAGACCGATCAAGGTCATTGCGGTGGTAAAGATCGATAGGCTACGCGTCGACATGGTGTCTCCGTACGATAGGGGTTGATCAAACAAGTGACCCAAGGACGTCGCTCGCTGTTCGATTCCGACAAGTCCGACGGGAAGGGCGGCTTCGTGCAAGAATTCTCGGTATCACGCCGGCTCTGACTGCGGCTTCGAGTCAGCCGGTATGCGTGTCATTCGCAATCAACGTGAGGTGTGCATGGACTCTCGGGCTTTGTTGGCCACTGCCGTCGTCGCGAGTGTGTGGATGCTGCCTGCAGCACGTGCCGGCGATGCATCCAAGGCGGAGTTCCTGAACTCACCGGAATCTCTCGCACGCGGCCGACCTTTCTCGGAGGCCGTTCGCGCCGGCGACTACCTGTTCCTATCCGGTCAGCTCGGCGATAAGGACGGCAAGCTCGTGCCCGGAGGACTGGTGCCCGAAGCGCGCCAGGCATTGCGGAACATCACGAGCATCCTAGAACGCAACGCTGCGTCGTTGAACGATGTCGTGAAATGCACCGTATTTCTGGCGGACATCGCCGAATGGCCTGCGTTCAACGATGTCTACAAAGAATTCTTCAAGGTGCCGTTCCCAGCGCGCAGCGCGCTGGAAGCAAGTGGTCTCGCCTTGAATGCCCGTGTCGAACTCGAGTGCATCGCGTACGTCCCGAAACAGAGGTGACGCGCGAACACTCGTGAGCAAGTGAAGCGAGGGTCCGCGAACTGTGTTGGAGGAAGAGGTGAGTTAGGGAAGCTCTGATTTATCGACTTCCCTGACCTTCGCAAGTCTGCAACTGGTTGAAATGCTTCGGTGGGCGAAGCAGCTATGGTTGCAAATGGCGAGTTGATCGGAGACACCTTAGAACTACAGGGGAGGTGCATCATGCTTGCGGCAATGAATGCGTACACACTGTTTCATGTGCTCTTGAGCCTGATTGGAATCGCAGCGGGGCTCGTCGTGCTCTATGGAATGCTCGTCGCACGACACTGGCCTGCCTGGACTCATGTATTCGTCTGGACCACGGTGGCAACGACGCTCACCGGCTTTGGATTTCCGTTCAACGGCTTCACACCGGCGATCGGCACCGGGATCGTCTCCACTTTCATCCTGGTGCTGACAGTGATCGCGCTCTATGGAAAAAAGCTGAGCGGATCCTGGCGTCGCACGTATGTGATCTCAGCAATCGCGGCGCTGTATCTGAATGTGTTTGTCCTGATCGTGCAGCTCTTCCTGAAAGTACCCTCGCTGCATGCCCTCGCGCCGCAGGGCAAAGAGCCGCCCTTTGCGATCACTCAGGCAGTCGCGCTGCTCGCATTCGTGATCGCGGGGTTCGCGGCCGTGCAGAGATTCCGTCCGAAGATCGTCTCGAGCGCCGAATCGATGGCATTGCAGGAACGCACGTTGTGAGCGGAAGGTCCGGGCTGCAATAGAAGGGTTGCAGCGCGGACGCGTTTTCAAATTGGCCGGCGATAGCGATTAGCTAGGCGATGCGTTCGGCGTTCTGCCGCAGGCTTCACCGAAGCAACGGTGTGGCTCTTTGAGACTGATAGCGTGCGTCGAAGTTTGCGAGATGCGGCTGCCATAGCGCCCGCGTCTGAGAGCCACCGTGAAGGCAGGCACCAACACTCTAAGTCAGAAAGGCGTTCTGATGCGCCTCGAGAGTTCCACACAGCCTCGACCCGAAGCGGACATACTCTTCAGGCGCACATTCGTGATCGTCGCCTCGGACACTACAGATGTCGTAGAGTAGACGACAGTAGAAGGAATCGCTGCTAAGGTGCGCGTCGGAACGGTTCCAGGCGCCTTAAGCTGTACGGGTGGAGGACGGATGCCCAGGTATCGAGTTGCATTCCTCGCTGGCTTGCTGTCGTGGGCGCTGGTAGGAAACGCGGCCGCAACCAAGGCCTGGCGCGATCCCTCACCGCACAAGGCGACATTCATCGAGGTCGCACCCGGGATCAAGCTCGAAATGTTGGATTGGGGCGGGCACGGTCGCCCCCTGATGTTGCTTGCGGGTGGAGGCAACACCGCACATGCGTTCGACGAGTTCGCTCTCAAGCTCGCTTCGCACTACCGAGTTATCGGCCTGACGCGCCGTGGCTCACCCCCATCCAGTATTCCCAACGACGGCTACGGTGCGGACGACCTTGGCAACGATGTCGTCGCGGTGATTGACGCCTTGAAGCTGGAGAAACCAGTGCTGGTCGGCCATTCGTTTGCAGGCCAGGAAATGAGCAATGTTGCAGCTCGATTTCCTGAGCGCATTGGTGGCCTCGTGTATGTCGATGCCAACCACTCGTGGGACCCCGAGTACGAGGCTCAAGGGTTCTACAAAATCGTCACATGGAAGGATGAGTTGAATGACTTCAAAACTCACCTCGATACGCTGCTGAGTGAGCCGTTCGACTCGAGACCTCTGGCGCGTGAAATGCTACAGAAGAACATTCCAGAGCTGCAGGCGATTCTGGAAAAGCTCATTCGCATTGAGAATGGACGCCCTCCGCGACCCGACCCGACCCCTGCGGATCTGCAGGACTTTGGCAGCGTGCAAGCCTGGTATGCCCGTGGCGCGAAGGTCGTACTGCCGGAAGCCGAGTTCCGCGCGATGCTCGCTGTAGACGAGCAGGGTCGGCCAACGATCAAATTCAAACGCCCGCCATTTGTTGGACAGAAGATCGAAGCCGGGAAAAAGAGATACACGAACATAAACGTGCCTGCATTAGGCATCTTCGCTGTTATTGACGATCCCGGAACACCCGATATGAACGACCCCGAGCAACGGGCTAATGCTGAGGCTTACATGTGGTTCCAACGCGAGCGCGCTCAGAGGCAGATCGCACTCTTCCGACGCGATCTACCAGAAGCGCGGGTAGTGCAAATCGATCGAGCAGATCACTACGTGTACCTGTCGAACGCAAGCCAGGTCGTTGCTGAGATCCATAAGTTTGTCTCGACCTTGCATTGACTCGCTCGTCCGGGCGAGAGGGGCGCGTATTCGATCTGTCCCCTTCAGGTAAGTGCCTTTCACTACTGCCCGCTGTCGCGGCGCTTGAACCGGAGCGAACCCCTCACTCGTAGATCCAGCGCCACATTCCAAGTCCGAGGAAATCCTGACCGGACACAACAATTGCGGCGCCGTCGTGAATGTCCCGTCGATCGTGTTCCACGAGTCGTTCGAACCGATTCCGGAAAAAATCAGGGTGAAGTCGCGCCCGTCATTGCGAAACCACTTCGGCGCGAAGTTCCATTGAAAGACGGTGTGTTCGATCTGCGGAAAGAACAGATCGTCATACACGATGGTCCAGGGGCCCCAGGGGTTCGGTGCTTCCGCGATCGTGAGCAGTGAAGTTCTGGCAGCTGCATCGACGCCGTTGCCGCGCTGGTTGCTGTAGACGAAACGGTTCAATCCAGGCACGAACACCATCTGCGCAAAGGGACCGACGCCATCGGCATCCTGGTAGATCGGGCTCTTCGCTTCCGCATCTTTGCTCCAGAGAGGTTGACCGTTCGCGTCCAGGCCTGCGAAGAACTCATAAGCACTTCGTTGCTCGATCGAGCCGACAGGCGCGCGCAACAACATGATCCGCCCGGGACGTTGCACGATGCTCAGCGACTCAGTCTCTGTGACTTCAGCCGTGATCGTATAAACGTAAGCATCGATCGCGGCGCTGTTGTCCTTGCCGAACTGCACGAAGCCACCAAAGCTGACTCCATCCCTCGCCTGTTCGAACACGACATCTGATGGATACCACGTGCATGCCTTGTCGCGGCTGCTGTACAGCGTGAACGATGCGTAACCTTTCGCGTTGGACTCAGGCGTGACCCACGCATACAGAACGCCACCGATACTCACCGGTGCGCCATGAGACTTGCCATCGATGCTCGAGTCGCATTCCTCGCCTATGCCGCCGTACCGATTCACGCCTTGGTAATTGTCATGATCGCCTTCGATACGAGCCACGCCAAAACTCGAGCGTCCTTTCGTGTCGCTTCCACCGAATCCTCCGCCGTCGCCCCAGATCGAATATTGATGATCGTCGTCGGACCATGTCGTCGGCCAGTTATCGCTGCCCACGGCTGCTCGGCGATGCGAATTCCAATCGAAGCTCACGCCGGTAATTGCGTGTGACGATGATGGCGTGACCGGCGGAGGCGGAGGATCCTGACTGGCTGTCGGTGTTATCGCCGGTGGTGGAGTCGGTGTCGGTGTAGGCGCAGTCGGGGTGGGTGCGGGGTCGCCACTGACAGGCGGTGGCGAACTGCTCGAGTGGCCGCCACCGGAACCACATGCAGCGAGCATGCAGATCAGCAAGCAGGGAAGTGCGCGCATGACGATCGACTTGGAGCGATTCACCGAGCCTCAACTCGAATTAACGCGTGCAGTTCCGACGCAGATTTGCGGCAGATGCGCGCGACTATCAGATCAAGGCTGCCGCTTTGCGGATTAAGCGACCACAGTGACGACAAGTACTGAACATCACTTCGAGCGGTAAACGAATAACGGAGAGAAGAAGCTCAGCAAATCTTGCGAGCCTGTGTCGGGCAGGTGCACGAGTGGCGGGTGCTCAATGACGGAGCGTTTCATTCCCTAGATCCCGTAGCGATTCGTTTGAGAGGTGCTCATTACGACTGATGTGTTCAACTCTCATCGCTGTCGACACTAATGGGGAGCAGTTCGTGACCACTCGTCGGGACTTGCGAAGGTCAGGGAAGTCGATGAATCAGAGCTTCTCCCAAGGCTGATGCTCTCGCTCTTCTGTCACTCACGCGGTTCTTCTGCTCCGTTTCACTGGAGCTTGCTGGCCGTTGGCTCGATGGCTGAGACGATACAGGCCGGGCAGCACGAGCAAGGTGAGCAGCGTGGAGGACACGATGCCGCCGATGACGACGGTGGCGAGCGGGCGCTGCACTTCTGCGCCGGTGCTGGTGTTGAGTGCCATCGGCAGGAAGCCGAGTGCGGCGACTAGGGCGACCGTCAGGATCGGTCGCAGGCGGAGCATCGCGCCTTCGCGGATAGCGGTTTCGAGATCGGCGCCGTTCGCCATGCGATCGCGAAATGCGCTCACCATCATGATGCCCGTCAGTACCGCAACGCCGGACAGCGTGATGAAGCCGACGCCCGCCGTGATGGAGAGCGGGATGTCACGCAGCCACAAGGCGATCACGCCGCCCGTCAACGCCAACGGCACGCCGCTGAAGACGAGTGCTGCATCTTTCGCCGAGCCGAATGTCAGTAGCAGCAGCGCGAAGATCAGCGCGAGTGTCACAGGGACGAGCAAACTCAGACGCTGCGAGGCGGACTCCAGTTGTTCGAACGTGCCGCCGTACTCGAGCCAGTAGCCCGGGGGCAGCTGTACCTGTTCCGCAATCCTGGTGCGCGCCTCTGCAACGAATCCGCCCAGATCGCGATCGCGAACGTTGCTCGATACTACGATGCGTCGCTTGCCATTCTCGCGGCTGATCTGATTCGGGCCGGGTGCGACTTTCAGTGTGGCCACTTCGCCCAACGGAACGTAACCACCAGCCGGTAAGGGAATCGGAAGCCGCGACAGACGCGTCACGTCGCTGCGCATGTGCTCGGGCAGACGCACGATGAGTGCGAAGCGCTGATCGCCATCGAAGATCTGGCCGGCTTCTTCGCCGCCAGTTGCGGCGGCGAGCACATCCTGCACATCCGCAACGTTCAAGCCGTAGCGAGATGAGGCCGCACGGTTCGGTTCGACCGAGAGCACCGGCAGGCCTGCCGCCTGTTCGACTTTGACGCCATCGGCGCCGTCGATGCCGTTCAGCACTCGTGCGATCGCGTTGCCATGCTCGAGCAATCGACCCAGGTCGTCGCCATACACCTTGATGCCGACGTCGGAACGCACACCGGAGATCAGCTCATTGAAACGCAGCTGAATCGGCTGGCTGATCTCGAGTGCGTTGCCCGGCACCTCGTTCATCCGCGCTTCGATCTCGCGCACCAGCTCAGCTTTGGTCTTGTGCGGATCCGGCCAGTCCTTCCGATCTTTCAGCATCACATAGCCGTCGGAGACATTCGGCGGCATGGGATCGGTTGCGACCTCCGCCGTGCCGACGCGCGAGAAGTAGGTCTTCACTTCGGGAATCGCTTGCGCTGCGCGCTCGAGCTGCAATTGCATTTCGAGTGACTGAGTAAGACTCGTTCCCGGTATGCGCAGTGCTTGAATCGCCAGATCGCCTTCATCGAGATTCGGTATGAACTCGGAGCCCATGCGCGCACCGAGCCAGCCGCACAGCACGACGAACGCGGCCGCGCCCGCGAGAATCGGCCAACGAAACTGCAGCGCCGCGTCCAGTATCGGCGCGTACATCCGACGTGCGGTGCGCACGACCGCGTTCTCTCGTTCCTCGATCCTGCCCTTCAGTAGCAGCGCGACGCACGCCGGTACGAACGTAAGCGATAGAGCCAGCGCCGCTAGCAACGCGATGATCACCGTCAATGCCATCGGCCTGAACATCTTCCCCTCGACGCCGGTGAGCGCGAGGATCGGCAGGTTCACCAGAATCACGACCAGCACGCTGATCAGACTGGGTGTGAACACTTCTCGTGTCGCCTCGAACACGGTCTCGAGTCTTTCCTGAAGTTCGAGCAGCCGGCCGGCGCGATGCTGGCGCTGACCCAGTCGCTGAATGCAGTTCTCGACGATGATCACGGCGCCGTCGACGATGAGCCCGAAGTCGAGCGCACCGAGCGACATCAGATTCGCGCTCACTTTAGTTGCGACCATGCCTGTCATCAGCAGCATCATCGACAAGGGAATGACCATGACGGTCAGAAGTGCGGCGCGCACGTTGCCCAGCATCAACAGCAGGACGGCGGCGACCAGCACTGCACCCTCGAGCAGATTCTTTTGCACAGTGCCGATGGTCTTGTCGACCAGAACGGTGCGATCGTAAACGGGCTCGGCTCTGACGCCGGGCGGCAGTGTGCGATTGATCTCCGTGAGCTTGTTCGCGACAGCTTGCGCCACCGTGCGACTGTTCTCGCCGATGAGCATCACCGCCGTGCCGAGTACCGTTTCTTCACCGTCACGCGTTGCGGCGCCTGTGCGCAACTGCTTCCCGTAGGCGACGTCGGCGATGTCACGCACCGTCACCGGCACGCCTGCGCGATGCGCCACGATGATGTGTTCGATGGAAGCGATATCGGCCACCTGGCCAGGCGAGCGAATCAGGTACTGCTCGCCATTGCGTTCCACGTAGCCGGCGCCGACGCTGGCGTTGTTCTTCTTGAGCGCTGCGACCACATCGTCGAAGTCGAGAGAGAAGGCGAGCATGCGTGCCGGATCGGGCGTCACGTGGTATTCGCGCTCGAAGCCGCCGATGGTGTTGACCTCCGTCACGCCGACAACTTGTCGCAGCTGCGGGCGAATGATCCAGTCCTGCACAGTGCGCAGCGCGGTGGCGTCGTAAGGCTGTCCATCGCTCTGGCGAGCGCTCGGGTCGGCGTGAACGGTGTAGAGAAAGATTTCGCCGAGGCCTGTCGCGATCGGGCCCAATTGAGGTTCGATGCCCGCCGGCAACTGACTTCTGGCCTGCTGCAAACGTTCATTGATCAGATTGCGCGCGAAGTAGATGTCGGTGCCGTCCTCGAATACGGCAGTCACCTGCGACAAGCCGTAGCGCGAGAGCGAACGCGTGTACTCGAGATGAGGCAGGCCGGCAATCGCGACCTCGACGAGATATGTGATGCGCTGCTCGACCTCGAGCGGCGAATAGCCTTCGGCCTGAGTGTTGATCTGCACCTGCACATTCGTGATGTCAGGCACCGCATCGATCGGCAGCCGCTGATAGCTCCAGAAGCCGACTGCCGCGGCGATGAGCGCCAGGAACAACACGACCCAGCGACGCGCGATGGACAACCGCAGCAGTGCATCGATCATGACGATTCGGTCCCTTAGTGGTCGTGCGCGGCAGAGCCTTTCCCGAGCTCTGCTTTGAGAATGAAGCTATTGGCGGCGGCATAGGTGGCGCCGCTTGCGAGTCCTGCTTCGATCTCGGTGAACTGCGGATCGGTGCGACCGGTCGTCACGGGCTGCGGCGTGATTCTGTCCTCGTTGCGAACGAATACGACCGTGGTGCCTTTCCAGGTCTGCAGCGCATCGCTGCGCACTGCTACCGGAACTTCGCTCTTCGACAGCGTGATTTCCGCGGTGACGTAGAGTCCTGGAGCCCAGCGACGTTGGGCATTCGGAAGCAGCACGCGGGCCGTCAGGGTCTGATTCGCACTGGTGCTGAAAGGTGCGACATACGCGATCTTTCCTTCGGCACTCATACCATCGTCGCTGGTGCGAACATCGACGGCTTGCCCCACCGCGATCCTGGTCATGTCTTTGGGGAAGAGCGACAGCTCGACCCACACGGTCGATAGATCGGCGACGGTGAACAGCACCTTCTCGCCGCTCTGTTCGCCGGGATTGGCGTTGCGTGCAATCACCGTCCCGCTCAGTGGCGCGACGACGGTGTAGGTTTGCAGGCTTTCGTTGCTCTCGATCGTGGCGAGCGGTTCTCCCAGGCGAACTTCCTGGCCAGCCGCTTTCGACACGCTGAGGATCACGCCGGGAAACCGCGCACCGACATCGCGAACCCGTTCTGCATTGGGCGCGATCACGCCATAGACCGGCAGCGTTTCGCGAATGGAAGCAGGGCCCGCCCGCTCGAGGGCGATGCCGGCCGATTGAAGCTGCCGTTCCGACAGCTGAATGTGTCTTTCGTCTTCCTTGTTCGGCGCTGCGTCTTTCGACTGCGCCGTTTCAGCGTGCGGCGAATGAGAGCTCCCCGATCCGTTGCAGCCCGCGAGCGCGACCAGGCAGATCGTCGATAGCAGTACTCTGTGCGTCATAGCGATGTTCATAGGAGTCCGTTACGGTGTCGGAGCGATCAGCGGCGCGCTGGTCAGGCGCTCGATCTCGGCAAGCATCCGGTGATAGTCGGCTGCGGCGTCGATGACGGCGGCACGCAGCGCAAGCAGTTCCTGTTGCGCCGTGGCGAGCTCGAGAAAAGAGAAGCGGCCTCGCTCGTACCCGGCACGGGTCTGTTCCAGCGCCTGCTGTGCCAGAGGTAGCGCGTCGTTGCGAAGCGTGTCCACGCGCACTCGCGCGGAGTCCATCTCCTGATAGATCCCGACGAGACTTGCGCGCGCGCGAACCAGTGCGGCCACGCGCAACGCTTCGTTCTGCGACATCCGGACGTGAGCTTCACGGATCGCGCCTTGATTGCGATTCGAGATTGGCAATGGCAACGAAAACCCCGCCACCAACGCCGCATCGTTCGAAGCTTCGAAACGGCGAACACCGAGCGAGAGGTTCAGGTCGGGCCGCGCCTGGGCTTGCGCAAGACGCAGTTCGGCCTCGCGCAAGCGAGCCTCGGAGACAAAGATCAGCAGCTCGGGTGAGCGCTCGAGTTGCTGTATCAGCGCTGGAAACGACTCGACTCTGCGCAGATCGAACAGATCCGCACGCGCACTGGTGAAGGCGGGTTCCGCGCTGCCCCATGACGACGCCAGTACATAGCGAGCGCCACGCAGCTCTCCCTGTGCAGAACGATGCTCGAGTTCCGCGCGTGTCACAGCGATCCGCGCACGACTGCGTTCGGCTTCCGGTGAGCGGCCGGCCTGCACGCGATGAGCAATTGCGTCGAGCGTCTGCTGCGCCAGAGCCACCGCTTCGCTCTCGAAGCGCACACGCTCCTGCGCCGCAACCGCATCGATGAAACGTCGCGTGACTTCGGCGAGCACATCGAGCTCGCGGGCGCGCTGCTCGAGCGTGACTGTATCCAGCTCGGACTCGGCCACCGAGCGCCGCAGTACTCGCTTCGAGCCCAGTTCGACGACCTGGCTCAAGCTCAATGTGGTCTCGAGCGCATCGACTTGCCGGTAACCCCCGGACCCCACGAAGTTCTCGAGCTCCGCTGCAAGTTGCGGGTTCGGTCGCAGTCCGGCCTGGACGATGCGCGCCTGTGCAGCGTTCAACTCATAAGCACTCGCGAGCAAATGCGGGTTGGAACGCAGCGCGGCATCGAGCGCGCGGGCAAGCGTGAGCTCGCCTTCGGGATTGACGGCTTCAGCGCTGCACGCGGGCGCAACGATGCTGACTCCAATGAGCATCGATGCGCACACCGCACGCATCCGTGCAATGGCAGACATTTCGTGAGCCTCCAGCGGCACGCGCCTGAGGCGCACGCCGGTTCGAAAAGATGAATCGAAACTCGAGGAGGCTTAGCGGGGAGGTCCGCGCGCGGGCGGATGAGGATCGAAGACAGAAGGTGCCTGGGGCGAGATCGCCGCTGTGAGCGGCGTTTCCGACTCCAGGGGCGGAAGCGCGAGTGCAGTCAGTTGCACGGAGATCATCGACGAAGCGCCTTCGTCGAAATCGTTCACCTTGTGCAGCGTTGCGGTCGCGCCCGAAGCATCGATATCGCGATCGCTGTGTCCGTCGTCTCGCGTTTCGGTACCGGTGTGAGTCGGCACATCCTCGGCATGGTAAGTGACCGCGGGGCTCTGGCCGTCGAAACACATGTGCAGGTGCGCATTCGCGATACGCACCGGCAGCAGCACGATGGCCAGCAGCCAGAGAGCCGTTGCGAATGAGGACCTGCGGAACATGCGCCGAGTATGCCGCACCCGGGAAACGCGTTCATCAAATCCCTGCATAGACTGTGACCGCGATCTTCGCGAGCTTGCCAGGTCAACGAGGACAGGCCGAAGGGAAGGGGCGCTTCGCTGGAAACCGGAGCCTGATGCTTCGCAACAGTGTGCGGGGTGACAGTCGGCTGCTCGTGCCAGCAAGGCGACCGGAGTGCCGATTCGCATCCACGCCGATGCTGCCAACCGCGGCGGTGAGAGTGATGCCGTCATCCTGGAGGACGAAGGCGTAAATCCAGCCAGAGTGTCTTTTGATCACAGCGACGACAGCGGCGATATCGATTACTTCTTGGGTCTGGTGAGGCGCGGCTATTCTCTCGGCATGGACCATGTCCACCGTGGGCTCCTGGCAGACTTCGAGCCGACGTTTCAAAAAAGAGCGGAATGCATAAAGGCGATCATCGATGCCGGCTTTGCGAACAAGATTTTCCTCTCGAGCGATTCAGAGTTCGGCGGTTCGTTACTTCCAGAAGAGACGCGAGACTGGCGAGAGAACATCGATGCCGCAGAGGGAATGCTGTTCACCACTCTCAGGCTCCTGCCTCGCCTTCGTGAGTTGGGCGTTTCGAGCGATCAGATTCATGTAATCACAGTGGAGAATTCCAAGGCCTTCTTCCGCAGGAGTGCGGTTGGGTAGGGGCTGAAGGCTTCGGCGAGTAACGGATCGTAAAGGGCCGGGGGGGGGCAGATTTATTCTGTTCCGCTTTAGGGGCCGAGCGATCGATTCATTTATCGCTACGGGCACTGCGCTTCCGCCCCGAACTCCCGGCCCGGCACCGAAGAGCCGGGTTGGAGCATCGGAACTCCGGTGGACCCCTCGGACGCGTTAGACGACGGTGCCGCCATAGGTGCGCCAGTGCGCACGTCGCACTTCCGCGGCCGTTCGTTGAAACTCTTTCTACCCATGTGATACTTAGAAAAGGGAAAAAGCAAGAAAAAGAAGAGCAGGGAAATGGCCGGCAACACGCACAAGAACTGGAAAGCGCAGCCAAAGCAGCTCGATCCCTTAGACCAACTCCTAGCCGACAAACCTTCAGATGAGAAGGGCGGTTTGGACGGTGCATTGGGTTTTTCCTTTCAGCAGTGGTGGGCCGCGTTCGTAGTCGTAGAGCTACTGGAGAAGCAGGAAGAGTTTGCTGTCGGCATGGAAGTCAAAGAGGACGTGGCTGTTCTTGACTCGGCCGACACACCCACGCGTGTCGAGTTCTGCCAGATAAAAAAGAACGAACGCGCCGGCGCATGGACTCTGAGTGCGCTGCATGCTGCTGCTCGCGCTACGAAAGGGGATTCGCCCCCGGTGCCCTCGACGTTAGCAAAGCTCTACAGCAGACGGCATGGCTTCGCCGGACATCCCACCAAGCTCCGATTTGTCTCAAACGTCGGGTTCAAGATTCCTGCAGAAGGCGGCGGCACGGTTCACAGCCACAGCTGCACGCTCTCTGAACTCAAGGCAGAGTCGGTGGAGGAGCTTAAGAAAATCATCGCAAAGCAACTCGCACTGAATGACCAGACCATCGACCTTACGGAATTTCACTTAGAGCGCACGAACCTCCCGCTTGGCGATCAACACTTGATGGTTGCCGGCAAGCTTACGGAACTTTGCAACTCAAACGCCTTGCCCTTCGCGCTAGATCGGCCGACTGTTGCCGCGCGCATGTTGGCACTTGAACTGCAAGAGCGATCTTCGAACACGAATTTTGCAAAGACGTTCCAAGAGTTGAAAGCGAGACTGCTGTCTCGCTCGGATGCGCTCAAGATATTGTCCGCGGTTGCGACTGAGACGAAAGCTCCGCTGCAAAGCGAGTTAGAAAGTGCGATCAATAGACTCAACATTGAACGCTATGACTTTCTCGCGCTCCGAAGGATGGAGGCACAGCTTGTCTCCGTGTGTGCCGCGGCCGTCGATCGGACCAACCTGTTGCTACGAAACCTTGTGCAGGTAGTGAGCGAGTCTAGAAACAAGCTGCTTGCTCAACCCTCGCCTCCCGTGACTCTCGGTTCACTGCTAGATTCCACTATCGGCGCAGCGAAGGCAGCGAATCCGACGCAATTCGCCGGCCTTGCTCCGGGATATGCCGAACTGGTCGCTCTTTTGGTGCTATATGAAGCAATCACAATCGACGTATTCACTGTTGCGGCTGATACGAAATCTGAGGAAGAAAAATGAGCCGGCAAGTGATCTTCAAGACGCTGTGGCTCGTATCCGAAAGAGACGTAGCAGCGAGAAGGCAGAACTTCAGCTCGGGCAAGACGCTGTTGTTGGGGCCAAACGCAACCGGTAAGTCGCGAATCACGAAGAATTTGTTCTGGGTATTTGGATGCGAGCCAGCCTATTGGTATCAAGGAAATTGGGATCCCGACACGATCGCAGCCCTAGAGTTCGAGTATCACGATCAGCCGTTTCTCGTCATTCGGAGCGGCAAACGGTTGGCGCTGTTTCGCGGTGGCGAAACGCTGATGTTCGCATCAGATAATATGTCGTCGTGGGTGAGCCACATAGCCCAGTTCTTCGGATATCAATTGCAACTGCAGCGGCCGCATTCGACCAACTACGCGCAAGCGGGACTCGACTACTTAACTCTTCCGTTCTACATGGATCAGGATGGTAGCTGGGGCGCTGACTGGGATACGTACACATCACTCGGTCAGTTCAGCAAGTGGAAGAGCGAGGTGTTCGAGGCGTTTATCGGACTTTGGCCGAATGAGTATTTCGCAGCTAAGCGGCGCAAGGACGAAGTTGCGGGTCGGGCAAATCAAAAGAGAAAAGACAAGGAAGCGCAGCGACTCGCATTTCGAAGTGTTCGTGACGTCCTTCCGCGCCAGCTGCCAGCATTGGACCTGGCTACCTTTCGGCGCGAACTAACGGATCTCGGGCGTAAGGCACTAGAAACTCAGCGAGAACAAGTGAGAGTCAGGAGTGCGTTGCTGGTCTCCGTAAACCAGCGCGAGAAACTCCGTGCGGATCTGGAAATAGCGCGCGCCGCTCAGCGGGAGTTGGTCGCTGATATTGCCTATTTTTCAGAGTTGCCGGGCGGTCCTGTTGAGTGCCCAACGTGTGGCACATTGCATGAGAAGTCCTTTCATTCACGTCTGGCCCTCTCTCAGGATGTGGAGTCAATTTCTGAACTGGTTGCGGAGCTTTCAAGGAAAGTAACGACCGCGCACGAAGACGAATCCCGCTTGCGTGGGGACTTGAAGCGGATAGGGAAATCGCTCGCTGATATGGAAGGCACGGTGCAGGAGAGAAAGTCGCGTCTTCGATTGGACGAGGTGCTTGCCGCTCATAGTAAAAAGACACTCGATGTGGCGTTTCGTCGCGTTAACGAGGAATTGGACGAAGCGCTAGGAAGGCTTGAGACGGAGGAGCGCGCTTTGGCCGCGAAGGTGAAGCAGTTCCGAGACAGAGTCCGGCAGAAGACGATAAGCGATTACTTCGCGAATCAAGTAGCGAGCTTGTCCAGTGCGCTGAACGTACCCGCCCAAGAGCAACTCAAGAAGCCGAAAGCGGGAGCGCGTGCGCAGGCGGGAGGCAGCGGTGCTCCACGTTCAATGCTTGCAATTCATCTGGCAATGCTGCGAGCAAATGTCGAGTACGGCGACAGTCCACGGTTTCCTTTCGTTGTGGATACACCACAGCAATCAGGCCAGGATCCACAGAATCTCAAGCGGATGATCGAAGTATTGGGCCAGTCGGCGGGTTCGGATCATCAAGTGATTCTCGCGGTGGAGGCGCTTCCCCAGGATGTTGATACACGGGGGTTTGATGTTGTGCAGTTCTCTCCCGCGACAGTCGCGCTGACGCGGCACACCTACAATGAAGTGATTGGTAAGCTCCACCGCCCTTTGAATGTAATGCGCGAAGCTATCAAAGCGAAGCTAGAGGCCGCGCCGGAGACGGGCTGAACCTGACGGCTGCGGCCCGGCGCGGTTCGCGGACCTCTCCGCTTGAACTCGGATAGCTCAGTGAGCGCGCATCAGCGCAGAGCACCCGCAGCGCGAGTTCGCTTCGCGTTGCGACGGCGCACTCGGCGGTCAATTCTTTGGTACGAAAGTCGCCCACGCAATTTGCGACGATCGTGCTGGGATTCACGAGTTCCCCACGATCCGCTTCCGATCGCGAAACACGAGACGTTCCCACGCCTCTCCTCCGAATCGTATCGCGAGCAGCACCAACGCGAGCGCTACGGGTACTCCGCTCAAGTCCGTAGGTGTCGCGCGACGTCGAGCGAAGCGAGGATCGCGCATCGCGGTGCTGAGTGAATCGAGATCGTCGAGGCGCGCGTAGTCGAAGTGCAGTTGCTTCGCGAGTGTTCGAAGGTGCTCTTCGCGTAACGCGGACAGGTGCTCGCCGCTCGTCGAGCTTGGTTTGCTCAGCCACTGCGGTGTTTGAACCACTTCGTCCTCGCGCCAGAAACCCTGACGCCTGCCTTCCTCATCGATTCGCGGAATGGGACTGGGCGTCGAGGAGCCTGTGCCGATCAACCAGCCGCGAATCGGGTTGTCATTCAATTCTTCGAGCACGCGCGGCGGGTACATCGGATCGATCGGTGGTGCTTCCTGGCCATCGCTCAGGAAGACGACATTCGGTTGGCCGCGAGTCGCGCGGGCCGACAGCACCGACCAATACACGCCCTTCGTGATTTCGCTCGCGTTGGACCAACGCATGCGACCGTCGATCTTGTCGAGCGACGCAAGCAGATCGCTGTAGTTCGCGCAGACCTCGACGGGTGCGAGCAGCAGCACGGTGCGATAACCGGTAAAGGCGGCCCATCCGACGCGTGAGCCGCAGGGAAGGGCTTGCAACGCGCGCCGGGCCGCAGCGCGTGCAAACGTGAGGCGGCTTGCGGGCTGACCGTCGAGTTCGTAGTCCTCCACATTCATGCTCTGACTGATGTCGAGGACGACGACGTAGTCGAAGGTATCTCGCGGAAGCTTAACCGCAGGAAGAACGAGTGCGACCAGTAACAGAACGAGTGCAGCTGCGATGAGCCGCGAGTCCTTGTCGAAAGCGCCGCGCAGCATTCCGCCGCGCTTCATGGCAGATCGATCCTTACGCCTTGGAGCGTGCTCGTGCTCTGTTCGCGTTTGGGCGGCTCTTCGTTCTCTTCGACTTCGCGCTCGACCTCGGGAGCCATCCGCAGCGCCAGCTCGAGGTTGTAGCGTGCATCCCAGTTCGCCGGCTCCGCGCGTAACAGCGTGCGATAGCTTTGCTTCGCGAGCTCGACGAGCGGCAGCGCCTGCGAGCTGTTTGCGAGTGCGGTGCGCATGTAAAGATTGCCGAGATCATAGAGCGCAAGCGATCGAAGCTCGCCGCGATGCTCTGTGATCACCGACTTGTATGCCTTGACCGCAGCATCGAATTCACCGGCACGGGACAACGCCAAAGCCCGTGCGAGTCGCGCCTGTGGAACGCTGGCATCGAAGTTCTCGATGCGCGCGCTCGCGATGGCGGCGTTCACGCGTTCGCTCTCATGCAGTTGCCAGGCCTGATGTGCGGCGAAGGCGGCGCAAGCGAATGCCAGTCCAGCGAACGTCCACGAGGCAACTCTTCGTCTCATGACCAGCTCCGCAGCAGCACGGATCGATAGGCCAGCAGCAGCGCACAGCAGAGCGCGGCCATGGCAATGAAGTAGCGGCTATCGTCTTGCCGCGGAACGGTCTCCGTGAAATCGAGCGGCAGATTCTGCTGGCGATCGACATCTCTGACCGCTTTCGCGAGATCCTCCGGCGCCTCGGCTTGATATGCGCGATAAGGTGTCTGCAGCGACTGAAAGAATCGGTGCAACGCCATCTCCGGCGCGTTGTCCCAACGCGCCAGCGTCGAATCCAGCTCGGGGCTGTTGTAGGAGCGCAGGTAGATCCAATACAGCCCGATGCGGTTGCGGAACAGACCGCGCCGGATGCGGTCCGCGGTCTCCTCGTTGAGATGTGCCCCGCCGTCGGATACGAGCAGGATGATTCTGCTGCCCGTATACGCGCGATCATCGAACTCGCCGATGGCTGCCAGCAGTGCGCGTCCAACGTCCGTTTCCGAAAGCCCACGTCCAGTCGCACCGGCCTCTATACCTGCCTCGACCACATCGTCATGTTGAGTGAAGGGCACCACGCTCATTGGTCTGGTGCTGAAGTACATGAGCGAGAATCGATCATCGGCACGTTGCGCGACGAATCGCGACAGCAGATCGCGCGCAGTCGCGCTCTTCTGTGGGCCGCGATCCTTGTGATAGAGCAGCACGGCTGGATCGAGCTGACGCCAGTCACTCGGCAACATTCGGTCATCCATGCTGCGGCTGCGATCGAGCAGCACCAGGATCTCTGCACCCTGGCCGCTGCGTTGAACCTGCGTTTCCGCTCGCCCAGGTTGGGCGAGCGCCAGAATGATGCTCGCGAGCGCGAGCATACCGAGCAGCGGCCACAACCAACCCAGGACACGGCCCAGCGCATCTTCGGGCAAGAGCGGGACGAACGAGAACGTGAGCGTTTCGCGTCGGCTGCGCAGCAACGGCAACAGTGCGAGCGGCAGCAACAATAATGCCCACGGCTGAGCGAAATCGAAGCCGCCGTTCATGGCGCGTATCGCTGCTCGAGTCGCTGCAGCTCGCGACACAACGAGCGTGTCGAGATCGATTCTTGGGCAACGCCTGTGCCGAAGAACCGATCGCTCGATTGCGTGAAGAACTGTTCGATATCCGGGCGGAGCGGTGCAAGGTGTGGAGCGCGTTGAAACAAGGCGGGCAGATTCTCGAGCTGAATCACACGCCCAGCCGCCCGGTCGAACGCGCGATGCAACGTCTGCCATGCGAGCGGTGCGTCGTCCTCGAGATGGCGCATCTCGTGCAATGCATGTGCAAACGGAAGGTTTGCGCGCTCCCGGCGGTTGCGCCACTGCGTCCATGCAATCCAGCTCACGAGCACGAGCGCCAATGCCAGCAGCGCGAAGTGAAAGCGTGCTCGCATCGCCGCCGTCGGGATCAGCGGTGCAGCACGATCGGGTCGCAGCAGCTCGATCGAAGGTGATGCGTTCTCAGGAATCAGCGCGCTGACATTCATCGACCACGCGGGGACGTTCAGCTTTGCACCAACCTTCGATTCGAGCGTCCACGCCGGCAGGTTCGCAGCGCCGAGCGTCCGCGGCGCGTTGGTCAATTGATAGTCAACGATCAGCCAGTGCGATCCATCAGAGGTCACTTCGGTCCGGGTTCCTCGCCGCTCGAACCAAAGACCTAGGCGTTGCGGTGTCGTGAGATCGGCAGGCATGAAGCGATCGGGCATCAGAATGCGCTGAGTGACGACGTCTCCGATTACGTAGCCGAAGGAGCGCGGCTGCTCGATAGTTGCGGATGTTTGCTCAGCGGCAATGGTCGCGATCGGTGCTGCCGTGCCTGCGAACAACAGGAGAGCGAAACAGCGGCCGCGACCCACCGCTTTCATGCGGAGAGCTCGAAGAAGTAACGCGACAGCGCCTCGCCATCGAATGCACCGCAGACGCGAAACGTTCGGATGCCACGTGCGGCGAACAGGCGATCCAGTTCGAGGTGTCTGCGTTCGACTGAATCGAGCCAGCGTGCGCGAACGCTGGCTCGCATCCAGAGTGTGCGCCGCGCGCCGGTTTCCGCATCCTGCACAACCAGCAATCCATCGTGTTGCGGAGGATTCAGCTCGGCGGGGTCCAACACGATCATCGGCACGATGAATGCTGGCGCGAGCAGATCGAGCACGTCATCGAGCCGTTCGAGAGCAAAGTGAAAATCGGACGCGACGAACACCAGGCCTGCGCGTCCTGCAAGCTTCGACGCGGCTTCTTCGAGTCCCGCGATGTCGCCTGCGGATCCTTCGCAGCGTCTCAGGGCTGCAGCCATCAGCGTCCCGGCGCCTCGACTCGGCAGCGCGGGCATGAACAGATCTTCGCGCTCGTGACGATCGAAGGCGATCAGGCCGAGCGAATCGCCGACGCGAAACGCGCTCTGTCCCAAGGCTTCGATGAAATCCGCGACCACGTCGAGCTTCGTTCGACGCTGGCCGAATCGCATCGAGCTCGATACATCCGCGATGACGTGCACCGGCACACTGACGCGCTGGCGATGGATCCTGACGAGCCAATCGCCACGAACTTCGCGCAGGCTCGCGCGCAGATCCAGTCGCCGCGGATCAGGCCAGTCGTACAAGCGTCCGTGCGAGATGAATTCCTGCCCGGCGCCGAGGCTCGAACCCGGATGCGAGCCGGGACGCCAACCGGCCGAGCGATGAGGCACCCGGTAATGAAATTCGTGCGAGAGGTTCATCGTCACACCGCGGGCGTGGCGATCTTCTCGAGCATCTGCCCGATCAGCGTGTCGGCCAGCGGACCCCGACGCAGTTCGTACACCGGCGTGAAGAACACGCGATGACTCAACGTCCACGGTGCGACTGCGTGAATGTCAGCCGGTGTGAGATGCAGCCTGCCCGACAGCCATGCGACGACTCTCGCCGCGCGCGTCAACGACATCATGCCTCGCGGACTCACGCCGGCGAGAATCAGCTTGGTCATGTCGACGCCTTCGATCCGCACGCCGAATTTCTCCGGCGCGTGACTTGCGTCCCACAGATCCATCATGTAGCGCTGCAGTGAGTCGCTCGCATGAATGCTGCGCTGGATCGCCGCGCCGATCCGATTGAGTTCCTGCCAGGGCAGGATCGCGGGCGACACTCGCTCGAGCAACTCATCGACATCGTGGAAGGCGGGATCGAATACGAGCGAGCGTCGCACGGCCGCGTCGGAAGGTGTCGGCATGCGCAGTTCGAACATGAAGCGATCACGAGCGGCCGAGGCCAGCTCGAACGTTTCCTCTTTCTCGACGCGATTGCGATCCGCAAACACGATCATGTGCGGGAATCGATATACCTTGTCGAAGGCCGAGACGGTACGTTCGGCCATGGCGCGCAGCAGCAGCGACTGCACCTGCGGACGCGCGCGATTGATTTCGTTGAAGAAGAATGTGGCCAGCTGCTCTCCATGGCGCAAGAGCGGACCTGGGTCGATGCGGGGCTTGCCTTCGATGTCTACGTACGTGTGATAGACGAGATCGCCAGGCATCAGATCGACGGTCCCTTCGATGCGTTCGAACTCGCCGCCGATCGCACGCGAGAACGCGCGAAGCACCGTGGTCTTGCCGACGCCGACATCGCCTTCCAGCAACACGTGGCCACGCGCGAACAACGCGACATTGATCAGACGAATGACATCCGGCTGGCCGATGATCGCCTTGCCGACCTCCTGCTCCACACGTAAGGCGCGATCTCGCCAGTCCTGCAACTGTTCTTCGTGAGCCATCCTCGCCCCCTTCAGATCGCGAGGGCATAGCAAAGCGCAACGCAACTCGTCCGTCTGTCAGGACGAGCCGCAACCTGCACGGGCCGTTGGAGGGTTCAAGGCCGGTGCAGCGTGAATGTCGTAACTGATGTATGCCTCGAGCGCGGTCGCGCTCGAGGCTTGTGAGTGCCAAAGCCTGCCGGCGCGCCATGAAAGGCAACGCCGGCAGGGGGCGGGGGTTACTGAATCTGCGTGATCGTCACTGAGTAGCCGTCGTGCGCAGCACGCTCTGCGGCGAAGGCGCCGAGAGAGAGGCTGGCGCTGACGATCACAGCGGCGAGGATCATGCAAACAGCGCTCTGGACTTTGCTGGTGACGGCAAACATGGCGATCTCCTTGGGGCTCTTTCTCTGCGTGTCCGCGTTATTGCGGGGTTAGTGTTAGGACTCGGCAGAGCTCTCCAGGGTTACACCTCGAATCGAATTACCGGCGAACCGCCTGCGGCTACCGGTAAAGAGTTCGTCGTCGGCGCGACCGTTGCTCGAACAGCAGGGCCCGGCTCAACTCAGATGCATGTGTCGCATGCATTCGACAGTCCCACGTATTCGAGCCATCGACGTTTAGCCCGTCGCGCATCGCACCCGTCTGGTTCCGACACCGGACCTGCGGGTATGCTCGGATCTCCTTTGATCGAGGTGATCCATGAATCGTCGCAATCTCATCGTCGGCCTGTGCACCTTGCCGATCTGGTCGCAGGTTCTCGCAGCGACTGGCCCCAAGATCGTGGTCAGCAAGACACCGACATGCGGTTGTTGCGGCGCGTGGGTCGAGCATCTGGAAAAAGCCGGGTTCACGACCGAAGTGCACAACTTGGACAACCTCAACGCCATCAAGGAACGCGTCGGTGTTCCGTACGGTATGGGGTCGTGTCATACCGCCGAAGTCGACGGCTACTTCATCGAAGGTCACGTGCCTGCCGATGACATCAAGCGCTTGCTGCGCGAAAAACCGGATGCGAAAGGACTCACCGTGCCCGGCATGCCCTTGGGATCACCCGGCATGGAAGTGCCATCGGGCCAAGTCGATCGTTACGAAGTCATCCTGGTCGGCAAGGATGGGAAGACATCGGTCTTCGCGACGCACGGCGGTTGAGCGTCGAACTGCAAGGCAGTTCGACTGAGGCTGCTAGCCAGCTAGTCAGCTAGTGGACTGTAAAGACTGATTCGAGAGTGCTGTTTTGGTCGTCATCCCGGCGAAGGCCGGGATCTCCGCGCGGGATTTCCCGTTCGGTCACAGGGCTTGGACCCCGGCCTTCGCCGGGGTGACATCAATACTGAATCGGCTGTTACAGGTCACTAGTCCGCTAGTCAGTGAAGAGTCAGAGCGGCTGCTGCCGCGAATCTCACTGTGGGTTCGGCTTCAGCCGAACAGTTGGGAATGTCCGACTAAAGTCGGACCCACAGGGGAAGTAGCTAGCCAACTAGGCGCTAGGCTGCTAGCCAGAGAACAACAGCTTCCACAGTTTGTCCCTTCCTTTTTGCGGTCTTTGCGGCTCCTCTGATTCTCTGTCCGACTAAATGCTGAGCGAGCCACTAGCCAACTGGTCAGCTAGTCCGCTAGTCAGTGAAGAGTCAGAGCGGCTGCTGCCGCGAGTCTCACTGTGGTTCGGCTTCAGCCGAACAGGTTGGGAATGTCCGACTAAAGTCGGACCCACAATAAGAATAAGAAGCTCTGTTCTGGCCGACAGACCAGCAGACCAGTTGGCCAGCTGACTTTTCTTTTGTGGGTTCGGCTTTAGCCGAACAAAGAGATCCGACGGCGGTCGGATCGACAAGGCTTGGAAGCTCTGAGGACCTCATGTTGTCACTGCTGGCATGGAGTCTGGTGATTCTTGGCAGCTCGCTTGCGAGCTACGCCGTATGGCGAGCTGCACGAAGCGCTCGCATCGCAGAGCGCGTCGCTCTGGGTGTCGGCGCGGCACTCTTCCTTAGTGCTGCAACGTTCGTTGTCATCACCTTCGTGCTCGCCGCGCTGACTCGCTCCATGATCCCGGACGACGAACTCCCGCAGGCCATGTCCGGCGAATGGACGGGCAGCTCGCTTGGCACGGTCGAAGCTGCGCCGGATACGAGCGATCCCAATTCACCGGATACCCTCGCGCGTCAAGCCGACAGGTCTTCACCGCGTTCCGCGGATCGTGATGCGGGAGTTACCGCAGCAAGCGAAAAGGAGGCAGAAATATTCGGCTTCGATGCACGCGGCAAAGCGCCTCACGCCGATCCGCTGACATCACACGGGGTCGAATCCGATCCATGGCTGGCATCGCGATGTGTTGTTGCGACGGCAGTGGATTGGCCTTCCGGCAGGCGATGGACATTCGATAACGAGTGCTCGACGCCTGTGAGTATCGTCATCGTCACCTGCACGCTGGACGATGCATCGTGTTCTGCGGGTCAGGCTGCCCAATGGGTCTATCAACCTCGGGGCATGATTCTTCCCGCGAAGTTTCAGCGACCCGTCACGGAGATCGAGCAAACCGTGACGGGTGTGCGAGTGCGTTACGCAGCTTGCTCCATCGTCGAGGATCGACTCGTGCAGCTCATTGGTGCAGGCATGGACGAGCGCGCTTCGCAGGACTGGCAACGACAGTTCAAAGACCTCGCCGCATCGGATCGCTGCATTGCTGCATTCGGCTTACGAGACGGGAGTGAATTATCCTGGCGACAGCCGGAGACCGCTTCGAGCGATTGACTCATCCGCCCTCTGGCTAATGTGGCTTTGATAAAAACTCTGCGAACCTCGACGCAGCGTCCCTCGTTGAGCTGATGTCATCCATCCCTCCGTTTTGTCGAGGTTTTCCCCATGAACACGGTTTCGGCATCCGCGTCCGGCACGTTTCAGCTCGGCGGCGAGCTTGCGATTCATCGACTTGGATTTGGTGCGATGCGCATCACCGGCCAGGGCATATGGGGGCCTCCCGCGGATCGTGCGGAGTCGCTGCGTACGTTGAAGCGTCTGCCCGAGCTCGGCGTCAACTTTATCGATACGGCGGATTCTTACGGGCCCGATGTTTCCGAGCAGCTCATTTGCGAAGCGCTGCATCCGTACACAGGGCTGACGATTGCCACCAAGGCTGGCCTCGAGCGCGGCGGCCCCGATCAATGGACGCCCAATGGGCATCCCGATTATTTGATTCGACGTGCGAAGGGCAGTCTTCAGAAACTGAAGCTCGATCAGATTCCGCTGTGGCAGCTGCATCGCATCGATCCCAAAGTGCCGCGCGAGGATCAGTTCGGTGCCGTCAAACAGCTGCTCGATGAGGGACTGATCCGCTTTGCCGGCTTGAGTGAAGTGTCGGTCGAAGAGATCGAAGCGGCCCGCAAGGTCTTTCCCGTAGCGACGGTGCAGAACCTCTACAACGTCGGCAATCGCGCGAGCGAGAAAGTCGTCGAGTACTGCGAGAAGCACAACATCGGATTCATTCCCTGGTATCCGCTCGCGGCCGGCGATCTCACCAAAGAAGGTTCAGCGCTCAGTCGAATCGCCAAAGCTCACAAGGCGACGCCAAGTCAGATCGCCATCGCATGGTTGCTGCAACGCAGCCCCGTGATTCTGCCGATTCCCGGCACGTCGAAGGTCAAGCATCTCGAAGAGAACGTCGCCGCGGCTGGCATTCAGTTGTCGAAGGAAGAAATGACGGAGCTGAATGTGGTAGGGAAGTAAATCTGTAAGTGATGGAAGTGATGACGGTGATGGAGTGATGACGGAGAGGGCAGTGATAGTGGTGATGGAAGTGATGTGGTGATGGTGGTGATGCCGGTCCTCCCCCGCCAGCGGGGGAGGACGGCTGTCACGCTTAGAGATCGAAGCGCACCGTCAGCTTGAACGTGCGTGTGGGCTGGTAGTACGAAGTCGGCGTGCCGAAGTTCGGGTTCGGTACGCGCGGGTCGCCCCGCCACGTATCGAAGTTGTCGATGTTGTCCCAGTTGAAAACGTTCAGCACATCGAACCGCAGTCGCACGCCGGCATCGCGCCAGACTTCGAAACGTTTTTCCAGTGCCAGATCCAGCTGCTTGTAGCCGAAGGTCGTGTCGAGCTTGACCGGTCGGAAGAAGCAGCTGTCCGTATCCGGCGCGTCGAAGCAGTCGACGGCTTCGTCTGCGAGCGGACTCGACAGCGTGAGCTTGCTCGACAAAGTCATTTCCCAAGGCATGTCGTAGATCAGCGTGCTCACCACCCGGTGCTTGGGTATGCCAACCGATTCATGCCAGCCGTAACCGCCGACATCGGGGTAATCGAAGATGTAGTGCTCATCCGTCGCGGCCACATTGCTGCGGTTCTCCTTCGCGCGCGTGTAGGTGTACGCAAAGGTGAATGACCAGGGCGACGCATCGGTGTAAGTCTTGTCGAGACTGAGCAGGACCTGGTTGGCGCGCGTGGCGAGACCATTCTTCGCAATGATCAGGGTACCGAGCCCTGGAATGCCGTTGCCCCAGGGCTGTCCGCCCCAGATCGCATCGGGATTCGCACGGAAGCTACCGTCCGGATAGCGATTGCCGAGCAGGAACACGATGCCGTCCTTGGATTCCACGTGCGACAGCGCAAGGCTGCCGAGCCACTGCGTGTTACCCCATTCCATGCGATTGCGCAGGCCGATGCTGAACTGATCGGAGTAGGGCGTCTTGAGATCGTTGTTGATCAGGTTGATCTCGCGACCCAGATTCGGATTCGCTTCGACCAGTCCTGGCAGCAGCCCTGGATTATTCAGATAAGCCGGATCCCAGGCGACGCAGTCGCCGACGCCGACATCGCACTCATGACCAGGCACGTTGAAGCGGCGTGTGTAAGTCGGGAAGGTGCCTTTCGAACGCTCGATCGCAAGGTAGTCGAAGACATTTCGATCGTATGCGCGGCCCGCGCCGCCGAACAGGACGTAACGCTCGTCGCCGGTAAAGTCGTACGAGAAACCCACGCGCGGTTGGATGCCGCTGTCGAATGCTTTGCGATTGTTGCCGGTGCTGATGTAGTCGTTGATGTCGATCCCGCCGAGCGCGAGCGTCTGAGCGTAGGTCTGGCCCAGCGCAGGATCGGCAGCGGGGTCGATGCTGTTGATCGCGTCGACGACGGCCACCGGCGTCACATAGTCCAGATAGCTCGGCGTTCTCTCATAGTCATAGCGGACACCGAGATTGAGCTGCAGCTTGTCGGTGACGTCCCAGTCGTCCTGCAAATAGACGCCAAACTGTTTGTTGTCCGACTCCACGTTGCGCTCGGGCACGCCGGGCATCACTGCGCCGAACGCGACCTGATACGGCGTCACCAGATCACCGCCGATGTCGTAGTAGAACTGCGGGTTGTAGGGCTGCTGTTCGAACGCGTTGACCTTGATCTGCTTGTACTTGATGCCCGTCTTCACGACATGCGCGCCCATCCATTCGAACGGCTCGAAGGTCAGATCGTTCTGGAACGAATAGCCCTTCTGGCCTTTGTCCTGATAGTCGGGGCCGCCGCCTAGATTCAACAGCAGCCGGTTCGGATCGTTGGTTGTCAGCTTGTAGCCGGGTTCGATGTTCACGGGCCGCGGATTGAACTGCGCGTCCTCGAAGGTGAGGTGCGCATCGTTCAGAAAGCGCAGGCCCGAGTACTGATAGCGCAGGTCGACGCGCGTTTCGGTGTTGTTCTTGGTGCTGGCGTACGAGGCGGCATTCTGGTCGCCGATGCCGGTCAGCTCGCTTTCATCACGATACTTCACCGACAGCTCGAGCAAATGATCTTCCGCCGGTGTCCAGTCGATTTTGCCGAACACCAGATCTTCATTGAACGGAGTGCTGCTCGGCCCGAGGAACTCCTGGAAAGCATCATTGGTGATCGTGCCTTCACCGTAGCGGATGGTGCGCGGCGTCTCCCAATCCTTGGCCTCATACGCAATGAAGAAATGCATCTTGTCGCGGATGATCGGTCCGCCGAATGAGATGCCGTACTGCTCCTGGTCGGACTGTGCTTTCTTCCCCTCACGGGCCTCGAGCGGATCGGACGCGCGCCATTTCTCGCTCGTCTTGTCGTAGAAGCCCTGGCTCTCGAACTCGTTGGTGCCGGACTTCGTGGCGGCGACGATCGCCGCGCTGCTCAATTGATCGAACTCCGCCTTGTAGTTCGAGGTGATGACCTTGTATTCACCGATGCCAAGTTGCGGGAATGGATTGCCGCGCGAGAGTGCCTGACCGCTGACGCCACCGCGCAGCACGTAATTCTTCTGACCCACTCCGTCGATGAATACGTTGACGCCGTTGGCCGACTGCGCGCCGCTGCGCACTTCGCTCGAGCCGTCCCCATTGGTGATGAACTGCACGCCGGGCACGATGTCGGCGAACGCGAGGAAGTTGCGCGAGTTCTGCGGCAGCGTTTCGATCTGCCGCTGGGTGACGTACGAGGACACCTCGGAGGTTTTCGTTTCGTAGAGCTGCGACGCAGTGACCGTCACTTCCTCGGTCGTGTCGGGAGAAGCGGGTGCGACGTTGAGATCCAGGGTCGCGGTCTGGCCCACCTGCAGGATCACGGCGCGGCTTGTGCGTTTGCCGTCGACATCGACTTCGACCTGGTAAGTTCCCGGAGGTAATCCACCGACGCTGTAGGTGCCTCCTTGTGCTTGCACCGTGCGCGTCAGGCCCGTATTGGCATTGGTGACTTTGACCGTGGCGGTCGCGGCCGGCGCATTCGCATCGAGGATCTGCCCGCGCAGAGTTGCGCTGGAAGATTGCGCAAACGTACCCGGTGCGGCAGCAAGCAGAGCTGTTGCGACGGCGGCGCTCAGGGCGAGCGTCCGCGCTCGCAAGTTAACGCGCTGCATTTTCATGACGATTCCCCCATCGTGAGTGAACGGCGGGCGGCGGCACGTCAGGTCGGACCTGAATAACAGTGCGTCCAGAAAACGCCCGCATCATCGTCCGGCAACGGATGTAGAACGAAAGAGTTCCTTGGACGCGATGTGGGAAACGACGAAAGGTCGTTACGAGCGATTCAGTGTCGACATTCAGCTTGCGTTCGCGCTCGCATCTGTCGGCAACGGGCGCGAGGTCGGGCTCGCCCGCGGCGGCCTTCCATCTGCCGTCGATCGAATCAGCGAGGAGCGGGTTTGAAACCGCGGGCGACTACGTAGATCTCACGCGAGCGGGAGCGTGAAGCCGCAGGCTTGCGGATGGACACCTTCTCGAACGACGTGCGCAGGTCTTTCAAGAACGCGTCGGAGCCCGAGCCCTGGAACACCTTGGCCACGAAATTGCCCTTCGACTTCAATACCCGCCTGGCCATGTCGAGCGCGAGCTCGACCAGATAAATGGAGGAAGCCTGGTCGGCGGATTCGATGCCGGTGATATTGGGCGCGATGTCCGAGATGATCAGGTCGGGCTTGCGACCCTCGAGCGCTTCCAGGATCCGGTTGAAGACGGCCTCTTCGGTGAAATCGCCCTGGATGAAATCGACGTTGTGCACCGGATCCATCGGCAGGATGTCGGTCGCGATCACCCGACCCTTCTCGCCCACGATCTTGCCGGCTACCTGCGACCAGCCGCCCGGCGCCGATCCCAGATCCAGGATCAGCATCCCAGGCCGAATGAGCTTGTCCCTCTCGTTCAGCTCGATGAGCTTGTAGCTGGCCCGCGAACGATACCCGTCCTTCTGCGCCTGCTTGACGTACGGATCGTTGACATGCTCCTGCATCCAACGATGACTGCTTTTGGTTCGAGCCATGAAGAGGGGGAAGAAGATAGGGAGTTGAGAACGGCGCGCGTGGCCAACCATGGTGCGGCGGCATTCTAACGCCAAGATGAAGATCTCCACGGGGCTCACGGGGACCACGGGGTGAAATAGTCAGGCGGGTGCAGCAACGCACTGCTGTTCCTCGACCATCAACTGAAATAGTCTTGGCTTCCGATCCCGGTGGTCCCCGTGTCCCCCGTGGAGATTCCGACTTTGTCTTCAATCCTTTGCCGGACAACACCCGGCCGGGAGTTTTCATGATTCGTATTACGGAACTGGCGTTGCCGCTCGGGCACGCACCTGAGGCGTTGCGGTCAGCGATCGTCAGGCGACTTCGGATCAGCGACGCAGATCTGCTGAGCTTCGAGGTGTTCAAGCGCAGCTATGACGCGCGCAAGAAGAACAGCGTCATCAACTGGGTCTACATCATCGATCTGGCCGCGCGCGACGAGGCGGCGATTCTTCAGCGCTTCGAGCTGGATCAGCATGTGCGGCCCGCGCCCGACACTAATTACTATCCGGTCGCACAGGCGCCGTCATCTCTGAAGGAAAGACCGTTGGTCGTGGGCTTCGGGCCGTGCGGTCTGTTCGCGGCGCTGATCCTCGCGCAGATGGGCTTCAGGCCGATCGTGCTGGAGCGCGGTCGCGATGTGCGACGTCGCACCAAGGACACCTGGGCACTGTGGCGCAAGAACACGCTCACGCCCGAGTCGAACGTGCAGTTCGGCGAAGGTGGCGCAGGGCTGTTCTCGGACGGCAAGCTCTACAGCCAGATCAAGGATCCGAAGTTCTACGGCCGCAAGGTCATGCGGGAGTTCGTGAAGGCGGGCGCGCCGGAAGAAATTCTGTATGTGAGCAAGCCGCACATCGGCACGTTCCGGCTGACCGGCGTGGTCTCGCGCATGCGTGAGCAGATCATCGCGCTCGGTGGCGAGGTGCGCTTCGAGCGGAAGGTCGTGGATGTCCTGATCGAAGACGGTCAGCTCGAAGGCGTCGTGCTCGACGATGGTCAGCAGTTGCACAGCCGGCATGTCGTGCTCGCGCTCGGCCACAGTTCACGCGATACCTTTCGCATGCTCGAGCGGCGCGGCGTGTACATCGAGCCGAAACCGTTCGCGATCGGTTTTCGTATCGAGCATCCGCAGTCGATGATCGATAAGGCGCGGCTCGGAAAATACGCGGGCCATCCGGAGCTCGGCGCCGCGGACTACAAACTCGTGCATCACGCGAAGAACGGCCGATCGGTGTACAGCTTCTGCATGTGTCCGGGCGGCACCGTGGTGGCGGCGACTTCGGAACCGCAGCGTGTCGTCACGAACGGCATGAGCCAGTACTCGCGCAACGAGCGCAATGCGAACGCCGGCATCGTTGTCGGCATCGAGCCGCACGTGGATTTCCCAGGCAGCGTATTGGCGGGCGTGGAGCTGCAGGAACGTCTGGAATCGCATGCGTATGAGCTCGGCGGCGCCGACTACAGTGCACCGGGCCAGCTGGTCGGTGATTTCATTCGCGGCGTTGCGTCCACACAGCTCGGCGAAGTCGAGCCCTCATACAAGCCCGGCGTGAAACTCGGCGATCTCGCGAGCGCACTGCCGAGCTATGCCATCGAAGCGATCCGCGAGGCACTGCCGGCGTTCGGCAAACAGATCCGCGGCTTCGATCGCGACGATGCCGTGCTCACCGGCGTCGAAACCCGCACGTCCTCTCCGGTGCGCATCAAACGCGACGAGTACACGCTGCAAAGCCTCAACGTCCGCGGCCTCTACCCCGCAGGCGAAGGCGCCGGCTACGCCGGCGGCATCCTCTCCGCAGGCGTGGACGGAATCAAAGTGGCCGAAGCGGTCGCTCGCTCCATCTTGGGAGAGAACCAGAACCTGAAAGAAGATTTCCACGGGGAGCACGGGGTCCACGGGGATGGTAATAGTGCGAGCATGAGCGTCTGAGCAACGATGGACTCCGTTATCCCCGCTGAATCCTTAGCGACAAGAATCCGGCTTTTTCTGACCCTGTGATCCCCGTGTCCCCCGTGGAGATGCTCCTGCTCCTCTCATGAAACTCGACGAAATCAAAAAGCTCCACCAGAAAAAATACCGGCAGCAGTTCGGTCACTATCTGGTGGAAGGCGAGCATCTGGTGCTCGAGTTGCAGAAGGCGGCGCAGAAGGATGCGCGGCTGCGCAGCAGTAAGGTCTATGTCACTGCGGAGCGTGAGCAGTGGAAAACGCCGTTCGAATTGCACGTGATCAGCAATCGGCACATGGATGCGATGACGGAGACCGAGAATCCGCAGGGCATCGTGGCGCTCGTGCCGATGATTGCTCCATCGGCACCGCGGGCGGGCGAGCAGGCGATCTATCTGCATGAGGCGCAGGACCCGGGCAATTTGGGCACGATTCTGCGTACGCTCGCGTGGTTCGGGAATTTCCGCTGTCTGTTGAGTCCGGGTAGCGTCGATCCGTACAACTCCAAAGTCCTCCGCGCGAGCATGGGCGCGGTCTTTCATGTGGCTGTGGAGGTCGATGTAGCCATCGATGCGCTGCGCAGTCGGTTCGAACGCATCGCGTGTCTCGACATGCAGGGCGAGCGGGTGTCCAGTGCGGACTTCAGGGACTTTCCCTGCTATGTGTTCGGGAACGAGGCGCGCGGCTTGCCGCGGTCGATGATCGACGAGCTCGGCATGAAGCGATTTACGATTCCCGGCAGCGGTGCCATCGAATCGTTGAATCTCGCTTCCACTGTGAACATGTGTGCGTACGAGATCAGACGCTGATCGCGTGATATTTCCATGATCCGTTTCGAGGAGTTTCCATGACCCGATCGACTGTTGCGGCGCTGGTGCTCTCGTTCTGTTCCCTGACTGCAGTCGCAGCGCCGGAAAAACCGGCGGCGCTGATTGCCGATGGAATTCCACCGATTCCGGATGAGATCGTCAGCGCAACGCGGCCATACATGGAGTTTCGTACGGCGGGCTTCAGCGGCTGGAACGCGGTCGACAAGTCGATGCTGATTACCACGCGCTTCGGCAACACGGCGCAGCTGCATACGGTGTCCGGGCCGATGATGGCTCGCACGCAGATCAGCTTCGAAGTGGAACCTGTGCGCGGGACCTGGTCGCCGCGCGGCGATGTGCTGATTGCCATCAAGGACAGAGGCGGCGACGAGTTCTTTCAGCTCTATAAATTGAACGAAGGTAAGCTCACGCTGCTGACCGATGGCAAATCGCGCAACCAGTTCGGTGCCTGGAGCAAAGATGGTCAGTTGATTGGCTATACCTCGACGCGTCGTAATGGCAGCGACAACGATCTGTATGTGATGAATCCGCGCGATCCGAAGTCCGATCGTCGCGTCGCCGAGGTTCAGGGTGGCGGCTGGTACTTCAGTGACTTCTCACCCGACGGACGATCGGCTGTCGTTGCGAATTACATCTCCATTTCGGACACCGATCTCTATCTCCTGGACATCGAGAGCGGCAAGCTCTCCGCGATCGGCGATGTCGGCAAGAACATTGCGTACGGCGGTGCTCTGTTCGCATCCGACGGCACCTTGTGGGTCACCTCGGATGAGGGCTCGGAGTTCCTGCGCCTCGGCATCATCGATCCTGCTTCGGGCAAGTTCACGCCTGTGTCTCCCGACAAGCGTTGGGACGTGAAAGATTTCGATATCGCGAAGGACGACAGCTTCATCGCGTACACGATCAATGAAGCGGGCGTCACCCGGTTGAAGGTGCTCGATCCGAAGACTCGTGCTGTGCGCGCGGTGGAAGGATTGCCCGCGGGAACTGCTTCGGGTCTGGAGATTGCTCCTTGGGGAACCATCGGCCTGACGCTGTCTTCCGCGCGCAGCGCTGCCGATGCCTATGCGATCGATCCGGCTTCGCTCGCCGTGACACGCTGGACGAAGAGCGAAACCGGCGGGCTCGATCCGGAGAAGAACGCGGAACCTGCGTTCGTCGAGATCAAGAGCTTTGATGGAGAGACCGTCTCGGGCTTTCTGTATCGACCGGATGCTGCGAAGTTTCCCGGTAAGCGTCCGTTGATCATCGATATTCACGGTGGCCCCGAGGCGCAGTCCACGACCCGTTTTCTGGGACGCACGAACTATCTCGTGAACGAGCTCGGTATCGCGATCTTCTATCCGAACGTCCGCGGCTCGAGTGGTTTCGGCAAGCGCTTCGTCAATCTCGACAACGGTCCGTTCAAGCGCGAAGACTCGGTCAAGGACATCGGCGCGTTTCTGGATTTTCTGACGCGCGATGCGGCCATCGATGCATCGCGCATGGCGGTCACGGGCGGCTCGTACGGCGGCTACATGTGCTATGCCGTCGCGATCCGTTACGGGGAGCGGCTCAAAGGTGCGAACTGCGTGGTCGCGATCTCGAACTTCGTGACCTTCCTCGAGAACACTCAGGACTATCGCCGCGATCTGCGCCGTGTCGAGTACGGCGACGAACGCGATCCGCAGCAGCGCAAGAAACTGCTCGAGATCTCACCACTGACGCACGTCGACAAGCTCCGCGTGCCGCTCATGGTCGTGACCGGCGGCAACGATCCGCGTGTGCCTGCGTCCGAGGCCGAGCAGATCATCAAGGCCGTTCGCTCTCACGGCCGCACTGCATGGTCGCTTCTCGGCACGGACGAAGGACACGGCTTTGCGCGCAAGGCGAACCAGGACTATCAGTTCTGGGTTTCGGTGATGTTCTGGGAGCAGACGTTGCTGGGCGAGTGAAAGCAGGAGATCACAGAGAATCTCCACGGGGAACACTGGGATCACGGGGTAAAGAAATATCGAGAGAGGTGTTTATCACCTCCATCACCTCCATCACTGTCATCAATGTCATCACTCAGAGGGGAGAGAAGAATCTCCACGGGGAACACTGGGATCGCGGGGTAAAGGAATATCGAGAGAGGTGTTTATCACCTCCATCACCTCCATCACTGTCATCACCGTCATCACTCAGAGAGGAGAGAAGAATCTCCACGGGGATCGCGGGGTAAAGAAATATCGAGAGCAGGGTCTCTCTCCTGTGGGTTCGACTTCAGTCGAACTCTGTGTCAGCGCACAGAGACGGAGGTGTTCATCACCTCTATCACCTTCATCACTGTCATCACCGTCATCACTTAGAGGTGAGAAAAGAATCTCCACGGGGAATACTGGGGATCACTGGGGTAAAGGAGTATCGAGAGAGGTGTCTATCACCTTCATCACCTCCATCACTGTTATCACCGTCATCACTCAGACGGGAGAGAATCTCCACGGGGAACACTGGGATCGCGGGGGTAAAGGAATATCGAGAGCGGGGTCGCTCTCCCTGTGGGTTGTGAAATCCGGTCAGTCCTCGTAACGAAGACTCGGATACCAATCCGTCCCGCGACCTTCCGGCGTCGTATCGAGAATCGTCCAGATCGGCATCAAGTCAGGTGCGCCGCGCGGATCCTGTCCGGGGTCGGCAGTCTCGAATCCCATTTCGCTGCTGTAGAAATGTCGGATCGTGCCGTCGCGGCGGGTGAATACGTGGTAGCCCGCATCGTCGCCGCCATCCTCGCGCACTGCACGATAGTCGCGGCTGAATTCGCCGCTGGTATCGGAATAGAGCTTCAGGTTGCGCCAACCGCGATCCTGCTTGAAAGCGACCAGACGCTCGATGGGCGAACGCGCCACGATCGCAAGCGAAACACGCTGGTCGATATCGCGCGCTTCGCCGTCCCACGCGCTTAGTAGTGAGGTACACATCGGGCACGGCTCTTCCCGTTGCGGACCGAACATGTAGGTGTAGACGATCAGCGTCTGCTTCTCGCCGAACATCGCTGCGAGACTCACCGCGCCGTTCTCGCCCTGGAACATGTAGCCCTTCGTCACTTCGGGACCGGGCGGCAGCGCACGGCGTTGCTCGGCCACGCGTTCGATATGGCGTCGCAGCTCGATTTCTTCCGCCAGAAGCGCCTGGCGTGCTCGACGATAGTCTTCGCTTTCGCCGGGCCAGCGAACGGGATTGCGGGCAGCCAGTTCGGCTGCGGGGACGAGTGTGGGTTCACTGGACATTCGGGCTCCTTGGAGGCGGGATGACGGCGCCTTCGGAAGGACGTGCCAACCGCTCGATCTCCGACACCTGGCTGGAGACGGTTGGCAGGTCGAGACGGTTCCACCAGAGATGCGCCGCTCCAACAGCTCGGCTAAACCCAACGACCGGCTATACAACCTAAAGCCTGACCCACACAGCCTCTCGTCTGGCTAGCCAGTCCCGGCAGTGCGCGCTCGAGAGATCACAGAGATGGAACGAAGATCTCCACGGGGAACACGGGGTGCACGGGGCCAGAAGTTCAATCAGGTCAGGATGCTCGGCATAGAGTTTCGTGTCTCCATATCTGAATCTGAGTAACTCCCCGTGGCCCCCGTGAGCCCCGTGGAGTTCTTCTCTCTTCTGCTTAAGCAATCACAGGCTTCGACGCATTCTTCTGCGCCTTCAGCACGAGCTCGGCGGCGAGCAGGGCCTGTTCCTGGTTCTGTGCGGTTTCGGTGCGATTCACGATGTCTTCGACGAACTGCGGTCCGAAGGGCAGCTCGACATTCTTGCAGTCGATGTAACGCGCCTGTTTCTGATCGACGAGGTACAGATGGTTGCCGCCCTTCAGATCGGAGGCGACGTTCACGTACTTGCGCAGTTCGATGTAGCCCTCGGTGCCGAGAATGAACAGGCGTCCGTCGCCCCAGGTGCCGAGACCATTCGGTGTGAACCAGTCGACGCGCACATAGCCGGTGCCGCCATTGCCTGCCATGACCATGTCACCGAAGTCCTCGAACTGCGGCCATTGAGGATGCGCGACGTTGCCGGTCTGCGATGCGACGACCTGAGCCTGGGTGCTGTTGGTGTAGAACAGGAACTGATCGGCCTGATGCGAACCGATGTCGGTGAGAATGCCGCCGTAGCGCGCCTTCTCGAAGAACCATTGTGGACGCGACGGCGCGTTGATCTGATGAGGTGCGAGGTTCACGGTCTGGATGACGCGACCGATCGCGCCTTGCTGGATCAGTTCACCTGCATGCACGGCCGCGCGAACTTCGAGCCGTTCTGAATACATGATGGCGAACTTGCGCTTGGTCTCTGCGATCGCCTTGCGAACCTCAGCAAGCTGTTCGAGCGTCGTGATCGCGGGCTTGTCCGACAGATAATCCTTGCCGGCCTTCATCACGCGAATGCCCAGCGGTGCTCGCAAGTCTGGGATCGGCGCGCCAGCCACGAGCTGAATCGATTTGTCTTCGAGAATCTCTGCTTCGCTGCGCGCGAGCTTCACGTCGCCAAACTTCTTTCTGAATTCCGCGACTTGTTGCGGGTCGCTCGCATACACGGAAACGAGCTGTCCACCGCCGCGTTGAACCGCAGCGGTCATGCTGTAGATGTGCGCATGGTCGAGGCCGATCACCGCAAACTTGATCGAATGCTTGGGCGGCGTCGTGGGCTTGGAGCTCGCTTCCTCGACCGTGAATCCGCCTGAAGTCTGGGCGAATGCCGCCGGAGCCATGCCTGAGAGCATGCCGGCAAGGCCAGCCGTCTGTAGAAAGGTGCGCCGATCGGTTCCGCTCATCGATCCTCCCTCGCTCATCGAGTAGCTGCCCGACGCCATGGTTGGCAGTCGAGCATCACAGCGTCAAGCCATTCTCGATCCAAGGCAATGCGACGTATGGATAGTGTTCCGGCCTGGTGGGACCTGCTCGGGCCGATGCGCTTCCAGGTGCTCGCCGTGAACCCGGGCGTTTGTGACGCCGCTTGCTTGCGTGCCGCAGGACGAGTTGCTTAACTGGCTGCGACCGTCTCACCCAGGGAGTTCACCGATGCTGAAATGGGTTGTCGCCGCGCTCGCATTGCTGCCGATGGCCGGGAAGGCGGCCGAGACCTCGCCCGCCTGCAAGGTCGGCGTGCAGCTCTATTCGTTCCGCAACGATCTGGACAAGGATCTGCCGGGAACACTGGCGCGCATCAGGAATCTGGGCGTCAACTGTGTCGAGCCCTACAGCCTGCATGGGTTGACGGCCGAGCAGTTGCGTTCGCAATTCGATAAGGCGGGACTCAAGGTCGTGAGTTTCCATTTGCCGGGTGAGTTGCGCGAAGGTGATCCCGCCGAAGCGGTGCGCGTTGCGAAGGTGCTCGGTGCGCAGCAGGTCGGTGTCGCATGGATCAAGGAAAGCGCGACCGATGCTGTCAATGGCAGCAAGCTCATGGCCGCCGCGACGCGTCTGAATGCCATGTGTCCGGCCGCGAAAGCTGCAGGCCTCAAGGTGTTCTATCACCCGCATGGGTACGAATTCCACGAAGGCGATCCGGACGCGTTGTTGTTCGATCGCTTCGTGAACGCGCTCGACAAGGACTGCGTGATGCTGCAGCTCGATGCGTTCTGGGTCGCCTATGCCGGGCAGGATCCGGTGAAGCTCATGAACAAGTACGCCAATCGCGTCACTTCCTATCATGTGAAAGACATGGCGAAGACTTTGAAAGTCGCGCCGTTCGACGGTTCGAAATGGACCGGCCCGCTTGCCGACGAGGCGTTCGCGCCGCTGGGACAGGGCAAGATCGATCAGGTCGCCCTCATCAAGCTCGGCAAGCAGCGCGGAGTCAAATGGTTCATCCTCGAAGATGAAACTACGCATCCGTACGACAACATCGCGGTCGCGCTGCCGTACATGAAGTCGCAAGGTCTGGAGTAAGAGCAGAGCGGCCGCAAAGACCGCAAGAAATATGAACTCATGCAGAGAGCACGGAGTACACGGAGAAGAGAGTTTGTAACTGCGGAAGGGAGATCGAAGGCATGGATGTCATACGTGCAGGAGCTTTCTGTGGACTCTCCTTGATCAGTGCCGCGGCCATGAGCGGCACGATCATCGAGATCGAGCGGTTCAACGACGAGGGAGAGCGTGACTCGACGATCAGCATTGCCGTTCAGGACGGCAAGTTGCGCATGGATCAGATCGACGAGGAGCAGCAGCGATCAGGTCTCATCTACGATGGCAGTCGCGTCATCGACATGGAGATCAGCGAGGGTACGTACGTGCTGTTCGATCCGGCAACGCTGCGGCTTTAGCCAGGCTTTAGCCGAACAAATAGCCTTTCCTTGTCTAGCCAGCAGACCAGCAGACCAGTGGCCAGCCGCCTCTTTGTGGGTTCGGCTTTAGCCGAACAACGCCGCCTATGGTCCAGCTTTAGCCGGACAGAAGATGCACGACTGAAGTCGTGCCCACAAAGAAAGGAGGAGGCGCAAGGCGCGAGGTGCTAGCCACTAGGCACTAGCTACTAGCCTGAAATGGAAGGAGGGTAGCGGCAACTGGCAGAGTTCGGAGTGAGAGGAAAACCTGTGGGTCCGGCTAGGCCGGACAACTTGTCCCTGTGGGTTCGGCTTTAGCCGAACAACCCCGCCTGTGGGTCCAGCTTCAGCCGGACAGAAGATGCACGACTGAAGTCGTGCCCACAAAGAAAGGAGGAGGCCGCAGCTATCCCCTGTGGGTCCGGCTAGGCCGGACAACTCCGCCTGTGGGTCCAGCTTCGGCCGGACAGAAGTGCACGACTGAAGTCGTGCCCACAAAGATAGAGAGGAGGCGGCAGCTATCCCCTGTGGGTTCGGCTTTAGCCGAACAAATAGCCTTCCTTGTCTAGCCAGCAGACCAGCAGACCAGTGGCCAGCTGCCTCTTTGTAGGTTCGGCTTTAGCCGACTAAAGTCGGACCCACAGTTCATCCCTTCTTTTTTGCGGTCTATGCGGCTCTCTGATCTGCTGTCCGACTGAAGTCGTGCTCACAAAGATGCAAAGAGGACTGGTCCGAGACGGCAGCTGGGAGCTGGAGTATTCAACTCACCCGCAGCTCACAGAGCTCCTCAATCCAGGTTGTAGCCTTTCTCCCATTCGGGTTCGGGGCCAAATGCTTCTGCGAGAAAATCGACGAAGGCTCTGACCTTCGGGGTGAGGTTGCGGCGTTCCGGGTAGACGGCGTAGACCGCGATGTCGGCAGGGCGGAATTTGCAGAGCACGGGGACCAGTTCGCCGGAGCGCAGGTGCTCGCCGACGTAGAACGTGGGCGGCATGATGATGCCGACGCCGGTGAGGGCTGCCGCGCGGTTCACCAGTCCGTTGTTGGTCTGCAGCGAGCCTTTCAGCGGAACGACGTGGGTTTCGCCTTGCTGATCGAGCAGACGCCATTCGCGCGCGTGACTCAGAAACGAATAGAGAATGCAGTTGTGTTCGAGCAAATCTTCAGGCTGCTCCGGCGTGCCGTGTTTCTTGAGATAGGCGGGTGAGGCACACAACACTTGCTTGCACGGCACGATCTTGCGTGCGACGAGACTCGAGTCGCGCAGATTCCCGATGCGGATGGCAACGTCGAAACCTTCTTCGACCAGATCCACGCGCCGATCATCGAGGTTCAGCTCGACGGTGACGCCAGGAAAGCGTTCCAGAAACGTATGCAGCTTGGATCCCAGCTGCAGGATGCTGAACGACATCGGCGCGGAGACGCGCAGCGTGCCCTTGGGTTCCGTCTGAAATCTCGCGACCTCCGATTCTGCGTTCTCGATTTCCTCGAGCGCGCGCACGCTGCGTCGATAGAGCTCCGAACCTGCCTCCGTGAGACTCAGCCGCCGCGTCGTGCGATTCAATAATCGCGCGCCGAGTTTTTCTTCGAGCCGCGTCACCGCCTTGCTCACCACCGGCTGTGACATTTCGAGCGCATCGGCTGCTGCAGTGAAGCTCGAAAGCTCGACGACTTTCACGAAGATGGCGATATCGGTGAGAGATTGCATATGAAAAAGCTACTAGCCCCTGGTCTGCTAGCCAGAAGAGAACAGTGTTGAGACTAACGCACCGATCGATCGGTGTCTCAGTGACTGCCATATCTGTCCTCCGGCTAGCGGCCTAGTGACCAGCAGACTAGCGACTTCCTTCGCGCGCTCCGCGCGCGAAGGAATAAATCCCATTCCCCCAGCCCCGATGATCCCGCGCAGCTGTGCGCCTACTTTATGCGCCATCAAGTTGTCTCGAGGAAGCGGCGATGTTGCTCCAGGATCCACAGCAGGCGCGCGATTACTTCGTGCAGAAGCTGTTGTACACGACCGGGCCGAGAGAGCTGGACGGGCAGATCAAGCGCCACGAGCGCATCACGATCGTCGATGTGCGCAAGCCCGAGGACTATCAGGCAGGGCACATACCGGGCGCGATCAATCTTCCGCACGGCCGATGGCACACGCTCGCGGGACTCGCGAAAGACCGTACGACGGTTCTGTATTGCTACGACCAGAACTGCAAGCTCGGCGTCGCCGCCGCGGTGGAGTTCGCTTCCGCCGGCTATCCGGTCGTGGAAATGGAAGGGGGATTCGCTGCCTGGCAGCAATGCGGATTCGAAGTGGAGCGCGTAGTCGCAGCAGATGAGACGCGCTGATCGATCGATCAGTCGCGCAGTTCAAGTCAAACGTTTTTCAATCATCCAGGAGAAAAGTCATGTTCAAGTTCGACAGTCAGCAGGCGGGCAATACGCTTCTGCGCGTTTCGCTCGGCCTCATGTTCATCGCGCATAGCGTGATCCTGAAATACTTCATGTTCACGCTCCCCGGCACGGCGCAGTACTTCGCATCGATCGGATTGCCGGCTTCGCTGGCTTACGCAGTCTTTGCCATCGAAGCGATTGCCGGTGTGCTGCTCGTGCTCGGGATCCAGGTTCGCTGGACCGCGCTGGCCACCGTTCCTGTGCTCATCGGTGCGTTGTGGGCGCATAGTGGCAATGGCTGGGTCTTCAGCGCGCCGAACGGCGGTTGGGAATATCCGCTGTTCCTGGTGGTGCTCGCGATCGTGGTGGCGCTGCAGGCTTCGCCGGTCAAGGCTCGCGAGAAGGTCGCAGGTACTGCGCAGTTGAAGACGGTCTGAGGTTGGAGGCGTGATTCGAATCTGGGGGTTCGGTCTTGTCCGCTGAGACCGGACCCACAGGTGCAGCTCAACTCGCTGGTCCCTGGTCCCTCCCTAGTCGCTAGGCGCTAGCCGCTAGCCAGAAACGGAAGTGTCTTGTCCGGCCAATGTCCGCCTGAAGCCTGGCTGAAGCCGAGCCACAGGCAGAAGTTGTTCGGCTAAAGCCGAACCCACAGGGACAGCTGCCGCCTCTGCCTCTTTGCCTCTTGGTGGGCACGACTTCAGTCGTGCATCTTCTCTCCGGCTACAGCCGGACCTGCAGCGGATAGCTGTTGCACCTGTAGGTTCGACTTCAGTCGAACAGGTCTCTTGTCCGGCTGGGCCGGACCCACAGGCAGAGTTGTTCGGCTAAAGCCGAACCCACAGGGGACTATTTTCCCCAGTGTCCATCTCTGGCTAGTACCTAGTACCTAGTACCTAGTAGCTAGTAGCTAGTAGCTAGTAGCTAGTGACTAGAGCCTCTGTGAGATCCGGCTCTTTCCCATACTAGAGCTCCGGCTCTAAGCGTTCGCCCTCGGGCGGCGGGAACTCGCTGCACACGGCGCGCAGCCAGTCTCTGAAGCGGAGCACTTTCGGCAATTCGAAATGATGGGGCGGGGCGACGAAATAATAGGAGTTGAGCTGACGCACACTCTGCGCCGAGGGGCGCACCAGTCGTCCTGCGGCGAGATCGCCTGCGACCAGTGACCAGCGTGCGAGTGCGAGGCCATGACCCTGTTCTGCGGCGGCCAGCAACGATGCGGAATCATCGAGCACCGGTCCGCGCTCGACGCGTGTGGTATCGCCGCCGACACGTCGCAACCAGTCGACCCACGGTTCGCTCGCGCTGTGCAGCAACTGATACTTGTTCAGATCGCCGAGCGTGTTGATGGGGCCGAGCTTCGCGAGCAAGGCCGGGCTCGTCACGGGGAACACCCAGTCGTCGAGCATGCGTTCGGCCTGCAGATTCTCCCAATGACCGCCGCCGTAGCGCACGGCAGCGTGGAAATCGGTGTGCATGAAGTCCACGAGCTCGCGGCTTGCGTTGAAGCGCAGATCCACATCGGGATACTTCTGATAGAAATCGCCGAGGCGCGGCAGCAACCATTTCTGCAGAAATGAACCGAGCAGACTGATGTTGAGCAATCCGCTGGAGCGATCCTGCCGAAGCTGATCGACCGCGCGTGTGAGCTCGCCCATGCCTCGCTGGATACCGGGCAGCAAACGCGCACCTTGAGGAGTGAGCCGAACGGAGCGGCTATGCCTGACGAACAGCGGGGTCTCGAGATATTCCTCGAGCGATTTGATGTGAGAACTGACCGCGGCAGTCGTGACGTTCAACGAGCGTGCCGCGTCGGTGAAGCTCAGATGGGCTGCGACAGCCTCGAAGGCGCGCAGTGCATTGAGCGGCAGTTTGGAATGCTCCACCATCTAGGCCATTATTCAGTTTATTTTGATCCCTTGCCCGATAACCCGACCCTGCAGGCGCAAAATATATGGGATGCCTTAACGGAGCAAGCTTCGTTCCGGCGTCGGCGGCTCAAGTCCTGATCAGATCCGTGAGTGCCCCATGACCAATATCGTGAGTAACAGCGGATGTGCGATTCGCCGCGCGACCGCGGACGATGTGCCGACCATCCTCAGGCTCATTCGCGAGCTTGCCGAGTTCGAGCGTCTTTCACATGAGGTGGTCGCGAGCGAGGACCTGCTGCGTGAGACGCTGTTCGGCGCGCGACCTGGTGCCGAGGTCGTTATTGCCGAAGCGAACGATGAGGTCTCCGGCTTCGCGCTTTTCTTCCCGAACTTCTCGACCTTCCTGGGGCGACCGGGGCTGTATCTGGAAGATCTGTACGTGCGACCGAAATTTCGCGGCCAGGGCCACGGCGAACAGCTGCTCCGCCATCTCGCCGGCCTCTGCATGGAGCGCAATTACGGCCGCCTGGAATGGTCGGTCCTCGACTGGAACCAGCGAGCGATCGACTTCTACAAAGCCCTCGGCGCCAAACCCATGGACGACTGGACCGTCTTCCGCGTCACGGGCGAAGCGTTGAGCCGGTTGGCCTCGCGGTAGCTCCAACGAAGAATTTCCACGGGGTACACGGGGGCCACAGGGTTCGAAGGCTCAAGAAGCTGCTCGGAGATCAAGTCGCGAACTCAGTGCGGTATTCGAAGTTCTTGCCCGGTGTTCCCTGTGTACCCCGTGGAGATCTCGTCCGGCTTCGCGATCAGAACCCGAACGTCATCACGAACGACACGGAGCCCGCCCTGCCGAAGTCGAAGTCTGCCGAGCGGAGTGCGGCGCCGAGGGTCATGACGTCGTTGACGCGTTTGCCGAAGCCGATTTCCCAGAAGTTCTCGTAGCCGCGGGCGGTGTCGCTGTCGACGTCGTCGTCATGGAACAGCCAGCCTTCGTCGCTGCTGAGTTTCCATTTCGTGCGACCGACTTTCGGGACCAGGCGCCAGCCCTCGCCGAGCTCGAACTGATAACCGAGGGCCGCGTAGTACTGACGCAGTTCGAATTCATCGTCAGCGTTGAACAGGTCCCAGTTGCCGAATGTCTCGGTGCCGATTTCCACCAGCAAGCCCACGCGTGTCAGCACGCCGAACGACACGCCAGCACCTGCCGTGTCCTGTTCGTAGAGATCGTCGTCGACGTTCTTGAATTGATCGAGCTTGAGCTCGCCGCGGCCCACGCGCGGACTGATCTGAAACTCGGTCTTCTCGGCCGCGAAGGCCGATCCGGTCGTCAACGCACACAGCATTGCGAGTGCGACAGCTGACTTCAGCATGGTGACTCCGTCGTCGTTGAGGCCAATGATGGCGCGGACACTAGAGTCGCGCAGCGAGCGGTTCAATGCAGTCGTGCGAAGTGACACTTCCCGCGACATCGAGGCACGGAATCCGCGACTGGCGCAGGCAATGAGGCTGCGCCTGCGCGAGCGTGGACAGTGCAATGCGCGCCGGTAATGATTCCGCCTACGCGCGGAACCCGACTGATGCGCTGCGGCTTCCACGAGCCGCGTACTGCGCGAGCGATAACAAGAAGGTATTCACGTGAGCGAAACAGCTCAGATCATCGATGTCCTGAAGCGCAATCTGAAAACGCGCGGACTTACTTATAAAGACGTCGCCAAACGGGTCGGCCTGAGCGAAGGCTCGATCAAGCGCGTGTTCTCCGAGGAGACGTTCACGTTGCAGCGTCTGGAGAGCATCTGCAGCGCCGTGGGCATCAGCATGAGCGAGCTGGTGCGCACGGCGACGCATGCTCACGAGTCCGGCTCGCAGTACCTGAGCCTGGAGCAGGAACAGCTACTCGCGAGCAACGCACGACTGCTGGCCTGTTTCTATCTGTTGCTGAACGGTCGCAGCAGTGCCGAGATCATGGATCGCATGGATCTATCGGAGCGCGCGTTACGCGAGCTCTACGTGAAGCTCGATGCGGCACGCCTCATCGAGCTTCAACCGCGGCTCAAGGCGCGATTGCGCGTCGGCCCGGTGGTGAGCTGGCGCATGGATGGCCCGGTCCATCAGGTGTACGAACAGCAGGTGAAAGCAGAGTTTCTGCAATCCGAGTTCCACGCGAACGATGAGGTACTGCATTTTCGTTCGGCAGAACTGTCCGAAGCATCCACTCGCGTTCTGATTCGCAAGCTGGAACAACTCGCCCGCGACTTCGCCGAACTTGCGACGCTCGACGTCGGTCTGCCCGCAGCGGAGAAAAAGAACGTCGCGATGCTCGCGGCCTTCAGGCCCTGGGTGTTCTCGATGTTTCAGGGAATCAGGAAGAGAATTGATAATTGACAATGGACAATTGAGATCCGGAGAGGAAGAGAATTGACAATTGACAATGGACAATTGATATCCGGAAGGTAGAGAGCGCTCACGGTCGAGATCGCGCGTTATCCGCCGCGCAATGCTCATTGCTCAGCGTCTCGGTTGTGTGATGTCGTGTCGTCTTTCACGATCTTCGTTGTCAATTGTCCATTATCCATTGTCAATTGCCGTTGATCGCTTGCGCGAGATCGCCGATCAGATCTTCCGCATGTTCGAGTCCCACCGAAACCCTCAGCAGGTTCTCCGGAGTGATCGAATGCGGTCCTTCGACCGAGGCGCGGTGTTCGATGAGAGATTCGACGCCGCCCAGACTCGTTGCGCGTGTGAAGTAGCGAAGTCTGTTGGCGATGGCGAAGGCTTCAGCGCGGTCGCCGCGCACACAGAAAGACACCATGGCGCCGAAGCCGCCGGGCATCTGTCTGCGCGCGATTTCGTGACCGCGATGAGATTCGAGTCCCGGATAGAAGACGCGCTCGATGCCGGGCTGCGACTGCAGGAAGCTGGCGATCGCAGCCGCAGTGGCCGATTGCGCGCGAACGCGGCATGACAGTGTCGTGAGGCTGCGGCGGATGAGCCAGCAATCGAAGGGGGAGGGCACGCTGCCCGCCGTGGCCTGATAGTCGCGCAGGCGGTTCAATAACTCCTCGCTCGTCCGTGCGATCACGGCGCCGCCCATCACGTCGCTGTGGCCGCCGAAATACTTGGTCGATGAATGCATGACCAGATCGACGCCCAACTCGAACGGACGCTGACACACGGGCGTTGCGAAAGTGTTGTCGCAGCAGACGAGTGCTTCGTGTTCGTGCGCGAGCTGAGTCACGGCCGCGATGTCGGTCAGATTCAGCATCGGGTTCGAGGGCGTCTCGATCCATACGAGCTTGGTTCGCGACTTCAGCGCCGCACGCACGGCCTCGATGTCGGTCATGTCGACGAAAGTGTGCTCGATGCCGAATGGCGCAAGCAGACTGCGCAGCTGCAGCGCGGTGCCGTGGTACGACTCGATCGGTGCGATGACGCGATCGCCCGGGCGCAACAAATAAAAGACGGCGAGCGAGGCGGCAGAACCGGAGGCATAAGTCACCGCGCCGACGCCGCCTTCCAGCGCCGCGACGCATCGCTCGAGTGCCTTGCGGCTTGGATTGTCAGGACGACTATAGGAATAGCCGCGCGAAAACTGGCCGTCCGGATCACGCTCGAAGGTCGTGCTCAGGTGGATGGCTGGCGCGACGTCGCCGCTGGGTTCGACTTCACGACCGATGCGAACAGAAAGCGTCTCGAGTTTCACGACAGTCTCGATCCTTGATGAGTGAGGCATTGAAACAGGCACGCTGCCAGGCCGCAATCGTGCGTGCCTGCAGCGACTTACTTGTTCTTTTCCGCCGCGATCTGGCGCAGCGCCTGTTCGAACGCTTCGACCGGCTGGCCACCCTGGATCAAATACTGTCGATCGATGATGACGGACGGTACTGCCTGAATGCCCTGGCGCTGGAAGAACTGTTCGGCTTCACGCACTTCCTGGGCGTACTGCCCGGAGTCGAGTACCGCAGCGGCTTCTTGAGCATTCAGACCGACGCTTCCTGCGACGTTCACCAGCACCTCGCGATCGCTCGGATCGCGGCCGTCCGTGAAGTACGCACGCAGCAGCGCATGCTTGAGCTCTCGCTGCTTGCCCTGACCTTCGGCCCAATGCAGCAACCGGTGCGCATCGAACGTGTTGTAGATGCGGGTGCGCTTTTGGAGATCGAAGATGAACCCGAGCTCTTCGCCACGCTCACGCAGCCGCTCCTGATTCTGCGCGAGTTGCGCTGGCGTCGATCCATACTTCTGGGCGAGATGCTCGACGATGTCCTGTCCGCCCGGCGGCATGTTGGGGTTCAGTTCGAATGGCTGGAAATGAATCTCGGCGCTGACCTCGCCCTGCAGCTTCTCGAGAGCCTGCTCGAGCGATTTCAACCCGACGGCACACCACGGACACGCCACGTCCGAGACGAAATCAATACGCAAAGCCGTTGTCATACCGCACCTCGAATGATCCAGCGTCGAGTGTAATCGCACGGACGCTACAAGGTGCGTGGCCGACCCACTTTGTCAGGCTCAACTGGCCGCAGGCGATGCAGGGGCGGCTTGGACGTCGGTGTCTGGAGTATTCGTCTGTACGTCGACTGCTGGCGGGATCAACTTGTACATCACCGGCGTGACCAGTCGCGCGAGGAAGGTCGAAGAGACCAACCCGCCGATGATCACCCAGGCCATGGGTGAGTACAGGCCGATGTTCTGAACGGCAAGCGGAAGCAACCCGCCGATCGCAGTCGCCGATGTGAGCAGAATAGGCAGAAAGCGAATCTCGCCTGCACGCTCGATCGCTTCATCCAGCGGTGTGCCGCCCTCGCGCAGCTGATTGGTGAAGTCGACGAGCAGGATCGAGTTCTTGATCTCGATGCCGATGAGCGCGATGAAGCCGATGCTCGCCGTGAATGAGACGGAATTGCCCGTGAGCAACAGCGCGACGAAGCCGCCGAAAATTCCGAGCGGGACGACGGTGAGCACGATCAGTGTCGACTTGAAGCTGCCGAATTCCAGCACCAGCACTGCAAAGATGCCGAAGAGCGCGACGATGGTCGCGGTGCCGATGCCGGCGAACGATTCCGCGCCCGATTCGGCTTCGCCGCCAAGCACATAGCGATAGCCGCGCGGCCACTCCATCGCATTGAGACGCTTCACGACTTCGCTGGTCACCTTGGCGGTGTTGTAACCGAGCTGCACGTCCGAATTGATCGTGACGGCGCGCTCGCGGTCGTAGCGCTGGATCTGCGTCGGTGCGCGCTCGAACTCGAGCGAGGCGAGCTGCGAAAGAGGAAGCGTCGCGCCTGAGAGTGAGGGTACGCGGACTTCACCGAGCGTGTTCAGATCGGCGCGAGTGCCGACGGGCGTACGCACGACGATGTCGTACTGCTCGCCGCTTTCATCTTTGAACGTGCCTGCAGGGATTCCTGCCACTGACAGGCGCACGGCCCGATCGAACTCGATGGTCGGCACGCCGAGCATGCTCGCCTTCTGCGAGTCGACCGCAAGACGCAGATTAGTACGTGCAACCTTCAGCGGATTCAGCACATCGCGGGTACCGGGCGTGTCTTCGAGCAGTTTCTCCACATCGGCCGCAAGCTTTTCGATGGTCTGCAAGTCGCCGCCGATCACGCGCGCGGCAATCGGTGCGGTGATCGGCGGACCGTTCACGAACTCCTTCACGTAGATGCGCGCCGACGGATAGTCGGTCATCGCAGCGCGTAACTCCTCGAGTTTCTGCGGTGTGCGGCGCGTGTCGTAGTCGTGCAGCTGCACGAACACTTCCGCATAGTTCGGCGAATCGTTGCGCACGATATGGTTGTAGTAGATCTGCGGATTACCGTGGCCGAGGTTCGCAAACCAGCTTTTCACTTCCGGCATCGCATGGAGTCGCTCCTCGACGAAGCGCAGCGCGCGATCCGTTTCCTCGAGGCTCGTTCCGTTCGGTGCTTCGATCGCAATCAGAAACTGCGGCGTATCCGCTTTCGGGAAAAGACTGCTGCCGATGATTGCCACGATCACGCCCGAGAGCAGCAGCGAACCCCCGATGGCCGCGATGACCGTCGCTTTCGGACGCGCCAGGCAGTAGTGCAGCGCCGGACGATAGTAACGATGGATCACGCCCATCACTCGCTGCAGGAACACATTGCCGTGATCGTCGCGCTCCTCCTTGAGGACGCGGCTGGCAAGGAACGGAATGATGAACAAGGCGATCAGCAATGAACCGAGGATCGTCATGGTCACGGTCAGCGGCAGCACGCGAATGAACTTGCCGGCGGTGCCTGGAAGTGCCATCAACGGCAGGAAAGCGAAGATGAGCGTTGCGGTACAGCCGAGAATGGCGACGAAGATCTGTTTCGTTCCGGCCAGCGCCGCCGCGGTTCGCGACATGCCCTCGCGCAGATGTCGCGCGATGTTCTCGGTGACGACGATGGAGTCATCGACCAGCAGTCCCAGTGCCACGACGAAGCCTGCGATGGACAACTGATTGAGCGAATAGCCCATGAAATAGAGCATTGCGAGGCCGAACGCGAGCGACAGCGGAATCGAAATCATCACGATGCCTGCTGCGCGCCAGCCGAGCGGCAGCAACGTCAGCAGCACGAGTGCGATGGCGATGCCGAAGTCGGTGTACAGGCGCGAGAGTCTGTGGCCCACGTTTCGCGACTGATCGAAGCCTTGCTCGAGCTGGATGCGCTTCGGTAATCCGGCCTTGAACTGAGTGAGTGCGTCGTCGATCCGCGCGCGCACTTTCAGAATGTTGTAGCCCTCCTTCTGATTGGCAGTGACGAATACCGCGCGTTTGCCATTGAAGCGCCCGATATAGCTGTAGGGTTGTTCATCCCAGCGCACGGTCGCGATGTCGCGCACCCGAACGATCCGGCCTTCGACAGCAGCGACGACCGTATCGCGCACCTGATCGAGCGATTCATAACTGCCTGAAGTCTTCAGGCTGAAGCTGCGCGGACCGATGTCGATCACGCCTGCGGGCACGTTCGCATTCTCGCTCTCGATCGCCTGAATAACGCGCGCCGGTACGATGTTGAGCTCTGCCATGCGTTTCACATCGAGCTCAACGCGCAGCTCACGCGCGGGGAATGCCCAGCTTTCCGACGTGCGTACGCCGTCGACGGTCTTCAGCAAGTCGCGCAGTTGACGCGCCTGATCTTCGAGCTCGCGATAGGGAGCAGTGTCGGAAACCAGCGCGAGTTGCACGATGTTGACGAGCCCGGGGCTCAGCTTGCGGATCTCGAGTCGCGCAATGTCCGCCGGCATGTCGGGACGCAATGCGTTTACTTCGCGAGTGACCTCGTCGTACTTCTTGTCGGGATCCACGTACGCCTGGAACTCGATGGCGATGACGGCGACGCCATCGAAAATCGACGTTTCGGTTTTCTTCAGATCGTCGAGCTCGGCAATACGATCCTCAATGGGCTTTGCGACCAGACGTTCCAGATCGATCGGATCCGCGCCCGGATAGATCACGGTGATGAAGAACGCCGGAATCTTGAAAGACGGATCTTCTTCGCGCGGTACGGAGGCGAACGCGAACCAGCCCATCACGACCAGACACAGAAATGTCACCAGCGTGAACTGGTAGCGACGAATGGGAAACTCGAGAAAACTCACGACGTGGCTCCGGCGCTGCGGACTCCACGGGCATCCCGATGCAGCATCGGGTCGAGGGCACCGTGCTTCGCGGCTGTCGATTGAACTTCCGATCCGCGCGAGGATTCGTCTGCAGCCGGTTGGACTTTGACGCGCTCGCCGTCCTCGAGATACAGCGCACCATCCGTCACGATCTGTTCGCCGATGCGAACGCCCGATTCGAGCGCGACGGACTGGTCTTCGAAGAACGCGACTTCGACCTCCCGCCGGCGTACGTGCTCATCGTCGAGCACATAAACGCTCGCGAGGCGACCGTTGCCTTCGACGATCGCCGATACGGGAACGTACACGCGTTCGCCTGCGCGGGCGGTTGACGGCACGATGCTGAGCTTCGCGACCAGACCGCTCTTGAGCGGCGGATGGTCGGTGGTGTCCAGAAGCACTTCGATGTTGAACAGCCCGCTCGTCGGATCGGCAGCGCTTGCGATCTCGGTGACCTTGCCGCCGAGCGTGACGTTGGGAAGCGCGTCCAGGCGGATCTTTGCCGCATCGTTCAATCGAATCTGCACGATCTCGCGATCCGCAATCCCGGCGCGCACGACATATCCCTTGTCCATTGCCCCGAGGACCAGCACAGGATTGCCAGGAGCGACGAGCTCACGCTCTTCAGCGAGACGTCGAAGCACCGTGCCGTCACGAGGTGCGACGATCACGGCGTAGTTCGAATTGAATTGCGCTGACTTCAGCGCCGCCTCACTCATCGCAGCTTGCGTGCGCAGATCCTGGAGCTGCTCGAGACTGATCACCTGATCGGCGTAGAGACGTTCGCCGCGCTGCAAGTCGCGCACGGCTTTTTCGTGTGCCTGGCGCGCCTGCTCCACCTGTGCATTCACTTCGGTCTGTTCGATCTCGGCGAGCTTCTGACCTTCGCGCACCTGCTCGCCTTCGCGCACCGTGATGCGACGAATCACGCCGCCCACCTTGAACGCGAGACGAATCTCATCCTTGTTCACCAGCAGACCGTTCGTATGGATCGTGGGTGCTGCCGGCCCGCCAACAGCGGTTGCTACGCGTACTGCGGTGGCAGCTGGCGGAGCGTCTTCGGCGCTGCCATGGCAGGCGCCGAGACCCAAAGCGGCGACCAGAACGACGAGGTGTGCGATGCGCATGGACGGACCCTTTCGCGAATCGAAGCGGCTGTGCTTGCGATGTCTTTGTCAGATGCCGGGGTCGAGCGGCAGCTCGCCGGCGGAGGTTGCGTATTCGAGCTCGGCGCGGCGCGCGAGCACGCTGAAACGCGTCAGGCTGTAGTTGAGCTCTGCGCTCGTGAGCGTGCTGCGCGCATCGATGAACTCCACTTGATTGATGACGCCTTCATCGCGTTTTCGGCTTGCAATGCGAAATGCGGCACGCGCTGCTTCGGCGCGGGCCGCTGCGGTTGCGAGCGAATCGCGGGCCGTCTGCAGTCGATCGAACGCCTGCTGCACTTCCAGACGGATCTGCTGTGCGATCTCTTCCTGGCGCAGCACGACCTGTCGTTGCGAGGCCTGGGCCTGACGCACGCGTGCCGCATCGCCGCCGCCGTCGAATATTTTCCAGGTGAAGATCAGCGAAGCCGTTCCGAAGTTGTAGCCGGCGCCGAAGCGGTAGTCCTCGCCTTGCGTGCCCGCGTCCAGACCGAGTGCCAGCGTGGGCCAGCGCGATCTGCGCGAGACGTTGACCTGCTCTTCGCTCGCTCGCGCGAGCTGTTCGAGCTGCGGCACTTCCGGACGCTTCTGCAGCGCCTGTTCCCAGAGAGTCTCGAGCGCGGCATCGCGATCGGATGCGACATCCGGCGCCTCCACGGGATCGATGGACGAGAGCAGGTTGCGATTCAGCAGAAAATTGAAATAGCTCTGCGCCTGCGTCGTCCTGTTCTGGATCTCGCGCTTCTGCTGCTCGACGGCGAGCAATTCGGCGCGTGCCCGCAGCAACTGATCTTCGGTGGTCTTGCCGTTGTCGAACAGCGATTGGTTCACCCGCACGTTTTCACGCAGCAACGCCTCGCTCGCCGCCACGATCTCGGTGGAGTTGCGTGCGCTCAGCCAATCGACATACGCAAGAGTGATGTCACGCCGCAGCGTTCGCGCGATCGCCATGCGGCGGAAGTTGCTGGCATCGAGCAGCGCGCGCTGTGCTCGAACAGCGGCGGAAATCGCGGGCGCATAGAGCGGCTGACGCATGGAAAGCCGCGTGTCCTGCTCGCGTTCGCGCAGGAACGGGACGGTTTGATTTTCGATCTGCGGGAATCGCGGTTCCTGGCCTTGCGCCACCAGCATCTCATTGAGCGTCGAATACACCGAGTTCAGTGCCGAACCAATCGGAATGTCGATCTCACGACCGCCTTCCGCACGCGTGTAGCGCGTCTGGAACGACAGCTCCGGATAGAAGCGCGCGCGTGCCTCACTCAAGCCCGCCGCCGCCTTGTCGACTTCGAAGTTTTCGGACTGCAGCGCCAGATTGCTGCGCAGTCCCTCGGCGACGTACTCGCGGACCTTCTCCTCGAAGCTCGCCTGCGCTCTGGATTCACCTGAGCCCAGGACGAGCAGGCAAATCCCAAAAGACACCGTCGCACACTGCCTCACCCAGGGGTTCATGTACTGCATTCGCATGTTGATCAGTTAGACGCCTGTCTAGGGATGGACTCTCGGATCAGGCCTCGGGCCCCGCCAGGGTGTGACGGATAAGGTCGATAGCCTGTTGCGTGAGTTGCGGCACGCTGATGCCCACTTGTGCGAGCGGCTGGCCCTTGGTCATGGCGATCTGGATGAGTCCATGGGTGAATCCCCACAGCACACGCGAGGTCACTGCGAGATCGCCGAGATCCTGGCGAATCGTGCCGTCGCTCTGGCCGGCCGCGAGGGCCTCTTCGACGATTGCGTGCACGGCCTTGCCGATCTCGAGCGGAGCGGATTCGCGTGCGCTGGTTTCGGACCCTTCCGGCGCGTGCATCTCGAGGCGCGCGCATGCGTCGAAATAGTGGGGAAATTCCTGGCCAAACGCCATGTAGGCGCGGCCGATGCTGACCACCTTGTCGAGACCCAGCCGATTGCGTGCGCTCGCATCTTCGAACCGATCGCGCAGGGTCTGCATGGCGCGTCCGGCGATGGCGAAATGCAGATCGCGCTTGTCCTTGAAGTACACGTACACGAGCGCGCGGCTCAGGCGAGCGCGCCGCGCGACGCTGTCCATCGTCACCGCGTCCCAACCGAGCTCGCGATAGAGCTCCTCGGCGGCATCGACGATCTCCGCGCGGCGGCGGTCCTTCTCTTCCTGACGACGTTCGGCGATGTACGACATGCGCAGGAGGCTAGTTTGCTCGTTGACAACGTGTCAACGGGTGGATGGAAGTCCAAAACAGCGGATTGTACAGAGCAGCCCTCTGTTGCTACTTCCCCGCCGCTCCACCCCCGCGCATGGCTCACCTTGGCGTGCACGTTCCTGGCGTTTTGTCACAGCGTGCCGAGTCGATGAGTAGGCAAATCCCCGAGACTGACTGTAGGCATATGCCTTGCATACACCGTCAGTCGTCCCCTTACGAAAACGCGACCCGCGCCAAGGTTTCGACGCCTTTATGTCGGCATCATCGCGGCGCACTCCAGAGAGGAATGGTCCGAATGTCTCGCGCTTCCGACGATCTGCTTCGGCAGATGCCGCCCAAGTTCTCGCCTGCCCGCGATGCCGGTGCGCCGCTCGCGGCCGCGCTCGCGGGCGGTGTTCGACCCGGCACCCTCGACCCGGGCAGCGTGTTGCTGCTCAAGTCCTGGATCAATCCGGTCGTCGTCGTATTCACGTTGATCGCATCGGTGGTGCTCGCTCATCAGCCGATGTCCACCGGCTATCTCGCGCTCATGCTCGTGGCAGGGCTCATGACTGCCCAGTTGGTGCGCCCGCCGAATTTCGACCGATGGATCGCGGATCCTCAGTCGGCGCCCAGGTCGGTGCTGCGGACGCTTTCCGAATGGACGACGGTCGTAGCCATTCTCTTCGGCCTGTCGGTCGCAATGAGCCTCGAACATGCGTTCTCGAGTGAAGTGATCACCACCTGGGTGATCGCAACCGGCGTCAATCTCGCCGGAGCGCATTGGGCGAGTGTGCGGCTGGCGCGTTGGATGAGCGCGTCCGCATATACCGGCCACCGCCACATCGTGGTGGGCGTCAACGAGGTCGGCGTCGAGTTCGTGCGGCGCATGCAGAAGCGGGCGTGCGCCAGTCAGTTCATGGGCTATTTCGATTTTCGTGACGTGACGCGGTTGAGCGGCCCGGGGCTATCGCAACTGAAAGGTCACGTGAGTGAGCTGGCGCAGTATGTGCGCGATCACGGCATTCATAGTGTCTATCTGGCCGTGCCGATCTCGAACGCATCGCGTATTCAGGAGTTGCTCACTGCGCTGCGCGATACGACCGCTTCCGTGTATTTCGTCCCCGATATGTTCTCGTTCGATGTCGTGCAGCCGCGCCTGCTCGACATCAACGGTATGCCGGCGCTTTCCGTCACTGAAACGCCGTTTCAGGGTCTGTGCGGAGTACGCAAGCGCGTGCTGGATGTGGTGTTGGCGTTGATGGCGATCGGGCTGCTTGCGCCTGTGCTGTTGACGATCGCGCTGGCTGTGCGTGTGAGTTCCCGTGGACCGGTCATCTTCAAGCAGAAGCGCTATGGTCTGAATGGCCAGCAGATCGTCGTCTTCAAGTTCCGTTCGATGACCGTCTGCGAAAACGAAGGCAACGTCGTGCAGGCGACGCGTGGCGACAAACGCATTACTCCCATCGGTGCGTTTCTGCGCAAGACATCACTCGATGAGCTGCCGCAGATCTTCAATGTGCTGTTCGGCACGATGAGCTTCGTTGGCCCGCGTCCGCACGCGGTGGCGCACAACGAGCAGTATCGCAAGATCATCAGCGGCTACATGATCCGCCACAAAGTGCGGCCGGGGATCACTGGCTGGGCGCAGGTGCATGGATTCCGCGGCGAGACCGACACGCTCGACAAGATGGAGCAGCGAGTGCGCTATGACCTCGAGTATTTGCGGCGCTGGTCACTGTGGCTCGATGTGACCATCATCTTCAAGACGCTCTGGCTGGTCCTGAAGCGAGAGAACGCTTATTGAAGGCCGCTACTGCCGCGGCAGCAGAAAGCGCGTGCCCTGATAGTTGAGCACCGCACCCTCCGGCGTTACTCGCTCCACCGTAGGCCCTTCCGCAATCACCTGGCCTTCGGCGTACTTGCGCATGTTGATGAACACGAAGCGATCGGCGGGCGTGTTCGAGTACACATGAATGTCGAGCCGCATCTCCGGCAACGGCGTGCCGCCGGCAATCAATGCCGTCGCAGTGGGCAATGCCTCGCTCGGTTCCGCGGGCATCGATCGTTGTGGCGCGAGCGGCTGCACGCTCGGCGGGTCGATTGGACGCACTTTGGGCGGACCTTCGGGAACACGCGCCGCCGCGGATAGATCGGGCCGATCCAGCGGATACACGTCCGGATCGAGATCCGGATCGATGGCGGTGCGCTCGCTGCCCGGATAACCGACGTCGGCCTCCTCGGCCAGCGATCGGACGGAGGGATTGCTGCTCGTGGTACGAGTAACCGGAGCAACCCTTGGAGCCGGTGTCGGGGCCGAAGCTGCAGGCTGAGCGGGCATTTCAACTGCAGGAGGTGTTGCAGGGATAGCAGCCGGCGCTTTGTTGCGCGTCAGCGCAAACACCAGCACGGCCAGATTCACGATCAGCAACACGCCGATGCCGATGGCCCACCAGGGTTTGTCGTTCGGAACGCGACGGATCGGCGCATCGGCAAGCGAAGGGCCGATCGTGCGCTGACGTTCGTTCTCGGATTTCTTCAATGCATCGAGGATGAAGCTCATTCGCTTGACTCGGGCTCCGTGCCGTCAGCCGCCGCTCGTCTGCGCAAGCAGTTGCGGGCTGCCGTCGTTGCTGCTCAATGTGTCCAAAACGATCTGCGTCTGAACGCCCGCGACACCATCGACGTTGAGTCGATGCCGTCGCTGAAACTCTTCGACCATTCTCACGAGCTCGGCATCGAAGTAGTCGTTGGCAGGTGCGTTCGCGCGGCCCTGCAGCGAATTCAGACTGCGGCGCAGCCAGCGCACGCCATCTCCCTGCATGCCTGCTGACAATGCGCGAGGCGATGCGACCTGCGGCCGCCAGAGCACCAGATAGTCGCCGTACCAGAAGCGTGAGATCGACGCGATCGACACTTCCTGCTGCGAATCTCCGAGACCGATGCGCGCATTGCCATCGTTCAATCCCGAGACGGTGACCTGATGCGCATTGCCGGCATCATCGATGAGCGTGAGGATGGCCGGCCGATTGAGTGTACGCAGCTGGCCCCACGAGCCTTGTTGATAGACGCACTCGAGGCCCTGGCGCAGGGCTTGATCGCAGGGGCGTCCGGCAGTCGGATCGAACTTGCCTCCCCACAGATTGAAGATCTGCGCAAAGGCTGACTCGGTGGTGGTCTGGTCGGGGTGATCGCGCAACAGATCTGCGACGTCCTGGACCTGCGGCGGCGCGGGCTGCGGCGCAGGCGCCGCTTCGGGCACGACAGGCGCAGGCGCTGTGGTCTCGATCTGTGCGACCGGCGCTGTCGTTGCCGGCTGCGAGTGCAGCAGCAGCCACACGCCCGTCGACAGAATCGCGAGTGCCGCAACTGCTGCCATGCTCACCGCTGTCTTCATCCAGGGTGCGGAGAAGTTGCGTCCGTAGACTTCACTTGCAGCTGCGCGAACCATCGAGGGTCCGACGCGATGCGTCTCGAGCGTGAAAGCGCCGAGGAGTGCGCGATCGCAAATCACGTTGATGATGCGCGGGATGCCCTTGCTCAGCCGATGGACTTCGCGAAGCGCAGTGGGTGTGAAGATCTCTCCATTCGCGCCTGCGACTCTCAAGCGATGATTTACATAGGAAGCCGTCTCGCTCCTCGATAACGGATCCAGGTGATAACGGCCTGTGATGCGTTGTGCGAGCTGACGCAGTTCGACACGATCGAGTACTTCACGCAGTTCGGGCTGGCCGATCAGGATGATCTGCAAAAGCTTTTGCGATGCCGTTTCCAGGTTCGTGAGCAGCCGCACCTGTTCGAGCGTCTCGGGCGTGAGGTTCTGCGCCTCATCGACGATGACCACGACCCGGCGTCCCTTGGCATGCGCATCGAGCAAACGCCGGTTCAGAAGATCGATGAGATCCTTCAGGCTGTCGGCGTCCTCGTCACGCACGAACATTCCCAGCTCTTCGCAGATCGTCAACACGAACTGAAGCGGCGTCAGCTGAGGATTGAGGATCACTGCGACGTCGGCGTGTCCCGGCATGCGTTCCAGCAACGAGCGCACCACAGTTGTCTTGCCGGTGCCCACTTCGCCCGTCAGCTGAATGAAACCGCCGGACTCGGTGATGCCGTACAGCAGGTGCGCCAACGCCTCCGCATGCCGCTCGCTCATGAAAAGATAGCGGGGGTCGGGGGTGATGGCGAACGGCTTTTCGCTCAGGCCAAAAAAGCTCGCGTACATAAAGGCTTGCAGTGCTGCCGCCGGCGGGAAACGCATGATGCCACCGGAACGGACCGTAGGCGAGACGCGGGCGCCGGGCACTGGGAATTTGTAAGGAACCGGCAATCGCAGCATTTGCAGAAAGAAGTTCTTTCCGAAGCAGCCGTAATACGGTCCGGGAGCGCCCAGGTGCCCGCGTTAGAATGCAGGCCATTCCATCCGCTGACTGAATCGGAATTCATGAAAGCCCTGTCGTTTCGACAACTCACGAAGACCTACAAGAACGGCGTTCAGGCGCTCAAAGGCATCGATCTGGATGTCGAGGAGGGCGATTTCTTCGCGCTGTTGGGCCCGAATGGGGCCGGCAAGACCACGGCCATCGGTATCGTGACCTCGCTGGTCAACAAGACCGGTGGCAAGGTGGAGGTCTTCGGACACGACATCGACAGGGAGCTGGCGATCGCGAAGTCCTGCATCGGGCTCGTGCCGCAGGAGATCAACTTCAACCAGTTCGAGACCGTGACCACCATCCTGGTGAATCAGGCAGGCTTCTATGGCATTCCGCGGCATGTGGCGCATCAGCGATTGGAGAAATACCTGCATGCACTGCAGCTATGGGAGAAGCGCAATGCGATCTCGCGCAGTCTCTCCGGCGGCATGAAGCGTCGCTTGATGATCGCCCGCGCGCTGATGCACGAGCCGCGACTTCTCATCCTCGATGAACCGACGGCAGGTGTGGACATCGAAGTGCGCCGTTCCATGTGGACGTTCATGCGCGACATCAACGCTGCCGGCACGACGATCATTCTCACGACGCATTACCTGGAAGAGGCCGAGAACCTCTGCCGTCATGTGGCCATCATCGATAAGGGCAGGATCATCGAGAACGATCGCATGAGCCGCGTGCTGCGCAAACTGCAGACGGAGATCTTCGTGTTCAATCTGCGTAATCCCATCGCGGCGTCGCCGGCATTGCCGGGATATCAGGTACAGATGCCCGACGATCACACGCTCGAGATCGAAGTCTCCAAGGACCAGAACCTCAACGACATTTTCTCGCGTCTGTCCGAGGCCGGCATCGAGGTGCTCTCGATGCGCAACAAGTCCAATCGCCTCGAAGAGCTCTTCATGCGGTTGGTCGAACAGGGTAACGGCAACGGATCGAAGGCCATCACGGCCTGATCAAGACGCATCTACGGACTGCACAATGAATTCCGAAACGACTCTTGCCAGCGCGGTTCCCTCGACTGCCGTTCCGAATCTCGCGCACACCAATCTGGTCGGCTTCCGCACGATCCTCATCCGCGAGTTCAGTCGCATCATTCGCATCTGGGGACAGACGATCGTTCCACCTGCGATTACCGCGACGCTCTACTTCGTGATCTTCGGCAGCTTGATCGGCGGGCGGATCGGCTCGATGGACGGCTACACGTACATCCAGTACATCGCGCCCGGGCTCATCATGATGTCGGTGATCACCAACTCGTACGGAAACGTCGTCTCGTCGTTCTTCGGTGCGAAGTTCGGCAAGCACATCGAGGAACTGCTGGTGTCCCCGCTGCCCAACTGGCTGATCGTTGCGGGTTACGTCATGGGAGGCGTGATTCGCGGTCTGATCGTGGGCGGCGTCGTCACGATCGTCACGCTGATCTTCACGCGGATGCACGTGTACAACGTGCTGGTCGTGGTCTCTGCCGTCCTGCTGAGCTCGATCGTGTTTTCGCTCGCCGGCATGATCAACGCGATCTTTGCGAAGAACTTCGATCAGATTTCCTTCATCCCGACGTTCGTGCTGACGCCGCTCACCTACCTGGGCGGTGTGTTCTACACGATTCAGCTGCTGCCACCGTGGGCGCAATCGGTTTCCCACGCCAATCCGATCCTGTACATGGTCAACGCGTTCCGCTTCGGATTCCTGGGCGTCTCGGACGTGAACGTGGGATTCGCGTACACCATCATGATCGGTGCGGCTGTGGTGCTGTATGCGGCATGTGTGTTGCTGCTACAGCGGGGCGTCGGTACGCGGGAGTAACTACGTTCGCGGTCGTCGCAGCGAGCTCGCACGCGCCAGCGCGTCCGAGCCGAAGCGGCTGCGGATGTCGTCGATGGCCTGATCGAGATGCTGATTGCGTCGCGACTCCGGCGCGGCGAACAAATCCAGCTGGGACGCCTCCGTCAGATCCCCGCCGCCCACACCCAGGAGCCGAATCGCAGCCTGCGGCTGCTCTTTGAGCCAGCTGTCCAGAAGCTGCGCGGCGGCCGCCGCCAAAGGCCGTGTTTCCTGAGTGGCAGGCTTCACTGCGCATTGACGCGTGTAGGTTTTGAAGTCCTTGCGACGGATCTTCACGGTGACGCGACCGGCGAGCCATCCGCCTGCACGCAGGCGTGTCGCCATGCGATCGGTGAGCCGCGCAAGCTCTGCGTGCAGCCGCGTGCGATCCGTGATGTCGTTGTCGAAGGTTTCCTCGGCGCTGATCTGTTTTTCGTCCCAGTCCGCGATGACGGGACGCTCATCGATGCCGCTCGCCCGTGCCTTGATCGTAATCACGTGATTGCCGAAGAGCGCGCGCAGCTTCGCATCCGGTGCCAGCCGCAGATCCCGGAACGTACGAATCCCCATACCTTCCAGATGCGGTGCGGTCTTGTTGCCGATGCCGAAGAGCTTGCGCACGGACAGCGGATCCAGCACTTCGGTGACTTCCTCGGGAGTGACTACGACGAGCGCATCAGGCTTGCGCAGATCCGAGGCAATCTTGGCGACGAGTTTGTTGGGTGCGACACCCACCGAGGCAGTGAGCCCCGTGCGCTCACGAATTCGTTGACGGATGCTGCGTGCGATTTCCGGCGCAGGGCCGAGCGCAGCCTGACTCGCCGTCACATCGAGAAACGCCTCGTCGAGAGAGAGTCCTTCGACCAGCGGCGTGAACTCGTGAAAGATGTCGAACACGGTTTTGGAGATCGACTTGTAACGATCGAAGCGCGGCCGCACGCAGATCGCATGCGGGCAGCGTCGCATCGCTTCACGCATCGGCATGGCCGAGTGCACACCGTACGCTCGGACTTCGTAGCTCGCTGCCGCGACGACTCCGCGATTGCCGTCGCCACCGACGATGACAGGCTTGCCGCGCAGCTCGGGATTATCGAGCTGCTCGACGGACGCGTAGAACGCATCCATATCCACATGCAGGATCGCGCGCGTCACGCGTGCGTGCTCGGGTGCATTGGAGCTTCTGGCTTGTGATCAGCAGCTGGTACCTGGTGGCTTCTTCGTCACGCATTCCCCACGCGCGCAAGTTTCACGTCCTCGCGCGGATGGGTCTCCGCGGCAAGCTCGCTCGAATCGAAGTCATCGACATGGATCAGATCCATGACGCGGCGATCGTAGTCGCGCAGAACGGCCGCTTCGGTTTCCGACAGGATGCCTTCGGCGAGCGCCTGTTGAATCTGACCCGGCAGATCGAGCGCGGTCACGCGGCCGGTCTTCACGCCTTCCACACGCAATTTCTTTTCCAGTGGCTCGGCGGTTTCGGCGAGGACGAGCGCTTCGTGCAGCAGGCCCAGCGGATTGTTCGGCTCGACCGTGCGATAGATGCCATGTGACACGCGGTCGCGAACGACCGTCGGATGCAGGACGGCATCGACGACCTTCTGACCAAGCGGGTCGCTTGGCGCGTGATACGTCTGTCCGCGCGGGAAGATGAACACGCGCATGAAAGCGGCGAGCGGACGGTTCGGGAAATTGCGGAGGAAGCTGTGGAGCTGCTCCTGTGCGCGATACAGCAGATTGCGGCAGGCCCATTCGACTAGCGGCAGATCCTCTTCGGGCGCGCCCTGGTTGTGATAGTGCTTCAGCACCATCGAGGATAGGTACATGCACGAAAGCACATCGCCCAGACGCGCGGAGAGGCTTTCCTTCTTTTTCAGATATCCGCCGAGCGAGAGCATTGCCACATCGGTGGCGAAGGCGAACGAAGCACTGAAGCGATTGATGTGCTGGAAATAGCGTTCAGTCGCTCCCGCCTGCGGCACGCGCGAGAAACGCGCGAGCGTCAACGCCATCACGAGCGAGCGCACGGCATTGCTGATCGTGAATCCGATATGGCCGAAGAGCGCCGCATCGAAATCCTTCACGCCTTTGCGCTTGTCCTTGTCGCGAGCGGCTTCCATTTCCTTGAGCACGAACGGATGGCAGCGGATCGCGCCCTGGCCGAAGATGATCAGATTGCGCGTGAGCAGATTCGCGCCTTCCACCGTGATTGCCACAGGCGCCATCTGGTAGCCGCGTCCGAGATAGTTCTTCGGACCCAGGCAGATGCCCTTGCCGCCGTGCACATCCATGGCGTCATTGCCGACGCTGCGAGCCATCTCCGTGGCGTGATACTTGAGCATCGCAGCGGGCACCGAAGGTTTCTCGCCGCCGTCGATCGCACCGGTGGTCACCGAGCGCGCCGCATCCATGATGTACGTGTAGCCGGTCATCCGTGCGAGCACTTCTGCCACGCCTTCGAACTGACCGACCGGGACATTGAACTGACGACGGACACGCGCGTAAGCGCTCGTTGCGAACACCGCGGCCTTGGCGGCGCCGGTCGCACTCGAAGGCAGCGAAATACAACGGCCGACCGACAATTGCTCGACGAGCATGCGCCAGCCCTGTCCCGCCATCTTCATGCCGCCGATCAGGAAGTCGAGCGGCACGAACACGTCCTTGCCCTGGATCGGTCCGTTCTGGAATGGATTGTTCAGCGGGAAGTGACGTCGACCGATCGATACGCCCGCGGTGTTACGCGGAATCAGCGCGCAGGTGATGCCGTAATCGGTCTTCTCGCCGAGCAGACGATCGGGATCGAAGAGCTTGAACGCGAGGCCAATGACTGTCGCGATCGGTGCAAGCGTGATGTAGCGCTTGGAGAAGTTCAGACGTACGCCGATGATCTCGCGACCTTCATAGATGCCTTTGCACACGACGCCCGTGTCGGGAATCGAACCCGCGTCGGAGCCTGCGCGCGGACCCGTCAGTGCAAAGCACGGCACTTCTTCACCGCGGGCAAGACGCGGCAAATAGTAGTCACGCTGTTCGTCGGTGCCGTAGTGGAGCAGGAGCTCTGCGGGGCCGAGCGAATTCGGGACCGCAACCGTCGAGGCGAGCACGCCAGAGCGGCTCGACAACTTCACGAGCACGCATGAGTGCGCGTAGGCGGAGAACTGCAGGCCACCGTACTTCTTCGGAATGATCATCGCGAAGAAGCCTTTCGACTTCAGGTAGTCCCAGATATGCGGCGGCAGATCGGCGCGACGATGCGTGATGTCCCAGTCGTCCGCCATGCGACAGACTTCTTCGCAAGGTCCATCGAGAAAAGCCTGTTCTTCGGCGGAGAGCCGCGGTGGCGCAGCGGCCATCAACTTGTCCCAGTCGGGCCCGCCGGTGAACAGCTCGCCGTCCCACCACACGGTGCCTGCTTCCAGCGCATCTTTCTCCGTCTGCGACATCGACGGCAGCATGCGTCGATAGGTGCGCAGGAACGGTCGGCTGATGAAGCGGATGCGGAAGGCATCGATGTTCAGCAGCACCAGTACGACGAGCACGCACCAGAGCGTGACGTGCCAGGCGAAGCTGCCATCGCCGAACCAGGTGTAAAGAAGTAGTGCGCCTGCATAGGCAACGGTCGCTGTCAGCAACGACACGCGTTGATAGGCAAGGATCAGTGCACCGATGGCGAAGATCAGAAACCAGATGACGCTGCTCACGGGGAAGAACCTCGGACGGCTTCGCAATGCGAAGACTGGCGTGTGGCCGTTGGCAACTGGCGCTGTCCAGATGCCGGAATTTCAGCCATGACACTAGCTCGCCATCGTGCAGGCAGCAAGCGCAGCAACCGCAGGATTGTCCGACAGTCCAGCCATTTGCACGCGGGCAGAGCAAAGAAAAACGGCGAGGTGATTCGCATCACGCTCGCCGTTTCGTAGATCGGATGCATCCGGCATTGACCGGTCTGCATCTGTCAAAGACGCTTAGATCAGATCTTTCACGCCGTCACGCTCTTCGAGCAGTTCCTTGTGCGTGGCATCCATGCGCTGGCGGCTGAACTCATTGATCGAGAGTCCCTGCACGATCTGATAGTCGCCGTTCTTGCAGGTCACGGGATAACCGTAGATCACGCCTGCGGGAATGCCGTAGCTGCCGTCAGACGGCACTGCCATGCTGACCCAATCGCCGTCCGGCGTGCCCTTGACCCAATCGCGGATGTGATCGATCGCTGCCGATGCGGCCGATGCGGCTGACGATGCGCCACGTGCCTTGATGATCGCCGCGCCGCGCTGTTGCACGACGGGAATGAAAGTATCGGCGTACCACTGCTGATCGATGAGCGAAAGCGCAGCCTTGCCATCGACGGTCGCGTGGTGAAGATCCGGATACTGCGTGGCGGAGTGATTACCCCAGATCGCCACCTTGCGGATGTTGTTGAAGTGCACGCCGGTCTTCTCGGAGAGCTGCGACAGCGCACGGTTGTGATCGAGGCGAACCATCGCAGTGAAATTGCGGGGATTCAGCCCCGGCGCGTTGCGCTGGGCGATCAGTGCATTGGTGTTCGCCGGGTTGCCGACGACCAGCACGCGCACGTCGCGCCTCGCCACGGCATCGAGTGCCTTGCCCTGTGCGGAGAAGATCTGCGCATTGGCGAGCAGCAGATCCTTGCGCTCCATGCCCGGGCCACGCGGACGCGCACCCACCAGCAGTGCGACGTCGCAGTCCTTGAAAGCGACCTTCGCATCGTCGGTGGCGACGACCTTGTTGAGTGTGGGGAAGGCGCAGTCGTTGAGCTCCATGACGACGCCCTGGAGCGCGCCCAGCGCCGGCGTAATTTCGAGCAGATGCAGGTTGACGGGCTGATCCGGTCCCAGCATCTGGCCGGAGGCCACGCGGAACGCGAGCGCATAACCGATCTGACCGGCGCCACCGGTGATCGCGACATTCACAGGACTCTTCATGGGACTTCAGCTCTCCAACAGGGTGCTTTGTCGAAAGGGGGCGCGGATTCTAGCAAGCGTCGCGCCCGAGCTTGCATTTGTATGGCTGATGGTGCGATTAGGATGAATCTAGGACGGTGGAGCGCGGGATTACCCTGCATGAGGACCGGGCAGGCTGCTAAGTGATTGAATGCAGAAGCTTGAATCCAGGTCGAACGCCCCGGGCCGGAACAATGCACCGCCGCTGTGCCTTCACAGTGGTTGAAATACCGATAACCGGTTAGTCAGAGGAGATGACCGAGCGCATGACAAGACTCGTATGCGTGTCCAATCGCATCAGCCTGCCGCGCAAGTCGAGTGCTCCGGGCGGTCTTGCGGTTGGCGTCTTGAGCGCGCTCAAGCGCACGGGCGGGCTGTGGTTCGGCTGGGGCGGGGAGACCATCGATGAGGAGCCGGGCGATCCCGACCTTCACGTGCGCGAGGGGGTGACCTACGCGACCATCGATCTGCGCAAGCCTGAGTTCGAGCTGTACTACAACGGCTACGCGAATGAGGTGCTGTGGCCGCTGTTCCATTATTTCCTCAAGGGCATGCGCTACAGCACCGAACAGCGCGATGCCTACGAAAGCGTCAATCGTGTGTTCGCGCACAAACTGTTGCCGCTGCTGAAGCCGAACGATCTGATCTGGGTGCACGACTATCATTTGATTCCGCTCGGTCGCGTGCTGCGCGACCTTGGCGTGAAGCGGCCGCTCGGCTTTTTCCTGCATATCCCGTTTCCGAACATCGAGATGCTGCGCGTTCTGCCTACTTACGCGGAAATGCTGCGCGATCTCACGCATTACGACGTCATCGGCTTTCAGACCGAGAACGATCTTCAGGCGTTCTATTCCGGCATCGAGCATCTGCTCGGACGGGACGTCATCAAGGCCGATGGCCGTATCCGCATCGGCGAGCGCACCGTCCGTGCGGAGGTGTTTCCCATCGGTGTCGACGTCGCAGGTGTGCAGGCCGAGGCGACCGAAGCGATGACCTCGGACGTCGTGCGCCGCATGTACGACAGTCTCATGGGTCGACAGCTGATGATCGGTGTGGATCGGCTGGACTACACCAAGGGCGTGGTCGAGCGCTTCTCCGCGTATCAGCACTTCCTCGAAACCTACCCGGCCAACGCCGGACGCGTCACCTACATACAGATTGCACCGCTGTCGCGGGCGGACGTGCGTGCCTATGTGGAGATACGCCAATCGCTCGAGCAGGCCGCGGGACGCACGAACGGACGCTTCGCCGACACGGACTGGACGCCGATCCGCTACCTGAATCGCAATTTTCCGCATCCGGCGCTGATGGGCATGTTGCGCTCGGCGAACGTCGGCATCGTTACGCCGCTACGCGATGGCATGAATCTGGTGGCGAAGGAGTTCGTGGCCGCACAGAACGAGGAAGACCCGGGCGTGCTGATTCTCTCGACGCTCGCTGGCGCGGCCCGTGAGTTGTCCAGCGCATTGCTGGTGAACCCCTACGACACGCGCGCGGTCGGTCATGCGATTCAAACGGCGATGTCGATGCCGCTCGAGGAGCGGCGCGAGCGGCATGCCACCATGCTCCAGGTCATCAAACGCAACGACATCGCCACCTGGACACGTCGCTTCGTCGAAGCACTCGAACGTGCCGACGCCAATGCGCCGCGGGTGCGTGCAGCGGGCTGAGGTTCTGCCCGCTCAAGCGATCTTTTCCGGCCCGGCATCGACCGCCGTTGCGCCGGGCTGCTGCCAGATGCGCTGTACCGGAATCGCGAGCTGCAGGCCCTGCTTCGTGAGCAGCTCGATCACTTTCAGATTGATCCGCTGCTGAATGTCCATGTAGACCGCGTAGTTGGGGGTGGTCACGAAGTACACGGTTTCGAAATCCAGCGAGGCCGAGCCGATGCGTGCGAAATGCGATCGATCGAAGCGCGTATTCTGTTCAGACTCGACGATTGCGCGCAGCGCGGCGGGAATCTGGCTCAGCTTCTCGGGTGGCGAATCCAGTGCGACCCCGATGACGAACTGCACGCGCCGCTCGATCATCCGGCCGTAATTGCGCAGGCGGCTCTTCAGCAGATCCGCATTCGACATGATGATCTGCTCGCCGTTGACGCTGCGCAGCCTCACGCTCTTGATGCCGATCTGCTCGACCGTGCCGTTGAAATCATCGACGGCGATGGCGTCGCCCACGACAAAGGGACGATCGAGGGTGATGGAAAGCGACGCGAGCAGATCGCCCAGGACGTTCTGCACGGCAAGGGCCACCGCGATGCCGCCGATGCCGAGGCCCGCGATCAATGCGGTGATGTTGATGCCGAGATTGTCTAGTGTCAGCAGCAGCACCAGCGCCCAGATCAGCGCACGGCTCACGAACGCGATGATGCTGAAGGTGCCCGCAGCGGCCCGATCGTGCGCGAGCGTCGCGCGCTGCTTGAACTCCAGCCATGAGGTGACTGCGGTGCTGACCCAGAGCCCGGCCTGCCAGAACCCCACTATCGTGAGTGCCGTCTTCAGGATCGAGGAGACCTTCTCCGGCACGGTGAGAATGGAAGCGCCGGCGTAAATGGAGATCACGAGCAGGAAAAGCATTCCGGTCTGGCTCGCAACCTTGAGCGGCAGTTCGAGCAGTTCGATCTGCGGGGTAGCGGCCAGTCGCTCGTAACGGCTGCGGACGATGCGCCGGATGACGAGAGTGATCGCGAAAACTGCGATGACGATTCCCAGGGCCAGAGCCCAACGCCACAGGGAATTACCCAGGTATCGATCGTCGAGGAGTCGTTCGACCTCGTTCATGCCTGATCTCCACAATGATTCGTCGCGCATTCTAACGAAGGTCCGCTGCTCGCAACTGCCTCGGAGGGGTCACGACGCGGAACACTTCCGGCATTCGCGCAGTTCCTGGTGAGCGGCATCCGCAGCATCTTCATGGATCTACGTCGCACTGTTACGATGCCGCCAGCGCCACACTCGTTCACCGCCACGTGCTACTCGAATCACAACACACCGGCGACTCCCTGACTCTGCATCTGCGCGGCGGCTGGTGCATCGAGAACATCCAGGAGATCGAGAAGGCCGTCCGCGAGATTCATACCGAGCACGCGCGCAGGATCGTGGTGGATTGCAGTCAGATGGAAGCGCTGGATCTGTCCGGTGCCTGGCTGCTGCGGCGTGAGCTCGAAGCCGTGAAGAGCGCGGGCGGCAATGTCGAGTTCGTCGGTGAGCCGCCCAATCACTTTCACTTCATCGACGAGATGTCCGTGCGCAAGACACAGCGTGCGTCGCCATCCGACGATAGCGTCACGCTGCGACACGGACTCGCATGGATCGGACGCCGCGCGGTGAAGCAGGCCGTGCAGGCGCGCGATGCCGTCGGCTACTTCGGGCGTCTGTCGCTGACGTTCATGCGTTCGCTGCGCAGTGTGCGACATCTGCGATTGCCTTCGATAACGCGACATGTTTACGAGACGGGCATTCAGGCAATTCCCATCGTTGCGCTCATCGCTTTCTTGATCAGCGTCATCGTTGCGTACCTGGGGGCGCAGCAGCTCCAGCAGTTCGGCGCGGAGATCTATACGGTCGATCTGGTCGCCATTGCCGTATTGCGTGAAATGGGCGTGCTGCTCACTGCCATCATCGTCGCAGGCCGCTCGGGCAGCGCATTCGCGGCCGAGATTGGCGTGATGCGATTGAACGAAGAAGTCGATGCTCTGCAATCGATGGGCGTGGATTACTTCGAAGTGCTGGTGCTGCCGAGGGTCATCGGGCTGGTCATCGCTTTGCCGCTGCTCACGATCGTCGCCGATGCGATGGGGCTTGCGGGCGGTGCGCTGTTGTCCTCGTTGTTGCTCGATATTTCGCTCACCCAGTTCATTCCGCGCGTGCAGGCTGCGCTCGCGCCGACGACGTTCTGGGCAGGTCTCATCAAAGCGCCGGTATTTGCAGTGCTGATCGCGATGGTGGGCTCCTATCGCGGCCTGCAGGTCCGCGACTCCTCGCGCGAGCTTGGCCGCTTGACCACGGTCGCTGTCGTCCAATCGATCTTTCTGGTCATCTTCGCGGACGCGATATTTGCGGTGGTGTATGTGCAGCTCGACTTTTAAGCGGACCATTGGGCGCCGGGTCCTGGGCCGCTGGTCAGAGCCAGCTGCGCACGAGCGAATCCAATGAGTCGTGTCCTCACCGATCGTCCTGACGCTGGGCCATCGCCCAATGCTCAGCGTCCAGAGCCCACTCCTATCGTTTCCGTCCGAAATGTCGTCAATCGCTTCGGTCCGCAGGTGGTTCATGACGGCGTGAATCTGGACGTTTACGAGGGCGAGGTGCTGGGAATCGTTGGCGGGTCCGGTTCTGGCAAGTCGGTGCTGCTGCGAACCATGCTGGGGCTGCATCGGCCGCAGTCGGGCGAGGTGTATATCGAAGGCAAGGACATCATGCGCATGTCCGAGGCGGAACTGCTGGCCGTGAAGCGCCGTTATGGCGTCACGTTCCAGCAAGGTGCGTTGTTCAGCTCGCTCACGGTGGCGCAGAACATCCAGCTGCCGATTCACGAATATTTCAAAGCGTCGGAAGAGACGCTCGCGGCGCTTGCAGAGCTGCGGTTGCGAATGGTGGGGCTGGATCCGGAGGCGGGCAGCAAGCTGCCTTCGCAATTGTCGGGCGGCATGATCAAACGCGCTGCGTTGGCACGCGCACTGGCGCTCGATCCGGCGCTGCTGTTTCTCGATGAGCCGACTGCAGGTCTCGATCCGATTTCGGCGGCCGAATTCGATCAGCTCGTGCTGTATCTGCAGCAGGCGCTGAATCTCACGATCGTGATGATCACGCACGATCTGGATACACTGGTGACGACCTGCGATCGCGTGGCCGTGCTCATTGACAGAAAGATCGTGGTCGATACGCTCGAAGGCATCATGTCCAATCCACATCCCTGGATTCAGGAGTACTTCCACGGCCCGCGCGCCCGAGCTGTGCAGGCGCCGAAGGAAGAGAAATGAATACGAAGGCGACGACGGGCGATGCGCTCTCGCTGCGGTTCGACGCGGTCGCACGTCGCTGCAGCTACACGCTCCACGGCCGATCGTCACTTGCCACTCGCCGGTAACCTCTCATGGAACGCGAAGCCAATTACGTTGCCGTCGGTGCTTTCATTCTCCTGGTCATCGCCATGGGTGTGGGCTTCGTCCTGTGGTACACGGACGCGCGCGATTCCAGCGACTACACCACGTATGAGATCTATTTCGCCGGCAGCGTGAGCGGTCTCGAGCGGGGCGGTCCCGTGAGATATCTCGGTGTCGATGTCGGGCGTGTGCGTCGCATCGCGATCGATGCCGACAATCCAGGTCGTGTCGTGGTGACGGTCGATATCGACAGCGCCACGCCGATCTCCTCTGCGACTCGCGCCAGTCTCGGGCTTCAGGGCGTAACGGGCCTTCTTTACGTCAATCTGCGCGAAGTGCCCGACGTCAACAAGACCGCGAAACTCGCGCAGGGCAAGCGCTATCCCGTCATCGAATCGGTCGCCTCCGATTTCGATACGTTCCTCGCGAGTCTGCCGGAGCTCATGTCGCGCGCGAACTCGTTGCTCGAACGTGTGGGCCGCGTCCTCTCCGACGACAACCTGCATGCGCTCGCCGATACCATGAACAACCTGCGCGATGCGTCATCGACGCTGCCGGAAACATCGCGCAATGTGGCCAGGATGGTCGCAGAGATGCAGGCGACGGTCGGCGAGATCCACAGCGCGGCTGAAGGTTTGCGCGGCATCACGACGGATGCACGACCGGAGCTCAAGGCTGCCGTCGAGAAGGTCGGTGTCGTGGCGGACAATCTGGCGAAGGCGTCCGAGCGCATCGATCAGTTCACTCAGGATAGTCAGGTGCAGCTCGGCAATTTCGCCAACAATGGTCTTTTCGAGATCCAGCGGCTCGTGCGCGAGACACGCTCCGCGGCGCGTGAGTTCCGCGATCTGTCGCGCAGTCTGCAGGAGAATCCGTCGCAGATTCTGTATGAGCCGCCAGTGAGCGGCGTCGAGATAGCGAAATGAGAACCGACGAGACGATGCGCTCGAAGAATGCGAGTGCGATCAGTTTTCCGAACGCGGTGACGCGTCTGGGACTGGGCGTGCTCGTCCTGGTGCTTGCAGGTTGCGGCTCCTTGTTCGAAAGCGAATTGCCCGTGCCCACGCGCTATGTGATTGCGCCGCCGCCGCCCGCCGAAGCGATCGTCGAGTCGCCCGCCTCGCAAACGGACCTGGCGATCGGACGGCCTGACGTTGCGCCCGGTCTGGACTCGGAGCGAATCGCGGTATTGCGAGGACACGAGCTGGACTACTACCGCGGAGCGCTCTGGGGCGGAACGGTGACCGATACCGTGCAGGCGTTCATGGTGGCAGCGCTGCAGGATCAGAAGCGCTTTCGCAGCGTCGCCGCGGAGCAGGCGCGCATCGCAGGCCATTACATTCTCGACATCGAGGTTCGCGACTTTCAGTCGGAGTACGCCAGCGCCGGCGCGCTTCCCGTGGCGCGCGTCACGCTGGTGGGCAGGTTGATTCGGATTGCTGATCGCAGGTTGGTCGGCACGATTTCCGGCACGGCCTCCCAACAGGCCAGGGAGAATCGCCTCTCGTCGGTGGCCGAAGCGTTTCAGACCGCGATGCGGCAGGTCTCGCTCGAGCTCGATGAGAAAACCGCCGCGCTCGTTGCTGGCGACGCCGGTTCACGATGATTCCAGGCGATCGTCGCAACTGAGCTGCTGGTGACCTGTAACAGCCGATTGGGTAGTGATGTCACACCGGCGAAGGCTGGAGGTCACCCCGGCGAAGGCCGGTTGTGATGCGGGAGATTCCGGCCTTCGCCGGGATGGCAACGAAAGCGCGCCCTCGATTCAGTCGTTACTGTCCACCAGGTAGCCTCTGATCAATTCGCCCTTGTAATACCAGCCGCTTCGATCGCCGCTGTATTTCAGGCAGTTGCAAATTCGTGTAGGTCTGGGAAGTCGATAGATCAGAGCTTCCGTAGGTCGATCAGTCACGGCCGTTCACCTGCGCCGTGACGCCATCTCCGCGCGACCGATCAGCCGCTGTTGCGCAACGCCGTGGCCACTGCGTTGATCGAAAGTTGAATGCCTTCGCGAACGCGCGCGTCTTTCTCGCCCGCACGATGTCGCCGCAGCAGTTCCACCTGAAGCAGATTCAGCGGCTCGATGTAAGGCAGACGCAGACGGATCGAGTGATCCAGCACGGGATTGTTTTCCAGCAACGCGGATTGCTGCGTGATGCTGAGCAGACAATCGTGCGCCTGCTGCCAGCCCGTGCGGATGCGATCGAAGATGCTGGTGGCGAGGCTTTGGTCTTCCACGAGTGTCGCGTAGCGCTGCGCGATGACCATATCCGACTTCGCCAGCACCATCTCCATGTTGTCGAGCGTCGCTTTGAAGAACGGCCAGGCTTGCGTCATTTCGCGCAGCAGGCCTTGATCCTTGAACGAATGCAACGCATGGCCGACGCCGTACCAGCCCGGCAGCATCACGCGAGCCTGGGCCCAACTGAATACCCAAGGGATCGCGCGCAGATCCTCGATGCGATCGGACTTCGTCCGCGATGCTGGTCGCGATCCGATCTTGAGCTCGGCGATCTCAAGGAGCGGCGTCATCTGGCGGAAGAACGTACGGAAGCCTTGCGTGTCGTACACGAGCGAGCGATAGGCCTTGAACGCTTCTTGCGAAATGCTGTCCATCGCAGCGGCGAAGCGCTCCGACTCCTTCGGTGAGGCAGAGGCCGGCTCGAGCGATGCGAGCAGCGTCGCCGATGCGATCGACTCCAGATTCAGCGCCGCGCCTTCGCGCGTGCCGTATTTCGCGGCAATGACTTCGCCTTGCTCGGTGATGCGGATGCGTCCCTGCACGGTGCCCGTCGGCTGCGCGCGAATGGCATCGAACGATGAGCCGCCGCCGCGACCGACTGCGCCGCCGCGGCCGTGAAAGATCTGCATGGCCGTGCCGGTTTCTTTGAACACCGATGCGAGCTCGCGTGTGGCGCGGTTCAGGCTCCACACGGAAGTGAGATAGCCGCCATCCTTGTTCGAGTCCGAGTAGCCGACCATCACTTCCTGGTAGCCGCGGTGATCCGCGGCCTGTCGCACTTCGGGCACCGACAGCCACGCACGCATGATGTGCGCGGCGCGTTCCAGATCGCCGATCGTTTCGAACAAGGGTACGACCATGACGGCGGCTGCGCCCGGATCGCTCGGTCGATACAGGCCTGCTTCCTTCAGCAGGATGTTGACTTCGAGCATGTCAGAAACGCTTTCGCATTTCGAAATGATGTAGGTCGTGATGCAGCCAGGACCGTAAGTCTCATGGGCCTTCGCGGCGGCGCGAACGATCGCCAGCTCTTTCTGAGTTTCCTCTGCGTAATCCGCAAACGGACTTGCCAGCAGACGGGTGCTTGCGAGCTCCTTTCGCAGCAGCGTGATGCGCGCCTCTTCGTCGAGCGCGAGGTAATCGGCTTCCACGCCGGCCACTTTGAGGAGATCGGCGACGACGCGTTGATGAACATCGGAGTTCTGTCGCAGATCCAGTGTGGCGAGATGAAACCCGAACGTCTCGACCGCGCGAATCAAGCGGCCCAGTGCACCGCCGGTGGCGAGCAGCCCCTCGGCGCCTTCGCGCAATGAGAATGCGATATCGACCAGGTCGGCACGAAACGCTTCTGCGTTCGCGTACGGTTCGGCCTGCGTCGTGGCAGGACGCGGCGGCGTGTGTCCGATGAGATTCTGATAGGTGGCGGCCAGGCGACCATAGATACCGATCACTGCGCGTCGATACGGCTCGTCGGATCGACCAGGATTCGAGTCGCCACTGTGTTCGGCAAGCTCGAGCACGGCCTTGGTGGCGGTCGCGAGATCGGTTGAAAGCGAAAGCTCCGAGCCCAGTGCGTGCAGCTGGGCCAGATAGCTTTCCAATACAGCCTGCGACGAACGTCCAAGCGTGAGACGCAACGAATCGGCCGTGACATTCGGATTGCCATCGCGATCGCCGCCGATCCAGCTTCCGAGTCGCAGGAAGCTCTTTGGCCGGTGATTGAGTAGCCGTTCCCACCGTGCATAGAGCGCCGGCAGAACCGGCAGGAAAATGTCGCGCAGATAGGCGAGCGCGATGTCGACTTCGTCGGCGACATAGAGTCGCTCGCGTCGCAGCGGCCGCGTCTGCCACAGAAGCGCAATCTGGCGTACGATCGCCTCTTCGATCGCATCGCCTTCGGGCGATTCGGTGCGACCCAGATCACGATGACGCATCAGCTCGGCAATGCGATTGCGATGATCGATCATGCTCTTGCGCATCACCTCGGTCGGGTGAGCGGTCAGCACCGGAACAATCAATGCTTCATCGAACAGCGCGGCCGCTTGTTCCGTCGTGATGCCTTGTTCGTTGAGCCGCTTCAGCGCCGCTGCGACGTTGCTGCCCGACTCGTTGAGGCGTCCACCGCGATCCTCGGCGAGATTCGCGAGCATCGAAAAGAGCATGAACCCGCGCACAAACGATAATGTGTCATCGAGACTCAATGCCTCCAGGCCGCGGGCGAGCGCACTTTCATCGGCAATGCCGCGATAGCGATCCACCGAGCTCGCGCGGATGTACTCGATGCGCTGAAACAACTCTTGCCCGCCATACGCGCGGATGACATCGCCGAGGAGCTTGCCCAGGTAGCGAATGTCAGCATTCTGAGTAATCGGCTTGACTGCGGCGTTCACGAGCTCCTCCAGAAATCGGCGCGCTATTGTGCCTCACCGGTTTGCATGCAAGAAGCTGACCTTGGCCACGTGCAAGATCTCCACGGGGAACACCGGGAGCACGGGGGCAAAACAACATGGTCAGATCCAAGGGTGCGCGACCGTCAACATCGCGACTGTTGGGATATGCGCACGCGAGCGATGAGCTGAACTCGGGTCGTTCCGTCCGCCCCATGCATCCCGTGGAGATCCGACTTCTCTTCTAGAAAGTGCTCAGGCCCGTCGCTTCCATAATTCGGTAGCGCCAGTATTTGCTGGCGTCGGTGTCGCGGTAGGCGCCGTAGTCGGCGGTGAATTCGGTGCCGGGAGGTCCCTGGTTGGTCCAGAGGCGATCGAAGTAGGACAGCATCTGCAGGGCGAGCGGGGATTTCGCATCTGCATCGATGGCGATGTTGGCTTCGAGATTGAAATTTCCGAGGTTGCGACGTGTGAGGTTGGCGGAGCCGATGGAGGCGATGAGCCGGTTGCCGCGAGTGATGAGTGCGAGCTTGGTATGAAACTGCTCGCCATGGGCGCGATACCAGCGCACCTGAATGCGGCCATCGCTTTCATTGACGAGCTCGTGCGCGACCGGGCGATTGGGTACGCCGTCCTTCTGTCGGCCGAACGCATCGCGGTTCGGATCGAGCACGAGTTGCACGCTGACGTTACGTCGCGCGGCTTGCAGTAATGCTGCGATGACCTTCCGGTCTGCGAGATAGAAGGTCGCAATGCGGACGGCATCACCATTGCGCGTCGAGTCGATCGCATCGATCAGGTGCTCGCGAATCGACTGCTCGGTCAGGAACGAGAGCTGCACGGTGTTCGCTGCATCCGACGGCGCAGACCCCGGTGAGGAGGCGAGCACATGGCCTTGCCATCCGGAGAATCGTGCAACGCCGAGCTCGCTTTCCACTATCTGCTGCGCAGGTCCACCGACGAAGCGCAAGGCAACGTTGGAATGCGCGCTGCTCGCATCGTGAGGATTGGCCGACGTGACCAGCGCCACGAGCTCACCGTCCGCGCGGTCCGCCACGATGAGCTTGCGGTGATTTGCCTTGAAGTTGAGCAGTGACAGCCAGCTCGCAAGGCTGATCTGTGCAGGCTCGGTATCGAACGGATTCGGCAACGACCCTTTGCCGGGTTTCACTGGCCACCACTGTCCGAACATGCGCCAGAGCGTCGAATACAGGGGGTTCGAGTCGCGTAGCGACCGCATGTCGGTCACCACGACATTAATGCCGCCGTCGCGCAGCTGCTGCAGGAGCGGCGAGGGTACGCTGCCGTACACATCGTTGATCGGATCGGTAATGAGCAGCACGGTGAGGGAGGGCAGCTGCGCACGTCGTGCGATCAGGTGCTCCGCGAGCTCATTGCTCAGCCGACGCTGTGGAGCGTCCGCGGCGCCCATGAAGTCGTTGAACAGGAAAAAGTCGGCGACTACGAACGAGTTTGCCTCATCGATGATCCGCAGCACCTCATCGAAGATCTGCTGTTCGGACAGCAGGCGGCCTTGCGGGTCGTTGTACGTCAGGTCGGTGAGGAACTGCACGTGGGCGGCATCCACGGCCATCCAAGGAGTGTGCACGTCGGTTCCCGCCGGCATGGGCTTGTGGGTCTGCCACAGTCCGACCCCGGCCCATAGGAGCGCGATGGGCCACAGGATCCAGCGCTTGCGGAAGCGACGCTCGGTGTTCTCGTGAGTCTCGTGCATGCGAAGTCGTGTAGTCGTGAGTTTCCAATCGAAAGGACCTGCTGACGCGTATTCGTGCCGCCGGCTGTCATGCTTTCCTTCTACATTGTCGCGTCCGATCACTTCCAGGAGTACTTCACATGATCGATCACACCGGTGTTTCCGTAAGCGACTTCGCCAGGAGCAAGGCGTTCTATACAGCCGCCCTTGCGCCTTTGGGTTATCGGTTGCTGATGGACATTACGGCGGAGATGACAGGTGGCTATGAAGGCGCGGGGTTCGGCGAGCCGGCCAAGCCGGACTTCTGGATCGGCAAGGGCAAGCCCAATCAGCCGCCGGTGCACGTTGCATTCCGTGCAGCCAACCGCGCAGCGGTGAAGGAGTTTTATGAAGCCGCGCTTGCCGCCGGAGGTCGCGATAACGGCGCGCCCGGTCTGCGCCCGGACTATCACCCCAACTACTATGGCGCATTCGTTCTAGATCCGGACGGTCACAACATCGAAGCTGTGTGTCACGAAGCGGAATAACAGTCTGGAGTTCAAGACGTTCGAGCGATTGAAACTTCAAAGTGTAACGATCGGCTTCAACTGTTGCGCCTCTGCGAGCCGGCGGCGTACGGTACGACTCATCTATCGACACCACCGGGGAGAAGAACATGAAAATCGACATCGGCATCAGTGAAGCTCATCGAACGAAAGTCGCCGAGGGACTCTCGCATCTGCTGGCGGACAGCTACACGCTGTATCTGAAAACCCATAAGTTTCACTGGAACGTCACAGGTCCGATGTTCCAGACGCTGCATCTGATGTTCGAAACGCAATACACGGAGCTGGCGACGGCGGTGGACTCGATCGCAGAACGGATTCGTGCGTTGGGATTCTTCGCGCCCGGCAGCTATGTCGAGTTCGCGAAGCTGTCCTCGATCAAGGAAAACGATGGCGTTCCCAAGGCGGAGGACATGATTCGCGAGCTCGTCGAAGGTCAGGAAGCGGTGGTCCGCACGGCACGCTCGGTGTTTCCGACGGCGGACGAAGCCGGTGACGAGGCGACGGCCGATCTTCTGACTCAGCGCATTCAGTTGCACGAAAAGACCGCGTGGATGCTGCGCAGTCTCCTCGATTCGTGATGTCTTGAAAGGGGCGGAGCGTCCGTGCGCTCCGCCTACTTGCGGCTTCTGCCGAACACCTGCGACCAGTAGATCCATGCCTGGCTCTTGGGCTCGGTCGCATAGGCGATGCCCATGTCGACATACGCCGGGTCCATGATGTTGGCGCAATGTCCGGGGCTGTCGAGCCATCCCTGCACGACCGCAGCAGCCGTGGTCGGTCCTGCGGCGATGTTCTCACCGATGCTTCGCCATTGATAACCCGCTCGCGTCGCGCGAACAGCGACGGTGCTGCCATCCGATCCTTCATGTTCGAAGAAATTGTGCTGCGCCATGTCCTGCGCATGAATCAGTGCTGCGCGGTTCAGCACTGCCGATAACGTCAGCGGCGGGGCCGCTGCGAACGACTTCGAGCCGCATTTGCGCGGCTGCGCGCGCGCCTTGTTCACGAGAGCGAGAGACTGCTCCGCGATCTGCTTTGCATCGCGAATGGTCGGCGCCGCGAAGGGAAGTGCGACGACGACAAACACATCCCTGGATTTCTCGGCGATGCCGATGGTCGTGAACGAGGGCTCGGTGAGCGTCTCGCAGTAGTTGCTCGCCAGTGCGTTCAGGAGCGCCTTCCGGTTCGGAGCGCCTTGAATGTGCATGGACGCGGAGTTCACGGCCTGGTAGTTCACGCGAACAAGCGCGTCGCGCAGCCGACCGCCTTTCGACCATTCCTCCGCCACCGCATCCAGTTCGCGGCTGGGCTTCAAGGGGGCGGAAACGCCGGGCCGCTTGCCGCAGCCTGCGGCGCGAACATCGTTGATGGCATCGACCAGATCGGCGTGCGCCGTCGCGCAACACAGAACACTCGCAGCCAGCACTGCCGACCAGAACCCTCGCTTCAAACTCGACCTCGCCGATTCAAGAGCTACGGATGTGCGGAGCGCGATTCGCGGCTGACACGAGTGCGACGTGCCGAGCGAGTCTTGGGAGAACCTGTGTCGAGCAGCTGCTGCATCGCAGGTCCGAGCGGTCGCGCCGCCTCTTCATATCCATCCCACGCCCTGCTCCTGCGTGCAAGCGCAGGCACCGTGCGAAGAGTGTAGCGCTGCGGATCGAGCCCATGCTTGACCTGATTCCATGCGATCGGCATCGACACGGGCGCTCCTTCCCGCACGCGCGGAGAGTAGGGCGCCACCGCCGTCGACATCCGATCGTTGCGAAGATAGTCCAGGAAGATTTTCCCGCCGCGAATCTTCTTCGCCATGTTCACGACGTATTTATCCGGGCTGTCCTGAGCCATCTGTGTACATACCGCTTGTGCAAAGGCTTTCGCCTCCGGCCAGCCGACGGCCTTCTTGCCATCGCTATCGAGCGGTGTGACGACGTGCAAGCCCTTGCCGCCGGTGGTCTTGCAGAAGGCTTCGAGTCCCAGCGCTTCGAGCCGCTCGCGCATCTCCTTCGCCGCATCGATCACGACATCGAATGAAAGATCAGGGCCCGGATCGAGATCGAACACCAGCCGCCCGGCGACCGAGGCATCGTACGGACGGCAATTCCACGGGTGCAGCTCGATGCCCGCGGTCTGTGCCACCGCAATGAGCGCTTCCACACGATCGATCTGCAGATACGGTTTGTGATCGCCAGCGACCTTCGTCAGCGTGAGCAGATTGGACGTGCCGCGCATCGCATGACGCTGAAAGAACTTCTCGGCCTCGATGCCATCCGGTGCACGAATCACTGAACAGGGACGCCCTTCGATGTGCGGCATGATCAGCTCACCCATCGTTTCGAAGTACTTCGCAAGATCGAGCTTGGTCACCGGGCGATCGTCGTTTGCATTCGGCCACAGCGGTTTGTCGGCGCTGGAGATCGAAACTCCCATGACCATCGCCTTGCCGTTTGCTGTGCGCGATTGTTTTGCCGCGGGCGAGCGCTTCGGCTTCGCGACTTCGACACTCGTAGCAGGTGCGGGCATCTCGGCTTCCACTTCGGCCGCAGGCTTATCGCTGCGCAGACCCTTGAAGGCGGCTTGCCTCACGTTACCCGCGCCCGTCCAGCCTGCGAACTCGATCTCCGCGACCAGCTCGGGTTTGACCCAGCGGATGTCGCGCGCGCTGCGCGGTGCATTCTCGCCGCCGAAGGGACTTTCGTTCGTCTTCAATGCTTTCAACTGTTTGATCAGTGCCTGAGCCTTGCTGCGTCCAAAACCGGTGCCGACGCGGCCGACGTACGCGAGATGCTCGCCACGATGCACGCCCACCAGCAGCGAGCGCAGCTGCCCCGAATCATGGGTCCAGCCCCCGATGACGACTTCATGGCCCGCGCGGCATTTCGACTTGGTCCAGTCGCCGCTGCGGCCCGATTTGTAAGGAGCATCGAGTCGCTTCGAAATGATGCCTTCAAGATGCATGCGACACGCCGATTGCAAAACGGCATCGCCTGCGGTCTGGAAATGATCCACGTAACGGATCAGTGCGCCTTTGCGTGGCCCCAGCAAGCGCTGCAATTTCGCTTTGCGTTCGGACAGCGGCTGCTTGCGTAGATCGCCGTCTTCGCTGAAGAGCAGATCGAACGCGAAGAAGATCAGGTCGCGGGTGTTGCCGTCGGAGAGTGCTGCCTGCAGAGCGGCGAAATCGGGTGATCCATGTTCATCGAGCGCTGCCACTTCGCCGTCGATGATGCAGTCGGGAAGCTTGGCGGCGGCAGCGGCGATCTCCGGAAATTTGTGAGTCCAGTCGAGGCCTTTGCGCGTGCGCAGTTCGCATTCGCCACCCGCGACGCGCATTTGAATGCGATACCCGTCGAACTTCACTTCGTGCGCCCAGGTGTCGCCGACGGGCGGCCGGTCCAGGAGCTTGCACAACTCAGGTTCGATGAATTCGGGAAGCTTCGTCTTCGACCTGGGGCGCGCGGATTTTCTGGCCGTCACGGGTTTTACAGTGGGCTGATCGGGTTGGGCGCGGTTCGACTGCCATGTCGCATCGGCCGCGGTCTTGCTCGCAAGCATGAATGGCTTTGGCGCGGCGCCCTTGCCGGCAGCGATTTGCGCCATGTCGCGCTCCGAGGCGATGGATCGATCTTCCGCCATCATCGCATCCACTTGCGCCGCATCACGTGCTGCGGCGTCGCGATGTTTGATCAGTAGCCAGTTCGTGCGCTTGCCGCCTTCGCGATCCTCCTTCATTCGCACGAGCACCCAGCTGCCGTGGAGTCGGCCACCTTCGAGCGAGAACTTCAGCTCGCCCTTCGCGAGTTGCCTGGCGGGATCCAGATCGCCTTCGGGTGTCCAGTAGCCGCGATCCCAAAGTTGCACCGTGCCGCCGCCATACTGACCCGCGGGAATGGTCCCTTCGAAATCGCCGTAGTCGAGCGGATGGTCTTCGACTTCGACTGCTAGACGCTTGTCCCGCGGATTGAGCGACGGTCCGCGCGTGACTGCCCACGACTTGAATACACCGCCGAGCTCAAGTCGCAGATCGAAGTGCAGACGGCGGGCCGCATGTTTCTGGATCACGAAGCGCAGCTGCTGCGACTGGCGCACCGGCAGCTGGCCGCTCGGCTCTTTCGTCTTGGTGAAATCGCGTTTGGCGCGGTACTTCGAAAGCTTGCGGGTCGAACTTGCCATGCGAGCCTCGTTGAGGATTCGACGGTAGGTTCAGGAACGCGCCCCGCTGTGTCGGCGTTCCTGCTGTCGCAGGCGGCGGGCACGTCGGCGACTTGCCGTCGCATCCGTGCAGCCTTTTCGCAGACAATACGCGTCGGGAGTAAGGAAGCTCTGATTTATCGACTTCCCGGCCTTCACGAATTTGCAACTGCCTGAAATACAGCGGCGATCGAAGCGGCTGGTACTACAAAAGGCGAATTGGTCAGAGGTACATAAGAATGATTCGTGCTCCATGGTTCAAAGCAGCGGTGATGGTCGTCGTGGGCTTCACGCCGCTGGTTGCATTCAGTGCCGATCGGTTGAACATCAAGACGGGGTTGTGGGAAATCAAATCCGTCCTGCAGTCGAGCGGTGTGCTCCCCTTGCCGAAGGCGTTGCTCGATACGCTCACGCCCGAGCAGCGCGCGAAGATGGCAGCAGACATGAAGGCCGAGGCAGCCAAAGGTCCCAGCACGGACACCACCCGCGAATGCATCACCGAGAAGGATCTCGAGCAACCCTTCAGCTCGGCGAATGCGAAGGAGTGCCGGCAGAGCGTCGTGCGCACTACGCGCACCGCTCAGGAAGTGCGCATCGTGTGTGACGGAGAAGTCAAAGGTGGAGGCGTGCTGAAAGTGAACTCCCCGACGCCCGAAACGATGAACGGCAGCATCGATCTCAAAGTGGGCGAAGGTCCCGAGGCGTTCACGCTGAAGGGTCAACTGATCGGCCGCTGGCTGGGTGCGCAGTGCACGGACGATGATGACGGCGCGAGCGATGACGACTCGCCCGCCGACGACAGCGAAGAAGAAGAGTAAACGCGCGATTTCCAGGCTGCGGCGTTCCCGCAGCCTGGCTTTGAGCACATCCCCATGCAGGCGCGAATTCGTTCAGTCATAGGGTGCTGATCGGAACTGACGAAGGTTCATCGCCTTGTCCATGATGGCGGCCCTGAATTCACGCGGTCAAAGATTCACGGCGAATGCAAGACTGGCCGAGCCGGACTCGATCCGTATACTCCGCCGCTCTTGCGGATCGTGCAGATGCTCCGCACAACGTCTCGGCCCGAAGTGCCGCGATCAGCTCGCAGGCAGGCTCATTCATGTGGTTCAAGAATCTGACGATTTACCGACTGCCCGATAACTGGTCGGTGTCCGCGGCGGAGCTCGAAGAAAAGCTCTCACGCCGCCCGCTCCAGGCCGTCGGCAGCTTCGATATGTTCAGCCGCGGATGGCTCCATCCGAGCAGCATCCAGCGCTTCGTACACACGACGAACGGTCAGCATCTGATCGCGCTCGGTGTCGAGCAGAAGCTGCTGCCTGCTTCGATCATCAAGCAGGTCACTGTCGAGCGCGCCGAGAAGCAGGCCGACCAGCAGGGTTTCCCTGTCGGACGTCGTCAGATGCGCGAGATCAAGGAGCGCGTGACGGAAGAGCTGCGCGCGCGCGCTTTGTCGCGTCGACGCGTGACCCGCGCCTGGATCGATCCCGTGAACGGCTGGTTCATCGTCGATGCCGCCGGCGGCAATCGGGCCGATGAGCTGGTCGAAACCCTGCGCGACACGCTCGGGACCTTTCCCGTGCAGTTCCTCGAAACCGAACGCGTGCCGCACGCATCGATGGCCGCATGGCTGACATTGGGCGATGCGCCCCTGCGATTCGTGATCGCGGACGAAGTCGAGCTGCAGACACCGGACAAGCAGAAATCGACGGTGCGCTATGTGCGACACACGCTCGAAGGCAAGGACATCCAGTCTCATCTTCAGTCGGGCAAATTCACCACCCGCCTGGGACTCACCTGGAACGATCGCATCGCGTTCGTGATGACGGACAAACTGGTCTTGAAGCGAATCGAGTTCCTGGAGATCGCCAAGGACAAATCCGAGAACGAAGGCATCTCCCCGGAAGAACAATTCGACATCGACTTCCTGCTGATGACCGGCGAGCTGAATCAAATGCTCAACGACTTGCGCGAAGCCCTCGGCGGCGAAGCGCGTCAGCAGCCCCAGCCGCAAGCGGCATGAGCTGAATTAGCAATGAGTAATGAGCAATGAGCAATGCCGGAATGAAGAACGGAATTGGTCAGGGCTTCTCATTAACTAATTGCTCGCGTCAGCAGCTCCAGCCGCAAGCGGCATGAGCTGAATTAGCAATGAGTAATGAGCAATGAGCAATGCCGGAATGAAGAAACGGAATTGCTCAGGGCTTCTCATTAACTAATTGCTCGCGTCAGCAGCCGCAGCGGCGTGAGCTGAATTAGCAATGAGTAATGAGCAATGAGCAATGCCGGAATGAAGAACGGAATTGGTCAGGGTTCCCATTACTCATTGCTCGCGTCAGCAGCCACAGCGGCATGAGGCTGAATTAGCAATGAGTAATGAGCAATGCCGGAATGAAGAAACGGAATTGCTCAGGGCTTCTCATTACTAATTACTCATTACTCATTACTCATTACTCATTGCTAATTGCTCCCTGGTTCGGTCGGCTGTCCGCCCCAGCGGATGACCGCGAGGAATACGTCCTGCTCGCGGCGTTGTGTGGCCATGAGCTTGATCAGTTCGCGCGAGAACTTATCCCGTTCCAGCTGGCCGGCGATGATCTGGCCGGCGATGTCGCGCTGGTAGCGCGCGCGCTTGATGCGTTCGGCGATTTGCACAGCTTGCGGCGAGTTTGCAGGCGCGAGTCGCTCGGCGATGCCCAGGCCGACGCTCTCGGCGATGTAGCTGTCGCCGTTCATCAGTACGTTGGCGATCTTTGCGCAGCGCGCCGCAATGGTCGGATTGGTCGTGCGGGCGGCGCTGCACGATTCGCTCAGCGGAGCGAACCTCGGTAGGTCGACGGCGGACAGCCAACCGATGACATCATTCAAACTCGTCGTCACCACATCGGGAGTCGTTGGGCCGAGATGCGCTGCGACATCGGCGCTGGCCACCAACGCCATCTTCGAGACGATCGAGTTCCAGTAGATATCGAACCGCTCGGCGCGGCTCATCGCTTCGAGGATTTCGTTCTCCGCAGCGACATCCTTTCTCAGTCGTGCGCGCGAGAGAGGGCCGAGCCAGACGGCTGCATTCTGAGGATCCTGTTTTCGCAGATGACTTTCCGCTGACTCGGGCTGACAGCCGTTCGCCTGCGAGCACAGTTGCGAATACAACCAGACGATGTCCTTGCGGTCGGGCGCCTTCTCGGCCGCCGATTTGACCAATTGCAGCGCGGCGGCGAAGTCTCCCTGCTGCGTGTGTCGCCGCATGGCGTCAACCAGCATCGCATCCGGACCACGAGGATCGACGGCCGGTTTGGCCGTAGTTGCCTGCTGTGTCGGCTGACCGCCGCACGCGCAGAGCACAGCGCTCAGGACAAAGCTGAACAGAATTCGAGTGTTCATGACCTGTTGAGTCTAGCAGCGGGACCGTTCACATTGAGTTCACCCGTTCCCCGGGAAGATGCGGGCGAACCTTTGAAAAGGGGATGAGCGTTACTCGAGTAAGTCACATCCGGTGCGCCATGCGTAATCTGTTCCTGATCTGTCTGCTCTCATTTGCCGGCGTCACGCTGGCTCAGGAACCCGTTGTGCAGCCTGAGCCAGTCATCGAGGAGCAGCCTGCCGCACAAAGCGATGCGCAGGGCGATGCCCAGGGCGATGCGCGAGCCCCGGAGCCCGTGATCGAGCAGCAAGGTGCGCAGCAGGACGATCCCGCCGTCGATCCACCGAGCCGGGTCGCTCGGTTGAGTCTGCGCGAAGGCGATGTTTCGATGGCGCCTGCGGGAACCGACGAATGGGCCGACGCCCTGCTGAATCGTCCGATGACCACCGGCGATCGCTTGTGGGTGGACAGCGGCGCGCGGGCCGAGTTGCAGGTGGGCACCGCCACGCTTCATCTGGATCAGGGTACCGGCTTGTCGTTCGTCGATCTCGACGACGAGGTGATGCACCTGAACCTGACCGAAGGATCGGCAAACGTTCGAATCGATCGCATGCTCGAAGGTGAGCGCATCGAGATCGACACGCCCAACGCCACCGTGACGTTGCTGCATCCGGGCGAGTACCACATTCAGGCGAACAGCGCCGGCGATCAGACCATCGTCCGGACGCGCAATGGCGAAAGCGAAGTCAGTGCGGATGGAAAGAACTGGACTGTCAGCGCCAATCAGGAAGGTGTGTTCAGCGGCACGAACCAGCTCTCCGCCCGCATCGAGCGGCTCGGTCCGCGGACGGCGTTCGAGGATTGGGCCAACGATCGCAACAAGCGTCGCGACAGCTCCGAATCCGCCCGTTACGTGTCGACCGAGGTGATCGGTTACGAAGATCTCGATCGCCATGGCCGCTGGGCGTACGAACCGAGTTATGGCTACGTATGGGCGCCTACCTATGTCGCCGCAGGCTGGGCTCCGTATCGCTACGGACGATGGGTCTGGGTGTCGCCATGGGGCTGGAGCTGGGTCGATGCTTCGCCCTGGGGATTCGCGCCCTTCCACTACGGCCGCTGGGCTTACGTGGGCAGCCGCTGGTGCTGGGTGCCGGGTCCGCGCCACTTGCGACCCGTGTATGCGCCCGCGCTGGTCGCATGGACAGGTCCTGCTTCGGCGGTTTCAGTGTCCTTCGGTGGCGGCATCGGCTGGTTCCCGCTCGGACCGCGCGAGGTCTATGTGCCGGGCTATCGCTATTCGCGTCACTATCTCAATCGCGTGAACGTGTCGAACACGATCATCGTCAACAACACGTACATCACCAACGTTTACAACGGACGCCATCGCAACTTCGACTATCGCTATGGTCGCAATCCGCGCGCGGTGACGATCGTCGATCGCGATCGCTTCATCGGCGGGCGGCCGCTGCAGGGTCATGAAACGCAGATTACTGCAGCCGATCTGCGGCGCTGGAATCGCGATCCGCGGCCGCCGGCGCTCGCTCCAAACCGCGACAGCGTATTCGCCGCGCGCGTGCTGGGCCGCATCCCCGGACGTTCGGCCACCGATCCTGGTGTCGCGCGTCTGACGAACGATCGTCCTGCGACGAGCCGCGGCGTCACGCGTGTACCCTTCGACGTCGAGCGTCGACAGATCGAGGCCAACGGCGGCCGTCCGATCGCGCGTTCCCAGCTGATCCGTACCAGTCCTGCATCCGAGCTCGCCCGTACGCGCGATGAGAATCGCGGCTCGACACGCGCAGGACAGAATCCCGCGACGACCGACGGTCGCGGACGTCGCATCCAGCGTGACGATGCGGATCGCAGCGCAATCGTGCAGGGTCAGCCCACGCAGCCGCGTCCGGCCACTCGCACTCTGTCCGATCGCCCGTCGTGGGCGGTGCGTCAGCGCGATGAGTCGCAGCGCCGTTTCGATACGGCGAACGAAGCACGTTCCCTGCAGCGTGAGCGTGCGGAATCGCGCATGGATCCTGCGGGGACAGGCGATCCGGGAAGTTCTCGTTTCAGTCAGCCGCGGCGACAGGAGCCTCGCGAGAATCCTGCGGGTACGACGCCTCCCATCAACTCATTGCGGCGTCAGTCGCTCCCCGCGGGCGAGGCGTCGCAATCGCAACCGCGGCGTGGCGAGGACAGTCGCCAGCAGCTGCGAACGAGCCCTGTCGAGCAGCGCCGCTCCTATGGTGGTTCGGGTGACACTGCGCGCCGGGAATATCGGTCGCCGAGTGCCGAGCCGAATACCCAGCCGAGTATTCAGTCGGCTCGCCCTCAGTGGAGCAGCCCGCCCCGCAGCGAGCAGCCCAGACGCTACGAGCCACAACGCAGCGAATCGCGCCCGGCACCGACGCAGCAACAGCGCAGCGTCGCGCCCCAGCCGCGCGCTGAGCAGCGCAGCTCGCCGTCGTCGCAGCCACGTTTCAACAACAGCAATTCCAGCCGGAGTCAGGATGGTGGCCGCTCAGGCAACTACTCCGGCCGCCAGGGCGCCCCGCAGCAACGACAGTGATGGACGTGCGCGTCCCATAGGGCTCGAAGGCGTCTTCGGAGGCACGGAACTGTTCGGCTGAACCCGACCCACAAAGAAGCAGCTGGCCAATGGGACTGCTCGACTGCTGGCTAGATTAAGAAAGGCAATCTGTTCGGCTTCAGCAAGTTAAAGCCGAACCCACAGCGGATGCCCCAACCCGATGCTCTGATTGTTCTGGCGTGAGGTGCTGCCGCGGCGAATCCGTCTTCGGTACGAGCGCTCGAGCCAAGCCATGACCCTGCTTGCTGAGGTGATTCTTCACCGGCAGGGCCCTGCCGTTGACCGGTGTCTGCTGGCCAGCTTTCGGGCGTACTCGTATGGTGTATTCCCAGGAGCGGCCTGTGTGCCGGAAACCGTTTGTATGAATGAACTTCAACGACCCTCGCGACGACGGCGCTCGCCGCTGGCGACGGGTATCGTTCTGATCGTTTTTGGTGGCTTCCTGCTGGCCATGAACCTGGGATGGAACGTCCCGCGGGTTCTGTGGGAGCTCTGGCCCCTCTTCCTGATCGGGCCGGGTATCGTGGGATTGATCAGTCCGAGCCGGCACCTCACGCGCAGCGGCGCACTGTGGCTCGTCGCCACAGGTGTTTACTGTCTGATCGCAACGCTCGATTGGATGGGGCTCGGGTGGTTCTCCGCCTGGCCGGTCTTCGTCATCGCTTATGGCCTCGACATCATTTTCGGTGACGGGATGTGCGGCCGACATAGCCGGGCGGATGGCCGAGCGGATGACCAGGTGTCGCATGAGCGATGATCCGATCCGGCCAGGCGATTGGCTGCGCGAACGCGTCGGTCAGGAGCGTCGGCGCGATCCCCTGTTCCTGACGCGGCTCTTGATCGGCCTGTGGGTCATCGTGCTCGGCCTGATCTTTCTGGCGGGTAATCTCGGATGGATCGATACGCGACAGGCTTTCCGCCTCTTCTGGCCGCTGCTGCTGATTCTGGTCGGTACGAGCCTGGTGGTTCAGCACACGAATGACCGCTCGCAGCGCCTCGGGTGGGTTTTCATCGGCATCGGCACCTGGATCTTTGCCGGCAAGATCGGCTGGATCGATGTGGGCTTCTGGCAGCTCGCATTCCCGCTCGCGCTGCTGGGGCTCGGCGGAGTCCTGGTATGGCGCGCCTTTCATGGCCAGCGCGCGCCGCAGCAGCCATCCGCCGAGATCGTCGAAGAACATGCCGAGTACGTCCGCTGTTTTGCGGTGATGTCGGGCACCGAACTGCGGCCTGTCTCCCGTCCGTTCCGCGGTGCCGACCTGAGCGCGGTGATGGCCGGCGTGAAGCTCGACCTGTCGGGCGCGCGTATGGAAAGCGACTCGGCGACGATCGATTTGTTCGCGTTCTGGGGCGGAATGGAGATCTACGTGCCGCCCGACTGGACGGTCGTCAGCAAGGTTGCAACGCTCATGGGCGGGTTCGTCGACAAGCGCCGGCCTACCAGCACCGTCCCGACCAAGACCCTCATCATCACTGGCTTTGTCGTGATGAGCGGCATCGAAGTGAAGAACTGATCTGCGGCCGGGCCAGCGCTGAAGATGCATCCGATCCTCATCAATCGCGGCCGCATGCTGGGATATATCGCGGTCTGGGTGGCCTTCGGTCTGCTGCTGTCGAGCGTCATGTACTTCGGCGGCAAGGCGCCCGCTGCGTGGGCGCTCGAATTCTCCGTGCCGCTCGCGGTGTTGCTCGGCCTGCAGTCGCTCTCGTTCTGGTGGCTCGTACAGGTGCTGCCGCCTTCGTCCACGCCGCCGCTGCGAATGGCTGGACTGTGGACCGCTGCAGGCGTCGTCTCTCTCGGTCTGTGGCTCGCGCTCGCCTATGGCTGGATGCGGTTTCTGTTGCAGCCCGGCCAGACATATCCGCAGGAGGCGAGTGCAGCGATTCCGTTGCTTGTGTTTGCCGGTGGCATAGCCATTCTGCTGGCCGTGCTCGGCCACTATCTGTTGTGGGCGTTTCAACGTTCGCGTGAGGCTGAACGTCGCGCGCTCGAACTGCAGGTGCTCGCGCGTGAAGCCGAGCTCAAATCGCTGCGCGCCCAGCTCGATCCGCATTTTCTGTTCAACAGTTTGAACTCGGTGGCGGCGCTCATCGGCAACAACACCGAAGCGGCACGCCATATGTGCTTTCTCATGGCGCAGTTCTTCCGCAAGAGCCTCACGCTCGGCCGCGAGACAGCGATTCCGCTGTCCGAAGAGATCGCGCTCGCCGAAACGTTTCTCGCGATCGAACGCGTGCGGTTCGGCGAGCGGCTGCGTGCACGTTTCGACATCGCCGATGACGTCAAAGCCGTGTTCGTGCCGCCGCTCATGTTGCAGCCGCTGGTCGAAAACGCCGTACACCATGGCGTTGCGCATCTGCTCGAAGGCGGTGAGGTGCATGTGAGTGCGCGGCGTCGCGAAGCATTCCTGGAACTCGTCGTCGAGAATCCCTGTGATCCGGATCGCCCGCCTTCCCGCAGCACCGGCGTGGGCCTTGTGAACGTGCGCTCGCGTGTGGAGACGCTTTGCGGCAATCGGGCGAGCGTCGATGTGGATGCGACCGACACCAATTTCCGCGTCTCGATCCTGCTGCCGGCACCTGCGGGCGCCTGAAGAGGTCAACAACATGCGTGTACTCGTCGTCGATGATGAAACCCTGGCGCGATCGCTCCTGATCGAGCACCTGAACAAGCTGGATGGACTCGAAGTGATCGGACAGGCCGCCAATGGCTTCGAAGCCGTGAAGATGTGCGAGGAGCTCAATCCCGAGCTGATCTTTCTCGACATCCAGATGCCGAAGCTCTCCGGGTTCGAAGTGCTCGAGCTGCTCGGCGAACGCGCGCCGGCGGTGATCTTCAGTACGGCATTCGATGAATACGCATTGAAGGCATTCGAGGTGCACGCGATCGACTATCTGCTCAAGCCCGTGGAGCCTGCGCGTCTGCGCGAAGCAGTGGATCGCGCAAGAGAGCGGCTGCGTACGCGTGCGCCACAGCCTTCAGCGGCCGAACTGGCCGTTGCGGCCCGCCCGCCAGGCAAGTCGCTCGAGCGCGTGCTGATACGGCACGAAGGTCGCGTGCATGTGCTGCCCGTCGAGCGCATCGATTATGTCGAGGCGCAGGACGACTATCTGTCCTTCGCCATCGGCGGCAAGCATCTGCGCAAGCAACAGACCATGAGCGATCTGGAATCGCAGCTCGATCCGGCGCGCTTTGTACGTATTCACCGGTCTTTCATCTTGAACATCGAGCGGCTCGCACGCATTGATCTGTACGGTAAGGACAGCTGGCTTGCGATTCTCTCGGACGGCAGCAAATTGCCGATGTCGAGAACGGGTCACGCAAAGCTGAAAGAACTCATCGGCTGATCTGCATCGAGGAAACCCATGACCGATTCGAATTTCCGTTCCGAAGAATTCTCGTTCAGCGGCGATTCGCTGCTGGCGAAAATCAAGGAGATCCTGCACGAAGGCCATGTGCGACGGGTCATCATCAAGAACGAAGAGGGCAGGGTACTGGTCGATATCCCGCTCACGCTCGGTGTCGTCGGCACCCTGCTCGCGCCGCAACTGGCAGCGATCGGTGCAATCGCTGCGCTGGTCATGCGCGGCACTATCGTCATCGAAAAAGAGGCCTCGGATTCATGATGGCGCCGCGATGGCTGGCAGAAACCCTGCTCGTCATCGTGCTGTCTGGCGTGGCCGGGTCTGTGTTCGCGCAATCCTGCTCGCGGGATTCCTCACTCGAGACACAGTGGTCGCGACTCACACGTGACCGCGGCGCGCAGGTATCCGACGCATTGCGCCGAATCGCGGATCTCGATCGCCGCCTGCTTGCACTGAGATCCTATCTTCGCAACGAGCAATCGCTGGGAGAGCGCTGGAGCTGGTCGCAGGCGCAGATCGAAATGTATCGCCAGTCGGCCGAGTACCAGGAGCTTCTGGGCGAGATCGAAAAGATCCGCACGCGCTTCGAGCGCGACAATCCCGGCTATCAGCTCTACGCCAACACCGACGTCCGCAGTCTCGATCTGCAAATCCAGCGCTGGAATGAAAATCAGGGTGTCGCGAAAGTCGCGGCGGCCCTGGGACGAGAGTTGTGCACCCGCTTCGATGGCAGGCCGCCCGAACTCACGCCGGAAACCCTGCGCGCGGCACTGATCGAATGGCAGCCCCCGGTTCCCGCGCCTCTGGCGGCGCCGGGATTGTCATTACACGGCCGGGCGCGGGCCATCGATTTCCAGGTCCATCGGGGGCGCACCGTGATTGCGGGACCCGAAGTGGCAAAGATTGCCGACACCTGGGAGGCGCAGGGGTGGTCGCAGAAGCTTCATGCGGCGGTGATGGCGGTCAGTGCGCGGTTCAAGGGCCCGTTAAAAGCGCCCCATGAGCCCTGGCATTACGAATATCAGCCCTGAGTCCAGCGCCGAACGGCTACAATCGCGCCCCTTTTCCAGCGCGCCTTCTTGCGTGCTGAGGCTTTTACCGAGGTCATCGTGTCTTCCAACGTACCGCCAGGCGATGCTGCGCCGGCCCCCGAATCCATTGCTTTCAAAGACCTCGCGCTGAGCGAAGGCGTGCTCGCAGCGCTCAACGATGTGGGCTACGAGCAGCCCTCGCCCATTCAGGCCGCGACGATTCCGCACATCCTGGCGGGCACCGATGTCGTCGGTCAGGCGCAGACGGGCACCGGCAAGACCGCCGCTTTCGCGTTGCCGATCCTGTCCAACATCGATGTCGGCTCGCGCGATGTGCAGGCGCTGGTGCTGACGCCGACGCGTGAGCTGGCCATCCAGGTGGCCGAAGCCTTTCAGCGCTATGCCTCGCATCTGCCGGGCTTTCATGTGCTGCCGATCTACGGCGGTCAGAGCTACACGCCGCAGTTGCAGAGCCTGCGACGCGGGGTTCACGTCGTCATCGGCACGCCCGGTCGTGTAATGGATCATCTCAAGCGCGGCACGCTCAAGCTCGACGCGCTGCGCTATCTGGTGCTCGACGAAGCCGACGAGATGCTGCGCATGGGGTTCATCGACGACGTCGAATGGATCCTGCAGCAGACGCCCGAGTCGCGACAGACGGCGCTGTTCTCCGCGACCATGCCGAAAGAGGTGCGGCGTATCGCGCAGAACTACCTGCGACAGCCCGCCGAAGTCACGATCCGCAGCACGACCAGCACCGCAGCGACCATCCGTCAGCGTTACTGGATGGTCAGCGGCATGCACAAGCTCGATGCACTCACTCGCATTCTGGAAGCTGAGCCGTTCGACGCGATGATCGTCTTCGCGCGCACCAAGCAGGCAACCGCCGAGCTTGCCGAGCGGCTCGAAGCACGCGGCTTTGCAGTCGAGGCGCTGAATGGCGATGTGCCGCAGCCCTTGCGCGAGCGAACCATTTCGAAACTCAAGACGGGTCAGATCGATATCGTGGTCGCCACCGATGTCGCGGCACGCGGCATCGACGTCGAACGCATCACGCACGTCGTGAACTTCGATGTGCCCTACGATCCGGAATCGTATGTGCATCGTATCGGGCGTACGGGCCGCGCTGGCCGCGCGGGCGAGGCGATCCTGTTCATCGCGCCGCGCGAGCGCAACATGCTGCGCGTGATCGAGCGCACGACGCGCTCGCCGATCACCCAGATGCAGCTGCCGACCGTGCAGGATGTGAACGAGCAGCGCATCGTCCGATTCAACGACCGGATTACCGCGGCGCTGGAGGCGAACGAGGGCTCCGAGTTCCGCGAGCTCATCGAACGTTACGAGCAGACGCATAACGTGCCGGCGATCGAGATCGCAGCGGCCCTTGCCGGGATCATCCGCGGCAAAACGCCCTTTCTCCTCGACGTCCATGGCGAGGATCGCCGCCCTTCACGCGACAGCGAAGCACGTTCTGCACCGTCGAGAGAAAGGTTTCGGGCAGAAGAGCCTCGGGCGGAAAGGCCTCGGGCTGAAAGGTCTCGGGCAGAAATGCCTCGGGCAGAGAGGGTCGTGACAGAGGAGCCTCGCGAAGAAGCGCACGAGGCGCGTCCTGAACGCAAGCCGCGCAAGACCGAGACATCGGAGTCGCCCCGCAGCTTCGCAAGTCGCGACGAGCGTACTCGCGAGCGCGAGCCTGTGCGTGAAGCGCGCCACGAGGATTCGTACCGTGAACGCAAACCGCGTGAGCATCACGATGACACCGAGATGCAGACCTATCGAATCGAGGTCGGTTCGGTGCACGGCGTCAAACCCGGCAACATCGTCGGCGCCATCGCGAACGAGGCAGGACTCGAAGGCAAGTACATCGGTCGGCTGGTGATTCGCGAGGATCACAGTTTCATCGATCTTCCCGGCGGCATGCCGAAAGAGATTTTTCGCACGCTGCAGAAAGTGCGAGTGGCCGGTCAGCAGTTGCAGATCAGTCTGGCGCTGAAGACACAGGCCGAGCGCCTGCGTCGCGAGCGGCCGACAGGCGGGCGGCCTGCGCCGCGCGGCTTCGACAAGCGTCCCAAGGCTGGTGCGCGTCCATCGAAGCCTGTCCGTCGCGGTCGCGATCGCTAGTCGCACGCCCGCTAGCCGCACGCTGCTGAACGTGCAGTCGCCATTCAGTTTGCGGGCCCGATGCTCAGTGAACCTTCGCCGTTCGTGATTCGTTGCGTGTGAAGAAATCTGTCGGAGCCCGCCATGGCGAGATCGAGACGAGTTGCTGTTACACGTAGCGCATGGATGACACTCCTTGGAGTGTTGGCGGCGGGCTGCGCGTCCTCCGGATCGAACGTAAGAGTGGATGCCATTGAAGGCGATCTGCCCAAGTGTCAGAGCTTTGCGTGGAATCCGACCCCGAGCGGCGATGCCACTTCGTTCACCGAGCAGCGAGTGCGCAACGCGGTCATGGCGCGTCTCAAGGAAAAAGGCTACACGGAGAGCGACAAGGCTGACTGTCGCATCGCGTATAACTTCACCTCACGCGCGATCGAAAAACCGAAACCGAGCGTAGGCGTTGGCGTGGGCGGCGGCAGCCGAGGGATCGGCGGTGGCATCGGCGTGAGCCTGCCAGTAGGCAAACGCAAAGGCGAACGCGGCACCTTCACCCTCGATGTCATCGACTCGGCAAAGAACGCGCAGGTCTGGAGCGGCACCATCGATGCCGCCTTCGATTCTCCCGAACTCAGCGAATCCGAAGCCCAGGAAGTCGTCGATGCCGTGCTAGCTCGCTATCCGGACCGTTAACTCAGAGCTTTCACACAGAGATCACAGAGATCACAGAGATCACAGAGATCACAAGAGTCGGAGGTTCGACTGAAGTCGAGCCACAGCAGGCTCGAATCCGCGGCAGCTCGAATCCGCCCGTATCGTCAGTTCCTGCGCAGGCAGGAATCCATCTTCATTCTTTGCATAGACCCCTGCCTTCGCAGGGGTGACAACGGGGAAAGTAGGCAGCCAGCTAGTCAGCTAGCCAGAGTGGAAAGCCCCGCCTGACCGAAGGAAGGTCTGTGGGTCCGACTTCAGTCGGACATCTTCCGTTCGGCTGAAGCCGAACCCACAAAGAGGCAGCTGGCCAACCAGTCTGCTGGCCAGAGGAAGAGCCGGGTCGGATTTCACACAGAGATCACAGAGAGTCGGAGGGTCGACTGAAGTCGAGCCCCAGCAGGCTCGAATCCGCGGCAACTCGAATCCGCCGTATCGTCATTTCCTGCGCAGGCAGGAATCCATCTTCATTCTTTGAATAGACCCCCTGCCTTCGCAGGGGTGACACGGGGAAAGTAGCCAGCCAGCTAGTCAGCTAGCCAGAGTGGAAAGCCCCGCCTGACCGAAGGAAGGTCTGTGGGTCCGACTTCAGTCGGACATCTTCTGTTCGGCTGAAGCCGAACCCACAAAGAGGCAGCTGGCCAACCAGTCTGCTGGCCAGAGCAAGAGTCGGATCGGATTTCACACAGAGACCACAGAGATCACAGAGTCGAGAGCGAAGCGAACGCCATCACGGACGTCACTGCCATCACCGTCATCACCGGTCTCGTCATCACCGCCATCACTTCCATCACTTCCATCACCGGTCTCGTCATCATCACCGCTCCTTCCTCACCCCACCGCCCGCAATATCACGTCGCGCAAAGTGGACTGCGACACCGGCTTCGTGATGACTGTGTCCATGCCGGCATCCAGGCATCGCTGACGGTTTTCCTGAGTCGCATCGGCGGTCAGTGCCACGATGAATGAGCGACGCAGACTGCCGCACTCGTTGGAGCGAAGCCGCTGCGTTGCCGCGTGACCGTCCATGATGGGCATCTGGCAGTCCATCAGAATCGCATCGAAGGTCGAGGTTGCCGCTGCAGCGACGGCCATCGCGCCGTTCGCGACCGCGGTGACGCGACAGCCGATATGCTGGAGCATTTCCGCAAAGACTTCGCGATTCACTTCATTGTCCTCGGCGAGCAGCACGTGAGGCATGTAACCGATGCGCAGATGCGCGCCAGTTTCCTGATGCAGATGCGCATCGCTGTTCGAAGCTGAGATCGGGAGCACGGGAATGGTCAGAGAAAAACTCGAGCCGTTCCCTGGCGAGCTCTGCAACTCGATGCTGCCGTTCATCAGTTCGACGAGGCGGCGCACGATGGCAAGTCCGAGACCGGTGCCGCCGAAACGACGTGAGGTATCGGGCTTGGCCTGGGCGAACGGATCGAACACGCGCGTGTGTGCAGTCGCGTCGATGCCGATGCCGGTGTCGGCGACGACGAAATGCAGATGCACGAGGTCCTGTGTGCACGTGGCGGCACATGAGATCGACACGGATCCGCGCTGCGTGAATTTGATGGCGTTGCTCAGCAGATTGTTGAGCACTTGCCGAAGACGCAGCGCATCGGCCGACACCATGGCCGGCACGCCTGCTTCCATTCTTACGTTGAACTCGAGGTTCTTGGTCTGAGCTGCGGCGAGGAATGGTGCCGTCACGCTTTGCATCAGCTCGGCCGGCGAGAAAGGCGCGTTTTCGAGCTCGAGCTTGCCCGATTCGATCTTCGAGAAATCCAGCACATCGTTGACGATACCGAGCAGCGAGCGCGCAGAGCGCAGGATCGTGTCCGACAGATGACGCTGTCGCGGCGACAGCTCGGTTCGCTGCAGTAGCTCGCACATGCCCAGCACGCCGTTCATGGGCGTGCGGATCTCGTGACTCATGGTCGCGAGGAACTCGGACTTCAGCCGGTTGGCTTCAACTGCAGCATCGCGGTCGCGCATCATCGTGCGCTGATTCTCGAGTTGCCCCAGCATCGAATTGATCGCCGAGGTGAGCGAGGCAAGCTCGTGCAGCGAGGAGGTCGGCTCGATGCGAGCAGAGGGCTCGCCGAGCTGACCGAGACGCATTGCGCTGACAGCAAGGCGCTCGATCGGGCGCACCAGCCAATGTCGCAGCAGCAGCGCTGCCAGCGTGAAGAACACGACGCCGACGATCAGCGTCACCCAGAGCAGATAGTGTCTGGCATCGCGCAGCGTAGCCTGCATCGAACGCGGCATTTCGACGTGCACGCGCGCCACCGCACGTCCCCACGGATCGACCAGGCTCGTAAGTCCGGATACACGATCCTCGTGCAAGAGCAGAACATCGCCTGCGCTTTCGACTCGCGTCTGGTGTGCCTCGAAGTTCTCATCGTCAGTTGCCAGTCGTAGTTGCTCGCCGGTCAGGCGTCGTAGCGCAGGCATGACGAACTGGTCCATCGACCGACCCATCAACATTCGTCCGCCGGGCGGCATGTCCGGGTTGGAGATGAGGACCGGCTGCGAGCTGACCAGATAGGTCGTGCCGTTCGCGCTGACCAGACCACTCACCGTGCGTGTCGGATCGGCCGCGCCGCTCAGCAGTCCTTTACCCTCGGCCAGTTGCACGATCTGCGAAGGCGCCTCGATGAGCTTCGACCCGTCAGCGGAGATGCTGTGGGCGAAGAGCGGCCTGCCGTGCTCATCGATGATGACGATGAAGCTCAGGCGCAATCGCGCGATCGTGCCCGGATCAAAATTGTCGATGGCGAAGTTGCGTTCGCGATGCGTCGTGTAGGCATAGGTGGCGTCCCACTGCGACCAGTCGGTGGTCGTCGCGGCGAGCTCTTCCTCGAGCTGTCTGAGCGCCTGATGCACATCGTTCAGTCGGGCGAAGCCGTCGCGCGACTCGACTTCCAGCAGCTGGCGTTCGACGTAGGCGCCGATGACGTAGTACTGAGTGGCCGTGAGCAGCAGAAAGCCGGCCACGAGCATGGCGAGCACGCGGTAGCGAAGACTGCGCGGACGAAACCAGGGACTTCGGATCACGATGACAGCCGAAAGGAATGCAGACGCTATTACACGTCTCGCGACGGCTATCAGACGCGATACCGCTCACACGGTCTTGAGCAGGATGAGTGACGCGGCGCGCGTTTCGGGCGCTTTCATTGATGCCCCCAGCGCTCCTGCATCGAATTGCTGAAGGCGCCGGTGCGTCAGCCCAGCACCTGAGTGATGATCCAGGTGCCTGCGACGGCGGTGACGATGCCGATGATCAGGCGTGCGATGGGCGTGCGGACCGGCTCGATCGCCGCATCCGGTGCGACTTCGCGAGTGCCGGTGATCATCGGACGGATCAGGTTGTCGCGTTTGTAGAGCAGATAGAACAGCACGGCGGCGATGTGCAGTCCGATGAACACGAGCAGCACATTGAACACGTCGTCGTGAAGCCGCGCGCAGGCACGGCCGGTGGAAAAGCTCACCAGACTCGACAGCGGTCCCGATTCGATTCCGTCGACATCGACTGCGAAGAGGCCAAGCCCCACTTGCAGGAGCAGGAGTGCAAGCAGTGCGATGACACTCAGTGCGCCGAGTGGATTGTGGCCCGGTACCGCGGGCGCATGATCGTGCACGCGCTTCGGGAGAATCCTGAGGTAGGCGAGGATCGCGCGCGGCCCTTTGACGAAATTGGCAAAGCGCGCAGTCGTCGTGCCGGCGAATCCCCAGTAAATGCGAAACAGCAGCAATCCGAGCAGCGTGTAGCCGCTGTAGCGGTGGAATTCGAGCTCACCCTGCTCGGCGGTCCACCACGAAATGGCGATCGTGATCACCAACGCCCAGTGCACCAGCCGGATGGGTGCATCCCAGATTCGAATTCGCATTCGTTCTTGCATGCCTTGGACAACGGGTTTCATGGCGACTACGAATGACGCGCGGTGCGGTCGCAGGATCGCTCGGCGAGGGTATCGATCGGCTTCCCCGCGAGAGGCGGGGAAGCCGATTCAAACGGATGAAGAATGAAGCGTCTGACAGCCCGTCGCGTTCAATCTTCCGGCGTGCGGAAGTTGTCGTGACAGTTCTTGCACGTCTTGCCGACATCGCCGAACTGCGCCTTCACTGCGGCGATATCGCCTGCGGCGGCAGCTTTGTTCAGCTTGGCGGCTGCATCGGCGAACAGCTTCTGGGCTGCGGCGAACTCGCTGGGCTTGCTCCAGATCTCGGCTTTGGCGCGGGTCTTCACGCCTGGCTTGGGGCCTGAGCCTGCCGGGAACCAGTCGTACTGCTTGATTGCCACGTCGGCAACGACCGCCGTAGCAGTCTTGATCTTTGCGGCGTTCGGCGAGCTCTCCCGGACCTCATCGCGCAACGTTTTGAACGCATCGCCAAGATCGTGATAGCCATCATGCCGAACCTTGTAGATGTCCGAGCCCTCGGCGAACAGTGCTCCGAGCGGAGCGACCATGAGAGCAGCAGCAACAATCAGCGTGGACTTTTTTGTGTAACGACTCGGCATGTGCAGGGATCCCCGGGGGCAGTGGTCGGATACAGCTATCTATAGTCGTTTTTCCCGCGCCGCCGCAAGCACAAACCGGTGACAGAAAGTAAAACTGCGAGTCGGCCCGATATGGACCTGCGTCCGAAGGCTGAGATGCCGCATCGTCACTTCCCTGTACGTCCGATCGCGACAGGGGCTCGATGTAGTTCGCGGTCAGGGCTGAGTCAGCAGATCCGCTCTCGGCGGGAGCCAGGGGGCGGGCCGTGGGCAGTTGGCGTCCGCATGGAGCTCGAGCTCGGCAAAGCCCAGCTCGCGTTCGCGGTCGTAGCGCAGATCCCCGACGATCCAGTGATTGTCCCGTCTCATGCTCCAGGGCACGCGCGCGAACTTCATGAACTCCGCCGCAACACAGTCGGCGCGTGCGATCTTCGCGATCTGACCGCGAGGCATCGCGACGCTGCCGTACCACATCGCCGAGCGCGTGGGCAGATCGTCGATGGGCGAAAGCGGCGCTGTGATGTCATTGAATAGTGCGCGCCCAGGACACTCAGCACCGGCAATGAGGCCCGGCAATAGCGACCAGCTGCCATGGCGCACGATGTACTGCTCGCCCTCGATCATCGGCAGCATCACATCCCAGCACACGGGATTTCCCGGCATGGGTGTGAGTACGTAATCGAGCACGTTCGCATCGCTCATGCGCTGCCCGACGAAAGCCTGAATCTGTGAGTGCGCCACGCTGCGGGCGATCGCAAACAGACACGTGATGCTCAGCCAGACGGCGATACCCGCGCTCAATGCCGTGCGCGGCGGTGCGTGACGAGCGATCCATAGAAGCGCCGCTGTCATCGCTGCCATGAAGACTCCGCTCGCAACGGGCACCAGTCCACTGGTCAGGCACACCGCCAGTGCTGTTGCGAGCAGCGCAGCGACCAGCGTTCTCGCAACCTTGCTCTTCAGCAGGAATACGAGCGGTGCAGCAGCCACCCACAGGAGCGGCTCCCAGATGAATATGGTGTCGCCATAGAACCAGCCCTCGTACGCGGGCCAGAACGGATGCACGCCATAGTTGTTCGTGAAATCCATGCCCAGATGCAGCAGCAACGCCGCAAGGGTCACCGCAATCAACTGCATCCGATCCCGGCCCGACAGCCGCCAGTTGCGCCAACGAGCCCATAGCTCGACCGCCGCAACGACGAGCGCAGCGATCAGTACGATTCCGATGAGCGTGTGCGTGCGCCCGCGATGCTCCATCAGATACTGGAGTTTGTCGCCCGTGATCGCGGAATGAATGAAATCCAGGTCGGGAAGATTGCTGGCGATCGCAGCCGTGGTGACCAGCAGGTTGCGTCGGCGTTGAGGTTCGAGTCCATCCGGGGTCGGGCGTGTGGTGCGCGCAGCGGTCTCGCCGATCAGCACGCCGATCAGCGTATGGGTCAGATTGTCCAAAAGCGCTTATCCGAAGAAGTAGGCCACGATGAAGATGCCGAGCATGGCAAATGCAATCGCGATCTTCACCAGCGTTCCCAGAAACAATCCGATCCAGGTGGCAACGCCCACTCGGCCCGCGCGTTCGATTGTCCCATTGGCGGCCAGCTCGCCGATCACAGCGCCTGCGAACGGTCCGAGGAGCAGGCCTGGGATGCCGAAAAAGATCCCGACGACGGTGCCGAACAGTGCCCCCCAGATCGCCTGCTTGCTGGCACCGATGCGCTTCGCACCGAGCGCCGCCGCTGCAAACTCCATGATCACGGAGAACACCGTGAGGAAGCCGAGTACGGACAGCGTGACCCATCCGATTCGCTGAAAGTCGTCGATGGCAGCTGCCACCACCATGCCCGCGAACATCAGCGGAATGCCAGGCAGCGCAGGCACAATGATCCCGACCGCACCGACGATCATCAGCGCGATGGCGAGAATTGAAAGGGCAGTGGTGCTCATGGTGAGGTCCTGGCGATGCCGTCACGTTAGCAAATCGGGATCGATCCCAAGAAAACTTGTCGGATTCGGCATGAAGAAGCAAATCCTGCGTACGGATCGGCTGGTGCTGCGCACTTGGCGCGAGGAGGATCGCGAGGCCTTCGCAGCGATCAATGCCGATCCGCTCGTCACGCAATTTCTTCCGCTCATGACACGCAACGACAGCGACGCGGCTGCGGATCGCATCCAGCGGCATTTCGATACTCACGGATTCGGATTCTGGGCCTTGGAGATTCCCGGGCTCACCCGTTTTGCAGGCATCGTCGGACTGGCTGTCCCGCGATTCACTGCTCACTTCACGCCCTGTTTCGAAATCGGCTGGCGGCTCGGATCGCAGTACTGGAATTGCGGGTATGCCACCGAAGCTGCGCGCGTCGCACTCGATTACGGCCTTCACGAGCTGCACATCGCTCAGATCGTCGCGTTCACGGTCCCCCAGAACCTGCGGTCGCGTCGGGTCATGGAGCGACTCGGCATGACGCACGATCCAGCTGAGGATTTCGATCATCCGCTGCTCGATGAGCGAGATCCGTTACGCCGTCACGCGCTGTATCGGACGCAATAGGCAATTGGTCGATGATCTGGCAACGCTGCTGTGCGCTTGCGTCGATCGCGCACCTCGGCCAAGAATGCGCTCGCGCTTCCATTCACAACGAGAACTCTCATGCCGAATCGCCGTGAATTCATTACGACCAGCGCTGCGGTGGCAGCCGCACCGTTCATTGCGACGAGCGTTACGCGTGCTGCCGCGGAAAAGTCGCGCAAGAAGCTCGGCTTTGCCGTTTGTGGACTCGGCAACCTGTCCGAACATCAGATCATGCCGGCCCTGGCGAAGACCAGGAACTGCCGCCTGACCGGGCTCGTCACGGGCACGCCCGAGAAGCGCAAGAAGTTCGGCTCGCTGTACGACATTCCCGAGCACAGCATCTATTCCTATGACGACATGCATCGCATGGCGGACAACCCCGATATCGACGTGGTCTATGTCGTCACGCCGAACGCACTCCATGCCGAACATACGATCAAGGCCGCAAAGGCGGGCAAGCATGTGTTCTGCGAGAAGCCCATGGAGATTTCCGAGGAGCGGTGTCAACAGATGATCGATGCATGCAAGCAGGCGCAGCGCATGCTCGGCATTGCTTACCGCTGCCGCTTCGACCCGCATCATCTCGAATGCATCCGCCTCGCACGCGAACAGGTGTTCGGTGCGGTCAAGGTCATCGATACCAGCTTCTGCATCGACGTGGGCACGCCCGATCAATGGCGCGTGAAGCGCGAGCTCTCCGGTGGCGGCTCGCTCATGGACGTCGGCGTCTACTGTCTGCAGGCGACCCGCTATCTGAGCGGCGAAGAGCCGATTCAGGTGTCCGCAATGGAAACCAAGACCGACAAGGCGAAGTTCGTCGACGTCGACGAGACGATGGTCTGGACCACGCGCTTTCCAAGCGGTGTCGTCGCCCACTGCAGCAGCAGTTTCAAGTTCGGCCGTGCGCAAAACATGCGCGTCAACGCCGAGAAGGGCTGGTTCGAGCTCGATCCCGCGTATTTCTACGGCGGCAACAAAGGCCGTCGCAGCGATGGTCAACTCATCAGCTTTCCGGAAACCGACCGCTTCGCCGACGAAATGGACGACTTCGCCGACTGCATCCTCGAGCAAAAACCGACCATCGTCTCCGGCGAAGAAGGCCTCCGCGATGTGCGCATCCTCATGGCGATCTACGAATCCGCTCGCACGGGCCGGGCGGTGTCGCTGGCTGAGGCTTAAGGACCAGGAGCAGGAGTCGGAGCAAGATTCTCCACGGGGGACACGGGGTCCACGGGGGGCAGAGGGAAGAACGAGCAGTTCACACAGAGATCACAGAGGGCACAGAGTTCTCGGAGGAAGAGCGGAGATCTCCACGAGGAACACGGGGTCCACGGGGTCAGAGGCAAGAACGAGCGGTTCACGCAGAGATCACCGAGGACACAGAGTTCTCGGAGGAAGAGCGGAGATCTCCACGGGGAGCACGGGGTTCACGGGGTCAGAGGCAGGACGAGCAGTTCACACAGAGATCACCGAGGACACAGAGTTCCGAGGCGGATGGCTGCTATCGCCATCATCACCTGCATCACTGCCATCACCGTCATCACTTAACTCAGGGAGAGAGAAGCATCTCCACGGGGCTCACGGGGTCAGAGGCAGGAACGAGCAGCTCACACACACAGATCACAGCATTCTGAGGCGGATGGCTGCTATCGCCATCATCACCTGCATCACTGCCATCACCGTCATCACCGTCATCACTCAGGCGGAGAGAAACATCTCCACGGGGTTCACGGGGTTCACGGGGGGTGAGAAAAAAAAGTAATCTGAGCCTACGCGAGGCTCGACCGGAGTTCTGTTGGCCGGCGGAGCCAGTTTTTGGTTCTGCCGCTAGCTTCTGAACCTTCAGTCCCCGTGGGCCCCGTGCTCCCCGTGGTAATTCTTGCTCTCTCTCTTCTCTTCGGCCTAAGTCTGTTCTTGATCCTTCAATCCCCCGTGGACCCCGTGCTCCCCGTGGAAATTCTTGCTCTCTCTTCTTCGGCCGAAGTCTGTTCTTGACCATTCAATCCCCCGTGGGCCCCGTGCTCCCCGTGGAATTCTTGCTCTCTCTCCTCTTCGGCCGAAGTCTGTTCTTGATCCTTCAATCCCCGTGGGCCCCGTGTTCCCCGTGGAGATCTTCTTTCTATTCCGCCGCAGAGATTTCCTTCTTGGGCTCAGACGCGCCCAGCAATCGGTCGACGATGCGACTGGTGTGCTGCGGCGAATGGGTCTTGCGCGCGAAGATGGCATAGACGGCGGGCACTGCGAGGAGCGTGAGGAAGACCGAGACGAGGGTGCCGTAGAAGACGACTACGCCGATCGGGCGGCGTTGCTCGGCACCTGCGCCGGTAGCGAAGAGAAACGGCAATGCGCCGAACGCCGTGCACAGACTCGTCATGAGCACCGGACGCAGGCGAGTGACGGCAGCCTGGATGACGGCTTCGACGAATTCCACGCCGCGATCGCGTAGCTGATTGGCGAACTCCACGATCAGCACGCCGTTTTTCGCGGCGATGCCGATCAGCAGGATCACGGCGATCTGGCTGAAGATGTTGATGGTCATGCCATAGATCTTGAGTCCAAAGACCGCGCCGAGCAGTGCGAGCGGCACGGTGACCATGATGATGGTCGGATGCACGAAGCTCTCGAACTGGGCCGCGAGCACCAGGTACACGATCGCGAGTGCGAAAAGGAAAATCAGATACAGCTGATTGCCGGTGCGCGTGTACTCGCCGGTTTCGCCATCCCACATGAGTGTCGCTTCGGCCGGGAGCTCGCGCGCCACGGTGTCGCGATACCAGTCGACCGCCTCGCTCATGGTGTAGTTTTCGGCGAGCCCCGACCCGATTTCGATATTCCGCAGGCGATTGAACCGCGACAGCCGTACTGCGCCGGCGACCTCTTCGAGCCGCACGACGTTGGCGAGTGGGATCAGCTCGTTGCTGCGATCCGAACGCACACGGATATTGGTGAGATCGGTGATGGTTTCGCGTGCGTCGTCGCGCGCCTGCAGCATCACGTTGTACTCGCGGCCGCGATCGACGTAGCGCGTCACGATGCGCGAGCCGAGTGCGGTCTCGAGCGTGCGTCCGACCGTCTGCAACGAGACGCCGAGGTCCGCCGCGCGATCGCGATCCACTGCGATGCGAATCTGCGGCTTGCGTTCCTTGAAGTTGGTATCGACGTTCTCGAGCCCCGGATTCGCCTGGGCGAGCGGCAGCAGAATGGACTGCCACTTCGACAGGCTTTCGTAGTCCGGCCCGCCGATGACTGCCTGGATCGGTTGGCCGGAGCCGCGCCGGCCGAGACTGCCGGGCTGTCCGCTCGTTACGCGCACACCGGGCAACTTCTGGCGCGCTTCGGCAAGCAAGGTCTGACTGATCTCGCGTGCCGAATGCTTGCGATCGTGCCAGTCCTTCAGAATCACGATGGCCCGCGCAGTATTCACATCGCCCGTGGACGCGGCGCCACCTCCGCCGGGCACGCGCAGCATGATCCGGGCAATCTCGCCCTTCTCGGCTTCCTTGTCCACGATGGCTTCCAGGCGCCGCGCGTAGTCATCCATATAGTCGAAGCTCGACCCTTCCGGCCCTTCCAGATTGATGAACACGCGGCCGACATCCGCGACTGGTGCGAATTCGCGTGGCATCGAATGAAAGGTGAAGGCACCGAGCACGACCAGAGCGCCGAGCGCGGCGAGCACGAGCCAGGGACGTGCGATCAGCGCGCGCAGGCGACGATCGTAGAACTCCGCGAGTCGACGGAAGAACCGGTCGGTTGCGCGGGCCACGCGACCGCGTTCGAGCTCGTCGGCGGGCAGCTTGCTGGCCAGCATCGGCGTGAGCGTCAGCGCAACCAGCGCCGAGAACAGCACCGCTGCGGCGAGGGTGAAGCCGAATTCACGGAACAGCCGGCCGAGATCACCGGGCAGGAATGAAATGGGAACGAACACCGCGGCAAGCGTGAGTGTCGTCGCGATCACCGCAAAGCCGATTTCATCGCTGCCGCGCACAGCGGCCACCAACGGCACCTCTCCCATCTCGGTGCGCCGATGGACGTTCTCGAGCACGACAATGGCATCGTCGACGACCAGTCCGATGGCGAGCACCACGCCGAGCAGCGTCAGCACATTCACGGAATAGCCCAGCGCATACATCACCGTGAATGCAGCGATCACCGACACCGGAATGGTGACTGCCGGGATGAGCGTGGCGCGCAGGCTGCCCAGGAACGCGTAGATGATCGCGAGAACCGAAATCAGCGCGAACACGATCGCGATCACGACTTCTTTGAGCGCGGCTTCGATGGCGATGGCGTTGTCCACGACAATGTCGAGCGAGGTGCCTTCCGGCAACGTCGGTTTCAGGCGCTCGATTTCGGCTCGAACGCCGCGCACGATATCGAGCGTGTTGCCCTTCGATTGCGCTTCTATCGTGAGCGCGACGCCCGTCTTGCCGTTGAACCGGGTGTAGTTGCGGTCGCTTTCGGCGGCGAGCTGGACCGTCGCAACCTCGCCCAGGCGGATCAGATGGCCGTCATCGCCGCGGCCCAGCACGAGATTGCGGAAATCCTCTTCGCTGTCGAGCCCGACGAGCGTGCGCAGGGAAAATTCGCGGGTTCTCGATTCCAGACGCCCTGCGGGCAGTTCGACATTCTCGCGTCGCAGTGCATCTTCGATGTCCGTGACGGTGAGCTGTCGAGCCGCGAGCGCCTGTCGATCGATCCAGATGCGCATCGCGTACCGGCGACCGCCGCCAATGCTCACGCGCGCGACGCCCGGTACCGTTGACAGCCGATCGATCAGATTGCGCTCGGCATAGTCCGTCACCTCCAGCATCGACATGTTCCTGGCGCTGAAGCCGATGAACATGACCGGGTCGGCACTCGCATCGGCCTTGATCACTTCCGGCGGATCGGATTCCTCCGGCAGATTGCCCAGCACGCGCGCCACCCGATCGCGCACGTCGTTGGCCGCAGCATCGATGTCGCGGCTGACGTCGAATTCGATGCGGATCTGCGAGCGTTCGTCCTCGCTGTCGGACTCGATCTTGAGAATGCCTTCGATGCCGGCGATGGAGTCTTCGATTACTTGTGTGATCTTGGTTTCGATCACCTGCGCCGAGGCGCCGCTGTAGTCGGTGGTGATAGATACGACCGGGCGATCGACGTCGGGATATTCGCGTACCGCGAGGCGTTGCAGCGAGACCAACCCGAAGATGATCAGCAGCAGGCTGATCACGATGGCCAGCACGGGCCGGCGAATCGAGGTCTCCGATATTTTCATGAGCTCACATTGCTTTCGGTCTGGCGTGCGTCTTCCTGAACCGCGACACCGTCGCGAACGTTCTGCGTGCCGTCCACGATGACGCGCTCGTTCTCTTCCAGGCCTTGCGTGATCTCGACTTCGCCGGGACGGCGGCGCCCGAGACGCACTTCGCGTCGCAGGGCCTTGCCGTCCTGCACGACGAACACGAACGCGCGCCCTTGCTCGGGAATGATCGCCGCTTCCGGCACGAGCAGCGCAGGCGTGACTTCTCCTTGCAGATTCACGGTCATGAACATGCCGGGACGCAGCAACCCGTCGCTATTGGGAATCTCGGCTCGTACCGTGATCGATCGGGTGACCGGATCGACGCGCGAATCGATGTTCGTCACCTTGCCCTCGAACTTGCGGTTCGGCAGCCCGGCGGAGGCGGCCGTGATCGGCAGATCTTTCTTCAGTACATAGAAGAACGTTTCGGGCACGGTGAAGTCGAGCTTGATGATCGAGCTGTCATCGAGAGTCGTGATTACGGTGCCCGGGCTCACGAGGCTGCCGACGCTGACGCGGCGAAAGCCGGTTCTGCCGTCGAAGCCGGCGCGAATGATCGTGTCGTCCAGGCGCGCTGTGGCCGCATTGACGCGCGCGCGGTTCGCTTTCAATGTGGCTTCGATCTGATCGAGCTGCGAGCTGGACAGTGCCTGCTGATTGAACAGGTCCCGGCTGCGACGGTACTGGCTTTCACTGTCGGCGAGCGCGGCCTGCGCCTCGGCGAGTGTTGCGCGCGCTTCTGCGCTGTCCAGCTCGACCAGCACCGAGCCGCGTCGGATGAAATCTCCTTCATCGAAGCGTATGGCCGTGACGATGTTCGATGTCTTGGAGGTCACATCGACCGATTCCCGCGCGCGCGCAGTGCCTACCGCTTCGATGGATGTGCCCAAGGGTTTGCGTGCTACGGGCGCGGTGACGACATTGACGGCGTTGATGCTTGCCGAGGCGGCGGGTCCAGCAGCGTCATGGCGGGCGCATGCGCCCAAGGCTGCGATGAACGCAAGGCTGATCAGGGCGGAGCGAACCGAAGCGTGAGCCTGCATGCGATCACGAAATCCTCGAGGCAGCGGGGGCGGGTCGAGAGAAGCCAGAGGCGGTGTCTGACAGTACTCCCGGCATATTTGAATGTTTCCATCGCAGGCATCGCATCGGCGCCTGACGAATCAACAACTCATCGACCGCCGCAGATATAACACAGGAAGGTGACGCGTCGACGGGGGCAGCCAGCCGCCTCCGTGCGGATCAGCCGACGGCCATCGCTGCCATCACCGAACTGGAGCGCCAATGCAGGCCTCTGCCGCGGCAGCAAGGGTCATGGTGGCATGCTCGGGATTCGCGAACGGCGCGTACGACCTGCGCGCGAATTGCCGCCTCGATGTGCACCGCCGTCGCGGTTGAGTTGCGCGCGCGCAGCAGGGATGATGAGCGCCATCGCCAGCAGCGCGGTCAACTCCATGCGCCACCCATTTCTGAAAGTCCGAGTCGCGAAGATCCTGAATCCACTGGGCGCGGTCGCGCTTGTTGCGGTTGCCGCGCTCTCGCAGAGCCAGGCGAGCGAGAGCGTTCGTACCACGGCCGATGTGCTCGCGGCCTCCAAGCCCACCGACTGGCGCCCGCTCGATCCTGAGAACGCCGTGTACATGGAGCTCGCTTCCGGGCACGTGATCTTCGAGCTGACGCCGCAGTTCGCGCCTCAGCACGCCGCAAACATTCGCGCGCTGGTGCGCGAAGGCTTCTTCGATGGGCTGGCCATCATTCGCTCGCAGGACAACTACGTCGTGCAATGGGGCGATCCCGAGGACGCACGCAAACCAACCAAGGCTCAGGCGACGGTGCCGGCGGAGTTCACGCGTCCCGCCAAGGGACTGAATTTCACGGTCCTGCCCGACCCCGATACGTATGCGCCTCAAACCGGCTTTGTCGATGGGTTTCCGGCCGCGCGCGAGAGCGCGACGGGCGCTGCGTGGCCCGTGCATTGCTATGGAATGGTCGGCGCAGGTCGCGATGTCGATGTGAACAGCGGTGGCGGGACCAGTCTGTACGTCGTCACCGGACATGCGCCGCGGCAGCTCGACCGCAACATCACGCTCGTCGGTCGCATCGTCCAGGGGATGGATATTCTTTCGGCGACGCCGCGCGGCCCCTCACCCATGGGCTTCTATGAAAAGCGCGAACAGGACGTACCCATCCATCGCGCCCGCATCGCCGCCGACATTCCGGAGGCCGAGCGCCTGAAGATCGAAATCCTGCGGACCGACACGCAAACGTTCGCCGACCTGATCGAATCGCGCCGCAACCGCCGCGAGGACTGGTACAAGGTGCCAGCCGGCAAAATCGACGTCTGCAACGTGCCGATCCCCGCACGGCTTGCGAAGCAAGCGAGTGAATGAGTGATGAGTGATGAGTGATGGAAAGAGAAGAGCTGCTGCTTCTTTTCTCTTTCCTCAATTGCTCATTGCTCACTGCTAATTACTAATTACTCCGGAGTGCTTCTGGTTTTGTAATCAGTGCCTTCCGGCACCCAGAAGGCGAAGCCGTGTTGCTTGGATTCTTTGAGCGTGGGTGTCCAGCCTTCGAGTTCCAGTGCGCGTTTGATGCCTTCGATGCCGTCGCTGGAGCTGAAGACGTGTCTGGCCTCGATGACGTCTTCGTAAGTTCGCTGCGTGCTGCTCGTAACGGTTTCCAGTGTGTCGGGGCCCGACTCGCCGAGCGAATAGACATGAACGTCTTCGTCGACGGCGAAGGTACGGATGCGCCAGGATGCCGTCGGCGTGACGAAGAACTGGACCGTGTCGAAGCTGTTATCTTCGGCATCCGCTTCGGTGTCGTTGGCATAGCTGCTCTGAATGGTCAGCGTGAAGACAACCAGTACGTAGTCCATGTGAGCTCCAGATGACGTGACGGTCATGGTGGCGACCGCATGCCGGTTTGTCGACCGGTATTCTTCGTAAGACGTGCCAATGTGGATGTTATCGGTCTGTCGGAGCCCGATGAATCGCGACGACGGTCACGTCGTACACGCCGCCAGCCGCGCGAAACTCTGACGTGCGCCCGTTGTCCATCGCTCAGTCCCACTGCATCGTCGATTCATGCCGTTCACCATTTCGCATACTGCCGCTGTCCTGCCGTTCGGTCGCATCCTGCGACAGACCAAGCTGCTGAGTGCAGCGGTGATCGGCAGCATGGTGCCGGACTTCGGCCTGTTCTTTCCGTATTACTTCAATCGCTGGGAAACACACGGAATCATTCCGCTGTTTCGCTTCTGTCTGCCTCTGGGGTTGCTGTGCTATTGGTTGTTCCAGTTGCACATCAAGCCGGCGACGCTCGAGCTGATGCCTGCGCGCCTGCAGGATTTGTGGCGCGAGGAAGGCCGCCCGGCGCCCTGGTTGAACCTCAGGCAATGGATGCTCGCTGCCGTCGGCATTCTGCTCGGTGCCGTGACGCATCTGGCGTGGGATGGATTCACTCACGAGAATGCCCGCGGCGTGCGCATGCTGAGCATTCTGGACGATGTCAGCGTGGGTTTTGCCGGACGCGAGTTCAGCTGGTATCGGTTCGCGCAACATGCGAGCTCGGTCGTTGGACTCGCCTTCGTGCTCGTCTTCGTATGGCGAACGTATTCGAAAGCCGCTGAGGACCCCGAGCACGAGCCGCGCATTTTCAGCCGCGAAGAGCGGCATCGCTGGTTCGGCGTCTATGCGGGAGTGGCGATCCTCGGGGCGATCGTCGTGTTCTTGCTGTGGCCCCCGAAAATCAACTGGGCTCACTTCAGCAACAATGTCGTGCGCGCTGCGATCTCATCGATCTGGGGCATCGCGTTGTCGCTCGTCATCACGAGCACGTTCCTGCGTATCGAGATTCGACGCAGGCGGCTCGTGCGCGGCGAAGTAGTGCGCGATACCTGATTCCTTACTGCTATTCAGCCGACGCGACGATTCGGATCGTTCACGGGCGAGCGATACAGTGCGTTCGCGAGCTCTTGCGCAACGCGTACGCCGAGCATCGGAATGCGGATGCTGTAACGCATGCCCGTGCCGCCAGCCGTATCGAGCGCGACACTCGCCATCGCGCTGCGCAGATCGAACGGCGATTGAGCGAGTGTCACAGACTGAAGCCGATTGCGCGGTGCGATCACCAGTCGGCGCGTGAGCCAGCCATGACGAAAATAGACGGCATCCTTGGTCAGCGCCCAGCGCGTGTTGCGTACGTACACATGTGCGCGTACCCATGACAGTGCGAGCACGAGGATCGCAAGCAGCGCAATGAGCTCAAGTCCCATCTGAAAGGGCGCCTGAGGAATCAGCAGCAATGCAACTACAGCCAGCGTGCCGAGCAGCGTGCACAGGTACACGGATCGTCTGAACATGCGCGCACGAGCGCCGCGGGCGAGCGGTTGCCAATCCGGTTCTTCCGACAGATCGGCGTCGGGCAGCGCCTGGGCAATGAGTTCTCGCGCCTGCGCGGGGGTGCAGATCGGTGCGAGCCAGCGAGCCTTGGGTGTGGACCGATGCGGATCCTCGTGCGTGCCTGCACTGTCGCCCGCAAGATCCACTCGCAACGACACGCGTCCGAACACACGATGCAGCAGGCTCGCCGTCTGATGCACGGCCTGGATGCGGCGTACGCGCAGTGTGAGAGTCACGCGCGTGAGCAGTCCGTGACGAACGCGAAAATCCCCCTCGCGTTGCGTCAGCGTGAAATCGTAGAGCGTGACGAGGGCGATACCGATCGAGAACAAGCGCAGCAACAGGATCACTGCGATGAGCACCGCGAAGGCGAGCGCGGCCTGCATCGCCCAGCCGAGCGCTGCGACTACCATCCACGGAGAATCGCTCAGCCAGTTGCCGGCGCTCCGGATCATCAGACCGATCAGACTGTCGTTCTGCATGAGGAAGCCGAAAAAGGCCGCAACGACGATCAGGCCGCGATTGTCGATCAGTCCATAGCGCACGAGCTCAGCCGGAGGTACGTGCAGCAGTACCGCCTCGGTTTCTGGTGCCGCTGTCGCTGTCGTGGTTCGTTCGTGCCGATCGCGCCGCTCGAAAATGCGTTCGCGCAATTCGCGTACGGCATCGAGGCTCAGCACGCGAATCGACGCTTCGGCTTTGCCGCCCGTCGAGGTGGCGATGCTGACCTGTGCCACGCCGAACAGCCGATGCAGAGGGCCGCGCTCCACATCCACGTTCTCGATCCGCGGATATTCGATCAGTCGCACATTGCGAAAAAGCAGTCCGTCCTGGATGACGAGTCCGCTCGGCCCGAAGCCATAGCGATAGATCCACTGTCTCCACAGCGCGGCGAGCACCAGCGGAATCAGCACCAGCAGACCCCAGAGCTCGCCATCGTTGCGCGCGCCGACGAATACGAATGCCACGATGGGGAACAGGAACTGGCGTACCGAGTTCGTCAGTACGAACACCCACGACAGCGGGTGGAGGTGCAGATCCGGCTGAAATGCCTGTTCAGACGCCACTTGCGATGCTCTCCGCCAGCAGTGCATCGCGCAGTGCGATGGCCTCCTGATGCGCAAGCCCGGGCAGCTCGATCATCGTGTGTCGGCTGCCGGCGGTATAGAGCCGTAGCGTGCCGACGCCGAATCGACGCTGCAGCGGTCCCTGCGCGACATCCGTATGCTGAATGCGCACGCGGGGAAGCGCTATGTGCGAGCGCCACAATACGCCGCGCTGAATGACAATGCCGGTATCGTCTACGGCATATCGCAGATGACGGTAGTAAATCGGCGGCCAGAGCCAGGCGAACAGGGAGCCCAACAGCGCGACTCCGAGGGCCGGACCTTGCCATGCGATCTCATCGAAGGGGAAAAAGAACACGGCTGCCGCGAACGTGGCCAGCGCGGTGGCAATGAACCATTGCCAGCGCCACACGCTCACGGTGCCAACATCGACCTGCGCTGTCTGCATGCGGTCCTGCTCGTTAGATGTTTTTGGTTTCAGGATCGGGCCAATCTGTGATGGTGTGCGCATCGGCAGGCGAATGACCAGCGGCCGGCCAGGGAACTTGCTCCCCATCTCCAGAATTTTTCGGACTGAACGCTATAGTCGGCGCCAGTTTGCCATCTTTGTGCGTCAGGCTTCCGACATATGAATGGAACCGCAACGGAGTTTGTGACTGCGAGCGTCCCGTGCGACGCAGGCACAGCCTTTCGCTTGCCACGCAACGATCGATCCGGGTCGCGGAGTCTCGAGGTTCAACCACGTCCCGTGTCCATCTCGACATCAATCAACGCTGTGATTCTGCGCACGTGCATCCTGTGGATGACTGCGTGGCTCTGGGCCTGTGCCGGCGCTCAGACGCCGGAACATCCTGAGTCCGAATCCTCACCGCCCGTCACGCCCGCCACACAGCCCGATCCGGTGGAGGAGCCCAAGGCGGTCGAGCCTGTTGAGGTGACGGCAGCCGAAGTGGGCGTGATGGATGTCTGCAAGGAGATGCAGAACGAGCAGGCGCTCACCATGCTCGAGCGCGTGCGTCGCCGGCTTTCCATCGCCGCCTGCGCCTCGTCCGGATGGCTCGATGGATTGTTCGGCGATCAGCTGCGCTACGAAGAATATCGCCAGACCTACGGCAGCGTCTCGGTGGGTTCGCTCTGGAGCGACTACGACGGCTTCGATCCACGACTGCGATTCCGGATTCGTCTGCAGCTGCCGCAATGGGACGAGCGCATCTCCGCATTCGCAGGCCGCGTCGGACAGGAGAACTACATCAGCGACATCGAAGACGACTTCGGTGCGCTGCCCACGCGCCAGTTCGGCAATCTCGAGGACGAAAGCGTGTTGCTGGGTCTGGGCTATTCGAATCCGAAGCGCACCGGCAACGATTTCGATGCCAGTGTCGGCGTTCGAGTCGACACGCCGCTCGATCCGTACGTGCGCACGCGCTATGAGATCGTGCGCAACTTCGCCGAAAAATATGTGTTCACTGCACGCGAGACGCTGTTCTGGCAGAGCTCGGAAGGTCTCGGCACGACCACGCGCATGAATCTCGACCGCGCGCTGTCCGAGAAGTTTCTGCTGCGCTGGTCGAACCTCGGGACGTACACGCAGGAAACCGAAGGCGTCGAGTGGTACTCCCAGATCACGCTATTCCAGAGCGTCGGCGACCGCACGGGCCTCGCCTGGCAGGGACAGGTCGAAGGTGCCACCGACAACGAAGTCCAGATGACGCGCACCGCTGTGCGACTCATCATGCGTCGGCAGTTCAAGAATCCCGATTGGCTGTTCCTCGAACTGCGCGGCGGCGTCGCCTGGCCGCGCGAGAAACTCGAAGAAGAACGCAAGGCCAGCCCCGAACTGGGCATCGCGTTCGAGATGCAGTTCGGCGACCGCCGTGAGCGTGGGCGCTTTTGAGAGACACAGAGTTTCCACGGGGTACACGGGGTCCACGGGGACGATTGAATCTGCTCTTTGTCCCACCCCGTGTTCTCCGTGATCCCCGTGGAGATCTTGGTTCTCCGAGGCCTGAGCATGCTGCTAGCTGAACTCGTCGCTACATCCGATCGCGTGGCTGCTACGAGGAGTCGGTTGGCGAAGTTGCGCGAGCTGTCGCAGTGCTTGCGGCGATTGGGGCCTGAGGAGATCGAGATCGGTGTTCTGTATCTCGCCGGTGAGACGCGGCAGGGGAAGATCGGTATCGGCTATTCGGTTCTGCGGCATGCGCGCGAGACACAAGCGGCTGCGCAGCCGTCGCTTGCGCTGATCGACGTCGATCGTGCGCTCGATGAAATGACGCGACTCAAAGGGGCCGGTTCGGCAGCGCGTCGGCGGCAAGCGCTCGATGATCTGTTCCGCAGAGCCACGCGCGAAGAGCAGGACTTTCTGATCCGACTGATCGTCGGTGAGTTGCGGCAAGGGGCGTTGGCGGGACTCATGGTCGATGCGATTGCCTCGGCGTCCGGCATTCCGGTCGCCGAGGTTCGTCGTGCAGCGATGTACGCCGGACAAGTCGGCGTGCTCGCGACGGTGGCGCTGACAGAGGGAGCGCGCGGTCTCGATAGATTTCAAATCGTCGTGCTGACGCCGGTGGCGCCGATGCTGGCTCAAACCGCGGACAGCATTGGTGAGGCGTTTGCGGCATTGGGATCGGACTGCGCTTTCGAATGGAAAGTCGATGGCGCGCGCGTGCAGGTGCATAAGTCCGGCGATGACATTCGTGTGTTCACTCGCAATCTCAATGACGTATCGGCGGCGGTACCCGAAGTGATCGAGGCGGTTCGTGGAATTGCAGCGCGCGAAATCGTGCTCGATGGCGAAACGGTTGCGCTCGAATCCGGCGGTCGCCCCAAACCGTTTCAAATCACGATGCGACGCTTCGGTCGCAAGCTCGATGTCGCGGCGTTGCGCCGTGAGCTGCCGCTGCACGTCTACTTCTTCGATTGTCTGCAACTCGACGGCAAGAGTCTTGCCGATCGTCCGGCGCGCGAACGGTTTGAACGCATGGAGCACGTGTTGCCGCCAGCCATTCGTATTCCGCGCCTCTGGACGCCGAGCGAAGGCGAAGCGCAACGTTTCTACGACGATGCTCTCGCTCAGGGTCACGAAGGCGTGATGGCCAAGTCGCTCGGCTCCGTATACGAAGCCGGCAATCGCGGCGCGAGCTGGCTCAAGATCAAGCACATTCACACGCTGGATCTGGTCGTGCTTGCGGCCGAGTGGGGCAGCGGTCGTCGCACGGGTAAGTTGTCGAACCTGCATCTGGGTGCTCTAGACCCCGAGAATGGCGACTTCGTGATGCTGGGCAAAACCTTCAAGGGCCTCACCGATGCGATGCTCGAGTGGCAAACGCGAGAGTTCCTGGCGCGCGAAGTCAGTCGCGACAGTTACACCGTCTACGTGCGTCCCGAGATCGTGGTGGAGATTGCGTTCAACGACATCCAGGCGAGCTCACAGTATCCGGGAGGATATGCGCTGCGTTTCGCGCGCGTGAAAGCGTTTCGCCCCGACAAGCAGGTGACCGAGGCAAACACCATCGACGACATTCGCGCGATCTACGCGGCGCAAGGCTGAGCAAAGCCGTCGCAGCAGAGCAGATCGTCTCGCGCTTTGACGGTTGCGACATCTGCGAACTATCGTCTTCACATTGCCCACGGCCCCGCGACACCTGCGAAGCTTTCACGCGACTCCATCGCGCGACTTTCTTTGTGAGATACGACCATGAGCCAAGCCGAAAAACCTCGTCCGCCGTTTCCTCCCTTCGACGCTGAATCGGCCGCACTCAAAGTGCGACTTGCGGAGGACGCCTGGAATTCACGCGATCCGGAGCGAGTGGCTCTGGCGTACACGCCCGATACGATCTGGCGCAATCGCGCCGAGTTTCTGCAGGGACGCGAGGCGGTCACCGAATTCCTCAAACGCAAATGGAACAGGGAGCTGGACTACCGGCTCATCAAGGAGCTCTGGGCATTTCACGAGAATCGCATCGCCGTGCGCTTCGCGTACGAATGGCGCGATGACGCGGGCAACTGGTATCGCTCGTACGGAAACGAGAACTGGCAATTCAACGAGAGCGGTTTCATGCATCGACGCATCGCGAGCATCAACGATCTGCCGATCCGGGAGACGGACCGCAAATATCACTGGCCTCTGGGAAGAAGGCCCGACGAACATCCGGGTCTTTCCGATCTTGGACTGTAAGCGTCGAGCAGCGTATGCCGAAGGACGAGCGGTGCCCGCGCCCCGCTCGTCGCCCTAATCGTTCATGAACATTTCCAGGCTGACTTGGCGCACGGCTGCCAGGCATGCGCCGGATTGAAAGCGCGCGACCTACGACGCCTTCGGCACGAATCCGCGCGGCATCAGATCGTAGGGATGTTTCCAGCCGGGCAGCTCGGCGATGCGTCGGGTCCACGCCATGAGATGAGGGAATTGGTTGCGATCGATCCCCGTCTCTTCGTCGTAGTAGTGATAGCCGACCAGAGAGAAGTCGGCGATGGTCGGTGAATCGCCGAGAAGAAAATCGCGTCTGGCAAGATGCTTATCGACGATCTGGAAGGCGCCGAGCACACGACCTCGAAGAAACTGGATCACGGCAGGATCGCCCTTCTTGTCGATGCCGACCAGGAATCGCAGCGTGGCGTAGTAGCTCGTGAACTTGTGATTGTCGAAGAGTATCCAGCGCAGGATCTCGAGCTTCTCCGCATCATCCCGCCCGCCGAACTTGCCTGTCTTCTCGGCAAGCCACGTGAGGATCGCGCCGCTTTGTGTCAGCACCAGGCCGTCGGCTTCGAGCGCCGGGACTTCACCCATCGTATTCACGCGATCCCGATAAGCCTCGTCGCGCGTTTCACCCTGAAAGTAGTCGACGAAGACCGGATCCCATGAAAGGCCGCAGGCCTGCAACATCAGTGCGACTTTGTAACTGTTGCCCGACTCGCCGACACAATGAAGACGATAGTGACTCATGCTCCCTCCGAATGACGCAACGGGCACTCTACGATTGCCATGCGCGCTACGTAAATGTCAGGAGCGTACTTTCTCCGATCGCGCGCTGTATGATTCGCGGCGTTCACGCGATCTTTAGATTTCTCTTGTCGAAAGCTGGCGCGGTTTCAACATTTGCTGATCGGTGCGACCCGCGGGTCGAGGGATGTCAGGATGGATAACGTCAACGTGCGACGCGGTTCGGGATTCAAGCGATTCATGCTCATCGCGCTGCTCGTTCTGATTGCGGGCGGGGCACTGTGGACCTGGTTCTCGCTCACCTGGGCGTATTCGACCGGCGATCATGCAGGTGTGTTGCTCCAGTTCCAGAAGCGCGGCTGGCTGTGCAAAACGTACGAAGGGCAGCTCGCGATGTACGTCGTTGGTGGTGTCGCGCCTCAGCTGTTCAACTTCAGCACGCGCGATGAGGAACTGGCCAAGAAGTTATCGGCCGCCGTGGGTCAGGAGATCCAGTTGCACTACTCCGAGCATCGCGGCGTACCGACGAATTGCTTCGCGGAAACGCCTTACTTTGCCGACGGTTTCACTGTGGTGAAAAGGTCGGGTAATCCCTAGCGATCGCGACGCTTCGTTCGGCTGAAGCCGAACCCACAGCGTGAAGAGCTGTTGAGGCCCGACTTTAGTCGGACTTTAGTCAGACTTTAGTCGGACCCTCGCTCGTCACCCATTGCTCATGGCCTGACTACTGCGTTGCTTCACGCGTCAGCAGTTCATCGATCGTAATGCCGATTTCGGGCGTGCCGGAGAACACGGTGCCGAGTCGATTCTCGTGGAAGTGCTTCAATGCGATCTGCGATGCCTGTTCCGGCAGCGGTACGAATCCCACTTCCTCTACGAGCTTCGGGCCTTGCGTCAGATAGAACTCGATGAACTTGCGCACTTCGGGGCGCTGCGCGGATGAGTCCTTCACGTAAATGAAGAGCGGACGCGAGAGTGGCAGATACGTGCCATCGATGACGGTTTCGAGACTCGGCAGGACTTCACGGCCTTCGTACTCGATCGGCACGGCACGCATGCGGTCCTTGTGTGCGGAGTAGTACGCGTAACCGAAATAGCCGAGCGCGTTCTTGTTGTTCTCCACGCCCTGCACCAGCACATTGTCGTCTTCGCTCGCGGTGTAGTCGCCGCGGCTCGCCTTGGCCTTATGACTGACCGCTTCGGTGAAATAGTCGAACGTGCCCGAATCGGCGCCCGGCCCGAAGAGCATCAGGCGCGTCTCGGGCCACTCGGGGCGAACTTGCTTCCAGCTCGTGATCTTCCCCTGCGCGGCGGGCTCCCACATCTTCTTCAGGTCCTCGACGGTGAGCGACTTGACCCAATCGTTCGCCGGATTCACGACGACGGTGATGGCGTCGAACGCGATCGGCAGCTCGATGTAGCCGATGCCGGCCTCGCGACACTTCTCCATCTCTTCTTTCAGGATCGGCCGTGAAGCGTTCGTGATATCGATCTCGCCGCGACAGAGCTTTTTGAATCCGCCGCCCGTACCCGACAGGCCCACGGTCACGCGTGTGCGACCGTTGCCGGCGAGCTGAAACTCCTCGGCGACCGCTTCGGCAATGGGAAAGACGGTGCTCGATCCATCCATGCGGATCACGGAAACATCGCCTTGCGGCGATCGCTGCCCGCATCCGGCGGTCAGCAGGGCAGTGAGGAGAAGGGCGCTGCCCATCGGGAGCTTCATGGTCGGCAATTCCTGGCTCGATGCAGATTCGGGCGCTGATTCTATGGGCGTGGGGACGATTACGGTATCCCATGAATACGGTGAGCAATCCCAGGTCATGGGCTAAGCTGCGTCATCCGGACAAGCGGGTTCGCAGATAATGAATAAAGGCACCGCGCTGATCGTCATTGCACTCGCCACGGTGTGCTCACCTGCGATGTCGGGGAGCGATGCCGATGAGGCTTCCCGCGCGCTGGCGCGCAGCATTTTCAAGGAGCTCATCGAAATCCCGACGACCGAGTCCGGCCTCGGCAGCACACCCGCTGCCAACGCGATCGCCAGGCGCATGCGCGATGCGGGATTCCCCGCAACCGACATTCACGTCGTCGGCCCCAGCGAACGCAAACAGAATCTGGTCGTGCGCCTGCGTGGAACCGGCAAGAAAAAGCCGGTGCTGCTCATCGGACATCTCGATGTGGTCGAGGCTCGTCGCGAAGACTGGTCGACGGACCCGTTCGAGTTCGTCGAAAAGGACGGCTATTTCTATGGCCGCGGCACGCAGGACATGAAGGATGGCGATGCCATCATGGCCGCAACGCTGATCCGCCTGAGACAGGAGAACTTCCGCAGCGATCGCGACATCATTCTTGCGCTCACCGCCGATGAGGAAGGCAGCAACGAGAACGGCGTCGAGTGGCTGCTCAAGAACCGTCGCGATCTCGTCGATGCCGAATTCGTGCTGAATCACGATGGGAGCGGTGTGCTCCTCGAAGACGGCAAGCCGGTGCAGGTCGAAGTCACCGCGTCGGAGAAGGTGTACGCGGACTATGAGTTGTCGACGAGCAATCCCGGCGGCCATAGCTCATTGCCGGTGCCCGATAACGCGATCTATCAGCTCGCGCAGGGGCTCGTGCGGCTGGCGCAGTACGAATTTCCCTTCGAGCTCAACAATGTCACGCGTGCGTACTACGAGCAGCTCGCAAAGCGCGCAAGCGGGCAGCGCGCGGCGGACCTGCGTGCAATCCTGGCGACACCGCCGAGTCAGGAAGCCATCGCGCGTCTGTCGCGAGATTCCATCGACCACGCGATTTTCAGGACGACCTGCGTTGCGACGCGCCTCGATGCCGGTCATGCGAACAATGCATTGCCGCAGCGAGCGAAAGCGCTGGTGAACTGCCGCATCCTGCCCGGTCACTCGCCGGAGGAAGTGCGCCAGACGCTGATCCAGGTGTTGAACGATCCGCAGATCGCGGTGCGCTATGTCGCGACCAGCGGTGCGATTCTCGACACGGCGCCATCAGATGCAGGCTATCAACCGCCGCCACCGCGCGAAGACGTCATGAAGCCACTCGAAAAGATCGCCGCCAGAATGTGGCCCGGCGCCCCGATCGTCATTTCGATGTCTGCCGGCGCCTCCGATGGTGTCTACACGAGCGCCGCAGGTCTGCCGACGTATGCCGTCAGCGGAGAAGCGCTCGAGCGCACCGATGTCAGAGCCCACGGTCAGGATGAACGCATCCCGATCGAGTCATTCAATCGTGCAGTGGACTTCTACTATCAGTATCTGAAGCAGGTCGTGAATTACCGGAACTGACGGAACCCACAAGAACATGCAGCGAAATCGGGCACCTCAATCGGTGTGATTTCGTTCTTGGGGCTACTCCTTCTCGACATTCGACAGTCCGCCCGGGCGAAGCATTCGCACATCATCGCCGACGCGGATCAAGCCGTCTTCGATGACGCGTGCGGTGAGGCCGCCGTGGCCTCGCATTGCGTTGTAGCCGCCGGGTCCGAGCGCTTCTTCCATGCGAGAGCAGGGATGACAGCCGCCGGTACCTTCGAACACGGCCGCGCCGATACGGAACTGAGCGCCGTTCAGTGCGAGCAGGTTGATGCCGCTCACGACGATGTTGCGCCGGACGAGCGACGGCTCGAGATCTGTACGCCGCAACAGTCGCGCAATGACTTCCAGATGCTCCGCCTGGATCAGCGTCACCTGCCGCTTGCTGGTGGGCGAACCGGAGAAGCGATCGCCGGTCAGGCCTTTGCCCGCGCGTGCCTCGACGATCTCGGTGACTTGCATGGGAACGCGGCGCGCGGGTCGCACGCCGATCCATTCGACCCGACCGATTTGCGGAAGCGTGGCGAGAAGTTCGGTGAGCGTCATGGGGCGCAGCTCTGAGAACGAGAGAATCGGAACGAGAGTAACCACAAAGAGCACAGAGAACACAAAGGTCGGAAAAGTGGGAGCGGCGTTTGGTCGAGCCGCTCATCTATGTGTTCTTTGTGTTCTATGTGTTACTCCTATCCGGCCATGAAATTCACAGCCGACAGCAACAACGGTGTCGTGATGGCGGCGAGTGCGGTCGAGAGCACCAGGCTGCTGGCAATCGTGCCTTGTAGCGTCTGGAACTGTGTGGCGACCAGATAGACGTTCGCACCCACTGCCATGGAAGCCAATAGGACGATGACTTTCAACTCCATCGCGGGCACTCCGATGAGAAGTCCCAGAATTCCGACCGCGATCGGTTGCACGATCAGTTTCAGGACACAGATGGCCGCACTCTCGCGCCAGCCGGATCGGATCTCATACTCGGCCAATCCCATGCCCAGAACGAGCAGCGCCGTCGGTGCTGCAAGTGTCCCGATATGGTCGAGTCCGATACGTACGACCGAGGGAAGATGGAGGCCGGACAGTCCGAAGGCCGCCCCCACCAGGATCGATGCAACGATCGGGTTTCTCAGTACACCGAGGGAGGTCTTGCCCAATCCGGCGGGCGAGAGCGAACCATGTCGTGCCCACTCGATCGATACGCTGACGAGTGTCCAGAGAATCAGCGAGTTGAATACCAGCACGAGGGCCACGGAAGGCACGGCAGCTTCGCCTAACGTGAGCTTCGCAATGGGCAGCCCGAGCAGCAGGTTGTTGGAAAAAATGCCCCCGAGCGCGAACACGGATTGCGAAACGCCGTCCATGCCGAAGAGCTGTGCGCCGACCGCGCGTCCGAGGCCGAACACCAGCAGGCACCCGCCAAAGAAGGCGCCGAGCAATCTCGCATCGACGGGCGGCAATGCGGACAGATCGCTCATGAGGCCAAAGAGCATGGCGGGCATGATGACCGCGAATACGATCCGGGATGCCCATTCTGTCCACGACCGATGCCAGCGCCGCCACGTCCCCAGCAGATAGCCGATGGCAACGACTGCGAACAATGGGGCGGATAGAGCGAAGTAATGCCACATGAGGCTGGGGATCGGGAGCGAATCGTCAATGAGATCGACATGATCGCACGGGGTAGCGCGCGGGTCGGCACGACGGTGCATTGAGAGTGCGCCGGCAGAAGCAGAGAATGCGTCATCGCGTCTACGCTGAAAATTCCACCATGACGACCGCGTACGATTTCGAAACCCATACCCTGGATGGCAAGCCCGTTCGTCTACGGCAGTACGAGGGGCAGGCGCTTCTCATCGTGAACACGGCGAGCAAGTGCGGATTCACGCCGCAGTACGCCGGCCTCGAGGAGCTCTATCAGCGCTACAAGGATCGCGGGTTCGTCGTGCTCGCCTTTCCCTGCAATCAGTTCGGCGAGCAGGAGCCGGGTACGCCTTCTGAGATCGGCAGTTTCTGCCAGACGAACTATGGAGTGAGTTTCCCGGTGTTCGAGAAGATCGACGTGAATGGCGAGGCGGCACATCCTTTGTACGAGTGGCTCAAGTCATCTGCACCGGGACTGCTGGGCAGCAAGCGCATCAAATGGAACTTCACCAAGTTCCTGGTCGATCGCAGCGGACAGGTCAAAGCTCGATATGCACCGACGACCAAACCCGAAGACCTCGCGAGCGACGTCGAAGCGGTGCTCTGAGCGCGCACCTGCGTGTGAGCGGCGACAGCTCGTCCCGGAACGATCTTCATCGGATTGTCTGCATGCGCCATTTCATTCTTCGCCTTCTCGTCGTGCCGGTCTGTCTCATCGCCTGGGCCGCGGACGCGGAAGAAAAGCCCTTGTGGGAGGCGGGCCTCGGTATCGGCGCCTTGCGCTTTCCCGATTATCGCGGCTCGGATGAATCCAAGATCTATCCGGTGCCAGTGCCGTACTTCGTGTATCGCGGCGAGTTCCTGAAAGCAGATCGGGGCGGGGTGCGGGGCCTGTTGTTCGATCGTCGCTATGCCGAGCTCAGCATCAGCGTCAACGGCACGATTCCGGTCGACAGTGAAGACAACGCGGCGCGTCGTGGCATGTCGGACCTGAAGCCCACGTTCGAAATCGGTCCGTCGCTGGACGTACACGTGTGGCGCTCAAGCGATGAGCGCCTGAAGCTCGATCTGGTCATGCCGTTGCGATTGCCTGTCACGATCGAGAGCTCGCCGAAGTCGATCGGCTGGGTATTCTCGCCGCGTCTGAATCTCGATATTCGCAATGTCGCGGGCCTCGACGGCTGGGATTTCGGAATCGGTGCAGGACCGATCTATGCGGATCAGAAGTTCCACGACTACTTCTATTCGGTCGATGCGCGCTTTGCGACGCCCGAGCGTCCCCAGTTCGAAGCCGATGGCGGCTACTCGGGCACGCACGTACTCGCCTCGTTGTCGAAGCGCTTTCCGGGCTACTGGATCGGCGCCTATGTGCGTTACGACTCGCTGAGCGGCGCAGCGTTCGAAGACAGCCCTCTCGTGAAGAGCAGGCATTATCTCGCGGGCGGCATCGGCATCGCCTGGATGATCGGCCAGAGTAAGCGGATGGTTCAGACCGAAGAGTGACCGGTCGCGTCCGTTCGCAGCTGTGCATTTCAACCAGAAGCACATCCTGTTCACGCTTGCTGTCATTACTCGCCGCTTCGACGGTCAGCTGCGCGAGATCGTTCTGCGCGGAGTCTTCAGTCTCGGCGCAGCGGGAAGACAGCGTGACCCTATCCGTATCGAATCGCGGTGATCTCGATGACTGAGCCAACGACCTTGCTCGAACGCTGGGCTCTCAGAAGCTGTGCATGGTCCGAGCGCTGGATTCCTGACGCCTATGTGTTCGCGGCGTTGGCGGTCGTGCTGGTCGCGCTGGGTGCGCTCGCTCTCGGGGCTCCACCGATTGCCGTTGCTACGGCGTTCGGCGACGGCTTCTGGAGTCTGATTCCATTCACGATGCAGATGAGCTTCATCATCATCGGCGGATTCATCGTTGCAACCTCACCACCGGTGGCGAAAGTCGTCGATCGACTCGCGCTCGTGCCGGACAACGGACGCAGCGCCGTGTGCTTCGTCGCGCTCATCAGCATGATGCTCTCGCTCATCCACTGGGGACTGAGCTCGATCGTGGGCAGTCTGCTGGTGCGTGCGTTGGGGCGTCGCGGCGCTCTGCGGATGGATTATCGGGCCGCGACGGCTGCCGCGTATCTGGGCATGGGCTCGGTGTGGGCAATGGGCTTGTCATCATCGGCAGCGCAACTCCAGGCTAATCCCGCCAGCATGCCGCCGGAGTTGCTCCGCATTACGGGTGTGCTGCCATTCACGCAGACGTTGTTTCTGTGGCAATCGATCGTGCTCACGGTCGTATTGATCATCGTGACGCTCATCGTTGCTTGGCTCACCACGCCGCAGTCCACCCGCGTGCAGACCGCTGCGGATCTGGGCCTCGTCGCGCCAGAGCGAACGACGCTATCGCGTTCACCCGAACGTCCGGGGGAATGGCTCGAGTACAGCCCGTTTCTGAATATTGCGATCGCGGCATTGGGCGCTGTGTGGCTCGCGAACCAGTTCAGTGCCAAGGGGGCCGCGGCGGCGATCGCGAATCTCAATACCTACAACTTTCTGTTTCTGATGCTCGGACTCTTACTGTGCTGGCGTCCGCGAGTCTTTCTCCAGTCCGCGGCAAGAGCGGTACCGGGTGTCACCGGTGTGCTGATCCAGTTTCCGTTGTATGGCGGAATCGCCGCCATCATTACTCACGCGGCGAGTGCGGATGGCTCGACGCTGGCTGCGCAGCTATCAGCGTTGTTCACGCAGGCGGCCACACACGATTCTTTTGCGGTGCTCATCGGTGCGTATTCCGCGCTGCTGGGATTCTTCATTCCATCCGGCGGCGGCAAATGGATCATCGAAGCGCCGTACGTCATGCAGGCGGCAAATGAGCTCAAGTTTCATCTCGGGTGGACCGTGCAGATCTACAACGCTGCCGAAGCGTTGCCCAATCTCATCAATCCATTCTGGATGTTGCCGCTGTTGGGAATCGTCGGGTTGAAAGCCCGTGACGTCATCGGATTCACGATGATTCAGCTCGTGATCCACGTGCCCATCGTGCTGTTTCTGTTATGGGCGCTGGGCACGACGCTCGAGTACGTACCGCCGGTCATGCCCTGATCGATGTGCTATGCGACGGCGACGGTGCGCGCTTCGACCACGATGCAGCGATCGCGGCCCTGACGTTTCGCGCCATAGAGTGCGCTGTCTGCGAGGCGCACGATGGCATCGTACGAAGTCGTCACTGGCGGAATCTGCGTTGCTGCGCCGACGCTCACGCTGACGCGGTCGCGCTCGATGGAGGTGGCATGAGGGATCGTCAGTGCAGCGACCTCGCTCACGATGCGCTCGGCGATTTCCCTGGCTTCGTTCATGCCGCGGTCGAACAGCACTGCGATCATTTCCTCGCCGCCATAGCGCGCGACGAAATCGCCGGCCTTGGGTTGAATGGCGGCGCGCACGGCAGTGGCGACCCGGCGCAGGCATTCGTCACCGGCCTGATGTCCGTAGTGATCGTTGTAGAGCTTGAAGTGATCCACGTCGATCATCAGCACGGTGACGGAGCGATGCTCGGCGATCGCGCGGCGCCAGGCGTCGCGCACGCGCGCTTCGAAGGTCTGTCGATTCAGCAGGCGCGTGAGGCCATCGAGCTCGGCGATCTCCACCAGGAGCTTGCGTTCGAGGAACGAAGTGCGGTTCGCGTATTCGAGCGCATAGGCGCCCGCCGCGCCGATGACGTTCGCGCACACGAGCGCGAACGACAGATACGTCGCGACTTCGCTGGACATCAGTCCGACTACGCCAGCGAGAATGAGCGCGGCAAGGATGATGACATTGCCGCGCAAGGCCTGTGTCATCCGCAGACCCGACATGTAGAAGAAGAAAAAGGCGACCAGCAGGATGCGAGCGCCGACGAGCGCGGTGTGTTGCGGCTGTGCGTAGCTTGCGAGCAGCACGGTGCCGATGCCGAACAGCGGTCCGCCGATCTGCATCGCGCGCTGGTACCAGTTCAGATAGAACGGCTTGTAAGTGGCGAGCAGGCAGACGAACAGCACCGGCAGTTGCAGCCCGAAGCGGATCAGGTCGGGAATCGCGTTGCTCGCACGAATCACCCAATGATCGATGATCGCGAATCCAAGGCTCGTGCCGACCGCCACGAACAGACACATGCGAACCCAGCGCACGGATGCGAGCAGGTGATCTGCACGGAATTCGCTTTCGAGAGGTTCGGGAAACCGCAGCCGCGCGTATCCCTGCGCCAGCACGCGCGAGACCAGTGACTCGTCGGTTATCAGCGAATCAGTGCCAGTCATGTGAGACGTCGATCGGCTTCCTTGATTGTTCGTGCGATCGGACGCGCGGTCATTGTGCTGTCGGGTGCCGCGGGCGAGCAAGGTTTTCCCGTGGTTTTTCGGCGTTATGTGAGAAGGTGCTCGCGCACGATCGCGAGTTTTTCGTCGTCGATGCGTACGGAGGTCTTAAGGTATTGATCGAAGGACCCGTACTGAGAATCGATCCGCTCGAACGCCGCCTGCAGATAGTCGGGATCGGCAGCAAAGAGTTTGGCTCGCATTTCCTGTGGCATCGCAAGCAACGGATGATGTGCATCGGCCAGTCCGAGATGACTGTCCTTGCGCGTCAGAATGAACTGCTCGAAGTTGCCCGCGTCGTTGGTGAGGAGATAGTCCTCCATGATGGTCGAACGCTCGACACCCAGGGCGCTCAGCAACACGGCGATGGCCACGCCTGTACGATCTTTCCCGGCAGCGCAGTGAACGACGATGGGTGTGGTGCCATTCGCGATGCACTCGAACATGCCGCGAATGCGCGGTGCCATCCAATCCGGCAGTGCCCGGTACAGCTCGATCATCGAGTCGTGCATTCCGGCGGCGTTGCGCGGTCGACTCGCCGCAAATCCACGGATCGTCGGGATGTTGAGTCCGTCGGCCCAGGACAACGCCTGCACTTCAGCGGGCCAGCGCGTCGGCTCGCGCTCGCGCTCTTCGGCCCGGCGCAGATCGCAGATTGCGCGGACGCCCAGGCTGATCAGTGCAGGATGATCCTCGTTGCTGAAGTAGCTCAGCACGCCGGTGCGATAAACACGTCCCCATCTGACCGTGGCGCCATCGAGACCTGTGTAGCCGCCGATATCGCGAAAATTACAGCCGCCCTGAAAGGACAGCACGCGCGTGCGTGAGGAGTCGAGAGATGTCATCGGACCGTGCTTGAAGTCGTTTTCCAGCATTCTGGCACAGGGACGTGGGGGCCTCTGATATCGAATTTTTATGGCGCATGGGGCGCCTGAGTATGTGTTCGAAGCTGGCGGCAGATCGTTCCTGCTATTGCCAGTTCATCGAGGCCGCGCCTGGGAAGGCGCAGATCTCAATTCCTCATCGGCGCGTTGTTCAGTCGCCTATGCCAATCCCGCGCGGCCTGAAGGCGGCGCGGTTGAGATCGGTCGCATCAGGAGTGCTTGCCATGAGGGCGGCACGATCGGGAGGAATTGGGGCGAAGATGCGCCAGGCATCAGCAGGATGCGCGAATGCCCAGAACGGCGCGAAGATGCCGCTCGACACGGCGGGACTGCGCGGCGTGATGCGATCGCGAGGGCGCTCGACTTCGACATCGGCCAAGCTGTCGCGATCGTAGGTGCTTGCGACTACGCGATCGATCGCCTCCTGCGAAAAGATCGTCCGGATATCCGGCAGTCGCAGATCGAGCTTTCGAGCTGACTGCGCTGCGGGTGGATCGACCCGTTCCTGTGTGGAGTCTTCGTCCGCCATCACGGGCATCGACACCGCGCCGACGATGACCAGGGCCACGATTCGCATACGCATAACGCACGCTCCATCGAAGGGATATTGATGAGATGCATGACCGCCGCTTTCGTTCCGGGCGACATGCCGCTGCGAACCACCTCATCTAAACTGCGCGCGTCCGGAACGTCCAGGTACGCGCATGACTGTCGAATCATCCACTCCGCGGGGAGCGTTGTCACATATCCGAGTGCTCGACATGAGTCGGGTGCTCGCGGGGCCGTGGGCCGGACAGGTCTTTGCGGATCTCGGTGCGGATGTCATCAAGATCGAACGCCCGGGCGCCGGCGATGACACGCGGTCCTGGGGTCCGCCGTACCTCAAAGACATAGAAGGTCGGGACACCAAGGAATCTGCCTATTTCCTCGCGGCGAATCGTGGCAAGAAGTCACTCGCGCTCGATATCTCGAAGCCGGAAGGGCAGGCTCTCGTTCGGAGGCTCGCGGCCCAATCCGATGTATTGCTGGAGAATTTCAAAGCAGGCGATCTCGCCCGTTACGGACTCGGCTACGACGATCTCAAGCTCGGCAATCCGGGCCTCATCTATTGCTCGATCACCGGGTTCGGCCAGACCGGGCCGATGCGCCAGGTGGCGGGATACGACTTCATCATCCAGGCCATGGGCGGCCTGATGAGTGTCACGGGCGAGCGGGACGATCGACCGGGCGGTGGGCCGCAGAAAGTCGGTGTCGCGGTCGCCGATCTCACGACCGGGCTGTATTCGGTCATTGCAGTGCTGGCCGCGCTCGCCCATCGATCGCAGACCGGTGAAGGTCAGTACATCGATATGGCCCTGCTCGACACGCAGGTCGCCATGCTCGCCAACGTGAACATGAACTACCTGGTGTCAGGCCGAGTCCCGCAACGGCAGGGCAATGCGCACGCCAACATCGTGCCGTATCAGGTGTTCGATGCGACGGACGGTCAGTTCGTGATCGCCGTCGGTAACGATGCTCAGTTCGCGCGGTTCTGCGAGATCGCGGGCTGTGCCTATCACCTCGACGACCGCTTCAGAAGAAATGCGGATCGCGTGCGCCATCGCGATGTGCTGATTCCATTGCTTCAGGAAGTTCTGAAGCAGCGTTCCGTAAGTACGTGGGTCACTGCGCTCGAGGCGGCCGGCATTCCGGTCGGACCGATCAATTCGCTCGCGCAGGTGTTCGAACATCCGCAAGTGCGCGACCGTGGCATGAGGCTCGATCTGCCGCATCCGCTCGCGCAGCGCGTTCCACAGGTCGCAAGCCCGATCAAGATGTCGGCGACACCTCCGAGGTACGAGCAGTCACCGCCGCTGCTCGGTCAGCACACGGAGCAAATCCTGTCGGATCGACTGGGTCTGACGCGCGATGAGATCGAGCAGCTGCGTTCGCAAGGCATCGTTGGCTGAGCCTTGCGGGCTCGTCGTCAGCGATATTCGTCGTTGCGATACTCGACGGCGATGACCCGATCGACGGGCAAGTCGTTGCGATGGCACTGGGATACATCGAACACCCAGTCGTTCAGGACGCTGACTTGTGCGGAGCGATCGAGCAAACGATAGCCGCTCGAGCGTTGGACGTCGGTGCTCGCGACGCGGCCGCTCTCGTCGATATGCACATTGAGATAGACAATGCCTTCCTGCCCGCGCAGCTGCGAGCGCAGTGGGAATTTCGCCGATTTTTCCACCGCCACCGGTTCGCATTCGGCGGGAGCGGCGTAAGACTGAAAGCAGTAAAGGAAGGAAAGGGCGGCCAGAAGCGTGTGCCTGGTATCCATGGTTCATCCCGTCATCCTGGAGAAATGAACCGCCGCAGGATCGTGCGGGACCAATGCACGACCCCACGGCGGGCCGACAGGCGTAGGCAAGACCTGCCTTGAACTGGCCGGGTCCAAGGGCTACAGTCGTGACGCTACAGACCTGTCTGTTTTTGATGCTACGTACAGGTCTGTAGCGCTGTCAAGCGAGGAATGTTGAATGGGCAACGGTCTATCGACCAAAACGAGCGAAGGATCTCAAACCGAGTCCGTGCGGGACCGGGTCCTGAATACGGCTCGCGAGCTTTTCTATCGTGAAGGGGCGCGTGCGGTCGGCGTCGATCGGGTCGTGGCCGAGTCCGGAGTGGCTAAGACCAGCCTGTATCGCTGGTTTCCGTCGAAAGATGTCTTGATTGCTGCCGTGATCGAGCAGGAGGCACTCGATCGCTGGGCGGGCTGGGATCGCAACCTGCAGCGTGCGGCAGGCAATCCGCGCGATCAGCTGCGTGCGCAGTTCACGGGTCTGGCGCGCTACATCAGTGGGCAACAGTTTCGCGGCTGTCCATTTCTGAACGTCACGGTGGAGTTCGCCGACCCGGAGCATCCGGCGCGCAAGGTTGCGCGCGAGATGAGTGCGGAGTTGCGACGACGCCTGAAGGGGCTCATCGATCAGCTCGAAGATGTGCGCAATCCCGAAGAGCTCGCGGATCAGCTCCTGATGCTCATCGATGGCGCGTTGTCCTCCGTGCATTGCCTCGGCAAGGATGCGCCGCTGAAGTATCTGGTGACTGCGGCCGATGCTCTGATCGCGGCGCAGTCCACCCGCAAGGAGTAGCTCACGCCGAGGCGTTTTCGAGCTTCTCGCTGTTCTCGAGCCAGGCCGATTCGGCAGCCTCGAGTTTCTTCTTCAGATCCTTTTGTGACTCGAGCAGCTTGAGCAATTTGGGCTTCGACTGTTCCTGATAGATTTCCGGCTCCGCGAGCGCAGTCTCGATTGCGGCCAGCTCCGTCTGAAGCTTCTGCATTTCCTTTTCGAGTTTCGCGATCTGACTGCGCAGGCCGCTCAGACGATTGCGTTGCTCCGCCTCTTCACGTTTACGCTGCTTCTTCTGCTCGGCGGTGTGAGTGCCTTCGCGAGCCTCGATCTCGTGCTCTTCCTGCTGCTCGCGTGTCGTGAACCAGCGCGCGTAATCATCGAGATCGCCATCGAAAGGTTTCGCGCGTCCCTGATCCACCAGAATCAGCTCGTCTGCCACGGCACGCAGCAAATGACGATCGTGCGACACGAGTACCACCGCGGCATCGAAATCCTGCAGCGCGACTGCGAGCGCCTGGCGCATCTCCAGATCGAGATGGTTGGTCGGCTCGTCGAGCAGCAGCAGATTCGGCCGTGTGTAACTGACAAGCGCAAGCACGAGGCGCGCTTTCTCGCCGCCGGAAAAAGGCCCGACTGGCTCGAAGACCCGGTCCCCGCTGAAGCCGAACTTGCCCAGGAAGCTGCGAAGCTCCTGTTCGGTCGCACGTGCGGCGTAGTGGCCGCCGAGGCGCTTCAGGTGATCCATCGGTGACTCATTCGCGGCCAGCTGTTCGAGCTGATGCTGCGCGAAGTAGCCGATGCGCAGATCGCGCGCCTCGGTGCGCTTGCCGCCCATGGCCGGCAGTTCTCCCGCGAGCAGTTTCATCATCGTCGACTTGCCCGCGCCGTTGCGACCCAGCAAGGCGATCCGGCTGCCGGGTGCAATGGTGATCCCGATAGAGCTCAGCACTACGTGATCGCCATAGCCCGCCGACTGGTCATCGAGCGTGAGCAGCGGCTGCGGCAGCTTTTCGGGCGGCAGGAACGCGAACTCGAACTCGGAATCGACGTGCGCAGGCGCAATGCGTTCCATGCGCTCGAGTGCCTTGATGCGACTTTGAGCCTGCCGCGCCTTGCTCGCTTTCGCACGAAAGCGTTCGACGAAGCTCATCATGTGCTTGATCTCGCGTTGTTGGCGCTCGTACATCGATTGATGCTGTGCGAGCTGCTCGGCGCGCTGCTCTTCGAATTTGGAGTAGTTGCCCGTGTAGATGCGCGCGCTCTGATGCTCGATGTGCACGATGCGATTGACGGTGCGGTCGAGGAACTCGCGGTCGTGCGCGATCATCAGCAGCGTGCCCGGATAGCTGTTCAGCCATTCCTCGAGCCAGATCACCGCATCCAGATCGAGATGGTTGGTCGGCTCATCGAGCAGCAGCAGATCCGATCGGCACATCAGTGCCTTCGCGACGTTGAGCCGCACACGCCAGCCGCCTGAAAACTCGCGGATCGCGCGATTCTCGTCGTCGGGCGCAAAGCCGAGACCATGAAGCAATCGAGCCGCGCGGCTGCGCGCATCGTAGCCGCCGATGCCTGCGTACTTCGCATGCAGCTCACCGAGCCTGATGCCGTCGTCCGCAGCTTCTGCGCGCGCGATAGCAGACTCCGTTGCGCGCAACTCCTCATCGCCGTCCATGACGAAATCGATGGCGCTCTGATCCGTGGCGTCGAGCTCCTGCGCCACGTGTGCGAGCACCAGCTGCGAAGGTCGATCGAAACTGCCGGCGTCGGGCTGCAGCTCGTCCATCATCAACGCCAGCAGACTCGACTTGCCCGTGCCGTTCTTACCGACGATGCCGACCTTCTCGCCGCGGTAGATCGTGAATGACGCGTCCTTGATCAGAAGACGGGTGCCGCGACGAAGCGAAAGAGAGGAAAACGTGAGCATGGATCGTTAGGCGACTGCAGTTGCGGGCGCGAAGGTGAGCCCTCGCGGGGCGCGAGAGTTTCACACAGAGCGCCCGGGCAGCACAGAGCCGCCGGAGGTGCGGCGGCGACTGAGGGCTCCGAAGGGCGGTGAGGAGACTCGGTCAGCCGAACAGGCGGCTGACCTTGGAGCGGCCGCTGGCTTGTGCCGTCAGCAGAGCGAGGAATTCATCGGAGCTCATGGCGTCTCCGAACAGGCGGCCCTGGGCGTAGTGACATCCGCGCGCACGCAGCAGATTGAGCTGTTCCTGATTCTCGACGCCCTCGGCCACGACTTCGACTTCGAGCGCCTTGCCCATATCGATGATCGTCCGAACGATCGTGGCGTCGTCGGGATTGACCGCCGCATCGCGCACGAACGACTGGTCGATCTTGAGGGTGTTGATCGGGAATTGCTGCAGGGCGCTGAGGGATGAATATCCAGTACCGAAATCGTCGATCGACAGGTGCAAGCCCATCGCGTAAAGCTCGTTCAGGAGCTTCACGGTGCGTTTCGGATCGGCCATCAAAGTCGTCTCGGTGATCTCGAGCTCGAAGCAGGTCGGCGACACTTCGTGCCGGCGGAACACCGCGCGGCAGCGTGTGATGAAGCTCGCCTGGCGAAGCTGTTTCAGTGAGAGATTGATGGACACGCGACCCGGATTCGCGATGCGTTCGGTCCAGCGGCGGTAGTCCGAGCAGACCCGATTCAGAACCCATTCGCCGATGCCCAGGATCAGGTTCGTCTCTTCGGCGAGCGGAATGAACTGCGAAGGCGGGATGTCGCCGTGGCCCGGTAGCCGCCAACGCAACAGGGCTTCTGCGCCCACGATCCGCCCGTCATGCAGATCGACTTTCGGCTGATAGAACATGACCAGCTCGTCGCGCTCGAGGGCGCGGCGCAGCTTGCTTCGCAGCATCAGACGCTCGACGGCCGCCGCGTTCATTTCGGGCGAATAGAAGGCGAAGCTGTTACCGCCGTTCTGTTTCGAGTGATACATGGCTGCATCCGCATTGCGGATCAGATCGATCACGTTCTCGGCATCTTTCGGGCACAGCGCGATGCCGACGCTCGCGGTCAGAAACACTTCCTGCTCGTCGACGTAATACGCCTTGCCCACTTCGGCCAGCACCATGCGCGCAAGGTTTGCGGCCTGCGTGCGTTCGCTCTCCGGATCGGTGAATCCCTCGATGAACAGGCCGAACTCGTCGCCCGCCAGCCGCCCGACAACTGCTTCGCGCGGAAGAATGCGCGTCAGGCGTTCGGTCAGTACTTCCAGGGTGCGATCGCCCGCGGCATGGCCGAAGGTGTCGTTGATCTCCTTGAAGCGATCCATGTCGAGATACAGCAGGACGATCGCGCGATCGGCCTTGCGTGCGCGTGCAATCGCCTGCTGCAGCATGTGCTGGAACTGCATGCGATTCGGCACTTTGGTGAGCGCATCGTAGCGGGCGAGATAGCGAATGCGACGCTCGGCACGCTTGCGATCCGTGATGTTGCGGATCACATAGATCGTCCCTTTGAATTGGGGATCGTCGGCCGCGATGGGCGCACCGGACAGGGAGACGGGAATCGTCTGACCGCTGCGCGTGGCGATCACGGTCTCGCGAGTTTCGAGCCCGGTGCTGTCGAGCGAGAAATTCTCCTTTTCGCTCTCGGCGATCAGCGTGACGAACGGCTTACCGGCAATCTCTTCCTCGCGATAGCCGAAGAGTCGCACTGCTGCCTCGTTGATGCGCGTGATGATGCCGGCCGGGGATGTCACGAGCACAGCATCGTTCATGCTGTTCAGGACGCTGTTCAGATAGTCCTTGGTGATGGTCGTCTGACGCAGGTTCTGGCGCATGCGATCGAGCGCCAGCTCGAGATCTGCCATCTCGTGATTGGCGGTCACCGCATGCGGGCGCGTGTAGTCGCCTTCGCCGATACGTTCAGCCGAGCGAATCAGCTCGATGATCGGCCGCTCCAGCCTTCGTGCCAGTACCCAAGCCACCAGTGCCAGCACGCCGGTAATGAGCAGGCCCGCGCCGCTGATGATCCACATCCACGAGTTGAAGTCGTTGCGCTCGATGCTCTCGAGCTGTGTGCGCAACCCCTGCGCGGACCCTATGAGTCCGGCGCGGCCGACGCGCAATTCGACGACCCCCAGTACCTTCTTGCCGCCCAGTGTCCTTTCGATGCTGCGCTGCTCTCCGGGCGCGAGGGTGGCCACCCAAGGCTCGGCTTTGCTTTCCTGATAGAGCGCATCGCCCGCAGCATTGCGGATCGTGACGGAGGTGACGATGGGATTGGAAAGAAGCGCGGCACCCAGCGGCTGAATGGCGCGGACATCGTTGCTGACCAGCGCCACTTCGAGGCCGCTCACGTAAGTGGTAAGCGCCTGGCTTGCTTCGCGCTCGAGTCGCTCGTTCTCGGCCGCGAGCCACGAACGTTCGCCGTGCTCGCCGATGGCGTCGATGGACTTGCGATACTCGAGATATTCGAGGCCGAGCAGAATGGCAGTGATACACAGTCCGGCAGTGACTGCGATCGCAAGTAGTCTGGCTCTGAGGCTACGGGTTCTCAACTGATGCTCCAACGCTGCAACGTTGTGTATGCGCCGCCAATGTGCCCCGATCGTTGGCTGCGCGATTATTGGTCTTCAGACGATCGAACGGATCGCGTGTTTGACCCGCAATCTCTCTGATTTGTGTAATCACTGTGACTGCATCCCGGTTCCTTCGACGCAGTAACGGACGCGGCGGACATCTTCGATGCGAGTCGTCGATGTCAGTGACACAGAATATCCCTAGAATCTTCCGACCGAACGATCGCCATCATAGCGGGCTTTCTCCCGAGTCATGCTGTCCAGAAAGCAGATTCAGGGGCCGTCTGAGTCGATCTCAAATGTGCTTGTCGAGTTTTTTGACATACTCGCGTCTTATGCACGATGCGAGAAGAGGAACTGTTGAATGAATGAGCTCGAACTTACCGGTCGGGCGCGTACGCATGTGGTCGAGCTGAATCAGCCGTACTGCACGCTGCACTATGAAGCGGTCGCCGCGTTCTTGTCGATGCGCGATGCGGCCGCAGCGGAGGGCATCGATCTGGTGGCCCGTTCGAGCTTTCGCGACTTCGATACGCAGGTGACGATCTGGAATCGCAAATGGAATGGCGAGCGACCGCTCTACGATCGCAAGGGTCAGTTGCTCGATCGCGCGAGCCTCAGTGACAACGCCGCAGTGGATGCGATCCTGTACTGGTCCGCGATTCCCGGAGGCAGTCGGCACCACTGGGGCAGTGACGTCGATGTCATCGATGCGGTTGCAGTACCGAAAGACTATGAGGTGCAGCTCGTGCCGGGCGAGTACGCAACCGACGGCATCTTTGCGAACCTCACGCGCTGGCTCGACGCGAACATGAAGCGCTTCGGATTCTTTCGTCCGTATCGCACCGACCGCGGCGGCGTGAGCCCCGAACCCTGGCACCTGAGCTACGCGCCGGTGTCACTGCCCGCTCTGGAAGCTTTGAGTCTCTCGATGCTGCGCCAGGTGATCGATGCGAGCAGCATTGCAGGCAAGACCCACGTCCTTGCGCGGCTTCCCGAGATCTACACGCGGTTCATGCTGACGATCGACGGCAACAATGAGTAATGAGCAATTATGAGCAATGAGTAATGAGTAATGAGCAATGACGGAGGAGGAAATGAGTGTTGAGAGTCAGTGAGGGTCACGGCGTTGGCGAGCTTTGATCCCTCTTTAATTACTCATTACTCATTGCTAATTACGCACTGCTCATTGCTAATTGAGATTCTCCGCCATCGTTCGCATCTGGATCTGCATGATGCGTGCGCCTGGGGGTTGGGTGCAGGCGAACGTGATGGCTTGCGCGACGTCTTCGGCGTCGAGCATGGATGAGTTGGCGACGCCTTCTTCGGTGCGGCCCTTGCCTATCGCGAACTCGGTTTTGACGCCGCCAGGACAGACGCTGCCAACCTTGATGCCGTAGGTGCGCAATTCTTTGTCGAGCGCCTGCGCGAAGCCGATTTGCGCGAACTTCGAAGCGCAGTACACGGCCTGACCCGGAAAGCCGTAAAGCCCGGCCATCGACGACACCAGCAGAATCAGTCCCTGTTGCTGCTTTTGCATGACAGGTACCACGTGGCGTGTGAACAGGAATGTCGAACGCATGTTCACGTCCATGATCTGGTCGTACTCCTCGGCGCTGGTGTCGATCAGATTCTTGTAATTACCGACGCCTGCGTTGTTGATGAGGATGTCGATGCGGCCGAACTCGGAGAGGGCGCAATCGACGCTCGCTCGCGCGGTGGCCTCCGTCGCTGCATCACCCACGATGTAAACGGACCTGGCGCCGAGCGCTTCGATCTCGCGTACGAGTTGCTGCAGACGTTCTTCGCGTCGGGCCGTGACGACCACATTCGCTCCTTCGCGGGCGAGTGCGCGGGCGGTGGCATATCCGATGCCGGCGCTCGCGCCAGTGATCAGAGCGACTTTGTCGGCGAGGCGGGTCGTCATGACGGTGACCTCAACGGTAAGGATCTGGGTTCAGGAAGCCTTGCGCCGCATGCGATCGCGTATCGCAACGATGCGCCTGAGGAAACGTTCCGGCATGTAGCGTTTGGCGCGCCAGAGCATGCGGGCCGATCGGGGGAGGACAATGTACGTCTTGCCTGCGGCGGCGAAATTAAGCAGGTCCTGAGCGACGGCTTCTGCGGGGTAGTTAGCAGCCTCCATGATCCGACGCGCCGAGATTCTTGAGTCTTCCGTGCCGCGAAAGGACTCGAGCAGATTGCTGGGAAAGAACGTCGGCATGACGATGGACACTTGCGTTCCCGAGGCACGCAGCTCGTTCGCGATCGATTCGGACAGAGCGACGACCGCGGCCTTGGTAGCGCTGTAGCTGCTCATTTCAGGTGCTGAAATGAACGAAGCTGCACTTGCGACATTGATCAAAAGCCCAGAGCTGTTGCGTTGCAGATGCGGGATAGCGGCGCGACAGCCGTGCACGACGCCCATCAGATTGGTGCGGATGATCCAATCCCAGTCCTCGAGCGGGATCTCCATCAGGCTGCCCGAGGCGGCGACACCCGCGTTGTTGATCATCACATCGAGACCGTCATAGGTGGCGGCAAAGGTGTTGACCGCAACGGTGAGCTCGTTCGCCTGAGTCACGTCGCCCGGATAGGCGAGCACGGGAACACCCGCGGCCGACAGCTCTCCTTCGACCGTCGTCAGGCGCGCGAGATTGTGATCGAACAGGCCGAGTGCCCAGCCGTCGCGTGCGAGAGCATTCGCCAGCGCAAGGCCGAGTCCGCTGCCTGCGCCGGTGATGAACGCTCTCTTGTTGGGGAATCGGGCGGCGAGACGCGGAAATTGCATGCGGCGTATTCGTGGAGTTGGAGCGCAATGCGCAAGGCTACCGATCCCGGGAGAGCTGCGGTAGTCGGCACGCGTTACGAGAGAAACTGATGTGCACTCAGTACGAGCCAGGCCGCGGCCACGGGCAACCAGATCCCGGGGATCATTTGCATTCCGAAGGCACGCCGCCCGAGCGAGAACGCGAGGAACGTCTTGCTGATCGCATTCGTCGTGAGGCCTGCCAATACCGCCAATGTCGAGATGTGCTCGGAGACTTCACTCCGAGCGGACAACGAGGCGACTGAGATCGCAGAGGCGTGAATGTCGCCGAGCCCGCTGACCGAGCTTGCGAGAACCAGACCGCTGTGGCCCAGCCATTGCGTCAGCAAGGCAGAGGCAATCAGCGTCAGGCCGATCACGGCCACGAAAATCATCGCTGCTTTCGGATCGAACGGCCGGCCCTGCAGCGTCTTGGGATCGATGTGCTCTCGACTGCGGTGTAATGCAAAGAGACCGGCGCATACGACAGCGACGAGGGCAGCAGCGGCAAGGGGCAGCGCCAATGCTCGCAGCAGCGTGATGTTGACGACGCCGATCACGATCGCGAGTTCAACAAGACTCGAGACGCCCGCGATCGTGGCGCCGGCGACGGCGGGCTGTCGCAGTTCGGGTTGTCCACGCGCGCGGGTAGCCATCGCAGCGATCGTGGCGGTGCTCGAGACGAAGCCGGAAAAAAGTCCGGCCAAGACCAGCCCGACTCGACCGCCCGCCACACGCAGTGAGATGTAGCCGAGGCCGTTGATGGCCATGACAGTGACGGCCAGCGCCCAGAGCACGCGAGGATTGACCACGCCCCAAGGGTCGATCGGCGCGTTCGGGGTGAGCGGCAGTATGACGAGCGCGGCTGCGGCCAACAGCAGGCCATCGCGGATCTCTACATCGGTGAGGACGTTCTTGACCCAGTGATGCAGTTGCGAACGCGAGGCCAGCAGTATCGCGATGACAACGCCGAGTCCAGCCGCCAGTTGAGGACGCTGCATCGCGAGCGCACCAAGCAGGAACGCGCCGATCTGGGCGACTTCAGTTGTGAGTCCGGGGTCCTGAGTGCGAGTCACCTTGTAGCCGAGCGCGACCAACGCGCCGATGACGAGGCCGAAGGCGATCACCGCGATTTCACCGCCGATCAGGACGCTCACGGCACCCAGCAAGGCGGTCAATGTGAATGTGCGAACGCCGGCTGCGTACTGAGTTCCCGCCGCGTGCGCGCCGCGCTCGCGTTCGATGCCGATGAGTAACCCGAGGCCGAAAGCTACGGAGAGTCCGAGGACAGTGTTATCGATGAGAGTCATCCGCAGATTCTCGCCGACATCTGCTTCGGTCGTGCCGCTCGCACGATTTTTTTCTCAGCCGCTCGTCGGTCCTTTCCACATTTGTTTGATGTGACCGAGAACGAGCGAACGAATGTTCTGGACCGGATTCTTTTCCCAGGTGAAGCACGGCGGGTCACGACGCAGCATCGGCCAGCCGCCGGTGCGTAACACTTCCGTCAGGTAATCGAGATTCGCCTGGATGGATTCCATGTAAGGGTTACGGCCGTTGAACAGCACCTCGAGATGCCGATAGACGCTGGCGAACTCGCCATCGAGTCGAGTGCGGCGTACTTCCTCGACGAACTCCGGCGTCTGCCGCAGCACGTCCAATCCGGAGCGATAACGAATCGAAGGATTGCCTTCCTCGTTGTTCGGCATCGCGATGCCGCCCAGCACGAACTCCGGATAGAGCCGATCACGGCATTTTTCGAGATAGCAACGGTCGGCCATCTGCGCGATCAGATCTCCGGTGCCGACGATGTGCCCCACGATGCGGTCGCGATGATCGTCGAGGCGGATCTGATCGAACTTCACCTCATACCCGGTGAAGTGCACGACCTTCGTCGCAACGGGCACCCACTCGGCCATGCCGACCGTGGGCAGATAGCGTCCGATGAACTGCGCGCTGCGGCTGACGTGGCTCAGCGTGAATTCGGCGCCGTTGCGATGGGTCTGATCGTCGGTCTGACGGATGTAGCCGGAGTCGTGAAACAGCGCGATGACCACGGCGAGAATGGCGCGCTCAGGCCCCAGTCGTTCTTCAACGGTGTGCGTGCGGTCGTACGCAACGATGAGTCGGGCGACGGCGAGTGTGCCGTCGAGCGAATGCTGCTGATCGTGATAGACGGTGTCGCATCCGTAGTAGCCGGGAAACTGTCCGTTGAACAACCGTTCGAAATCCCGGAACGCGGTATCGATACGATCGAATGGATAGTGCGGCCACTGCTGGCGATAGAGGTCACTGACTGCACGTCGAACGGCGTCGGCCGAACTCACCTGCACGGTGTTCGTGACATCGAAATCGCTGCGCCGATATTGCATGTGGTTGGTGGGACACCCATCGCTGCCCGCCTGTAGCACAACGCACAAGCACGCAGCGAAGTCACCGCAGTCTAGCCACTGATAGTGGTTTGTCCATGGTCGGATTAGTTGTCAGGAGATGGCGACGTCGATGCGCTCGAGCGCAGAAAACATCAGCTTTTCTGCTGAAATTCCGTGGTCGCGCGTGTGGGTCGCAAGAGTGCCCCGCGACGCTCGTCAGCGGCGAATGTTCATCCTTGTGACACGCGTCACAGGGGACATCGCGCTCAGGCTAATCCGAGTCGCCGGGCCAGAATCCTCGGATCGCTTAGCCAACGGAAGGGGGGGGGGGGGGGGGGCCCCCCCCAC
>JAFAEQ010000062.1 GCA_023423935.1 Pseudomonadota bacterium | reverse complement strand
CGGGTGCGTTTGCGGTGAAGTTCGAATCCTGCCGTGGCCAACGTTTGCTGCGTAGGTTTCATCGATCCGTCCCACTCACCTGCGTTCGTCGCATTCTATGCGAAGCGATGAATTAATCAGAGATTCCCTAGATGAGTAAGTCATCGTAAGAGTTGTTCAAGCCAGATCGATCGACGCGTGAACATCGAGACGATCGCCTGGAAACCCACGAACCCTCGGCTCGGCACCGAGAATGGTTGCGGACGGATCGCGACGGATCAATGACCTCCCTGGACGAACAGCCCCCTTAGCTGCAACGCCTCGGCGAGTTGCTGCTCGATCCGCGAGGCATCGCCGCGACTGATGTTGCGCAGATGCAGTGTCGGGCCGGTCACGACTTCGAGTCCGCGACGCAGGACCGAGCCTGCCGATCGAATGCCGGCTTTGTGCTGATCGAAGCGCTCTGCCGGCGTATAGCGGCTCATCCCGACGTATACGCCGTAAGGCTCGGCGCGGCTGTCGGAGTAGTCGAGCAGCACCAGGTAGATGTTGCTGCGCCCGCGCTTGCTCGCCGTGAACTGCGCACAGGTTTCGTAGGCGAGCGCGAGCCAATCGAAGTGGCGCGTAGGCAGCCACTCCGGAATAGTAGTGGCCGCATGCTGCCATAGTCGCTCGAGGGCAGTTTCGATGTGGATCGCCATTGCGCCGCGCATCCAGCGCTCGTGAATGCAATGCGCGCCGGCCACACCGTCCTTCGCGAGGAGAGCCTGCTCGAAGCGCGCGGACAGTTCGGTGTCGTGCATGAACCGCAGTGGACGACTGGCGGGGCAAGGCGGTTGGTTGCGGGCGCGGCTCATGGGTGCTGTCGTATCGAATAGCCGAATAGTCTGCGGGTCCGACGAGCCTTTGGCTATCGAGCGAGACGAGTGCTCATCGTCACGAGCCGCGTCGTCGCGGTTGTGAAGTGAGCCTTGGGGGAGTTCATCCATCGCATGAACACTGTAGGTCCAAATACAGTTCTGGCCGAACACCTGCAGGACGCTCATCTATGGACGAGCAACAAGGCCTTTTGCGACCACTCGCATGGATGTCCGCTTAAGCGCGGTCAGCACCTCCATGCAAGACGAGTCGGTTACCGATGTAACGCAGATGGAGCGTTCTGTAACGCTGGTGCTACATCCGGGCCCGAAAGTGCAGTGACGCAAAACACGGGGAGCGGGCATGGCAAGCAAAGTCTGGTTCATCACAGGAACGTCCAAGGGTTTCGGGCGCGTCTGGGCAGAGGCCGCGCTCGCGCGTGGAGATCGGGTTGCCGCAACGGCGCGCAACGCGTCGACGCTCGCGCCGCTGGTCGAACGTTACGGAGATCAGGTCGCGGCATTCAGCCTGGATGTCACCCGCAAAGCCGAGGTCAACCAGGTGATCGCACAGGCGCACGAGCGTTTCGGACGCCTGGACGTGATCGTCAACAATGCGGGCTATGGGTTGTTCGGCACAATCGAGGAAGTCAGCGAGGCAGAGGCGCGCGCACAGATCGAAACAAACCTGTTCGGTGCGTTGTGGGTGACACAGGCCGCGTTGCCGATCCTGCGCGCACAACGCTCCGGGCACATCCTGCAGGTCTCATCGGTCGGCGGTGTCAATGCGTTTCCCACGATAGGGTTGTATCACGCCTCGAAGTGGGGTCTCGAAGGGTTCAGTCAGTCGCTCGCGCAGGAAGTGGCGGACTTCGGCATCAAGGTGACGCTCATTGAGCCGGGCGGCTTTTCGACCGACTGGGGTGGACCGTCGGCAGTTCGCGCTAAGCAGATGCCGGAGTACGACGGCGCACGCGCCGCGATGGCAGCTGTTCGTTCCGCAAGTTGGGCCGCACCCGGCGATCCAGCAGCCACAGGTTCGGTCATTCTGAAAATCGTCGATGTGCCAGAGCCGCCGCTGCGCCTGTTCCTTGGGCCCTCGGGCTTGCCCGTGACGCGCGCCGAGTACGCGCGACGCATCGAGACCTGGGAGAAATGGAACGACTTGTCTATCGAGGCGCAGGGGACCGCGAGCAGCGATGCAAATCGACGATGACACCTAGGGAAGCTCCAATTTATCGACTTCCCTGACCTTCGCAAGTCTGCAACTGGTTGAAATGCTTCGGTGGGCGAAGCAACTATGGTTGCGAATGGTCAATTGATCAGAGATTCCCTGGCTCCAGGCGTTGCCGAACGTGATTTGTGCGGCATGTCGGCGGAGTCCGCCGGGGACGCGCGTGCAGGCCTCGCTCTACTACAAGTACAAGTTCGTGGACTGACGACTGCGCGCTGACCTGATTACTTGCTCTCAGCAAACGGGTCCGCCTTGCTGCGGTCGCTTCTGTAGAACGCCCAGAGTCGTTCAGCGCACGGTCTCGTAAACGGCTTCTCATGTCAGCTTCAGCCACGCCGTGAACTGGCTCAAGGGGCACAGGTCTCCGCACGGGCGTGCACCGTTGTCATGCGCAAACACGCGTAGCTTTCGCAAAGTGACGGCGGTGCGCCCCTTGACGGAATCTGAGCACGGTGACTATTCTTTATTCGTCGAATTACGAATTAATACATTGAGCACTATCGCCAGACAGCACAAGCGACAAAGCCGTGCGACGCCTCGTAAGAAGTTGGACGAGGAGGCGTTGGCCGCTTTGTGCAAGGCGCTTGCGCACCCTGCTCGAGTGAAGTTGCTGAACTACCTGGCGGACTATGGAACCTGCTATTTCGGCAAGCTGACGGATATCTTGCCGCTCGCACCGTCGACCATTTCTCAACACGTGACCGTGCTGAAAGAGGCGGGGCTGATCCTGGGATCCGACGACAACACGCGTACGTGCTACTGCGTGAATGTCGAGCGGTTGGACGAGTTGAAGGAATTAATCGCCGCGTTGTGAGTGTTTTCGCGGCAGGTATTCGTAATTCGCCGAATTACGATGGAGTGAATCATGTCAAACGGCTCCGAGTTTTCAGTAGCGCCGATCGGACACGATCGCGTTCCCGCGCCATCGGCCTGCGGACCTGCCTGCGATCCCAGCTCGACCTTTTGTGCCAGGGACGAGGCGGCCAACAATCCGGCGCTGCTGGATGCGGTTGCTCATCTGAGCGGGGCATCGAGCGATCTGGTTTCTGTGGCGGACGCAGCGGGACTGACAACGTTGTGCCAGGCAGTTCGATGACGATCCAACTTCCCAACGTCGTGGCCGAACACTTTCGGATTCCGGAGCCCGGCAGGTTGCGACCCGAAGAGCTGGATCATCCGCCGCGCATCTTGCTGCTCTATGGGTCTACACGCCAACGCTCCTTCAGTCGCTTTCTCGCAGAAGAAGCGGGGCGGCTGCTCGCTGTCTTCGGTGCGGAGATCCGGTTCTTCAATCCGTCCGGCCTGCCATTGCCAGACGATGCTCCCGACACCCATCCGAAAGTGCAGGAGTTGCGGCAGTTGGTCGAATGGTCCGAGGGGATGGTGTGGAGTTCTCCCGAGCGTCACGGCGCCATGTCCGGAATCCTGAAGGCGCAGATCGACTGGATTCCACTCAACACTGGCGCGGTCCGTCCAACTCAAGGCAAGACGCTTGCAGTGATGCAGGTGTCGGGCGGCTCACAATCATTCAACGCGGTGAATCAGATGCGCGTGCTTGGCCGATGGATGCGGATGGTCACGATTCCGAACCAATCCTCGGTGCCGAAAGCCTTTCAGGAATTCGATGAGCACGGCCGCATGAAGCCCTCGTCGCTCTACGATCGGGTCGTCGATGTCACGGAGGAGCTCATGAAGTTCACCCTGCTGACACGGAGCATTTCGCCGTACCTGGTGGATCGTTACAGCGAGCGCAAAGAAAGCGCTGCAGAACTCTCGAAGCGAGTGAACCAGCGATCCATTTGAGGCGGCGTCGCGATACGCGCCCGGCATCGTCGTGAATCCGGAGAAGACGGCACGTCTCTCTGGCGTGATATCGCGCTGTAGCGATCGGATTGCCTGCGATAACAGCGGGGGCTCACGCTCGTCACGACTTCTCCGACGTGCCCGCCTCGAGGATGGAGACGATCGAGAACAGCGTGAAGCAGACAGCGCCCAGCCCGGCCATCACTCGGGCCGGGATGAAGAAGTTCGAATCTGTCATCGCAGCTTCCGACAGGAAATCGGAGAAGAACAGGCAGGCCAGACAGGTCATCACCGGGATGATCGGGATGCGATTGGCAAGCGCACATGTTCGCCGCCAGACCAGCGCGAGCAGCCAAACCTTCGAGATGATGCTGTAGCAGATCATGGCGAGCCCGAGCAGGATGCATCCGGGTGCGATGCGCTCGGGTCGCTGCGATCCGAAAAGCACGAAGAGGCCCCAGACGAACGTCGCCGAGCCCATGAGGAGGACCCAAAGTGTCCACCACCATCGCTCGCCTTCGTCGAACTGATTGCGCACCTGCCGCACCACGGTCGAGACGAGAGCGATCAGGCTGGAGCAAATCGCTGCGAGCCCCACCAGGACGTGGCCGGCGATGAAATGCGGCGCCTCGGCCGAGCGGCTCAGCAGCATAGCCGCGAAGATGACGGCGATTGCGGTTGCGACGATGGGGACCAGGATCAGCGTGGTTCCGGCACCTGCACCGTAGGCCTCCGCCGGCACGCCGTCCTCGTGACGGCGCTTCGCGTTCTTCGGAATGAGGGTGAAGGAGGTGGATGAGGTGGCCACCGTCGTCACGCAGGCGGCGATCAGGCCCACTCCGAATACGATATGACCGGCGACGAATGCGGCGCTGCCGCCCTGGTTTCGGAGGTTGAGCCCCCAGATGATCGTGGCCAGGGCGACCGCATATCCGACGATCGGCAGGATGAACTTCCATCCTCGACTGAAGGTGCCGATCAACTGCCGAATGATCACGGCGGCCGTCGCGAAGAGCGCGATGCAGATCGCCGTGAGCGAGATCAGCACATGCCCGGCGATGTAGTGATTGGCGTCGGTTCCTCCGGCTCGGACATAGAGGCCGAGCCCCAGGCAGATGGCGCCAATCACGAGTGGGATGGCGCGAAACAGAATGCTGATCCAGTAGTTCATGGAACCAACCCTGTTCGGCCAGTTCGGACTCGACTCCAGCACGATCATCGCGTCTCGGGCAGAGCACGCAGGTCATCAAGTCGGGAGCGCGGATTCGTCAGCGCTGGTCAGATTTTGTGGGAGGTGGTGCAGCAGAAGTCGATCGGTACGCGTTGCGGCCTGTGTGAAGTAAGTCCTCGAACGCGCCAAGCGTTCCTGACCCGTTGGCTTCTCCAGAAATTCCTCTCGCATACGCGATTCCTCTGACGGTTGACTCTGATCGTCCGTCAGACACTCGTGGGAGCATCGCTTTCCGTCCGCGCATGCGAGACGCGCTGCGGTTGCGACCAATGATATGCGCCGCTTCGATCGTTCTCGTTCATAACAAGGCCGATCGAGACGAAACCTACGCCGGCGGCAACGCAGAGGTCACCACGGAAGCACCGAGCGCCGACTTCGATGCACAGAGTGGCGGCGGCAAGAACTACTTGAATCGCATGCGGTCGCGATGACAGGGCTCAAGTTCTCTCGATCGAGATCGCGCATGCAGTGATGTCGAATCACCATTCCTGTACGTCAACCGCAAGTGCACACGCTTTGGGGGCGCAGCTGAGCACTCGTCCCGCTATTCGCAGTGAGGCGGCCATTCGACAGCGCAGAGGGTCGCTGCTACGTTTCGAATTGGGTGACAGGGAGTAACAAATCTTGCTTACGGGAACTTGCCATTGTGGCGCCTCGACTTGGAGTCTGGAGGGAGACCCGGGCCGCGTGACGGCATGCAACTGCACGCTCTGTCGTCGGTACGGCACGCTATGGGCCTATGACTATGAAGGCGAGAGGATTCGTGTCTCAGGGCGGACGTCTGTCTATACGCGTCCGGGCAAGACGAATCCGTCGTTGGAGATCCACTTCTGCCCGACATGCGGTTGTGTGCTTTGCTGGAGAGGGTTGCGTGTCGAGGCAGATGGACGTCGTCGCATGGCAGTGAACGTTCGACTCGCGCCTCCCGAAGCCGTGGCAGATCTTGCGATCGATCATTTCGACGGACTGGAGACGTTCGACGATCTGCCCAGCGACGGCCGTTGCGTACGGGATCTGTGGTTCTAGATCCAGTTGTTCTCGCGCACGTCGCATGGGAGTGCGACGTGCGGGCGCTCGCATGCGATCCAAGTCTGGATCAGTGAGTAGCAGCCAAAGAGACCAAGCACCTAAAAGCTTGGCCTGTTACGCGCACATGTAATCAGTCAACGCGCCGCATGCCACACATCGATCTCAGCGCTGAATCGCTCGAGCAAAGCGGCAACGACTTGAACCACATTCATCCGCTTAGTTGATTGCAGATCGATCGCTCGCTGATTCAGGCCAGCAGTTGTGTATCTGCTGCGGATGCTCTTCTACGCACGAAGTGGATGCCCGATGTGCGCCGCCGAACACGCTTCATCGCAACGATGATGTGCTCGAGCTGCTGAATCGCCAGCGCGAGCTTTGCCGGTGAGAGCTTACGGTTGTAGTGACTCGCCCCGTGCCCATCCATCGCGCACTAAGTCATCGCCGAAAAATCCAAGGCGGTGTGTTGCACCACGAGCGTTCGTCGGCGCGTGCGTGACAACAATGAACCCCACGGAGATTCAGTCGAACGACACATTGTGACTATTGGTTCGTCGTGTTTACTGCGGCTCTCGGCGGATCAGTGAGCTGAGCGCCGTGGATCAATCCCGGAAAAAAGTACGTGATCCTGCTGAGAGCGTTTCATCTGGCTACTTACAGTTGAGAGGTTGCCATCATGACTGAGTATCTGCTGGCGAAGGGTCGCGAGTGGCTGGGTGGAATGTTCTTTTCTCTGGCATTGCTGCTGACAAGCAATGTCAGCTTCGCCAGCGAAGTCGTAGAAGAGGTCGTGGTTTTCGCCCGCGGAGAGCAGCAGATTGGCCGCGCGGCTGCGGCCAGCGAGGGGGCAGTCGGCGGTGCCGATCTTTCAGTGCGGCCGCTGCTGCGGGTGGCGGAACTGCTGGAGGTGGTGCCCGGCATGATTGCAGTTCAGCATTCCGGATCTGGGAAAGCCAACCAGTACTTCCTGCGTGGATTCAATCTCGATCACGGCACCGATTTCTCCAACTATATAGACGACGTGCCGATGAACCTGCGCACGCATGGTCACGGGCAAGGCTACCTCGACGTCAACGGCCTGATTCCGGAAGTCATCGATCGCATCGACTATCGTAAGGGGCCTTATCGTGCGGACGTCGGTGACTTCTCGATGGCCGGTTCCGCGCGCATGAGCACCGTCACGACACTGGAACCATTCATCTCGGCGGAGGGCGGCGAGTACGGATGGCGGAGGCTGGCCGCGGGCGTTTCCGCAGACCTGGGCAAGGGCGAACTCGTCGCGGTCGGCGAATGGAAATCTTATGACGGCCCCTGGGAGCTTGCCGAACATCTGCGGCATCAATCCGCATGGGCAAAGTACTCGTTGCCGCTGGACGGCGTTCGCCTGGAACTGAGCATGTCGGGGTATCACGCGGAGTGGCGGCCGACGGAGCAGATTCCCGAGCGCGCCATCGGCACCGTCGTATGCGCCGATGCATTTTGCTCGCTCGACCCCAGTGCAAAGGGTGAGACATTGCGCTGGATCGCTGCGGCTCGCCTGATCGGTGAGAACTGGCGCGCCACGCTCTATGGCCAGTACTACGACTGGCACATGTTGTCGAATGCGACTTACGACTTCCAGATCAACCAGTTCGATCGACGCTGGATTGGTGGAGGACGCTTCGAGCGGATCGATGAGCTCAACGACCAGCTAACGCTAACGACTGGCGTCGAAGCGCGGCACGACGACATCGGTAACGTCGGGTTGCAGCATACGGAAGCCGGCGCGTTGATCGAGACGATCAGCCGCCATGCCGTGCGCGAGAGTTCAGCGGCGGTCTATACGGAGGCAAGTTGGCGCCCACTGGAGCGACTGCGTCTCACCGGCGGTCTGCGCGGTGACTACTACCACTTCGATGTGGACCGGCGGATCGTCGGCGTCGATGCGGGGTCGGATGACGATACTGCCGTGTCACCGAAGGTGGGCGCTGCTTACGCTGTGAATGACCGCATCGAGCTGTATGGAAACTGGGGCGAGGGTTTCCATTCCAATGATGCGCGCGGCGTCGTGAACGCCATCACGCCAGTGCCTGGGTTGATCCAGGGAAGAGGCTATGAATTCGGCACGCGTTTCGAGGTTGGGGCGGCGCGTCTGACCGCGACGTACTGGTGGTTGAACCTGGATAGCGAGCTCAAATTCGTTGGCGATTCCAATTCCGTCGAGCCGGGTGCTGCCACGCGCCGGCGTGGCTACGAGATCGTGGGTTTCTGGCGCCCGCTCAACTCGCTTGCGCTTGATATTGCGTGGACCGGCAGTCGAGCCCGCTACGTCAACAGTCCGGATGGCGTGTTCGTTCCCGGTGCTATCGAGAATGCAGGAGAGCTCGGGATCTCCGTTATTCGCAAACAGTGGGAAACGAGCCTGCGTGTGCGGCATCTGGGTGAGTATCCGTTGTTGGAAGACAACTCGGAGCGTGCCAAGCCCGAGACCACGTTGAACCTGCGTGGTGCCTGGAAGGCCGCCAATTTCACTGTGTATGCCGAGGTGCTGAACCTGCTCGATGAGGACGGCAAGGACATCGTGTACTTCTACGGTGCTCATGTCGCCGGGCTCGATCCCGACGACGAACTGGTGGAGGGTCGCCTCAGCCGGGTGGAGGAGCCGCGCACTGTCCGGTTCGGGGTCAAGTACACGTTCAGATAGATGAGTATGTGAGCGGCTTCGAACGTTCGAGTACGTTTGACAGACAGCCTTGCTGGTCCTCGAGAGCACGGCGAATGGCCACGCAGGTGAATGTCTAAAGTGCGCAATCCAACGCCTGACCTGTAGGATCACGACCCAGTTGGACTTCGCAAGTCGCAATGGGCTGCTGGACTGTGAGGCAATGGCTGGACTGAGCGGCACCACAGTCATCACGCGTGAAGCCTAGCGGTGAACTCCCGCATCCGGTGGCTGGTTAGAGAAGCGTCGCAGAGTACGCTCGCGCAACGAATCGTAGATGGGTGTGTTGTGCAACAGCGTGGGCACGAGAGTGGCAAAGAAGCAGGCGCCGAGCATCGGCAGAAGCATCGTCACGTTGGCTGTCATTTCGGTCACCAGCACGATGCCCGTCAGCGGGGACCTTACAATGCCCGCAAAGAGAGCTGCCATGCCAATGACGGCGAACCCTGACGGTTGAATGTCGAGATCCGGGAATACGAGACGGCAGAGCAGGGCAAAGAGAAGGCCTAGTTGCGCACCCAGCACCAGCAGTGGCGCGAACAGACCGCCGGGAGTGCCGGCTGCGTATGAGACCGCGCCGAGCGCAAGGCGCAACAGTAGGAGCATGGGCAAAAGCGCCAGACTTCCCTCGCCATCCAGCGCTTGCTGCGTAATTGGATCGCCGCCGCCAACGAGCGCCGGTGCGAACCACGCCAACACTCCCACGGATGCGCCAATCAGGCCTGCGCGCAATTCGACTGGCCATCGACGCAGGCCGTCCGCAATCGCGAGGCCTGCCAGCAGTGTGCGGTTGTAAACGACCCCAAGGAAACCAGCCGCGGCGCCGAGCACAAGGTGGAGCAGTGTGGTCTCGGGTGCGGCGTATGCGAGTGGAGCCAGGCGAAAATCCGGAGCGTCTCCGAGTATCACGCGGGCCACAGTGATCGCCGCTGCGGATGCACCAAGCGCTGCAATCGCCATGCGAGTCTCGAAGCGGCGAAACAATTCTTCGAGCACGAATATGGCACCCGCTATTGGCGCATTGAATGCGGTGGCAAGACCGGCCCCGGCTCCTGCTGCTACCAGCGCCAGGCTATCCAGCCGACTGCACCCGAAGATTCGGGCGAAGAGATGCGCGACGCTGGCTCCCATCTGCACGCTGGGGCCCTCGCGGCCGAGGGCAAGTCCCGAGCCGATGGCGAGCACGCCACCGACGAATTTCACGGGGATCAGGAAGATTGCCGGCGGCTGTTGCAGACGCTCCCGCAAGACGGCTTCGACGTCAGGTATTCCGCTTCCCGATGTATGTGGCGCGAACCGCCGAACCAGCCACGCCGCGCACGCAACCGCCGCAGCGCAGACCGCAACAACGAGCAGGAATCCGACGAGCTCGCGCTCGTGCGCCCAGACGATCCAACTGTTGCGCAACGCGTCTGCGTGAGTGAGCGAAAGCCGAAAGAGCGCTCCGATGAGGCCGGCGCCGGCGCCGACCACAATTGACAGCAATGCGAGCGAAACGAGATTGCCGTTGGGTTCCGAGCTGACTGTGGACTCTTGCTCGTTCTGCATGGATGTCCTTGTTCAGAAGCCGCAGCCATAGGGTCACGCGGCAGCCTCCGGAGCGCCATCTCTCCGACACGGTTCACGCCATGCACCCGAGACTCTGTAGCCTGTGGAGTTCGGCTGTAATCGCAATCCGAACTAATCCCCACTTAGACTTATCGTTTATTTCCTGTTGCAGCTATGTGTGGCGCGTCGGGGGCGGCACAGCTCGATGCCTGTCGCTTGGCATAGTCACGGACATCGTAGTTCTCCTCGTGAACGTTCTTGCCGGTTTGAATGACTTGCGCTGCACTTCAACTCTGAGTACCGATGACACGCTCATCGGCGAGATGGAAGTCAGGGTCCCCGTCCTTCACGAGACTTCATTTTTCTCCATCGCGAATCCCATGCGTTGCAGTACAACGTGCTCGCCATGATTTCGCAGCCTGTTTTGTCGTGACGGCAAGTGTTATTGCGCAGCTCGGGGCGCGCTTCGCCCAGTGTGGGATCAGAAACCGTAACGTCTGCAAAGATTCACTAATGCACTCGAGTGCTCGCTCACTCGCGCATCACTGATCCCTTCTCGTCATTGCGCGCCGCGTTCAAAGACGCATAGCAACACGTGCCATGCGCAAGCGGATGTGTGCAGCGCGGGTTTCGTACGCCGGGTCCGCTCTCTCATTACATCCAACGACGTTCATCTTTGTGACTGCGAAGATTCACTGTGCCGACTGCGGAAAGTGATGTCGTTTGTATTACCTATAGTGTCCATTGCGAAGAGTCTCCACCATCGGTCTCAAGGTTGAGCTTTGAAGCTCGTTCACAGGTTGCGTCTTGCAGGAGAGCGTGATGGCTGAGTTCGAAAAACGGTTGGCATGCGTTATCAAGGCCGATGGCAGCATTGCGCGCGGCTACATGATCGACACGTGCGAGTTCGACGGAGTGAACAAGTACACGATCCGCTGGAAGTTGCCGCTGCAGAATGCAGCGAAGACCAATTTTTCCGGAACGATCGGCAGCGCACTGGACGAAGATGTTCAACCTGGACTGATCACCGTCGGGCTGAGTAAGGATCCAGCCGAAATGCAGGTTCATACCTTCGATCCCACGGGGAAGCCCGCTGCCCGGTCATTCCATATCGCGTGCTTCCGCGACCAATGACGGGTGGCCTCCCCAACCCTTTGGCCATATCGAGCGAACAAGGTGGATGACATGGCATCGACATCACAATCCCAGGCATCGACATCACGACCGGAGCTGCGTGAGCAGTACCACATCATCGGCTCTTTCCAGCCTGCGATTCACATACCGCAGAACTGGAACTACGAAACTTCGCATGCTCTCTTCCGTGCGTACATGCATCCGCCTCATGACGTGGGTGGGCAACGGGACGTCGCTGGCAAGTACGAAGAGAAGGAAGAGGAGGGGTGGGAGCTCAATACGTATGTGACGTGCGAGACGCTGGGCTGGAGAGGCGTCTGGAACTCCGAGGAAAGGCGCCGCCGGGCCGATAACGATCTGGGCTACACGCTCTATCTCGGCCTCCCTTACTACGGACGCTGGCTTTGGGCTGCGACGCGGATGCTCATTGACAACAAGCGTTTCTCACTCCCCGAACTCCTGACGAAGATTGACGAGGTAAGAGCTCGCTATGCAAAACAGTAATGCGCCTGAAGCCCGCGCGCGTTTCCAAGTGGGCGACCGTGTGCGTGTGAAGAACATGCCGCTGATGTTCTATACCCGCACTCAGAACTATGCACGCGATATCGAAGGCACGATCGTCGAGCTGACCTACAAGGACCTCGTGCCGGAGGATGAGGCCTTCAATTTCGACGGCGTGCGCGATCAGTACTACATCATCCGCTTCCGTCAGAAAGATATCTGGGAAGAGTACCCGTTCGAGAACGATACGTTGCAGACCGAGTCTCCGGATCGTTGGCTCGAACCGGCCAGCAGCAACTGACCGCAGTCGACATGACATAGAGGAATACGCAAATGACAGAGCAACATACTCATACCCTCGGTCAGCACCCGCCTGCCGCGACGGTAGATGAAATCAGTGACTACGAGATCCTTGAGATCGCCATACGGGAACTCGCCATCGAGCACGGGCTCTTCACAGCCGACGACCACCGGCGCTTCACCCAGTGGGCCGAAAGAATCGGACCTACGGGAGGCTCGCGCCTGATCGCCAAAGCGTGGAGTGATCCTGAATTCAAGAAACGCGTCATGGAGAATGCCACCGAAGCCTGCAAGGAGATCGGCATCGATTGGTCCGAGCCGACCGGATTCGGCACTCCAAGCGATTACATGAATCTGCGCGTACTGGTGGATACGCCCCAGCTGCATCACGTGATCGTGTGCACTCTTTGCTCCTGCTATCCGCGCCCGCTGCTCGGCATGTCGCCCGAATGGTACCGGTCGACCAACTACCGTCGCCGTCTCGTGCGCTGGCCACGTGAAGTGCTCGCTGAGCTCGGTCTGATCGTTCCGCCCGACGTCGAGGTCAGAGTCGAGGACTCCAACCAGAAATGCCGCTTCATGGTCATGCCCATGCGCCCCGAGGGCACCGACAATTGGTCCGAGGAGCAACTCGCCGAGATCGTGACGCGCGATTGCATGATCGGTGTAGCGATGCCGAAGGCTGGCAGGACGGAAGACATTCGTCGCCCGGTTCACAAGGCACGTCGTCCACCGCAACAGGCGACAGTCCAATGAACGCGCAAAGCGGCGGCGATTACGCACGCGTCAGATTGCTCGAGGAGATTCGCAGCCAGGGGAAGGAGTGGGAAGTCCTTGCGCCGCTCTACGGCGTGACCAATCCGAACCCGCCATGGAAAACGAGTCTCGTCGGCATCTGCGAGAGTCTGTCTGACAGTGGGGCGCTTCCATCCCTGGAGCGCCGCCACGCCGAGGATGAGCTGAAGGACTCGGTGTATGGCGAGGTGCCTTCTCCGGAAAGCGACCTGCTCGCACTCGTCCATATCCTGCTCAGCCGCAAGCTGGTGACCGAGGATGATCTCGCGAACCGCATGCGTGCTGTGCGAGCACGAGTTGAGGCCGTCTAGATTCGAGACTTGTGCAAATACACTTGAGGTGCCGAATATGCTGACTCAACGTCCTGATACGGTTCGCGCCGCTGCATACGCAACGGCCCTGACTCTCGCGGCGAGCGCTTTGCCCGCCTTTGCTCACCATGTGATGGGCGGCCAGACGCCGCAGACTTTTGGGCAAGGTCTGCTGTCCGGCGTCGCCCATCCGCTGATCGACATTGGTCATTTCGCATTCGTGATCGCCGTCGGTATTACGGCCGCACTCACGGGCCGCATCTGGACACTGGCGATTGCGTTCGTCGCAGGGACACTGGCCGGCTGCTTTGTCCATCTCGCGGGCGTTACGCTACCGGTCGCCGAACTGGTGATCGCAGCGACCGTGTTGCTGCTCGGCGCCATCATCGCCACGAATCGCGAGCTGTCCACACTCATACTCGCGATCATGTTCGGCGCAGCGGGTCTGTTTCACGGCTGGGCCTACGGCGAGTCGATCATCGGTGCGGAGTCGACGCCACTCAACGGCTATCTCCTCGGCTTCACGCTGGTTCAGCTTCTCGTGGCGGTACTTGCCGTGCGTGTCACTCGCTGGCTGATGACCGGTGAGACTGCGATGCAAGGCAAGGTTCGCCTGGCAGGCGCCGTCGTTGCCGGTATTGGCGTGGCACTGTTCATTGGTCAGATCGAAGGCGTGCTCATTCCCACGCCTCCCGCCGTCACCGCTGCAACTGCAGTTCACTGATGAATGGAGAGTGACGAACTGAGAACGTCCCGCCGGCGAAATGCCGGCCGGCGTGTATCCGTAGCTCGTCCTCGCGTTGTGCAGCGAGTGGTCATTCGCGCCGCTGCTGCATCTTCAGCACGATCCGTTCCGGCGACCGCTCCACGCGCACCCCGAAAGCCCGCTCCAGGCTCGCGACCCAGCCATCTAGGTTGTCGCACAGAACCGAGCCAGTGATGCGCAACTCGCCCAGCGCTTCATCCTCGATGACGATCGGCATTGAGCCGTAGCGGTTCACATCCTGCACGACATATCGCAGCGGTCGTTATCGCGTGACGGTCCGGTGGTGCTCGTTCAGGGTACGGACTGCGCTGGCAAGGCAACTGAGAAGTGTGCCAGACATAGCGCCCATCGACGTTCTGATTGAGCTGCCCGTGAAACCTTCTTTCCAGGTGGCCGAACGGCTCAAGTCGGCGTTCTTCTTGCCAAGGAATGTCCCGGCGCACCTTGGGAGGCTAGCCGATAGCATTGGTTAAGGTATTGATTATTAATGTAAATGATCGGAGGTAACGCGTATGCGCCAGCGGGGTGTGTCTCTCCCGCACCTCTTGCATGAAAGCGCGTCACGGGAACAAACTTCCCCTTTCGGGCGTGGTCCAATCGTGGTTCATTCATGGTATGGTCCACTCGCATGGGAGAACGGTAATGAACACGGCAGCCAAAATGCTAGGCGAGCGCCGGTCGCAGTTTGCGCCGCATATCGCGAGCGACGTGCTGGGCCTTTGGCGCCATGGCGAGCCTGACTATAGAAAGATCGCGGATCTGGTACAGCTCTCGAAAAAGGACCTGAGCAAACTGGGTGGCGTTTCACTCGCCTCAGTACGTTTCGATCAAAACATTCCGCAGGCGGTCGCCGAGCGTTTGCGCGAGATCGCGAACATCGCGAATCTCGTTGGCGAGTTCTTCGAGGGTGATGCGCACAAAGTTGGCTTGTGGTTCGAGCTCGCTAACCCGCAGCTTGGTGGAATCTCGCCGCGCACGATGATCCGCGCGGGCCGTTACAAGCGACTGCTGAACTTCGTGCTTGAGGCGCGTACGGCAGAGCAGGCCGCAGCGGAGGCGAAGGCCGAGGCGCAGCGAGACTTAGCCTCGCGTTCGGTGCCCACCTAGTCGGTGTTGCTTGGCGCGTAAGAAGGTCCGTCGAAAGCGATCAAAATCCCAGACCCGCCCCGCTGCGGTGCTCGATCAGTTCTCCGCCGCCGATCTCGACCGCTGGGATCAGTTGTCGTTGAGGGAGCAGACGTTTCACGACCGCGTCTATTACGATCTGGAGCGTCAGCGCGCTGGAAATCACGAAGCACTCTGCCGTGCGTTACGCGATATCGATCCTGTGAGCATCCATCTCGATCCGCCGTGGTGTCGCGTCACGGACTGGACGTGGAATCTCACGCCGTTGTCGCCGGCCGGTAGCCTCCTCGGAATTGGCGGACGGTTCAACATAGGTCGACTGCTGGATCGCGCGCGCGGGCAGGCGTTCCCGTGTCTATACATCGCTCAAGACGAGGTGACGGCGCGGGCGGAAAAGTTCGGCAGGCCGAGCAGCGGTTCCGATCGAACGCTCTCGACCTACGATTTCGCATTGCGCCGGGCCGACGCATTCGTGACCTTTCCGCTGGAAGGTCGAGTCGAGCTGGTGCTCGATTTACGAGACCCGAAGCCGCTCAAGAAATTCGTCGACATCATCAAGCGGTTTCAGCTTTCGCCGGACACGATCAAGTTCGGTAAGGCGGCAGGGTTCCCGACTCGATCGCTGATCACTACCACGCGTGAATTGCACAAGCGCTTGCTCGCCGCGCCATCTGCGTGGCGTGCCGAGCCGTCGAGTCACGGTATTCCAGCACCTGGTCAGATATTCGGCTACTTGGCGAAGGAGGCGGGCTTCGAGGCTCTGTTATATCCCTCCCAACAGGGCGGACGTCTGTGTCTTGCGGTGTTCAACGAGAATTTCGCAAGCGCCAGTACGAGCTCATCGATTCGCGTGCGCGGTCGCCCACCATCTGGTGCGACGCATGTGATCCTGGACCGGCATCATCTCTGCCTGTAGTGCGCACCAAAGGGCGTGATCTGCGGTGGCTCGCGAAGGATTGACCGTCGTGCTCGCGAGTGAATTTGGCGTTGCAGTGTCTGGCAGTGATACGCATCTACGCGGTCGACGGCTCAGGTTGATGCGATATCGCAGTTGGAGCCAGTAATCCGCCATCAGCGTCCCGGTCATCCATGACCGGATGCGCGGATGCTCGATCTCAGTCGAGATTCAAGTCGCGATCGCCTTGCTCATCCTTGATACGCGTCGGCAATCCCATGTGGTTGAGCAGCGCAAGGAACGGCTTTGCGGGCAGTTCCTCCACGTTGACCATGCGCTTCACGTCCCACTGACCACGCGCGATCAATAGCGCCGCTGCCACCGGCGGAACACCAGCGGTATACGAGATCGCCTGGCTGCCGACTTCGCGATAGCTCTCTTCGTGGTCGCAGACGTTATAGATGAAGACTTCGCGCGCCTTGCCGTTCTTCGTGCCCTTCACTACATCGCCAATACATGTCTTGCCGGTGTACGTCGGCGCCAGCGATGCCGGATCCGGCAACACGGCTTTGACGACCTTGAGAGGCACGACCGTTTGCCCGTCCGCCGTTCGAATCGGTTGCTCGGACAACAGTCCGAGATTCTTCAGAACGGTGAACACGTTGATGTAGTGATCGCCAAAGCCCATCCAGAAGCGCACGTGTGGTACGCCCATGTTCTTCGACAGGGAATGGATCTCGTCGTGACCGGTGAGGTATGTGGTGCGCTCGCCAACGACCGGCAGGTTCCATTCCTTGCGAACTTCGAACATGCGATTCGAGGTCCATTGGCTGTTCTGCCAGCTCCACACCTGGCCGGTGAACTCGCGGAAGTTCACCTCCGGATCGAAGTTCGTCGCGAAGTAGCGGCCGTGACTCCCCGCGTTCACGTCGACGATGTCGATGGAGTCGATCTGGTCGAAGTAGTCCTCGCGTGCGAGTGCCGCGTACGCATTCACGACACCAGGGTCGAAGCCCACGCCCAGAATGGCCGTGACGCCCTTTGCCTTGCAGTCGTCGCGCCGCTTCCATTCGTAGTTCGCATACCACGGCGGGGTTTCGCAGATCTTCAGCGGATCTTCGTGAATCGCCGTATCCAGATACGCTGCGCCCGTCTCGAGGCAGGCGGCAAGCACCGACATGTTCACGAACGAGGGGCCGACGTTGATGACGATGCCAGCTCCCGTCTTCTCGATCAGCGCCGCGGTGGCGGCTATATCCATCGCATCGAGCGTGTGTGCCTCGAGCTTTCCTGACACTTTGCAGCTGCGTTTCTCGCGTATCGAATCGAGAATGGCAACGCACTTGGCAGGCGTGCGGGACGCGATGTGCAGATCGCCGAGCACATCATTGTGCTGGGCACATTTGTGGGCGACGACCTGAGCGACACCACCGGCACCGATGATCAAGACGTTCTTTTTCATTCCCGTGAGAGCCTCCTTCGGCTGTGAACCAAGAAAACGGCAGTCTCAGGAGAGACTCGCCACGTAATCCTCATAACCGAACGCGCGCTGTACGCGCAGCGTGCCGTCGAGCTCACGCACGACGATGGACGGCATGCGAACGCCGTTGAACCAGTTCTTCTTCACCATCGTGTAGCCCGCAGCGTCCTGTATCGAGAGGCGATCTCCGACCTGCAGCGGGCGCTCGAAGCGAAACTCCCCGAAGATGTCGCCGGCTAGGCAGGATTTCCCGCACACGGTGTAAAGGTGTTCGCCCGCATTCGGCAACATCTCGGCGCTCTCGCGGTAGATGAGCAAATCGAGCATGTGTGCCTCGATCGAGCTATCCACGATCGCCAGATGCTTGCCGTTGAACATCGTGTCGAGCACGGTGACTTCCAGTGTCGTCGTGTTCGTGATCGCCGCTTCGCCTGGCTCGAGGTACACCTGTACACCGTAGCGTGCGGAGAACTCTGCAAGTCGTTTGCAGAACGCATCGAGGGGATAGTCGGCGCCGGTGAAGTGAATGCCACCACCGAGACTGACCCACTCGACCTGCTCGAGCAGCGCGCCGAAGCGCTCTTCAGTCTGCGTCAACAGCCGATCGAACAGCGCGAAATCCTCGTTCTCGCAGTTGTTGTGAATCATGAAGCCGGAAATCTGCCCGAGCACCGGCTCGACTCTCGCGGCGTTCCATTCTCCGAGCCTGCTGTGAGGGCGAGCGGGATCCGCAAGATCGAACGCCGAACTGCTCACGCCAGGATTGAGCCGCAAGCCGCGGGGTAGATTCCCCGTACGTCCCGCAAACCGTTCGAGCTGTCCGATCGAGTTGAAGATGATCTTGTCAGCGTTCGCGACCACTTCGTCGATCTCATGATCGGCGTACGCAACGCTATAGGCATGCGTCTCGCCACCGAATTTCTCCCGACCAAGCTTCACTTCGTTGAGAGAGGAGGAGGTCGTGCCATCCATGTACTGCCGCATCAGATCGAACACGGCCCAGCTCGCGAAGCACTTGAGCGCGAGCAGTACTTTGGCGCCCGAGCGTTCGCGCACCGTACGCATCTTCTCGAGATTGCCGATCAGCCGGGTCTTGTCGATGAGGTAATAGGGCGTCTGGATCATCTTCGCGGTGTGGACAGGCGAGTGCCTGCCGGCGTGGTGGTGTGGGTGCTGCGGGCTGGATGCTGCGCAGCCGTGCGAAAAAAGCCGGTCATGCCGGCCGCCGCGGGGGTCCGGATTCTACAGCGCGGTGAGCGATTTACCAGAGCGAGACACCGGAGCGGCGCCGAGCTCTGAAATACTGTTCCGACGCGTAGAGGCCTCGTGCGGAGATGCGCGCACTTCAGACAGACGTGGCGAGAAATGTAGCCATGAGACATGCAGGATGGCCTGACAAATGCGAACAGCAGATCGCGCCTCATTCAATGAGAATCCGCGCGCCATAGCCGATGGCAAGCTGGCAGCGTTCCGCAAAGACATTGATGCGAACGCCATCGCCACCGATTTCGATGGAGAGCATTGCCGCAGGACGCGCATCGATCGCGCTGCGAATCGCTTGAGTACACGGCCGCGTGTCCTCGGGCGTTCGGCGCCTGTGTCTTGCAGTGTTCAACGAGAACTTCGCAAGCGCGAGTACGAGCTCATTGATACGCGTGCGCGGTCGTCTGCCATCAGGTGCGTCGCATGTGATCCTGGACCGGCATCGTCTCTATCTGTAGTGCACGCCTAAGTGCATGCACGTGTTCGCCCGCCTGGCCAGCAAGAGCCGGAGTTGCCGGAACGCACTATGCATTCACCGCCGAAACCATCTCCCGTTGCGTTACGAATCGAGCGGAAATCGAGCCGCTGATCTGGCGGCGCATCGTCGTTTCGAATCGATGGACCTTTGCGGCGCTCCACAACTATTTGCAGTGGGTCATGGGCTGGAGAGACTCGCACGCACACGAATTCCGCGCTGGCGATCACATCATCGCGCCGCAGTGGTGGATTCAAGAGATTGAAGTGGACCGTGAAGTAGGGAGCTACGACGACGAGCGTCGGACTTCCCTTGCCTCAATCGTGCGCGAACTCGGGATTGCAGGGCAGTTCGAGTATCACTACGACATGGGCGATGGCTGGGTTCATCGCATCACGATCGAGACCGTGCCTTCCGCTTGGAGCGAGCACGACTTGAGCATGCCCATGTGCACTGCCGGCGAGAATGCGTGTCCGCCGGAGGACGTCGGCGGTCCGCACGGATACCAGCATTTCCTCGAGTGCCTCGCCGACCCCACAAATCCCGAGTATGCGGACACACTCCAATGGACTGGCGGTATTTTCGATCCAAAGGGATTCGATCTGAATCGGTTGAATCGCGATTGGCGTCCGGGACGACGCGGGTAGCCGTTCAGCGCTCCTTCTCAGGGGAATGGGGGCAAGCCCCGGCCGCAGGCATTCTTGGGCCTTCTGGAAGTCCGGCACGGCTGATCAAGAGTGCAGGGACAGGTGGTCGGGGTGACAGGATTTTTCGTGTACCGGTGATTCCGCTGGATGCGCGGCTCAAGTAGCAGTCCGAGCGCGGGAGCGGGCGACGTACCCAGCTTGCACGACCAGGTCCTTCCGCCGATCAGGATGGCTTCATGGTGTGGCCGGCACTCGGTCACGCCGAAATGCAGGCGAAACTCGGAGCATCCGAACGAATCGACTTGTCTTAGTCCCATACTGGGACTAGCATAAGTCCCACTGTGGGATGCAGGGGCTTGAATGCGGGTCATCGCGCTTTCGACATTGAAGTCGTTCTGGGAGAGCAGCCCGAAATTTGCCGACGCCCGGGAGCCCGTTCTCTCGTGGTACCGGCACGTGCTGAAGGCGGATTGGGCATCGCCAGCGGACGTGAAGCGGTCATTCGGCTCGGCAAGCATCCTCAAGGACGGGCGTGCCGTGTTCAACATCGCGGGCAACAAGTATCGACTAGTTGTCTGGATCAATTACCCGTATCGAGTGGTTTACGTTCGATTTATCGGCACTCACGCTGAGTACGACACGGTGGATGTTCAGCGGATTTGATTTGCCGGCTGCGCCTCGAGCATCAGGGGCAGGACTCAAGAATGGACATCAAACCGATCAGGACACGGGCGGACTATCGTGCTTCGTTGAAGGAGATCGAGAAGCTGATGGGCGCCAAGGCGAATACGCCAGAGGGTGAGAAGCTGGATATTCTGGTAACACTGGTCGAGGCGTACGAGCGCAAGCACTACGCGCTGGATCTGCCAGATCCGGTCGAAGCGATTAAGTTCGAGATGGATCAGCGTGGATTGACGGTAAAGGATCTGGAGGACGTGATCGGGCGGCCGAATCGCGTCTACGAAATTTTGGCCTACCGGCGCTCGCTCACACTACCGATGATCCAACGCCTTCACAGCAAGTTGGGAATACCTGCTGAGTCGCTGATCAAGGCTTCTACAGCCGCTCGAAGCCGAACTGGCTAAGCGCTTCATTACGGCAGTACCCCGGCGCCCCTGATATCGAAAGTCGAGTACCGGTGACGAAATAAACTGAGTGGGATCAATGGTCGGGGTGACAGGATTTGAACCTGCGACCTATACGTCCCGAACGCGCCCCGCTGTCGACTACACGCGACTAAAACTTAAGATCCGTCAGTACGTTATCACAATCGACTTCCCAGGTGAGGGCGCCTAAACCTATCTAAGACGAGGTCGATTTGTCACAGATTTGGCACAGATTCGTCCGTCTCAGCGATCCGGTGTCATGTTTTGAGACTGGCTCAGGATAGGTTGGCTCCGAAGTGCTTTCGCTTAGGAGGATTCACCTTGGCCACAATCAGTCTTTCGATCGCAGTCTCGCTCGCTGCTGGCTTCCTTCTCGGAGGGTTCGCTGCCTGGTTCTGGCTGCGCTCACGCATTGCTTTCCAGGTGGAACGAGCGCGATCAGAAGGCGCAGTGGAACTCGCATCCGTGCGCGAGCGCGCGCTGCGGATCCCGTCGCTGGAGACGCAACTTGGGAAGCTCGCTGAGGCAGAGCAGCTGCATCAAGTTGAATTTCTCCGTCTAACAGAAGATCAAGCTCAATGTCGGCAGTTGTTGCGGTCCACCGAACAGCAGCTCACGGAAGCGAAAGCGGAACTCGTCCAAGGCGAACAACGGCTGACCTTGTTGTCATCCGAGCTGACGGCTTCAAAGGAGCGACAAGCGGCATTGGCATCCGAAGCGGCGCGGCTTCCGGGACTTGAACAAAGCCTTATGACGTCGGAGTCGCGGGCGGCTGCGTTGAATGATGAACTAGCAGCATTGAAAGAGTCTCTTGGTCGCCTCGAGACTGAACTTCGCTCAGAACGTGAAATGTCGGCGTCGCTGCGTGCAAACCTCGAAGCTGCCCAGACTGAGTTGAGGCGGGCCCAGAACGCTGGTGCTCAGCTGGCAATCGAGAAGGCTGATCTTGCGACCAGACTGGATGCCGAGCGCAAACAAGCGGTCGAGAAGTTGGAGCTGCTCAGTGAAGCGAAGCAAACGCTTTCCGATCAGTTCAAATCGCTCGCCAATGATATTCTCGAGGAGAAGAGCAAGCGGTTCGTCGAGCAGAACCAGACGAACCTAGGCCAGCTCCTCGATCCTCTCAAGTCGAAACTCACTGAGTTTCAGTCGAAGGTAGAGGATGTGTATGTCAACGAGGCGAAGGATCGCACGGCGCTCGGTGAGCAAGTGCGTCAGCTGATGGCGTTGAACCAGTCGATCAGCGCCGATGCGAAGAATCTCACGCAGGCGCTCAAGGGCTCAAACAAGGCGCAAGGAAACTACGGCGAACTCGTGCTCGAACGAGTCCTGGAATCCTCTGGGCTTCGCAAGGACGAAGAGTATGAGGTCCAGGTAAGTCACACGCGCGAAGATGGTTCTCGCGCACAACCGGACGTTGTGATTCGGCTTCCCGAGAATCGCAACTTGGTCGTCGACTCGAAGATCTCGCTGGTCGCGTATGAAGAATCAGTATCTGCGGAATGCGACGAAGATCGTGACGCGGCAATCGCGCGACACATCGTATCGGTGCGTGCTCACATCAAAGGGCTCTCGGAGAAGAATTATCAGTCGCTGTATCAGCTGAAGTCGCTCGATTTCGTGCTGATGTTCATTCCGATCGAACCGGCCTTCATGCTCGCCGTCACGCACGATCGAGATTTGTTCATGGAGGCCTGGAACCGCAACGTCCTGCTGGTTAGCCCGTCGACACTCATGTTCGTCGTGCGCACGGTCGCTCATCTCTGGCGACAGGAAGCACAGAGCCGGAACGCGCAAGAGATCGCGAAGCGGGGCGCTGAGCTGTATGACCGTCTGCAGGCGTTCGTGGCAGACCTCGAGAAGGTGGGTGACCGGCTGAGGCAGGCACAAGACAGCTTCAACGACGCGCGCGACAAGCTCAGCAAGAACAAGGGCAACGTCATTCGGCAGGCGGAGATGCTGAAGAAGCTCGGCGTGAAACCAACCAAGGCATTGCCTCTCACGCTCGTGGAAACTGCCATGGATGCGGAGCCCGAGGGGGACGAGTTCATCGAAGACCAAATGACCGTCTTGGCGTCCCCGACGCCTATCGGCCTCGCCGCAGCCGCTCAATAACCGAAGGCATCGCCACACGTACCCGTCGCCGCGGCGGGTACGTCTAAATCAGAGTTTTCAGCTTTCCCCTCACGCCCAGGTGATGGTTTCCCATGATCTTGGGCAGTGCTGTTCGACTTCGGAGGATTCCTGCACTATCCTGCGACCCGCATCAACGAAATCAGAGACATAGGCGCGCAATTTCCGCCCGCCGGCGGGGACAATCAAACCAAAGCCGTCCCGTAAGAGCGGCCGCAGTTGCTGGTGCTCCGGGCGGGTTCTTAGCGCCGAAACTGCCAATCGCCAGTCGCGGCGCGTCTGCGCAACTGCGCGACGGCTCAGACTGCCGCGGCCATGGTTGTACGGATAGCGAGGCGCCAAGGGTGAAGATCGTTCAGAACGCGGGATCCGATCGGGTCATCGACCTGGTACGCCCGCGCTTGTCCACCGGCAGCCGGCTCGACGTCGTGAGCTCGTCCTTGTCGGTGTTCGCCTTCGAGGAGCTACGGAAGGAGCTGTCCCGGCTGGAACAGTTGCGGCTCGTGCTGCCTCCCGCAGAGTCAGACCTCTCAATCATCGGAGGCGAGGCAGATCGCGCCGCCCGAAACCGTCTTCAGACTCGATGGCTTTCGGGGCAGCTCGCGACCGTTATTCGACAGAAGGCCGAGATACGACGCGCCCGGGGAACAGTACCTCAAGGCACTTTCGTGCTGCGCGACCCAGGTGGCACGCCTGAACAAGCCGTTCTCGGCTCCCTTTCCTTCAGTACAGACGGGTTGGGTCTGGCGCCAGGCAACCCGCTTAACCTTATTCAGGCGTCCGGGACCCCCGACGAAGCAGCACTCCTCAGCCAATGGTTTGATGCTCAGTGGGCCGCGATCCTGCCCTCGACTGAGACGAAAGATGGAGTTCTGGAAACTCTCGACGCCTTGGCCTCCCACAAGGATCCCTTTCTCGTTTACGCGCTCATCCTCTATCACCTGTTCCGCGATCGCGGCGACGAGCTTGATGAGGATCGCATCGTTAAATCCGCCACCGGCATTCGCAACACCGTCGTGTGGAAGAAGCTCTATAAGTTCCAGCGCGACGGGGTGATCGGTGCAATCGACAAACTCAACCGCTTCGGCGGTTGCATCATTGCCGACAGCGTAGGTCTTGGTAAAACCTTCGAGGCGCTCGCGATCATCAAGTATCACGAGCTACGAAACGATCGCGTGCTCGTGCTCTGTCCCAAGCGCCTCCGCGACAACTGGACGCTGTACAAGGCGAACGACCGACGCAATGTGCTCGCCAGCGATCGGTTCAACTACGACGTGCTGAATCACACTGATTTGTCGCGCGATAGCGGCCTGTCTGGCGACGTCGATCTCGCGAACGTGAATTGGGGCAATTACGACCTCGTCGTAATCGACGAATCGCACAACTTCAGAAACAAGAAAACGCCACGGCAGGGTAGCGAGACACGCTACGACCGCTTGATGCGAAAGATCATCAAGGAGGGAGTGAAGACCCGCGTGCTGATGCTTTCTGCGACTCCGGTCAACAACCGAATGGCCGATCTCCGCAATCAGATCGCATTCGCCACTGAAGCCGATGACACGGCGCTCTTGGACCATGGCATCGCGAGTATCGATAGCACGACACGGCTTGCCCAAAAGCAGTTTAACCGATGGCTGGATTTGGAAGATTCTGAGCGCACGCCGTCGCGTCTCATTGAGATGCTTGGCTTCGATTACTTCACGTTGCTCGATCTGCTAACGATCGCCAGATCGCGCCGCCACATCGAGAAGTATTACGGGACGAGTGAAACGGGAAAATTTCCGGAGCGGCTGAGGCCGATCAACATCAAGGCCGATGTCGACCACGCAGGCGCTTTCCCTGCGATCCGAGATATCAACCTGGAGATCCGTCGGCTCAATCTGTCCGCTTACGCGCCGTTGCGATACGTGTTGTCGCACAGGCAAGCGGCGTACGACAAGAAATACAGCACCGAAATTCGTGGCGGCGAAGGCTACTTTCGACAAGTCGATCGAGAAGAAAGCCTGATCCACTTGCTGCGGGTGAACGTGCTGAAGCGCATGGAGAGTGCGGTCCCGTCGTTCGCGCTCACAGTGGAGCGCCAACTGCGCGATGTCGAAGCCACGCTGGCTCGCATTGAATCGCAAATGGACGAGCTCGAAGAGATCGATATCGAAGACATCGACATCGATGACCCTGTATTCGAGAGCCTGCTCGTGGGACGCAAGGTCAAGGTTCTGCTGAAAGACGTCGATCTCGTTCGTTGGCGTCAGGACCTGATCGAGGATCGCAATCGACTCGCCACGCTACATGCGGCGGCGCAGCTGGTCAGCGCCCAACGCGACGCGAAGCTTGCAGCCCTAAAGACGGTCATCAATGACAAGTGCGTCAATCCGATCAACGCGGGCAACCGAAAGGTCATCGTCTTCACTGCATTTGCAGACACGGCTCGGTACTTGTACGACCAACTTTCTGGATGGGCCAAGGACAGTCTCGGTATCGAAAGTGCCTTGGTCACGGGTGCAGGTCGAAATCAAACAACGTTACCGGGTTTGCGGAAGGACCTAGGTTCGATCCTCACAGCCTTCTCACCGCGCTCCAAGGAACGACCGCCGGAGCTCGAAGCTGACGGCGAACTGGATCTCCTCATCGCAACAGATTGCATCTCTGAAGGCCAGAACCTTCAGGATTGCGACTGGCTCATCAACTACGACATCCATTGGAATCCGGTTCGCATCATTCAGCGCTTCGGACGTATCGACCGAATTGGATCCCCGAATGAACGAATCCAGCTCGTGAACTTCTGGCCGAACATGGAGCTCGAGGAGTACATCAATCTCGAACAGCGCGTGAGCGGTCGAATGGTGCTGCTCGATATCTCTGCGACGGGTGAGGAAAACCTGATCGAAGAGCAAACCGGAAACCAGATGAACGACCTGGAGTACCGCCGCAAGCAGTTGCTCAAGCTGCAAGACGCGGTCATAGATCTCGAGGATCTCTCGACTGGAGTATCCATCGCTGATCTCACGCTGACAGACTTCCGGATCGATGTTGCCCAGTATCTGAAAGCGCATCCAGGAGTTCTGGAGAATCTCGCGCTGGGAACACATGCGATCACAACGACCGCGGATGACGACATCGAGCCTGGAATCATTTTCTGTCTCCGCGCCGAAGGCCATGCGGCTGCGCGCGCGGCGGGCGATGGATACCCGCTTGCGCCTTATTACCTCGTCCACGTGCGAGAGGACGCAGCAGTTCTTCTGCCTCATCTGCAGGCGAAGCAGATCCTCGATCGAATCAAGCGGCTATGTCTTGGGCGCGACATGCCTGACGTTGCTGCCTGCGGGCGCTGGGACCGACAGACCAAGGACGGAGAGGACATGCGAATCGGACAGCGACTATTGGGAGCTGCCGTGGCCTCGATCGTTGGCAAGAATGAGGAACGCGCAGTTGCGAGCCTGTTCACGCCCGGTGGTACACATGCGCTGAAGGGTGAGTTTGCCGGCAGCAATGACTTCGAAGTGGTCGCGTATGTCGTCGTGATGGATGCGGACAACAACAAGCGGGTTGAAGCATGAGTTTCAGAACGGCGGAACCGGCACTCAAGGATGTACTCGACGCAATCGGGCGCGGCGACACTCAGTTGCCGGACTTCCAGCGCGGCTGGGTTTGGGACGACAACCACATCAAGTCGCTGATCGCGAGTCTGTCACTCTCCTACCCAATCGGCGCTGTGATGTTCCTTGAGGCTGGAGGCGTTCCCTTCAAGCCTCGGCTATTTGAAGGTGTGGCTCTGCAGCCCTCACCGAAACCGAAGACGCTCGTCCTAGATGGGCAGCAGCGTCTCACTTCAATGTATCTCGCCCTGCGCAGCGGCCGGCCTGTGAAAACCACAACGGAGAAGGGTCAGGAGATACACCGCGTCTATTTCTTGGATATGGCGAAGTGTCTCGATCCTGAAAGCGACCGGGAGGAGGCTGTGATCTCAGTGCCGGAATCGCTGCAGATTACGTCTGACTTCGGCAGGAGGATTGAGCTCGACGTCAGCACACCTGCTCTCCAATTTGAGAAGCGCCTGTTTCCTGTCGCTCTGATGTTCAACACAGAGGGGTTCATGCACTGGAAGATGGGCTACGCAACCCATCACGCCAACGCCGCCGACGCGATGATGTTCTTGATGCGATTCGAGCAGGACGTCTGGCTCCGATTTCAGCAGTTCAAGGTCCCGGCTATTGAGCTCACACAGGACACGCCGCGCGAAGCAGTCTGCCAAGTGTTCGAGAAGGTGAACACGGGCGGCGTGACACTCACCGTGTTCGAGCTCGTGACCGCAACGTTCGCGGTGAACGAATTCAATTTGCGAGAGGACTGGGACGAGCGGCACAAGCGTCTCACCGCCAAACATGACGTTCTGGGTGCGGTGGATGGAACCAGCTTTCTTACGGCGGTCACACTGCTCGCAAGCTACGAGCGGCACGTGCTCACCAAGTCCGCGGTGTCGTGCAAGCGCGCGGATGTGTTGCGCCTCACTCTGGAGGACTTCAAGCAGCTTCAAGCCCGCGTTGAAGCGGGGTTCAAGAAAGCAGCCGAACTCCTCGCCGAAGAAAAGATCTTCGATGTCCGGAGCCTTCCGTATGCGACTCAACTCATTCCGCTCGCCAGCATCTGCGCGAGGCTCGGTGACAAGATCACTCAGCATGGTGTGAAGCAGAAGCTTCTTCGTTGGTACTGGTGCGGCGTGTTTGGCGAGCTTTATGGTGGCGCCAACGAGACGCGATTCGGTCTTGATCTTCCCGATGTGGTTCAGTGGGTAGACGGAGCAACCGAACCGCGCACCGTCCGTGACGCGAGCTTCGCGCCGACTCGCCTCCTGTCCCTGCAGTCGCGCTTGGCTGCCGCATACAAGGGCCTCGCGGCATTGCTGATGAAGCATGGCGGCAACGACTTCATCAGCGGGACGCCAATCGACCTGAACACTTACTTCAACAATGCGATCGACATTCACCACATCTTTCCACGCGCATGGTGTGAGGCGCAGAAGTTGCCGCGCGAGAAGTGGAACAGCGTGGTCAATAAGGCGCCCCTGGCCGCGGGCACGAATCGCTTTATCAGCGGCGATGCGCCTAGCACGTACCTGACGCGGATCGAGAAGAAGAAAGACGTTAGCGGGTCGCACCTCGACGACTTCCTCAAGTCGCATCTGATTCCAGTCTCGGAGCTGAGGTCAGATGATTTCGATGGGTTTACTCGCCGCCGTGCAACGGCGCTGCTCGGGTTGATTGAAAGCGCGACGGGCAAGGACGTGCCCGGACGCGAAAGTGAAGAAACGAAGAAGGCTTTCGGAGGCGTGCTCATCTGATGCAGTCGCCGAGCATCGAACAGGTGATCGCAGCGCTCGAGTTGCCGCCAGGCAGCCGAGTCGATCAACGCGTACCGAAGAAGTTGCTCGTGGAGAACGGCGCGCCGACGGCTGCCGACAAACGGCAGATCAACGAGGGAATCGAGGAGCTGCTCTGGGTGGCGGCGGTTAAGCCCACCACGGTTGGCATTCCAGAGTACCGAGACGTAACGCGGGAGTACTTGGAGATCGCGGTCTTGTACATGGTCATGCGTCCTTCGGCAAAACCCTCTCGGCTGATTGAGCTCGTTCATCGAGCTGTTCCGTACCCGCTGCTGCTGGTGGCGACTCAGGGTGTCGCAATCACGGTGTCAGCAGCACACAAGCGCTGGGCGCAGAACGAAGCAGGCAAAACGGTGCTGGAGGATGGAGTTGTATTCGTAGATTGGGGCACAGAGAGTCAGGCGGATTTCTGCGCGGAGTTTCTTGCAGCTATATCGCTTAATCGGCAGCCCCGATTGACCTTCCACGCGCTGTATCAAGGTTGGATCGATACGATCCACGCGTTGAACGCTGCGCGTGCGACGGGTGCGTGGAAGCTTGCCGCTGACGCGGAGCAGTCCGCTCGGCGACGTGAAGGCTTGAGCGAATGCGCACAACTGGAAGCAGAGACACTCCGATTGCGCACCGCTGCCGCGAAGGAGAAGCAGATCGCTCGACGGGTGGATCTGAACTTGGAACTCAAACGCGTTGAGGCGGCACTTGCCGCCGCGCGCGCAAAACTATGAAGCAGATGAGAGCAAGATGAAGAAATTGACAGCCGACGACCCCGCGACGCGTTCTGCAGACGTCGTGGCCGACAACATCGAACAGTTGCGGGAGTTGTTTCCGGAGGCGTTCAGCGACGGAAGGGTCGACTTCGATGTGCTGAAGCAACTTCTCGGTGGGCTGGTGGACGAGCGGGAGGAGAAGTACGGTCTCAATTGGCACGGTAAGCGCCGTGCACGGCAGCTCGCTCTCACACCGAGCACCGGGACCCTGCGTCCATGTCCGGAAGATAGCGCTGACTGGGACACGACGAAGAATCTGATGATCGAGGGAGACAACCTCGAGGTATTGAAGCTGCTGCAGAAGAGTTATGCAGGCAAGGTGAAGCTTATCTACATCGATCCGCCATACAACACCGGACGTGATTTTGTTTATCCCGATAACTACAGGGACAATCTGCGGAACTACTTGGAGTTAACTAGGCAGACGAACGAGGGACACCCGTTCAGCAGCAATACAGAGTCGAGTGGCCGGTTTCATACTGCTTGGCTCAATATGATTTACCCGCGCATCAAGGTGGCTTGCAGCCTGCTAAGAGAGGATGGCCTGTTCTTCTTCAGTTGCGATGACAGCGAGGTCGCAAACGCTAGGAAGGTGTGTGACGAATTGTTCGGTGAAGAGAACTTCATCGACACGATCGTATGGAAGAAGCGATATGGCGGAGGAGCCAAGGAGAAGTATCTTGTATCGATACACGAGTACATCCTCGTGTACGCAAAGAACATCGAGAGTATAGAAGCCATTTCCGTTCCTCTCAGCGACGCATCGATTGAGCGCTATTACACTCTCCGTGACGAGCACTTCGACGAGCGCGGCCCTTATCGCATTCATCCACTGGAAGCAATGAAGAGCTTCGAGGACCGGCCCAACCTCGCGTTTCCCATACCCGGCCCGGACGGCAATCAGATTCATCCGAAGCGCCAGTGGCGCTGGAGTCGAGAACGAATGGATGAAGCGTTGGCGAAAGGAGAGGTTGCTTTTGTCAAAACGCGCACTGGCGAGTGGGCAGCCTACTCAAAACAATACTTGAAGGACGCGACCGGGGAGACTCGGGCCGCAAAGGTCTTTTCCATCATCGACGGGATCTACACCCAGGCCGGCACGAATGAGATCGTGGAGTACTTCGGTGACGCTCGAGTCTTCCCGTTCCCAAAACCATCCGCTCTGCTGAAGAAGCTAATTGAGCTGGGCTCTTCGGAGGAGAAGAACGACCTTGTGGTCGATTTTTTTGCCGGATCAGGTGCGTTCGGTGAGGCCGTGTTCACTCAGAATGCCGAAGATCAAGGTGACCGGCGATTCGTGCTGGTCCAGCTACCGGAGCCATTGGACCCTAATGACCGAGATACAAAAGTTGCTGCCCAATTCTGTGAGGCGATTGGTCGTCCGAAGCACATTGCAGAACTGACGAAAGAGCGGCTTCGCCGTGCAGGAAGCAAGGTGAAGGGCTCAAACTCACTGTTCGACGGTGACTTGGGGTTTCGAGTTTTCAAGCTGGACTCGACGAATATCCGAGAGTGGGATCCAAATTCTCAAGAACTCGAGAAGGATTTGGAGGTAGCGATAGGTCATCTTAAGACGGAGCGGACTGCAGATGATGTTCTATACGAACTCCTGCTCAAGCTCGGGCTGGATCTTTGCGTTCCGATGGAAACACGCGTCGTCCAAGACAAAAGAATCCACAGTGTCGGGGGCGGTGTGTTAATCGCCTGTCTTGCAGAGAAGATCGGTCTCGATGAGGTCGAGGCGCTTGTCAACGGGATTATCGACTGGCACAGGGCGCTTGCGCCCGCGGGTGACACAACGGTCGTGTTCCGAGATAGCGCCTTTCCCGACGACGTCACAAAAACGAATCTGGCAGCGATTCTCCAACAGCACGGTCTTACCAACGTGCGCAGCCTATAAGTCATCGCCATGAAGCTGCATTTCGAACCAGATCTCGATTATCAACTGCAGGCGATCGAAGCCGTTTGCGGATTGTTTCGCGGTCAGGAAGTCTGCCGCACCGAGTTTACGGTCACGCGCGATGCGATGGACCCTCAGATGCGGATGTCCTTCGCCGAGAGCGATCTTGGCATCGGCAACCGGCTCACGCTATTGGACGATGAGCTGCTGAAGAATCTAAATGATCTTCAGCTCCGGAACGGATTACCGCCGTCCAGCGATCTCGAATCGGGCGATTTCACAGTGGAAATGGAGACGGGCACCGGTAAGACGTATGTGTACCTGCGCACCATTTTCGAATTGAACAAGCGCTTTGGATTCACGAAGTTCGTCATTGTCGTGCCCTCTGTCGCCATCAAGGAAGGCGTTTACAAATCGCTGCAGATGACCGAAGAACATTTTCGAGGTCTGTATGCTGGCGTGCCGTTCGACTACTTCATCTACGACTCGAGCAAGTTGGGGCAGGTTCGCAACTTCGCAACGAGTTCGAACATCCAGATCATGATCGTCACGGTCGGCGCCATCAACAAGAAGGACGTCAACAATCTCTATAAGGACAGCGAGAAGACGGGCGGCGAAAAGCCCATCGATCTGATCAAGGCAACACAGCCGATCATCATCGTGGATGAGCCGCAAAGCGTGGATGGCGGGTTGGCCGGCCGGGGCAAAGAAGCTTTGGCCGCCATGAATCCTCTCTGCACCCTCAGATACTCGGCGACGCACGTCGACAAGCACCACATGGTGTATCGCCTCGACGCAGTGGACGCGTACGAGCGAAAGCTCGTCAAGCAGATCGAGGTGGCTGCCGCGACGATCGAGGATGCTCACAATCGGGCGTACGTTCGTCTGATCTCTGTCAGCAGTAAACGCGGCACTGTCTCCGCAAAGGTTGAGCTTGATGTAGACACGGCGAGCGGTACGAAGCGCAAGGAAGAGACCGTGCATGATGGTGACGATCTGCAGCAGATCACTCGGCGCGCCGTGTACGAGAACTGTCGAATCGGCGAGATTCGTGCTGGCAAGGGGAATGAATCGCTGGAGCTGCGCGTGCCCGGCGGCGAGCAATTCCTGAAACCAGGACAGGCGTGGGGCGACGTGGACGCAGTGGCGATTCAGCGGCAAATGATTCGCCGGACGATTCGCGAGCACCTCGATAAGGAGAAACGGCTACGCCCATTGGGCATCAAGGTGCTTTCGCTGTTCTTCATCGACGAAGTCGCGAAATACCGGCAGTACGACGACGAAGGCAACCCGACCAAGGGTGAGTACGCGCGCATCTTCGAGGAGGAATATCGGAGGTTTGCGAAGCACCCAGACTACGTGACGTTGTTCGGTGAGGTGGACTTGAGCAAGGCCGCCGAGGAAGTACACGACGGCTACTTCTCGAAGGATCGGAAGAAGATCGGTGGAAAGACGGTCGAGGTATTCAAGGACACGGGCGGCGACACCGCCGCAGACAGCGATACCTACAACCTCATCATGAAGAAGAAGGAGGAGCTTCTCAGCTTCGACACTCCCTTGAAGTTCATCTTCTCGCATTCTGCGTTGAAGGAGGGCTGGGACAATCCGAACGTCTTCCAGATATGCACGCTGCGTGACATACGAACGGAACGCGAGCGACGACAAACAATCGGACGCGGGCTACGCCTCTGCGTTAATCAACAAGGTCAGCGCCTTCGCGGTTTTGACGTGAATACGTTGACGGTCATCGCGACAGAGAACTACGAACAATTCGCCGAGAATCTGCAGAAGGAAATAGAGGCAGATACGGGTATCCGCTTCGGACTGGTGGAGCCACATCAGTTTGCGACGATTGCGATCACCGATGACAAGGGACAGACCACCGCGCTCGGTTTCGAACAATCGAAACTGATTTGGGAGCACCTGAAGAGCGAAGGCTTTATCGACGCGAAGGGCAAGGTGCAGGACTCCCTCCGGAAGGTGTTGAAAGAGGGCACGCTCGCCCTGCCTGAGACGATGGCTGGCCAACTCGACCAAATCGTTCATGTGCTGAAGAAGATTGCAGGACGCCTGGAGATCAAGAACGCCGACGAGCGAAGGCAGATTCGGCCTCGACAAGCAGTTCTTCACAGCCCGGAGTTCAAATCGCTTTGGGATCGGATCAAGCACAAGACCACGTACCGCGTTCAGTTCGACAACGAGAAGTTGGTCGAGCAGTGTGTCGACGCATTGCGCAAGGCACCACCCATTCCGAAAACGCGACTGCAATGGCGTAAGGCCGATATTGCAATCGGTAAAGGAGGCGTCGTCGCCACGGAACGGGAGGGCGCGGGAACGGTGGCACTCGATGAATCCGATATCGTCCTTCCCGACATTCTCACAGAGCTGCAGGACCGCACTCAACTTACTCGCCGCACGATTTGTCGTGTGCTGATAGACAGTGGCAGGCTCGATGACTTCAAGCGCAATCCGCAGCAGTTCATCGAACTGGCTGCAGAAGCAATCAATCGATGCAAGCGTCTCGCGATTGTCGACGGTATCCGCTACCAGCGGCTCGGCGACGACGCGTACTACGCGCAAGAGCTGTTCGAGCAGGAGGAGCTCACCGGCTATCTGAAAAATCTGCTTCCGGCTCAGAAAGCAGCCTATGAGCAAGTCGTCTACGACTCCGATACGGAGGCGGCGTTTGCTGACCAACTCGAGAAGAACACCGCAATCAAGGTCTACGCGAAACTGCCGGGCTGGTTCACAGTACCGACCCCACTAGGGGCCTATAACCCCGACTGGGCCGTGCTCGTGCAACACGATGACGGAGACCGGCTCTACTTCGTCGTTGAGACGAAGGGTGGGTTGTTCGAGGACGACTGGAGGGACAAAGAGGCCGCGAAGATGGATTGCGGGAGGGCTCATTTCAAGGCGTTGGCCGTTGGCGAGTCGGCGCCGAAGTACGTTGTGGCTAAGAATCTCGAACAGGTTCTCTCATAGAAGCGAGTGAACGGAGCACGGGAGTGAGCTGTATGGAATGGGATCGCCTGCTTTCTAATGAGCGGCTGGGAAAAGAAGGGCAACCGGCCAAAGATGTCCGAAGTGACTATCAGCGTGATTACGATCGCATCGTTTATTCAAGTGCGTTTCGTCGCCTCCAAGATAAGACGCAGGTATTCCCGCTCGCAGAAAGCGATTACGTGCGAACAAGGTTGACGCATAGCATTGAGGTTTCGTGTGTTGGACGTTCTCTTGGCACTCTCGTGGGCGAGAAGGTCATCAAGCGAGACGGAAAGGCACAGGTGGCGCCCCAGGATTTTGGAAACATTGTTGCGGCGGCGTGCCTAGCCCATGACATCGGCAATCCACCATTCGGTCATTCGGGCGAAGAAGCGATAGCCGCATGGTTCAAGGGAGACGGTCGAGCGTTCACCGAGGGCCTCACTGACGGGGAGCGCAATGATCTGGAGTACTTCGAGGGTAATGCGCAGGGCTTACGCATTCTGACGCGGCTTCAGAACGCTATCGATAATGGGGGGCTCCAGCTCACGTACGCGACCTTGGCGACGTTTGCGAAGTATCCCGCTAGCTCCCGACACATGAATGCCGAGGAGAAGAGCACAGCAGTTAGCGAAAAGAAGTTCAACTATTTTCAGGCGGATGCTGCAACGTTCGAGCAGGTAGCTACATCGGTGGGACTACGTCGCAAACGCGACGATGCATGGTCTCGACATCCGTTGGCCTTCCTGGTGGAGGCAGCAGACGACATCTGCTACAGAGTAATTGACTTAGAGGACGGTCACCGATTGGGGCGGGTGTCCTTTGAAGAAACCGAGCGCCTTTTGAAGCCGATTGCATTCCACAACGGAGACAAGCCTTATTACAAAACCGTGGATGAAGAGAAGGATCGAGTGGAGTACCTCAGGGCAATCGCGATCAATAACCTCATCTACTCAGCGGTGCAGGTCTTTGACAAGAACTATGAGGAGCTGATCGTTGGAGAACTTGAAGAGGATTTGATGTCGTTGAGCGAATTCTCGCAGAATCTTAGCGAGATCAAGTCTGTCTCTCGTCAGAAAGTGTATGCGACACCCTCCGTGTTGCACATCGAGGCGGCGGGTTTTGGCATCTTAGGTGGCCTGCTCGAGAGAGTAGTGCCGGCCGTCGTGGATGATAAACCAACAAGTCCCGCGGCAAAAAAGATGCGGGAGCTGATTTCCCCTCAATACTTAAAGCGAAGTACGCGGTACGAACGGCTTCTGGCAGCAACCGACTATATCTCCGGAATGACGGACTCCCATGCGTTGACGCTTTACAGAAGACTCTCTGGCATTGAGTTGCCGCGAAGCTAGCGATCCGGCGGCAGACTTCATCACGAGACGCGAAATACGTGCCGGCCGACTTAAGCAATTATTTGGTCATCGGAGTGTCATCGCGCGCTTTGTTTGATCTCAGTGCAGAGGACGAGATCTATCGCACGCGAGGACTCGAGGCTTACGAGCGCTACCAGCTGGATAATGAACATATCTGCCTCAAACCGGGTGGTGGCTTTCCCCTTGTGAAAGCGATCCTACGAATGAACCGGCTCGTGCCGGGCAAGCGGAAAACGGAAGTGGTGATCATGTCTCGCAACTCAGCCGGGACGAGTCTGCGAATCTTCAACTCAATAGAACAGCACGGGCTGGATATCACACGAGGCGCTCTCACGAGGGGAGCGCCATTAGCGCCGTATCTCGGCGCCTTCAGCGTCGATCTGTTCCTCTCGCTGTATGAGGATGACGTGCAAGCCGCAGTAGATGCGGGCGTCGCAACCGCGATGCTCTACGCGAAGCCAGAGAATCCGACCCAAGACGAGATCGGTCAGATCAGGATTGCCTTTGACGGTGATGCCGTGTTGTTTTCGGAAGAGGCCGAACGCGTGTACCAGAGCGAAGGTCTGGATGCATTCGTAGAGCACGAAAAGAAGAATGCAAGGCGGCCACTTCCAGAAGGGCCATTCGCAAAGCTGCTCAAGACGCTTTCACACTTGCAGTCCGAGTACAGAGGCGCAGACCGCCCAATTCGAACCGCGCTCGTAACAGCTCGCAATAGCCCAGCGCACGAGCGTGTGATTCGTACGCTGCGTGCTTGGAACGTGGATCTCGACGAGACATTCTTTCTCGGCGGCATGGACAAGTCGGAAGTGTTGAAGGCCTTTCGGCCGCACATCTACTTCGATGATCAGCGGGTGCATTGCGATCGAGCGTCGAAACTCGTGCCGACGGGGCGAGTACCTTGGGTGCGGCGACCGACGCAGTGATCGACCAAGTGCGCGCATTCCCCCTGATAGCTTCATGTGTGTCGCGACCGACTGCGCTTTGCCGTATGACGAGCTGTATCCATGCCGATCGGGTGGCGTGTTCAGGCCATTCGATTCGAATTTATAACGAAGAGGATCATTGATGAAATCGAACGTTGCAGAGCGCTTCACGAGGGAGTTTGGCCCTCCCGCTCGAGACATTGTGAAAGTGAAGGCATGGGACATCGCTCCACGTCTAGGTGCTGTGCTTCAGGTGGATCAGCCGAATAGGGAGGACGCAGCCTATGTTTGGCTGCCGTATCCCGCAGATGGTCAGTCCGTTCCCGAAATTGCGCTCGAGTATCCCGGTGAATCGGGTCGCCATAGCAATACCTATCCCTCGCCAGGATTGGGTCGCGGCCTTCCGGCGATGAGGCTGACCATTCGTAACTCCAGGGAATTGGAAGACACCATTCAATACATCTTGGCGATGAAGGCGACAGAGCCGCTTCCGGAAGTGAAGGCTCACAACGAGCTCGCGGATGCGAAGGCCCCGCAGGCCGTGAACGTTTCTGAGATGCCAGCGGTCAAGGAAGCGAAGCCCCGCCGAGAAGCTATCCCACGGGCCGTCCAACGTGAGGTCTGGCAGCGGGACGGTGGGCGGTGTGTGGAATGCTCAACTAGAGAGAAACTATGTTTCGATCACATAGTCCCGTTCTCTCGCGGCGGCAGCAACTCCGTCCGCAACCTGCAGCTCCTTTGCGAGCGCTGCAACCTGTCAAAGGGAAATCGCTTGTGACCGCCATCACGATGTGCCGAGGCGAGGCGCGTTGTGGATAAATTCGACCGCATCTTCCATCTGCACAAGATCCTTGCATCGCGTCGAACAGTGATTCCGCTCGAAGACTTGATGGCGAAATTGGAGTGCTCGAAATCAACGTTGCATCGAACGATCAATGCGTTGAAGGACTATCTGAATGCTCCGGTGATTTTCGATGTAAATGCTGGCGGCTATCGGTACGCGAAGGAACAGCAAGGGGAAGCCTATGAGCTGCCGGGTCTTTGGTTCACGCCTGGTGAACTGCAGGCACTAGCGGTGATGCAGCGCCTTCTGAGGGATGCCGGCGGCGGTTTGCTGGAGGACCATCTCGGCGCGCTTGCGCAGCGTCTCAATAGGCTCACCAAGCATCAACGGCTCAATCTGGGCGAAGCGGCGAGTCGCTTACGCTTTCCCTCCATCGGTGCACGGCCTGCAGGCAAAGCCTTTGAAGCAGTTGCGTCGGCGACTCTGCAACGAAAGAAGATTTGGATCGAGTACCACGCGCGCAGCGATGACAAGCGGTCGGAGAGGACGATTTCACCGCAACGCATCGCCCACTATCGCGAAACCTGGTATCTCGACGCGTGGGATGAAGGGCGGGATGCGCTACGGAGCTTCTCCGTCGACCGCATTCTCCGAGCTACTGTGCTCGATGAGCGAGCCTTTGATGTGGCGGAAGAGGTACTCGACGAGCACTTCGCCTCAGCGTACGGCATTTTCGGCGGCAAGGCCGACAAGATTGCGACACTCCGGTTCACGCCAGAGCGGGCACGTTGGGTCGCGGATGAGAAGTGGCACCCACAGCAAGAGGGGACGTGGCTGCCCGATGGCCGTTACGAACTGCGAATCCCGTACCAGAACTCGCGCGAACTGGTCATGGACATAATGCGTCACGGTCCAAATGTAGAAGTGATCACGCCGGACGAGCTACGAGCAGAAGTAAAAGAACAATCGCGTCGAACCGTCGAGCAATACAAATAGCGGAAGGCTCCTTCGGTCAGTGTCACGTTTTGATACTCACCGCAGCTATATATAGGCCACGGAACGCGCACTACAGCGCGCCAGGGCAAAACAGTGCACAAGTCGAAAGGCAAAATCCTTTACTCAGCGACAGATCTCGTCGGGTTTCTCGAATGCGAGCACCTCACGGCCCTCGACCTGCTCGATCTTGAAAGTCCGCTGCCGCGAGCGCCCGAGGATGAACAAGTCGCTCTCATCCAGCAGAAGGGTCACGATCACGAGCGTGCTTACGTAGAGCAGCTGCGGGCGCGCACATCCAGCTTCGTTGATATCTCCGAGCGAAAAGGGGATGTGTGGGAGCGCATCGGCTTCACGATCGAGGCGATGCGTGCTGGCGTCGAGATCATCTATCAAGGCGCGCTGACGTCAGGTGACTTCATTGGATATCCCGATTTCCTTCGACGAGTCGAGCGACCCTCCGTGCTCGGCACGCACAGTTACGAAGTCGTTGACGCAAAGTTCGCGCGGTCAGAGAAGACGAAGTTCATCGTCCAGCTCGCGTTCTATTCGCAATGCGTGGCTGAGATCCAGGGAACAGCGCCTCTGAACATGTACGTCGTCCTTGGCGACTCAAAGGAGTATCCATATCGCTTTAATGAATACTCGCGATACGTTGCTGAGCTGAGAGGCAGATTCGAGGCGCGCGTCAAAGATGGAGCGCGAGGCACGTACCCCGATCCATGCGATCACTGCAATCTCTGCAAGTGGGCGCACCTGTGCGAGGCGCGACGCGTTGCCGATGATCATCTTTGTCAGGTTGCCGGAATGACGAAGATACAGACGAAGAAGCTTCAGGCCGCAGGCATCACCACGTTGGCGGCGTTGGGCAAGCTGCATGAGAGCGCGTCCATTCCGAAGATTTCCCCGGAGACGCTCGTGAAGATTCGCAACCAAGCTCGTTTGCAGCTCGAGGCGCGCGAAACTGGAATGCGCAAGGTTGAGATTCTTACTTCGGACGGTGCTCTGCGGGGTTTTGCACGTCTTCCGCGCCCGAATGCCGGGGACATGTTTTTTGATATGGAAGGCGATCCTTATGAACAGGACGGTCTCGAGTATCTCTTTGGCGTCTACTTCTTCGATGATGGAAAGCCTCAGTTTCGGGCGTTCTGGGCACACTCGCGAGCAGAGGAGAAAATCGCGTTCGAACAGTTCATGGATTTTGCGACTGAGCGGCTTACAAGGTATCCGGACGCACACATCTATCACTACGCACATTACGAGCCGACGGCCCTCAGACGTTTGATGTGCATGCACGGCACGCGAGAGTCGAACTTCGACAATCTTCTTCGTCGGCGCAAGCTCATCGATCTGTACAAAGTGGTGCGCGAAGGGATTCGAGTATCGGAGCCGAGCTACTCGATCAAGAACATCGAGCACTTCTATCTCGAGAAACGCACTGGCGACGTAACGAATGCCGGCGCGAGTATCGTCTACTACGAGCGATGGAAGGAGTCAGGAGATCCGCAGCTCCTGAAGGATATTGAGACGTACAACTTCGATGACGTGCGCTCAACATACGAGCTTCGCGAATGGCTGCTCTCGCTTCGCCTCAACGATCTTGAGTGGGTCAACGACGCCAATATCGATGAATCGAAAGTCACCAAGGCAGGAGAGCTAACCGAGGCGGAACAGAAGCTGATTCCGTATCGGCAGAAGCTCGTGGATGCTTTGCCGAGCGACGGGACGAAGTGGTCAGAAGAGGACCGTGTCCGCGAGCTGACGTACTTCTTGCTCGATTTTCATCGTCGCGCAGACAAACCGGAGTGGTGGGCGATGTTTGCACGCATGGAGATGTCACACCAGGAACTCATGGAGGATGCTGAGTGCTTGGGCGATCTGCGGCAAGTCGGAGCCCCAGAGAAAGACAAGCGATCGCTCGTATGGACATATGAATACCCAGAGCAAGAATCGAAACTCAGGACAGGCTCTAAGGTCGTGCTTGCGAGTACGCGCGAAGGGCTTGGCGAGCTGCGGTTGGATCAGGACAAGCGACTCGCATATTTCCGACGCGGGATAAACCGGGAACCGCTGCCGGACCAGATCAGCTTGGGACCGGCGGGGCCACTGGGCGCTGAGGAGATCACGGGCGCCCTGTTCCGGTTCGCCGATTCGTTAGTTGAGGGATCACACAAGTATCCTGCGAGCGAAGCCTTGCTCCGGCGCCAACCGCCGCGTCTGCGCAATCATCGAGCCGGCGAACCGATCCTGAAATCGGGCGAACTGACAGTTTCGGCCATTGCAGACGCCATCGCACGGCTCGAGAACAGCTACCTGTTCATACAGGGACCGCCTGGAGCGGGGAAGACCTATACCGGATCACATGCGATTGTCGAACTCATGCGGCGCGGGTTCCGAGTCGGCGTCACTTCGAATAGCCATAAAGCCATCATCAATCTACTGCGTGAAGTCGAGAAGGTCGCCGCAGATCAATCCTTCGTGTTTCGTGGCGCGAAGAAGAGCACGGAAGACGACGACGAAACGCAAATTCGCGGCAAGATGATAGAGGACGTTTTCAAGAACAAAGACATCCAACCGCGCGACTATCATCTTGTTGCCGGCACAGTGTGGCTATTCGCGGATCGCAGGTTCGATCAGGCGTTTGACGTCCTGTTTGTCGACGAAGCAGGACAAGTATGTCTCGCAAACCTGATCGCGATGGGGACGAGCACGAAGAACGTTGTGCTGATGGGCGACCAAATGCAGCTTGGCCAGCCGATTCAAGGTGTGCATCCAGGCGAATCGGGTGCGTCATCCCTCGAGTATCTACTGCAAGGCGCGGCAACGATTCAGCCCGAGCGAGGCATCTTCTTGGGCACAACGTGGCGTATGCATCCCGACGTATGCCAGTTTATTTCGGATGCGGTATACGACAGCCGTCTGAATCCAGAGTCGCACAATGCGAATCGTGTGTTGATATTGAATGAGCATGCGCATCCGGACCTGCGGCCCAGCGGGATTCGCTTTGTAGAGGCGCATCACGACGCCTGCTCGCAAGAGAGCCGCGAGGAAGCGGAAATCGTCCGCGCGCTGTTTGAAAACTTATTGACGCAGCGGTACCACGACAAAGACGGTAACGAGCACGGAATTCAAACGGACAACATCGTTGTCGTGGCCCCCTACAATGTCCAGGTGAACCTGCTCAAGCGCGTGCTGCCCGAAGGCGCCCGCGTAGGGACGGTCGACAAGTTCCAAGGCCAAGAAGCCCAAGTCGTGATCGTGTCGATGACGACTTCCAGCGGTGACTACATGCCGCGCTTCGTTGATTTCCTATTCAGCAAGAACCGACTGAACGTTGCGATTTCGCGCGCGCGATCCCTCGCGATCGTGGTCGCAAATCCCAGCCTTCTCAGTATCAAGTGCAAGACGCCGGAGGACATGGCGCTCGTGAATACGTTGTGTTGGGTCCGAGATTACGCGGGCCATTTCGATCGAACGTGAGCAAGGGAGCGCGCGGCATGAATCTGGAACCACTGAGACTACGCGATGGCTACTTGCTTGATATCGAGTGCACAAACGAGAGTGATCAGAAGGTGTGCCCGTACCTGGTCAAGAAGAAGGGGCGGGCGACCGCCCGACGTCCCCCACGATTCGGTAGCACATTGGTCTAGAGTCTAGCCCCATGACGGAGGTTAGGCGTGAAGAAGGGTTTGTTGCGTTCGCAAGCGGCAGGAATCTGGTGTTCAGACCTTTGAACGCGGCCTGGACGGTGCGGCTTATCTACTGATGCGAAGGGTAAGAGACATGCGCCTGCATTTCTTAGTTCAAGCGGGGAATCGCCAGTGTCGAATCGCTTCGCTTGCAACTTCTCGAGGTAGAAATTCCTGCTCGAGTCTACCTTTTGTCGCTTGCCTTAGTCTGAGGTAGAGGGACTTCTCATCGTCGCTCAAATTTTCCGGCGGCTTGTCGCTTGCGGGATGGGGCTCGGCTACTGCAGACGATTGATGCGTTTCGAAAGTCTTGAGGTCCATCAAGAGAGGTTGCAAGTGCGGTTGATGGACGCGCGCGCTGGAGAGCATGGTGAGCCCCCAGGTATCCACATCACCCCAGTAGGCAATGGTCTTCGCGCGAAGCCAGCTCGCGTGCATCCACGCAAGATTTAGCCCCGAGCCTAACACTGCAACGGTGCCGCTCAATTGCGGCAGTTGGTAAAGGCTGCGCTCGTTTTCGACGATGAGAAGGTGGGTTCCTGGCAAGCCGGTGGATGCAAGCTCCGCGGCGGGTACAGACTGCCTAGCGAATGGCAGGAGTCTTGCGTCGAGCGGCGCGACAAGTAACCAGTGGTCGCCTTCATCGAGTGCGCCGAGGAAGCTTTCGAGCCCCTGTTCGCTCGCTTGTCCTTCGAAACGCACGTCGAGAAGTACTTGGATGAGGGCGCGGTGGCGTTCGAAAAATTTGCTGTCAATGCCCGCGTTTGAGAGTGCGCGTAAGGGTCGGCCGGCGGCGCAACCGGGCTCAAGTGACATCGCGAGTTCTACGGCTTGAAGCGTGACGTTCACACCAGCGCTTGCAACTAGGCGCAGCTCGCGTACCAGGGTTCTGTGGAACAACGGGTCAGTTTGCGAGAGTACGTTCGCAAGCGTCCTGTGTTCGAGCTCAATCGCCGGGTCGCCGGTCGCTGTGACCCATTCGTCGGCGCTGCGGAGAGTCCACTTTGTTGGGATGTCGACGGGCTCGGCTGCGGCGCGGTATGACACAGGTTTCCACTGCACTTGCCCGATCTTGACCGTACGCCATAGCTGAACGTGCTCGCGAACGAGCGGGCCTTCGGTCGCAAATTCGGTAGGTGTGGGCTTGCTGATGGGCAGTGAGATCGGCCAAGCCCTCGCATCGAGCAGGCGTTGCTCGCGGTGGACCGCTGCTTGCCACTGCTTGCGTAAGCGTGCGGCGAGGAAGGCTGGGGATTTCACGACGCGGTTGGTTCAGTGGGCTGGCGCTGGGCGGCTCGTGCGTCAAGCTCTTCCCAGCTGATGGACGTAAGAGTAGCGCGCTGACCTTTTCGATGGACAAGGATGGCTGAACGCGTATGTGCGCGCAGCAGTGGGATCTCCTTGTTGGGGGTGACAAAGAGAGGATGCAGGCCGAATTCTCGAAGTGCGCTGATGATCCGGCCAGCCACTGCTCGCGAGCTTCGCGAGAACGCCTCGTCGAGGACGATCGTGCCGAACAACGGCCGCTCGCTGCCGCCGGGACACAGCGCGTAGCTCAAGGAGGCAGTGAGCACGTAGCTTGCGATGATTTCCTTTTCGCCGCCGCTGCCTCCCTCTGAACTCTTTCGGATTTCGATAATTGAGCCGGTTTCGCGTTCGATTGCGTATTCCGCCGATGTCGGCCGGTGATTCCGGCTGATGCCGGCCATCGATTCCGGCGCATGTCGGCCGGGTCGCCAGGGTGGCGTGACTGTGGTGGATGTGGCGGTGAGCGTCAACTCGAGGCGG
>JAFAEQ010000058.1 GCA_023423935.1 Pseudomonadota bacterium | reverse complement strand
GCGTGGAGATGGTGATGCCCGGCGACAACATCAAAATGGTGGTCGAGCTGATTGCGCCGATCGCGATGGAAGACGGTCTGCGCTTTGCGATTCGCGAAGGCGGCAAGACGGTCGGTGCCGGCGTCGTCTCCAAGATTTTGAAGTGAGTTAAGTGCCACGGTGGCTTCGGCTCCTAAGGGCCGAAGCCGGCGTGGTCGCGAAGATCCCGAAGTAATGAATTCGTGATGAGGTGCTGGAAGTGATGATGTGATGAAGGCCGGGCAGTTTCCGAACCTCCATCACCTGTATCACCGACATCACTTTCATCACTACCAGAGAGCAACATGGCAACCAACCAGAACATCCGCATCAGGCTGAAGGCGTTCGACCATCGCCTGATCGACAACTCCGCGCGTGAAATCGTGGAAACGGCAAAGCGCACGGGCGCGACCGTCCGTGGCCCGGTGCCGCTGCCGACCAAGATGGAGCGCTTCACGGTCCTGGCCGCTCCGCACGGCGATAAGGACGCGCGTGACCAGTACGAGCTGCGCACGCACAAGCGCCTGATGGACATCCTGAATCCAACGGATAAGACCGTGGACGCCTTGATGAAGCTTGAGCTGCCGGCCGGCGTGGACGTGCAGATCAAGTTGAATTGAGCAGGTTTTCATAGGAAACCTCCCTCAATTCATCCCCGCGAAGGCGGGGATCCATTTGGACAAGTGCGTGAGTAAGGAAGGATAGGTCCCCGCCTTCGCGGGGATGACGAATCAAAACAGATTCGGCACTTGCAAAGCGATCCGACCTGACTATAATTCGCGCCTCTTTTGCGCCGAGGCCAGGCCCTGACGGGGTACCGCTCGAGCGGCATGACCGGGAATTTCCCGACCTGGTCAGCCTCTCTGTGGAATCCATCTTTCGCCAGTCTCAACTGCCCAAGGCCTGATGGCCTGGCGCGGACCGGTCTCTAGCAGCGTTGGCAAAGTTCAACGTTGACGGTCGGGCAGATGAATGTGTTTGCCGCAGTGGCCAATCGCAGCCGCAGCGGCCTTAGGAACAACGAGGACATTACGATGAGCGCTACCAGGACCGTGGGTCTGGTCGGTCGTAAAGCCGGCATGACCCGTGTCTTCACAGACGCGGGCGAAGCTGTGCCGGTGACCGTGATCGAGGCTCTGCCGAACCGCGTTACGCAGGTTCGCACAACCGAGGCCGACGGCTATCGAGCCGTGCAGGTCGCTTTCGGCGATCGCAAGGCCTCCCATGTGAGCAAGCCTCAGGCCGGTCACTATGCGAAAGTGAAGGTCGCTCCAGGCAAGTCTCTCGTTGAGTTCCGTCTGACGGGCGAAGAGGGCAAGGACCTCGCCGCAGGCAGCGAACTGAAGGTTGATCTCTTCCAGGTCGGTCAGATCGTCGACGTGACGGGCACTACGACTGGTAAAGGATTTGCCGGCACGATGAAGCGTCACAACTTCGGCGGCCTGCCAGCGACCCACGGCGTGTCCGTGTCGCACCGCTCCCCGGGTTCTATCGGTCAGCGTCAGACGCCAGGCCGCGTGTTCAAAGGCAAGCGCATGTCCGGTCATATGGGCGTGCAGCGCCGCACCATCGAGAATCTCCAGGTCGTTCGCGTCGATGCGGAGCGCAATCTGCTCCTGATCCGCGGTGCCGTTCCGGGTGCACCGGGCGGTCAGGTGATCGTGCGTCCCTCCGTCAAAGCTGCCGCGCAGGCCCTCAGAAAGCGTAAGGCTCCGGCGACCGGCAAGGGCGCTGCCCCGGCGAAGAAGTAAGGCAGAAGCGCCATGAAACTGAAGCTCGTCAGCAAGGGTGCGCAGTCGCAGGAAGTCCAGGTTTCGGACGCGACGTTTGCGCGTGAGTACAACGAATCGCTCGTTCATCAGGTCGTCGTGGCCTACATGAATGCAGCGCGTGCCGGCACCAAGGCGCAGAAAACGCGCGCTGAAGTCAGCGGTGGCGGCAAGAAGCCCTGGGGCCAGAAGGGCACCGGTCAAGCGCGTGCCGGTTCTATCCGCAGCCCGATTTGGGTCGGCGGCGGCAGAGCATTCGCGGCGCGGCCTCGCGATTACTCGCAGAAGGTCAATCGCAAGATGTATCGCGCAGCCCTGCAGGTGATGCTTTCCGAGCTCGCCCGCCAGGAACGCCTCGCGGTGATCGAAGCACTCGAGCTCGAGGCGCCGAAGACCAAGCTGCTCGTCAGTCAGTTGAAGGATCTCGGCGTGGGTGACGACGTGCTGGTGCTCGTCGAGGCTCATGACGAGAAGCTGGATCTCGCTTCGCGCAACCTGCCGTACGTCAACGTACTGCCGGTCAGCGCCGTGGATCCGGTCAGTCTCGCTCGTCACAAGAACGTGGTTGCCACGGTCGGAGCAGTGCGTCTGCTCGAAGAGAGGCTCGCATGAGTCAGGAAAGATTGATGTCCGTGCTGCTTGGGCCGCACGTATCCGAGAAGACTGCGCGCGTTGCCGAAAGCGCGAACCAGTTCGTGTTCCGCGTGCGTCGCGACGCCAGCAGTCCGGAAGTGAAGGCTGCCGTCGAGCTCATGTTCGAGGTGAAAGTCGCGAACGTGAACATCGTGAACGTTGCCGGCAAGCAGAAGCGTTTCGGTCAGCGTGTCGGCCGACGTCGGGATTTCAAGAAAGCCTACGTCCGCTTGGCGCCTGGCCAGAGCATCGATTTTTCCGGCGCCGAAGCCTAAGCGTAAGAGTCAGTCATCATGGCATTGATCAAATCAAAACCGACATCGCCAGGTCGACGCTTCCAGGTTTCGATCTCCCGTTCGCACCTGCATAAGGGCAAGCCGGAAGAGTCGCTGGTCGTCAGCAAGAATCGCACTGGCGCGCGCAACCACTTCGGCCGTCAGACCGTGCGTCACCAGGGCGGCGGTCACAAGCAGAAGTACCGTCTGGTCGATTTCCTGCGTAACAAGGATGGCGTGCCAGGCAAGGTCGAGCGCATCGAGTACGATCCGAACCGCACCGCGCATCTGGCGCTCGTGCTGTACGCGGATGGCGAGCGTCGCTACATCATCGCGCCGAAGGGTGTCGTGGCGGGCGATACGGTGCTCTCCGGAGCCGAAGCGCCCATCAAGGCCGGCAACACGCTGCAGCTTCGCAACATTCCGATCGGAACGACGATCCACTGCATCGAGCTCAAGCCGGGCAAGGGTGCGCAGCTGGCGCGCAGCGCCGGTGGTTCCGCGCAGCTCGCTGCTCGCGAAGGCTCGTACGCGACCATTCGTCTGCGTTCGACGGAGATGCGCAAGGTTCACATCGACTGCCGCGCCACGATCGGCGAAGTGTCGAATGAAGAGCACAACCTGCGCAGCTACGGCAAGGCGGGTGCCATCCGTTGGCGTGGTATCCGTCCGACGGTCCGCGGCGTCGTGATGAACCCGGTCGATCACCCGCACGGTGGTGGTGAGGGCAAGTCCGGTCAGGGTAATCCGCATCCGGTGACCCCGTGGGGCGTGCCGACCAAGGGCAAGAAGACACGTCGCAACAAGCGCACGGCCAGCATGATTCTGCGCCGCCGTAACTAATTGAGGATCTGACAGTGCCTCGTTCGATCAAGAAAGGTCCGTTTGTCGACCTCCACCTCGCGAAGAAGGTGCGTACTGCTGCCGAGAAGAACGACCGTCGTCCGATCAAGACCTGGTCGCGCCGCTCGATGATTCTTCCCGACATGGTGGGTCTGACGATTGCCGTGCACAACGGCCGCCAGCACGTTCCGGTCCTTGTGTCCGAGAACATGGTCGGTCACAAGCTCGGCGAGTTCGCCCCGACGCGCACGTTCAAGGCGCACTCGGGCGACAAGAGGGGAGGCTGATCATGCAGGTCGCGGCTAAATTGAAGTACGCGCGGATCTCTCCGCAGAAGTGCCGACTGATTGCGGACATGGTTCGCGGCGAGCCGGTGGGCAAGGCCCTCAACACGCTCAAGTTCACGCCTAAGAAGGGCGCTGCGCTCGTGCTGAAGGTGCTGGAATCGGCGATCGCGAATGCAGAGAACAATCTGAGCGCCGATGTCGATGAGTTGAAGGTGCAGGCGATCACGGTCGATGCTGCGCCGGTGATGAAGCGTTTCGCTGCCCGCGCGAAGGGCCGTGGCACGCGTATCTGGAAGCGCAACAGTCACATCATCGTGACGGTTGGCGACGGCAAAGCGGAATAACGGCAGGCGAGCTCACTATGGGTCAGAAAGTCAATCCGATCGGTTTTCGCCTCGGCATCACGCGCGACTGGACTTCGAAGTGGTATGCATCCACTAAGAACTTCCCGGCGCACGTGTACACGGATCACCTCGTTCGCGAGTTCCTGAAGAAGCGACTCGTCGAAGCCTCCGTCAGCCGAATTCAGATCGAACGCGCTGCACGCAAGGTCAACATCACGATCCACACGGCACGTCCGGGCATCGTGATCGGCAAGAAGGGCGAGGACATTGAAAAGCTGCGCGGCCAGGTCGCGAAGATCATGAAGATGCCGATGGGCGATGTGCGCATCAACATCTCCGAGATCCGCAAGCCCGAGCTCGACGCACAGCTGGTCGCCGACGGGATAGCGCAGCAGCTCGAGCGTCGCGTGATGTTCCGCCGCGCCATGAAGCGTGCCGTGACGAACACGATGCGCATCGGTGCACTGGGCATCAAGGTCCGTGCCTCCGGTCGCTTGAACGGGTCAGAGATTGCCCGCACCGAGCTGTACCGCGAAGGCCGCGTGCCGCTGCACACCCTGCGCGCCGAGATCGACTACGGCCTCGCCGAAGCAAAGACCACCTATGGCGTCATCGGCGTCAAGGTGTGGATCTTCAAGGGCGAAGTGTTCAATCAGCAGGATACGAGCGCTGCAGAGACGACCGATGCTCAGACAGCAGCACCGACGGAGGCGACGGCCTGATAACTGCTAGGTGCTGGGTGCCAGGCGCTTGAGGTCCGAACGGACCTCCGCCTCGAACCCAGAGTCTAGGGTCTAGCGCCCAGAGATAACCGACATGATGCAACCAAAACGAACCAAGTACCGAAAGGCGTTCAAGGGCCGCAATGCGGGCCTGGCGCAGGGCGGTAACTACGTTGCTTTCGGCGAGTTCGGTCTGAAGGCAACCAGCCGTGCCCGCATGACTTCGCGCGAGCTGGAAGCGGCGCGTCGTGCCATGAGCCGTTACGTGAAGCGTGGCGGTCAGATCTGGATTCGCGTTTTCCCGGACCTGCCGATTTCCAAGAAGCCTCTGGAAGTCCGAATGGGTAGCGGTAAGGGCAACGTCGAGTATTACGTGGCCAAAGTGAAGCCGGGCAAAGTGCTGTTCGAGATGGAAGGCGTGACAGAAGCAATCGCGCGCGAAGCGTTCCGCCTCGCCGCGTCGAAGTTGTCCGTCGACACACAGTTCGTCACGCGCCAGGTGCGTTGATTCAAGGGTTTGACCAATGAGCGCGAAAGAACTCCGACAGAAGACCGCGGCCGATCTGCAGAAAGAACTGCTCGACCTGCGTCGTGAACAATTCAACCTGCGCATGGCACGGGCGACCGGCCAGGCCTCGAAGCCGGATCAGTTCACGAAGGTCCGTCGCAACATCGCGCGCCTCAAGACTGTTCAGGCCGAACAGCGTCGCGCTGCGAAAGGTAAGTGAGCATGAGCAAGCAAGACAAAGCAGCCGATGCCACGGCTGAGAAGACCGTCCGGACCGTTACGGGCAAGGTGGTCAGCAACAAGATGCAGAAGACGATCACGGTCGTCGTCGAGCGCTTCGAGCCGCATCCTCGTTACGGCAAGTACATCCGCCGTTCGACGCGCCTGCTTGCGCACGATGAGAACAACGAGAGCCGCGAGGGCGACGTCGTTGCGATCGAACAGTGCCGTCCGCTGTCGCGCCACAAGAGTTTTCGTCTGGTACGCGTGATCAGCCGTGCCGATTCGACTGCAGGAGAGGCGACGCCATGATTCAGATGCAAACGTTGCTCAATGCCGCTGACAACAGCGGTGCCCGCAGCCTGATGTGCATCAAGGTGCTCGGTGGCTCGAAGCGTCGCTATGCGACGGTTGGCGATGTCATCAAAGTGAGCGTTCGCGATGCGATCCCGCGTGGCAAGGTCAAGAAGGGCGAGGTGTACGACGCTGTGGTCGTGCGTACGCGGTTCGGTGTGCGTCGTGCGGACGGATCGATGATCCGCTTCGACGGCAACGCTGCCGTGCTGCTCAACCCGAAGCTCGAGCCGATCGGCACCCGCATCTTCGGACCAGTGACTCGCGAGCTGCGTACGGCGCAGTTCATGAAGATCATCTCGCTCGCACCGGAAGTGTTGTGAAGCGCGCTAGGCGCTAGGCCGCAGGAGATGGAAGAAGAATCTTCCGGACCTAAACCTAGTACCTAGAGCCCAGAGGCTTTAAGCATATGAACAAGATTCGCAAAGGTGACGAAGTCGTCGTATCGGCCGGCCGGGACAAGGGTCGCCGTGGGACTGTCATCCAGGTTCTCGAGGACAAGCTGGTCGTCGAGGGTGTGAACATGGTCAAGCGGCACACGAAGCCGAACCCCCAGCGCAACGTGCAGGGCGGAATCGTGCAGAAGGAAGCCGCCATCGACATCTCGAACGTGATGTTGTGGAACCCGTTGACCAAGAAGGGCGATCGCGTCGGCATCCGTACGCTGCAGGACGGTCGCAAGGTGCGCTTCTTCAAGTCGAACAACGAGGTCGTCGACGCTTGAGGCGTCCGACCCCAGACGCAAGCGACGCGCAGCAGCAAGCAGGATTTTTTATGGCCAGACTTCAACAGTACTACCGCGAGAAAGTGGTTCCCGAGCTCCAGAAGAGCCTGGGCGTGACCAACATCATGCAGGTGCCCAAGATCACCAAGATCACGGTGAACATGGGTGTCGGCGAGGCGGTGGCCGACAAGAAGATCATGGACAACGCAGTGGCGGATCTCACGAAGATCACCGGCCAGAAGCCGCTCGTCACTCGCTCGCGCAAGTCGGTTGCGACTTTCAAGCTGCGCGATGGCCTGGCCATCGGTGCGAAGGTCACTCTTCGCGGCGCACGCATGTACGAGTTCCTGGATCGTCTGGTCAACATCGCCATGCCGCGTATTCGTGACTTCCGCGGCGTGAGTGCTCGTTCTTTCGACGGCCAGGGCAACTACAACTTTGGCGTGAAGGAACAGATCATTTTCCCGGAGATCGCGTACGACCAGATCGATGCGATCCGTGGCATGGACATCACGATCACGACGACAGCGCCCGATGACAAGACGGGTCGTGCGCTGCTCGAAGCTTTCAATTTCCCGTTCCGCAAGTAATTCCCGATAACGGGCAGGGCGAATCTATGGCCAAGACATCGATGGTCAATCGCGAAGAAAAACGCGCGAAGCTGGTGAAGCGATACGCTGCAAAGCGTGCGCGGCTTAAGGAGATTATCCGTAAGCCGACGAGCTCTCCAGCCGAGCGTGAAGCTGCGGTGGTGCAGCTCGCAGCATTGCCGCGCGACTCGAGCAAGTCGCGTCTGCGCAATCGCTGTCAGATCACCGGTCGTCCTCGCGGTTACTACCGCAAGTTCGGTCTCGGTCGTACCAAGCTGCGCGAAGCCACCATGCGCGGCGAAATTCCGGGCCTCGGGCTGGCCAGCTGGTAACAGCTGGTACCACTGGAGCACCTTATGAGCATGACGGATCCTATTGCCGATCTCCTGACCCGCATTCGTAACGGCCAGTCCTCGGGTAAACCCGAGATCAAACTGCCGACTTCGAAGCTGAAACTTGCCATTGCGCAAGTGCTGAAGGACGAGGGGTACATCGAAGACTTCTCGGCCGGCGTTCAGGACGGTAAACCGACGCTGGCCATCCAGCTGAAGTACTACCAGGGGCGGCCTGTTATCGACCGACTGGAGCGCATCAGCCGTCCCGGCCTGCGTGTTTACAAAGGCAAAGACGAGCTGCCGACGGTCCTGGGCGGACTGGGCATTGCCATCGTCTCCACTTCGAAGGGTGTCATGACCGATCGCCAGGCGCGCGCGGCAGGACACGGCGGCGAAGTGCTCTGCATCGTTTCCTAAGGTGCGCACATGTCTCGAGTAGCAAAACAACCTGTTGCTCTGCCGAAAGGCGTGATCGCAACCATCAGTGCCGACTCCGTGGCCGTAAAGGGCGCGAAGGGAACGCTGACGCTCGCCATCAACAACCGCCTCGTGAAGGTGGTTCAGGATGCCGATACGCTGAAGATCGAGAAGGCCAGCGAAAGCCGCGAGGCGGACATGGTCGCAGGCTCGACTCGTGCGCATCTGGCGAACATCGTCGAGGGCGTGAGCAAGGGCTACGAGCGCAAGCTCGAGCTGGTCGGCGTCGGCTATCGTGCGCAGGCGCAGGGCAAGAACCTGAACCTGACGCTCGGTTTCTCGCACCCGGTCGTCTATGAGTCGCCTGAAGGCATCACGATCGAAACGCCGAGCCAGACCGAGATCCTCATCAAGGGCACGGACGTTCAGCGCGTCGGTCAGGTAGCTGCCGACATTCGCGCCTTCCGTCCGCCTGAGCCGTACAAGGGCAAGGGCGTTCGCTACAGCGGCGAGAAGATCGAGCTGAAGGAAGCGAAGAAGAAGTGATGAGCAGTTGTCGGCAAACCAGCAGGTCTGGTGCCGGCAGAGAATGTTCTGCCAGAGGTCAATCGTTGGTCGCTGGCTGCAAAGAGTGAACGAACATGCAAGGTAAGAACGTACAACGTCTGCGTCGCGCCGCCCGCGCCCGCGCCAAGATTCGCGAGCTGAAGGCTCTGCGTCTGTCGGTGCACCGCACCTCGCAGCACATCTATGCGCAGATCTTCGATGTTGATTCGAAGGTGCTCGCCGTTGCATCGACGGTGCAGAAGGATTTGCGTGGCGATCTGAAGGGAACGGGCAACATCGCCGCGGCTGCTGCAGTGGGCAAGGCCATCGCGGAGAAGGCGAAGGCTGCTGGGATCACGCAGGTCGCGTTCGATCGCTCCGGGTACAAGTATCACGGGCGCGTCAAGGCGTTGGCCGATGCGGCACGCGAAAACGGGCTTGAGTTCTAAGCCTTCGAGGAAAAGTTAAATGGCCAGAGTTGAAAAAAACGCCTCTAGCGACGAGTACATCGAGAAGCTCGTGGCAGTGAATCGCGTCGCCAAGGTCGTGAAGGGTGGCCGCCAGTTCGGCTTCACCGCGCTCACTGTCGTCGGCGATGGTCGCGGCAAGGTCGGTTTCGGCTATGGCAAGGCGCGCGAAGTGCCTGTCGCCATCCAGAAGGCGATGCAGGCTGCCCGCAAGAATCTGGCATCGGTGCCGCTGAAGGATGCGACGTTGCACTACCCACTCAAGGGCAGTCACGGCGCGACTCGCGTCTTCATGCAGCCGGCCGCCGACGGTACCGGCCTCATCGCAGGCGGTGGTATGCGCGCGGTGTTCGAGTGTGCAGGGGTGCGCAACGTGCTCGCGAAGAGCCACGGCTCGCGTAATCCGATCAACGTCGTGCGCGCGACGTTCAAGGCGCTGACCAGCATTCAGTCGCCCGAAGACATCGCAGCGAAGCGCGGCAAGCGTGTGGAAGAAATCCTGGGCGCGTAAGCGCCTGGTACTGGTGGATCGACGTCATGTCCCAATCGAAAAAGAGCATCAAGGTCACGCTCGTGAAGAGCGTGTTCGGTCAGCTCAAGTCTCACCGCGCAACCGTGCGTGGTCTGGGACTACGCCGCATTCGCGACACCGCGGTGCTGGCGGATACCCCGGAGATCCGCGGCATGATCCGCGCTTCGGGACACATGCTGAAAGTCGAGGAAATCGGCTGAGCGGCCTGACGGCGATCACCGATCATTCAGGAATTTGCACTCATGAAGTTGAACAGCCTTTCTCCGGCCCCAGGTAGCAGGAAGACGCGTCTGCGCGTCGGTCGCGGCGCATCTGCCGGCCAGGGCAAAACCTGCGGTCGCGGCGTCAAGGGTCAGCGCGCTCGCAAGGGCGGCTATCACAAGGTCGGCTTCGAAGGCGGCCAGATGCCCTTGCAGCGTCGTCTGCCTAAGACGGGTTTCCGCTCGAAGGTGTCGCCGACGGTGGCGGAAGTGCGTCTTTCGGAGCTGGCGAAGGTGTCTGGCGATGTAGTGGATCTCGCGGCCCTCAAGGCTGCGAACGTGGTCCCGGCGCAGGCACTGCGTGCACGCATCGTGGCCTCCGGCGAGTTCGCCAAGGCCGTGACGATCAAGGGCATTCACCTGACCAAGGGTGCGCGCGCTGCGATCGAAGCGGCTGGCGGCAAGATCGAAGCCTGATCTCCTAACACAGACTCAGAGAACTCGTGGCCACTAAATCCGCCACTGCTTCATCGCTCTCGGCCTTCGGCGAGATGACCCGCTTCGCAGAACTGCGTCAGCGGTTGTTCTTCTTGCTTGGCGCACTGATCGTGTACCGCATCGGAACGTTCATTCCGGTGCCGGGTGTCGATCCGATCGCGCTGGCGAGGTTCTTCCAGGCGCAGGAAGGCACCATCCTGAGCATGGTGAACATGTTCTCGGGCGGCGCGATCGAACGCCTCTCGATCTTTGCCTTGGGCGTCATGCCGTACATCTCGGCCTCGATCATCATTCAGATGATGGCCGTGGTCGTGCCGTCGCTCGCCGCGATCAAGAAGGAGGGCGAGTCGGGCCGACGCAAGCTGACCCAGTACACACGCTACGGCACTGTGCTTCTTGCCGCAGTGCAGGGATCGTCGGCAGCCATTGCGCTTCAGAACCAGGGCGTCGTGATCGCGCCGGGTTGGCAGTTCGTGTTCGTGGCTACCGTGACGTTGATCTCGGGCACCATGTTCTTGATGTGGCTCGGTGAGCAGATCACCGAGCGCGGCCTGGGTAACGGCATTTCGATGATCATTCTGGCGGGCATCGTTGCGGGTCTGCCCGCTGCAGTCGCCGGGACGCTCGAGCTGGTACGTACTGGCGAACTGAATCCAGCGTTCGCGCTGATCCTGTTCGGCATGGTCGTCGCGGTCACCGCATTCGTGGTGTTCGTCGAGCGCGGCCAACGCCGGATTCAGGTGAACTACGCGAAGCGCCAGCAGGGTCGCAAGCTCTATGCCGGCCAAAGCTCGCACCTGCCGTTCAAGCTGAACATGTCGGGCGTGATTCCGCCGATCTTCGCATCGAGTCTGCTGCTGTTCCCGGCGACGATTGCGAGCTGGTCGGGTACGTCCGACGGCTGGTCCTGGCTCCAGGGGGTCTCTACGGCCCTTGGCCCCGGTCAGCCAGCGCACATGCTGCTTTACGGGACCCTGATCATTTTCTTCTGCTTCTTCTATACCGCGCTGGTGTTCAACTCCCGCGAAACGGCGGAGAACCTGAAGAAGTCAGGAGCATTCATTCCCGGTATTCGTCCAGGTCAGCAGACGGGCGAGTACATCGACAAGGTGCTGACGCGGCTCACGGTGTGGGGCGCCCTGTACGTAACGATCGTCTGTTTGCTACCGGAATTTCTGATCGCCCGATTCAGCGTGCCGTTCTACTTCGGTGGCACGTCGCTGCTGATCATGGTGGTGGTGATCATGGATTTTCAGGCGCAGGTCGCGGCACACCTGATGTCGCACCAGTACGAAGGTTTGATGAAGAAGGCCAACCTGCGTGGCTATGGCCGTTCTGGTCCGTCGCAATAGACCAGTTCCGATTGGAGAGATGTCATGAAGGTTCGTGCTTCCGTCAAGAAGATCTGCAAGAACTGCAAGGTCGTGCGCCGTCGCCGGGTGGTCTATGTCATCTGCTCGGACGCCCGTCACAAGCAGCGTCAGGGCTAAAGCGGACGACGGCTACGGAACGGGGTTGCGCCAGGGAAAGCAAGTCACTTCGAGTGCCTTCCAGGCGAAAGTCCCGAGTCCGACGCCGCCGCTCTGCTTAATGCATTGAGTCACAGGGTTTTTTAGTTTAAAGTTCCGCGCTTTTCGCCGCGGGGAGAGAGTAGCCAAATGGCCCGCATCGCCGGTATCAACATACCGATGAACAAGCACGTGTGGGTGGGATTGACCCACATCTATGGGGTTGGCAATACGCAGGCCAAGAAGGCTTGCGCAGCTGCCGGCGTCAAGCCCGAGACCCTCGTGAAGGATCTCACCGAGGCCGAAGTCACCGCACTGCGTTCGCAGGTCGGCAAGCTGACGGTCGAAGGTGATCTGCGTCGCGAAGTGTCCATGAACATCAAGCGTCTGATGGACCTCGGCTGCTATCGCGGCATTCGTCATCGTCGCGGTCTGCCGATGCGTGGTCAACGCACGCGCACCAATGCCCGCACCCGCAAGGGTCCGCGCAAGGCAGCGGTGAAGATGAACGCGCCTCCGGGCAAGTCGTAATCAACACGCCGGCGGCCAGCAATGAGCTCGCCGGCAATCAGTGAAAACGAAGTCATCGGAGGCGCACAATTTTGACGCTTCCACCAGAGAGAGCACATGGCTGAGCAGAAGCAACAGGCAGGCAGTCAGAAGGGCGGCCGCAAGAAGGTCAAGAAGCACGTCACCGACGGTGTGGCGCACGTGCACGCGTCCTTCAACAACACGATCGTGACGATCACCGATCGTCAGGGCAACGCGCTGTCGTGGGCGACATCGGGTGGGTGCGGATTCCGTGGGTCGCGCAAGAGCACGCCGTTCGCTGCGCAGGTTGCCGCCGAGAAGGCCGGCGTTGCTGCTCAGGAGCACGGGTTGAAGACGGTCGAAGTTCGCGTAACGGGTCCTGGCCCGGGCCGCGAATCCGCCGTTCGTGCTCTGAATGCCTGTGGTCTGAAGGTCACCAACATTTCCGACGTGACGCCGATCCCGCACAACGGGTGCCGTCCGCCGAAGAAGCGCCGCGTCTGATCGCGCGAGGATAGATTCAATGGCTCGTTATCTCGGTCCCAAGTGCAAGCTCTCGCGCCGCGAAGGCACTGATCTGTTCCTCAAGAGCGGCGTGAAGTCGCTCGAGTCCAAGTGCAAGCTCGAAGTGCCGCCAGGTGGCGTCAAGGGTGAGCGCAAGGCGCGTCTGTCGGACTACGGTCTGCAGCTGCGTGAGAAGCAGAAGCTGCGTCGCATGTACGGCGTACTTGAAAGACAGTTCCGCAATTACTACATCAAGGCTTCGGGCCGCCCCGGCGCTACGGGTTCGACCCTGCTGCAGATGCTGGAAGCACGTCTCGACAATGTCGTGTACCGCATGGGATTTGCGGCTACTCGCGCCGAAGCTCGTCAGCTGGTGAGCCACAAGGCGATCAACGTGAATGGCGAGCCTGTCAGCATCGCTTCGTATCAGTGCAAGGCAGGCGACGTGATCACTGTGCGCGAAAAGGCACAGAAGCAGCTGCGCATTCAGTCGGCGCTGCAGATCAAGGCGCAGGTTGGCTTCCCGGAGTGGGTCGAAGTCGACGAGAAGAAGTTCCAGGGTACGTTCAAGCAGGTGCCCGATCGCGGGGACATCCTGCCGGAGATCAACGAAAACCTCGTGGTCGAACTGTACTCGAAGTAGTAGCGAGCCTTCCGGGAGCACTCACTCTCCCGGAAGCATCTTTTGGATGCGCCGACCTTAAGGCGCCACTGCCATTCATCGGCACACAAGCAGGTACATTTTCCATGCAGGCATCCGTTGGCGAATTCCTGAAGCCTCGTGTCGTCAAAGTGACGCCCACCACCGCCCGTCAGGCGAAAGTGGTGATCGAGCCGTTCGAGCGTGGCTTCGGCCACACTCTGGGCAACGCACTGCGTCGCGTCCTGTTGTCTTCCATGCCCGGCTGTGCGATCACGGAAGTCGAGATCGACGGCGTGCTCCATGAGTACACCAGCATCGAAGGCGTGCAGGAAGACGTCGTTGACATTCTGCTGAACCTGAAGCAGGTCGCGATCCGTCTGAACGCGCGCGACGTGACCGAGCTGCGTCTTCACAAGCGCGGCCCGGGTCCGGTTACCGCTGGCGATATTCAGCTTGACCACGACGTCGAGGTACTGAACCCGGAATTGGTCATCGCCAATCTCACAAAGGCCGGTGAGCTCAACATGATGCTCAAGGTCGAGCGGGGTCGTGGCTATCGTCCGGCGATTCAGCGTGCAACGTTCGAGGAGTCTTCGGGCCCCATCGGTCGTTTGCAGCTGGATGCCTCGTTCAGCCCGATTCGACGCGTGACCTACAACGTCGAAAGCGCCCGCGTCGAGCAACGCACGAATCTGGACAAGCTGATTCTCGATATCGAAACCAACGGTACGATCGACGCGGAAGAAGCGATCCGTCGCGCCGGCTCGATTCTTAAGGATCAGCTGTCGGTGTTCGTGGATCTGCAGGGTCAGGACGAGGGTGCGGCGAAGACTGCGGAGCAGCAGTTCGATCCGATCCTGCTGCGTCCGGTCGATGAGCTGGAGCTCACGGTCCGCAGCGCGAACTGCTTGAAGGCCGAGAACATCCATTACATCGGCGATCTCGTGCAGCGAACCGAAGTGGAGCTGCTGCGCACGCCGAACCTCGGCAAGAAGTCGCTCACCGAGATCAAGGAAGTGCTCGAGAGCCACGGTCTGTCGCTGGGCATGCGCCTGGATAACTGGCCACCGGTCAGCCTCAAGCGCGACGACGAACGAGACATTATTTAAGAAGCCAACTAGGCACCAGGCACCAGGCGCTAGCAAGAGCGTTCGGGGCCTGGAGCCTACAGCCTAGGGTCCAGAGTCTAAGAACATGCGTCACCAACTCTCCGGTCGTCAGCTCAGCCGCAATGCTCCGCATCGCTGGGCGATGCTCCGCAATATGGCGGCATCGCTGCTGCGCCATGAAACCATCCGTACGACCTTGCCGAAGGCGAAGGAACTGCGCCGTATCGTCGAACCGCTCATCACGCTGGGCAAGGCAGACAGCGATGCAAATCGTCGTCGTGCGTTCGCGCAGTTGCGCGATGCGGAAGTCGTAGTGAAGCTGTTCGAGGAGCTCGGTCCGCGGTTCAAGGCGCGTCCAGGCGGTTACACGCGCATCCTGCGCATGGATGTGCGTCCGGGCGATGCGGCGCCAATGGCGTTGATGCAGTTGCTGGATCAGCCGGAACTGGTTGCCGAGGACACGGTTCCTACGGTCGACGAATCGGGCGAGACGGAGAAGAAGGCGCCGAAGAAGGCCGCCGCTCCCAAGAAGAAAACCTCGCTGAAGAAGAAGTCGACCAAGTCGGCGGAAGAGAAGGCGGCCAAGAAGGCCAAGTCCGCCGAGAAGAAGGAAGCGAAGGCAGCCAAGGCGGAGACCAAGGCACAGAAGAAGGCCGCGGCACCGAAGAAGAAGGCCGCAGCGAAGAAAAAGTCTTCGAAGAAGAGATGAGTGAGAAAGGCCGGGGCAACCCGGCCTTTTTCGTTATGGGCGATTGAAGAGCGGCTGTGCGGGGTGAGGCCTGAGATTTCGTCTCCCGCCCTTTATTGAGCGCGAAGGTAAGCCGCCGACGTTGCAGCGTATCCGGTGCGGAGATTCTGGCCGCGGCAGTCGCGTTACGAAGGTCGTCGATGCGCGGCTGCCATTCAGATGGATTCCTGCCTTCGCAGGAATGACTGACTTGTGCGGCACGCGAATGGCACGGCCCGTTCCTTCTCGCGCGAAAGCATGAAGCCTTGCCAGCTCACGACGAACGGGTCCGAACACACAGACCGGCTTGTCACAACTCACAAGCGTTAGTCGCAAGTCTGAAAATTGCGCTGGAGCGACTGCAACGGGTTTCGTGCGTGGCGCCCGGATGCACGCACTCTCTCTTCTCGCCCTCTGTGTCCTCTGTGCTCTCTGTGTGAAATCTTCTTCTTCGTAACGACGCCGAAAACTCAATTCCCAGTCGGCTCTTCAGGTGCTTCGAGTCCTTTCGTGTAGAGCACTGTGCCATCCGGTTTGACGACGATTGCATCGATACCGTCGATGCGGTTGTAGATCTCGATGGCCTTTTCGGCGCCGAGCACGAAGGCAGTCTTCGATAGTCCGTCAGTGCGAGTGGCCGTCGGGCCGATGATGGTGGCGCTGCGGACTTTGCGTGCCGATTTGCCGGTGTGCGGATCGATGATGTGGTGATATCGCACGCCGTCCTCTTCGAAGTAGCGCTCGTAGTCGCCTGAGGTGGAGATGGCTGCGTCTTCGAGCGGGATGCGAGCGATGACCTCGTCCTTACGGTCGGGATGGCGGATTCCGATCACCCAGGGCTTGCCAAAGCGATCGCCGATGATGCGGCTGTCACCGCCCGCCGTCACGAGCCCGTGTGCGATGCCGTGCGCCTGCAGAACGGCGATACCGCGATCGACTGCGTGGCCTTTACCGATCCCGCCCAGATCGATACGCACGCCCTGTTGCGCGAACTTCACGGTATGCGCTTTCGGATCCAGAACGACATGGCGATAGTCGACCGCGGGCAGGGCCTTGTCGATCTGTGCCTGATCGGGCTTCACATGCTGACGATAGTCGTACATGTAGCCCACGCTGGCGTATGTGATATCGAACGCGCCGTCCGTGATGCGGGAGTACTCCGCGGCCTGAGTGAGCAGATCGAACAGTTCTTCGCTGATCTGCATCGGGCCGTTCGCCGCCCTGGCATTGACCTGCGACACCTCGCTGGTCGGCTTGTACGTGCTCATGTCGCGATCGACGCGGCGCATTTCGTCGAGTACACCCGCGATCGCAGCCTCTCCCTGCTTGCGATCGTCGGCCCAGAGCTCGACCACGATCCGCGTCCCCATGATTCCGTCTTCCACACGCTGCATCCATTCGGCGCGTGCGGGCACGCAGACACACAGCATCGTCAGCAAGAGCCAGGGGGTCAGGATTTTCATGGGGGCATGGTAGCTCGCCGCGACGAGGCGACCAATGCGCGGCACGACGCCAGCAGCCGACACCGGCTGCTGGCGAAGCGCAGGGATCAGGGCGAGGGGAAGGTGGCGGTCACGCGATCAGCCCACGTTGCATGAGCGCGGGCCGTGGGATGCACGCCGTCCGCAAACACATACGTGAGATCGGCGTTGGGCGCCACGAGCGTCGTCGGTGAGCAGATGAGGGCAGACAACGTGGCGGGGTTTCCCGGCGTGGTGAAGCTGTTGCACGCGGGCGACGTCGCGTTCGTGAACCCGAAAGTTCCCGGCGACTGCACGACTTCGTTGATCAGGCTCGATGTATCGAAGATATGCACGCCCCACGCATTCAGCTGATTCACGACGCCCGTGTTGTAGGCGGTCGAAATCTGACTGGCGAGCCCGGCCAGCGGCGTCGTCCTGAACTGAGGCGTCTTGCCCAGGTCCGGAAGGTTCGCATAGATGACGTGGGTGGCGCCCGCGGACTTCAGGCGGCCGATTTGCGCAAGCATCGAGGTCGTGACTGTCGCGACGATTGTCGGTGCATTGGCAGCCAGCGAGGGATCGGCAGCCACCTGTCCGAGGAAGTTGAAAAGGTCGTTCGCCCCGCCCTGGATGAGCACGAGCTGATCGTCATTGAACGAGTTGCCGTGCTCGGCGAGATAGTCGTCGATCTGTGTCTTGATCGAACGCGATGACGCCAACTGCACGGGCACAGGGCCGACACCCGGAATGTTCTGCGTGACCACGCCGCCGTTGGGTGCGTCGATATCGATGCGTGCGCCGCCTTCGGCGTAGTCGAGCCCTCCCAGCTCGGTGACTTTGCCGCCGTTGCCGACGACGCCAAAGTTCACCTGCTGGTTCGGAGTCAGTGTCTGACCGAACGTCGCGGCCACATAGACGACCCATGTGCTGCCGGGCTTCGTGCTGAAGGTGAGGCCGGTGAGGCTGTCGTTGGCGGGATTGGCATCCGCAGTGGTCGGATTGTAGGTGCCCGCATCGGAGAGACTGTCGCCGAACGCAACGACCTGCTTGAAGCTCGGGGCTTGCGATGCGGGCGGGGTGACTACCGAGGCCTTACGGCCCTCATCGTTACATGCACTCAGGAAAACAATCGCGGCCAGAGCAATGGGCAAGAGCGACGATTTGATGTTCATGGTGTGACCTGACGAAATGATTGAAGTGACCTGCGAGTTCAACAATCAGCCGATGGAGGCGAGGTTCAGAACTTGAACCTCGCCGTCAGGCCATAGGTGCGTGGGGCGCCGAGGAAGGCAGCGACAGTGCTCGTCGGAACCGCACCGGCGGAGGAGCCCTGCAGCGTGGCATCGAAGGCGACCTGGTAATACTGCTCGTCCGTGAGATTCTGAGCCCAGGCTTCGATCATCCAGCGCTCATCGGACGAGCCGAACCCGAGCCGTGCGTTCACCAGCGAATAGGCGTCCTGGTTCTTGCGAGGATCGAGGTTCGAACCGGTGTTGTACTCGGAAATGAGCTTCACACCGAGATTCGCACGCATCAGCAGATTGTCACGGATCGGCTGCTCGAACGTGGTGGAGAGGCTGCCGGACCATTCGGGCGCAAACGACATACGATCGTTCTTGCGCTCGGGTCGGAAGAAGGCTTCTGCGGTGCCGAAGTCCTTGATCTTCGTATCCGCATACGTAACGCCACCCTGGATGCTCAGTTGCTCGAGCGGCGTGTACCACACGATGTCGAGATCGACGCCCTGCGAATTCACCTTCGGCAGCGAGGTCACTACGAACTGAATGCCGGTGAATGTATTGAGCTGGAAGTCGGTGTAGTCCTGGTAAAAACCGGCAACGTTCAGCAGAAGGCTATTGTTGGCCCATTGGGTTTTGACGCCGACTTCGTAGGAGTCGACCAGCTCCTTCTCGAAGCTCGTATCGATGTCGACGGCTGCGGCGTTCGGATTTGCCGGGTTCGGCGCGATGCGCGAATCACCCGTGCGTTCGCGATCCAGGTTGAAGCCGCTCGCCTTGTAGCCGCGGGCATACGAAACGTACGCCATGACCTGATCGGTGAAGCGATAGGCGAGCTTGGCCGTGCCGCTCCATTCGTTCTCGTCGATCGATTGTTTCGTTGCGAGATTGTTGTAGATCGGATCGTCGAACGTCGCGCAGCCGATGCCGAAGATCGTCGCTGCGTTGGGGTTGTTCACGAACGCAGGAATGCCTCTGATGATCGAGCATCCGACGCCGCCATGTTCGTTGAAATACTGGGTATCGAGATCTTTCGACTCGTTCGTATAACGCAGGCCCACGGTCAGTTCGAGCGCGTCGGTCAGGCGAACGCTATTGTTCGTGAAAATGGCCCAGCTCGAAGAGTCCTGCTCATATATATCTCGCGTACCCTGGCCGCCCGGCCATGCATTGGCCGGCAGCGAGCTCACAGCGCCTTGCAAGAGCGCGTTGTAGTAGGTACGGAACTGGTTTCCGAGGATGAGCTGATTGCGTGATTCCAGATCCTCGCCGGCGTAGAAAGCACCGACCAGCCAGCTCAGACGATCGGTTTCGCCAGCCAGACGGACTTCCTCGCTGACCTGCTTGAACTCGTTGGCGAAGTCGCCGTCCGGGTCGCGATACAGGATGTCGACCGTGGTGAAATCCGCGTCCTGTGCGTTGATGGTCTTCCAGTCGCGCCATGCGCTGACGGAAGTCAGCGTAGCGCCGCCCAGCGCATTCAGATCCCAGTTGACTTCCAGCGAGGCGCCCTTGTCGGTGACTTCCTGCGCGGTGCTGCGATTCATGTGGGCCTTGCGATCGAACGGATCCACGGGATTGCTGACGGAACCGGCTTGCAGCGCCTCGAGTACGGTGAGAACGCCCGCCACGGGGGTGAGCAGGATCTGCGGCGCTGCGCAGCAGCTCTCCTCACGCTTCGAGTAATCGCCGATGAAGCGAATGTCCAGTGAGTCCGCAGGTTTGAAAAGCAGCTGGCCGCGCACCGTATGGAAGGAGCGATCGTTGTCTGTGCTGTCCGTGCGTGGGCCCGGGCCACGGTCTATGTCGAGAAAGCCGTCCCGTTCACGTGCCGCGACGTACAGTCGAGCGGCAACGCTCTCCGAGAAAGGACCCGTAATGGATGCTTCGCCCTCGAGGTTGCCGTAATTGCCGGCAGTGAGCGCGACGTCGGAGCCAAACTCGAACTGAGGCTTCTTGCTGACGACGTTGATGACGCCGGCCGAGGTGTTCTTGCCGAAGAGCGTTCCCTGTGGACCTTTCAACACCTCGATCCGCTCCAGCTCGCCCAGATCGCCGAATCCGACACCGTTGCGCGGGCGGTATACACCGTCGATGACGATTCCGACGGAGGACTCGAGGCCAGCATTGTCGCCGACGGTGCCGATGCCGCGAATGCGCGCAGTGGTGAAGGATTCGTTCGAAGTCGAGGTGACGAGCAGGCCGGGCGTCAGGATCGTGAGGTCCTTGATGTCGCGTACGCCCGTGTCCTTCAGCAGTTGCTCGGATACCGCGGTCACTACGATCGGTACATCCTGCAGACTCTGCTCGCGCTTCTGCGCCGTGACGATGATGCTTTCGATCGTGCGATCTTCATTCGTGTCGCTCGTCGTCTGTGCGAAGGCGGGTAATCCCGAGACACAGGAAAGCGTGAGAGCTGCGACCACAGCGTGGCGCAGAGCTGCATTCGAAGTAGCCATGATTCCCCCTTGGTTGGTCCCTAGGCGAGGCAAACTCACCGAGTAGCGAGCATTTGTTATGTGGGTCGCGCGCTGTCGGTTGATGCGCGGAAGGGTACTGATTTTGGTTTGCCGGTGAAAGCCGTATTGGCAGAAATACGACGGTTCGTCCGACACGCGGAAAGCCTCACAACAACATCATCGAACCCTGCTATCTTTGCGGCGTACATCTTGATTCTGCGATGCGATACGATCTGCACTGCAGGAGTTCGAAAGTGGTGTGTAGCCTGAACGCCGCATTTGCAACGGACGACTTGAGTGGAACACTTTGACGTATTGGTAATTGGTAGCGGTCCCGCCGGAGAGGGGGCTGCAATGATGGCGGCGAAGAATCACAAACGAGTCGCCATCGTCGAACGCTACTTCGAGGTTGGCGGTGGCTGTACGCACTGGGGCACGATCCCGAGCAAAGCGCTACGTCATGCGGTGAAGATCCTGCATGACGTGCGACGCAATCCGATTCTGAAGGAGCTGCGCACTCCGGCTCCGTTGACTTATCCTCAGCTGCTTGCAACTGCGACCAAAGTGGTGGAATCGCAAACCGCCAGCCGTCGGCGGTTCTACGAGCGCAACCGCGTCCCGGTCTTCTCTGGAGAAGCCTCGTTCATCGACGCGCACACGATCGAAGTTCTGCCTTCCGCCGGCAAGCCGCAGCTCCTGTCGGGCGATCACATCATCATCGCCTCGGGCTCGCGTCCCTATCATCCGCCGGAAGTGGACTTTACGCACGAGCATGTGCGCGACAGCGATTCCATCCTCAGATACCCCGCACAGCCCTTCAATGTGACCATCTATGGCGCAGGCGTGATCGGTTGCGAGTACGCCTCGATCTTCATCAATCTCGGCTGCAAGGTGACGCTGGTCAATACTCAGGACCGCCTGCTGTCGTTCCTGGACGATGAAATCGCCGAAGCGCTCTCCTATCACATGCGCGAGCAGGGCTGTGTCATTCGCCACAACGAGCAGTTCAAGGCGTTGGAAGCGCGCGAGCGCGACGTCGTGCTGCACCTGGAGTCCGGTCGCAAGATCAAGTCGGATCTGCTGCTATGGGCCAACGGACGCACCGGCAACTCTCAGCAGCTGCACCTCGAGCGCGTTGGCCTGAAGAGCAACTCGCGCGGACAGATCGCAGTGAACGGTCACTACCAGACCGGCGTCCCGCACATCTATGCCGTTGGCGATATCGCCGGTCCGCCGGCACTCGCAAGCGCAGCGTACGTACAGGGATCGCATGCCGTGCAGCACATTCTCGATCCCCAGATCCCCGATCATCGGCTCGAGATGATTCCAAGCGGCATCTACACGATTCCCGAGATCTCATCGATCGGGCGTACCGAGCGCGAGCTGCAGGAACAGAAGGTGCCCTATGAAGTGGGGCACTGCGCTTTCAAGAATCTCGCCCGGGCCCAGATGACGGATGAGCGCGTCGGCATGCTCAAGATCATCTTCCACGCGGAAACCCTGGCTGTTCTGGGCGTGCATTGCTTCGGCGATGGCGCTTCGGAGATCGTTCACATCGGCCAGGCTGTCATGGCCTGTCCCGATCTCAACAGCGTCCGCTACTTCACGAACACCACCTTCAACTATCCGACAATGGCGGAGGCCTATCGTGTCGCCGCTTACAATGGTCTCAACAGACTGACGTAAGAGCTGTAGGTTGCGGGCTGTAGGCTGAAGGTAGAAAACGAAGCGTCCCTGACCGTTCGTGCGGGCGGACGGTGCGAGCGTTGCTCGCGGGCATCTTTTCCCACCAGGAGCCTACAGCCTAGAGCCTAGCGCCTAGCGATTAAAATCAACTGCCTGTCCGGAGATCCCAGTGAGCATCGTCAAAGAATTTCGTGAGTTTGCAGTCAAGGGCAACGTGGTCGACATGGCCGTCGGTATCATCATCGGCGCAGCGTTCGGCAAGATCGTCAGCTCTTTGGTCAGCGATGTCGTGACGCCTCCTCTGGGCTATCTCATCGGCGGCGTCGACTTCACGCAACTCGCAGTAACGCTGCCTGCGATCAAGGAAGGTGCGGAAGCGGTCACGGTTCGTTATGGCGTGTTCCTGCAGGCACTCTTCGATTTCGTCATCGTTGCATTCGCGATCTTCATGATGGTGAAGCTGATCAATCGGCTGCGTCGTAAAGAGGAAGCCAAGCCGACTGCGCCGCCTGCGCCCCCGCGCGAGCAGGTGCTGCTGGAAGAGATTCGCGACCTGCTGAAACAACAGCAGCGCTGACGCATCGCTGCGCTCAATCGCCCAAGCGATCCCGGATCGCTTGGGCGAGTCCTTCAGTGCTCACCGTTCGTCGTTCATCGCAGAATCTGTCATTCCTGCGAAGGCAGGAATCCATCTGGAATCTGTCGCTTCACCTTCGCGCAGATACGAAATGGATCCTCGCCTGCGCGGGATGACCAAGACTTGCATTCACGCGGTCGCGTTGAATGCCGTCCTGGTCAGATTTTCCGGCGCGCCTTCGGTGCAGGCGACGTCGTCCTCGATGCGGATTCCGCCAAAGGGCTTGAGCCGCTCGACCTGTGCCCATTGAATGTCGCCTGCAAAACTTGCTGAGCGCGCAGCGTTCAGCAGCGACTCGATCAAATACAGTCCCGGCTCGATCGTGACCACGAAGCCCGGCTCGAGTGTACGTGTGAGTCGCAGATAAGGATGTCCCGGCGGGCGGGCTTTCTGTTTGCCTTCGGCGCTGATCGTAAAGCCCGCGACGTCGTGAACCTGAAGTCCCAACAGATGGCCCACGCCATGCGGGAAGAAAACGCTGGAGAGTCCCGATTCGACCGCCGCATCGGGAGAGGCTTTGATGATCCCCGACTCGCGCAGCAGGCCTGCAATGCGTCGGTGCGCACTCAGATGAATGCTCGCGTAGTCCACACCCTGTGTGACCTCGTTGCACAACTCGAGCTGCAATGCATCCATGCCCCGGATGAGCGCTGCGAATTCGTCATCCGCGGCGGAGTACGTGCGCGTCACATCGCTCGCATAGCCCGCAACTTGCGCTCCGGCATCGATGAGAAATGATCGTCGCTGCGGCGGTCGCGCCACGTCCTGATGCTGATAGTGGAGGATGGCGCAGTTCTGGTTCAGCGCAACGATGTTGGGGTAGGGCAGATCGTTCTCGCCATGTTCGGTCGCACGCAGGTATGCGAGTTGAATCTCGAACTCGCTCGCGCCGGACATGAACGCGTCCTGCGCTGCGCGATGGCCGCGCACCGCGCGTACGGAAGCCGCACGCATGCACTCGAGCTCGTATGCCGTCTTGCGCGCCCGCGGGTAATGCAATCGATCCAGCAGCACGTTCGGATTGCCGGCGGCGATTCCCCATTCGGTGTAGTCCGCCTGCCATTCTCCAATCAGAGCGCAGTTGCTTACCTTGACGATGTGAGCGCGTGCTTCGCTCGCATCGCGCATGACGACGATTTCGAAATGCTCTGTCCAGTAGTCGGTGGGCATCGCAGGAGGCCGATGCCAGTAGTCATCAGGTTGCAGAAACAGTAACCGTGGCCGCTTGCCGGGTGTGTACAGAATCCAGCAGTCGGGTGCATCCAGCAGCGGCACCCACGCTTTGAAGTGCGGGTTCACCTTGAATGGATACGGTTGGTCATCCAGGAATTGCATCCACAGACGTCCCGAGTGGATGGCGAGCGAATCGAATCCTGCAATGCTCAGCGCCTCATCCGTGCGCGAGCGCAGCGTACGCAGATGTTCTTCATACGAGTAAGCGAGCGTTGATGTGTGAGTGGGCATGGAAGCTCCGGGAAATGTAAGCGCGCCTGATGAAGCAGATTGTGCAGCATCCCTGTGTCGAACATGATCCGATGAACATGAACATCGCTTCAGTTGCGTGCTCGACGATGCGTGCGAGCGGGTTTGATGTTCACTGCATGAATGCAAATCACGATGCGTGATTGTCAACGTTTCGTCAACGCGCTGAAAAACATTGTCTTTTGTTAGCGACGCGCACGCTGCGGAGATTCAAATAGCGGCAGAAACCCCTTATGATCGCGCGCGCAATCGCACAGAGAATTCGCATCTGGCGATGCTTCTGTACACGAACCGGGCTTGCCCGCTCATAACCACTGGGGTGCTAGATCACATGAACACAAAAATGATTCTCGCTGCTATTGCGCTGTCGCTGTCGCTTGCTGCTTGCGCCAAGAAGGAAGAGGCAGCTCCTGCAGACGCAGCGCCTGCTGCCGAAGCTCCTGCTCCTGCCGAAGCTCCTGCCGCTGAAGCGACTCCTCCGGCTGATGCTGCTGCTCCGACCGAGGGTGCTCCTGCTGGCGACGCCGCTGCTCCGTCCGAGACGCCGCCCGCTCAGTAATCTGCTGCGGAAAAGTGGGCCGGGCAGCTTTCGCTGCCCGGTCTTCCTCCGATCGATGGAGGCGGTACGGAAAGCACCGAAACGAAATGCCAGTCAGTATCCGCGACGCGCAGCACTCCTTGGCTGATCGCACCTGGATCCAGAACAACTACACCGCGTATCTGGAAGATCTCTCGCAACTGAGCATGAACACCGGCCTGTTCCCCGCGGTCGGTCCCTACGGCGAGCGCGAGCCCGAACTGATGGCTCGCTGGTTTGCCGACGATAGTTCCCATCCCCTGTTGTTGTTGAAGAACGAGCATCCCGCCGGGTTTGCGCTCGTCAGTCGTCCGCCGCGTCATGTGCGCAATACGGTCGATTTCCGCATGGCCGAGTTCTACATTCTCCCCAGCGCACGTCGTCTCGGCGTCGGCCGCGACGCAGCACATCTGATCTTCAGCCGCTTCGCCGGCGCCTGGGAGGTCAGCGAGTTCCTCTATAACAAACCCGCAGTGTCCTTCTGGCGCTCAGTCGTTTCGCAGTTCACCGGCGGCAGATTCCGTGAGTCGGTCGCGCACGGCGAAGTGCGGCAGTTCTTCAATTCGAAGGATTTGCCTGCTCGGCGTTGAACTCGAAGAAGTTTCACACAGAGAACACAGAGTTCTTGGAGTTCGGAGAAGAGACAAGATCTCCACGGGGAGTACACGGGGAGCACTGGGTTAACAGGCTGCGGGTCGGCGTCAGCGACCTTGATTCATTCGCAGCTGACGCACCACTCGGTCACTCCTGCGCAGGCAGAAGTCCGTTCGGTCCTAAGACCAGATCTCACACAGAGAACACAGAGTCTTCGGAGTTTGGAGAAGAGACAAGATCTCCACGGGGTACACGGGGAACACTGGGTTAACAGGCTGCGGGTCGGCGTCGGCGACCTTGATTCATTCGCAGCTGACTCACCACTCGGTCACTCCTGCGCAGGCAGGAGTCCATTCGGTCCTAAGACCAGATCTCACGCAGAGAACACAAAGTCCTCGAAGTTTGGAGAAGAGAGAAGATCTCCACGGAGTACACGGGGAACACTGGGTTAACAGGCTGCGGGTCGGCGTCGGCGACCTTGATTCATTCGCAGCTGACTCATCACTCGGTCACTCCTGCGCAGGCAGGAGTCCATTGCATCCCAAGACAAGATCTCACACAGAGGTCAAGGAGTTCTTTGGAGTTCGGAAAGAGAGAAAATCTCCATCGGGTGCACGGGGTCACATAGGAGCGGATCTTTCTGAAACGAAGGGCCTGTCGCATGAGTCCGGCATTGCGTTCGACTTCAACCGCGCGAATTCTTGCCGCCGAAGCTGGGGCCAGGATCAGCGCTTCGCCTGAAATGTTTCTTACCCGGTGCTGCCCCATGGTCCCCCGTGGAGATCCTCCTCTTCACGCGACCAACCGAGCAAACCGATACCGCACCCCGCCAAATTCAGCTGGAGCCGTGTAGTCGTCGAAGCCGTCGACTCTATGCGCGACGGGATGGTTGAAGCAGGGGCCGTCGAAGACGAAGGTGTGGAATTCGCCGTTCTCGCCGCAGGCATCGACGCTCGAGGGCAGGTCGGCGATGAATTGTGCGTCGTACTCGCGGCCGCAGAACTCATCGGGCAGATAGCGTGAATCGGTACAGACCACGCGGGCGCGAAAGCCGCTTTCGAGCACTTCGCGCGCCAGCTGGCGGCGGTCCCGGTGCCAAAGCGGCAGTACAGGGGTGACGTCGGCAGCGGCGCAGACTTTCTCCTCCCAATCCCGGTGAGCTTGCAGATCGATGTCGCCGAAAATGGCGTGGGTGTGATCCGCTGAACGCAGCTCGCGCAGCGCAGCGGTGAATACGGCTTCGTAGTTCTTCCATGAAGCGTTGCGCACGACCAGCGCGCAGCCGAGCGCACGCGCCTGGGCTTCGATCAGATTCAGTGGAATGGCATGCGAGCGGCTGCGCTCGCCGGACTCTTCGAACATCACGAGCAGCGTGCGCACCCAATAGCCTTGCTGGATCGCGCGCCACAGGGCAAGGCACGAGTCTTTGCCGCCGCTGAAAGAGCAAAGTGCTAGAGGGTTGGACGATTCGTTCATCGATGGCTTCCTCGAGTGTCGGCGTTGACCCTAAGGAAGCTCTGACTCAATCGAGTTCCCTGAGTTCGGCAGCTGCCGCTGCCGGAAATGCAGTGGCGATCGAAGCAGCCGGTGGTGCAAAACGCAAATTAACGTCGCAATCGACGCTGCGGGCCCTGCCTTCGTCTGATCCCGGTCCAGCGTGTGCTGCGTTAGAGTCTGCTGCTTCGCGTGTGGCGCCTTTGAGAAATTTCGATGGCTGCTTTCCTTTCGAACGTTCTTGCCCTTTCCGCGTTGCTGAGCGTGAGCCTCGCATTCGCTCAGAGCGGGGACCGTCCGGGTGAGGCGCAGCCACCGCCGCCCTCGCATCTGCAGGTGCCTGCAGCCGATCCGCGCAGTCCCGCCGACGCGTTGAAGTCCCTGCGCCTTGCTCCCGGATTTCGCGCGGAGCTGGTGGCCAGCGAACCGCAGGTGTTCGATCCGGTGGCCCTGGCGTTCGGGCCCGACGGTCGCCTGTGGGTCGTCGAGATGCGTGCATTCATGCCGAACGCCGAAGGCACGGGCGAGGACGCGCCGATCGGCAGCATCGCGTATCTCGAAGACACCGACGGCGATGGCCGCATGGACAAGCGCACGGAATTCGCAGGCGGCTTCGTCCTGCCGCGTGCAATCGCGCTCGTCGCGGACGGTGTACTCGTCGCAGAGCCGCCGAATCTCTGGTTCCTCAGAGACAAGAACGGCGATGGCAAGGCGGACGAACGTCAGCTGGTCGCGAACGATTACGGCAATCCATCGAATCCCGAGCACAGTTCCAATGGGCTCATGTGGGCGATGGATAACTGGATCTACAGTGCGAATCACACGGTGCGATTTCGTTATCGACAAGGCCGGTGGGATCGCGAGTCCACGAGCTTTCGCGGACAGTGGGGTATCACGCAGGACGATTTCGGCCAGCTCTACTTCAACAACAACAGTGTGGCGCTCTACACCGATGTGCTGCCGGCCGAGTATCTGCGTCGCAATCGCCATCTGCCCAATCCGCAGGGTGCGAGCGTTCAGCTCGCTCGTTCCAATGAGATCTCCGTCTGGCCCGGTCGTGTCACGACGGGCGTGAATCGCGGCTATCAAATCCTGCGCGAGGACGGCACGTTGCCGATTCTCACGGCTGCGAGCGGGCCGGTTATCTATCGCGGCTCATTGTTCCCACGCAGCTTTTACGGCGATGCATTCATCTGCGAACCGGCGGGGAATCTGATCAAGCGCCTCGTCATCGAAGACCGCGCAGGTATACCGCGCGTTCGCAATGCCTATGCGATGGGCGAGTTCATCACATCGACCGACGAGCGTTTTCGTCCCGTCAATCTGTACAACGCACCCGATGGATCGCTGTATGTCGTCGATATGTATCGCGGCGTGATCCAGCATCGGATCTTTCTCACGACGTATCTTCGTAATCAGATCAAGGAGCGCGGGCTCGAGGCGCCGCTCGGCATGGGACGCATCTATCGCATCCTGCCGCAGCAGGCGCAGCGCAAGGAGCCGCCCAATCTCGCCAAGGCTTCGCTCGCGCAACTCGTCGCCGCGTTGGAGCATCGCGATGCCTGGGTGCGCGACACGGCGCAACGTCTGCTCGTGGAAAAGCACGATGCACGGGTGGCGCCAGCACTACGGCAACTCGCGATTCGTTCTACGCAGGAGACCACGCGCGCGCACGCGCTCTGGACGCTTGAAGGAATCGATGCGGTGAACTGGGAGGTGGTCGATGCGGCGCTGAAAGATCCCGAGCCTCGCGTCGCAGCGCTCGGTGCGCGGCTGGCAGAGTCCTTCATGAAGGACGGCGAGCGTGCCGTGAATGCCATCATGGATCGTGCGCATCGCGATGAACTCGTATTTCAGCAACAGGCGGCATTGTCCTTGGGCGCAGCGCCTGCATCGCACGCAGACGCCGCGCTCTTCGAGCTGGCGCGGCGTGCAGGTACTCAGGCGTACATGCCCGATGCGATCGTGAGCAGTTTGAGCGGTCGTGAAATGCCATTCGCGCTGCGGCTGATGACGGCGCAGGAAGACACGGACGCGCTCGCTCCCGTGCTGGCTGTTACGGTCGCCACCGTTCTGCAGTCGGGGGATGCCGCTCAATCAGATGCATTGCTCTCGCGACTGCAGGCATCGGACACATCGGCCTGGGTTAGAACGAGCGTGCTCGATGGTGTCGATCGCACGATTGCGCGCACCGATCGAGGCGAAGCGCGACCCACGTTCATTGCAAGCGAGCCCAAGCCGCTGATCGAGTTCTCTCGCGGCAAGACGCCCGAAGCGCAGCGTGCAGCACAGCTCGTGAAGTCGATCCGTTGGCGGGGTCAGGCAGTCGACAAGGAACAGTTGCTCGCTTCTCTGAAACCCGAAGAGCGCACCTGGTACGAACGCGGCAGCCGGGACTTCGCCGTCTGTGCCGCGTGCCATCAATCCGAAGGGCAGGGCATGCAGGGATTGGCGCCCGCGCTCGCCGGCTCGCGCTGGGTGAACGGATCGCCCGAGGCGTTGGTACGCATCGTCCTCAACGGCAAAGCGGACGAGCTTGCGATGCCCAGCCTAGCATCGCTGGACGATGCGACCCTCTCCGCGATCCTCACCTATGTGCGCCGCTCTTGGGGCAACGAGGCATCGCCGGTCTCACCGCAAACCGTTCGGCAGATCCGCAGTGTCGTTGCGAATCGCGATCAGCCATGGAACTCCGAAGAGTTGGAACCCATGAGGTAGGATTCCAAAGAAAGATTCTCCACGGGGTACACGGGGAGCACAGGGTGAAGAGCGTGCAGTTGAGAGATCAGTCAAAGGTCTGACTCACTCGCATGCGACGATTCAAGCAAGATCCCCGTGTCGCTGTGATCCCGTGGAGATTCCTGTTCTCCTTCTCTGTGTGCTCTGTGCTCTCTATGTGAAATCTTTGGCTCTCAGGCCCGCTTACGAGTAGACGGCTTCCGAGCGCGCTCCAGGATCGGCGCGAGGAATCGTCCCGTGTACGACTCGGGAATGCGTGCGATCTGTTCGGGGGTGCCGATGCCCACGATCGTGCCGCCACCGGAGCCGCCCTCGGGACCGAGGTCGACGATCCAGTCCGCTGTTTTGATCACATCCAGATTGTGCTCGATGATCACGACGGTGTTGCCTTCGTTGCGCAGGCGCTGCAGGACGGCGAGGAGCTGCTCGATGTCGTAGAAATGCAGGCCGGTCGTGGGCTCATCGAGAATATAGAGCGTGCGGCCAGTCGAGCGCTTCGACAGTTCTTTTGCGAGCTTCACGCGCTGCGCTTCGCCGCCGGACAGCGTGGTCGCGTTCTGACCTAGCCGAATGTAGGAGAGGCCGACGTCGACCAGCGTCTGCAGCTTGGGCTCGAGCGTCGGTACGTGCTTGAAGAAGGCGAGCGCATCCTCGACCGTCATCTCGAGCACTTCGCTGATGTTCTTGCCCTTGTAGCGGATCTCGAGCGTTTCGCGGTTGTAGCGCTTGCCCTTGCACACATCGCACGGCACGTAGATGTCGGGCAGAAAGTGCATCTCGACCTTGATGACGCCGTCGCCCTGACAGGCTTCGCAACGGCCACCCTTCACGTTGAAGCTGAAGCGGCCGGCTTCGTAACCGCGCGCACGTGCCTCCGGAACTCCGGCGAAGATCTCGCGGATCGGTGTGAACAGGCCCGTGTAGGTCGCAGGATTCGATCGCGGCGTGCGTCCGATCGGACTTTGATCGATGTCGATGACGCGGTCGATCTCATCGAGGCCTTCGACGCCGTCGTTCGGGGCCGGATCGGTCGATGCATCGTTGAGCTGTCGTGCAACCACCTTATACAGCGTGTCGTTGATCAGGGTCGACTTGCCCGAGCCCGATACGCCGGTCACGCAGGTCATGAGGCCCAGCGGAATGTCGACGGTCACACCTTTGAGATTGTTGCCGCGCGCATTCACGATGCGCAGGTACCGGTCTTGCTTCGGCGTGCGCACCGAGGGCACGGCGATCTCTCGTGCGCCGGACAGATATTGGCCGGTGAGCGACTTCGGATTCGAGGCAACTTCTTCAGGTGTGCCTTGTGCGATCACCTGACCGCCGTGCACGCCGGCGCCGGGTCCCAGATCCACCACATGATCGGCGTGGCGAATCGCATCTTCATCGTGCTCGACCACGATCACCGTGTTACCCAGATCGCGCAGACGATTGAGCGTCAGCAGCAAACGTTCGTTGTCACGCTGATGCAGCCCGATGGAGGGCTCATCGAGGATGTACATCACGCCGACGAGTCCCGAGCCGATCTGACTTGCGAGCCGAATGCGCTGAGCCTCGCCGCCTGACAGTGTCTCGGCGCTGCGATCGAGGGTCAGATAGTCGAGGCCCACGTCGCATAGAAAACGCAGACGTTCGCCGACTTCCTTCACGATCTTGTCTGCCACTTCGCCGCGCCAGCCTTCGATCGACAGGTTCGTGCTGAAGCGCATGGCATCGCCGACCGACATGCTCGTCAGATCGGGCAGCGTGCGGTCTGCGACGAACACATTACGCGCGGCTCGATTGAGACGAGTGCCTTTGCAGTCGGGGCAGGGCTGGTTGCTCAGATACTTCGACAGCTCTTCGCGCACGGCGACCGATTCGGTTTCGCGATAACGCCGTTCGAGATTCGGAATCACGCCTTCCCATTTGTGCGAGCGCTTGGTCGTGCCACCTTTGGCGTCGACGTAGCGAAATTCGATCTTCTCATCGCCGCTGCCGTTCAGGACGAGCTTCCGATGTTTCGCGGAAAGCTCCTTCCATGGCGTCTCGATATCGAACTTGTATTGCCGGGCGAGCGATTGAATCAACGCAAAGTAGTACGCGTTGCGGCGATCCCAGCCGCGGATTGCACCGCCCGCGAGCGACAGGTCGGGATGATGAACCACGCGTGCGGGGTCGAAGAATTGCTGGACGCCGAGTCCCGTACACGTCGGGCAGGCGCCGGCCGGATTGTTGAACGAGAACAGTCGCGGCTCGAGCTCTGCGATGCTGTAGCCGCAGATCGTGCAGGCGAAGCGGTCGGAGAACACGAGCTCCTCGCGTTTAGGATCGTCCATGAATGCGATACGGGCGGTGCCGTCGGATAGTCGCAGCGCAGTCTCGAAGCTCTCGGCCAGACGCTGACCGATATCGGGCCGCACCTTCACGCGATCCACGACGGCCTCGATGGTGTGCTTGCGCTTGTTGTCGAGCTTGGGCAGCGGATCGAGCTCCATCACCGCGCCGTCGATGCGAGCGCGCACGAATCCCTGTCCGCGCAACGCTTCCATGACCTGCAGGTGCTCGCCTTTGCGTGCGTCGATCATCGGCGCGATCAGCATGAGCGGCGTGCCCTCGGGTAAGCGCAGTACCTGATCCACCATCTGGCTCACGGTCTGAGCCGCGAGCTCCACGCCATGATCGGGGCACCGCGGAACGCCGACACGCGCGAACAGCAGTCGCAGGTGATCGTAGATTTCGGTGACCGTGCCGACGGTCGAGCGCGGATTGTGCGAAGTGGATTTCTGCTCGATCGCGATCGCCGGCGACAGGCCTTCGATGAGCTCGACTTCGGGCTTTTCCATCATCGACAGGAATTGCCGCGCATAGGCAGACAGGGATTCGACGTAGCGACGCTGCCCCTCGGCATAGATCGTGTCGAACGCCAGCGAGGATTTGCCCGAGCCCGACAGGCCCGTGAACACGATCAGCCGATCGCGTGGCAGCTCCAGATCGACGCTGCGCAGGTTGTGGGTGCGCGCGCCGCGAATGACGATGGATGACGACATGGACTTTCGAGTGCTCAGGTCCGTGAACCGAGGATCGGCCACTATACGGGGAGCAAAGAGGTGGGGGCAAAGCGCCCAGGCCCAAGAGCGGGCACTGCGCGTCCGGTGCCTCCAATCGTCCAGCGACGGCTCGAGGACCCATCGCACGGCACCCCGGAATCTTCAGGAATGAATCTCGCGAGCATTCGAATTATTTTTCGTGCCGGCCTCGTCGGGCCGTCTAGAATGTGCGCCCTCGTTTTCGGGATTGGGGCGTTCTCATGGCTCGTGGCATCAACAAAGTCATTCTCGTGGGCAATCTGGGCGCAGATCCGGACACACGCTATATGCCGAGCGGCAAGGCGGTGACCAACATCCGTATCGCGACCAGCGAATCCTGGAAAGACCGCCAGACGGGCGATCAGCAGGAGCGCACCGAATGGCACTCCATCGTCCTCTACGACAAATTGGGCGAGATCGCCGCCGAATACCTGCGCAAAGGCTCGCAGGTGTACGTCGAAGGCAAACTGCGCACCCGCAAATGGCAGGACAAGGAAGGCAAGGATCGCTATACGACCGAGATCATCGCCGACCAGATGCAGATGCTGGGCGGTCGTGGCGGCGCGGCAGGCGGTTCTGGAGGCCCCTCGGGCGGCGGCGAGCGAGAGCGCCCACAGTCCCGGCAGCAAGCACCGGCAGAGGACAGAAGTCCTCCGGCTGATGACGGCGGCTTCGACGACGATATTCCGTTCTAAGGCTGTAGGTGAGTAGGCTGTAGGCTCTAGGACAGAGACGGGAGGTCTCCGCTAAGCTCTTGTTTTTCCTGCCTACAGCCCACAGCCTACAGCCCACGGCCTTTCTTCAGTATCCTACGCGCCCCGCGTTCGACCTCCAGCCATGCCCTTCGTTTACATCCGCACCTACGGTTGCCAGATGAATGAGTACGACTCCGCCAAGATGGTGGATGTGCTCAGGGTGGCTGGCGGCTATGAACCCACGGAGGACCCGGCTCAGGCGGACCTGATCCTGCTGAACACCTGCTCGATTCGCGAGAAGGCACAGGAGAAGGTGTTCTCGCAGTTGGGCACCTGGAAGCAGCTCAAGCAGTCCCGGCCCGGGCTGATCATCGGCGTGGGTGGCTGCGTCGCAAGTCAGGAAGGCGAGGGCATCACTCGCCGGGCGCCTTACGTGGATCTCGTGTTCGGTCCGCAGACGCTTCATCGCCTGCCGGAGATGATCAGCGAGGCGAAATCGAAGGGCCGCTCGGTCGTCGATATCTCCTTCCCTGAAATCGAAAAGTTCGATCATCTGCCGCAGCCACGCGCCGAAGGTCCGACGGCTTTCGTCTCGATCATGGAAGGCTGCAGCAAGTATTGCTCCTTCTGTGTCGTGCCCTATACGCGAGGCGAGGAAGTCAGCCGTCCGTTCGATGCAGTAATGGCGGAGATTCGCGAGCTCGCAGCGCAAGGCGTTCGCGAAGTGAATCTGCTCGGCCAGAACGTCAATGCCTATCGAGGCCCGATGGACGACGGCACGCTGTGCGATCTCGCGACGCTCATCTATTGCGTGGCGGAGATCGACGGGATCGATCGCATCCGATTCACGACCTCGCACCCGGTGGAATTCAGCGACGCGCTCATCGAGGCGTATCGCGATGTGCCGCAGCTTGCAAACTATCTGCATCTGCCCGTGCAGGCCGGTTCCGATCGCATCCTGATGGCGATGAAGCGCGGCTACACCGCGCTCGAATACAAGCAGAAGATCCGCAAGCTGCGCGCAGTGCGGCCCGACATCAGCATCTCGTCCGATTTCATCGTGGGCTTTCCCGGCGAAACGGATCGCGATTTCGAGGCGACCATGAATCTGATCGCCGATGTCGGCTTCGATCAGTCCTTCAGTTTCATCTACAGCCGCCGTCCCGGCACGCCGGCCTCGTCGTTGCCCGACGATGTGACTCATGAAGAGAAAGCGCAGCGCCTGCAGATCCTGCAGGAGCGCATCAACGCTCATGCGATGGAGATCAGCCGACGCATGGTCGGCACCGTTCAGCGCGTGTTGATCGAGCGTCCCTCGAAGAAGGATTCACGACAGCTCGCCGGACGTACTGAAAACATGCGCTGGGTGAACTTTGATGCGCCGCACGCGTTGATCGGCCAGTTCGCCGATGTGCTGATCACAGAAGCGCTGAGCAATTCCCTGCGCGGCCGTTTGGTCGAGAATACGGAACTCCACGGGGCACACGGGGAGCGCCGGGATGAGCAACCCAAGATTTCTGCCATCGTCTGACCACGATCACGTTGTGCGACAGATCCGCTGAGTTCATGGCTGTTTCATTTTTTTGTTCGACCCCCACGTTCCCGGTGTCCCCCGTGGAAATCTTCTCTTGAGCACTCCTATAGAAACCCGCGATCTCGCGTTCGAACCTGTCGATAACGCACGCCTGGCGAACTTCGTCGGTCCCATGGACGAGAACCTGCGGCATGTCGAGCAGCGGTTGGGTGTCAATGTGCGCCGACGCGGCGGTTGGGTGGAGGTCTCGGGGCCGGCGGCGGCCGCTGAGCGCGCGCAGAATGTGTTGAAGCGGTTGTTCGATCTGTCTGCGAGCGAGTCGTTGACGCCGGATCGTGTGCACCTGGCTTTGCAGGAATCCGGAATGGAGACAGTGGAAGCCGCGACGCTCACGCCGCGCATCGAAGATCAGGCCATTCATACGCAGCGCGGTGGTATTCGCGGTCGCGGTCCGAATCAGCGCCAGTATCTTCACAACATTCACACCTGCGATCTGACGTTCGGTATCGGGCCTGCGGGTACGGGCAAGACGTTCCTCGCAGTCGCTTGTGCCGTCGAGGCGCTGCAGTCAGAGAGAGTGCGGCGGATCATCCTCGTGCGTCCCGCGGTCGAAGCCGGTGAGCGTCTCGGCTTCCTGCCGGGCGATCTGGCGCAGAAAGTCGATCCGTATCTGCGACCGATGTACGACGCGCTTTATGAAATGATGGGCTTCGACCGGGTGGCGCGTGCAATCGAGCGCCAGGTGATCGAAGTGGCGCCGCTGGCATTCATGCGCGGCCGCTCATTGAACGATTCGTTCATCATCCTGGACGAAGCACAGAACACGACCGTCGAACAGATGAAGATGTTTCTGACACGTCTGGGCTTCGGCTCGAAGGCGGTAGTGACGGGCGACATCACGCAGACCGATCTGCCGAAGCAGCAGATGTCCGGACTGCGTAACGCGATGAAGGTTTTGCCGGGCGTGCAGGGCGTCGCGTTCTCCTATTTCACATCGCGAGACGTCGTGCGGCATCCGCTGGTACAGCGAATCGTCGAAGCCTACGAACGCGTGCCGGATCGTCAGGGCAATAACACCCGTGACGACAACGATCAGAGCACCAATAACGGATCGAGCGAAGGAGCGCCCGCCGACAGGCCGGAGTGAGCCTGCCTTCCACATGCCGCGATCGAGTTCGTCCTCGTCCATCCATCTCCGCGAGACACCGCGGTGCGATGTCTCCGTCCAGTTCGCAACGGCCCGGCGCGGTGTGCCGCACCCGGCAGCCCTGCGCCGATGGGCGCAATCAGCCTTCGGCATCAAGCCGGTCACCACTGCGCTGCGTCGATCGCTGCGCGAGGGGGCTGCGATCAGCATTCGCATCGTCGGTGCCGCCGAGAGCCGACGTCTGAATCGCGCCTGGCGCGGCAAGGACAAGCCGACCAATGTGCTGTCGTTTCCATCCGGATTGAATGGCGCAAGCTACGGATCGGGCGCAGGGGATGCGGATAGCCCGTATCCGCTGGGCGATCTGGTCATTTGCGCGCCGGTCGTCGCGCGCGAGGCGCGCGAGCAATCGAAGATCCCGCAGGCGCACTGGGCACACATGGTCGTGCACGGCGTGCTGCATCTATTAGGATACGATCACGAAGTCGACAAAGACGCCGACATTATGGAAGCACGTGAAATCACTCTCTTGGCGAATCTGGGGTATCTGAATCCATATGCCTGAGGAACCCGGTCCGACAGGTCGCTGGTTGCGGCGAATCACTGATACGTTCAGTAGCGAGCCGCGCGACCGTGAGCACCTCAATGGCCTGCTGGTTGCCGCGAGGGATCGCGGAATCGTGAGCTCCGATGCGTACGAGATGCTGCAAGGCGTTCTCGAAGTCGTGGAACTGCAGGTGCGCGACATCATGGTGCCACGCTCGCAGATGGTCATCGTCAACCGTGACGATCCGCCCGAGGACATTCTGCCCGCGGTCATCGAGGCGGGGCACTCGCGCTATCCGGTCATCGGCGAAGATCGCGACCAGGTCGTCGGCATCCTGCTCGCGAAAGATCTGCTGCGTTACTTTGCAGACGGCGGCCGCGATCATTTCGACATCAAGGAAGTGCTGCGTCCAGCTGCTTTCATTCCAGAGAGCAAGCGGTTGAGCGAGCTGTTGAAGGAATTCCGCGCAAGCCATCATCACATGGCGATCGTCGTGGACGAGTACGGCGGCGTATCGGGTCTCGTCACCATCGAGGACGTGCTCGAGCAGATCGTCGGCGACATCGGCGATGAATACGACGTGGAGGACGAGCTCGACATCCGCAAGGAAGGCGAACGTCAGTTCAGCGTCCGCGGCACCACTCGTATCGAAGACTTCAATTCGTACTTCGGCACCACGTTCAGCGACGAAGACTTCGACACCATCGGCGGGCTCGCCATCAATTTCCTGAGCCGCCTGCCTCGACGCGGCGAAACGTTCAGCCTGGGCGGCCTCGAATTCCGCGTGCTGCGCGCCGACCGCCGTCGTCTGGACCTGCTGCGCGTGACGACACCGACGGACATCGTGCCGAAAGAAGACTAAGACGGCCGCAAAGACCGCAAAAAGGAATCGACTTCGGTGAAGCCGCAAAGAAGCGCAAGAACGCAAGGTATGAGCACTCTGGCACGCGCCGTCCTTGCCGTGTTTCAGCCTCGCTTCCTCGTGTCGAACATGACTCATCTTTTTTGCGGTCCTTGCGGCCGCTCTGTTTCGTGGCTCGGTTGAAGAAGTTCCTCGAAAGCAAGCTGGCCATCTGGCTCGCGGCACCGGTCGGTGCGGCGCTTGCGCTTGCGTTTGCGCCGTTCGAATGGTGGCCGCTGGCGCTGGTGTGTCCGGCTTATCTGTTTCTCGTGTGGTTGCACGCGCCCACGCCGCGCGATGCAGGGCGTGCGGGATTCGTATTCACCGTCGGTCTGTTCCTGGCGGGAACATACTGGCTCTACAGCACCATCCACGAGGTCGGGCATGCGCCCGCGTGGATCGCGATCTTTCTCATGGTGGGCATGGTCGCGATTCTCGGCGGCTACACGGCGGCGCTGGGATATGCGCTGGCGAGATGGTTGCCGCTGCAGCCTGCAGCGCGAGGAGGGGCAGGAGCGTTGCTGCATCTGCTGGTGATCTATCCGGCCGCGTACACGTTGCTGGAATGGTTTCGCGGCTGGTTTCTCAGCGGCTTCCCCTGGTTCGCGCTCGGCTACTCGCAGACCGACAGTCCGCTCGCAGGCTTCGCGCCGATCAGTGGCGTGTATGGCATCAGTCTGCTCAGTGCGCTGTCTGCAGGGGCGATCGCTGCATTGATCGTCACGCGCCAGCGCGTGCTTTCGCTGGCAGTGCTGATCGTGATCTGGGCGAGTGCTGCACTCCTGTGGCATCGCGAATGGAGCCAACCTTCCGGGCGTCCCGTGACGGCAGCCATCGTGCAGGGCGCCGTGCCGCAGGAGCTCAAATGGAATGTCGAGTATCGCGATTCGACCGTACGGCTGTATCGCGATCTGTCGTTGCCGCATCTGGGCAAGGACATCGTGCTCTGGCCTGAAGCTGCGATTCCCGACACCGCCGATCAACTCGAGACTTTTCTTTCGTACATCTGGGATGCGGCGCGCGCGAAAGGCACGACGCTCATCACGGGCATGCTCCGTTACGGGGAAAACCGGGACGATGTGCGCAACGCCCTTCTGGTGCTCGATCGCGAACCGCAGTGGTACGACAAGCGCAGGCTGGTGCCGTTCGGGGAGTTCTTCCCCGTGCCATCGTTCGTACGCGAATGGATGAAGATGCAGAACCTGCCCTACAGCGATATCACGGCGGGCGCACCCGATCAGCCCGCGCTCAAGGTCGGCACGAACAAGATCGCGGCGACGATCTGCTACGAGGATGCGTATGGAGCGGAGCAGCTCAGTGCACTGAAGGACGCGACCTTGCTCGTCAACGTGACGAATGATGCCTGGTTCGGCGATACGACGGCGGCGCCCCAGCATCTGCAGATCAGCCGGATGCGGGCGATGGAGGCGCAGCGTCCGCTTCTTCGAGCGGCGAACGACGGCATCTCCGCGATCATTCAGGCCGACGGCGAGGTCGCCTCGACGCTGCCGCGATTCAAACCTGCCGTGCTGACGGGTGTCGTCCAGCCTCGCACGGGCCTGACGCCGTATGCGCGCGTCGGCAACTGGCCCGTCATTCTGTTGTGTGCGCTCGCGCTCATCGCAGCTGCGCTGCTCTTGCGCCGCGCGAATGAGCCACGTTCAGAAGTCTGAGATGTCGTTCGAGGGCCGCGCCGAAATAGGCCTGCGGAAAGGACGGCTCGATCGCTTCGCGCTTCTCGCGCTCAGCGATCAAGGTCTTCGTGCGCTGAAATGCGGTCCGCAGATCCGGCGCATCCGGCAGGGCATCGCGATAGAACGCTTCGCCGAAATAAGTGAGATCGCGATCGTCGGAACAGCCGAAGGACGTGCGATCCGCCGCCGCGGCGGTGATCACGATCGTGTCTTCGTTGCGTAAGGGTTCAATGAAGGTGCCCGAATAGCAGGCTGACACGACGATCACGCGCCAGCGAATGCCCGAGCCTTCGAGTGCGTCGGCCAGTTCTTCTGCCGTCAGATCGTTGAGCGGAACACCGGGATTGCTCACCGCCAGCAGGCCATCGGCGGAGCCATGCGAGGACAACGACAGGAACAGCACGTCGTTCTCCAGATCCATCTTCGCTGCGACGTCGGCGAGTGCGACGCGCAGGGCGCTCGCGCTGGCCAGCGGATAGCTCGCCAGATCGCGTCGATCGTTGACGAGCGCCATGGAGCGCGGGCTCGTGCCGAATTTGCTGCCGATCGCTTTTTGGGCAAGATCGATCTCACCCGCAAATACGCGCTGCTCGCCGACACCCGCAAATCCGATGAAGAAACCGGCCACCGCGAGATCGTCCGGTCGGTCCATCGCATCGACGGCCGAATCGATGAGATCGGTCTGCGCGTAGAGAACCGATTCGATCTGCTGACGTTGCGCGAATGTGGGCTCGAAATCCGCGGCGCCTGCAGCGTCTGCTTCGGAATACCAGAACTGCGGCGCAAGATAATGCGACTGACCGAACCAGGCTGCGAGCGACAGCAACAACAATCCCATGAACAATGCGCGCGGCTGCGCACGTGCCGTGAGTGAGCGCAGTCCTGCGTGAGCATAGAACGTCGCATACAACGCGATCAGGACCAGCACGCCGAGCGATGCGGATTCGGGCAGGTATCGCAGACCCGCATAGCACAGCACGATCGCCACCGGCGCGAATGCCGAGGCAAGCGTGATGCCGTCGCGCCACGAGACACGCGGCTCCGACAATCGTGCCCACATGGCGGCCACCGATACGAGAATGATCCCATACCAACCGATCACGACCAGGCCGTAGGAGTCGAACTGCGGATCCGTGCCGGCGTTGAGCGAGTCGAGCGTAAACAGCATCAGCGCACTGACGAGCCAGAGCCGCAGCAAGGCTGCATCGCTGAGATCGAGCGTGGCGGGATAGCTCGCCCGCAGCGTCAGAGCGCGCAGGATTGCAGCGGGGATGCGACGCTTCTCCTGCGATGGAACCGCGCCCGCAGGCGGCGAGTCTCGTGCTGCCGCGTTCGCTTCGATGTGCGACGACTCATCCCGCTGGGCCGCAAAATCCCGAATGCGCTGCGCGGCGTCCTCTGGCGTCACACCGGCCGGCAAATCGCGAATCGGCACGATCAGTGCGGCGACGGTGTCGACCCATACGAAGAGGTGTTCGGAGGTGATGGTGAGATCGCGGAACACGGCCCAGCGATGCACGATGTCCGAGTGTGCCTTGCGCAGGTGCATGCCCTGCGTATCCAAACGCAGCTCGTTGAGCCCCAGTACCACACCGTCTTCGTCAGGCTGCGCCGCACCTCGCAGACGCCGCATGTTGAGCATGATGCCGAGCACCGCGGCGCTCGCACCGATCACGACCGCTGCGAACGGCACGGTCTGACCTGCGCGAGTTGCATACATCACGAGCAAGACAGCGAGCACGAAAGCGATGAGCACCACGCTCAGCAGCGAGCGGCGGGACCGCGAGTGTTTCTGCAGGCGAGCGGCCCAGGCGGCCTGATAGGCGCGCCAGTCCGCGACAGTCAAATGCGAGGTGATCTCCAGAGCTTCCATCGAAGGGGCGATCCAGTGAATACAGGGGCGGTATGGTGCCTCAGAAACACCGCAACGGGCTGCGATCTTCGTTGCGGCTGAGGCTGCGTGGCTCGATGGAGTGCGCGCGAAATACGTGACGGGCAGACGCGGTGCATGCTTCGGGCCAGGAAAATTTGTCCCCCCACCTGGCCGGATCAGCCAGTATCATCGCGGACTCCCGCAACTTCGACATGGGCCGTCCGTGGAAAATCTGCTGCAGGTCATCCTTCTCGGAATCATCGAAGGCATCACTGAGTTTCTCCCCATCTCGAGCACGGGCCATCTGCTGATCGCCGAGCACTGGCTCGGTCGCAGATCCGATCTGTTCAATGTCGCGATCCAGGCGGGCGCCATCCTCGCGGTCGTCGTGATCTACTGGCGCCGTCTGTGGGATCTCACGCTGAATCTCTCGCAACCGGCTAATCGCGACTATCTGTACAAGCTTGCGGTTGCATTTCTGATCACCGTCGCGGGCGGATTCACCGCGAAGAAGCTCGGTCTGGAGCTGCCAGAGACAGTAGCGCCCGTGGCGTGGGCGTTGATCATCGGTGGATTCGCGATCTTCGCCGTCGAAGCGTACGCAAGCCGTCAGCCCGAGCGTGCCACGCTCACCTGGAAGGTGGCGATCTGGGTCGGACTCGGCCAGATCCTCGCGGCGGTATTTCCAGGCACCTCGCGTTCGGCGGCGACGATTTTCGCTGCGATGCTGGCGGGCATGACCTCGCGGCCCGCTGCGGCGGAGTTCGCGTTCCTCGTCGGCATCCCCACCATGTTCGCCGCGACCGCCTACGAAGTCCTCGATCTGTATCAGTCAGGTGAGATGGCAAACGAGAACTGGACCGAGCTGGCCGTCGGCTTCGTCGTCTCGGCCATCGTCGCGTTCATTGCCGTCAAGTGGCTGTTGCGATACATCCAGACGCATCGCTTCACGCCGTTTGCGTGGTACCGCATCGTCGCCGGTGCAGCGCTGCTGGTCTTCGTGGGCTGATTCGCAGGAGTTGCCACGATGCCGTCGAATCGCCTGACCACCTTCATCATCGTCGGCCTCGTGCTCGGCCTGATCAGCGGTTACATCTGCTACACGTTCTATCCTGAATCGACCGCCGGATTCGCGGAAGCGACCTCGCTTCTGCCGACCATGTTCCTGCGGTTGATCAAGATGATCATCGCGCCACTGGTGCTGGCGACGCTCATCGTCGGCATCGCGAAAATGGGCGATATCACCACCGTCGGACGCATCGGCGGCAAGGCGCTCGGCTGGTTCATCTTTGCCTCGCTGATCTCGCTCACGCTCGGGTTGGTGCTGGTGCAGCTGCTCGAGCCTGGCAAGGCGATGCAGCTTGCCTTGCCCGACACTCACGCGACATCGGACGTGCAGGCCAACGCGTTGTCGTTGCAAGGCTTCATCGCACACACCATTCCGACGAGCGTCATCGATGCCATGGCGCGCAACGAGATCCTGCAGATCGTGGTGTTCTCGGTGTTCTTCGGATCGGCGATGGCCGCGCTCGGCGAGCGCAGCAAGCCGGTCATCGAAGTGATCGATTCGGTTGCACACATCATGCTCAAGGTGACGAGCTACGTGATGCTGTTCGCACCGCTCGCAGTGTTCGGCGCATTGGCGAGCACCGTCGCGAAGGAAGGTCTCGATATCCTGCGCGTCTACGGCATTTTCATGGGCGAGTTCTATCTCGGCCTTTTACTGCTGTGGATCATTCTGATCACGCTCGGTGCGCTCATCATCGGGCCGAGCATCGTGCGTCTGATCCGGCGCCTGCGTGCCCCGGTGATTCTTGCGTTCTCGACGGCGAGCTCCGAGGCCGCCTATCCGCGCACGCTCGAAGAGCTCGAGCGCTTCGGCTGCAGCAACCGCATCGCCAGCTTCGTGCTTCCGGTGGGGTACTCGTTCAATCTCGACGGTTCGATGATGTACTGCACGTTTGCAGTGATGTTCATCGCCCAGGCCTACGGCATCGAGATTTCGATCAGCCAGCAGATCGCGATGGTCGCGATCCTCATGCTCACCTCGAAAGGCATTGCCGGCGTGCCGCGCGCCTCACTCGTCGTGATCGCGGCAACACTCACCCAGTTCAACATCCCCGAAGCCGGCCTCTTGCTGCTGCTCGGCGTCGATCACTTCCTCGACATGGGCCGCTCCGCCACCAACGTGATCGGCAACAGCATCGCCACTGCCGTGGTGTCGAAGTGGGAAGGAGAACTGACGAGCGGGGAAGCGGAAGCCGCAAAGACGGCGTGAAGAATCGAGAGCAGATGGCCGCAAAGACCGCATAAAAGAAATAGAAGAAGGATCAACCGCAAAGAAGGGAAGAAGTTCGAGGGACCAAGTGGGCGGGTGGCAATCAACAACGGCGCCTGTTGAGGCTGCAGGCGCTAAATGCCTTGTGCGCTCTATGCGCATTTCCTTTTTGCGGTCTTTGCGGCCTCTTAGCTCTTTCCTAAAGCCACTTCGCTTTGCGGAATTTCCAGAACAGATAGCCGTCGATGGCGATCATGAGGCCTAGCGTGATCCAGTAACCGTGACGCCAGCGTAGTTCGGGCATGAAGTCGAAGTTCATGCCGTAGATGCCGGCGATAAGGGTGGGGACGGCGACCAGCGCGGCGTAAGCGGCAAGGCGTTTCATCACTTCGCTTTCCTGCAGCGTGATCATCGACAGATTCACGGCAGTCGCGCTTGCGACCGTGTCGCGTACCGATTCGATGGTCTGGTTCAGACGGATCAGATGGTCGGCGATGTCGCGGAAATAGTCCTGCATGCCCGCACAGATGATCGGGACGTGGCGACCCGAGAGATTTCCGACGGCTTCGAGCAGGGGATTGATCGCGTGCTTGACGACCATCAGCCGCTGCTTGAGTGCATAGAGCTCCTCGATGTTCTTGCGCGGCGAGGTGTTCGCGAAGATGCGCTCCTCGAGCACCTCGAGCTGATCTTCGAGATGCTCGAGCACCGGGAAGTAGCGATCGACAACCGCGTCCATCAGTGCATAGAGCACATAGCCCGAGCCATGTCGAAGCAGGTCCGGTTCACGCTCCGCCCGTGCGCGCACTTCCTGGAAGCCGCGGTTTGCGCTCGTGCGTACTGAAAGTACGTAGTTCGGACCGGCGAAGATGCCGACCTCGCCGACGTGCAGCTCGCCCGGCGATCCTGCCTCGCCATCCTCCTCGATCATGTGCAGCACGACGAACAGGCAATCGCCGTACTCGTCGATCTTGGGTCGCTGATGACCTTTCTGCGCATCCTCCACGGCGAGGGGGTGCAGCTCGAGCTGATCCTGCATCTGCGCGATCTCCGCGGGCTCCGGGTCGCGCAAAGCCACCCAGACGAAGACGCCGGGCTGGCCGAGATACTGATGAATGTCGCGGACGTCGAAGTCGGCGAGCTTCGCACCGTCCCGATAAGCCACACACGTGATCAGCATGAAATGTCTCCCCCGATGGAGGGAGTCTAACGCGGGATGCTCGCGCTGTTCGCGGTCATCGCTATCGGTTTCATTCGAAACGCCGCTCTTTACGCCTTCTTTATGCGCGCCATGTCATCTTCGTACGGACTCTTGATGACCCGTCTGTCTACGATGTCGCCATCGCAAAGAGGGCTCTATGCAGGATCTGCTGTTCATCGCACTGATCGTCGTGCTCTACGCCTCGACCCATGGGCTGGTCGTCGCGCTGGCCCGACTCGGGAGAATCGAATGATGTTCGTGATCTTTGCTGCATGGGTGGCCGTCGCACTTGCGGCGTATCTCATCTACGCGTTGATCAACGCAGAGAAGTTCTGATCCGAGGCTGTCATGACGATCGCATCACTCATGCCTGGAGGCCTGCTGCTGCTGGCGGCGGTTCTGTGTGGTCGCCCACTCGGGCACTACATTGCGGATCTGGTCGAAGGCAAGCCTGTGTTCGGCTCCCGTGTCGGACGCAATGTCGAAGCTTTCATCTATCGAATCGCCCGCGCCGATGACACGCGCGAGACGGGCTGGAAGGAATACACAATCGGCCTTCTGCTCTTCAGTCTCGTCGGAACGCTCGTCGTCTATGCGTTGCAGCGTTTGCAGTCCTGGCTGCCGTTGAATCCGCAGCACTTCGCCAATGTCAGCCCGGACTCGTCGTTCAATACGGCGGTCAGTTTCGTGTCGAACACCAACTGGCAGGGCTATGCGGGCGAGAGCACGGTGAGCTATCTGACGCAGATGGCAGGCCTCGCCGTCCAGAACTTCGTCTCGGCCGCGAGCGGGATCGCCGTTGCCATCGTGCTGATTCGCGGGCTCGCACGCCATTCGGTGCGTACCGTCGGCAATGTGTGGGTCGATCTCACTCGCATCACGCTCTACATATTGCTGCCGCTGGCGGCGGTGGTGTCGCTGCTGCTCGTGTCTCAAGGTGTCATTCAGAACTTCGACGCCTACAAGGACGTGACCGCGATCGCACCGCAGCTTGCGGACAGTCACACGCAGACGTTGCCGATGGGGCCGGTTGCCTCGCAGGAAGCGATCAAAGAACTCGGCACGAACGGCGGCGGCTTTTTCAACGCGAACTCCGCTCATCCTTACGAGAACCCGAATAGTTTCACCAACTTCATCGAGCTGTTCGCGATTCTGTTGATCCCGATTGCGCTCACCTTCACGTTCGGCCGCATGGTGGGAGATGCGCGGCAGGGATGGGCCGTGCTCGCGGGGATGACGGTGCTGTTCGTTGCGTTATGGCTGTTGGCGGTGCAAAGCGAACAGCAGGGCAATCCGTTGCTTGCACAGTTCGGTGTCGATGCGTCGCATACGCAGTCGCAGCCTGGTGGAAACATGGAGGGCAAGGAGTCGCGTTTCGGCATCGGTGCGTCAGCACTGTTTGCTGCCGTGACGACGGCGACGTCGACCGGCGCAGTCAATTCCATGCACGATTCCATGACGCCTCTTGGCGGTTTCGTGCCGATGTTCCTGATGCAGCTCGGCGAGGTCGCCTTTGGTGGAGTGGGCACGGGCCTCACGGGCATGCTCGTCTATGCGCTGCTCGGCGTATTCATCGCCGGGCTCATGATCGGCCGTACGCCGGAATACCTGGGCAAGAAGATCGAAGCGTTCGAAATGAAGATGACGTCGATCGCCATTCTGGCAACGCCGTTCGTGGTGCTGCTCGGCACGGCCATCGCCGTGAGCGTCACTGCAGGCAAGGCGGGCGTGGCCAATCCAGGCCCGCACGGCTACTCCGAGATCCTTTACGCATTCAGTTCCGCCGGCAACAACAACGGCAGCGCCTTCGCCGGGCTCTCCGCGAACACGCCGTTCTACAACACCGCGCTCGGCATCGCGATGTGGCTGGGACGCTTCTGGGTCCTCGTGCCCGTGCTCGCGATCGCCGGTTCGCTGGCCGCCAAGAAGCGCGCCCCCGCAACCGCCGGCACGATGCCGACGCACGGCCCGCTCTTCGTCGTCCTGCTCGTCGGCGCGGTGCTGCTGATTGGCGCACTCACCTACGTCCCCGCGCTCGCGCTGGGTCCAATCGTCGAGCATCTGATGCTGATGAATTAAGACGCAATGCATCTCCACGGGGAGCACGGGGTTCACCGGGCAGGAGCGCAGATCAGATATTTCTCACCCCGTGGGCCCCTGTGTTCCCCGTGGAAATCTCATCTTCGAGCGACGCCATGACACGCCAGAAGTTCTCGATGTTCGATCGCCAGCTCCTTGGGCCGGCGCTAGTCGATTCGTTCCGCAAGCTGGATCCGCGCGCGCAGTGGCGTAATCCCGTCATGTTCGTCGTGTACGTGGGAGCGTTGCTGACGGCGCTTATCTGGTTTCAGACGCTCGATGGGTCGGGTGAGGCGCCGTCGGGCTTCGTTCTTGCAGTGAGCCTGTGGTTGTGGATCACGGTGCTGTTCGCGAACTTTGCCGAGGCGCTTGCCGAAGGGCGCAGCAAGGCGCAGGCCGATTCGTTGCGTGGGCTGAAGCAGACGGTGCAGGCGAAAGTGCTGACTCATCGCAGGCACCGGCACGCATTTCAACTGACGCCTGCGACCGAGTTGCGTATCGACGATATGGTCGTGGTCGAAGCGGGCGAGATCATTCCCGCAGATGGTGTGGTCATCGATGGCGCTGCATCGGTGGATGAAAGTGCGATCACCGGCGAGTCGGCGCCCGTGATTCGCGAGGCGGGTGGCGATCTTTCGTCCGTGACGGGCGGTACCAAAGTGCTGTCAGACTGGATCGTGGTGAGGGTCGCGGTGAATCCCGGACAGACTTTCATCGATCGAATGATCGCGATGGTCGAGAGCGCGCGCCGACAGAAGACGCCGAACGAGGTGGCGCTCACGATCCTGCTGGTGGCGCTCACGCTCGTATTTCTGCTCGCCACCGTCACGCTGTTTCCGATCTCAGTCTACGGTGTCGAGGTGACCTCGCTCGGCAAGCCGATCACGATCACGGCGCTGATTGCTTTGCTCGTCTGCCTGATTCCCACCACCATCGGCGGCTTGCTTTCGGCCATCGGCATCGCCGGCATGAGCCGCATGATGCAGGCGAATGTGATTGCGACCTCCGGACGCGCCGTGGAGGCGGCGGGCGACGTCGATGTGCTGCTGCTCGACAAGACCGGCACGATCACGCTCGGTAATCGGCAGGCGGCTGCATTCCTGCCGGCGATGGGTGTCGATGAGCGATCGTTGGCCGAGGCCGCGCAACTCGCATCGCTGGCCGACGAGACTCCCGAAGGACGCAGCATCGTCGTGCTCGCGAAGAAATACGATCTGCGCGAGCGCTCGTCCCAGGATCTGAAATTCCTGCCGTTCTCCGCGCACACGCGGATGAGCGGCGTGGATGCGCCGGGTCGGCAAGTGCGCAAGGGCGCGCCCGATGCGATTCGCCGGCATATCGAGGCGCTGGGCCAGCGCTTCCCCCAGGACGTCACCGAGTTGATCGAGAAAGTCGCACGCCGCGGCAGCACACCGCTCGTCGTGTCGGAGAATGCGCGCGTGCTCGGTGTCATCGAGCTCAAGGACATCGTGAAAGGCGGCATCAAGGAGCGCTTTGCGGAGCTGCGGCGCATGGGCATCAAGACGGTGATGATCACCGGCGACAATCCATTGACGGCCGCTGCAATCGCAGGAGAGGCCGGTGTCGACGATTTTCTGGCCGAGGCGACGCCGGAGATGAAGCTCAAGCTCATTCGCGATCATCAGGCGGAAGGTCGCCTGGTTGCGATGACGGGCGACGGCACCAATGATGCGCCCGCGCTGGCGCAAGCGGACGTGGCGGTCGCGATGAACTCCGGCACTCAGGCTGCGAAAGAAGCCGGCAACATGGTCGATCTCGACTCGAACCCGACCAAGCTCATCGAAGTGGTCGAAACCGGCAAACAGATGCTGATGACGCGCGGCTCGCTGACCACCTTCAGTATCGCGAACGACATCGCGAAGTATTTCGCGATCATTCCAGCGGCGTTTGCCACCACCTATCCGCAGCTGAACGCATTGAATGTGATGCACCTGCAGACGCCGGCCTCGGCGATTCTCTCGGCTGTGATTTTCAACGCGTTGATCATCGTGTTCCTGGTGCCGCTCGCGTTGAAGGGCGTCAAGTATCGAGCGATCGGTGCCGCGGCGCTGCTGCGACGCAATCTGCTCATCTATGGCCTGGGCGGCGTGCTGGTGCCGTTCATCGGCATCAAGCTCATCGATCTGATTCTGGTCGCCTCGGGTATCGCGTGACAGGAGAGCCCATGATTTCGCAAGTGAGACCCGCACTCGTGATCTTCGCCGTCTTGAGCGTATTCACGGGATTCGCCTATCCGTTCGTAGTCACGGGCCTGGCCGAGGCGATCTTTCCGCGGCAATCGGCCGGAAGTCTGATCGAGCGCGGCGGTCGCGTCGTGGGCTCGACGCTGATCGGACAGTCGTTCACCGAACCCAAGTATTTCTGGGGGCGACCTTCCGCTACCAGTACGGGTCCCTACAACGCAACCGCGTCGGGTGGCAGTAATCAGGGCCCGCTCAATCCGGCGCTGATCGATGCAGTGAAGAGCCGCGTCCAGGCGTTGCGCGAGGCCGATCCACACAACAGCCGTCCGATACCGGTGGATCTGGTCACAGCCTCCGCGAGCGGGCTCGACCCGCATATCAGCATCGCTGCAGCGGAGTACCAGGTGGCTCGAGTGGCACGAGCGCGTGGCCTGCCGGAAGAGACGGTGCGCGCGCTGGTAGCAAAGCACAGCAAGGGACGGGTGCTGGGTCTGTTTGGTGAGCCCACGGTGAACGTCCTGGAGCTGAATCTGGCACTCGATGATCTGCGGGGGTTAGGCTCTGCTCGATCTCATGAGCTTTGATGAGCTATTGAGGCCCTAGGCCGACTTGCGGAGGCGGTCGATAATCCCGTCATGTCATCGAGCGACCCGATGGTTCGTCCTTCGCCTGAGGCGCTGCTCGTCGAAGCGCAACGCCAGGAGCGCGGTCGGCTCAAGATCTTTCTGGGTGCCGCGCCGGGCGTGGGGAAGACGTTCGAGATGCTGAGCGTGGCGCGGCGCAAGCTCGCCGAAGGCGTCGACGTCGTGGTCGGCATCGTCGAAACGCACGGCCGTCAGGAAACCGAAATCTTGCTGCAGGGACTGCCGCAGCTGCCGCGCAAACGCATCGCCTATCGCGACCGCACACTCGAGGAGCTTGATCTCGACGCGTTGCTCGCACGCAAGCCGCGATTGGCACTGGTCGATGAGCTCGCGCATACCAACGTACCGGGCTCACGGCACGCGAAGCGCTATCAGGACGTGCAAGAGCTGCTCAGCGCGGGCATCGATGTCTACACGACGTTGAACGTTCAGCACCTCGAAAGCTTCAACGATCTCGTCGGACGTATCACGGGCGTCGAAATTCGCGAAACGGTGCCCGATGGAATCATCGAGCAGGCGCACGATGTCGAGCTGATCGATCTGCCGCCGGACGATCTGATCGAGCGGCTGCGTCAGGGCAAGGTCTATGTGCCCGAAGCGGCAAGGCGCGCGCTGGACAACTATTTCTCTCGCGGCAATCTGCTGGCCCTGCGCGAGCTGGCTTTGCGCGCGGCCGCCGAGCATGTCGATGACAACATCGAGAGCTTCATGCGCGCGCATGCGATCGCGGGGCCGTGGCCAGCACGCGGTCGGTTGATCGTATCGGTCGATGCGACGCAGGCCAGCGAAGACCTGATCCGAAGCGCGAAGCGTCTGGCGGACCAGCGTCATCTGCCCTGGACCGCGATTTATGTGCAGACCCTGGGTAACGCCGGCGAGCTCGCACACCGTGAGCAGCTCAACGCCAATCTCGCACTCGCCTCGCAGCTGGGCGCAGATACTGCGATTCTCACGGCTGACGGGGTGGGCGAAGCCATTCTCGATTACGCGCGCACCCACAATGCCGCACAGATCGTGATCGGACGCTCGCGTCAGTCCGGACATTTGTGGCATCGGCCGCGGCTCGCTCGCTGGCTGCTGGAGCACGCAGCGGATTTCGAGATTACCGTCGTGGGGACGAGCGAACAGACGGCGAAGCGCTTCGCCTTGGGGTCGGTCTCGCCGCGCAGATGGCTGATGCCGCGTGACGTCATCGTCGCTTTCGTCTGCGCCGTGGGCGCGGGTGCGCTGGGTTTGCCGCTCGAGCCCTACGTCGGCGTGCCCAATCTCGCGCTGATCTTTCTGATGGGCGTCATCTTCGCGGCGGCGACGCGCGGCCTGGCGGCTTCGCTAGCCACCAGCGTGCTGGGTTTCCTCGCCTATAACTACCTGTTCACGGAGCCGCGCTATTCGCTCACCGTGTACGATTCGAGCGACGTCGCAACGCTCGCGGTATTCCTCGCTGTTTCTTTCGTCGTGGGCCAGCTCGCATCTCGGCTGCGTCGGCAGGCGAGCGATGCGTGGAGTGCCACGCGCCGTGTCGAGACGCTCTTCGATTTCTCGCGACGTCTGGCAACGGCGGTGGACGAACTCGATCTCATCAATGCCGCATCGCAAGGGATCAGCGATCTGACCTCTCACCGCTGCATCGTGCTGCGGGCGACGGCGCCACGAGGAGTCGAACCGCCCGAAGAACTCATTCGCGCAGGCGGGTTTCGTGATACCGACCAGGCGGCGGCTCACTGGGCGCTCGAACATCGCGAAGCTGCGGGAAGAGGGACGGGCACACTTCCCGCGTCCGGTTGGTATTTCCTGCCCGTCAATGCGTCGGGGCAGCCGCTTGGAGTGATCGGTATCAATCTGCCTCTGACGTCCGACGCGATCGACGCGGAACAGAATCGGTTGCTCTTCAGCCTGCAGACGCAGCTCGGGGCCGCCTGGGAGCGTTTGCGATTGCGTCAAGTCATGCAGGACGCCCAGTTGAAGCAGGCGAGGGATTCGCTGCGTACGGCGCTGCTGGCTGCCGTGTCTCACGATCTGCGCACGCCGCTGGTGTCGATTACGGGAGCGATGACCGCGCTGCGCGATCTGACTCCGCAGATTCCTGAGGCCGATCGTGCGCGCCTGATCGAAAGCGCGGTACGCGAGGCCGAGCGTCTCAACCGACTGATCCAGAATCTGCTCGATATGACCCGGCTTTCGCATGGCGCGCTTTCGTTGCGACTCACCTCCGTGGAGTTGCGCGATGTCGTGAGCGATGCCATCACTCGGTTGGGTGCAGTGCTCGAGCGCCACAGCGTCAGACTGGACATGCCGGCCGATCTGCCCAGCGTGCGCGCGGATGCGACGCTGCTTGGACAGGTGTTCTCGAATCTCCTCGAGAACGCGGCGAAATATGCGCCGCCCGGGACAGAGATTCTCGTCAGCGCGCGTGCCCACCTGGAGCAGGTGACGGCCGCCGTCATCGATCGCGGTCCGGGCATTCCGGAGCAGGATCGACAACGCGTGTTCGATCTTTTCTATCGCGCTGAGCAGCGCGACTCGGTGGTGGGCAGCGGGGTAGGGCTGGCCATCTGCAAGGGGTTCGTCGAAGCCATGGGCGGCACCATCGAAGCAGGCTCCGGGCCTGAAGGTGTGGGTAGCCGTATCGAGCTGCGCTTGCCCACGGTGGCTGCCGACTGAAGCTGCAAGTCTGCGCGCCAACCCTCACAATCGAACCATGCATGCCCGCCCGCGCATTCTCGTCGTCGACGATGAAGAACAGATCCGCCTGTTTCTGCGCATCACGTTGAAGGCGGCGGGTTACGAGAGCATCGAAGCCTCGTGCGGTCGCGAAGCCATCGAGCTGTGCACAGGCAAGCATCCTGATCTGATGCTCCTCGATCTCGGGCTTCCCGATATCTCGGGCATCGAGGTGATCAAGGCCGTGAGAGTCTGGACGCAGCTGCCGATCATCGTGCTGTCGGTGCGTTCCGAGGACTCGGACAAGGTCGAAGCGCTCGACGCTGGCGCGAACGACTATGTGCAGAAACCTTTCAGCGCAGCCGAACTGCTCGCCCGTATCCGGGCATCGCTGCGAGCACACAACGGCACGAACACACTGCCCGTCATTCAAGTGGGACCGTTGCGGATCGACGTGCCTGCGCACACCGTCACGCTCGAGAATCGCGAGATCAGGTTGTCGCCCAAAGAATTCGAGTTGCTGGTCGTCCTCGCACGTTCGGCCGGACGCGTGTGCACTCATCGCATGCTGCTCGAACAGGTCTGGGGTGCGACGCATCGCAACGACGTGCAGTATCTGCGCGTCTACATCGGCCAGCTGCGTGAAAAGCTGGGCGATACGCAGGGCGTGCCGAAGTACATCATCAACGAGCCTGGCATCGGTTATCGATTATCGGCGCTCGAGTCGTAGCTGCGAGGCGGGCTTCTCGACAGGGCCGCCCGGAATGGGTCCCCCGCAACTTTGGTGGCGTGTCGGGAATTAGTGAACCTATACTGCGCGCGCCAGACCGTCATGAACCGCCGAATCCTGCAATTGCTGACACTGTGGATGCTGCCGCTGCTCGTAGCGCGCGCCATCGTGCCCGTGGGATTCATGTTCATGTCCGACGCGCAGGGACTGCGTCTGATGTTCTGTCCCACGGTCGTGCAGATGGATTCGTCGTTGGAGGCGCGCGCTCAGCAGGCACGCGCTCAGGCCAGTCATGAGATGCATTCCGGTCATGAGATGCATCATGGAATGTCGCATGCGGCGCAGATGGATCACGCGCCGGGCGATGGCGCTCCCAAAGTCGATCATGACAAGGCGCCGTGTCCGTTCTCGCTCGTAGCGTCCGCTGCGCCCCTGGATCTCACTTACGTCGTCGTTCTCGCCACGCTCGTCGGCGAGCGATTCGATACCTTCCAGACACCGCCCGACCTCAGTGTCGCGCCGGTCCAGTCGCTGCCCATCCGTGGGCCGCCTCAGTACTCCTGATCGATAGATAACGCTGCAACGTCGAGAGTCGCTCTCGGTGTCGCCGTCATTGCTCGCCGGCCTCGGCCGGTTCAGGAGACTCGAACATGTCCATTGGATTCGGCATGCGCGTTGCGACCGGCTGTGTCGCGGCGTGCGTTGCCCTGCCATTAGCTTCGGCGCAGAACGCCGAAGCTTCAGAAAAAACCTTGGGAACCGTGACCGTGATCGGCACGCGTCCGACGTCGCTGCCCACCCAGATTCCCACAACGATCGAAGGCATCACGCAGGATCAGATCGCCACCGCGATAAATGCGACGGATGCGGAGGATGCACTCAAATATTTTCCGAGCCTGCTCGTCCGTAAGCGCTATATCGGCGACTACGATCATGCAGTGCTCGCAAGTCGCGCCTCGGGCACAGGCAACAGCGCACGGTCGCTCGTCTTCGCGGACGGCATCCTGCTGTCGAACCTGCTCGGCAATGGCGCGACGTACACGCCGCGCTGGGGCATGGTGACGCCCGAGGAGATCGAGCGCGTCGATGTCCTCTATGGTCCATTCTCCGCCGCCTATTCGGGGAACTCGGTCGGTGCGGTCGTCGACTATGTGACACGCATGCCGCAGCACTTCGAAGCACATGCGCGCATCACGAGCTTCGGCCAGTCATTCGATGTCTACAGCACACACGAGACTTATCGCGGCTATCAGGGCAGTGCATCGATCGGCGATCGGTTCGGCGCCTTGTCGTTCTGGGTCAATTACAACCGGCTCGATAACGACAGTCAGCCGCTCGTCTATGCGAACAAGCTCGTGAGTGCGGGAACCGTCGGGACTGCGGGCGTGCGGGTGACGGGCGCGGTGGCTGGCCGCAATCCACGCAATCAGGATTGGTGGCTGCTTGGCACGACGAATCAGAGTCACACGACGCAGGATCACGGCAAGGCAAAGCTTGCCTACGATTTCACCCCGACGCTGCGAGCGAGCTACACGCTCGGCTGGTGGCGCAACGAAGCCGAGCGCAACTCGCAGTCATATCTGCGCGATGCGTCAGGTAACGCCGTTTACTCCGGGCCGATCAACATCGACGGTCGCGTGTACTCGCTTGCCCCGAGCGATTTCGCGCCCAGTCGCGGCGATCTGCAGCATTTCATTCACGGGCTTTCCTTGAAGCAGGCCGATGGCGGCACGCTCGATTGGGAAATCGCCGCGAGTCTCTACGACTACGATCGCGACGAGGTGCGCTCTCCCACGGTCGCACTCCCGGATGCATTGAGCGGTGGTGCGGGACGCGTGGCGGACCAGTCGGGAACCGGCTGGAACACGTTCGCGGCAAGAATGACCTGGCGCCCCCAGGCGGCCCACATCGTGGAGTTCGGTTATCAGCGCGACAGCTTTGCGTTGCGAACTAAAGTCTCCACTACGGACGACTGGCTGCGAGGCTCGCCGCAGTCGCGGTTCTCCGCGTTCCGCGGCGACACGTTGCTGCAAAGTCTCTACGCCCAGGACACCTGGCGACTCGCCGAGGCCTGGCGCGCAACACTGGGCGCTAGATTCGAGCGTTGGGAAGCCTCGCGTGGCTCGCTGGCGGATGCCTCGACGATAGTCACGTTTGCGGATCGTCGTGAGAACTTCGTTTCGCCAAAGGTCGCAATTGCCTATCAGCTGACCCCGGACTGGACGCTCAAGGCATCCGCAGGACGCGCGATCCGCATGCCGACGGTGGCGGAGCTCTATCAAGGCTCGATCGTGACCGCTGCCATCGTGAACAATGATCCGAATCTGAAGCCGGAGCGTTCGTGGACGGCGGAGCTCAGTGCAGAACGTGCGTTCGCGCGCGGCTCACTGCGAACGACCGCATTCTTCGAAGACACGCGCGATGCGATGTACTCGCAGACGAACGTCACTGTCACGCCGAACGTCACCAACATCCAGAATGTCGATCACATCCGCACGCAGGGACTCGAGGTGGCGTACGAGCTGCGCGAGATCCTTTCGGCGCTTGACCTGAGCGCAAGCCTGACGTACGCCCACTCCGAGATCATCGCGAACGAGAGCTTCCCCGCGAGCGAGGGCAAATGGCAGCCGCGCGTACCCGACTGGCGCGGCAACCTGCTCGCGACCTATCGCCTCGGTGAGAAATGGACCACGACCCTCGGCGCGCGCTACAGCGGCAAGCAGTACAACACGCTCGATAATTCCGATCCGAACGGCACCGCATACACCGGCGTCAGCAACTTCTTCACTGTAGACGCCCGAGTCCGCTACGAGATCAGCGATCAGCTCACGCTTTCACTGAGCGCCGACAATTTGAACGGCGACAACTACTGGAACTTCCACCACTACCCGCAACGCACCTACGCGGCGGAGGTGGAGATGAGGTTTTGAAGAGAATTGATAATTGGCAATGGACAATTGACAACGGGCAGAAGACCGAGGAAGAAGACCGAGGAAGAAGACATGATGTGCCGCGACGGCGGGCGGGGACGCCATGCTCTCCGATGGCAATGGACAGTGATGACGAGGCAGAAGACAGGACGTCGATGTAAGCGCAAAGGCGAACGATGCTGAGCCTGGTTCGATTCCGCCGTTGTCAATTGTCCATTATCAATTGTCAATTGCGTCCGCGCCTACGCAGAAAGCATCCTCGGACAAATGACGACTAGGACGAAGACATGACGTGCTGAGATGACGCGACGGACCGCAGCAAGTGTCAATGTGCTGGATTCTTTCGATCCGCGTTGTCAATTGTCCATTATCAATTGTCAATTGCGTCCGCGTGCTACGCGGAAAGCATCCTCTCCACCAACGTCGGCTGCATGCGCTTCAGGAAGCGGTCGGCGGTTTCGGGGCGGTCGTTGCGTTCGAATGAGAGGCAGTTTTCGATCAGGCGGGCGGCGCGTTTGTTGAGGCCGGGGATGGGGGAGAACTTCATGTTCTTCTGGCGCGCGATCGCCATGCTCGAGCGCTGGAAGGGATGGCGGCCTGTGAGCATTTCGTAAGCGATCACGCCCAGCGGATACAGATCGTCTGCGGGCTGCGGTTTGGAATGCTGTGCCCAGGGATCGGCCGCGTACGCTTCGGTGTAGGCGCGCAGGGTGAGCGTGTCGAGGACGTCGAGCGATTCGTTGCTGGTCGGCAATGCATGGACGAGCTCGAAGCACATGATCCTGGCGGTGCCGTCTTCGCACAGAAATACGGCGTGCGGGCTGAGATCCGCATGGACGATGCCGTGTCCATGAGCGTAGGCAAGGCCGCTTGCGATGCCTGAAATGATGGGCCAGGCGGTGTCGTAAGGAAGGCCTTTGCCGCGGACTTCGCGGATCAGGCCGCTCAGCCAGCGACCGCGCAGCGGTTCCATGACGATGAAGACGCTGTCGCCATGACGATCGATGTTGCGGATCGTCACGATGTTCTCGTGCTGAAGATGTTGTGTGCGACGCACCGCGGCCTGCAGCGTGGCGAATGCGCCGGGTTGATGACGCAGATTCACGGCCACGACTTTGAGCGTGACCGGCTCTGCGCCATTTGCGAGATCGACGGCATCGAAGACCTGCCCGATGCCGCCAGCGCCGAGATGCGAAACGATCCGATAGCGGTCGCGTAGCACGGTCCCGGGCGTGACGTTCAAGGGCTCTTCGGGCGGGGTGTGGGCATCGATGAGCGCGCGGCCTTCGAACCATTCGACCGGCCCTGTCATCGGCATCGATTGAATCGTGCGAGGTGCGGGCTTGCTGGTGCGCTCGACGAGGGAGGCGATCAGGCGTTCGGCGGCCTGAAATCGCTCGCTCTGGGGAACGGCGCCGAGTGAGCGACTCGCAGGGCTGGGCAGGCCGGAGTCGATCCACACAGTCTTATCGCTCGGATAGCCCTCGAGTGCATCGAGGAGGCTGCGCGCCACGCTGCGCGGAATGCGTTGCTGAGTCATCGCCGCTTCGATTTTTTGTCCCCAGAAACGCGTGCCGTTCGGGTCGGATTGCGTTGCCTGCAGCACTGCCTGGCAGGCAGCTTCGGGCGTGAGCGAGCCGTCAGTCAGTTTCTCGATGATCGTGTCGACGTGCAGTGGCATGACTTCCTTCCTTCTTTGCGACCCGAACTGGAGTCGATGGCCCGTCCATCGTCTTGCTGGGTCGTGAGCGATTCGTCGGCGAGGGCAGGATAGGAAGCCGTTTGGCGACCGGGATGTGACGGCCGGCTCATTTCGTCTGGCAGATGTGTCGAGTGCATCCAACTTCGAAGGTGTCGTTGACAGCGCAGTTCTCGCGGCCGCTGATGTGACGGTGGGGCGACGCAGTTATGTCACTCGCGAAGGATGGCCTGCATACAAACGGTGGAGCGTGCGCGCCACCACTCGCAGGGCTGCGCTGTTATTCGCGGGCGAGATAAAGCGCGAAGTGTTGTTGTACGACGCGCGTTGCAGCGGCGAGGGATCAGGCGCTGGCGGCGATGCGATCGACCGGCAGGGGAATGACTTCTGCCAGGGGCTTGTCGGCTTCCATTGAGGTGGTGGCGACTGCGCATGGGCTCACACAGGGAATGGGCTCGGCACCGTGCAGATGCTGACCCGTGTTGGCGAGCCAGCGTTCGATGTGACGACGGAATCGTTCGATGGCCCTCTGGCGGAAGACGATGAGGCCGGTGCCTTCGAACATCTGCTCCTGCGCAGGAGTGACGTGATACCACCATTGCAAACGGTGGATGCGCTCGCCGCTGAAGTAGGGCAGCGAGATCGAAAAGCGGCGGCCTCTGCGAGTCGGCTCTGTTTCGGCGAAAGCGAAGTAGTCTTCGAGTGCGCGCGGCAGTTCGATGAGTGTCATCCGGTCACATGGAAGCGTCAGGACGCGACGGGACGATGATACTCATAGCGTTGTACATCTTCCAAGCGTCGCGGCGTTGAAATTTCGGTTCGCACAAAGTCAGTGCGCCATTGCCGCGAGCACGCGCAGCGTTGACTCGCCATCTGTTACTGCAGCTCAGGGGGCGCGATAGATCAGCGAACCCTGGATCTTGCTGAGCTTGGCGCGAAAGCTCTTGTTATCGCCGTCGACGCAGAATACGAACGTGTCGCCGGGGAGCGTGACTTCCTGGCAGATGCGGGCGGTCAATTTTTCAGCAGCTCCGGAAGATTCGAGCTTCCACCAGGCCGTGCGTCGCCGCAGGCCGAGTACATACAGGGGACTATCGGGGTAGGTTCGCGTCGCTTTGCGAACCAGGTAGGCGACCCGGATTTCTGGGAAGCCGGCAAGTTGCGCGGTCAATGCAGTCAATGCCGCAGGCTCCATCTCATGCGGCAGCAGCGTGTCGTCGCGCTTGAGCTGCTCACGCTCGCGACGGGCAAGCTCGTCGCGCTGACCGGCCGCCATCAATGCATCGATGTGCGGACGCGCCTCTTCATTGCGGCCATGCCGGTGCAGGTAATGCACGATCAGCGATCTTGCGGACTGATCGAGCGTCGGGTCTCGCTCACTGGCCTGCTGCAGCAGCCCGAGGCCAGACTCATCGTTGCGCTCCAGGCGCAGCCGTCCCAGTGCGAAGAGCACGCCTGCATGCTCCTGCGCGCGAGGCGCGAGGAACTCCAGAATCCTCAGCGCGCAGTCGCCATAGCGGACTTCTTCGGTCAGCAGGGCTCGCGTGAGCTCGTCCTCGACGGAGAGCTCGCCGGCCGCGGTGTCCAGTTCGGCCAGTCGGGCACGCGACTCATTCACGTATTGATGACGTCCTTCCCACCAACGGCTGACGTTCTCGCGCCAGTCGCGGTCGAACTCGGCTGCGAGCGTGCCTGCGAACCCACCGAGCAGCTCATCGGCTGCGGATCGATCGATGGGGTGGGGCAGCGAGGCCGTCGCGCCCAGCGCGCGCAACCGATCGCTCAGGCAGGGGTGGGTATCATCGAAACCGGTCCTTCGCTTCAGCGCCGATTCGAGCGTGCCGTGAGCTTGATGCGGATCGGCCTTGACGAATGCCTGGCCCATGGCCGTAAAGGGCTGACCGTCAGGTGCGGGGTGAGTGTCGGCCTGCCGAAAGATGCCTTTCCAGTATTCGGCCTCGAGGAAATGCGCCTGCAACTCGACGCGTACGAGCGCGCGACCGGCGGCTTGCGCACCTGCTGCAGCGGCCGCCACGCGGTCGGCCTCGTACTCCTGACGCCGCGCCTGCACGAAGGAATAGGCGCCGAAGGCCGGCGCATACCAGTTGAAGAAGGGGACGAACAGAAACTTCCCCCAGTGATCGCTTTGATCGAGCGCAGCAGCCAGGCGTGCCCAGCCGGCTCGCAGACGATAGATCCAGGCCCCGAACTTGCCGTGCGATCCGGACAGGTGACCGAACTCATGTGCTATGACCGCGCGGAGTTCCTCGCAACTCAGCGCCTGCATCAGCGGCAGGCCCAGGACCAGGTAGTTGCGCGGCCAGCCGAAGACACCGAGACGGGGATGCTGGACGACGGCGGCATTGAACTCTGCCGTGATGAGCACCTTGTGCGCGCGGGGAGCGCCTGCCTTTCGTCGGATCTCCTCGATCAGGTCGAACAGGCGCAGGGCCTCGGACGCAGTGAGCTCGCGACCTTGCGGCGGACTCAGGCGCACGAACATGGCCGCCAGCACTGCCCAGACCAGCGGCACGACCAGGATGCCGAGCTTGACGGCGATGACTGCTCCGGAACGATGGAGCGCCATCCGGGCGAACAGGGCGAGCACGCAGAGCAACAGTCCCAGAATCAGCGCGACGTAGGCGTAGCCGAGCACGGCCATGGCGCCCAGCCGCACGCGATACAAACCAGGGTTACGTTGCGCTTGCGTTTCGATCCGCGTTACGAAGTTCTCGTAGGCTTCCTGATTCATGGCTCCCCCCGAAGCTGAACATCGTTCGGATAGTTCTTGGAATGGGTCGCGGGCGCGTGCCGATATTAGTCAATCGCGAGTGCCGAGAAAAACCTCGGCGTCATTCGTCAATCGCCGCTCTGGTGAGTTTGCAACGGTGTCTTTCGAGTTGCCGGTGTGATTCCTCATAGCGGGCGGCGATCAGGTCAGAAGCAAATCGTTGTTCGGCGTCGCGCGCACATAGTTTGGTCGAATCAATCGCACCGAGTCATCGATGGCGTATGAAAGCGCTGCGAATCCTGTTCATGCGTCTGCCTTCGTGCGCCGCACGTAGCGACGTGACCTCTAGTGCGATCTCGAAAGGCCGATTGCTGCCTCGGCGGCATGAGTCAGTTTCGCGCGCGCGCATTTGCGCCTCATTGCCTCCCGCATAAGTTACGCGCCTGGTCGTTGGGGAGGCATACATGATTCGTCGTAAATGGATTGCACCTGTCGTTCTGATTGGAGCGATCATCGGCACGGGCACTGCGCTAGCAGCCTGGAAGCAGGCAAGCATCGCTGAATCGGAGGCAGTCGCGGCCGGCCAGCCGGAGCCTGCGGAATCGATTGCAGTGGCCATTGCCCGGTCGCGCGAGCATGTCCGCACCACGACTTCGATTGGCACAGTGGTGGCATTGCAGTCGATCACGGTGCGCAATGAAGTCTCTGGCACGGTGCGGCAGGTAGCGTTGGTGCCTGGATCGATCGTCGAAGCAGGGACGGTGCTGGTCGGCCTCGATGTTTCTGTCGAGCAGGCGGAGTTGCGCGCACTCGAAGCTCAGGCAGAACTCGCGAGGACGCAGTTCGCCCGCATGGAGCGCATGGTCGGGCAACGCGCGGCGTCCGAGATGGAGCTCGACACGGCAAGGGCGGAGCGCGACGTTGCGCTTGCACAGATCGCACGCACGCGTGCTGTGATCGAGAAGAAAACGATTCGCGCACCGTTCCGCGCGCGCGTGGGCATCGCCGATGTGCATCCGGGGCAGTATCTGAACGAAGGCACGCTATTGACGACGCTCCAGGGTGTCGATTCGTCGGCCTATGTGGACTTCAGCGTGGCGCAGCAGGTGGCGGCGCGCTTGCGTGAAGGCATGTTGGTCGATGTGCGAGCAACGAACGACGGGCCTGCGGTGGGCGCCAGAATTCTTGCGATCGATGCGCGCGTCGATCCGACGACGCGCAATGCAACCGTGCGCGCCAGGATCGATAGCGCGGCTCTGACTGCAGCGGTACCAGGCGCATCGGTGCGAGTTCAGGTTCCTGTGGGCGAGCCTGCGAAAGTCGTGGCTGTTCCGGCGAGCGCGTTGCGCAAAGGGCCGGCAGGCGATCACGTGTTCGTCGTCGCAATCGACAAGGACGGTAAACCGCGTGTGCACGTCCGTCAGGTGCAGGTGGATGCGATGACGGGAGACGAAGTTGTGATCGGTCGAGGCCTGTCGGAGGGCGAACAGGTGGCCGCATCCGGCTCATTCAAGTTGCGTGAGGCAGCGCTCGTGACGTTCGAGAATGCGCCTGAGGCGCTCGCGCACAACCTCTAGTTCACATTCGCGTTTCGATCCTTGTGGCGAGGCTCCTCGAGCCTCGCAGCGGTTCTCTTTTATCTCGCGGAGCGAGTCATGCGTTCGTTTACGGATATTTTCATCCGGCATCCTGTCCTGGCGATCGTCGCCAATCTGGTGCTGCTGCTCGTCGGCGCGCGTGCGCTGCACACGCTGCCCGTTCAGCAGTTCCCGAGTATCGAAAGCTCGTCCGTCCTGATCACCACGGTCTACACCGGCGCGAGCGCCGAGACCGTGCGTGGATTCCTCACGACGCCGATCGAGCGCGCCGTCGCCTCGATCAGCGGTGTCGACTACGTCGAGTCGCAAAGCCGCGCGGGCCTGAGCACGGTCACGGTGCGATTGAAGCTCGATCACGACAGCACCGATGCACTTGCCGAGATCACCGCACGATTACAGCAGGTCCGCTCTGAGCTTCCGTCCGAAGCCGAGCCGCCTGCCGTGGAAGTGCAGCGCGCAGATCGTCCGTATGCGACCTTCTACCTGGGATTCACTTCGAGCGATCGCGATGTCCCTGCACTGACGGACTGGCTCGCTCGCACCCTGCAACCGCAGCTCTCGACGCTCGAAGGCGTGCAGCGGATCACGTTCGAAGGCAGTCGACCGCTCGCGATGCGGGTGTGGATCGATCCGGATCGTCTGGCATCGAGGGGGCTTTCGCCGGGCGATGTGCACGCAGCCTTGCAGCGGAATAACTATCTCGCCGCCGTCGGCCAGACCAAAGGCAACCTCGTGCAGGTGAATCTGCTGGCCAACACCGACCTGCGCGCCGTCGAGGAGTTCGAGAATCTGATCGTGGCCGACCGGGACGGCGCGATCGTGCGATTGAGCGATGTGGCGCGTGTGGAGCTCGGCGCCGAGGAGGCTACGCTGGTCGCGAAGTACAACGAACAGCAGAGTGTCTATCTCGGTGTCTGGCCGCTGCCGGGATCCAACGAGATCGAAGTCGCGCAGCATCTGCGCGATGAAATGAAACGCATCGAGCCCACGTTGCCTGGCGACATCGAAATGCGCCTGGTCTGGGATGGCACGAAGTTCATGCGCAGCGCGCTCAAGGAGATCACGAAGACGCTGGGCGAGACGGTGCTCATCGTCGCCATCGTCGTATTCCTGTTCATGGGCTCCATCCGCACTGCGCTCGTACCGCTGGTCGCGATGCCCGTGTCGCTGGTCGGTGCCGCTATCGTAATGCTGGCGTTTGGCTTCAGTCTGAATCTGCTCACCATTCTCGCCATCGTGCTGTCGGTGGGGCTGGTCGTCGACGATGCCATCGTGGTCGTCGAGAACGTCGAGCGTCATGTGCGCGAAGGCAAGAGCCGTGTCGATGCCGCGCTGCTCGGTGCACGCGAGCTCGCAGGTCCGATCGTGGCCATGACCATCACGCTTGCGACCGTCTACACGCCGATTGCCTTTCAGGGTGGGCTCACGGGCTCGCTGTTCCTGGAGTTCGCCATCACGCTCGCTGCGGCCGTCGTGGTATCGGGCATCGTCGCGCTCACGCTGTCGCCGGTCATGAGCTCGCGTTTCGTTCATGCGCATGGCCGCGAAGGGCGGCTCACTGCCTTCGTGAATCGCGCATTCGACGTCGTTGCACGAGCCTATGCCCGTGCACTCGACGGTGCGCTCGGCATCCGCTGGGCCATCGTGCTCGTCGCCGTCATCGTCACCCTGGCTGCCTGGCCGCTCTATATGTATTCGCGACAGGAGCTCGCCCCGGTCGAAGATCAGAGCCATATCAGCCTGTTCTTCGAGTCCGCTCCGGATTCGACGCTCGAGGCAACGGATCGCGATTCGCAGACCATCGTGAAAGCGATCACCGCGTTTCCGGAAACCGAGTTCATGTGGTCGCTGACCGCCAGCTGGGGCGGCTTCGGCGGCCTGGTAGCGAAGGATTGGGAACACCGCGATCGCTCCACCGAAGACATGTACGGTGAGGTTTTCGGAGCGGTGTCTCAGGTGCCCGGCCTGCGCGTATTTCCGCGGCTTGATCCGCCGTTGCCCACGCCAGGTCAATACGACGTCGAGCTGATCGTCCAGAACGAAGCCTCGCTCGAGGAACTGATGGAAACGACGCAGGCCGTGCTCGATGCCGGCGCGCGCAGCGGCAAGTTCCTCTATGTCGATACCGATCTGAAGTTCGACCTGCCACAGGCGCGCGTGGTCCTCGATCGCGAGCGCCTGGCAGATCTCGGGCTCGATCTCGCCACGGTCGGGCGTGAGCTGGGCACGCTGCTCGGCGGCGCCTATGTAAATCGCTTCAACTATTTCGATCGCAGCTACAAGGTGATTCCGCAGATCGGCGATGAGGATCGTGCGACGCTCGATCCGCTGCTGGATCTGAAGATCAAGACACCTGACGGCAGTCTCGTGCCGGTGTCGACCTTCATGCACATCGAATCGAGCACCGGTCCGCGGACGCTGAATCGTTTTCAGCAGCGCAACTCGGCGCGGATCTTTGGCGGCGTACAGCCGGGCGTGACCAAAGCAGAGGGCCTCGAGATTCTCGAGGCGGCGGCAGCAAAGGCGGGCGGATCGACAACGCTCGTGGACTATGCGGGCGAATCGCGCCAGATCCGACAGGAAGGTGCGGCGCTCAGCTCGACGCTGGGTTTTGCGGTCATCCTGATCTACCTCGTGCTGGCCGCGCAGTTCCACAGCTTCCGCGACCCGCTGATCGTCCTGCTGGGTTCCGTGCCGCTCGCGATCTCGGGCGCGCTGGTATTCACGTTCCTGGATCTCACGACGATCAACATCTACTCGCAGGTCGGACTGATCACCCTCGTCGGACTGATCGCGAAGAACGGCATTCTGATCGTCGAGTTCGCGAATACTCTTCAGGCGCGGGGACTGGAGAAGCTCGCGGCCCTGCGCGAGGCATCGCTGACACGACTGCGTCCGGTACTCATGACGTCGGCAGCGACGGTGTTCGGCCATTTCCCGCTGGTCCTCGTGTCGGGCCCCGGTGCCGAAGCCCGCAACAGCATCGGCATCGTGCTGGTGACCGGCATGATCGTCGGCACCCTGTTCACGTTGTTCGTGGTGCCAGTGTTCTACAGCTTCATCGCGGCGGATCATCGCAAGGCGCCGGAGATGGAGGCAGAGCAGATTCCTGCGCCAGCCGCGACGCCCGCTAACGCCTGACTCTTTCGCACGCCTCCCGCAAGAGGCGGGAGGCGTGCGATTCAAACAGGTCGCGTGCAGCCGCACGCGACGTCGTATTCACACATCGTGTGAGCCTCATCCGACGAGACGAAAGGTTCGTGAACGCGTAAGCGGTGTGCATGATCGACTCGCGCTGGGTCATGGGAAACATGGTCGTCCTCAGGTGCGTTGGTGGGTCGGCCTCACTGGAGCCGCACTTCGATGAGCACAGCCACGAACGAGCATGACGGTCTTTCCGAGCCGGATCGGGGACGACGTGCCGACGATCCTGCCGAAATCCCGAAGCAGGGCTGGTGGGACGTGGCGATGCGTGTGAAGAAATCGCTCGCGCAGGACAACGTATCGCTCATTGCTGCCGGCCTGGCGCTCTATGCGTTGCTCGCAGTGTTTCCCGGTCTCGCCGCTGCCGTCTCGATCTATGGGCTGTTTGCCTCGCCGCAGGAAGTGTCGGCGCATCTGCAAAGCGTCGCCGGCATGCTTCCGGAGGACGGCTTGCGGATCCTCGACGATCAGCTTTCGCAACTCGCTACACGTGGGCAGCAGACGCTCAGCGTCGGTGTGATCGGCGGCATCCTGATCGCGCTGTGGAGTGCGCGCAAAGGCATGACCGCGCTCATGTCAGCTACCAACATCGCCTACAACGAGGAAGAGCAGCGAGGATTCTTCAAGCAGATCCTGGTGTCCTCGACCTTCACGTTCTGCGCCGTGATCGCCTTTCTCATCATGTTGGCGCTGACCGTGGCGATACCGCTGGTGTTGGACGTGCTGCCGATCGGCAAGGCCGCCGAGATCGTCGTACTCGTGCTTCGCTGGGCGTTGCTCTGGCTCATGGCGGTCGCAGGTCTTGCGGTGGTGTATCGCTACGCGCCCGATCGGGAACAGGCGCGCTGGCGCTGGATCACTCCAGGTTCGGCGATCGCAGCGACGTTGTGGCTGGTCGGCGGACTTCTGTTCGCCGTCTACGTGCGCAACTGGGGAAGCTACGGCGAAACCTACGGAGCGCTGGGCGGCGTCATCGTGCTGCTCATGTGGTTCTACCTGAGCGGCTACATCATCATCCTCGGTGCCGAGATCAATGCCGAGCTCGAACGCCAGACGGTCAAGGACACCACGGACGGCGCGCCCGAGCCTCTCGGCGAGCGCGGAGCGTATTCCGCAGACACCGTGGGTCCCACCGCAGAGCACAGCAAAGGCCGGCCCAACGCCCGGCCGTCGAAATTGAAGAACAAGTAGATACCGCTGCGCGTCCACCAAGACAGTGAAGCCCGATCGCGAGTGTCTTGGTTCTTGATTCGGTACATGGATGTACCGACGCCGCCGCAGGTGGTGAGCGGCCAGTGAAAACCACGCTTTTTGCTGGTCCGCACTCGCGTCGTGGCAGGAAGCCCGATCGCGAGTCTCTTGATCTTCATTCGGTACATGGATGTACCGACGCCGCCGCAGGTGGCGAGCGGCCAGCAAAAACCACGCTTTTTGCTGGCCAGCCTCTCGCGCCGTGGCAGGAAGCCCGGTCGCGAGTTATTACTGCGTCGAAATCACCCGCGGATCGCTGTAGTCCTCTTCGGGAGTGAGGATCCAGAACAGCACGTACACCAGGATGCCGGGAAACGCCGCCGAGCAGATCGAGATGACGACGTAGAGCACGCGAGCGAGCGTCACGTCGATGCCGAGATACCTGGCGAGCCCAGAGACCACGCCGCCGATCATGCGGCCGTTCCGCGTACGACGAAGGGGAGCGCGCATCTCGTTCATGGACTTGATCCTCTTGAAGCAGCTGCCTGTTCATCGAACAGGTGAGGCAATGATGCTGTTCCCGCTGCGTGCGAGCGATGCCCTGCCGGTCAGATGCGGGTGACTACCGGCAAGGGCACTCGACACGTCGGTGCATTCGGCACGCGCAGGTCGCGATCCGCATCATCGCTCCGACGAACTCTTTGCAACGCCGGTAGATGCGCGAGGAATCAACTTGTGCGGCAGACGTACCGGCTTCGGCGGAGCTCCGGTGAGCAGCGATTTGATCAGCAGATCCGCCGCTGCGTACGACAGCTCGTAGGTCGGCTGATTCACTGTAGTGAGCGGCGGCCAGACCGTACGGGAGATCGCTGCGTCATCGAAGCCAGCGACGGAAAGATCGTCGGGCACGGCCACGCCCATCTCGTGCGCTGCCATGAGCGCACCAGCGGCCATGTCATCGTTGGCTGCGAAGATCGCCGTAGGTCGATCCGGCAATGCGAGCAGCTGACGCCCAGCCTCGAGTCCCGTTTCGAACAGGAAGTCGCCATGGCGCACGTATTCGGGCACGAACGGCAGCCTGTGCGCCTTGAGCGCAGCCTTATAGCCTTTCAGACGCTGGCCGCTGGCGTAATGGCCTGGGCGCCCCATGATGAACGCAATCCGGCGATGACCCAGGCCGATCAGGTACTCGGTCATTTCACGGGCGGCCCCTTCGTCATCCATATCGACGTAGGGCGAGCGATGTTTCAGATCATCCGGCGCAATGCGAGTGAAGGGCAGGTTGTACTCGTCGAGCGCCTGAATGATCGACGGCGTTTCGCTCAGCGGCGGAACCAGGATGAGCCCGTCGATGTGCGTCTGATTGGCGAAGGCCATGACGTCCTGCGTCAACTCATCGCCGGTGCCAGTCACTTCGTGCAGCAGCAGCAGGAACTTGCCTTCGCGGCAGCGGGCGAGCGCGCCGCGCTGGACTTCGATGGTGTAGTTCCCGCCCGGATTGTCGTAGACGAGTCCGATCAGATACGAGCGACGGCTTGCAAGGCTGCGGGCGGAAGGGCTCGGGTGATAGTTGAGCCGCTTGACGGCCGCCAGCACGCGCGCGCGCGTTTCTTCGCGCACGTTAGGCTCGTTGTTCAGAACTCGCGAGACCGTCTTGATGGCCACGCCTGCTGCTTTGGCGACATCGTCGATGCTGGCCTTGCGCGCACGCAAGCGTGCACCGTCATTATCAACAGTCATTGTAATCGTCGTGTCTTGGTCGCTTCGGACCGTTTATTCCCCTGCGCGCGCGAGCCTCGGGCCCGTCGCGGACGACCGAATGGTACACCCACTGATACGCGCTCCGCACCGCTACGGCCTTTTAACAAAAGGTCGATCCGTCAGACTTTTCTGTGTTACGAATAGCCGCACAAAAACCCCGCGGCCGACATAGTCGTTTGCCGTCCGCCAGAATTCGGGCAATTTCCGTCATTGGGGGGAGTGGATGATCGAGGCCGCGTCTTCGGGGGCCGAGGCACACGCGAAGACTCATTCCATGCCGGCGGGCCATGCGACCGGGCCGGTGAAGCCCGTCGGTCCGGTGTTCGTCTTCTGCTATGCGCTGGCCTACACGGGAATCTGGCTCGCATTGCTCACCCCGATGCTCGTCACCATCGCGCTGCGTGTTCGAGAGCTTGCACCGACGCGTGCGCCGGGCCAGCTCGTATGGGTCCTGGGGGTCGGTGCGGTCTTCGCGCTCTTCGGCAACCCGCTGTTCGGTCGAATGAGCGATCGCACCACGTCTGCCTTCGGCATGCGACGGCCCTGGCTCGTGGGCGGCATGATCTGCGGAACCGCTGCGTACTTTCTGATGGCGCGGGCGCCGACGATTTCGCTGGTGCTGGTCGGCTGGTGTGTCGCGCAGCTCGCGTTCAACGCAGTCCTGGCGGCGGCTGTCGCCGTGCTTCCGGATCAGGTGCCGCCGCAGCAGCGCGGCACGGTCTCGGGTGTGCTGGGGATGTGCATGCCGATAGGGCAGGTCGGCGGGACGTTCCTGGTCCATGCGCTGCCGGATTCGATGCTGCTGCGCTTCGTGGTTCCAGCCATCATCGGCTGCGTCTGCGTGTTCGCTCTGGCCATTGTGCTGCCCGATCGACGACTGAATGTCGCGCAGCGGCCCACCGTGAACGTGCGTGAGTTCATCGAATCCTTCTGGCTCGATCCGCGCCAGCATCCGAGTTTTTTCTGGGCCTGGCTCAGTCGCTTTCTGCTGGTGACGGGCACCGCGTTTCTCACCACCTACCAGTCCTACTACCTCATGGACAAGCTCGGCTACGCGGTGGGTGAAGTGCCGACCCTGGTCTTCAAGGGCATGCTCGTTCAAGCCATCTTCATCGTGATCGCAAGCCTGCTGAGCGGCCGCGCCTCCGATGTCAGCGGACGGCGCAAGATTTTCGTGCTGATGTCCGCAGCGGTGTATGGGCTCGGCCTATGGACCATCGCGGCCGCGCAGGCGTATCCGACCTTCCTCGTAGGCATGGCCTTGACCGGCATCGGGCAGGGCGTGTTCTTCGCCGTCGAGCTTGCGCTAGTGACGCAGATCCTTCCCGATAGTGCGCGCAACGCGGGCAAGGATCTGGGGATGTTCAACATCGCCAATACGTTGCCGCAATCGGTCGCGCCCGCGATCGGACCTGCGATCCTCTGGCTCACGGACGACAGCTACACCTGGCTCTTCATCGTGGCCGGCACGATGGCATTTCTGGCCGCGATCGCCATCACGCCACTGCGCGAAGTCCGCTGACTGCGGAGATCGATGCGTTCACGAGAGCGTTGTGAAGTCAGCGTAAAAGTCGCCGCCGCAAACAAAGTGGTCTGATAAAACGAGTGCGTGAGGTGTGAGCTGGGCGTCTCACGCACGTTCCGCGCGTGCGATCGAGCTGTAATGCCGGGCAAAGAGCACGTAGATCAGAATGCCCAACGCGTTCCATGCGAAAAAGAACTTGATCGTGATGCTCGACAGACTCGTGAACAGGTAGAGGCAGCCGACGATCGCCAGGATGCCCACGGGCCAGGCCAGAGGCGTGCTGAATGGTCGGGGATGGGCAGGCGCACGAACCCGCAGCGTCAGCATGCACAGTGCAACCGCGATGAACGCGCAGAGCGTGCCTGCATTCGCGACGGCGGCAATTTCACTCAACGGCAAGAATCCCGCAATCGCCGCCACGATCACGCCGGTGACCAATGTCATCAGGATCGGCGATCCGGTTCGCGGACTGATCCGGCTCAAGCGTTGAGGGAGCAGGCCATCCCGCGCCATCACGAAGAAGATCCGCGACTGGCCATACATGAATGCCATGATGACCGTGGGCAGTGCGAGCACCGCAGCACCCGCAATCAACGTGGCCGCACCCGGATGATTCAAGCCGCGCAGGACCATCGCGAGCGGTTCGGGACTGTCGGCGAGCGTCCTGTAGTCGGCGCCGCCCAGCGCGGCCGCCGCGACGATCATGTAGATCAGTGTGCAGCTCAGCATGGAACCGATGATCCCGATCTTCAGATCGCGGGATGGGTTCTTCGTTTCTTCCGCCGCGGTCGACACCGCATCGAAACCATAAAAGGCGAAGAAGATGATGGCTGCTGCGGCCATGACGCCATGCTTCACGCCGTCGATTTCCGTGGCGCCAAAGCCATAGGGTGCGAATGGCTGGAAGTTGTCGGCATCGAAGGCCGGGATGGCGAGCGCGACGAAGAGCCCCAGCGCCAACAGCTTTACGAACACGAGAATGAGATTGACCGTCGCGCTTTCGCGCGTACCGAGGGCCAGAAGTCCCGCAACGGCGAGCGAAATGACGATCGCAGGCACGTTGATGAGGCCACCGGCGTGTGGCCCGGCGAGCAGACTCTCAGGCACATTCCAACCGAGCGAACGAATCACGCCGCCCGCATACCCCGACCAGCCGACCGCAACGACGCTGCATACAACGGTGTATTCGAGGATGAGCGACCAGCCCACGATCCACGCCAGTCCCTCACCCAGCACTACGTAACTGTAAGTGTAGGCACTGCCCGCGACAGGCATCATCGTCGACATCTCGGCGTAAGCAAGTGCGGCACATGCGCAGACGAGTCCGGCGATGACGAATGATAGGATCACGCCCGGTCCGGCGAGCCCCGCACCGACGCCGGTGAGCGTGTAGATGCCAGTGCCGACAATGCCTCCCACCCCCAGGCCGACCAGATGCGGCCATCCGAGCGTAGGTTTCAATGCTTGATGCGAGGTGCCAGGAATGAGGGAATCCAGCCGCTTGCGCCGGTTCCAGAAAGCCGTCATGCATCGCTCCAGCGTTGTTGTTGTGATGTCATTCTAAGTAAGGAATCCGTCGGATCACCAGCGGTCCCTCGAGAACATCCGTTGCGAGCCACTCGGGCGAAAAAGCATGAATGAAGTGATTGCAAACGTCTTCGGTGTCGCAGTGACCCCCTGGAAGCTGATCGGCTACATCGGTGTGTTCCTGTTTGCGGGACGCTGGGTCGTGCAGGTGCTCGCCACGCGGCATCACGGCAGGCCAGTGATACCGACCTCATTCTGGGTGATGAGCGTCACTGGCAGCGGCTTGTTACTCGCGTACTTCACCTGGGGAAAGAACGATTCGGTGGGCGTGCTCTCGAATCTGTTTCCCATGTCCGTGGCGATTTATAACTGGATGATGGACGCACGTTCGCGTCGGGCCGCGGCCTCGCAGAACTGAGGCTCGAGATGCCCTTTGTGCCACTGGAGTTCGTCGATTGATTCCCTAGGCTGAGCGCAACGGCCGCCGCGCCGATTCGAGCTGCGCACATGCCCAAGAACATCATCATCTGCTCCGATGGCACCGGCAATACGGCGATCAAGGGGCGGGGCACGAACGTGTTCAAGATCTTCGAGTCCGTGGATCTGAACTCGCATCGATTCCATCCCGAGCGCTCGCCGCAGGTCGCAATCTACGATGACGGCGTCGGCACCGAAAGTTTCAAGCTGCTTCGCATTCTTGGCGGCGCGGCGGGGTACGGTTTGAGTCGCAATGTGCGTCAGCTCTACAAGGAGCTGTGTCGCATCTACGATCCGGGCGATCGCATCTTTCTGTTCGGTTTCAGCCGCGGCGCCTTCACCGTGCGCAGCCTCAGCGGGTTCATCGGCACCTGCGGGATCATCGATATCTCGCGACTCGGCAGCAGCGCAACACTGGATGCGTTGGTCGAAGATGCGTACGAACGGTATCGCGAGTGCTATCGCACCTGGCTCATGCGGATGCTCATCGGTAAGCCGGACCCGCGACACACGCAGGAGTTTCGCGAGCGTCATTGTTACGGGGGCGAAAAGATTCATTTCATCGGCGTGTGGGACACCGTGGATGCGGTCGGATTGCCTCTGCATGTCTCCGATCTGGTGAACAGGTTCATCTATCAGTTCAAGTTTCCCGATCTCGTCATGAGCTCGTGCGTGGAGCGCGCTGTACATGCGCTCGCCATCGATGATGAGCGTCAGTCGTTCCATCCATTGATCTGGGACGAACGCGCGCCGTTGCGGCCGGGCCAGAGTCTCGAGCAGGTGTGGTTTGCGGGCGTGCACTCCAACGTCGGAGGCGGCTACCCCAAGCAGGGGATGTCCCTGGTTGCGCTCGACTGGATCATGCACAAGGCGGAGGTCGCGGGATTGCGCTTCATCGACGTCGAGCGTGAGTACTATCGCGTTCACGAGAACGTCGACGACAAGCTGTACGATCCGCGTTCCGGTCTCGGCAAGTTCTATCGCTGGTTGCCACGCAATGTCGCCCACCTGTGCGAGTGCAGCGGCATGCGTCCGAAAGTGCATCTGAGCGTGCTCGAACGCATAGCGCACGGCACCGAGAACTATTCCCCCGGTAATCTGCCCGTGAATGCCGAAATCGTGATCACGCCGACCGGCGATGTCGCGAAGGACGCTTCAGCACGCGCGCGTGCGCTCGGGGTGCAAGCGGTATTGCATGGAGCTCACCTGCAAGGCCGCTCGCTCCTCGATGGCGTGCGCAAGTATGTGCATCTCGGCCGATTCGCATATCGGATCCTGGTGCTTACCCTCGTTGCGACGCTGCTCCTCGCGGCGTACGGCCGGCGAGAGCAGTCCGAAGGTTTCCCGCACGCCTTGCTGGAATTGCTCGGCAGTCTCATTTTCGATCCGCTCAAGACTGCAGCGGATCTGTTCTGGCGCCGCGCTGATTCGCTGCAACTGGTCGCCGTGCTGCTCGTGGGCCTCGTCAGCGCCGCTGTGCTTTCGCGCTGGTCGACACATGGCATACATAAGGTGTTCGACGGCTTCTGGTTCACGCATCAGCAGAAGCTGCGCGATGCCCTCAAGCAGGCGCGCATCCAGAGCGGCGGCGACCATCCTCCGTCAGGTGTAATGGTTCGTGACCAGAAGCAATATGCCCATGATGAGAAAGATCGCGGCGGCGATGGCGTGGACCAGCTTCATGGGCAGCTTCTTCGCGGCGACCTCACCTAGCAGCACGGCAGGCACGTTCGCGAGCATCATCCCGAGCGTCGTGCCGGCAACGACCGCCAGGAGCGATGGATACTTCGCTGCGAGTGCCACGGTGGCGATCTGAGTCTTGTCGCCCATCTCGAGAACGAAGAAGGCAAAGAGCGTCGTGAGAAACACGCCGATACGCGGCGGCGCAGCTTCCTGCTCTTCGTATTTGTCGGGAATCAGGGTCCAGATCGCCATCGCGATGAACGAGAACGCCAGGATCCAGCGCATGATCTGCGGATCGACCAAGGCCGCGATCAACGCGCCGACGACGCCCGCGAGGGCATGATTGAGCAGTGTTGCGATGAGAATGCCGAGGATGATGGGGACGGGCTTGCGGTACTTCGCCGCCAAAACCAATGCCAGCAGCTGGGTCTTATCGCCGATCTCGGCCAGAGCGACGACGCCGGTGGAAACCAGAAAACCTGTCATTCGAATGTCCGGGCCGAGCGGATGAGCCAATGACGCACGTTCCCCGCTCGGCCCCAGTCATGCTGGATGCAAGGAACTGCATCATCGGTCTCGCCATGCCTGGAAGGCTGAACGTGCCATGTTCCTTAAGGAACAAGTCTGTTGACACGCTCCCGCGAAAGATCGCGGCGGCTACTCCCCAACGAAGGGCCGCAAGCTTAGGGAGCGGCTTGGAAGGCGTCAATCGTTGTGCGAGCGACCTTCAGTCAAACCCTTAGTCGATTCGCCTTGCGAGGGCGCAAAGCTCATGACGTTGATGGGAACAACCGCGAGCTGGTTCCGGCACCGCAGTGACAGTCGATCGCTCCGGTGTAGTCGTGTCAACTGAAGGACCTGCAATGGGCTAAGTCGCGCCGGTGCTCTACCATGCGGCATGCCTTCCGCACCCGCCGCTGCGATCGCCGCACATTATCTGCCGAGCCGTTATCACTACTGGTACGCGCGATCGAAGATTGCGAGCGATCCGCTGTACGAGCATGTCGTCGACGCCATTGCGCGTACGCAAGCGCCGTTGCTCGACATCGGCTGCGGCATTGGACTTCTGGCTCACGCGCTGCGCGCGGCGGGCGCCACCATGCCGTATCGCGGTGTCGATATCGACGCCGGAAAAATTGCGATTGCGCGCGAGGCCGCACGCAAGGCAGATACGCCCGACGTGGAATTCGAGGTGTGCGACTTGACGCGCATGTTCCCGCAACATCGGGGCAGCGTTGCATTGCTCGATGTCGTGCAGTATCTCGATACCGCTTCGAGTGATCTCGTGATCGATCGCGCCGCTCAAGCCGTCAGCGCCGATGGCATGTTGATCATGCGAGCCGGGCTCGACGACGGGAGTTGGCGCGCGGGCTTCACACGATTCATGGATCGTGTCGGCCACGGTATTCGCTGGATGCAGACCCCACCACGCTCACAGCCCACGAAATCCAGCTTGCATGAGTTGCTGCAGCGGCATGGATTCCGCTGCGAGTTTCATCCCGCGTGGGGCCGGACGCCGTTCAACAACTGGATGGTCGTCGCGGCCAAATAGTCAGCCTGCAAACAGTCGATCCCGATCTGCCTGGCTCAGTATTCTCCACTCGCCCTCTGGCAGATCTTCGAGCTCGAGGCCGCCGACACGGCTGCGATGCAGCTTCTCCACGTGATTACCCACGGCCGCAAACATCCTGCGCGCCTGATGATAGCGGCCTTCGGTCAGGGTGAGCCGCGCGTGGCGCGGATCCAGGATCTCGAGAGCCGCGGGCGCAAGCGGCGCCTTCTCGGATTCGAGCATGAGCTTGCCGCTCGCAAAGACCTTCACTTCATCGCCGCGCAGATCACGCGCGAGCGTCGCTTCGTAGATCTTCGCGATCTTCGATTTCGGATGCACGATGCGATGGAGCAGGGCGCCATCATCGGTCATCAGCAGCAGACCGCTCGTGTCGCGATCCAGCCTGCCCACGGTCGCGAGTACGGGCGAGCGCCTGCGAAAGCGTGGCGGAAACAGGTCGTACACGACGTTGCCGGGATCTGTCGTCGAGCAGGTGTACCCGACGGGTTTGTGCAGCATGATGAGCAGGCCGGGCGACGGATCGAGCGGTTCGCCATCGATACGCACGGTTGCCGGATCGACCTGATCGTCGCTGTAGAGCACCTCGCCGTGCTCGTCGCGTATGCGGCCATCGCGGAACAACGCCATGACTTCCTTGCGACTGCCGTAACCGAGATTGGCGATGAGTTTCAGAAGCTTCATGAAAAAACCAGTGAGGAGCGCGGCAGGCAATCTACGCACGCAGGATAGGAAGCGCCAGTCGCGATCAACGTGCTTTCGTCGCTTCGATGACTTTGAAGCCCTGCTCGCTGGCGAGCGTCCGCACTGTTTCAAACCGATCGTTCAATACGGACTCGTACGGCAAATGCCGGTTGGCCACGAGGAACAGTCGTCCCGTTCGGTTCAATGCTTCGGCGGCGACGCCGATGAATTGACGGCCGATATCGGGGCGATCTGACCGATGACTCGCATGAAAGGGTGGGTTCATGACGATCGCGTCATAGCGATGGGGCAAACCCTGGGTGACATCGTGCCAGTGATAGCGAATGGGCAGCCGCGATTCGAATGAGCTCAGGTTGAGCTGAGCGAGCGCGAGTGCACGATGCTCGGCTTCATAGAGATCGAGCGAGCCGATGCGCGGGCTGCGCTCGAGCGCTTCGACGGACAGATAACCGAATCCCGCACCCAGATCGGCCACGGCGCCGCGCAGATCGCCTGGAAGAGACGAGGCGAGCAGCTGCGATGCGATGTCGACGCGATCCCAGGCGAACAGGCCCGGACGACTCATGAAACGGCCATCGAGAATCGAGCGTGGGGCGTCCAGGCGCAGCCATTCCTGAACTTGACTGTCCTTGCTCATATCGTCGAGCGGTGCGGTCCAGCATACGCGGCAACGGTGTTTGCTCAGCGTCGTCACTTCGCCCGCCAGCTTGGTCAGGTCGGATTCCATCGTGCGCCCGCCTTCGTTGTTGTGCTGACAGACGACGACACGGCCGCCGGGTGTCGCGAGCGTGAGGGCGCGAGCGAGCAGTGCACGCGCTTCGTCGCGTTGGCGCGGCGGCAGCGCGAGCACCAACGGGAAACGACGTTCGATATCGGTCGTGACCTTCAGTCCGGCGCGAGTCAGTTCATCGGCATAAGGCTTGAACGTCTGTTCGCATGCGAGTCCGCTGACATCGAAACGCGCAAGTGCGCCGCCGTGCCGTGCTCGCAGAAAGCACGCATCTGCATTCCATGGCAGTTGCCCCGCGAAGGGCAGCAGCAGCGTGTCGAGAAGATCTTCCTGTTCGCGTTCACTCATGGCGGTCTTGTCGTATCGGCTAGAATCGAAATGGAAACGGAGGATACCTCATGGCCCTGAAGCGCCCGCGCTGGGATAGCGGCACGGTGATCGTGCTCGAACATCAGTCGAAGGTGTTGCGTGACAATCCGCTCGGCGATCCGAGCGTTCGCAAGCTCGCGGTGTGGTTGCCGCCAGGATATGACGCAGGCAAGGCAGGCGGTGGCGGCAAGCGTTACCCGGTGCTCGTCGACATGGCGGGCTTTATGGGGTCGGGTCTGGGACACATCGGCTGGAAGAATTTCAGCGAGAACCTGCCTGAGCGCGCTGCGCGCCTTGTGTTCGAAAAGCGCATGGCGCCGGCAATCCTTGTATTTCCCGACTGCTTTACCGCGCTCGGTGGAAATCAGTACATCAACTCATCGGCAATCGGGCGCTATGCCAACTACCTGACGCGGGAGATCGTGCCGTTCGTCGACAAGGAGTTTCGAACGAAGGCGTCGCGCGATCACCGTGGCTGTTTCGGCAAGTCATCCGGCGGTTACGGAGCCATCATCCATGGGATGAAGTATCCGCAGACCTGGGGTGCCGTCGCCGATCATTCGGGCGACGCGTACTTTGAGTTCGTGTACGCGCACGACTGGCCGAATACGCTCACCGAGCTGGCGAAGTATCGTCCGCGTATGCGAGGGCCCGGTCCACTGAACGTGCGCGCCGCCGAACGCAATGCGAATACCGGACGCGACGATGGCCGGGTAAAGGGATTCCTGGATACGGTGTGGAGAAAGCACAAGCTCACGCAGGCCGAGGGGCATTGTTTGATGAATCTGTGCATGGCGGCGACCTACGATCCGGACCCGAAGGCCCCCAATGGATTCCGGCTGCCGTTCAATCTCGAAACCGGTGAGCTGATTCCGGCGCGATGGGCCGCCTGGCGCCGTCACGATCCGATCAATCTCGTGCACGAGTTCCGTGCCAATCTCAAGTCGCTGCGCGGTATCTACATCGACTGCGGTTATCGCGATCAGTACCACATTCACTACGGGAGTCGGATTCTCTCGAAGCGACTGAGCGAGGAAGGGATTCGCCACACCTACGAAGAGTTTGACGATACCCACTCCGACATCGACTATCGCCTGGATGTGTCGTTGCCGTTCCTGACTCGTGCACTGCGCTGAGTCACAACAAAGAGCGCATGGATCGCAAAACGAAAGCGCATTTGTTTTGCGCTTCTCCTGTGCTCGTTGTGTTCTATGTGGTTTGCCTTTATCCCTTATTTCGTAGGCAGCACAACGTCCAGCGCCGCGCCTGAGCCGCGCTTGCGGCGGATCACGTCCTGCACGAGCTCGAGCGCCGACTTGTCGCACGGAGGAAGTTCGGCGTCGCTCGTGCCGAGCGGCGTGACTCGTTGACCCCATCGAATCACGTGTGAGCACCAGGTCAGTCCGCCGCCGAAGGCAGGTGTGAGCAACAGCGATCCAGGTTTCACGCGGCCTTCCTCCAGCGCCTCGACGAGTGCGACGGGCACGGTTGCCGCCGACATGTTCCCGTAGCGTTGCACGGTAAGGAACACACGTTCCATGTCGATGCCCGAGCGCTTGGCGACCGCTTCGATGATGCGCAGATTCGCCTGATGAGGGACGACGAGATCGATGTCGCTGCTCGAGAGGCCCGCGCGATCGAGTGCTGCAGTCGATGCTTCGGTCATGCCGTGAACGGCGCGCTTGAAGATTTCCGGGCCATCGAAATCCCAGCGCGTATCGCCGAAGTACACCCCGTTGTTGCCGTAGATCGTGCCCATGCCGCGCACCCGCAAGGCATCGCGCGCATCGGCCGCACATCCGAGTTTCTCCGCGATCACACCTTCGGGTTCTTCCGTCGCCTGGATGACGACTGCGGCAGCGCCATCGCCGAACAGCACTGCGACGTTGCGATTCGACCAGTCCATGTATGGACTGATGCCTTCGACTCCGACGATCAGGGCATTTCGCACCACGCCAGTTCGGACCATCGCGGTCGCAGTCGAAAGCCCGTAGAGGAAGCTCGTGCACGCGGTGTTGATGTCCATCGCGGCCGCATTCGTGGCGCCGAGCATGTATTGCACGCCCGAGGCAGTGTTCGGCACGGTTTCGTCAGCGGAGCAGGTGCCGAGCACCACGAGGTCTATGTCAGCGGCTTGGAGCCCGGCGCAGGCGAGCGCGCGCGCGGCGGCGACATGCGAGAGCACGGTCATCGGCACGTGGGAAATTCGACGTTCCTTGATGCCGGTGCGGGTCGTGATCCACTCGTCGCTGGTTTCCAGGAAAGTCGCGAGATCGGCATTCGTCAGGGTGGCGGGCGGCATGCATTTGCCCCAGCCGGTAATCGCGGCGTACGTCACAAGTGGCCTCGAGTCGAAACTGCAGTGCAGAGCAGGGGGCGGATACTACACGCCGGGCAGCCTTCTCAAGTCGTAAGGTCTTCCCCGGGCTTGGCAGGTGTACTTTGCCGAAGTCCGACAACTTAGGTACCTGCGTCAACGACTTGCGAGGGTCTGTCAGGGAAATGCCGAGGATCTTGGCCGCGGCAGTACCTACCGAAGGTCCTATGCGGCTGCTAGGATCGGCGCCGTTCGTCTAGATCACTGAATTTGCGGAGTTATCGATGCCTGAATCGGCCAATGAACGCGCGCCTATCAATAAGCCAGCGGCGTTCATGTTCCTGATCACCACCGTCCCGGCCCTGACGGTTTTCCCCTGGTACGCATGGAAGTTCGGATTCGACGCGTTCGAATGGGCGTGGTTCTTCGTGCTGTGCTTCGCCACGGGCTTGTCGATCACGGGCGGTTACCACCGCTTCTGGGCCCATCGCAGCTACGAGGCGTCCAAGCCGCTGCAGATCTTCTATATGTTGTTCGGAGCGATGTCTCTGCAAAACAGCATCGTTATCTGGGCCTCGATGCATCGCGTCCATCATCGACATGTCGATGATGTGGAGCACGATCCGTATTCGGCCAAGCGCGGCCTGTGGTTCTCGCACATGGGCTGGATGCTCCGCGACTATCCCAGCGGCAAGGTGAACACTGCGAACGCGCGCGATCTCGAAGCGAACCCGATCGTGCAGTTCCAGCATCGCTACTATCTGTGGCTCGCCGTCGGCATGAACCTCGGTGTGCCGCTGCTGCTCGGCTGGTGGCACGGCGATATCTGGGGGTGCCTGTTGCTGCCCGGCCTGATGCGCCTGGTGGTGAGCCATCACGTGACGTTCTTCATCAACTCGCTTGCGCACTACTGGGGCCGTCGCCCGTACACGAGCGAGAACACTGCCCGTGACAACGACTTTCTCGCGCTGCTCACCTACGGCGAGGGTTATCACAACTTCCACCACTACTTTCAGTGGGACTACCGCAATGGCGTGCGCTGGTGGCAGTACGACCCGACCAAGTGGTTCATCGCCTTCTGCTCGTTCGTCGGCCTCGCGAAAGGTCTGCGGCGTGTTCCGGAGTTCCAGATCCGCAAGGCATTGGTCGAGCGTCAGATCGAAGTGGCGCGCGAGCGGCTGAACGAATGCAGCGATCCAAGCCTGTTAGCGCGCTGGCAGGCTCAGCTGGAGCATGAGGCGGCGCATCTCGCCGTGATCGTCAAGGACTTTGCTAATTTGCAGCAGGAGAAGATCGAAGCTGCGAAGCAGAAGCTCGTCCACCAGTGGAACGAGAGCGAAGCGCATCGCCGTCTGGTCGCGCTCGAGGAGTCGTTGCTGCAGCAGTATCGGCGCCTGCAGTTGATCGGCTCGGAGCCGGCGACCGCATAAGCGGATCGCATTCTCGCGAATGAAAAGGGCCACTTCGGTGGCCCTTTTCTTTTGTCGCAGACGATGCGAATCAGGTTCTTTCGAGCAGCTGCGATACGGTCACCGACTCGAGTCCGCGCTCCTGAAGTCCCCGCAGAATCAGCGGCAGGGCAGGCAGGATGCCGCGACGATGACGTCCGTCGAGATCGTGACCGTCATGCATCAGCACGATGTCGCCTGGCTGTACGCGCCTCAACACGCGATCGGCGATCGCCTGTGCGTTGCCGCTCATGGTGTCCCGGCTGTGCAGCGACCACGCAATGATCGTGAGATCGCGCTTGTTCGCCACGCGCGCCAGGGCAGGACTCTTGAGTCCCACGGGCGGACGATACAGCGGCTGGCTAGCGTTGCCGGACAGCTCCTGAATGATGCGAGTGTTGCGCTCCAGGTCGCGCGCGTGCTGGCCCGTCGTATAGAAGTTCTGCCAGTAGGCGTGTCGCCATGAGTGATTGCCGAGCTCATGGCCTTCGGCAAGGGCTCTCGCGCCGATCGCTTTGTGGCGTTCCAGATGCCGGCCGATGGTGAAGAACGTGCCGCGTGCGCCCGACACTTTCAATTGATCGAGCACGACCGGGGTGACTTCCGGGTCGGGGCCATCGTCGAACGTGAGTGCGATCTTGTTGCCGGTGCGCGGACCGTTGCTGATCGTCGGATAGAACGTGCTGGAGCCCGGACGGAAGACACCGTCGAGCATGATGGCTGCGAATGCTGCAGCCGGCACGGCCAGTCCTGCAGGGATGCCGAACAAGGCAGATCCGCCCAGCATGGCAGCGCCACCTCCCAGCAATACTTTGTCAGCCCGACAGATGCCCATCGCTCGTTCCGCGCCCAAGTACCGGCGCGAAGAATAAAGCGAAGAGGGTTACGGCGACAGCCGACCGGCGGCGGCTTTGCTGTCGGGGTTGTGCGATGGAGAAAAATGGCCTTCCCCCGCGCGTGCGCGGGGGAAGGTCAGAGGCGGAGCGAGTGGGGAAGCTCACCCCGTCTCTGAAGAAGCTTGAATCTACTGATGGACAGATCAACCCACGCTTCTTGAGCCCGTCGGCAAAAAGGCCGAGAGGGGAAATCGTTCGCGACAGTGCAAGTGCCCGGCGCGAAACCCAACCAAATCAAAGACCGAGTTCCTGCTCCAGATCGTCTGCCTTCTTGGCATTCGTCTTGGCTTTCGCCTTTTGCTGCTCCTGCAGATTCTTCTGCATGGCGAGTGCCTGCTGACGCATCGCTTCCACTTTGGCCGGATCGCTGAACTGCTTCTGCATTTCCTCGGCCTGTTTCTGCGCGTTGTCGATCTGTGGCTGCATCCGTGCCATCGCGGCCTTCTGCGCCTGATCGCGAGCGGCCTGCGCTTTTGCATCCTGATCGGCGAGGTCGTAGTAATCGGCCGCGAGTGCGAAGCGTTGCCTGGCATTCGCTGCATCGCCGAGCTGCGAGGCCTGCGACTTGATTGCTGCGACCTGCGACTGCTTGGCGGCGTCATCCTTGCCGCGTAGTGCCATGGAATAAGCGATGGCCGCTTTCAGCAGGTTCGGCGCGCCAGCGTACGATTTCACGAGCGTCGCGGCGCGCTGTTCGAGACGTGCGTCGTGCTGTGCCTCGATCTTCTCGCGAAGAGCGTCATCGCTGGTCGATGAGGCCCAGCGAGCGGCGAGATCCAGCGCCCGCAGTGAGCCCTCGAGCGGCTCGCCGGCCGAGAACTTCGACCATTTCTGTGCGAAGGCCTGCTGCGAGTTCATCCACGATTGCACGGTCGCGGTATCGCTCGCATCGTCCGGTCGGGATTGAATCTGCTGCACATAGCCGCGCAGATAGTCCTCGTTGAACATTGCGCTCTCGCTTTGCAGCGCGCGTTCTGCTCCCTTGGCCGGCATCGCTTTCACTTCGGCAATGTTCTTCGGGTCCGGCTGATACGTCCCCGTCACGCTCAGACGAACTTTGTTGTTCGCTGCGAAGGCGGGCAGGGTGCGATAGTCGAATGCCTCGCGCGCCGCACCGTACACACTGGGGCTATCGGGATTGGCCCGGACCCATGCCATCAGCGCCCGCTCGGCGGCGGCGTACTGCCCCGCGTCGTCGTAGATACGAAAGGCTTTCTCGAAGTTGCCGTTCTTCTCGGCCGCGGCCCCGAGCTTCAGACCCAGCGGCGCGGCACGTTGCGCAGCGACCGCCTCGACCGGATTCGGATCGCAGGTGTAATCCTGTGCGCCGACGTATGCCTGAAAGGCGCCTTCGAGATCGCCGGCGCTCTCGAGTTGCTGCGCCCTGGCATAGCGTTGCTGGGTCTGCGCCACCGTCGAGTTGGCGGCGCAGTCGGCGAACGCGGTGGCGCTGGCGCCGAGACAAAGCACAGCGACGATCGCAGCGGAGAGATTGGTTTTCATGATGATGATCTCGGTGCCTCGAGCGCTTTAGCGGCCCATGCCGCCCAAGGCGCCTTTCATCATTCCCTTCATGCCGCCCATACCGAAGCCCGGCATCGCGGTGTAGCCGGCAGGAATCTCGAACAGCTGTGGGTCCTGCGGGCCGATCTGCAGGTTCTTGAGCGTCATGGTGATGCGGGATTTGTCGCGGCCGGACTTGCTGAGCATGTCCATCTTGACGGGAATGCCTTCCTTCGTGATCCAGACGAAGCCGCCCGCGCTGCCGTCCTTCATGACCATCTTGTACTTGGTCGCCTCGTAACCTTCGACCGTCTCGGTGCCCACGACCGTGATGTCGACCTGGTCGTCGGGCGCAGCGCCGCTCTGCTTGGCAGCCTGTGCGAAGTCCATCTCTGAATACGCTTTCTGCATCGGCATCAACATCCAGCCGATCTGCTTGTCACGACGCAGGATCATCACCGACTGCATCTCGCCCATGTTCATTTCGGCACGCTCGCGATCCTTCGCGGAGTAGATCTTGCCGGTGAAGTCGCCGGCTTCCGACTCGATCACGCGATCGGCCGAGTACTCGACGGTCGGGACAGGCAGGCCGGCCGCATTCGCGTGGATGGCCATGCCGAGACTCAGAGACAGAAGAATCGCAAGACGCTTGAACATGTGCTTCCCCAGGGTTTGCGTTGAATTAGGCTGCGGTCGGGCCGCGTTATCGAGGGCGCGCAGTGTGCTGGCCGAGTGCAAGCAGCGAATCACCCGGAGGAGCCATCCGGGGAGCCATGGAAAAGGCTGGTCAGGAGAACAGGAGGGCTATACGCGGTCCCGGGGCGTTCAGACGAAGGCGCGATTCGACGGGTGATTCTCGCTGCCTGCCGCTCACCCGAGCGCAAGCAATCGGTCTTTCCAATCGACTGCATCGAGACCAGGAATTGGTGTTGCGCCCGCGAGCCCCGATGATCTCCCCAGGCACTGCCGACACAGTTGCTCGGCAGATCACGAACCCTTGGAGACTAAGCGCATGAGTCAGCCGGATAACATCATTGCGGTCAGCGATGAGAGCTTCGATAAGGATGTACTGAGTGCGGATCGACCAGTGCTGGTGAAGTTCGAGGCCGAATGGTGCGGCCCCTGCAAAGCGATGAAACCGATGATCCATGACATCGCCGCCGAGTTCGGCGACAAGCTCACGATCGCGACCATCGATATCGACCAGAACAATCGCACGCCCCACAAGTTCGGTATCCGCGGTGTGCCGACCGTGATCCTGTTCGACAAGGGGCAGGTGGTGGGTCAGAAAGTCGGGTTGCCGCGCAAAGCGGATTTGACAGCGCTGATCCAGCAGAGCGTCGCGTAACACCATGAAGACAAGGCTCCCGTGCCGGGGGCTCTGTCGCGACAGGATTCGAAAGATTCACTGGCGCGGCGGAGTGCTGGCTCGCTAATCTTCCGCCCCGAATTTTGACTGGCCTGAATTCATGTCCGCAGCGAGCCCCGAAAACATCGCGATCGTCACGACCGGCGGGACGATCGACAAAGCCTATTTCGATGCACTGAGCGAGTACCAGGTGGGCGAGACCATGGTCGCTCAGTTGCTCAAAGCCGGTCGCGTAATGTATCCGTGGCGCATCGTCGAGCTGTTACGCAAGGACAGCCTCGATCTCACGGACGATGATCGCGCGCGGCTGCGCGACACGATCGCAGGCATGCCCGAGCGCAGGATCGTCGTGACTCATGGCACTGACACGATGACTGACTCGGCAAGCGTGCTGGCGCAGCTTTCAGAGAAAGTGATCGTCATGACAGGCGCACTTGCGCCAGCTCGGTTCAGCGAGAGCGATGCCACCTTCAATCTGGGCATGGCCTTCGCGGCAGCGCAGGTGCTCTCGCCCGGCGTCTACATCGCGATGAACGGGCAGGTATTCCGGGCCGCAGAGGTAAAGAAAGATCGCCAGCAGGGCCGATTCGTCCCTATCGGCGCCTGAGTCATCGCGCGCTGTCGATCGGTTCTTCGATACGCTCGAAGCGCGGTTGGCGCTTGCCGTCGCGTTCGATGATTTCCGTGAATACTGCGAGCGGACGCACCCATAGGCCGTAGTCGCCATAAAGAGCGCGATAGATGACTACGGGCTGCTCGGTTTCGCTGTCCCGAGCAACATCGATCACTTCGTATTCGTTGCCTTTGAAGTGCCGATAGCGTCCGCGCGCAATTGTCTGCATCAACGGCGGTTCGTCGTGCGTCGGTTGCTGGCTACCGGATCGATGAGCCATCCGTTCGAAGGCTGCCAGCCTGCCAATTCCTGCCGACGGCGCTCCCATGCTTCCTCGAGTCTCTTGGCTGCCTCGGGCAGCGCCAGAGGAATGGAGCTCGAGGGCCGGAAAAGTTGGGTGTTGTTCATGGTAGTGCTCATGTTGCCCTGTCCGGTGGGTAAACGCGGTGCAAAGACTCCGGAGAGACGCTTGTGGTTCCATTACGGACGCGACCGTCTTCACGGTCGAACACATCCGCCGCGTACGCGGCCAACATTGCGAGGGCAAACGCGCCTCCAATGAGAAGGCCGACGACGATTCTGATCACGGTTCGAAGCATGAGTGTCTGCACCAATCCATCAATCTCGAAGCGAGCTTACGCTGCGAATCCCGGAGAATCATCGGCTGTGCAGGCAGGAAAGTGATTCCTCCGAGACACGATTCGCACGGCCGATTTGACAGTGCGCGCGTTCTTCGCCGCAACACTTAGTAGATTTCGGCGCAATAGACATCACCCCAAAGGGACAAGTTCAGATGTTACGGACGATGTCTGGACGAACGTTCGCTATTCCTGCCGTTGTGTATGCGGCAGTCGAGGCACACAATCGCGCCATCGCTGGCAGGAGTGCCGCTCATGTATGGAATCAGCGAAACGGCCGAATCGGACGAGGCCTCGGACCGCGATAGCGCGCGGCTGATCTACGTTCTCTATTTATGCGGATTGGCAGCCGGCGTGACAGCCGTGGTCGGTGTGGTGATGGCATACATTCACCGGCCTTCGTCATCTCAATGGCTGCAGTCTCACTTCCGGTTTCAGATTCGCACGTTCTGGATGGGGCTGGTGTTTCTGGCCTGTGGCCTCGCGACTGCTGCCAGGCCGATCGGAGCCGTGCTTCTGCTCGGGTGGCTGATCTGGGGAGTGTTGCGAGTCACGCGTGCGCTCAAGTTTCTGGATCGGGGCGAGGCACATCCGCGCGCGCTCACCTGGGGCTGGTAATCAATACACGTCGCGCCGGTATCGGCCTGTTGCGCTCAATTCCTCGAGCGCATCGCTGCCCACGATCTCGATGAGCGCGGCATGCACGCCGGGCGCCATGCCTTGAAGGCTGCCGCACACGTAAATTGCGGCCCCTGAGTCGATCCAGCCGCGAATCTCACCGGCTCGCTCCAGCACTCGATGCTGCACGTAACGTTTCGCGGTTTGATCGCGCGAGAACACCAGATCGAGCTCGGCGATCCATCCGTCGCGTCGCCACTGCTCGATGTCGCTCGCATAGAACTGATCGGTCGCAACATTGCGCTCGCCGAACATCAGCCAGTTGCGCCGATGTCCGGCAGCGATACGCGCCTTGAGCAACGCGCGCAGGCCTGCAATGCCGGTCCCGTTCCCGATCAGGATCACCGGTCGATCGTTAGCAGGCGGATGGAAGTTCTCGTTGCTGCGAATACGTAGCGCGATGGGCGTGCCAATGGCAGCCTCGGCCGTGAGCCAGCCGCTGCCGAGCCCAAGCGATCCGTCGTCGCGACGCATCTGGCGCACAAGGAGGTGCACGGCGCCGTCTGTGGGAATGGAGGCGATAGAGTATTCGCGATGCGGGAGACGTTCTGCGCCTGCGATGCTCGAGTTGCGCGGATCGATCTCGGCAATATCGCCTGCCTGCCAGGTCAAATGCGCCGGGGAGGGCGGTGAGAGGACGAGGTGATAACAGGGGTCGCCTGCGCTGCCGGGATTGACCAGCGTCCGCTCGACCAGCTTCCAGGCCTCGTATTGCGGTGTCACCCAATCGGGCAGATCGGGTGTGCCGGTCAGAACGCTCAATTGATGCTGCCAGTGTCGCAGTGCGCCTTCATCGCCGTTATCGACTTCGACCACATCGAACAGCGGCACCGCGCCTTGACGTCGCAGCCAGCCATCGAGCCGATGACCGAACGCACAGAAGTTGCGGTACTCGCGATCGCCCAGTGCGAGCACGCCGTAGCGCAGGTTCTCGAGAGGCGTGTGTGTGCCCAACACGCGTTGCACGAAACGAGCGGCAGCATCAGGCGCATCGCCTTCACCGGTCGTGCTGACGACGAACAGGGCACGTTCGCAGTCTTTCAGGCTCTCCGTGTTCAGATCGGAGAACGACAGCAGACGTGTCGGCCTAGCACTGCCCAGCGATGCTGCGGTTTGAGCGGCAAGCTGCTGTGCAAATCCCGTCTGGCTTGCGTAGGCGACCAGGGTTTGCTGTGAACTCGCCGCGCTGCTCGACGAAGCGGGTGTTGCCGATCGCCTGCGAAAACACCAGATCGTGAATGCGATCTGTGCGAGCGCAAGTGCCCCGGCCGCAGCCAGCCGCGCGGCACCGATCTCAGCCACCAGGTCCACGTGTCCTGGCTTATTGCGCCAGCACTTCGAAGGTGGCGACGTAGCTCACGCGTCGCTGCTTGGCAGCCTTGATCGAGGTCTTGTCGTCCTGCAGCGTGCTTTCCAGCCAGTACATGCCGGGCTGCGGCCACGTGACTTTGAACTCACCGGCATCATCGGTCGTGACCTTGATCTCCTGCTGATGATCGCGATAGCGCGTGCCGCCAGCGACGATCTCGATTTCCTGCTTGGCGGCAGGTTTGCCGTCGAGCAGCAGACGGAAGGTCGCCTCTTCGCCGGCATACAGATCGTTCGGATGCGTCACGGGCACGAGCTCGAGACCCACGTTCGACGGCTTAAGTGCTTCCAGTGTTGGCTTGCCGGCGGTGACGAACGTCTCGACGCGACCAGCTGCTTCACTCACCTGCAGATTCTTGGCATTAGCCGGGACTTCTTTCGCGAAGTTCTCCAGCGTGCCGCGCCAGCGTTTCGTCGTGCCGTTGTCGTCATAGCTTGCGGACACGCCGCGATTCACGTTCGCAAGCCGATACGTTCCGTTCTGAGTGAGATGCACATCGAAGGTGGTGCGGTACTTGCCCGTCGCCAGATTTTCGGCCGTGACTGTCGAGCCATCGGGCGCGGTGATCACCAGCCCTTCGACGCGCAAGGGCACATGGTTGAAGTAGAAGAGATCGTTCGACACCGCAGCGTCGACCGTGATCCATTGATCGACCGTCGTCACGGTGGCGGAGGGCAGCAGCCACGCTTTGTGAGCCTGCGTCGTGAGTGGCAGGAGGGCGGCAGCGAATGCCAATGCGAGGAAGCGTGTTTTGCGATTCATGGGAGGCTCTCGATCGGGACGGTTACTGGATGTCGAGGGTGATCGTGCCGAGCTCGGTCTTTCCCTGCGCGCTCGCGTGTTGGGGCTGGGTGCCGGGCCATTCGAACGGCACGCGCAGCAGCTCGCGGCCGCCGACTTCGCGCACGGCTTCCACGACGAGGTTGTAGCTGCCGTTGGGTAGACCTGCGATCTGCTTGTCGCCGCTCTTGAACTGCAATGTGTGTTCGCCGACAGGGCGCGTGGCACCAGTTACGCCATCGATCGGCATGGTTTGCTCACGTCCGCCGCGGCGCCACCACTGACGCAGATCTTTCAGCCACTGCGTGCCGTCTTCTTTTTTCTTGTCGGTCTGATACCAGACCGCAAGGTGCTTCGCGACGCTCTGATCGGGATTCTCGATCCAGATCGCAACGTAAGGACGGTGATACTCCGCCACGTTCAACCTCGGAATCTGCACCTTCACGGTGAGATCCGCTGCCTGCGTCGTCGCGCAAGCGGCCATCGCGGCGAGGAGTACTGCAGTGCTCGAAGTGAGCTGTCTGAAAGTCATAGCGTCTTCTTAGTGAATGAACAGCAGGGCGAGAACGAGCGGCAGGACGACGCCGAGTGTCACCATGGGCCAGGTCGCCGGCCGGTGCGTCGAATGCATCTTCAGCAGCAACAATCCAGTGATGGCGAAGACCAGCACGGCGAATGCGAAAACGTCGATGAACAAACTCCAGGCGGGCCCCGTATTGCGGCCCTTGTGCAGATCGTTCAGATACGAGATCCAGCCGCGGCGTGTGACTTCATGCGTGACTTCGCCGTTCGCCAGGTCGATCGTGAGCCAGGCGTCGCCGCCGGGTCGGGGCAGCGACAGATAGATCTCGTCCTCCGACCACTCGGCCTTGTCGCTCGCGGCACGAACCGAAAACTCATCCCGAAGCCATCGCACGAGCTCGCCCGGCAGCGACGTCGACGATGAACGATCTGCGGCCTGCAATTGCTGCAGCAGAGGTCCGGGCAGCTCACCGATACGAGTGGTGACCTCAGGTCTCGAGCCGATCGCGGAGGCGTGGTTGAGCGTGAACCCGGTAATGCTGAAGAGCAGCAGCCCGATCAGGCATCCCGCCGCACTTACCCAATGCCATTGATGCAAGTGCTTGAGCCAGAAGGCTCGGCTCTTTTGCATCTGGGGTGTGGTCGCACGGGCGGCTTCGGCCATCATCATTCGAACGGGCGGGACAGAATGACCGCATCATAGTTGAGAATGATTCTTATTGGCAACGCAGCCGCGCAAGAGTCGGGCGCTCTCGCACCATCCTGTCGATATCGGCCGCAGTGTCTGCCGTGCTTGCCCGGTCAGAACGCCTGGTCGAAGGCGACTTCCCCTTGCACACCCACCTGATATGCCGAGACACGGCGCTCGAAGAAGTTGGTCAACTCCTGCACATCCTGCAGCTCCATGAACGGCAGCGGATTGCGCGCTCCGAAGTGCGGTTGCAGACCCAGCATGACCAGGCGTTGATCGGCCACGTATTCGAGGTACTGCCGCATTTCGATCCGTGTCAGGCCGATGACGCCGCCTGCGAGCACGTCGTCGGCAAAGGCGGACTCGCATGCGACGGCTTCTTCGATCATCGCGCGCACCTGCGATCGCCATTGCTCGTCGAACAAATGCGGCTCCTCACGACGAACCGTATTGATGACCTCGAAGGCGAAGGCCATGTGCGCGCTCTCGTCGCGAAAGACCCAGTTCGTGCCGGCGGCGAGCCCCGGAAGCAATCCGCGTGAGCGCAGGAAGTACACGTAGGCGAACGCGCCGAAAAAGAACAATCCCTCGATGCAACTCGCAAAGCAGGTCAGGTTCAGCAGGAAACGTCTCTTGTCCTCATCGGTGCGAATCCTGTCGAGCGTGAATACGGCATCGCTCCAGCGCTGACAGAACTCGGCTTTGCGCCGGATCGAAGGGATGTTCTCGATCGAAGCAAACGCCTGCGCGCGGCGAGCCTGGTCGGGCACATAGTTGTCGAGCAACGTCAGATAGAACTGAATGTGCAGCGCTTCTTCGAACAGCTGCCGCGACAGGTACATGCGCGCCTCCGGCGCATTGATGTGCTTGTAAAGGCTGATGACCAGATTGTTCGAGACGATCGAATCGCCGGTCGCAAAGAACGCGACGAGCCGTTCGATCAGATGCCGGTCCGCAGGCGTCATCCGTTGCCGCAGGTGTCCGAGATCGATCTGAAAATCGATTTCTTCGACGGTCCATGTGTTCTTGATGGCACTTCGATACATATCGTAGAACCGCGGGTAACGCATCGGCCGCAGCGTCAGATCGAATCCCGCATCCAACAGGCAAGCATTCATGGTCGATTCCTTTGAGTTCGTGTCAGGCACCGGTGGCTAAGCGCGACTCGTGCGCCGCGTTCATATTCATTCATTGGCATGCCTCGCAGCTCTCGGGATTCTCGAGCGAGCACACCACCGCTTCGCGATCACTGTTGGCGCTTACGGTCGTCTTGGCGATGTGAGTCGCGGGACGCGATCTGAGGTAGTAAGTCGTCTTCAACCCTCGCTTCCACGCATACATGTACATGCTGGAGAGCTGTCCGATGTTGGGATTGGCAATGAACAGATTGAGCGACTGGCTCTGATCGATGAATGCGCCGCGATCTGCCGCCAGATCGATGAGTGCACGCATCGGCAGCTCCCACGCCGTGCGATAAATCGAGCGCAGTTCTTCGGGAAGTGCGCTGAGTCCCTGGACCGAGCCGTCCGCAACCTTGATGGCGTCGCGCATCTCATCGGTCCACAGGCCGAGTTGTTTGAGCTCATCGACCAGGTAGCGGTTGATCTGCAGAAAATCGCCGGAGAGCGTTTCGCGTTTGAACAGGTTCGACACCTGCGGCTCGATGCATTCGTAGCAGCCTGCGATCGATGCGATGGTCGCGGTGGGGGCGATGGCGATGAGAAGACTGTTGCGCAAGCCATGCTGTCTGATCTGCTCGCGAAGCTGATCCCATGCTTGTATGTCGCGTGGCGCCACGCCCCACGCATCGAACTGCAGCTCACCTTGCGCCGCGCGAGTATCGCCAAATGCCGGATGCGCGCCGAGTTCACGAGCGAGCTCCATCGATGTCTGCAGTGCATGGAAGTAGATGGTTTCGGCGATGCGTGTCGACAACTCGCGTGCCGGATCGCTGTCGAATGCCATGCGCAACCGAAAGAACACATCCTGCAGGCCCATGACGCCGAGTCCGACGGGACGCCAGCGCAGATTCGACGCGCGGGTCTTGTCGATCGGATAGAAGTTCAGATCGATGACGCGATCCAGCTGTCGCACGGCGATCTGGACCGACACTGCAAGTTTGTCGAAGTCGAAGCCGTCGGGCCCCGCATGGCGGGCCAGGTTGATCGAGCCGAGATTGCAGACGGCGGATTCGTCGCTGCTGGTCACTTCCAGAATCTCGGTGCAGAGGTTCGACAGGTGAATCACGTTGCTGCTTTTCGCTGTCTGATTGCTCGCACGATTGCTCTTGTCCTTGAACGTCATCCAGCCGTTCCCGGTCTGCGCGAGCACACGCATCATGCGCGCATACAGATCGCGCGCCCGCAGCGTTTTTCGCGCAAGCCCGCGGGCTTCGGCTTGCAGATAGGCCTGGTCGAAGTCCGCTCCGAACAGATCCGGCAGCTCCGGCACATCTTTCGGATCGAACAGCGACCATGCTTCGTCCGACTCGACGCGCCGCATGAACAGATCGGGGATCCAGTTCGCGATGTTGATGTGATGCGTGCGGCGAGCTTCGTCGCCGGTGTTGTCGCGCAGTTCGAGGAACGCCTCGATATCGGCATGCCAGGGTTCGAGATAGACACACGCCGCGCCTTTGCGCTTGCCGCCCTGGTTCACTGCGGCGACAGAGGAGTCCAGCGTTTTGAGCCACGGCACGATGCCATTCGATAAGCCGTTGGTCGCGCGAATCAGCGACCCCTCCGAACGAATGCGGTGCCACGCCACGCCGATGCCGCCGGAGAACTTGGAGAGCAGGGCAATGTCGCGGTATTTCTCGTAGATCGATTCGAGAGAATCCAGCGGCGAATCCAGCAGGAAGCAGCTCGAGAGTTGTTCGTGGCGCGTGCCCGCGTTGAACAGCGTGGGCGAGCTCGGGATGTAGTCGAGATTCGAGAACAGATGATAGAGATCCAGTGCGTCATGCACCGTCGAGCTCAGCGCCACGGCGATACGCATCCAGAACTGCTGGGGCGTTTCGAGCACCAGCCGCCGCGTCGGATGCTTCAACAAATAACGGTCGTACAGCGTTCGCAATCCGAAGTATTCGAAGGCGCTCGTGCGCGTCGCATCGACGGAGTCATTGAGTTTGCGCGCGTTCGCTTCGACGAACGCGAGGACGCGATCGTTGATGAGCCCGACATCGAATCCGAGTCGGATGGATTGCGAGAAGGAATAGACGCCAAGTCCCGTCACTTCCTTGTCGATGAATCCAGCGAGCAGCCGGGCGGCGAGCTTGGAGTATTCCGGTTCTTCGAAAGTGAACGAAGCAGCCGTACGGATCGACAGTTCATCGAGCTCGCGCGTGGTCGCGCCGTCGTAGAGGCCAGCGATGGTTTTGAGAGCGACGCGCAGCGGGTCGACGGAACTCAGGCCATCGCAGCACCGCGCGACAGCGCGCACGATCTTGTTCACGTCGACCGGCTCGTGATCGCCGCTGCGCTTGGTCACGCGCATCTGCGTGCGCGCTGCAGGTGGAGAGGTGAGCTGAAAACCCTGTTGCGCCTGATGCGGCGTGGAAGCGTCCAGATGCATGTGTATCCCCGATATGGCCGGGGGAACGAACAGCCGCGATCTGCCGCGTGGAATGCGTCGATCGTGGCCTTCCGCTCCCGCGAGCGTTTCAGTCGGACCACGACGGACGAAATGGAGGAATGCGTTCGCAACACAGATGCGCGCGCAATTTCCGCCAGCTCCTCCCACGAGAGCCCGACAGCCTTCATCGCGCGCTCAGGCGCGACGTCCGCGGCAGGTCTTCGGACTCTCGGGCGGGACCTGTGCAGGTCTGATCTACCGGACGTCACTTCCCATGGCGCAAGCCACAGTGTTCTCGACGTCTTTCGTTCCCGATTACCGCTGCGGGGCAGTTCCGGAATTGCGGATCGAATCGATCGCGCGCACCGGATTCCCTCTTAGGCCCATCCTGTTGGGGTGGGCACCGCTGGCGGACACAAGATATGGTGGGCGGGAGCGGGCCGTCAACCGTTCCGTGTGAAGAGTCGGTGAGGGCAGGGGATACGTCGAATGACGTTTGTCAGCTGTCGATGCGCTCGTTATCGTCGCTGGCAGTTCGTTCCAATCACATCGGAATTGCCATGACTTCAAGCTCGCAACGTCTTCGATGGCTGGTGATCTGCGGTTTTACTGCGTTGTTGCCCGCGACAGGCCTGGCCCATCCGGGCGATCACGCCGTCCACGATGCCATGGCGGGCTTTGCCCATCCTTTCACGGGGCTCGATCACCTTCTCGCGATGATTGCCGTCGGGCTCTGGGCTGCGAGACTCGGTCGGGTGCCGGCCATCGTGCTACCTGTGGCGTTCCCGTTGATGATGATCGTGGGCGGACTGCTTGCGGCTGCCCGGATCGCGCTGCCCGCGATCGAGCCGATGATCGCGCTATCCGTGATTACGTTCGGCACGCTGATCGCTGTCGGTGTGCGGTTGCCGCTTCTCGCCAGTCTGGCGCTCGTGGGCGTTTTCGCGATTTTTCATGGATATGCGCACGTTGCCGAAAGCGCGGGTTCCGTTCTCGGCGGCTATGTCGCGGGCTTCGTAGCGGCGACGGTCATTCTTCATGCCGCCGGACTGTTCATCGGCTGGATGACCCGTCAACACTCCGTTCGATTTGCCCGGTGGTTTGGGGCGGCGATCGCCACCACGGGCACGGCGCTCCTGTTCCTCGTCTGATCAAAGCGGAGGCTGTCGAAAAACGCGGCTTGCATAGTTATTGAGAATAATTATCATTTAGCTCATGGATGAGCACAGCGCCAAACCTTCGGTCGATCGCGGTTCCCAGCCTCGGATCGAGGCTAGATCTGCTTCCTTGCCCTGCGTTCCCTCGGACCGCTTGTTCGGCAAGGCGCGTGAGATCCTGATCGAGCATGCGGGTTCGCTGTATCGACTGCGCGTCACGAGCAGTAACAAGCTGATCCTCACCAAGTAAATCACTCGCCAGCGACGCAGCCGTTCGTGCTGCTGCCAGCCTCCGTCGATGCAGTCCATCGCTGCAGAGGTGTGGCATGAGTCTTCTGATCCCATTCGCTGCGTCAGCAGCAACCGTAATCGCCGCTCTTCGGTCTGTTTGCCACGGCACGTTGGCGTGAGCGCAATCCCATGTTTGCGCCCCCACGCGAATCACCATGATGGCGAGCGTCGTAGCGTTGAAGGGCAGGTTCGAAGTGCTGGTGCGCAGCCAGGAGCCGCGATGAGAGCCGAGTCTGCGATCGAGAGCGAGCTTCTCTGCACGTGCGCGCATGGCCTGACGCGCATTGCCGATGGCTGCGGATTCGTCGAAGTGGCCGAGCTGCAGCGAGCCCGCGCGCGGATCGAGGAGAGTCTGCGCGACATGCCGAAGCCGCAACGTGAAGTGTTGGCGGATGCGCTGTTCAGTCGCGCGATCGAATGGTTGATGAGCGGCGGACTCGCAGTGCGCCGCTCGGAAGATCAGACAGTCGCGAGCACGCGATCGCTGCGGTTCGGTGTGTCGTAGCCGCCCTTGCTGCCATACACCTTCGGCTGATTGGCGCGGCCGGTGATCACATCGAGCATGCCTTCGACGCGTTTGAGTCGTGCAGTGACCAATGCGCCGTTGCGATCGTTGAGTGCGCGACACCGTGCTGCACGCTCGCCGCAGGCGGCCCAGCGCGTCTTCATCTGATGCGACGGGTCGCACCAGTTCAGAAGCTTGTCCAGGCCGATGGCGTCGGCGGACACATTCATCATTCGACACAGGGAACGACGTTCGTCTTCGATGGCGACGAGCGCCATGATGCAGCTCTGCCGGGCCTCGCCCGCGCGCTCGAGCTCATCGATATCGTTGGTTTCGAGATACTGGTGCTCTTTGTCGAGCAATTCTTCCAGTCGGGCGAGCGTGCTGGCTTCTTCGACCAGCAGTTTTTCCAGATGCTCGCGGCAGACGCGTGGATCCACAGATTTTCTCCAGTTGCGCTCTTCGTTAACGGTCGTTGATCCGGGCGACCGTCAACGCAACCGTCAACGGCCGACCGATCCCAGTTCCTGCTCGGAGCGCAGCAGCTTGTTGGCCACGCGCTCCGCATCTACCTGATACCGGCCTTCTTCGATCGCATCGCGGATCTCCGCAACGCGAGCTTCATTCACGATCGGCAGAGCCTGTACCGCCTGCTCGAGAGAGGCGAGCTGGCGAGCCTGACCCGTGATCTGGACGGGACTACCCGAGGCCGCCGATGCTTCGGCAGGCGACTGCGACGATTCGCCGCCGGCCTGAGTCACCTTCTTTTCGGTGCCCGCCTGCACAGGGCGATTCTGGTAGTTGCCAATCTTGATGGTCACGGTCCAGCACTCCTTTCACTCACGAGCCCTGTAGCGGCTGCAATTCTGAGAACTTTAGCGTGTTTCTCGGATGCGACCTTACGTGGCGCGTAGGGCATTTGCTCAAGACGATCGCCGCGCTGCCTGAATAGGTTAAATCAACGCTATTCGGCTCTCCCGGCTTCGGCTCATTGCAGCGTGATGGAGTGCTCAACTCTGGCCTCGAAACTCATCTCCTCATTCAGGGTTTCTACCGTGCGTCAACGTCATGACGGCGCGCCTTGCGCCGCCATACGTCAAAGTTCGATTCGCACTGTCGAGGGATTCTCGACCACGCCTTCAACGATTCTGCGAGAGGACATGTTCTGGACGCGGATGCGCTGGTTCTCCGCACCGTCCGTCAGCGCCTGGCCCTGCGCACGAATCTCAAACGGTCCGCTTGAGGCGAGCAGCGTGACCTGCTGACCACGCTTGACCAGAACGTCCGGCACGAGCTCATCTGCTGTGAGTGGCGTTCCGGCGGGCAACGCGTGCTTGAGCCTGCGACCGCGCAGATTGCCCACATCGCTGATGAACGCAGCCTCACTACCCGACATTCGGCGCGTCTGCAGCTCCACGTCGGCGGCATCCACGGGGGAGCGGCGCGCGAGCGAACGACGCAACACGAGAATCGGAGCTTCGATCTCGATCGTGACGGGCAGATAGATCGTCCACTGAGTTGGCGATGCGCACTGCACGCCGACGGTGGGCTTCGCGCTCATCGTCGCGCTGCTGGGCACGCTGGCTTGCAGCGGTGATGCGCAGGCGGCGAGCTGCAGGCGAGGATCGAGACGACCTGCCGTGATGAAGTACTTGCCGTGTGTGGCCGGCAGTTTCGAGCGCACTTCTTTCTCAGCCGCAGCCTGGATCGACTCCAGTGACTGCACGGCTGCATGGCTCAGCGAAGCAGCTGCCAGTGCAGTTAGCGCGAAGATCGCACGCAAGACTCGGCTCGACACGGTGCACTCACATGAATAGCCGTCCGATTGACGGCAAGTGAGATCTAGCAAAGCGAGTGCCACGCATCGCTGCCTGGCCGTGTGATCGTGGGATCGCGTTCGAATCTGTGACGCGCGTCGGAATTGAGCTGCTCTCGCGATCGCGAGTGAGCGCGCACACATATAGACGCTGTAGTGCGATCGAAGAGCAAGCGTTGGAATTCTGTCGCCGCGGACGAGCGGCAAGGTGTGAGGACGCTTGCCGCTTGCCGCGCGGCAAACGATTGCCGCCTCGCACGTGACTCGCTTCCCAGCTCTTTCTTGCTCTGGTTCTCACTCTGGCGGGTTGCCAGTTGCCAGTTGCCAGCTTTCTGTTCGCTGGCACGCACCTTGCTAACTCCTGCCCAGGACACTTTTCTGACGGAGCTGGGCCATGCCAGTCAATCTCGACACGTATCTCGGAGTGCACGCCACTGCGCTCAAGTTGCGTTCGCAACGGACGGAAGTGCTGGCTTCGAATCTCGCCAACGCAGATACGCCGAACTACAAGGCGCGCGATATCGATTTCAAGAGTGCACTTGCAGCGGCTAGTGGCGAGAAGCCATCGGGCGTGCATCTCTCGACAACGAGCGCTCGTCACATCGGCGCACAGGATGCTAACGGCACGAGCCCGGCGGAACTGAAGTATCGCGTACCGCTCGCGCCCGCACTCGACGGCAACACCGTCGATGCACAGCTCGAGCAGTCCGCATTCGCAGAGAACTCCGTGCGCTACCAGGCGACGCTGACATTTCTGAATCAGAAATTCCGCGGCCTGCTGACAGCGATCACGGGGCAGTAGGGACTTTTTTAGGCGCTAGGCGCTAGGCACTAGCCAGACAGAGGCGCTAGGTACCAGGTGCTAGGCACTAGCCAGACAGGAGAAAAACATGAGTCCGATTTCTTTCTTTTTCTGGCTAGCGCCTAGGGCCTAGCACCTAGCGCCTGGCACTAGCCTGCGGAGCATCTCATGAGCAGTTTCAAAATCTTCGAAGTCGCCGGCACCGGGATGAGCGCGCAGTCGGTGCGCCTCAATACGACCGCCAGCAATCTCGCGAACGCGGACAGCGTGAGTGGCGATCCGAATCAGGTCTACAAGGCGAAGCATCCGCTGTTCGAGGCGATTCGACAGGGGTTGGGATCGGGCAGCGCTACCAACGGCGTCTCTGTCAAAGGCATCGTCGAAGATCAGGCGGCACCGACCGCGCGCTACGAGCCCGGCAATCCGCTCGCCGATGCGAACGGTTACGTGTACGCGCCCAACGTGAATACGGTCGAAGAGATGGTCGACATGATCTCCGCGTCGCGTTCGTATCAGAACAACGTGGAAGTCATGAACACGGCCAAGGAAATGATGCTCGCAACGCTGAGACTCGGGCAGTAACGGAATCAGGAGTGATGACAGTGATGGAAGTGATGAAAGTGACGGCGGTGGTGAAGAGCCCAGAGGCATTCGTCATCGCGCTTCAGCTTTCTGACCGTCATCACTGATATCACCGCATCACCTTCATCACGCAAGAAGAACCCCATGTCCACCACCGATCCCATCGCCAACATCGCTGCACAGACTCAGGCGGCGCTCGCGGCCTCGCAGAGCAAGAAGACGGCGAACAGTCTCGGCATCGAGGACTTTCTGACGCTCATGACCACGCAGCTGAAGAATCAGGATCCGATGAAGCCCCTGGAGGGCACGGAATTTGTGTCTCAGCTCGCGCAGTTCGGCTCGGTGTCGGGCATCCAGAGCATGCAGAAGTCGATCGACAGCCTGGCGAATTCGCTGCGTTCGACGCAGGTGCTCAATGGCACTTCGCTCGTCGGCCACGATGTGCTTGCTCAGACTGACACGTTCTCGTTCACGCAGGGTATCGACGTGAGCGGTGAAGTGGAGCTGCCTTCCGGCATTCAGAACCTGCAGATCCGCATCACCGACTCCACCGGTGCACTCGTACGCGAGTTCGCCGTTGACCCGAGTGCCGGCACGAAGAGTTTCACGTGGGACGGCAAGCGCGCGGACGGCACGCTCGCGGATTCCGGCGATTACGCCATCGAGGCGATCGCCACGGCTGGCGGTCGCACCGGATCGCTCGAAGTGCTCATGTCAGGTCGCGTCTCGAGCGTGACGATCGACAGCAGCGGTACGCAGCTCACGTTGAACACCGGATCGCTGGGTCCGGTCTCCATGAACAACATTCGCCGCGTCATGTAAGGCGCACAGAACAAGCTTCAGTCATCTTCAGGAGTTTCATTCATGTCATTCGGTATCGCGCTCAGCGGACTCAATGCGGCACAGACGGATCTGAACGTCACAGCCAACAACATCGCGAACAGCGCCACCAACGGCTTCAAGCAGTCGCGCTCCGAATTCGCAGAGCTCTTCGCGGTCTCGCCGCAAGGCGTGAGCCGCAATCAGTTCGGCAACGGCGTGAAGGTCGCCTCAGTGGCGCAGCAGTTCAGCCAGGGCAACATCAACACTACGAACAATAGTCTCGATCTCGCGCTGAGCGGGCAGGGCTTCTTCGTATTGAGCGACGGTGGCGCAATGGCCTTCACGCGCGCCGGTGCGTTCCAGGTCGACAATCAGGGCTACGTCGTCAACAGCCAGAATCAGCGTCTGCAGGTGTATCCGCCTGCGACGACCGGCAATTTCAACACCAGCACGATGGGCGATCTGCGCCTGGTGACGAGCGAAAGCCCGCCGCAAGCGACTTCGCGCGTCGAGACGGTGTTCAATCTGCCGGCGAACGCCACTCAGCCCACTGCCGCAACGTTCGATCCTGCCGATTCGAGCAGCTACAACGAAGCTCGCTCGGTCACGGTCTATGACTCGCTGGGCGCCGCTCACACCACGAGCTTGTACTGGGTGAAGACGGCGAATCCGAACGAGTGGCAGATGAATGTGTACGTCGATGGCAATCCTGTCGGTCCGGCACAGACGCTGCAGTACTCGAGCACCGGCGTGCTTACGAGCCCCGCGAATGGCCAGATCGCGCTGCCGGCGTATGACGCCGCAGCGGGCCTTGCCACCGGCGCAGACCCGATACAGCTGAACTTCGATCTGTCGCGCAGCACGCAGTACGGCGACAAGTTCGGGATGACGTCCTCGACGCAGGACGGTTTCACCACGGGCCGACTGATCGGCATCGACGTGGATTCGACCGGTGTCGTGCAGGCTCGCTTTACCAACGGCCGCTCGACTTCGCTCGGCCAGGTCGCGATCGCGAACTTCTCGAACGCACAAGGCCTGCAGCAGCTCGGTAACACGAACTGGGCCGAGACCAATGCTTCCGGTCAGCCGCTCTACGGCCAGGCCGGCGGCTCCGGCTTCGGTCTGGTTCAGTCCGGCGCGCTCGAAGCCTCCAACGTCGACATCACCGCCCAGCTCGTCAACATGATCACCGCGCAACGCAACTTCCAGGCGAACGCGCAGATGATCCAGACAGCGGATCAAGTGACTCAGACGATTATCAACATCAGATGAGGCACTAGTCACTAGGCGCTAGCGACTAGGAAGACTCTTTCTTCCGAGCCTAGCGCCTAGGACCTAGCGCCTAGAGCCTAACCATGGACCGCTTCCTCTACATCGCAATGTCGGGCGCCAAGGAAACCCTTCGCGCGCAGACGACGAACAACCACAACCTCGCGAATGCGAGCACGACGGGTTTTCGCGCGAGCCTCGATGCGTTTCAGACGCGGACGGTGGCGGGATCCGGCTATGCGTCGCGTGCCTATGCGACGGATGCGAATGCGGGATGGGACAGCACCCAAGGCGCGTTGCTTGCGACGGGCCGCGATCTGGACATCGGCATTCAGGGCGAAGGCTGGATTGCAGTGCAGGGCGCCGATGGTCGCGAGGCGTATACGCGTGCCGGCGATCTGCGCGTCGATCCGAGCGGTCTGCTGATGAATGGTGCAGGTCGTGTGGTGCTCGGCGATGGCGGCCCGATCAGCGTGCCACCGAACTCGTCACTGATGATCGCAGGTGACGGCACGGTCTCGATCGTGCCGATCGGGCAGGGACCCGAAACGACCGCAATGGTCGGTCGTATCAAACTCGTGAATCCGCCTGCAGAGACGCTAGTGCGCGGCGAGGATGGTCTGTTTCGAACAGTGGACGGTGCAGATGCCATACCGGATGCCAACGTGCGCGTGGCCTCGGGCGTGCTCGAGTCGAGCAACGTCAATGTCGCCAACGCAATGGTGAAGATGATCGAGCTGTCGCGGCAGTTCGATCTGCAGGTGAAAGCAATGCGCACCGCGGAAGAGAACGCGGCGAGCGCAGCGCAGCTGCTGAAAGCCTAGGTGCTAGGTACTAGGCGCTAGGCACTAGCCAAGAGGAACACATCGAATGCAGACACGAGACACGCGAGAGCCTGCGAGATTCGCATTCGGTATTCAGTTACTAGCGCCTAGAGCCTAGCGCCTAGGGCCTCAAGATCATTACGGAGCAACTCATATGAATCCCGCCCTCTGGGCCGCCAAAACCGGACTCGATGCGCAACAGACGCGCATGGCAGTGACCTCGAACAATCTCGCGAACGTCGGGACGACCGGTTTCAAAAAAGGCCGCGCCGTATTTGAGGATCTGCTCTATCAGAACGTGCGCCAGGTGGGTGCTGCGACTTCGCAGGACACGCTTGCACCGACTGGCCTGTCGCTCGGCACCGGTGTGCGCGTCGTCGCCACCGAGAAGAGCTTCACGCAGGGCAATCTTTCGCAGACGGGCAATGCGTTCGATGTCGCCATCAGCGGCCGCGGCTTTTTCCAGGTGCTGCTCCCCGACGGCACGATGGGTTACACGCGCGACGGCAGCTTCAATGTGAACGCGCAGGGCGAGCTCGTGACGGCGAGCGGCTATGCCGTGCAGCCCGGCATCACGATTCCGGACGGCGCGCAAAGCGTCTCGATCGGCAAGGACGGAACCGTCAGTGTCCAGATCGCGGGTCAGGCTGCGGCGACGCAAGTCGGTTCGCTCCAGTTGTTCGATTTCATCAACCCGGCTGGCCTGCAGCCGCGCGGCGAAAACATGTACGTGGAATCTGCCGCAAGCGGCACCGCAACTTCCGGAACGCCAGGCCTCAACGGCCTCGGCATGGTGGAGCAGGGCTCGCTGGAAGCCTCGAACGTGAATGTCGTCGAGGAGCTGGTGAACATGATCGAAACCCAGCGTGCTTACGAGATGAACTCGAAGGCGATTTCGACGACCGATCAGATGCTCGAGTACATCACGAATCAGTTGTGATTTGGGTGATGAGTGATGAGTGATGAGTGAATGGCAGTGATGGCAGTGATGAAGGTGATGACAGTGATGACGGTCAGAAACAATCGGAAGATTGATGAGCGCGGCGCGCGGTCTCGCGCATCACTCATCACGCATCACTCATCACTCATCACGCTCTGCGCCATTCTCTCCGGCTGCGTTACTGCGCCGCGCGAGCCGGATTACTCGGCGACGTGGCCGGAGCCGACGCCGCCTGCGAGTCAGGCGAATGGCGCCATCTACCAGGCGGGTCACGACATTGCGCTCTTCGAGAATGCGGTTGCGCGACGTGTGGGTGACACGCTGATCGTCCGGCTCGATGAGCGGACTAACGCTTCCAAGAGCTCGAGCACCTCGACCAAGAAGAAGACCGCCGCGGATCTGAAGGGACCCACGATTGCGGGTCGTCCCGTAACGGTGAACGGCACCGAGGTGCTGGTCATGGGGGCGGACAACTCGACGGAATTCGATGGGCAGGGCGACAGCAGGCAGAGCAATCGGCTCGAAGGCGACATCTCGGTCACGGTCGCTCAGCGATTGCCGAACGGCAATCTGCTCGTGCGCGGTCAGAAGTGGATCGCCATCAATCAGGGCAAGGAATACGTGCGTATCCAGGGCATCGTGCGACCGATCGACATCGATCCGGATAACTCGATTTCGTCGTTGAAGGTGGCCGATGCGCGTATCTCCTACGGCGCGAATGGCGCGCTCGCGGATGCGAACAAGCCGGGCCTGCTGGCGCGGTTTTTCAATTTGCCGTTTATGCCTTTCTGACACGAGCAGCGTCAGAAAGGCTGTAGACCGTGGGCTGTAGGCTGTAGGTCAGAAAAAGAGTTCAGACAGGAAAAGACATCGTGACAACTGAAGTTGCAACTGCGCGGCCTTGGCTTCTGGCTACAGCCTACAGCCTACAGCCTACAGCCTTGCGTCGACGCGCACTGGCGCTGCTCGCAGCGCTGATCAGCGTCGTAGCAGCGCCAGCTCACGCCGAACGTGTGAAGGATCTCGCTTCGGTCTCTGGCGTCCGTGCCAACCAGCTCGTCGGTTATGGTCTCGTGGTCGGTCTCGATGGCACGGGCGATCAGACGAGCCAGGCGCCGTTCACGATTCAGAGCATTCGCAACATGCTCGCGAAATTCGGCGTGACGATTCCGGCGAACGTGAATCCGCAGCTGAAGAACGTGGCGGCCGTGACCGTCTTTGCGGATCTGCCGCCTTTCGCGAAGCCTGGCCAGAACATTGATGTGACCGTGAACTCCATCGGCAACGCGACGAGCTTGCGCGGGGGGAGCCTGCTGATGACGCCGCTGCGCGGTATCGACGGCGAGGTCTACGGCATCGCGCAGGGAAGTCTCGTGGTGAGCGGCTTCGGTGCGTCGGGTAAGGACGGTTCGCGCATTGCCGTGAACACGCCGAGCTCAGGTCGCGTGCCGAACGGTGCGACGGTCGAGCGCGAGGTTCCGACGAACTTTGCGAGGGAGCCGTACATCACATTGAATCTGCACACGCCAGATTTCACGACGGCGACGCATCTCACGGAGAGCATCAACAATCTGTTCGGGCCCGACACCGCGCGTGCGATCGATGCCGTTTCGATCCGCGTGCAGGCGCCCGCCGATCCAAGCCAGCGCATCTCGTATTTGTCCGCGCTCGAAGGGCTGGAGATCGAACCCGGCGACGCCCCGGCGCGTGTGATCGTCAATTCGCGCACCGGTACCGTCGTCATCGGCTCGGCTGTGCGAGTGAAATCCGCCGCTGTAGCGCACGGCTCGCTGTCCGTGACGATCACCGAACGTCTCGACGTCAGTCAGCCGAACCCACTGTCGCAGGGCGACACCATCGTCACCCCGCGCTCCGACATCAAGGTCGATCAAGGCGCTGCTCGCATGTTCGTGTTCAACGCCGGCGTGAATCTCGACGAAATCGTGCGTGCAGTGAATCAGGTCGGCGCAGCGCCGGGCGATCTGGTCGCGATCCTCGAAGCCCTGAAGGAAGCCGGAGCGTTGCGGGCTGAGTTGATAGTTATTTAAGTGATGTGTGATCGGTGATGAGTGATGAGCAAGAACTCCAGATAGCAGCACTGATCGCACTTGGATAACCCATTCCTGAATCAAACCATTCTCTTCTGACGCATCACCCATCACTCATCACTCATCACTTATTCACCATGACCTCCGCTCCCACCAACGTCTCTTTCTTTGCCGATCCGCAGAGCCTGACTTCGCTCAAGAGCGAAGCCAAGGCACGCGATCCGCAGGCATTGAAGGAAGTCGCGAAGCAATTCGAAAGTCTGTTCACGCAGATGCTGCTGAAAAGCATGCGCGATGCGAACAAGAGCTTCAGCGGCGGCGGCGATGCGCTGTTCGGGAGCGACCAGGGCGACTTCTATCAGGACATGTTCGATCAACAGATGGCGATGCATCTGTCGCAAGGGCAGGGGCTCGGGCTTGCCGATGTGTTGGTGAGGCAGTTGTCCGGTGTCGACGCGCTCGGAGCGCGAGGGGCCGGCCTGAGTGAACCCGTGGCTTCCGCCCGACCCGACTCGCAAGGACCAGGCCCGATTGCCGCATCCAAGGCCGATTTCATTCGTCAGATGCTGCCGCATGCGCAGGAAGCGGCGAAGGAGCTGGGTGTCGATCCGCATTCATTGCTCGCACAGGCGGCGCTCGAAACTGGGTGGGGAAAATCGGTGCCGTGCAGGCCGGATGGCACCTGCAGCTACAACCTGTTCGGCATCAAAGCGGGCAGCAGCTGGTCGGGCGCGTCGGTGAATGTGCCGACGCTCGAGTTCGAGGATGGCGTCGCGGTCCGCAAAGTGGATCGCTTCCGTGCCTACGACTCGCCCGCCGACAGCTTCCGTGATTACGCGCGATTGATTCGCGGCAGTCAGCGCTATGAAGACGCGCTCAACACCGGATCGAATGTCGCCGGCTTTGCCACAGCCTTGCAGGACGGCGGCTATGCGACGGATCCCAACTATGCTCGGAAGATCACCGCCGTCGCTCGCGAAGTGAAATCGGTCATCGCAGCAGAACAATTCAAGTCGGCGGCTGACGGGTCGCTAACAAGTCATGCAGGAGTGCGCTCGTGAAGCCTGAAGCTGCCTCGAAAAGGTCAGATGCTCTGACCCATAGCCTACAGCCTAGAGACCACAGCCTCAGGTCGAATGCTCTGACCTACAGCCTACAGCCTACAGCCTACAGCCTTGCGACGCGCAAGGCGCGGAGCTTCCATGGCTGACCTCCTCTCCACCAGCGTCTCGGGATTGTTGGCGTTCCAGCGTGCGCTGGATACGACCAGCCACAACATCACGAACGTGAACACTCCGGGTTACAGCCGTCAGGTTGCGGAGTTCATGACGCGCAACCCACAGCAGGCCGGCAACGGCTGGGTGGGTAATGGCGTCGATGTCACCACGATCCAGCGCCAGTACGATGATTTCCTGGCAGGGCAGAGCCGCTCCGCATCGAGCTCCTACAATCAGTTCGCGACCTACGCAACGCAGGCCGCGCGAGTGAGCAATCTGCTCGGCAACACCACGACGGGCCTCACGGCATCGCTGCAGAATTTCATCAACGCATTTCAGGCGGTGGCCGATACGCCGACTTCGACACCAGCACGCCAGACGCTGCTGAGCCAGGCCGAGACGCTCATGCAGCGTCTGCAGAGTTACGACGAAAGTCTGCGCGGCTTCGATGCGCAGGTGAATGCGCAGATCAAGAGCGAGGCCGACTCGATCACCTCGATCGCGAGGAGTCTGGCGAAACTCAATCAGGACATCGTGAGTGCCAAGGGTCGCAGCAGTCAGCCTCCCAACGATCTGATGGATCAGCGCGACCGTCTGATCGATGAGCTTGCACAGCATGTGAATGTGAACGTCGTGGCACAGAGCGACGGCGCGCTGAACGTGTTCATCGGCAACGGCCAGCCGTTGGTCGTCGGGCAGACTTCTGCAGAAATCGTCACGATGCAGGATCCGTACGATGCCACGCGCTCGGTGCTCGGCTTCAAGACGGCCAGTTCGACGATGGATATCACCAAGAGCCTTTCGGGCGGCACGCTCGGCGGCATGCTGCAGTTCCGCAACGAGATGCTGGACCCTGCGCGTAATGCGTTGGGACGTCTGAGTGCGGGTCTGGCCGAGGTCGTCAACGATCAACATCGCGCCGGTATGGACCTGAAGGGTCAGCTCGGCGGCGACTTCTTCACCACCGGCCCTGCGCAGGTGCTCTCGCACTCGGGCAACACCGGATCAGGATCAGTTTCGGCGCAGCGCATTGCAGGGGCGGCCGGCGATCTTACGACCGCAGACTACGTGATGACCAACACCGCAGGCGGCTGGCAGTTGCGTCGCGCGGATACCGGCGCTGTCGTTCCGATGACAGGCACGGGCACCAGCGCGGATCCGTTCGTCGCTGATGGCATGTCGATCGTGGTTTCGCCGGGTGCGGCGCTCAACGATCGATTCATGATCCAGCCGACAGCCAATGCTGTTTCCGGCATGAACCTGCTGATCAAGGATCCCGCCAAGGTCGCCGCGGCTGCACCGATCACCTCGTCCCAGGGTGCCAACAACACGGGCACGGGAAAGATCACGGCGGGCGAGGTGCTGAATCCTGGCAATCCGAACCTGCGCAGTCCCGTGACGATCACGTTCCAGAGCGCCACGCAGTACACCGTGAGCGGCGATCCGACCGTTTACACGTACACGCCGGGAGCCAACATCGACGTGAACGGCTGGCGCGTGCAGGTCAGCGGCACGCCTTCCGCAGGCGACACGTTCTCGGTGACCGACAACGCGGGAGGAACAGGCGACAACCGCAACGCGCTCAAGCTTGCAGACATTCTCAAAGAGCCGGTGCTCGACAAGGGCACAGCGTCACTGAGCGCCGCAGTCGGCCAATTCGTCGGCGATATCGGCGTCAAGACGAATCAGGCACAGGTCAGCGCCGCGGCGCAGAAAGTCGTGTACGACGAAAGCGTCGACTCGCTGCAGTCGGTGGCTGGTGTGAATCTCGACGAAGAAGCCGCGAATCTCGTGCGCTATCAGCAGGCCTACATGGCCGCCGCACAGATGATTCGCGTCGCCGACACGATCTTCCAGTCGGTGCTGCAGGCGGTCAGAGGATGAAGACTGTGGACTGTAGGCTGTGGGCTGTAGGTACGACGCGCGAGGTGCGCGTCTGCTTCTTCGCCATTGGCTTGTCCTCCCGTGTCTCGTCCGTCACCGCAGCGAATCGCCCCCGCCGCAGCAAAGCGCCCTCTGTTCTGGCCTACAGCCTACAGCCTACAGCCTAGAGCCTTTCATCCTATGCGTCTCTCCACACAGTCCTACTACAGCCGTTCGATCAACGCGATGCTCGAGCAGCAATCGGCGTTGTCGCGCATCCAGACTCAGGTGGCGACGGGCAGGAAGATCAATTCGCCTGCGGACGATCCGATTGCGTCGGTTCATATCATGGAGCTCGAGCGCAGCAAGGCCGAATACGCGCAGTTCGAGAAGAACAGCTCGCTGGCTCGCAATCGACTGAATCTCGAAGAAAGCTCGATGGTCGATGCGGGAACGGTGCTGCAGCGTGTGCGTGAGTTGGTACTGCAGGCATCCAACATCGGTACGCTGAATGCGAACGATCGGGCCTCGATCGCCACTGAGCTCGCGAGCCGGCTCGAGCAGATGCAGGACATTGCCAATCGCAAGGACGGCAACGGCGAGTACCTGTTCTCAGGGTTCTCGACGCTGACGCAACCCTTTGCTGGCGCATCCAGCGGCAATGTCGTCTATGCGGGCGATCAGGGTGCGCGCGTGTTGCAGGTCGGGCCCACGCAGCGAATCGCGGATAGTCATTCCGGATTCGATGTGTTCATGAAGATTCCGGAAGGCAATGGCACGTTCGTGACGGGCGTCGGCGCAACAAATACAGGCAGCGGATCGATTAATGTCGGTTCGGTGACGAATCCGAACGCATGGATTCCAGACGACTACACGCTCACATTCACGAATGCGACGACTTGGGAAATCACAGACTCCGCTGCGCCCACGCCCAATGTGGTTGCGACCGGCACGTACACCTCCGGCAGCGCGATCGCCTTCAACGGCGTGCAGGTCGTGATCAAGGGCGAACCGGCCGCAGGCGATACGTTCTCGATCGGGCAGAGCTACAACGAGGATGTGTTCAAGACGATCAACGATATCGTCGAAGTCCTGCGCTCGCCAGCCAGCGATCCGGCGGGAAATGCAAAGATGTCTTCGTCCCTCGAGCGCTCGCTGCAGCAGATCGATCAGGCGAGCGATCATCTGATAGGCGTGCGCGCTCAGATAGGTTCCCGTCTGTCTGCGCTCGACACCGCAGATTCTGCACGAGAAGACCTCAACATCGATATCGACAGCGCTCTGTCGGATCTGCGGGATCTCGACTACGCAGAGGCGCTGGCGCGAATGAATCAACAGCTCGTGGGCTTGCAGGCGGCGCAGATGTCGTACTCGCAGATTTCGCAGCTGTCGCTGTTCAACTATCTGAAGTGATGAGTGATGGGTGATGAGTGATGAGTGATGAGTGATGGGTGATGGGTGATGGGTGATGAGTCAGAGGTGCGGATGCACCTTGTTGCGATGTAGTTCACGGTTCCAGCGCGGCACGGGTCACACTTCATTCACCACTGCACGGCCTTTTCCGTGACCGTCGCCTCACTTTCCAACGATTGCCCCCCGGCCTCTCAAGTTCGCTCAAGGGGCTCCGATACAGGCCTTGAAACAGCAATCCGGCGCACATCACGCCGCCAGTGCTGAGATTAAAGCCGCGGACGGGCGTCCCGGCACAGGTACTTACCAGGAGTTAGTTTCATGGCACTTGTTATCAATACAAACGTGATGTCGCTGAATGCCCAACGCAACCTCACGACATCGGGCAACCAGCTCGCCCAGTCGTTGCAGCGCCTGTCGTCGGGCTTGCGCATCAACAGCGCAAAGGACGACGCAGCGGGTCTCGCGATTTCCGATCGCATGAGCACGCAGATCAGCGGCCTCAATATGGCTGCGCGCAATGCCAACGACGGCATCTCGCTTGCGCAGACGACGGAAAGCGCTCTGCAGGAAGTGACGAACAATCTGCAGCGCATCCGCGAACTCGCCGTGCAGTCTGCCAATGCGACGAACAGCGACAGCGACCGTGCTGCACTGGACCAGGAAGTGCAGCAGCGTATTGCCGAAATCGACCGTATCGCCACGCAGACGTCGTTCAACGGCCGCCGCGTGCTCGATGGCACCTTCGGCAGCGCTACCTTTCAGGTCGGTGCGAACGTCGGTGAAACGATCGGCATCAACCTTTCCACTGGCGTGAAAGCCACGCAGATCGGTCAGATCGCAAAGGCGACCTCAACGAGCGGGGTGAACGGCACCGCGTTGTCTGGCAGCGCTACCATTCAGGTCGGCTCTTCGGCCGCTGTGACTATTGCAGCTTCGAAGGCCGGTACCCAGGTTGGTCAGACGGCTGGTAGCGCGTATGCGAAGGCGGCCGCGATCAATGCGGCGGGAGTGCCTGGTTTGTCCGTGACTGCAACCACCAACGTGGAATTCGCGATTGGCGCAACCGTCACAACGGGCACGTCGGGTTCACCAGTTGCGACATCAACATACAGCCTGAGCATCAATGGCAAGGATATTTTCTCTGCTTTCGATCAGAGCACGGGTGCGGTTCTTTCCGCTCAGCAGATCACGGACGCCATCAATGCGCAGAGTTCCAACACGGGTGTCAGCGCATCGCTCAGCGGTGCCAAGTTGCTGTTAACCGCTTCTGACGGTCGCGACATTGTCGTCGGTCAGACGGCGGGAACGGGTACTACCGGCGGTCTCGCTGCGGGCGCCGCTACAACAGTCAATGGCGTCAGCTACACTGCTGGCACATTCGACACAGTGGCTAACGCTGCCACTGCCGCGGGTACTTCTCGCAACGGCGGCACGCTGTCGTTCTCTGCCACGCAAAATATCGTGATGACCGGCGACGCCGCGCAGTATGGCTTTTCGGGCGCGGACCGCACGATCGCACTCGACACGAATACGTTGTCTTCCGTTGGCGTGACGACTGCCGACAAGGCGAACGATACGATCCAGCGCGTTGACTCGGCGTTGACTGCGGTCAGCAGCCTGCGCAGCACGCTCGGCGCTATCCAGAATCGCTTCCAGTCGACCATCAACAGCCTTCAGGCGGTGTCCGAGAATTTGTCTGCTTCACGCAGCCGCATTCTCGACACGGACTTCGCGGCTGAGACTGCCAGCCTGACCCGCGCGCAGATCCTGCAGCAGGCAGGTACGGCGATGGTCGCGCAGGCCAACTCGGCGCCGCAGAACGTGCTCAGCCTGCTCCGTGGTTGATCCACGGTGATGTGAGAGCCCAATGACCCGACACCTTCGGGTGCAAAGGTCCGCAGCGGGCGGCGAGGGGGTGTAAGCCTCTCGTCGCCTGCTGCTTTTCCCGTTCTTTCCTTCGGAGATGAACGAAGGAGTCAGTGCATGAAAGTTATCGACGTGCAGTCGTCCGCTGCGACGGCGAACAGTTCAGTGACGCGACCCGTCAACGGTGGCGTTGGCGCGAAAGTTGCTCTCGATGTCGTGGCGACGAAATCTGTCGATTCGCTGACGCAATCTCAGACCGTGCCGGCGACGACAGGTGTGAATGCGGCCGTACGCGCGGCTGCGGCGCAGATCGACTCTTATCTTAAGAGTGTGGGGCGCGAGCTGGAGTTTCGCGTGGATGAGGACACAGGGATGACAGTCGTGACGGTGCGCGAAACCGCGTCCGGCGACGTCATTCGGCAGATTCCGAACGAGGAAGTGCTGCAGCTGGCTCGCAGTTTGAAGCCGGGCTCGGCGCTTCTGGATCTCAAGGTTTGAAGTAGAGACGACACAATGGCGACGACAGGTGCAGTCGGTGGTTCGCAGATTGACGTCCAGGGTCTGGTGTCGCAGCTCGTTGCTGCGGAACGCGCCAGACCCGATGCGCAGATTGCACGCGATGCGACTCGCATCACGACGCAGATCTCGGCACTCGGGCAGTTGATGGGCGCACTGTCGTCATTCAAGGGAGCACTCACGGGACTCAACACCATCGATGTCTTCTCCACTCGCGCCGCCACGAGCAGCGACGACAAGACGTTGACCGCCACGGCGAGCAGCGCATCTGTTCCGGGAAGCTACGACATCGAAGTGGTCCAGCTCGCCAAAGCACAGCAGATTTCCTCCGCGCCTTTCGCGGCCGGCAGTGCAGCCATTATCGGCTCGGGCACGCTCAACGTGTCTCTTGGTGCGAATAGCTTCACGGTCGACATCGACTCGAGCAAGAACACGCTGGACGACATTCGCGACGCCATCAATTCGTCTGCGAACAATGTCGGCGTCCGCGCCACCATCGTATCGGGCACCGATGGTGCTCGTCTGGTGCTGTCATCGAGCGTGACCGGTGCCGACAACAAGATCACCGTCGCGCAGTCGGGCGGCGATGGCGGATTGGCACAGATCGCGTACAGCGAATCCGATCCCGGTAGTTTCACGGTGATCAAGCCGGCACAGGATGCGGTGATCCGCATTGCCGGCGCCGAGTCCACCAGCTCGAGCAATGTGATCACCAACGTCATCGACGGTCTGTCGCTGACGCTGAAAGCCGAGACCACGGCCGAGAGCGGACCGGTAACGCTCAATGTTGGCTACGACGCGTCGGGTGTGATGTCCAAGATCAAGGGCTTCGTCACGGCTTTCAATGCATTGGCTTCGCAGATCAATAAGCTGCGCAGCTACGATCCGACCACGAGGACGGCGGGACCGATGCTCGGCGACAGTCTGCTGAGCGGTCTCGAGAGTGAGATGCGCAAGGTTCTCTCCTCGAATCTCGCGGATCAGCCGACCGGGTTTCAGAACCTGGCCAGCATTGGCATCACCACGCAGCTCGACGGCACGTTGGGAATCGACGAAGGCAAGTTGAACAAGGCGCTCACCACCAACTTTGAAGCGGTAGGCAAGCTCTTCGGCTCGCAGGACGGCGTGGCTTCCAAGCTCTACAAGTTTGCGGATGCTCGTCTTGCCTCGGATGGAGCGATCGAGACTCGTGGCAAGAACCTCACCGAGCAACAGAGGCAACTGCAGAAGCGCCAGGACGATCTCGAGGTGCGCATGCTAGCCGTGCAGAAGGCCTATACGGCCCAGTTCACGCGGCTCGACACGTTGCTGTCGCAACTGCAGGTCACCTCGAGCTATCTGTCTCAACAGATCTCATCGTTGCCCAAGATCGGTAAGGACTGACGAATCGCAATTTGCGAACGCTTGCCGCATGGAGTTGCGGTCGGAAACTGATTGTTGCGTCACGGTCGGGTGCATGATTTTTGTGGTGGCGTAGCGCCTCAAGTCCGCCCTCGCCAGGCCGATGACCTTCGTAGATAGATTCTGCGGAGCAACCAGTCATGAACGCCTACGCTCGTACCTCGAACCTCGCTGCCTACCAGAGCGCTGCAGCTCATGGCGGCGTGGCGGCGTCCGACCCGCATGGCTTGGTGGTCATGCTGATGGACGGCGCGCTCGAGCGTATTGCGACCGCCCGCGGCTGCATGCAGCGGGGCGAGACGACCGAGAAAGTACGTCTGCTCAATCGGACGGCTGCAATCATCGCCGAGCTGCGCGGCAGCCTCGATATGTCGGCAGGCGGCCAGATCGCGGCGAATCTGAGCGCTCTCTACGAGTACATTGCCAATCGTCTGTTGTCCGCGCTGGCGAACAATCAGATCGAGCCGCTCGATGAAGCAAGCAGGCTGCTGGGTGAGATCCGCGGCGCGTGGGTCCAGATTCCGCCGCAGGCGCGTACGAGCAAGGTGAGCCCATGACATCCGCAATCGCCGATAGCGTGCTGGCCGTTACCCACAAGCTGGTCAATCAGGCCATGCATGGCCAATGGCAGGACGTCCCGAAGACGGTGGAAGAGCGCCGCGTACTGCTCGAACGTCTGAGCGCGACTGCATCGCCTGCGGATATGCACTGGCTTTCGGCGCTCAAGCAGGCAATGGCAGAGTCCGACGCGGCTGTTGCACGGATCGCCGCGGCCGATTCGCCGGAGACGTCGTTGATGGCAGGGCCTGGGCAGGGTGTGCATCCGGTCGGGACCGCTTCCGATTCGAATGGCACGGGCTCGACTGTGGACAGTACGCTCGCGATGATTCGTTGCGGCAGGTAGCAGGGAAGGGCAGGTCATGTACGAGGGTCTGGACACCATCGTTCTGTACGAAGAGCTGGCCTACGAAGACGTCGTGCCGGTCGCGTGGCGCCCATTGCCCGAGCCGTTCAATCCGACCGTTGTCGGCAGTTTCGCCGATCGCAATCTGCGGACGTTGCAGGCACTGCAGGCGCTGGAAGAGAGCGGTCAATCCGACAAGCCCGACGAAGATTCGCCGTATGCGGCGCACATCATGCGTCTGGACATGAAGCTCAATCTGCTGCTCGACATGATGGGTCAGCTGCTCGTCGCCAGTCAGCCGCGTCCGCGACCTTCATCGATCCGCTTCAATGCGCTCGGCGCGGTATGGCAGAGCACGCCTCCGTTCCCGCCGCTCGGCAATCAGGGCGTGCTCGAGGTCTACTTGCGAGATTGCATCGCCGAGCCGCTGCGCTTGGTCGGTCGGATCGCAACGGTCACGCCGGATGGACGCGTCAAGGCGCGGTTCGTGCCACCGGGCGAGAACATTGCCGATCTCCTCGAGAAGCTCGCCTTCCGTAAGCATCGTCGCCAGGTCGCGGGCGCCAGGCAGCCCAAGAAACTGTGACTTGATTCCTGAGGAGGCTACCGTTCGCTCCATGCGGCGGTGCGCAGATACGACATGAGACCTCCCCTGGCAGCGTGCTCCTCCGCTCGCTTGCGTTCATCTCCTCGAACGTGAATTTTTTGCGCACCGGTTGCGCATTCGTTGACCGTCGACGTCGTCTCATGTGCGCTGGCGCACACTTTACGGCGTGCGAATCCTCCAAAACTTCATCCAACGGCTGAGGCGGGCGCCAAAAAATTGGCAGCAGTTCACGCGCGTGAAGCGTTCAGGGATTCCCCGATAGAGACATGCGCCTGCATGATCAGAATAGGTTATGTGCCCTGCGCCTCGACGAACTAGAGACATCAGAGCCGCTGGCGATTTGACGATAGATGGGTAACACAACCTGACTGCCGGAATTCCCCGCAAGAACGAGCGGACATTAGGGGACTTTCGCAGCCGGCGTCTTCAGGAAATCAAATGAATCTGAGCGACACCGCAAGAATGAAGGTGACATTCCTCCAGCGCGCCATCGTGTACGACTGCGATGTGGAGCGCGCGGAGCAGGTCGCCGGTGTTCTCAAACAACTCGATCTCGAACCGTTACTCATCGATCACTCGGCACTGATGCGTGCGGTGATCCAGTCACCAACGACGCCCCCTGCGCTGTTGGTGGGCGATGCAGGCGATGCGCCGGATTGGCGTGAGCTCGGCGCAGCGCTGCGCGAGCAACTCGGCGATGTACCCGTCGTGGCTTACGGTTCGGCCGCGGCCGCCGAGCAGGTCATTGCAGCGGTCGGTGCGGCGCGCGTCATCCGACTCCCATTTCCATTCAGAAGCGAAGCGCTCGCAAAGGCGCTGCATGTGCCGGCTCAGGCTGCACTCGAAGAGGCCGGCAACGTCACGATGCCGACCGGCGTATCCAAAGCGATCCGCGAGGTCAGCACGCTCATCCGCCAGGTTGCGGCGCACGATTCGAGCGTCTTGATCCTGGGCGAATCGGGCACCGGCAAAGAGCTTGCTGCCCGGGCCATTCACGATGCGAGTCCGCGGCGGCAACGTCCGTTCGTCGCCATCAACTGCGGAGCGATTCCGTCCGAGCTGCTCGAAAGTGAATTGTTCGGTCACGAGAAGGGCGCCTTCACCGGTGCAGTCGCGGCCCGCAAGGGCCGGTTCGAGATCGCCGAAGGCGGCACGCTGTTCCTGGATGAAATCGGCGATATGAGCCTGCCGATGCAGGTGAAGCTCTTGCGCGTGCTGCAGGAGCGTGTGTTCGAGCGCGTCGGCAACCACACACCGATCCGCTGCAACGTCCGCATCATCGCAGCGACCCATCGCAATCTCGAAGATTCGATTGCGAAGGGCTCCTTCCGTGAGGACCTGTTCTATCGCCTCAACGTATTCCCCATCGAAATGCCGGCGCTGCGCGAGCGCATCGAGGATCTGCCGCTCCTGATCCGCGACTTCTCGGCCCGCAACGTCACCGAAGGCCGCAGTCGCATCGAGCTCACGGCACGTACGCTCGAAGCGCTGAATCGTCATCGCTGGCCCGGTAATGTTCGCGAGCTCGGCAATCTCATCGAGCGTCTGTCGATTCTCTGCCCGAATCGCAAGGTCGACATCGTCGATCTGCCGCCGAAGTACCGACCGGCGCACCTGGTCGAGGATCTGCTCGAGATGCCGGAAGAGGATGCGCTGCAACCAGCACGCCTCGTCGACGATACAGCGGATGCCGGTCAGGACGAGATCGAAGAACTGCTGGCACTCGATGATCGCGAAGCCATGTCCATGCTTACGAGGACGGAGAGCCATGAAGCGCTCGCCGAGCTGCCGCCCGAAGGTCTGGATCTGCGCGATCACCTGTTCGAGATCGAGCGTGCGCTGATCCGTCAGGCGCTCACCCGCGCAGGCGGCACGGTGGCGCATGCGGCGCGTCTTCTCAGGCTGCGTCGCACGACGCTCGTGGAGAAGCTCCGCAAGTTCGAAATGCTCAACGAAACGGCAACGACGGAAGTTTGACGGCACACGAGCCTCGTGGCGGCGAACGATTGCCGCAGCGGAAGCAGTTCACACGGCAGACCCCTGCCACCTGTGATGGGCTCCACAGGATCGAAGCGGCGAACGCGATTCGAGCAGTAGTGGAACAGAACTTGCTCCTCTACTGCCGCAATGAACGCCAAAGCACACATCGAAGACCTTGGGCTTGGGACCTGGGACACGGGGCGCAGTGAAGAGCACGACTCTCTTCCTGTCCGCGCGCCGACCCCCGAGCCACGTTCGCATGCCGATTCCGATTTCGTCGCGGTCGCACTTCCGTCGCGACGTCTTGCAGCGCTGGCCCGTCGTGTGGCCGCCAGCGATTGCACGGTACTGATTGCGGGCGAGTCGGGCACCGGCAAGGAAGTGCTGGCGCGCTTCATTCATCGCAGCTCGACTCGGGCCCATCAGCCCTTCGTCGCAGTCAACTGCGCCGCAATTCCGGAAAACATGCTGGAAGCGATCCTCTTCGGTCATGAGCGCGGCGCTTTCACCGGCGCTCACGCAAGTCATGCCGGCAAGTTCGAGCAGGCTCAGCACGGCACGCTGCTGCTCGATGAAGTGACGGAGATGCCGCTCGGTCTGCAAGCGAAGCTGCTGCGGGTGTTGCAGGAGCGCGAGGTCGAACGGATCGGCGGACGAGCGCCGCTGGCACTCGATGTGCGCGTGCTCGCGACCACCAACCGCAACCTGCGCGCCGAAGTTGCGGCCGGTCGATTCCGCGAAGATCTCTACTACCGTCTGAACGTCTTTCCTTTATCTACCTCGCCGTTGCGCGAGCGTCGCGACGACATCCTGCCGCTCGCCATGCGGCTGCTGACTTCACGCTGCCGCGCCGGCGAGCGCATTCCTGCACTGAGTGCCGATGCCGCGCACTTGCTGCTTACATACCCATGGCCCGGCAATGTGCGCGAGCTCGACAACGTCATGCAGCGCGCCTTGATTCTCTGCAACGGTGCGGTGATCGAGCCGGAACATGTGCAGTTGGAAGAGGGCGCGGCCCTTGTGACACGGGATGCAGGTCGCAACGCAGAGCCGGTTCGAGGTGCGGTACAGAAAGCAGGCGCGAGCGCCTTCGTTGCTGCCCGCACCAGGAATCCCATGCCCCATGCGCTCTCTGCCTCTCTGTCGCTCGCCGAGCGCGATCTGATCCTCGATGCGCTGCGCCTCGACAATGGCAATCGTCAGGCGATGGCAAAACGTCTGGGCGTCAGCCCTCGCACGCTGCGCTACAAACTCGCGAAGCTGCGCGAGGCGGGAGTGGAGATTTAGGACCTAGGCTCTAGGCTCTAGGTGCTAGGTAAGAAATATATGAAGCAGTCATCGACACACTTGCCAATCGACTCAAGTTTGAAACCGGTGCGTTCTGCAAGCGCAGTGGCCATCTTCTCTTTCTTGCTAGTGCCTAGCGCCTAGAGCCTAGGTGCTAAGTAGAACCTCATGAAGCAGTCATCAATGTACGTGCCAGTTGATTCGAAGCCACAGCGTTCGTTATGCGCGCCGGTGGTCATCTCTTCTTTCTTGCTAGCGCCTAGCGCCTAGTACCTAGGACCTCTCATGTCCTCTAATTTACTTGCCAGTCGATTCGAACCCACAGCGTTTGCTATGCGCGCCGGCGGCCATCTTGTCTTTCTTGCTAGTCCCTAGCGCCTAGTACCTAGGACCTACTCTCATGTCCTCTCTCGACATCAATTCCGTGCTCTCGCAGATCCGCTCGATGCAGTCGCAGATCGGCAGCATCAGCGGTCAGGCGCAGAAGGCGACGCAGTCCATTGCGGCCGTCAATCCCGAAGCCGCGGCGCCCAGCTCGTTCGCCAACGTGATGAAGCAGGGCCTGGACCAGGTGAATCAGGCGCAGCAGAAAGCCAGCTCCCTCGTCACCCAGTTCGAACAAGGCGTACCCGGCATCGAACTGCCGCAAGTGATGCTCGAGATGCAGAAAGCCAGCGTGTCATTCCGTGCTTTGACGGAAGTGCGCAACCGCTTCGTCAGCGCGTATCAGGAAATTATGAATATGCCAATCTGAGCGCGAAGCGCTCAGATCGTGATGAGTGACGAGTGATGAGTGATCAGCAAGAGAATGCAATGAAGAACGGAGATTCGAGCACAAGAGAGATGTCCGATATGTCGCGGCGCGACCGCGAACGGGCTCATCACTCATCACGCATCACTCATCACTCGATGCGGAGCATCGCATGAGCGCCGAAGCCCTTTCTTTGCCGCGTCCTTCGCTCATTCCGCCAAGCTTGAAGCCGCTGGTGCTGTTGATCGGCATCGCGGCGGCTGTTGCTGCGGGTGTCGGTGTGGTGCTGTGGTCGAAGGAGCCGACGTACAGTCTGCTCTATGGGAATCTGGGTCAGTCGGATTCGGCTCAGATTGCGCAGGCGCTGCAGGCGAGCGGCATTCCTTACAAGCTGAACAACAACGGCGAGATCACGGTGCCTGCAGAACGTGTGCATGACGCACGGCTGAAGCTTGCGGGGCAGGGTCTTCCGGAGGGCGATGGCGGCTTTGCCGTCATGTCGAAGGATCCGGGGTTCGGTGTGAGTCAGTTCATGGAAGGCGCGCGTTATCAGCATGCGCTGGAGACGGAGCTGGCCAAGACGATTTCGAGCCTGCAGCCAGTTGCGGCTGCGCGCGTGCATCTCGCATTGCCGCGTCAGTCCGCGTTCGTACGCGATCGTCGCGCGCCGAGTGCCTCGGTGCTGCTGCAGTTGAAGCCGGGCCGTCGCATGGAGCAGGAGCAGGTGACGTCCATCGTGAACCTGGTCGCCTCCAGCATTCCGGAGCTCGAAGCGAAGCAGGTGACGGTGATCGATCAGCAGGGTCGTCTGCTGTCCTCGCCGGACGATTCGAGCGATGAGTTTTCGGTGCGTGCCAAGCAACTCGAGATGGCGCGCGATATGGAGGAGCGTTACACGCGTCGCATCGAGGAGTTGCTCACACCGCTCGTGGGTCCGGGCCGAGTGCGTGCGCAGGTCGTTGCCGATGTGGAGCTCTCGACGACTGAAGAAGCGCGCGAACAGTATCGACCCGAGAGTCAGGTCGTTCGCAGCGAGCAGACGGCAGAAGAATCGAGCCGCAATGGCTCAGGTCCGCAAGGCGTGCCCGGTGCGCTGACCAATCAGCCGCCGACGCCTGGCGTCGCACTGCCTCCAGGCGCAGCTGCGACGCCCGCGGTTGCTGCCCCTGCGCAGGTGGCTGGTCAGCCGGGTCAGAATCCAGCAGCACCGCAGACCCCTGTGCCTGCACCGCCGGACAACACTTCGAAACAGGCGACGCGCAACTACGAGATCGACCGCACCGTTGCCTACACGCGGCAGCCGGCAGGGCGGTTGAAGCGGATCACGGTCGCTGTGCTCATCGACAATCAGCGTACGACCGATGCGGATGGCAAGGTCGTCGAAACCGAGCTCACGCCGGATCAGATTGCGAACGTCACGCGACTCGTCCGGGATGCGGTCGGCTTCAGCGAAACGCGCGGTGACAGCGTGAACGTCGTGAATGCGTCGTTCAAAGGCGAGCCGGTGGCCGAAGAACTTCAGCCGGAGCCGATTCCGATCTGGGAGCGTCCGCTCATGCGCGACATCGCGAAGCTGTTGGCAGGACTCATCGTGCTGCTCGTGCTGGTATTCGTGGTGCTGCGTCCGCTGGTGCGCGGACTGCTCGGCCCGCCTCGCACGGTTTACGCGCCGCCTGCACTCCCTGATGTGCAAGCGCCGGACGCGGCGCCCAGTACCGGCAGTGCACCGTCCGGGGTGATGGACTACGACTCTCAGATCTCGCAGGCCCGCACGCTCGTAAATCAGGATCCCGGCCGGGTGGCGCAGGTGGTGAAGACCTGGGTGGGCAAAGATGAGTAAGGCCTCGTCGATCGCAATGTCGCCTGTGAAGTGCAGCCATGAGTGAGAAGAAGCAATCACAATCGCAACGCAACGGCACGGAGCGTGCCGCCATTCTTCTGCTGTCACTCGGAGAGTCCGAGGCGGCGGAAGTGATGAAGCATATGGGCGCGAAAGACGTCCAGCGCATCGGTGCGGCGATGACCCAGTTGCAGAACATTTCGCGCGCGGAAGTCTCGCAGGTGTTGCAGGAGTTCACGACGACAGTAGAGGGCCAGACCTCGCTGGGTGTGGGCGTCGATGAATACCTGCGCAAAGTGCTCATCGGCGCGCTCGGTGAAGACAAGGCCGCGGGCGTGATCGATCGCATTCTGTTCGGACGCTCGAGCAAGGGGCTCGAATCGTTGAAGTGGATGGATGCTCGCGCGGTCGCCGAGATCGTCCGCCAGGAACATCCGCAGATCATCGCGATCGTGCTGGCCTATCTTGATCCGGATCAGTCCGCCGACGTGCTCGCCGTATTTCCCGACTGGTTGCGCGCCGATGTCATCATGCGCATTGCCACGCTCGATGGAATTCAGCCGAGCGCGTTGCATGAGCTGGATGACGTGATCGAGAAACAGTTTTCGGGCAAGCAGGGCGGGCTCAAGACGTCCGTGATCGGTGGCATCAAGACGGCCGCCAACATCATGAACTTCATGGACAGCAGTCAGGAGAACCTGATTCTCGATCACATCCGCAAGGTCGATGAACCGCTCGGCGGCAAGATTCAAGACCTCATGTTCGTGTTCGACGACCTGCTCGAGATCGACGATCGCGGCATGCAGGAAGTGCTGCGCGCCGTACCGGGCGAGCGATTGCTCATCGCACTCAAAGGTGCGGAGGACTCGCTCAAGGAGAAAGTTTTCAAGAACATGTCGCAGCGTGCCGCCGAGATGCTACGCGACGATCTGGACTCGCGCGGCCCGGTGCGCCTGTCCGAAGTCGAAGCGGCGCAGAAGGAAATCCTCGCGCTCGTCCGCAAGATGGCCGAAGCCGGCACGATCCAGCTCGGCGGCAAGGGCGAGGAGTTCGTATGAGGTTTCCAGGCTGTGGGCTGTGGGAAAGAGGCTGGGGGCTGAGGGAAAGAGGCTGTGGGCTGAGGGAAAGAGGCTGGGGGCCGAGGGAAAGAGGCTGTGGGCTGTGGGCTGTAGGCTGTAGGTCGGAGCAGAAGCGCCTCGACGCGCGCGTGCGGTTGGATGCTGCCATCGCGCCGCAGATCTTTGCTTTCTCTCTGACTACAGCCTACAGCCTACGGCCTACAGCCTCGTCTCTGCCTAGCGCCTACAGCCTAGCGCCTAGAGCCTCGTCTCTAGCTACAGCCTACAGCCTACAGCCTACAGCCCGGTCAGCCTCCTCTCTGGCTACAGCCTACAGCCTACAGCCTACAGCCCGGTCAGCCTCTTCTCTGCCTAGCGCCTACAGCCTAGCGCCTAGAGCCTTCCTTGCAGGATCTCCGAGATGACCGACGCCGTTCTCCGTTGGGATCTTCCGTCCGTCACTGGCAAGCCCATTCAAGCGCGCCGTCCGGGTCCGACCGTCAGTCAACTCGAGGAGATCGAGAAAAAAGCTTTCGAGGAAGCGTTCGCCGAAGGTCGTGAAGCGGGGCTTGCTGCTGCCCGCGCCGAAATGAAGACGCATCAGGATCGCTTGAACGCGCAGGTGGCGGCGATCGCCGCAGTATTCGACAAGCTGTCGAAACCGCTCGAAGACATGGACACCGAGGTCGGCGAGCAGCTGGCACGTCTGGCCACCGCCATCGCGAAGCAGGTGATCCGTCGCGAGCTGCGGATGGATCCCGCGCAAGTGATCGCCGTCATGCGCGAGACGGTGTCGCTGCTGCCTGCTTCGGCACGACAGGTTCGCATTCACGTGCATCCGGAAGACGCCGCGGTGATCCGCGAATGTCTCGCCGCTCCCGGCGGCGATCGCGCCTGGAGTCTGCTCGAAGACCCAGTCATGACCCGCGGCGGCTGTCTGGTGACCACCGATACCGCACAGATCGACGCACGCCTCGAATCACGCATCGCCGCCGTCGTGAGCAGCATGTTCGGCGACGAACGCGCAAGAGAAGCAACGGATAACGAATGAGCCGCAAAGACCGCAAAAAGGAAATGAGTGGCGCAAGAAGGGAACTCGTGGATATCTCTCCGGCAGCTCTTTTCTGCGGTCTCTGCGGCCGTCCATTGTTTCCATGAACAACCTGACAACAAACAGAACCGCGCACTGGCTCAGGCACATCGAGCAGTTCCAGAAGCGTGTCGAGCGGGTGCCGCCGCCGCCGGTGGAAGGAGTGCTCACGCGCATGATCGGACTCACGCTCGAGGCGGCGGGTTGTCAGGCGGCCGTGGGAGACCGATGCGATGTGATGGCAACGGATGGAACGCGCATCGAAGCGGAGGTGGTGGGCTTCGCGGGCGATCGGCTCTATCTGATGCCGACGGGGGATATTCACGGTCTGAAGCCGAACGCACGCGTGATTCCGCGCACGGGTGCGGAGATGGTGGCTGTCGGGCCGGAGCTGCTCGGACGCATCATCGACGGTGCGGGACAGCCGCTCGATGGTCGCGGGGCGCTCGAGTGTGAGGGACGTGTGCGTCTCACGGGCGCGCCCATCAATCCGCTCGCACGTCAGCCGATCAGCGAGCCGCTCGACGTCGGCGTGCGCACGATCAACTCGGTGCTGACGGTGGGTCGCGGTCAACGCGTCGGTTTGTTTGCAGGCAGCGGCGTCGGCAAGAGCGTGCTGCTCGGCATGATGGCGCGCTACACGAGCGCCGATGTCATCGTCGTCGGACTGATCGGCGAGCGCGGCCGCGAAGTGAAGGAGTTCGTCGAACGCATTCTCGGGCCTGAAGGCCTGCGCCGTTCGGTCGTGGTGGCGACCCCCGCCGACAATCCGCCCCTGATGCGATTGCATGGTGCGTGGCGCGCGACTGCGATTGCCGAGTATTTCCGCGACCAGGGCAAGAGCGTGCTCTTGATCATGGACTCGCTGACGCGAGTCGCGCAGGCACAGCGCGAGATCGGGCTTGCGATCGGCGAGGCACCTGCGACCAAGGGTTACCCGCCATCCGTGTTCGCGCGCATTCCTCAGCTCGTCGAGCGCGCAGGCAACGGCGCCGAAGGCAGCGGCTCGATCACGGCTTTCTACACGGTGCTCACCGAAGGCGACGATCAGCAGGATCCCATTGCCGATTCCTCGCGCGCGATTCTCGACGGCCACATCGTGCTGTCGCGGCGCATTGCCGAGTCAGGTCAGTATCCGGCAATCGATGTGGAAGCCTCCATCAGCCGTGCGATGCACGAGATCGTCCCACACGAGCACAGCGCCATGGCGCGACGCTTCCGGCAGTCGCTCTCTATGTATCAGCAGAACCGCGACCTGATTGCGATCGGCGCATACGCGAAAGGCTCGGACCCGCGGATCGATGCAGCGATCGCGCAGTGGCCCAATATGCAGGCGTTCCTGCAGCAGGATATGCGGCAGAAGGTGGGCTATCAGGAGAGTCTGGAGGCGCTGAGTCAGGTGGTGGGGGAACAGTGATGCAGGGAACGGTGATGGAAGTGATGACGGTGATGACAGTGATGGCGGTGATGACAGTGATGGTCGCGAGCGCGCTCGCGGTGATGAAAGTGATGAAGGTCAGAGAGGAATGTCTTTCTGACTCCGTGCCGTCATCACTGCCATCACTCTCATCACCGCCATCACATTCTTCGTCATCGCCGTCATCACCGTCATCACGTTCCTGGACCTCACTTTCATCACTGCCATCACGTTCTTCGTCATCACCGTCATCACCTCATCACCGTCATCACCTCATCACCGTCATCACAGGGTTTAATCCGTGTCCCGCTCCAAACGCCTGCAGCCTGTGCAGAACCTGATGGACGACGCCGAGCGTCGTCTTGCGCGGAGCCTCGCGGCTTTCGAAACGCGCGTTCAGGAAGCCGAAGCGAAGCTGCTGGAGCTCGAGCGGTATCTGGGCGAGTACCAGAAGCAGCTTGCGGCGCGGGCGGCGCAGGGTATGGGCGTGCTGGAGTTGCGCGACTATCAGGCCTTCCTTGCACGATTGAACGAGGCGATTCGGCAGCAGCGAGGGGTCGTGCAGCGCTCGATGAGCGAGCGCGATGCGGAACGCAAACGATGGCAGGACGCGGCACGACGTGCGAAGGCCATCGACTATGTAGTCGATCAATGGCAGCTCGAAGAGCGCAAGGCCGGCGATCGACGTGAACAGATCGAGATCGACGAACGAGCGCAGAGAGTCAGGCAGGAGCAATGATGTCCATGAACTCACCCGCGGCACCTGCCGCACCCGTGGCCACTGCATCCGCAGCTCCCGCTGCCGGTGCAACGGCCAACGATGCTGCTGCGACAGGCAATTTCCTGTTGATGCTGGGTCAGCTACTGGGCGCACCGGTGCCCACGAGCACCAGGTCCGCAACGACTGCCGCGGCAGCGAGCGATGAGAGCGATCTCGCCGAGGCGGCACGGGATGCTGCAGCCTTGACGGGAATCCCGTTGCCGTTCGCGACACAGATGCCGCAGACGGCTGCGGGCTCGAAGCTGACGGGCGAGGGGAGCGCCGCGGTAGCGCCGCTGATCGGCAAGAGTGCCGAGGGTCTGGCCCTGGCAGACCTTTCGGTCGAGCTCGTAAACACGAATGGTGGCGAAGAGTCCGCACCCACGAATCTCACCGCGGCACATTTGCAATCGCTCGACGGCGCACAGCAACTGCGTTCGGCCGCAGTTGCTGACAGCGCGACCTCGCGGCCCGTGCATCATTCTGTCGGCACCTCTGCCTGGGCGGAGGAAGTCGGTACGCGCATGATCATGATGACCGAGCGCGGCCAGCATTCCGCATCGCTGCGACTCTCGCCGGAGCATCTTGGTCCGCTCGAAGTGCGTATCGCCGTTCGCGACGATCAGGCGTCCGTCTGGTTCGGCGCCGCGCACGCGGACACGCGCGCAGCAATCGAACAGGCACTGCCTCGCCTGCGCGAACTGTTCGCGTCACAAGGACTGTCGCTCGCCGATGCGGGCGTACATCACCAGGCTCCGCGGGAGCAGGGCAGATCATCGCCCCCACTCAATCACTCCACTCTCGATCCGCTCGACGAAGGCGGCTCTGGCGCCTCCGCTGTCGCGATCAAACTGGGCTTGGTGGACGCTTACGCGTGAGTGCGAGGGGCAAGCCGGCTAGGTGCTAGTCGGCTAGCTGCTAGTCGCTAGCCAGAGTGGGACTTCTTTTGTTCGGCTAAAGCCGAACCCACAGTGGAAGTTGTTGCCCTCTGGCTCGCGGACTAGCGAGCTCGTTGGCTAGATACTTCTCCCTGTGGGTCCCGACTTCAGTCGGACATCTTCTGTTCGGCTGAAGCCGAACCCACAGTGGACGTTGTTGCCCTCTGGCTAGCGGAGTAGCGAACTCGTTGGCTGGATACTTCTCCCGGTGGGTCCGACTTCAGTCGGACATCTTCTGTTCGGCTGAAGCCGAACCCACAGTAAGAAAGATGCCTCTGGCTAGCGGACTAGCGGACTCGTTGGCTGGATACTTCTCCCTGTGGGTCCGACTGCAGTCAGACATCTTCTGTTCGGCTGAAGCCGAACCCACAGTGCTCTAACTTTCAGTGGCCGGCTATGCGACTCACGTCTCATTTCCCATTCTGGCTAGTGCCTGGTCGCTAGTGCATGGTCCCGCGTCAGCGCGTTGACAACCGCCGTCGCTCGATCAGTCCGCTCGTGTGCGCGCTGTCACATTCCGTCCGCCAACTTTCTGTCGCGCAGATTCCGTGTGTCGCAGTTCACACTCGTGTGTCGCGCGAAAACCCTTGGAAATACGGCATTTGGTGAGTTCAGGGTCGCTGTGGCATGCGCCTTGCTACTTGAAGGCGCGAACGATCGTCTGCCGAGGTTTCTTCGAAATGTCTGAAGCTGCTGCCATCGAGACCGCTGCCAAGAAGGGCTCGAGTTTCGTCATGATCCTGATCGCCGCTTTGCTGGCCGCAGGGCTTGCCGGCGGTGGCGTCTACTTCATGACCGCAAGCAAGCACGCGAGTGCCGAGTCGGGCGAGCAGGTGCAGGGCGCGGATGGCGAAAAGGCCGCAGGCAAGAAGGTGCCGGCGATCTACGTGAAACTCGATCCGCCGTTCGTTGCGAACTTCGAAGCGAAGGGGCTCATGCGCTTTCTGCAGGTGTCGGTCGAGATCATGACCCGCGATCAGCCGACGGCGGATCTGATCAAGCAGCACGACCCGATGATCCGCAACGATCTGCTCATGCTGTTCGGCAGCCAGACCTACGACACCATCAGCACGCACGAAGGCAAGGATGAGCTGCGTTCCAAAGCGCTCGCAGCGGTGCAGAAGGTCATCGACGCCGAAGGCGGCAACAGCAAGAAGGTCGAGCAGCTGTATTTCACGAGTTTTGTGATGCAGTGATGAGTGATGTGTGAAGCGTGATGAGCACGGAATCTCCCAGGTCACAGTGCGAAATCACCGCCAAGCCAGCTCTCGTCTCATCACTCATCACCCATCACTGATCACTTCGAACTCAACATGTCCGGCCAAGACGTACTCAGTCAAGACGAAATCGATGCGCTGCTTCACGGCGTAGACAGCGGCGCGGTCAAGACCGAAGAGTCGGCCGAGCCCGGGCAGGCGCGGCCATACGATTTCACGAATCAGGTCCGCATCGTTCGCGGACGCATGCCGACGCTCGAGATGATCAATGATCGTTTCGCGCGCCTGTTCCGTACCTCGCTGTTCAACATGCTGCGTCGGGCGCCCGAAGTCTCGGTTGCGCCGATCAAGATGCAGAAGTTCAGCGAGTACGTGCATTCGCTGCATGTGCCGACGAATCTGAATCTGATCAAAGTGCTGCCGCTGCGCGGAACGGGGCTGGTCGTCCTCGATCCGAAGTTCGTGTTCACGGTGGTCGATAACTTCTTCGGCGGCAACGGTCGTTTCGCGAAGATCGAAGGCCGCGAGTTCACCGCAACCGAAACGCGCGTCATCCACATGATGCTCAAGCATGTGTTCGCCGGCCTCAAGGAGGCGTGGTCGCATGTGGCGCGACTGGATATCGAGTACATCAACTCCGAGATCAATCCGCACTTTGCCAACATCGTGAGTCCGACCGAGATCGTGGTCGTGACGAGTTTTCACGTGGAGCTCGACGGCGGCGGCGGCGATGTGCACGTCACGATGCCTTACTCGATGATCGAGCCGCTACGCGAGCTGCTCGATGCTGGCGTGGCGAGCGATCGCGTGGAGCACGATGAGCGCTGGGCGCTTGCGCTCAGGGAAGAGATCGAGGATGCCGAGGTCGAGCTCAAGACGCTCATCGGCCGCGGCCGAATCACCATGCAGCAGCTGCTCGAGCTCGAGCCCGGCGACATCATCCCCTGCGATTTCAACGGCCGCGCCACCGTCGTCGCAGAAGACGTCCCCATTTTCCGCGGCACCTTCGGCGTATCGCACGGCCAGCAGGCCGTGCAGATCGAGGAACGCGTGAATCGCTTCAAGCCGAAGATTCTCGAAACGTTGCTGAAGCAGAAACTCTGAAGTCATCTAGAGCAGAACAGTCATGAACGCCAAATCAAACGATGCAGCCGCCCGCGCCGAGTTCGGCGATCTGCAGGACGCAGGCATGAGCGACAGTGCCCGCGAAGTCAACCTGGAAGTCATTCTCGACGTCCCGGTGACGCTGTCCATGGAAGTGGGCCGCACGCGCATCCCGATCCGCAATCTGCTGCAGCTCAATCAGGGCTCGGTGATCGAGCTCGATCGCGCCGCTGGCGAGCCGCTGGACGTGTTCGTCAACGGGACACTCGTCGCACACGGCGAAGTCGTGGTCGTGAACGAGAAGTTCGGTATCCGCCTGACCGATGTCATCGCGCCCGCTGAGCGCATTAAGAAGCTGAAATAGAAGCAGAAGTGATGACGGTGAAGAAGAGTAAGTGATGACGGTGATATCGGTGATGAAAGTGATGAAGGTGAATGGCTTGGATATGGCGCGTGGCGACGTGGCCGCCATCACTGATATCACTTTCATCACTGGTATCACTTTTAGAAGCAAGTGATGACGGTGATATCGGTGATGACAGTGATGAAGGTCAGAGGTGGATGCTTGGATGAGGCGCGCAGCGACGTGGCCGCCATCACTGCCATCACTTTCATCACTGGTATCACTTTTAGAAGCAAGTGATGTCGGTGATGAAAGTGATGAAGGTAGGAGAAGAACAGCGATCGCGCGCTCGGCGCGCTCTGGCCGCTATCACTTCTATCACCGCTATCACCTTCATCACTTCTGCTTCGCTTGCAGCAGAGCAGCCCTTCGCCGCTCCTCAGGTTGCGCAACAGGCGCCGGTGTCGACGGCCGGAAGTCTTGCTCAGGTGACGTTGTCGCTGTTGCTGGTGCTGGCAGCAGTGTTCGCGGCGGCTTGGATGGTGCGGCGCCTGCGAGGCTTCGGCAGGTTTGGCGCGAACGTCATCCAGATCGTCGCGGATGCGCCGCTTGGTACGAAGGAGCGGGCGGTGCTGGTTCAGGTCGGTGGTCAGCAGTTGCTGCTGGGCGTCACCGCAGGTCAGGTCAATCTGCTTCACGTACTGCAGGAGCCGGTGGTTCCTCCGGCGGCGCCCGGCGCCGACAGTCATGCGGGCGATCCGATGCGACCGGAGTTCAAGGCGATTCTGAAGCGGAGTCTCGGGCTGAAATGAGTGTGTCGATGTTCAATGGCAATGGCAGGCGCGTGCGCTGCCTGATCGGCGTGCTCGCAACATTCGCGCCCTTCATCTCCATGGCGGCCGGTCTCGATGCCGTGACCGTGACGACCAATCCTGGCGGCGGTCAGACCTATTCGCTGACCCTGCAGATCCTGATTCTGATGACGGCACTGACGCTGCTGCCCGCGATCGTGCTGATGATGACTTCGTTCACCCGCATCGTGATCGTCCTCGGCATCTTGCGTCAGGCGCTCGGCGCGGGTCAGTCGCCGCCGAATCAGGTGATCATGGGACTCGCGCTGTTTCTCACGTTGTTCGTCATGGGACCGGTCATCGAACGCATCAACAACGATGCAGTGCAGCCGTACATGGCGGGCACGATCGATGCGACGGTCGCGCTCGAGCGCGGCAGCGTGCCCTTGAAGAAATTCATGCTCGACCAGACACGCGAGAGCGACATCGCGACTTTCGTGCGCATCTCCGGCGGACAGGGATTCGAGAAACCCGAAGATGTGCCGATGCGCATCCTCGTGCCGGCATTTGCCACCAGCGAGCTCAAGACCGCCTTCCAGATCGGCTTTCTGATCTTCATCCCCTTCGTGATCATCGACCTCGTCGTCGCGAGCGTCCTGATGTCGATGGGCATGATGATGTTGTCGCCAGTGCTGATTTCCCTGCCTTTCAAACTGATGCTCTTCGTCCTAGTCGACGGCTGGTCGCTGGTGATGGGGACGTTGGCGGCGAGTTTTTATACATGACGTTTCACAAGCCAACGAGTCCGCTGGCCGACTGGTCTGCTAGCCAGAATGGCGGAGCGCTGCTCCTTCGGCCTTCCGGCCATCGGACTAGCGGACTAGCAGACCAGCAGCTTCCGGAGTCATCGCGATTGAGCGCGAAGCCAACGAGTCCGCTGGCCGACTGGTCTGCTAGCCAGAATGGCGGAGCGCTGCTCCTTCGGCCTTCCGGCCATCAGACTAGCGGACTAGCAGACCAGCAGCTTCCGGAGTCATCGCGATGACTCCGGAGACCGTCATGACCATCGCGCAGCGTGCGCTCGAGATCACGATGTTGCTGGCGGCGCCGATGTTGCTGGCGGCGTTGGTGATCGGCTTGCTCGTCGGTGTGTTTCAGGCGGCGACGCAGATCAACGAAATGACCTTGTCGTTCATTCCGAAGTTGATCGGCATGGCCGCGACGCTCGTGATCGCGGGTCCGTGGATGTTGAAGCTCGTCGTGAGCTACACGCGGGAATTGTTCGAGTCGATCCCGGGGCTGATTGGATAAGCGGGCGCTGGGTTCTGGGCTGTTGGGCAGAAGTATGAGGGTGCTGGGTTCTGGGGCTGCTGGGCTGCTGGTCAGAAGTATGAGGGTGCGGAATTCTGGGCTGCTGGGCTGCTGGGCTGCTGGGCTGCTGGTCAGAATGATACGTGCGACCGAATATCGTTGCCGCTTGGTCTGCGGTTCTGGCCAGCGCCCAGCACCCAGCGTCCAGCAGTCCATTCCTGGAGCACTCACGTGCTTCAGCTGACTTCCGGTCAGCTCGAAGCCTGGCTCGTCCAGTACTTCTTTCCGTTCGTGAGGATCGGTGCGTGCTTCCTGGCGGCGCCGGTGTTCGCAGCGAACTTCGTGCCTGCGCGTGCGCGGCTGCTGCTGGCAGGAGCGGTCACGATCATCGTTGCGCCGCTGGTGCCCGTGCCGAACATCACGCCGTTCTCGATCGAAGGTGTGATCGTGACGATTCAGCAGATCATCATTGGCGTGGCGATCGCATTCGTGCTGCAGCTGATTTTCGATGCGCTCGCGATGGGCGGGCAGCTGCTGTCCAACACGATGGGGCTTGGATTCGCGTACAACGTCGATCCGCTGCGCGGCGTCGGCACGCCGGTGCTCGGCCAGCTCTATATGATTCTCGTGACGCTTACGTTTCTTGCACTGAACGGTCATCTGCTACTGATCGAATTGCTCGCCACCGGGTTCACCACCCTGCCGGTGGGGTCGAGCGGACTCGGACAGGAGACGCTCTGGACCGTCGTGGCCTGGGGCTCGCAGCTTTTCAGCGGCGCAGTCATGGTCGCGCTGCCGGGTATGACGGCACTGCTCGTCGTCAATCTTGCATTCGGTGTCATGAGCCGCGCCGCGCCGTCTCTCAATCTGTTCGCGGTCGGCTTCCCGATCTCGCTGATCTTCGGCCTCATCATCATCTACATCGGTCTGCCCGCCGTGCAGAGCACCTTCATCGAGTCGCTCGATCTGGCGTTCGACCTGATCAGAGGAATGATGTGATGAACGCGGCAGCTACTCAGAAAACGAGTCGGCTAGCTACTAGCCAGACTCAGACCATGCGGGTGGTTCTGGCTAGCGGACTAGCAGACTCGTGGGCCGACCAACTCGCGGTAGCGCTTCATGGCCGCTGAAAACGAAGACGGTCAAGAACGCACTGAAAGCGCGACTCCCAAGCGCCTGGAGGAGGCGCGCAAGAAAGGGCAGATTCCACGCTCGCGTGATCTCACCGCGGCCGCGGTGTTGATGACGGGCGGCATTGCGCTGTCATCGATGGGCGGGCAGGTCGGCGGTGCGCTCACCTCGCTCATGAAGCGCGGACTGTCGATCACGCGCGAGGAAGCGCTCGATCCGACGCAAATCGTTCCCACGTTGACAGGTTCCGCCCTGGACGGATTGCTCGCGACTTTGCCGGTGCTCGGTTTGATGTTGGTCGCAGCACTCCTGGCGCCGCTGGTGCTTGGCGGATGGAATTTCAGCACTCAGGCGCTCGCTCCGCAGTTCAAGCGTCTCAACCCGCTTTCGGGGGTGAAACGACTGTTCGAGATGCGTGCTCTCGTCGAGCTCCTGAAAGCACTCGCGAAGTTCGGCATCGTCGCCCTGATCGCCGCGCTGGTGCTGTGGAAGGATGCGGCGGAATTGCTGGCACTGGGGCGCGAGCCGACGCCGCAGGCGATCATGCATGCGATCCGATTGAGTGGCAGCGCGTTGATCCTGATCAGTGCGGGGATGCTCGTGATCGCCGGATTCGATGTCCCGTATCAGCTGTGGCAGCACGCCAAGAACCTGAAGATGACGCGCGAAGAAGTGCGTCGCGAAATGAAGGAGAGCGAAGGCTCGCCGGAAGTGAAGGGCAAGATCCGCCAGCTGCAGCAGCAGATGGCGCGTCAGCGCATGATGGCGGATGTGCCGAAGGCCGATGTGATCGTCACCAACCCGACGCACTTCGCCGTCGCGCTCAAGTACGACGAGAAGCGCATGCGCGCGCCGATCGTCATCGCCAAGGGCGTCGATCTGGTCGCGGCCCGCATCCGCGAGATCGCGACCGAACACTCGGTGCCGATCTTCGAAGCACCGCCGCTTGCACGTGTCCTGTACAAGAATGTCGACATCGGAGGTGAAGTCCCATCGTCCGTGTATGTCGCCGTCGCCCAGGTGCTGAGCTACATCTATCAGCTCAAGGTCGCTCGCAAGTCGGGCGGTCGACCGCCTGAGAGGCCCGTGGTCCAGGTCGAGGAATAGCGGGTCCTCATTCCGGGGCACGACCTTCGTCGATGCCCCGAGCGCAGGTCACGGGGTGATCGAGTAAGATCGCGAATCGCCACCGAAGGAGACCCGGGTCATGAAAAGAATAATTGCGATGCTGGCCGCGCTACTCGCCTTCAGCATCACCTCGGCCGTTCATGCGAAATCTTCCCCGAAGCCCATCCGCGTGCTGATCGTCGATGGTTTCAATAATCACGACTGGCAGCAGACCACCCGCTATATCCGGGGCATTCTCGATGCGAGCGGACTGGCCAAGGTCGACGTGTCAACGTCGCCGCCCACCAAGGATGCAGCGGGCTGGGATCAGTGGCGTCCCAAGTTCGACAACTACGACGTGATCATCCAGAACTGCAACGATTTCGGCGGCGGGCCGTCGTGGCCGGTGCCCGTACAGAGATCGTTCGAGCGATTCGTCCGGCGCGGCGGTGGTGTTTACATATGGCATTCGGCGAACAACGCCTTCGCGGACTGGCCCGAGTACAACGACATGATCGGGCTCGGCTGGCGCAAGAAGGACTACGGAACGGCCGTCGCGATCGGCGACGATGGCAATCGCATCACGTTCCCGCCGGGTGAAGGCATGAACACCGGCCACGGCAAGCGCTTCGATGCCCTGATCAATCGTGTCGGCGATCACCCGATGCATCGCGGCCTGCCGCGCCAATGGACCGCCGCGGACATCGAGGTGTATTTCCATGTGCGCGGGCCAGCGAAGAATCTGGAGATTCTGTCGTACGCGAAAGAGCCGGTGACGAATCTGAGCTGGCCGACGGAATGGCTCGTCACGTACGGGCGCGGCAAGGTCTATACCTCGAACTTCGGTCATGTGTGGGGCGGGGACGTCGATCCGGTGACCGTGCGCGACATCGGCGTGCAGACGTTGCTGGTGCGGGCGGTCCAGTGGCTGGCCGGACGCCCCGTTGATTTCCCTGTGCCCGATAATTTTCCCACTGCGACCTCGACTTCCGTTGGTCCAGCAATAGAGTGAAGTCGTCAACGGACGTGCTGCGATCCGTCCGGGTCGCGGCACGTCTGCATTGGCACCAAGCCCTTTCCGAGCTCCAGTGTTTTCGCGCGATTCTTCGCATTCGCAATCTGTTGTGAAGTTCGCCTGCGTCCTTCGCCTTTCGGCGACTTGAATTGAAACCGGCGTGCGTGGACTATCCGTCTACGGACTAATCCAGTGAAGCGATTGAATCGGGGGGAAGCGTGAAGACGATCAAGGGTCCTGCGGTGTTCCTGGCGCAGTTCGCGGGCGGCGGTCCGCATCTGCAGAATCTGCGCGACATGGCGAAATGGGCGAAGGAGTGCGGTTTCATCGGCGTGCAGTTGCCCAGCTGGGACGCGCGCGTGATGGATCTCGCGAAAGCCGCAGAGAGCAAGACTTACTGCGATGAGCTGCGCGGAGTTCTTTCCGAGCAGGGCGTGCAACCGACCGAACTCGCAGCACATCTGCAAGGGCAGCTCGTCGCCGTGCATCCTGCGTACGATCTTCAGTTCGACAATTTCGCTCCGGCTGAGGTGCACGGCAATCCGAAGGCACGTCAGGCCTGGGCTGTTAAGCAGATGGAACTGGTTGCGAAGGCAAGCCGGAATCTCGGTCTCAAGAACGTCGCGGCCTTTCCAGGTGCGCTCGCGTGGCCGTATCTGTATCCCTGGCCGCAGCGTCCGCCCGGCCTGATCGAGGCAGCCTTCGATGAGCTCGCAAAACGCTGGAAGCCGATCCTCGATGTGTTCGCGGAGAACGGTCAGAACTGCTGTTTCGAAGTGCATCCCGGCGAGGACATTTTCGATGGCGAGACCTTCGAGATGTTTCTCGCGCGCGTGAAGAATCACGCCGCCTGCCAGATCCTGTACGACCCCAGTCATTTCGTTCTGCAGCAGCTCGACTATCTCGGCTACATCGACGTCTATCGCGATCGCATCAAGATGTTCCATGTCAAGGATGCGGAGTTCCGTCCGACCGCGAAGCAAGGTGTGTACAGCGGCTATCAGAGCTGGGTGAATCGCGCAGGGCGTTTCCGTTCGCTCGGCGATGGCCAGGTGGATTTCAACGGCATCTTCTCGAAAATGGCGGCGAACGATTTCGACGGTTGGGCCGTTCTCGAATGGGAGTGCGCGCTGAAGCACCCTGAAGATGGCGCCCGTGAAGGGGCGGCCTTCATCAAGAAGCACATCATCCGCGTGACCGAGAAGGCATTCGATGACTTCGCTGCAGGCGGCGACAACTCCGTGGCCCTTCGCACGCTGGGGCTCGCATGACTCGCCCGCTGCGTTGGGGAATGATCGGCGGCGGTGAGGGCGCGTTCATCGGCGCCGTGCATCGCATGGCCGCGCGTGTGGATGGGCGTTATCAACTGGTCGCTGCGGTGCCTTCTTCGGATCCCGAGAAGAGCAAACGTTCCGGTGTCGCGCTCGGTCTGGCCGCGGACCGCGTCTATCCCACGGTGGAAGCGCTGATCGAAGGGGAGCGCAAGCGTCCCGACGGCGTCGAGGTGGTCTCGGTCGTGACGCCGAACCACATGCATTACCCGCAATCGGCCGCGCTGCTGCAGGCAGGGTTCGATGTGATCTGCGATAAGCCGCTCACGACGAATCTCGCGGATGCACAGAAGCTCGTGACGCTCGCAGCCGAAAAGAAACGCTTGCTCGGTGTGACGTTCAATTACACCGGCTACCCGATGGTTCGATTGGCGCGCTCACTCGTCGCGGATGGCGGGTTCGGCAAGTTGCGTGTCGTGCAGGTGGAGTATCCGCAGGGCTGGCTCGCCACGGCCATCGAAAAGACCGGGCAGAAGCAGGCGAAATGGCGCACGGATCCCAAGCAGGCTGGTGCTGGCGCACTGGGCGACATCGGCTCGCACGCATTTCAGCTCGCGGAGTTCGTGACCGGCGAACAGGTCGTGGAGTTGATGGCCGATGTTTCGGCCATCGTCCCGGGCCGCCCGATCGATGACAACGTGAACGTGCTGCTGCGCTTCGGCAATGGCGCGCGCGGCAGTCTGTGGGCGAGCCAGGTCGCGATCGGACATCTCAACAGCTTGTCGTTGCGTGTCTATTGCGAGGAAGGTTCGCTGCAATGGAAGCAGGAGTCGCCGGAGGAGCTGCTCGTCACGCGGGCAGGTGAAGCGCCGCGCCTCATGCGTCGTGGCGATCCGGGAACGCCGACGAGCTCGGTGGGGCTGCCAGGCGGCCATCCGGAAGGCTTTATCGAAGCGTTCTCGCAGCTGTACACGGATTTCGCCGAGCAGGTCACCGCGCGGCTGGAACAGCGCGAACCTGCACAGAGCGCAATGATCGCGCCGAACGTCGTGACCGGCACGCGCGTGATGGCCTTCATCGAAGCGGTGCTCAAGTCCGGACAACAGTCGGCCTGGTTGAAGTTCTGACGATCTCGTGCCTCCCGCATCGACATGCGGGAGGCAATGGCGCGCACGAATGACGCAAATAAGTCATCGGCGCATCGAGGCAAACTGCGTTTGAGCGGCATCTAATTACAAAATCGGGGGACAAGATCACATGAGTACCGCGGCCACGATGACGGGTGCAGTGCCGGTTTCCAGCGAGGCGAAAACGACTTTCGCAGTGTGCTTCACTGCGCTGGTAGCGACCTCGTTCTGCTTCATCCTGCGTGCGTTCTCGATCGACGCGTGGGGTCTCGAGTTTGGCTTGACCGAAACGCAGAAGGGCGAGCTCGCAGGCGTCGGTCTGTGGCCGTTCGCGATCAGCATCGTGTTGCTGTCGCTCATCGTCGATCGTGTCGGGTTCAAGGCGCTGCTGTGGTTCGCGGCTGCGTGCCATGTGCTCGGATTGATCATCATTCTGCAGGCCGACGGTTACTGGCCGCTCTACTGGGGCACTTTCGTGCTCTCGCTTGGCAACGGTGCAGTGGAAGCCGGCATCAATCCGCTGATCACTGCGCAGTTCCGGCACGACAAGGTCACCTGGCTCAACCGGCTGCACGCGGGCTGGCCGGCGGGCTTCGTGCTCGGCGGTCTGCTGGCGCTCGCATTGCCGGATGGGACGGGCTGGCGCGTCACCATGTCGCTCATTTTGATCCCCGTGATCGCCTACGCAATCATGCTGGCCCCGCGTCGCTTCCCACAGAGCGAGCGCGTCGCTGCCGGTGTCTCATATCGCGAGATGCTGGCCGAAGCGGGCTTCGTCAGCGCCTTCATCGTGGCCGTGCTGATGGTCTTCGAGATTGCGCGCGTCGTCGGGTTCTCGGATCTGGTGAAATGGCTGCTGATCGGCGCGCTTACGGTGGGCTACGGACTGTGGTCGCGCTCGCCGGGCCGACCGATCTTCATCGTGATGGTGCTCATCATGATTCCGCTCGCGATCACCGAGCTGGGAACGGATAGCTGGATCACGTCGATGATGACGCCTGCGATGGCCGAGGTGGGTCTCTCCGGCGGCTGGGTGCTGATCTACACGATGGCGCTCGTGCTCGTGCTGCGCTTGTTCGCAGGTCCGCTCGTTCACAAGTTCTCGCCGATCGGTCTGCTGGCGATCTCGGCGTTGCTCGCGGCCATAGGCCTGTTCACGCTCTCGATGACGGCGGGTGTGATGCTGCTGGTCGCGGCGACGGTGTACGGCATCGGCAAGGCGTTCTTCTGGCCCACCACGATCGGTGTGGTATCGGAGCAGTCGCCTCGCGGCGGCGCTATCACGATCAACGTGATCGCAGGCGTCGGCATGCTGGCAGCAGGCATCGTCGGCAGCCCGCTGATCGGCAGCGTGCAGGACAATCACATGGTGAAGGCGCTGCAGGCGTATGACACGCGCAACGGCACCGAGCTCGAAGCTTCACTCACCATCGAGCGTGCAGGCGTGTTCGGCACCTACACGGCAGTGGATCCTGGCAAACGCGCTGCAATGTCGGATGAGACCCGGGCAGTGGTCGATGCGATCGACAACGAGTCGAAGCGCGACGCCTTGCGCAGCATCGCGATCCTGCCGTTGATCATGCTCGCCGCGTACATTGGCCTGTTGCTCTATTTCCGCAGCAAGGGCGGCTACAAGCCCGTCGTGCTCGATCTGAAACATTGACGTTCAGCAGCAAGGCCACGCGGTTCTCGCGTGGCCTTGCTTTGCACCTGGCCGGAAGGTGACAGGACGCCCGTCATTGCCTTCGCGAGGCAGTTCCGTCTTCCCGGCCGCGCCTCACGCAGCTTGAGTTACAGCCCCACTTTGACACCGAGCCGCGGCGTGATGCCGCGCGCGGTAAAGCCTACGAATTGCTCGTATTGCTCATCGGTGACGTTGTCGATCGCGAGATAGGTCTGGATCCGATCGGACAGGCGCCACACTGCACTCAGATCGACGCGCGTGTAGGCCGGGAGCCGGACATCGCCGGTGGCGATCGAGGAATCCAGCGAAGAACCGACGTAGGTCACCGAGCCGGAGAAGCTGAGCGCGGAACTCGGCGACCAGTGCGCGCCCAGTCCCGCACGCCATTCGGGCCGGTTGCGTAATTCATTGCCGCTGGAAGCGATACGGCTCTTCGCGTTGGTGACGCTGGCGTCGAGCATCCATTGCGTGCCCACACTCATGCCTGCGGCGAGCTCGACGCCATGCGAGTCCACGCGGTTGCGATTGACCAGCATCGGCGGCGGGCCGGTGTCGAAATCGATCGCGTGCGTGAACCGGCTTTCGAAGTAGGTCGCGCTCCAGTGAGCCCGGCCAGCGAGCAGACGCTGCGAGAGCTGCAGCTCGTGCGACTCGCCACGCTCAGGCAGGAGATCGGGATTACCGACGAGCGGGTGTGCGAGCGAATAGAAGCTCGGGAGCTTGAATGCCTTGCCCCAGCTGCCTGCAATCGTGACGCCGGTGTCGGGCAGCGCATACGCGACGCGGACGCGCGGACTGGTGACCGAGTCCTGATCGTCGGCGTGATCGATGCGCACGCCGGCCTGAGTCGAAAGACCGAATCGGGTGTCGATCTTCAGTTCGGCGAAAGGAGCCCAGGTCGTGCGCGTGAGCTCGAATGACGTCGGCATCAGAAACCCGCCGCCGAAATCGAGCGACCCGGCGCTCGATCCTTCTTCGCGCAGCCAGTCGATGCCATAAGCGAGCGATACGGCGGGCGAGAAGCGCTGAGTCCCGGTGAACGTGGCGGAGTAGCGCGTGAAGTCCGAGTCGGTCGCGGTCGGCGGCAGACCGAAGGGGTCGCGAACGCCGGGTGCGACGCCCGGCGAGTCGATGCGCTCGTCGCGATCGAAGAACCCGAGCGCAAGTGCGAAGCCTGACGCGCCGAGTTGGCGTGTCAATTCGGCACCGAGAATCGTTTCGTCGGCCTTCCGATGTTCGTTCTCGCGCACAGCGGCATATTCAAAGCCTCCGCTGTCGTCGGGGAACGTCTCGCGGGTGCTTCGTGAATGCCGGCCGGAGATCGCGAGCGAGGCTTCTCCGATCTGCGTATTCAGTGCAGCGGAGATCCGTTGCAGATCCAAGTCGTTGCCGCGGACCTGTGCGCCTTCGTTCACATCGCTCACGCCGATGCGCCAGCTGCCGCTCTCGAGGGCGCCCTGTGCGTTCACGGCGAGCTCGTTCGTATCGTAGGCGCCCGCCATCGCATCCACGGACACCTTCGAGGAAGTGATGGCGCCGGGACGGGTGACGATGTTGATCACACCCGCCATGGCATCGCCGCCATAGATGGCGGAGTAGGGGCCCCGCGCAATTTCTACACGCTCGACATCGGCGATATCGAGTGCCGACAGATCGAATGAGCCGCCGCGTGAATTGGTCGGGTCGTTGACGCGAACCCCGTCGATCAGCACCAGGGTGTAGTTGGGGTCTGCGCCGCGCGTGTAGATCGATCCTGTTCCGCCGCGTGCGCCGACCGAGTCGACGTGGACGCCTGCCACACGACGCAGCAGATCCGCGAGATCGGTTGGCTTCTCAACATCGAATTCCGCACGCTGCAGCACGGTGATATTGGTGCCCAGGGCATCGGCGGGGCTTGCGACTCGCGAGCCGGTCACGACCACATCGGCGGGCGAAGGCGTCGGGACCGTAGGGGTGGCCGCAGCAGCGGCAAGGATCCAAAGCACAGTCATAGAACTAAAGTCGTTGTCCGCAGAGGTTTACCGAAAGCGATTTTCGGTTAGTGTACGCGTTCGAAACGGGGGGACCATGTCAAAAATACGACGCCACGCGCTCGCGGTGTTGACCGCTGTTGCGCTCACGAGTTTCACGTCTGTCCACGCACAGAGTTCCGCTGCCGCCTTCCGCGACAGTCCTGCATGGACGCTCACCGACGGCGTGCTCACCACCAATGCGAGTGGCACAGAGAGCGTGCTTCTGAGCCGATCCGGTCTCGGCGACAGCGTCACCTCGTTCGACTTTCGCGCACCCCAGGGCGCCAAAGCGACGCTGTTCGTCGCGGGACGCTATGCGTTCGAGCTCGAAGGCAATGGCGAGTGGCAGAGCCTGTCGGTGAAATTTCGAGCGCCTCGTTTCGATGAAGGCTTCAACAAGTCCGAGAATGCATTCGCGCTCGAAGCACGCATCGGCAGCCAGATTCAACGTAATGTCTTGTTCGAGACGGCGAGTTCCAACGCGCGCTGGAACAATGAAGAGCCGCGCGGCCCGACGCTGATCGTCGTGGGTCAGGGACCCTTCTCCATTCGCAATGCACGTCACGATGCGGCCGACTTCGCTCAGTTGAAAGTGCCGAAGGCCTCGGGCGAAGAAAGCAACGAGAAGGACCTCGTCGATTTCGTGAGCCTCGGCAAGGAGGCTTTCGAATCGGTCGGCTGCAGCGCCTGTCATCTGGTCGAGTCCGGCAGCGGCGGCGTGAGCAGCGGCCCGAATCTCTTCGGCTTGTTCCGTCCCAATCCACGTTCGCGAGAGGTCGTGGAGGGCGCCGAAGGGCATCGCTTCCAGGTCAAGGCCAATCGCGAATATCTGCGGCACAGCGTGCGTGCCCCTGCCGATCAGTTGGCGGTCGCGGAGAGTGGCCCCACGCAAGGGCAGGCTTATCTTCCGGTGATGCCGCCGTTCTCGGCCGACATCATCAACGATCAACAGCTCGATGCCATCTACGATTATCTCGCTACGCTGAACGAGGCCCCCAATCGGGGACCGTCAGTGAAGCTCGCGGCGCCCGCCGCGACTGCGCCGTACGATCCCATGACCGACGGTCTGCAATGGCTCGTGAACGATCGGGTTCGTATGCAGCGCGGTCCGCTTCCGGGCGTCTCGGCGCGCAGCATTCACGTGGGCAATCCGAATGGCGTGAACTACTCGTTCGATCCGCGTCTGCTGGCCGTGGCGAAAATCTGGCAGGGCGGCTTTCTCGACATGACGGGCGAGCTCACCGGTCGCGGCGGTCGCGGGCTCGCACTGGGCTATGAAAGTCGCGAGATCAGTTTCGGCCAGCGCGAGTACCTGCTTGCGCCGCTGAACGCGGCCGGCAAGCCGATCGACTTCTCCTTCAAGGAAGTGAAGTTCGGCGACTACGCACGTATGAAGGCCGCGCTGAACAGCCCTGAAGATCAGCTTGCGCAGATCGCAGCCGTCGATGCGCAGTTCCTCGGTTATTCGCGTGACTCGCGCGACAAGCTTGCGCCGCCGGTGTTCAAGTACCGCGTAGGCAAGAACGTGATCGAAGTCGCGACCAACATCGCAGACGACGGCACCGTCACGGTGAATGTGAGCGGCGAGCTCGCAGGGCCTCAGCAGTTCATGCTGAATCCGGAGCTGGTGCAAAAAGCGAAGGCCAGTGCCGGCACACTCGAGGGCGACCGCTGGACGCTGCCTGCGGGCAAGACGCGCGCAAGCCTCACGGGATCGATCGCACTCGCTGCCAAAGCCTGGCGGCCTGCGGCGTCGACTTACGCCTATCAGCGCACACCACTCGTGACAGCGCCTGCGAAGGCGAACGTTCCGGCGGGCTATTCGATCGAGAACTACTATCCGCCGAAGGACAACTATGGACGCGATCAGTTGTTCGAAGCGCTGGGCATTTCGCTGACCAAGGACAACACGTTGGTCGTTGCGACACGCACGGCGGGTATCTGGCGGCTGGTGAAAGGCGAGTGGCGCCTGTTCGCGGAAGGCTTGTTCGATAGCCTCGGTGTCGTCGCGGAAGACGCCAAAGGATTCGTTGTCGTGGCGGGTCAGAAGGCCGAGCTCACCCGCATCAGCGACACCAATGGCGATGGACTCGCGGATCGCTATGAGACGCTCTTCGATGCGCACTCCTATCACGGCAACTATCACACTTACATGCACGGCCCGGTGCGCGCGCCGAACGGCGATTACTACTTCGCGCTGAATCTCGCGCATGACGGCGCAGACGGTTTCTACACCGGCGGCGGTAAGGTCATGGGCACGTGGGGCGGCTTCAACGGCTGGGCCGTGCGCGTGCAGCCCAACGGCAAGTTCGACTTGTTCGCGAATGGATTGCGCAGTCCCGCGAGTATCGGCTTCGCTCCCGACGGTCGGCTGTGGTTCACGGACAATCAGGGCGACTTCGTGGGCACATCGAAAATGTACGAGCTCAGGAAGGACAAGTTCTACGGTCATCCCGCAGGGCTCGTCGATCTGCCGGGCATGACGCCCGCGTCGCCGCAGATTCAGTGGGAGCAGGTCGCCGATCGCAAAGAGCAGCCGGTCATTCTGTTTCCGCACAATCGCGTCGCGAACTCTCCCGGCAATCCGGCGTGGGTGACCAACGCCAAGTTCGGGCCGTATGCGGGTCAGGTGCTGATCGGCGATCAGACGCAATCGAACCTGCTGCGTGTCGCGATCCAGAAGGTTGGCGATGTGGAGCAGGGCAGTGTCATGCCCTTCTTCGAAGGATTGGAGTCCGGCGTGATGCGTCCGGTGTTCCTGCCGGATGGCAGTCTGTTGCTCGGTCAGACAGGTCGCGGCTGGCAGGCCAAGGGCGGCAAGGTCGCAAGTCTTCAGCATGTGCGCTGGGATGGAAAAACGATCGCACCGGGTATCAAGGCAATGACTGCCACACCCGTGGGTTTCCGTCTCGAGCTCACGCAGCCGCTGGCGGCGAGCGTGACCGAAGCGAGTGTGAGCAGCGCGCTGTCGCTCGAATCGTGGACGTATCGCGACGCGCCGGACTATGGATCGGACGAGCTCGATCTGCATCCGGAGACTTCCAGCGCCATCACGATTGCACCGGATCGCAAGTCCGTCGCGATCACGCTCTCATCGCTCGAACAGAAGGTCGTGCACCCGCGTCAGCTGCCGCGTGTGTATCACGCGAAGCTCGCCGCGCAGACGCTCTTCGATGCGAATGCGCCCGCACAGCTCGATGCGTACTACACGTTGCGGAAGTTTCCGGAAAGAGAGTGAGCGACAAGCGCGACGCGTGAGTATTCGCGGCGGCCTGAGGGTGAGGGGAGAAGAATGAACCGAACGCATCGAGTCCTGTGTGCCTGCGCCTTGCTCGTTTCCATCAGTGCAAATGGGGCTGCCGGCACGCCTGCGTGGAAACCACTGTTCAATGGCAAGAACCTGGACGGCTGGACCGCCGAGTACGCCTCGGCGGTGCCGGCAGATGCGCCTGCCGCCGCGCATCTGTTCGATGTCGCGAACGGCGTCATCCATGTCTATCGCGATGAAGCCGCCGGTAGTGCTCAGCCGTACGCTGCTTTGCTCACGAAGGCGGACTACAAGGACTATCGCCTGAGCCTCGAGTATCAATGGGGCGAGAAGAAGTTTGCGCCACGTGCAAATGAAGTCCGCGATGCAGGACTTCTCTTTCACGTGCATCGCGGACGGGCTGGCGATTGGCCCGCATCGATCGAGGCACAGATCCAGGAAGGCGACACCGGCGATGCCTGGGCTGTGTCGTCGCAGATGTCGAGCTTCGTGAACCCGAAGACGGGTCTGTATGCGTTACCGCAGGATGGTGGCGTGCCCGTCGTGGTAGGACGCGAAGGCAAGTTCGAGCGAATTCGCCACAGCCGCGTGAACGAGTACCCCGGTTGGAACAAGCTCGAGGTCATCGTTCGCGGCGATCGCGCGACGTACCTCGTGAACGGCGTGGTGAATATGCGCGTTCACGACCTCAAGGCCTGGGATGCGGCGAGCAACTCGTGGGTGAAGCTCGATCACGGCCGGATCGCGTTGCAGGCCGAAGGTGCGGAAATCTCCTATCGGAACATTCAGATGCGTGAGCTCACCGGCGAGGACGATATGATGCCGAATCCGAAAGCGACTGAGGTGTGGTTCCCTGTGCCTGCCAAGGTCACGCCGGGATCGCCCCCCGGAGCGCCACCGTCGGATGCGATCGTGCTGTTCGATGGCCGCAATCTCGATGAATGGAAGAGCGTGAATGGCGGGGATGCGAAATGGCGGGTGGAGAACGGCGAGCTCGTCATCGCGCCGGGCACGGGCGATATCCAGACGAAGCAGTCGTTCGGCGATGTCCAGCTGCATGTCGAATGGCGCACGCCAAAGCTGCCGCCGGATAAGGTCGATCAGGATCGCGGCAACAGCGGCGTCTTCCTGCAGGACGTCTATGAAGTGCAGGTGCTCGACAACTTCGAGAACAAGACCTACGTGAACGGCATGGTCGGCTCCATCTACAAGCAGTATCCGCCGCTCGTGAACGCGACGCTGCCCGCGGAAACCTGGCAGGTCTACGACATCATTTTCACGGCGCCGCGGTTTGCTGCCGACGGCTCGCTCGTCTCGCCTGCCCGCGTGACGGTCCTGCACAACGGAGTGCTCATTCAGAACAACGTGCGGCTGCGTGGTGCCACGGCGTACATCGGCGCGCCGAGCTACAGTCCGCACGGCGACATGCCGCTGCGGCTCCAGGATCATTCACACGAAGTGCGCTTCCGAAACATCTGGCTGCGCAAGCTTTGACGAGATGGACTCCTGCCTTCGCAGGAGTGACGAGTGAGGCTAAAGCCGTCCGGCTTTCTCTTTTCGTCATACCCGCGTGAGGCGGGTATCCGTCCGATCGGCGTACCGCGGCGCCAGTTCCCGCCGTCATCCAGGCGCGCAGATCCGGCTCGGCGTCGACTTTCCGTCGCGCCCCATCTGCTGACTTTGTGAACTCCGTTCACGTTGCGTGAAGGCCTTCATGCCGCGCGGCGCTCATGGCCGCATCACCGGCCCGCGCTCGATCCTTTTGCATTGAAAAGTGTGAAGAACTCCCGTTCTGCAAAAGAGCTCGTGGCTTGGGAGTTGCACATATAGGGCTGCGTCAGACCAATGGCGCCAGCCGATATGAAGGTGATGACAGTGATGAAGGTGACGAAAGTGATGAAGGTGACGAAAGTGATGAGTGCAGGCGCGACCCGCCGCTCGGCTGCCGCCTCTGGCCGGCATCACTGACATCACTTCATCACCACCATCACGGCAAAGCTTCTATGTCCTCCATCGCTCCAGCCATGAACTTCGGCGCTCTGTTGCGCTCCGGCATCGGTGTGCCGGTGGGCGTGCTGGCCGTGCTGGCGATGGTGATCCTGCCGTTGCCGCCGATTGCATTGGACGTGCTGTTCACGTTCAACATCGCGTTGTCGCTCGTGATCGTGATGGCCGTGTTCTATGTGGCACGACCGCTCGAGTTCGGCGTGTTTCCGACGGTGCTGCTGCTCGCGACGTTGTTGCGATTGGCCTTGAACGTCGCTTCAACCCGCGTAGTGCTGCTGCACGGTCACACCGGCTCGCATGCGGCAGGCAAGGTGATCGAGTCATTCGGCGAGTTCGTGATCGGCGGCAACTACGCCGTCGGCATCATCGTCTTCGGCATCCTGACGATCATCAACTTCGTCGTCGTGACGAAGGGCGCAGGCCGTATCTCAGAAGTCAGTGCGCGATTCACCCTGGACGCAATGCCCGGCAAGCAGATGGCGATCGACGCCGATCTGAACGCCGGTCTCATCAATCAGGACGAAGCACGCGTGCGTCGCGCCGAAGTGCGTCAGGAAGCAGACTTCTACGGTTCGATGGATGGTGCCAGCAAGTTCGTTCGCGGCGATGCCACCGCCGGCATCATGGTGCTGGTCATCAATATTCTCGGCGGTATCGCCATCGGCATGATGGCGCACGACATGAGCTTCAAGGATGCAGCGCGCGTCTACGCGCTGCTCACCATTGGCGACGGTCTGGTTGCGCAGATTCCCGCGCTGATGCTCTCGACCGCAGTTGCGATCATCGTGACGCGTATGTCCGGTGCGCAGGACATGGGCGGTGAGCTGCAGAAGCAGTTGCTCGGACATCCAAAGGCGCTGGCCGTTGCGGCCGGATTGCTCGGTGTGATGGGCCTGATTCCAGGCATGCCGAACCTGCCATTCCTCTTGATGGGTGCGCTCTGCGGATGGGGCGCGTGGGTTCTGCATCGACGATCGAAGCAGGCACCGCCAGCGCCGGTGGAAGTTGCGCCGCCTCCCGCACCGGCTGCGGATCAGCGCGAGCTGACCTGGGACGACGTGCAGCCTGTCGACATCATCGGCCTCGAAGTCGGTTATCGCCTCGTGCCGCTCGTAGACAAGTCGCAAGGCGGCGATCTGCTGGCCCGTATCAAAGGCGTGCGGCGCAAGCTCACTCAGGATCTCGGCTTCCTCGTGCAGGCCGTGCATATCCGCGACAACCTGGATCTGTCGCCGAATGCCTATCGCATCAATCTCGCCGGCGTGCCGGTGGGCGAGGGCGTGATCTATCCGGAGCGTGAGCTTGCGATCAATCCGGGCAAGGTGTTCGGCCAGTTGAACGGCATCGCCACGCGCGATCCGGCGTTCGGCATGGAAGCGGTATGGATCGAGCCGGCCATGCGCGATCAGGCGCAGACGCTCGGTTACACCGTCGTCGATGCGAGCACGGTCATCGCGACGCACTTGAGTCACGTCATTCAGACGCACGCACACGAACTGCTCGGTCACGAAGAAGTCCAGCAACTGCTCACCGCACTGGGCAAGACCGCGCCGAAGCTCGTCGAAGATCTCACGCCGCGTCTGCTGCCGCTCGGCTCGGTCGTGCGCGTGCTGCAGGGCTTGCTCAACGAACGCGTCCCGATCCGCAACATGCGCACCATCGTCGAGACGCTCGCCGAGCATGCGCCGCGCACGCAGGACCCGATCCAGCTGCAACAGCTCGTCCGCGTCGCGCTCGGCCGTCAGATCGTGCAGGACATCGCCGGCATGGCGACCGAGCTACCGGTCATCACGCTCGAACCCGATCTCGAACAACTGCTGAGCAATTCGCTCGGTGGCGCTGCCGCTGCAACGCCCGGACTCGAACCCGGACTCGCTGAGCGCATGCAGCGGCGCCTCGCAGAAGCCGCTCAGCGCCAGGAAATGACAGGCGAACCCGCCGTCCTCCTCGTGCCGCCACAACTGCGCCAGACCCTCGCACGCTTCGTCCGCAGCGTCGTACCGAACATGCACGTACTGGCCTGGAACGAGATTCCGGATAACAGGAAGGTGAGGCTCGTTACCGCCGTGGGGCGGTAACGAGCAGCAGCTAGCCAACTAGTCAGCTAGTCCGCTAGCCAGAGGAGAGATCAAAAGAGTTTTTTATGAGCAAGTCAGTCAACACACAGCATCCGAAGGCGCAACGCGCCTTCTGGCTAGCAGACCAGCGGACTAGTTGGCTAGTTTGCTGCGACGGAGTGCGCCCATGAAACTCAAACACTACCGCGCGCCCGACATGCGTCGTGCGCTTGCGCAGGTGCGTGAGGCGCAGGGGCCTGATGCGGTGATCCTCTCGAGTCGCAAGATTGCGGGCGGCGTCGAAGTCGTTGCTGCGATCGACTATGAAATGGAGGACACCGGCGTCGATACGTACGGTGCCGATCGCTACCCCGCCGCGACTGCTTCGGCGGAGGAGAGCTTCACGAATGAAGATGAGCGGCGCGCGACGTATGCGAGCTTTGCGGGTTCGTTCGAAGAAGAGCGTCCCGCGCGTGTCACACGTTCGAGCGGGGCTCGCAGATCGGCCGCCGCGAATTCCTATCGCACAGATGCGGACGATTTCGATTTGCCCACCGCGCAGCCCGAATCGCACGGTTCGTCTCACATGAGCGAGGAACTGCGCACGCTGCGTCAGATGCTCGAGACGCAGCTGGCAACGCTCGCCTGGAACGATCTGTCGCGGCGTTCGCCGTTACAGACGGAATTGCTCAAGCAGCTCACGCAGCTTGGTCTTGCCGCGGATCTCGCGGGCGAACTGGTCGCAAGCCTGCCGTCGAAGTTCGAGCTGGCCGAGGCGCATCGTATGGCGCTCGCGCAGATGTCGCGCAAGATTTCGGTCATCGAAGAACGCTGGCTCGATAAAGGCGGCTTCGTCGCGATGGTCGGCCCGACCGGTGTCGGCAAGACCACGCTGATCGCCAAACTCGCCGCGCGCTGGGTGATGCGTCATGGCCCGCGCTCGCTTGCGTTGATTTCCGCCGATGCCGTTCGAATCGGTGCGCAGGATCAGATCCACACGCTCGGTCGCTTGCTCGGTGCGCCTGCGTACGGAATCGATGGATTGCAGGAACTGCCCGAGTTGCTGGATCGCCTCGCCGATCGTCGCCTCGTGCTGATCGACACGGCGGGTTTGAGTCAGCGCGATACACGATTGGCCGGTGAGCTTGCAGCACTGAGCTCCGCGCACGACAAGCTCGAAAGCACACTCGTGCTGTCCGCGGCCGCACAGGCGGGCGCGATCGAAGAAGCGGTCGTGCGCTTCGCTCCCGCGCAAGCCGCAAGTTGCGTGCTCACCAAGCTCGATGAAGCGACCAGCCTCGGCGGTGCGATCTCCATGCTGATCCGCAGCGGCCTGCCGGTTGCGTACCTGAGCGACGGCCAGCGCGTTCCCGAAGATCTCTCCGCCGCCCGCGCGCATCAGCTCATCGCACGCGCAGTGGAGCTCTCGCGCAGAGCCGGCGCAACAGCCGACGAAGATCTGCTGCAGCGACGCTTTGGCACTGTGGCGAGAGTGTTGGCGTGATTCTGGAGTGATGCGTGAAGGGTGATCAGTGATGAGCAAGAACGAATCATCCGCCGCGCATACATATCAGTCGATGTTTTTCATGAGGTGGCAAGTGTGCGGGGTGCGGTGCTGAGGGGAGATGTCTCTTCTCATCACGCGTCACTCATCACTCATCACCGAGTTCTTACTAAGGCAATTCAATGGAATCAATGCAGACAGCTGGCCTTCGACGGGCGGCGAATCCGGGTCCGGTGCAGGTCATTGCGGTGACCGGCGGGAAGGGCGGGGTCGGAAAGACGAGCGTCGCTGTGAACCTTGCGACCGCGCTTGCCACGACGGGGCGGCGGGTGATGTTGCTCGATGGGGATCTGGGTCTGGCGAACGTCGATGTGTTTCTCGGCTTGTCGCCCCGGCACACGATGGCGCATGTGCTATCCGGCGAGCGCTCGCTCGAGGAGATCATTCTCGAGTCGCCGCACGGCGTGCAGGTCGTGCCGGGTGCATCGGGTGTGGCCGATCTGGCGAATCTGTCTGCGGCAGGGCACTTGAGTCTCGTGCAGGCGTTCAGCGCGCTGACCAATCGTGTGGATACGATGATCGTCGATACCTCGGCAGGTATCTCGCACAGCGTGCTGCAGTTCTCGCAGGCCTCACAGCATGTGCTGCTGGTGGTGTGCGATGAGCCTGCGTCGATGACGGATGCCTATGCGCTCGTGAAGGTGCTGAGCCGCACTCACGATGTGACGCGGTTCCGGGTTCTCGCCAACATGGTGCGCTCGCCCGGCGATGGCGAAATCCTGTTCGAAAAGTTGCAGCGGGTCACATCGAAGTTCCTCGATGTCACGCTCGAGTATGTCGGGGAAATCCCTGAAGACCCGTATCTGCGGCGCGCAATTCGTGAACAGCGTCCCGTCGTTGGCGCATTTCCGTCAAGTCCGTCGACCCGGGCATTCAAGAAACTCGCGCTGAAAGCCGATAAATGGCCTGTGCCGGAAGGTCCGCGCGGGAACCTGGAGTTCTTCGTGGAGCGACTGGTGGCCCGGCCGCAGATGCGGCTGGAGGTGGTCCGATGAGCGGCGTCGCGGCATACAAGGCAGGACGCAACCATCGCGACACCGATGCGATGGTGATGCGCCACGCCGAACTGGTGAAGCGCATTGCCTATCACCTGGCGGGCCGTTTGCCTGCTTCGGTGGAAGTCTCGGACTTGATCCAGGCCGGCATGCTCGGCCTGCTGGAAGCGGCGGCTCATTACACGGCCGATCGCGGGGCAAGTTTCGAAACGTATGCGGGTATCCGCATACGCGGTGCGATGCTCGATGCGCTTCGCAAGCTCGACTGGGCGCCACGTTCCGTGCATCGCAAGGCGCGCGCAGCGGCCGCAGCGATCCGCGATCTCGAAGCGGAGTTCGGACGCGAAGCGCGGGACAGCGAAATCGCCGAGCGAATGGGTATCTCGCTCACGGACTATCACCGCATCGCGCAGGACGCTGCGAGCTGTCGGGTCGCAAGTCTCGATGAGACCAGCGGCGAGGAGGATGCGCTCATCGGTCGGCTGGAAGATGAAACGGCGGATCCGTTTCTCGATGCGACCGAAGAAGGATTTCGTGCGGCGCTCGCACAGGCGATCAAGGAATTGCCAGAGCGTGAACGGCTGGTGATGTCGTTGTACTACGACGATGAGTTGAATCTGAAAGAGATCGGCGCGGTGCTGAAGGTGACCGAATCGCGCGTGTGTCAGCTGCACGGTCAGGCACTGGTGAGATTGAAGGCGCGGCTCGTCGACTGGCGGGATCGCGCGCCGAAGGGTTGACGGAACGGCCGCGCGTCAGGCGGCAATCGTTCGAGAGATAACGGTTTGAAGGAGATCGCGCTGTGAGCAAAGACATGAAGTTTCTGGTGGTCGACGATTTCTCGACCATGCGTCGCATCATCAAGAACCTTCTCAACGATCTGGGTTACGCCAACGTGACCGAAGCCGATGACGGTCAGACGGCGTTGCCGATGCTTCAGGCCGGGAACTTCGACTTTCTGATTACGGACTGGAACATGCCGGGCATGCCCGGGCTCGATCTGCTCAAGGCCGTGCGCGCCGATGCACGCCTGTCCAAGATGCCGGTGCTGATGCTGACTGCAGAAGCCAAGCGCGAGCAGATCATCGAAGCCGCGCAGGCCGGCGTGAACGGCTATGTGATCAAGCCCTTCACCGCAGTCACGCTCAAGGAAAAGATCGACAAGATCCTCGAGGCACGCGCGAACGCGGCGTAACCGGGGCAGCAGGGTGTTGGGTACTGGGCTCCTGGCAAGAGCCGAGACCTTCTGACCAGAACCTAAGCCGTCCAGCCGCCCAAGGATTTGCACATGACTTCCACCGCCAACCTACAAGAAGAATACGGCCCGACGATTGCGGCGCTCGCGGGCGCGCTCGCGGCGGGCGATGACGGCCGGTTCTTCGACGAGCTCGATGGTCTCGTGGAGCGTCGTGAGCGGGGGCTCTTCGGCGAACTGCGCAAGCTCACCTCCGATCTGCAATCGGCGCTCGTGCGTTTCAGCATCGACTCGCGACTCGTCGATCTGGCGGAGAAGGAAGTTCCCGATGCGCGCCTGCGTCTGGATCACGTACTCAAGCTGACAGACGAGGCGGCGCATCGCACGATGGATCTGGTCGAGCAATCCGGTCCGCTCGCCGAACGCACGGCCAAAGGGGCCGGCGAGATTCTCGACATGTGGAAGCGATTCCGTGCGCGCAGCATCGCAGTGGAGGAATTCCGCGTGATGGCCGCTCGTATGGATAGTTTTCTCGTCGAAGCTCACAACGATATGGGTGCGGTGCGCACCAATCTTGCGGAAGTACTGTTGACCCAGGGCTATCAGGATCTCAGCGGACAGATCATTCGCGGTGTGATGAAGCTCGTCGGTGAGCTCGAGACTGCGCTCGTCGAATTGGTGCGCCTGTCGAAGAGCGGTTCCCGGGAATCGAAAGAGCCTGTGTCTGCAGACTCGGGTCACAGAGGTTTCGGCCCTGCGGTGCCCGGCGTTGATCATGGTCCGGCAGTCAGTGGCCAGCAGGATGTCGACGCACTCCTGTCCGGACTTGGAATGTAGGGAGGATGCTCAAGCCTGGCGCGGTCACGGCCGATACACACTCGAGTATCGGGATTTCCGTCACAGCTCACAGCGGGCGCGGCGACCCCGAGTAACAATTCCCGTCACTTCTTTCGAGTGCTTCGTTTCGATCGACAATGGATATTCTCAGCATCCTAGGTCTCTTGCTTGCAGCGACTGCGATTCTCGTGGGCGCAGTGCTGAAAGGCGCCGGACTCGCGTCGCTCCTGTCTGCTGCTGCATTCATGATTGTGATCGTCGGCACGATCGCTGCGATCTGCGTCCAGACACCGCTCTCCGTCATGAAAGACGCCGGACGTATCCTGCCGTGGCTGTTCCGCCCGCCTGCCAATCGCCGCGCGGAGCTCATCAAGAGAATGGTCGAGTGGAGCAACATCGCGCGCAAGCAAGGATTGCTCGGACTCGAACCCATGATCGATCGCGAGAACGACGAGTTCGTACGCAAGGGTCTGCAACTCGTCGTCGACGGCAGCGAGCCCGACATCATTCGCAAGATCCTCGAAGTCGATCTGCATCTGCGCGAGCAGAGCGACACACGCGCCGCGAAAGTATTCGAAGGCATGGGCATCTACGCACCGACGCTCGGCATCATCGGCGCCGTGCTCGGCCTCATGGCCGTGCTCCAGAACCTCGCCGACCCGAGCAAGCTCGGCCACGGCATCGCCGCTGCATTCACCGCCACGATCTACGGCATCGGTCTCGCCAACCTGTTCTTCCTTCCTGTCGCCAGCAAACTGAAGCTCGCCATCGCCAAGCAGAGCGAAGCACGCGAAATGATCATCGAAGGCATGATCTCCATCGCCGAAGGCGAAAACCCCCGCGCGATCGAATCGAAGCTGCAGGGATACCTGACGTGAATTGGCAATGAGCAATGAGCAATGAGTAATGAGCAATGAGCAATGAGTAATGAGCAATGAGTAATGAGCAGTTAGTAATGAGCAGTTAGTAATGAGTAATGAGTAATGAGTAATGAGTAACTCGGATCTTCTTCATTGCTCATTGCTAAGGAATCTCTGATTAATTCATCGCTTCGCATAGAATGCGACGAACGCAGGTGAGTGGGACGGATCGATGAAACCTACGCAGCAAACGTTGGCCACGGCAGGATTCGAACTTCACCGCAAACGCACCCG
>JAFAEQ010000049.1 GCA_023423935.1 Pseudomonadota bacterium | reverse complement strand
CGGGTGCGTTTGCGGTGAAGTTCGAATCCTGCCGTGGCCAACGTTTGCTGCGTAGGTTTCATCGATCCGTCCCACTCATCTGCGTTCGTCGCATTCTATGCGAAGCGATGAATTAATCAGAGATTCCATAGAACAAGCCGGCGACCGCAGCAGCTCGCACGCTTGTCTTTTCATAGGCCGGGCGCATGATGCGTTTATATACGCCCGCCGGCCCCTGCGTAATAGTCAGGCGGAGCACCGCGTCTACGCGTGTAGGCAGAAATCTCGCACTCGCGAGGCCTTCGCAAGAGCAGGACTTCATGACCGATCTTTCCGAATCCGCGGTGCTGACGCATGCCGTTGGCGAAGCCGCGTCAGGCGCTCATACCACTCAGCACTGGCACGTGCTCGAGGATGGCCGTGTGCAATGCGATGTGTGTCCGCGAGCCTGCAAGATGCACGAGGGCCAACGCGGCCTGTGCTTCGTGCGCGGCGTCGAGGGCGGCGAGGTCAGGCTCTACACCTATGGTCGATCGAGCGGGTTCTGTGTCGATCCGATCGAGAAGAAGCCGCTGAATCATTTCCTGCCCGGGACCTCGGTGCTTTCCTTCGGCACGGCAGGCTGCAACCTCGCCTGCAAGTTCTGCCAGAACTGGGACATGAGCAAATCGCGCGAGATGGATACGCTCGCCGATCGTGCGACGCCTGCGATGCTGGCGGGCGCGGCGAAGCGGCTCGGCTGTTCGAGCATTGCCTTCACGTACAACGATCCGGTCATCTTCATGGAATATGCGATGGACGTGGCCGATGCGTGCCGGCAGCAGGGCATCAGGAGTGTCGCTGTGACTGCGGGCTACATGTGCGCGGAGCCGCGGCGCGAGTTCTATCGACACATGGATGCCGCCAACGTCGACCTGAAGTCATTTACCGAACGTTTCTATCGCAAGGTCTGCGGGGCCGAGCTGGGTAATGTGCTCGAGACGCTCGAGTATTTGAAGCGCGAGACTTCAGTGTGGTTCGAGATCACGACCTTGTTGATTCCCGATGAGAACGATTCGGATGCGGAGCTCGATGCAATGACGCAGTGGATCATGGACAAGCTGGGTCCCGATGTGCCGTTGCACTTCACTGCGTTCCATCCAGACTGGAAGATGCGTGACAAAGAGAGCACGCCGGCCGCGACACTCACGCGCGCTCGCGATATTGCCATTCGCAACGGTCTGCGGTTCGTCTATACGGGCAATGTCCACGACGAGAAGGGCGCGAGCACCTACTGCCCTTCGTGCAATACCTGTGTGATTGCGCGCGACTGGTACGTGCTCGGTGCTTGGAAGCTCGATCGCTCCGGTCATTGCCTTCATTGCGGCACGCAGATTCCAGGCGTCTTCCATGGCGCGCCGGGGACTTGGGGCGCGAAGCGGCTGCCCGTGCGGCTCGCGGCCGTATAAACCGATCAGAGCAGTCGGACTTGTCGGAATCGCGGTGACGATATCGTCCTTGGAAGGACATCATCATTCATCAGGAGATCGTCATGCCGAACACCGTCCATCTGCATCGGGTGCTGCGTGCGAAGCCAGAGCGTGTGTACAAGGCTTTTCTGGATGCGGACACCGTGCCGAAGTGGCTGCCGCCGCATGGCTTCACGTGCAAGGTGCATCAGCTCGATGCAAAAGAAGGTGGATCCTTCCGCATGTCGTTCACGAACTTCTCCAGCGGCAACGGCAACACGTTCGGCGGCAAGTATCTGGAGCTCGTGCCAGGGGAGAAGCTGCGTTACACCAATAGATTCGACGATCCGAATCTGCCGGGCGAGATGATCACCACCGTCACGCTCGCGCCCGTGTTCTGCGGCACCGAGATCAACATAGAGCAGTCCGGGATTCCTGACGTCATTCCTGTTCATGCGTGCTACCTCGGCTGGCAGGAGTCGCTCACGTTGTTGGCCCAGCTCGTCGAGGCGGAAATTCCCGGCTGAGTTGCGACGCTCGCCGCGCACGCTTCCCCCGCTCGCGGCAGAAGGTTCAATATGGACTTTGGCGTCTCTTAGTGCGGCAAAGTCATGCAAGACACCTCAGCGAAAGTCCAGGCCGTTCGTCCCGATCGGGAAGTCGTGACACGGCAACGGCTGCCGTATTTCGTCGGCATCTCCGGGCAGACGGTGAGCTCGCACGGATTATCCATGCACCTGGTGGTGATCCCGCCGGGTGCGCGGGCCGAGCCTCATCTGCATGTAGGCTACGAAACCGGCATTTATGTGCTCGAAGGCCGTGTGCTCACTCGCTGGGGTCCGGCCCTCGAGCATGAAGTCATCAGCGAAGCGGGTGATTTCCTGTTCGTACCGCCGGGCGTTCCGCACGAGGCGATCAACCTGAGCGATTCGCATCCCGCACGTGCCGTCATCGCACGCAACGATCCGGCAGAACAAGACAAGGTTGAGCCCTTCACCGGCACGAGGCGCCACGCTCCGTCCTGATCTTCCGCGTGCAGCGCGTGACGCTTGCGGTGATCGCGTGCAACACTTCGAGGCCACGAGCCGGAGTCGCCCGGTTCTCCAACGCCCTCGATTCAAGGACCGGTGAATGCGCACGCACAGATCGCTGAATGCATTGCTGCTGCTCTACGCGTCAGCGAGTCTCGTCCATTTCATTCACAACGCGCAGTTCCTGTCGGCCTATCCGGGGCTGCCGACATCCTGGACGCGTCTGTCGGTTTATCTGGCCTGGGTCGTCATGACGTCGGTGGGCGCGCTGGGGTGGGTTCTACTGCGGCGCCACCATGAATGGACGGGACTCGTGCTGCTTGCGGCCTATGCGGCACTCGGATTCGACAGCCTCGGTCACTATGTCGTGGCATCGTTCACGGCGCATACGCTGATGATGAACGCGACGATTCTGGTCGAAGTCGCAAACGCCGCGCTCGTGATGATCGAGGTGGTGAAGCTGGCAGTGCGTAAGCTCGCGGCGCCTGCGCGTTCCCGGGCTCGTTGAGTAGGGAGCTGGTCCTTGCGCTCGATCGACGTCAAAGCAATCCTGATCGCTATCGGTGCGACCCTGTCGCTCGATCTGCTAATGACGGTCGTTCTGACCAGTGCAGTGCTGAGTCCGCAGGCGGCATTCGATCTGCAAACCAGTCAGGTCGACGCGCTGCTGGCAGATCGCACGTTTCTGATCTGGAGTCTGATCCTCGGTACGTTCTCTACCATCGTGGGCGGATTTCTCGCCGCCCGGTTCGCGCGCGGTCTGCCCTACTACCATTCGCTCATTTACGGCATCTTCGGGCTGGTGTTCAGTGCCCTGACTTCCGAGGGCTTGCCGCGGTGGTACACCGCCGTGGGCTTCACGGTATTGATTCCCGCCGCGCTACTGGGAGGACATCTGGCGAAGCGCGGCACTCACGGCAGATGAGAACGGTCTTCACATGAAGCAATTGATTGCTCTGCTGCTGCTCACCTTCGTATCGATCGCATCGGCTCAGAACGTCGCGGTGAGCTTCGACAAGGATTCGCCCCAGTCCGCGTACGCGGCGCGCAAGCTCACTGAAGCGCTGAGCGAAAGCGGCTATTCGGTAAAGATGGAGATGCGGCCCGAGGTTCGCATCGATTTTCTGATTCAGCCGGCACTCGCGCCTGAAGCGTTCTCCGTGACTCGCGATGGCAAGGCAGTACAGGTGCGAGGCGGCGATGCGCGCGGACTGATCTATGGCGCGCTCGCGTTGCGTGAACAGCTGCGCAACGGGGTTCGACTCGAAGAATTGACCGCATTCGAAGACAAGCCGGCGCTCGCCTTCCGTGCGATCAAGTTCAACACCCCCTGGGATACCTATCGACCAAGCTCCGCGCTCGATCAGCACTATGCAACTGTTCGCGATCTGAAGTTCTGGGAAGCGTTCCTCGACATGATGGTCGACAACCGCTTCAACACGATCACGCTGTGGACGCTGCATCCGTTCACGTACATGGTGCAGCCGAAGAACTTTCCCGAAGCAAGTCCCTGGACACCGCAGCAGTTTGCACAATGGCAGCAGCTGTATCGCGGCATTCTCCGGATGGCCAAGGAACGCGGTCTCGATACTTACGTCGTCTTCTGGAGCATCTTCGTAAGCAAAGAGTTCGCGCAGGCTCACGGCGTCGCGAAGCAGAATTTCTATCCGAACTACTATGTGCCGGGCGACACCTCGGATCTCACCCGGCGTTATCTGCGCGAGAGCGTCACGCAGATGCTCGAAGAATATCCGGACCTCGACGGTATCGGCGTCTCGCACGGCGAGGGTATGGCCGGTATGACGCCTGCCCAGCGTCAGCAGTGGGTCGATGACGTTCTGATCGCAGGTGCGCTCGATGCAAAACGCCCGGTGAAGCTGATCCATCGTGTGCCGTTCTCGTCGGGGGCTTCATCCGAACCCGGCGTGAGTAAGAGCGTGGAGGAGGTGACGCGCGCGGCGATGGAGCGGCTGGGCGATCGCTTCCAGGGTCCAATCTGGGTCGAGATGAAGTTCAACTGGTCGCATGCGCATTCGACGCCGAAGCTCGTAAAAGTCCATGGCGGGGCGCTCGGCGACACCTACTTCGTGCCGCGGCCGTCGAACTACAAGATTACCTGGACCGCGCGCAACGAGGATTTCTTCGCGCTGCGCTGGGGCGTGCCCGACTTCATCCGCAAGCACATTGCGTTGAATGGTGCGCAGGATTACGTGGGTGGCTACTTCGTCGGTTCGGAAACCTACATTCCTGCGCTCGACTATTTCACCGCCATCAAGGATCCGGTCGACTGGAAATGGGCGTTCCAGCGTCAATGGCTGTTCTACAAGCTGTGGGGCCGGCTTCTCTATGATCCGAAGACACCCGATGCGATCTTTCAGGCGGAGTTCAACCGCCGCTACGGCGCGAAGGGTGACAATCTACTGAACGCGTACTCGCTCGCCTCATCGACTCAACTGCGTCTGGCCTCGCTCTATGATTCGAGATGGGATTTCACGTTGTACGGCGAAGGGTTCCTCGCGCTGCAGGGCGACTACACGAAGTACATCTCGGTCGATCAGCTGATCGGTCAGCCCACGATGGATCCTGCGTACGTGGGCGTTGCGGACTATGTGGACACGCTCGCGAAGGGAGGTTCGTATCCGGCGGGACGGATCACGCCGCCGATGCTGATCGACATGCTCGAGCGCGACAACCGCGAGGCCCTGCGGCTCGTGAGCGCGATCGACGATGGCAATGACGCGTCGCTGCGCTATGAAGTTGCCGACGTGAAGACGTGGGCGAACCTCGGGCTGCATCTGGCGGAGAAACTGCGCGGGGCCATCGCATTGAAAACGTATCGCGTCAGCGGCGGAGAAGCGAACAAGCAGCAGGCGATCTCCCATCTGGAAAAAGCAGTGGCCTACTGGGATGAAGTCGTGAAGATCACCCGCCCCTTGTACAAGGACATGCGACTCACCCACTACAACCACAACTTCTTCGTGGCCAACGACAACAATCTGTTTCACTGGGCGTTGATCCGCGATCAGGTCGCCAACGACGTGAAGATCGCGCGAGATGCGCGTGCGGGCAGCGCCGGGGCGAAGTAGTCATGTTCACGATTCGTCCCGCACGCAGGCCCGAGCACTCTGACCTGCTCGACATATGGTTACGGTCAGTGCGTGCAACTCACACCTTTCTGAGTGAGCAGGACATCCAGACGCTACTGCCCGTCGTGCGCGATCAAGCGCTCGCGAATCTGGAGCTGTGGGTGCTCGCGACAAACGAAGACAGGGCGGCAGGTTTTATGGGACTTGCCGATCGGAGACTCGAAGCGCTGTTCATCGATCCGAACTACGCACGTCGCGGCGGCGGCAGACTGATGCTGGAATTTGCACGTCGGCTGAAGGGTTCGCTCACGGTCGATGTGAACGAGCAGAATCCGGCGGCACTTCAGTTCTATCGGGCGAACGGATTTGCCGTTACGGGTCGTTCGCCTCTCGATGCGGGCGGCAGACCGTTTCCGTTGCTGCATCTTCGCGAGATCGGCGAGGCGCGTGTGTCCGGATCACTGGAGGCATCATGCTGATTCAAGGTCGATGTCACTGCGGCAATATCGCGTTGACTCTGAGCTGGACACCGGAGCCGAGCGAGATTCCTGCGCGGGCCTGTGGCTGCAGCTTCTGCGTGAAACATGGCGGCGTCTGGACATCCTGTCCGACAGGAGCGCTTCGAATTGCCGTCGAAGACGAACGGGCGGTGACCCGATACTCGTTCGGTACTCGCACTGCGGATTTTCACGTGTGCGCCCGATGCGGCGTCACGCCGGTCGTCACCAGCCTCATCGCTGGCAAACTCTATGCGGTCGTCAATGTGAACTCGCTGGAAGGGATCGATCCGTCGATGCTCCGTCGCGCAAGTGCGAGCTTTGAAGGTGAAACGGAAGAAGCGCGCCTCGCGCGTCGCCAACGAGGCTGGATCGGCGATGTGAGCTACGGCTCGCCATGAAAAAAGGCTCGCCGTCTCCGGCGAGCCTCGGTCCAAGGCATCGAAAAGACAGGCCTTAGAAATTTCCGGGAAATTTCCGGTCAGAAGCGCCAGGAAGCAGACAGCCACAGCGCATCCGCATCATCCACGGCGTCCGAATCGATCTTCTCGTATTCCAGACGGGCGTTCAGGTGCTGGAAGAAAGTCGCGCCGACACCGAAGCCATACAGGAAGTCTTCGTCGCTGTCGCTCGTCTTGAACACATCGCCGCCCAGATCATCGAAGTCGGCCGTTACGTCCACGTCGTAGAAGTAATAACCCGCCTTCGCAAACAGCTCGACCGGGCCGAGCGGAAGTGTGCCGATGACGTACGGGGCGAAGCCCGAGAGATGGACCTTGTAATCGCCGCTCGATCCCGAAGCTTCGAATCGATCCTTCGGCTCACCGAAGTCAATGTAGGCGAGCTCCAGCGACAGATAGGGATTGAAGCGATAGCCGCCGAAGAGTTTCCATGAGTTGTCGTCGTCGTCGAGCCGCTCGATCGCCTCGTCGGTCTGATCGATATCGTCGATCTTGACGTTGAACTGTCCGACGCCGGCGCCGACGTAGAAGCCTCTGTCGTTGCCGTCGGCGGCGTGTGCTCCGCTCCATGCGCCTGTCAGCGCGAGCAACGTTGCTGTTGCGATGACACGATTCATAACGATTGGTCTCCTCATCAACATGAGTGGATGCTCTGCGGGTGAATCGCGTGTTGCGTGTCCGACCCATCGAGCGCTGTCGTCAGAACGCGCTGAAGCAAGACGGGTTCCGATAAGAGCGCAACGAGAAACGCGTGCGGGGAGGAAAACACCGGTAATTCCAGTGCCAATGCAGCGTGCAAGCAACAAGACGCGAGAGGGTTTCAACTACGAGCACGACGCCAGTTCAAGCTGGTTCCATGGCGTTGCCAGGGACCGACAGTTGCGCTGGTGGCGAAGCGTTACTGTCCGAACACCCAACGGATCAGTTCCGCCTGGATCGCTTCGCCGCTGCCGCGATGTGCGCCTGGATGATTGATGATGATGGCAACGACGTAAGTCTTGCCGCTCGCGGCATTGACGAAACCTGCGAGCCCCGAGACGTCATCGATGCGTCCGGTCTTCAGTCGCAATCGTCCGTGCATGCCCGCTGCGCGAAATCGATTGCGTAACGTGCCGTCCGTTGCGGAAAGCGGCAACGATGCCGCGAACTCCGGCATGAACGGACTGTGCCACGCGAGGTCGAGCACCTCTGTCATGCCGCGCACGGTGATGCGTTCATCGCGCGACAATCCCGAACCGTTGTCGATGACGAGGCCGGGAATCTGGATCCGGTGATCCGCGAGCCAGGTGCGTACGGCTTCGCGCCCGCCTTGAGTCGTCGCCGGTGCGCCGAACTTCTCCGCACCCAGCGTCAGCAGCAAAGTGCGCGCCATGACGTTATTCGAGTACTTGTTGACCAGCCGGATGATCTCGGCTGCTGGCAGCGAGTCGAACGCATAGAGCTGGATCGCGTCCTGAGGCAGCGTGCCCACCTTGAAGCCACCGTCGATCGCACCACCCGATTGCGTCCAGAACGTTCGAAACGTCCCATACGCATACTCGGGGGCCGTCATGATCGCGCGGTTGGTCGAAAGGGTGCCGCAGGCCGCCGCCATGACGCCTGCGATCACGATGGTCGTCGTATCGCCATCCTCGGGATGCTGGAAGTCGATGCCTCCATTCTCGCCCTGGCACTTGCCGCCGCTCACCTTCGCAAGATTGTCGATCGTCAGATTCGCAGGCAGCGGGTTCACGGTCACTTGAGGGTGCGAACGCTGCGGGTTGGGAGTGAGCGTGAAGCGCGACGTCTGGAAGTTGACCATCAGCGCATCGGGAAGAACGTTGTAGCTGCGCCAGGGGCGCGCATCGAAGTCGCTGCGGCGGCTTGCGATCGGGGCGAAGTAACTGTTGTCGATGATGATGTCGCCATTGATCTTCGCCAGCCCGAGCTCACGCAGGTTCTGCACCAGGCTCCACCATCGTTCGCTGGTCATGTAGGGATCGCCGCCACCGACCAGGATCAGATCGCCATTCAGCACACCGTTGGTCAGCTTGCCTGTGCGATAGATGCGGGTTTTCCATGTATATGAAGGCCCGAGCGAATCCAGCGCAACGAAGGTGGTGAGCACCTTGATCGTCGATGCCGGGCTGCGGGGACGATCGGCGTTGAGCTCTGCGACGATCTCGTTCGAGCCTGCGTCGCGCACGAGCAGGCTCACATGATCGGTGCTCACGCCAACTTCCTTCATGACCCGCACGACGGCAGGCGGAAGCTGCTGCACTTCACGTGCGGCCGCCGGGCTATGCGGCGCGAGTGCGCTCAGCAATGCGCAAGCGCAGGCAATGGAACGCGCGAGGGTGCGAGGGGTTCGCACCAAGGGAATGGATGATCGTTGGAGCCGGAACAAGATGATGTCGATTGGTCGAGTCTGCGCTCTGGATTCTAGCAGCGCGGGCTCCGCGTCGGTCGCCTGCTCAGCCTGCGTTTTTAATCCCCGCAGTCAGGCCCCATACTGCGCTCGCTCATCTGCAACAAAGCGCCTCATCGGCGGAGAGATCATGCGTCGTCTGTGGAACACGTTCCTCAAAGGGGTGGCCGCCATTCTTCCGGTGGCTTTGACCGTTTATGTCGTCGTCTGGCTCGCGACGACGGTCGAGTCGATGCTCGGCAACCTGCTGCGCGTGTTCATTCCGAGTGCGCATTACTACCCTGGCCTCGGTCTCGTCGTGGCGTTCATCGTCATCCTGCTCGTCGGCATGATCGTCGATGCGTACATCGTGAAGCGTCTGATCCGCTCCGGCGAGTCTTTGCTCGCGCGTATCCCCATCGTCAAAACGATCTTCGGTGCGCTGAAGGACTTCACGCGATTCCTGCCGGCCAACAACAAGGGGCGCGACTTGAAACGTGTGGTGCTCTGGCGATTCGGCACCGCTCGGCTCGTCGGGTTCGTGACCGAGGATCATCTCAATCCGCGTCTGTTCGGCGCGAACGGAGAGGACATCGTGGCCGTGTATTTTCCGATGAGCTACCAGATCGGCGGCTACACCTTGTATCTGCACAAATCGGATCTCGAAGAGACGCAGCTGTCCGTCGAAGAAGCCATGCGCATGGTGCTGATCGGTGGAGTCACGAGTCAGAGGATATGATGACGGTGAAGAGAGTGATGACAGGGATGACAGTGATGACAGTGATGACAGTGATGGAGTGATGTCCGTGGCGGAAGGTCGCTCTGACCACTTCCATCACCGCTATCACCGGTATCACTGACCATCACCCTATCACCGCTATCACCGCCCTCACCGTAGTCCGCAATCACTGTTATCACCTGTATCACCGGCATCACCGTAGTCCCGTCATCACCGCCATCACCGTCTTCCTCTGTGACCCAATTCGCGACCTGCCAATTCTTGTCACCGCTGAAGTGTGGCGGGTTTAACAATTCCTGTTGCGGGTTGCGCGTGCTCAATCGGACTACTGTTACATTTTGAGCATCGAGGCTTGTTCCAGATCCGATCGTGACTGAAGGAAACGTCAGACCGCTGCGTGTATTGCATGTAGTGAGTGCCGCAGGATTGAGCGGCGCCGTGCAGCAATCATTGTTCATGCCGTTGCTCGCGCGGATGCCCAAGAATCGCGTGAAGACTCAGGTCGTGACGCTGTCGCCCGGCTTCACTGCAGGGGCAGTGCTGCGCCAGAACGGGATTCCTGTTCACGACATCGCCTTCTCGCGCCGACGCTTCAGCTTTGGCGCAGTGGGCGAGTTGTTGCGGGTCACGCGCGAGTTCCGGCCCGATGTGATCCAGGGCTGGGGTCATGCGGCACAGCTCCTGGCCTTGTTCGTGCGCTCGCGATGCGACTGGCCCATGAAAGTGGTCTGGAGTGCGGGCGATACGGCGCCGCTGCCGCCCAAAGCCGGGTTCATCGATCGCCAGAAGCTCGCGCTGGCGGCGAAGTTTTCGAAGAAGGCCGACAAACACATCTACACCTCGGAAGCCGCCGCGGTGCTGCATCGGCGCGCGGGTTTTCCGGAGGACGGTCATGCCGTCGTGCCGCCAGGCGTCGATCCGATGCGCTTCAAGCCGGACTTTGCTGCACGCAAGAAAGTGCGCGAGCAGCTCGGCATCGGTGGCGATGCCTTCGTCATCGGCATGGTCGCGCCGTTCCAGACGATTCACGATCATCCGACGCTGGTCCGTGCCGCGGGCGAGCTGATCAAGACCAATCCGCACGTGTCGCTGTTGCTGGCCGGTCATGGCGTTCAGAAAGGCAATGGTCCGCTGATGGCCCTGGTGGGCGGCGGTGCGCTCGGAACGCGCACGCACCTGCTCGGAGACTGGTCGGACATGTCCGCGTTCTTCAATGCCTGCGATGTCGCGTGCTCGAGCTCGCTCAGCGACAGCGGAAGGCTCACGCTCGTGATGGCCATGTTGTGCGGCGTGCCGTGTGTTGCGACGGGCATGGGCGCACAGGGCGAAGTGATCGGTCAGTTCGGTGTCGCGGTCGAGCCCGGCAGTCCGACTGCGTTCATTCGCGGAATCACCCGCATCATGCAGCTCCCGACCGATCGACGCGCGTTCATGGCGCAAGGCGCGCGCAAACATGCGCTGAACAACTTCGTGTATGTCCGCTCGCTGCAGAAATATCTGCAGCTCTACTTCGACATGGTGGGACGTCAGGCGCTTGCCGATAAAGATGTGCCGACGCCCGAGATCGATGCCTCGATTCCCGCGCCGCCTTCGGACATGCAGATCGTGGTGAAGGACAAGAAGGCCGCGAATCTGGTCTCGATGCAGGAGCTCTCCGATCCCGATTCGATCGAAGAGCAGGTCAAGGCGTCGGCCGTCACTTATACGAAGCTGAAGCCTGAGGAACCTGCGCCGACGCCGGTCGCAGCGCCACCGCCGCGTGAAGGCGATGTGCTCGAGATCTTCGAGGCCGATATGTCGCAGTCGAAAGGCTCGACCCAGAATGCGATGACCGAACGCGCACGCGGCGTGGCCGACGAAAGCGAGGAATTGCTCCCAGCGGAACTGTTGCATGCAGATGCGACAACCCCCGCTGCGCCAGCAAAGCCCAGCGCGCCTGTCGTGGAAGTCAAAGCTGTCGAGCAGCCCGCTGTTGCGGCGGTATCGAAGCCGGCCGAGAAGCCCGTCGAAGTCACGACGCTGGAGTGGGTCGACCAACCGTTGGCGCCGATCGAAAAGTCCGCGGAAAGCGCCGCGCCCGTCACCACGTTCGAATCCGCCGCCGCAATCGACAAGCCTCTCGAATTCGTCGTTGAGCCGCTGCTCGCGGCCGCAGATCCGATCGCCGAAGCAGAAGCGCTGGAACGTGCCGCAGCCGAAAAGCTCGCCGCCGCTCAGGCTGCGATGGAGCAGGCCGCGAAGGCCAAGCAGCTCGCCGAGAAGCTGGCTGCAGAGAAACTCGCTGCCGAAAAAGCGGCTGCCGAGAAATCGGCTGCCGAGAAGTTGGCTGCAGAGAAGTTGGCTGCAGAGAAGTTGGCTGCAGAGAAGCAGCCCCTGGAGACTCTCTCGACAACGGTGCCGGACATCAAGATCGACGCGGTGCTATCACTTGCTGTCGCCAATACAGCCGAAGAGTCACCGCAGGCATCGCTCTTCCCGGATTTGCAGCCTGCAGTGGACGCGCTTCAGCTGGACCTGCTGGCTGATCCGCCGAGCGAACCAAAGCTCGCCGCCAACGATCTCAAGTAGCCGTAGCCTCGCGCCACGCGAAGCTCGGCCCAAACCGCACACCATGCTTCGGGGTGCGCGGCCCCGCCGCTCACATACTGGCCATCGCCCCGAGTTCCGCGTCGCCCGCTGACGCTCTGAAGGACGCAAACAGTTCCCGGCCCACACCGAAACCATTGCGGCTCAGATCGGGCGTCGGTATGACACGTGAGGCGAGCACGTCCTCCGGCACGTGGACCTGCAGCGTTCCTGTGTAGCTGTCGAGCGTCACGATGTCGCCGTTCTGGACCTTGCCGAGCGGACCGCCCGACAGACACTCCGGAGTGACGTGAATAGCCGCCGGTACTGCGCCGGATGCGCCTGACATGCGACCGTCGGTGACGAGTGCCACCTTGAATCCCTTGCTCTGGAGTGAGGTCATTGCAGGGGTGAGCTGATGCAGTTCCGGCATGCCGTTCGCCTTCGGTCCCTGGAAGCGCACGATCACCACGCAATCGCGATTGAGGGTGCCGGCCTTGAACGCTTTCATCACGTCCTCCTGATCATCGAAAACGACCGCCGGGGCTTCGACGACGCGATGTTGAGGCTGCACCGCCGAGGTCTTGATCACCGCACGACCGAGATTGCCTTGCAGCAATTTCAGACCGCCATCGCTGCCGAATGGATTGCTGATCGGACGCAGCACATCGAGATCGCCGGACTGAGCCGGCGCATCGCGCCATGCGAGGCCGTCGGGTGAGAGCCAGGGCTCCTTCGTATAGGCCTCCAGACCCGCGCCCATCACCGTGACGGTGTCTGGAAGCAGCAGGCCTGCGCTCAACAACTCTCGCACCAGAAATCCCATGCCGCCGGCAGCGTGGAAATGATTCACATCGGCGCCGCCGTTCGGGTAGATGCGTGCAAGCAAAGGAACCACATCGGACAGCTCGCTGAAATCGTCCCACGTGATGACGATGCCGCCGGCGCGTGCCATCGCAATCAGATGCAGGGTGTGATTCGTCGAGCCGCCTGTGGCGAGCAATCCCACGATGGCATTCACGATGGAACGCTCATCGACCGTGCGGGCAAGCGGCAGATATTCAGAGCCCAGTGCTGTGATTTTGGCGGCACGTTTCGCTGCCGCGCTCGTCAAGGCATCGCGCAACGGCGTATTCGGCGGAACGAAAGCGGCACCCGGCAGATGCAAGCCCATCACTTCCATCAGCATCTGATTGCTGTTGGCCGTGCCATAGAACGTGCAGGTGCCTGCGGAGTGATAGCTCTGGGCTTCGGATTCGAGCAGCGCGTCGCGCCCGACCTTGCCTTCGGCGAACAGCTGACGGATGCGTGCCTTTTCCTTGTTGGGGATGCCCGATGGCATCGGCCCCGCGGGGACGAAGATCGTCGGCAGATGACCGAAGGTCAGGGCGCCCATCAGCAGTCCCGGCACGATCTTGTCGCAGACACCCAGGCACAGTGTCGCATCGAACATGTTGTGCGACAGGGCGATGGCAGTGGACATCGCAATCACGTCGCGGCTGAAGAGCGACAGCTCCATGCCCGCCTGACCTTGCGTGACACCGTCGCACATTGCAGGTACGCCGCCTGCGAACTGCGCGACCGCACCGGATTCGCGGGCAGCGAGTTTGAGCAATGTCGGATAGCGCTCGAGCGGCTGATGGGCCGAGAGCATGTCGTTATAGGAGGAGACGATCGCCAGGTTCGGCCAGCGCAGTTGTTTCAGTGCCTCCTTGTCGGTCGGATCAGAGGCCGCAAAACCATGCGCAAGGTTCGTGCAGGAGAGGCTGGAACGAGTGGATTGGCGGCTGGCGGCCTGCTCCATGCGTGTCAGATAGTCCTGCCGCAGATCGCGGCTACGTTCGCGAATACGTTCCGTCACCGTGCGAACACGGTCATGCAAAGGCACTGTCAAGGCCGGATCTCCACGTTGTTTTCACCGGATTGTAGAGAGTCGACCCGGCTCCCGCATCGACGGAATACGGACGGCGCACCCCAATACGCAAATGCTGCGCCGTTACGGTAAATGTCGTACGTCGGCGACGTTGAGCCGTCTACTCGCCACTTGCCGTCGCGTCGCAATAGCGTCTCGAGTCGTCACGAAAATCGCGTAATTCGGCGGCGACAGGCGCCGCCACGCCTATCCTTGAGTACGCTGGCGACGGTTTGCGGGGCGCAGCTCCGAGCTGTACCTTAGCGCGCTTCACTTCAGGCACCGGCATTGACAGGTTTTTCATGGAATCGCTTTCAGCCTTCGATCTGGTTCTCTTCGGCGGTACGGGCGATCTCGCCATGCGTAAGCTCCTGCCGGCCTTGTATCGACGTCAGGTCGCCGGGCAGTTGAGTCGCGAGTCGCGCATTCTCGGCGTCGCGCGCAGCGACATGAGTCGCGAGGATTACCTGAGCAATGTCGAAGCAAGCTGCCGCGCGCACGTACGCGATGAATTCGATGCCGGACATTGGCAGGAATTCACTCAGCTGGTGTCGTATCAGAAGGTCGATGCCAACGTCGATGGCGACTTCGAGCTGCTGAGTCAGTGGTTCAAAGGACGCGAGAACGTCTGCCGCGCGTTCTTTCTCTCGACGGCGCCCGATCTTTTTGCGGCGATCTGCGAAGGTCTGTCGCGCCACTCGCTGGTGACCTCTCACTCGCGGGTCGTGCTGGAAAAGCCGCTTGGTGAGGATCGCGCTTCCTCGGCGCTCATCAACGAGCGCGTCGGCAAGATTTTCAGCGAGCCGCAGATCTTCCGTATCGATCATTACCTGGGCAAGGAGACGGTGCAGAACCTGCTGGCGCTGCGTTTCGGCAACATGCTGTTCGAACCGTTGTGGAAACGCGGTCGCATCCAGCATGTGCAGATCACGGTTGCCGAAGATCTCGGCGTCGAGCGGCGCGCGCAGTTCTACGATCAGACGGGTGCGTTGCGCGACATGGTGCAGAACCATCTGCTGCAGCTCCTGTGCATCATCGCGATGGAGCCGCCGGCATCCGGCAATCCGGATGCCATGCGCGACGAGAAGCTCAAGGTGCTGCGTGCGCTGCGACCGTTGAAAGGTCGCGAAGTGCTCACCAAGACGGTGCGCGGGCAATACAAGGCCGGCGCCGTCAACGGCGCGCCAGTGGTGGGTTATCTGTCCGAGAAGGATGTCCCGCCCAACAGCAGCACGGAAACCTTCGTCGCCATTCGTGCGGAAATCGATTCCTGGCGCTGGGCCGGAGTGCCGTTCTATCTGCGCACGGGCAAGCGTCTGCAGGAAAAGTTCTCCGAAATCGCCATCACCTTCCAGGACATTCCATTGTCGATTTACGAGCGTCCGGATCAGCCGCATGCGCTCAATCGGCTGGTGATCCGCCTGCAGCCCGACGAAAGCATCACGCTCAACGTGCTCGCGAAAAGCCCAGGCGAAGGCATGCGCCTGAAGCCTGTGAGCCTCGGCCTGGATTTCCGCGAAACGTTCAAGACCCGCATGCTCGATGCGTACGAGCGTCTGCTCACCGATGTGATCAAAGGCAATCTGACCTTGTTCATGCGTCGCGACGAGCTCGATGCCGCCTGGCAGTGGATCGATCCGATCCGTGAGGCCTGGGAGCAATATGGCGAGGCCCCCAAGTCCTACACCGCCGGCAGCTGGGGTCCCGCCGCGGCCAGCGCACTCATCGGTCGCGACGGTTTTGCCTGGAGTAACGAGCTGTAAGCAGACGTCGTGCGCGGCTCGCGTGTCCGTCGATGCGAAGTCGATGTGGCATGATCGCGCCCGACTCCCCGAGCCGCATCGCCCCTGACAGCGCACCGATATGCCCGCCCGCTGGGTTCACGAACATCGCTTTCCCGATCCTGTCGCGCTGGCACATGCGCTCGCGGGAGAGATTCGTGTCGATCTCGATGAGGCCATCGGTGCTCGCGATATCGCGAGCCTGGTGGTCTCCGGCGGGCGTACGCCGCTCAAGTTGTTCGAGCAACTGCGCAAGGAATCGCTCGACTGGTCCAAGGCCTGGGTCACGCTGGCGGATGAGCGCTGGGTCGACGTCACCGCCGATACCAGCAACGAGCGACTGATTCGTGAGCATCTGCTGATCGATCGGGCCGCTGCGGCACACTTCGTTGGCTTGAAGAACCCGGCAGCGACGCCTGAAGCAGGCGCTGACTGGAGCTGGCGCGCGCTGAGCCGTGTGCCACGGCCGTTCGATGTCGTCGTTCTCGGTATGGGGGAGGACGGCCATACGGCGTCCCTGTTTCCGGGATCGATGGCGCTGGCACGGGCGTTAGATCCGGGAGCCTCGGCAGGATGCGTCGCGATCAATGCGCTGAGCGCTCCGCATGCGCGCCTGAGTCTGAACCTCCCGGCGCTCCTGGATGCGCGCCGCATCATTCTGCATATCGAGGGGGAGACGAAGTGGCAGGTCTATCAGCGCGCTCGCGCGGTGGGCTCGGCGGCGGAATTTCCGATCCGCGCGGTCCTGCATCAGAAAGAGGTGCCGGTAGACGTGTACTGGTGTGCTTGAACGCGATGCAACGTTGAGCATGCCAAGCTGATTCCATCGGCATCGGGGCCGACGAGCTGTATCGACAAGAGAAGCGAGAGAACAATCCGATGAAATCCGAGTCGACCGGGGGACTGCGTCTGATCGCCGATATTGGCGGTACCAATGCGCGCTTCGCGCTGCTCGAGGGCATGCAGCATCGCGACGAGATCGTCCTCGCATGCGCCGACTATCCCGATTTCGTCTCTGCGACCGAAGCGTATTTGCATCAGGTCGGCGCGACCGGAGCGAATCGTCCACGTGAGGCGGCCGTGGCGATCGCAGGCCCGATTACCGGTGACATCATTCGCATGACCAACCACGTGTGGCAGTTCTCGGCTGCGCGGGTGCGTGCCCAACTGGGATTGTCGCGTCTGATCTTCCTCAACGACTTCACGGCGCTTGCGATGTCCGTGCGACACCTGCCCCCGAACGAGCTCGAGCCCATCGGTGGCGGGCGTGCGGTACCGAATGCCGCGATCGCATTGATCGGTCCCGGCACCGGATTGGGCGTGTCCGGTTTGATTCCTGCCGGTGAACACTGGATTCCGATTCAGGGCGAGGGCGGGCACGTCACGTTGTCCGTCATGAACGAGCGCGAGATGGCGGTGCTGGCACAGCTGCATCAACGCTTCTCGCATGTGTCGGCGGAGCGCGTGATCTCGGGTCCCGGCCTCGTCAATCTCTACGACGCGTTGTGTGCGCTCGATCGCTCGATCCCGGAAGGACTCACGCCGCAGGAGATCACGCGTCGCGCGAAGGAAGGCTCGTGCCGGCACTGCATGGAAGCAGTCAGCATGTTCTGCGCACTCTTCGGCACGCTCGCCGGCAATCTCGTGCTCACGCTCGGTGCGGTGGGCGGCCTCTACATCGGCGGCGGCGTCGTGCAACACCTCGGTCGCATGTTCACCACCTCACCGTTCCGCGACCGCTTCGAGGACAAAGGCCGCTACGTCGAATATCTCGCAGCCGTACCTGTCTACTTGATCACTTCACCACTGCCAGCCTTCATCGGCCTCGCGCGCTCCTTCAGCGATCCGGGTCCAAGGCTGGAGGCGGAATGAGATAAGAAGGCTCTAGGCTCTAGGCGCTAGGTGCTAGGCCCGAGCCTTTAAACGCTGAGCGCAGCCGCGCGCATTCTGGCTAGAGCCTACAGCCTAGATCCTAGGTCCTAAGTGCTGCTTTTGGTCGTCATCCCGGCGAAGGCCTGGCGAAGGCCGGGATCTCCCGCGGCATTCCCGTTGGTCACAGGGTCCGGCCCCGGCATTCGCCGGGGTGACATCACTTACTGATCGGCAGTCACAGGTCATGAGGCGCTAGGCCCGATGCTTTCAAACAGTGAGGGTACCGTCGCGCGCAGCGCGCATTCTGGCTAGAGCCTACAGCCTAGATCCTGGGTCCTAAGTGCTGCTCTTGGTCGTCATCCCGGCGAAGGCCTGGCGAAGGCCGGGATCTCCCGCGGCAT
>JAFAEQ010000048.1 GCA_023423935.1 Pseudomonadota bacterium | reverse complement strand
GTGCGCAAGCCGCGCGACAAATCGAAAGTCGAGACCGGCGTGCAGATCGTCGAGCGCTGGATCCTGGCGCGTCTGCGCGATCGCCAGTTTTTCTCGCTTGCCGAGCTTAATACCGCAATCAATGAGTTGTTGATCGAACTGAACGATCGTGCGTTCCAGAAGCTCGAGGGATCACGCCGCTCACGCTTCGAAGAGCTCGATCGGCCGGTGCTCAAAGCACTGCCGCCGCGGGCGTACGAGTACGCCCAGTGGAAGCTCGCGAAAGTCCATCCCGACTATCACATCGAAGTCGAGCACGCGTACTACTCGGTGCCTTACAAGTACATCGGCCAACGCGTCGAGGTGCGTCTGAGCGCACGTATGATCGAGATCTTCGCCCAGCGCCAGCTCATTGCTTCCCACATGCGGCTGTTCAAACGCGGCGCGCGCGCGACACTCGATGCGCATCGGCCGGCGAACCACCGCGCGATCATCGACACCACGATCGAGCGGCTCATGCAGCGAGCCCAGGCGATCGCACCGAGCGTCGCTCAAGTGCTCGCCGAGCAGTTCAATCGCAAGCGTCATCCGGAAGAAGCCCTACGGGTCGCGCAAGGCATCCTGCGCTTGGCTCAAGACTTCTCCCCTCAACAGCTCGCCGCGGCCTGCGAGCGCGCCATCCTCCTCAAAGCCTGTAACTACCGCGCCGTGCGTGCCCTGATTACCACGCCGCCCACCGAATCTGGCGAGTCCCGCCAGTTATCGCTCGTGCACGAGAACGTGCGCGGGCCTGAGTACTTCCACTAGGAGAACGACATGTTGATCGAACCGATGATCCAGCAGCTGCAACAGCTGCGACTGCGCGGTATGGCCGCAGCGCTTGAGCAACTGCTGCGGGGCGCCCAGCACCAATCCTTAAGCTTCGAAGAGCGCTTGAGCGTGATGATCCAGCACGAGATCACCGAGCGCGACTCCAAACGCCTCGCACAACGACTGCGCTGGGCGAAGCTGCCGCAGCACGCGGCGCTCGAGGATCTCGATACGCGCACACCACGCGGTATCGATCCAAAGTTGATCTCGATGCTCACCGCGCTCACCTGGATCAAAGACAAGCTCAACGTGCTGATCACAGGGCCCTGCGGGGTTGGCAAGAGCTTCATCGCCAGCGCGCTCGCGCATGCGGCCTGCCGCTCGGACTACTCGGTGCGCTCCTTCCGATTGCCGCGACTGATCGAAGAGCTCGCTCGGCATCACGCGCAAGCCAATCGCTCGGCGTTCCTCAAGCAACTCGCTAAAGTCGATCTGCTCTACATCGACGACTTCGGACTCTCACCGCTATCGGATCAATCCAAACGCGACTTACTGGAAATCCTCGAGGATCGTTACGACAAGAAATCCACGCTGATCACCAGTCAGCTGCCCGTGGATCAATGGCATGCCTACATCGACGAACCCACGCTCGCCGATGCCATCCTCGACCGACTCGTGCACAACAGTCATCGCGTCACGTTGAAAGGCGCCTCGATGCGCAAGCGAAAGGGTGCCGCCGTGGCGTTCGAGTGACCTACCTCGCTACACTGTCCACGTCGTTAACCGTCCCGTCTCACTCACCGACCGGCATGCGGTGAACCGAGCGACCGGCATCACGTGAAATCGGTGACCGGCATGGGCGAAATACGCACCTCTGCGCGGACAACTTCCATCGCGACCATTACATCCAGAACTTCGCATCCGGTCTCGTGCGCGGTGCGGCACGAGAGCAGAGTCACGCGCAAGCTGCGGATGAGATCGTGCAGGAGTTCACTGCTCCCGCTCCAGACATACTGGGACGAGTGAAGCGGATGCGCTCCCTGTTCAAGAGGCTTTGCGCGACTGTATGCCCCGATCACCGCGCACACGAATACTGCGCGCCGGAAATGGAAGAGACTGAACTCGAACGGATCATGCACGACATCAGGCGCAAGATGGTTTACGCGGATGTCGAGACACTCTCCAAGCTACGGCCCACGGGCGCCATCAGCGCGAATCAGATCCGACATATTCAGGACAACGCAGTGCGCCTGGGTTATCCCTCCGGCGTGCTCACGCGCGTGCTGCAGAACCGGCTTGGCAAGGATATCCTGAGTTCGCTCTCGCGAGCGGAGGCTGCGCAGTTCCTGCTTCACATGCGCTCACCGGGTGCGGCGTGGTAGCGCGACGAATCAGGGAGACTCGTTATCCAGCTCACGCAGCATGGCCCAAAGCGCACGCAACTCGGCGCGCTTCTGTCTGGCGAGTGAAAGCGAGGCGTAGAGCACGACCGGGGTAATGGCGAGCCCAATCATGAGCACCTGCCAGGACGTGAGCAGCTTACCGAGGCTGATCGAAAGGTAATGGTGTTTCCACCAGAGAATGCCGACAAAGCCCACTACATATAGTGCGACGCCGGCGTAGAGACCTTGGAGCACTGAACGGCAGCGCCGGATGGAAAGCCGCACGAATTCGTCGGTAGTCTGCGCCAGAGGTCGCCACGTGCCGCGCGCGGCCCACAGCGCCACGAACCATACGGCCGCGATGAATATCCAGACTCCGATTGCCAGTGCAACGTCCGCTGGCTGCCGACGAATGAGCGCGGTCGCCAACGTGCCCCCGCCGGCCGCCACCGTCGTGACGATGGGGCCAATCATGGCCAACTTGAGACGGCGAGTCTCCGCCTCCACACGACCGCGCAGATCCACAATCTTTGGCGCCACGGAGAGCGTCTGCCAGACCCGGCGCCATTCGGCTTCTTCGGTGTTCATTTGCCGTAGTTGATCACGTTTTGCCGGAACAAGCGCGCCGCCAATGCCAATACGGCAATCGCGACGGTGGCGCTTGTGACGGCCGACACCAACGCAGCCGGGACCGACGGATCTTGGCCTGTGAATCCTGCGAGGAACAGCCGCTGGTGACCCGCCACCGGCAACAGGGGCCAAAGGCTGGAAGAGCCGACGACAGGACGGAAAGCGAGCCACATTGCGACGCCCATCGCCGCGAAGGAAAGTACCGAGGCGTAGGCGGTGGATTCCTTCACGTTCCGTGAAAGCGCCGAGATGAGAATCAACAGGGACACCGCTAGCGCAGCCAGTATAGCCAGCGCCGGTATGATCCAGAACAGCGACGTCAGCCGGAACGCGCCCTGCGTCACCGCCCCCAACAGAATGGCGAACGCGGCCGCCGCGATCACCGAACTGAGGGTGGCGAATACCCACGCCGCCAACCATTTGCCGACAAGAATCGCATTCACGGAGGGGCTACTCAGGATGAGCGGCAACAGCGATCGCCGCTCCCGTTCGCCGGCAAGCATATCGGTGGCGACTGTCATGCCGCCGGTGAATGCCGCAACGAGCACGAAGACCGATGCCATGACGGCTCGTTGAGTGCCACCGAGATCAGTACTCGTGGCGAGGAGGGCCACCAGGGCAGGCCCCATCAGCGTGTACAGCCCATTGGATAGCAGCGCGCGAGTATCGCGGAAGTGATCCAGCAGTTCTTTGCGTGCAACGATCAGAGATCCGGCAAGCATGACAAACTCCTTCAGTCTTCTGACGAGATATTCTGACGCGTAAGCTGCAGAAACGCAGGCTCTAGCGTCGACGTGCCCGAGGCCTGACAGACCTCTGAGACCGTGCCCTGCGTAGCAACGGTGCCGGATGCCAGCACCACGACTCGATCGCAGAGTGCCTGAACCTCGCTGAGCACGTGGCTCGAAAAGATCACGCATGCGCCCGCGTCGCGCAGAGTTTTCAACGTCTCCCGCAACTCAATAATCGCGTTCGGATCGAGGCCGTTGGTGGGCTCATCCAGAAGAATGTGCTTCGGGCGGTGGAGAATCGCGCAACCGAGCGCAACCTTGAGAAGCTCGCCCTGGGAGAGTCCCGCTGTACGCCGGTCAATGATGTGCTCTATGCCAAGCTGCTCCACTACTTCGTTGACGCGAGCTTGGAGCGCGGCCCTCCGCAGCCCTCGCAGCCGGCCGAAGTAGTACAACGTTTCTCGCGCGGTCAGTCGACCGTAAAGGCCCGTGTGATCGAGCAGCGCCCCCATGGCGCCTCGGGTCTTTTCGAAGTCGACGCTAGGGTCGACATCATCCATGCGGACGTTGCCGGAATCCGGAGCCAGGACGCCCGTGATTAGGCGCAGTGTCGTCGTCTTGCCGGCTCCATTCGGGCCAATGAGCCCGTTAATCGTGCCATCCGCAGCCTCGAAGGACAGGTCCTTAATGACGGGACGGTCGCCCATCCGCTTGGAGACTCCTGAAATGCGGATCATGACTGCGTCATCCTCTCGTGCACGACGGCTTTCGAAGCATGCGATGCGCTGCGGTAGAGCCGCACAAAGTGGATAAGCCCGAACGTCGTCGAGAAAGCGACGAGTGCGCCCGAGAGAACTAGCGTAAAGGTGACGTAGTCGGGTTGTCCGGTGCGATGGGCCACGAACGCGCCCACAAGGGCCGCGGCACCGGCCAGCAGCGCGGCAACGCACGCGCCCAGAACCGGGACTCTCCAACGGCCCCGCTGCGCATGACGCTCCAGAAGGTAGAGCAGGCTGATTAGCGCAGCGAAGGCAAACAGCATGGCATGTTCGCGCATAAACCAAGGCTCGACGGTAAGTTCCATGTCTGCATCTCCTGAGTGGTGGTGATCTGTCGTAAGAGGTAGTCCCGGCGGCCGCCAAAAACTTACGGTGACTTTGCACGGTCGATCCGTACGGCGATTTGCAATAAGTACACGCGTTTGACAGATTGTTGCCCTGCGGAAGGGGGATCGGAGCGGTTGATGGGCGAATCCCGAGACAGAAACTCACGCCCTAAGCTGGAAGCCCAATTCGCGCGCGTGATGTCCGAGAACGGTGCGGCGGTGGGTCGCCTCGCGTGGGGTTACACGAACTCGAGCTCAGACCGAGACGAGCTCGTGCAGGACATTGCGTTCGCTTTCTGGCGCGCTCTGCCCACATTCCGCGGCGAATGCTCCGAGCGCACGTTTCTGTTCCGCATCGCCCACAACCACGGCATTCGGCATTTGTCCAAACGGCGTGCATTGGTTTCACTTGATGCTTCACAGGACGAAGTTGAAGACCTGAGCCCTAGCGCCGAAGACATGCTGACCGAAGAGCAGCAGAGTAAGCAGCTGGAGCGCGCCATTCGCACACTGCCCGTCATGTATCAGCAGGTGCTGATGCTTTCGCTGGAAGGGCTGGATTACGCCGAGATCTCGCAGGTCCTCGGCATCAGCGAGAATAACGTGGGTGTGCGCCTTAACCGTGCCCGGCAACTCCTGAGAAAGCAGATGGCGGGTGGCAACCCGAACCGCAAGTAGGTAAGTTTCTCGCTAACCCAGGCGGCGCTTCGGATCGTTGGCTAAGGGGAGGTAGCGGACACCCAAGTGTTCGTCGAGCCGATCCGATCCAGGCGGCGGCTTTGCCAATGCGATTGATCGAGAGGATGAAGCCAAGCCAACGTGAGGTCGGGTGCGACGGCCCTAGGCACTCGGACGGGCGCGCATACGGCGCTGACAGCGAGTGGGGCTGAAAGGATCCGAAGGAAAGAATTTTTTCTAGGCTGGACGATACAACCGATGCGCGGCGTTCAATCCTTTGATCCAGGATTGACCGAGTGCTTTGGCATGTAGCCGCAGATGATCGAGCTGCCCGAGCGCGCGACCGAAGACATTGCCTCTGGGCTGCATTGGCCGAGATAGCGGACACCCAAGTGTTCGTCGAGCCGATCCGATCTAGGCTGCGGCATTGCGGATGCGATTGATCGAGAGGTTGGGTGCGTATTCCGCCGATGTCGGCCGGTGATTCCGGCTGATGCCGGCCATCGATTCCGGCGCATGTCGGCCGGGTCGCCAGGGTGGCGTGACTGTGGTGGATGTGTCGGTGAGCGTCAACCCGAGACGGCGGCGTCGCGCTTGAGCTTGCGCATGGAACCGCCCTTGAGCACGATGGGAATGTCACGACCTATCAGGTGGATGGGTTGGGCAGGCTCGAATACATGCGATTTCCATCACCCACAGCTGTTGGTGTTACAAGCACGTCTGATTTTGAAAAGTACAGCTATGACGCAAACGGGAACATGACTCAAGTGCGAAAGCGAGATGGAACCACAATCACGTATACCCACGACGCACTGAATCGCGTGACCTTCAAGGATATGCCGGGAACCAGTGCGGATGTTGCTTACACCTACAATTTGCGCGGACTCGAACTCTCTGCGACCTATAGCGCCACAGGCGAAGGTGTCGTGAATGGCTATGATGGCTTTGATCGGAAGAAGTCATCAACGACGACCATGGGCGGACTGTCGCGAACGATTTATAGCGACTACGACGCGAATGGAAACCGCACGCGAATCACGCATCCTGACGGCAATTATTTCGATTACGCCTATGAGGGAAACGATCGATTGACTCAGATTTGCGAAAATTCAGTCCAGCCTTGCTCTAGCCCTATCATCTCGATCTCATACAATTATCAAGGTCGTCGATCCCAGCTGATTCGCGGCTCATCCGTCGGCAAGAGCGAGTACGGTTACAACCCAATCGCGCAGCTCACTTCTCTCTCCCATGACATGGATGGAACAGCCAACGATTCATCAGCGTCGTTCTCGTTCAATCCCGCAAGCCAGATCGTTACGCGAACAATCACGAACAGCGCTTATGAATTCTCATCAGTGTCCCCCACTCGCGGATATACGGCGAACGGATTGAATCAGTACACTCAAATCACATCTCCAAACGCTGTGTCTTTGACGTACGATTCCAACGGCAATCTGACCTATGACGGTGCCACTACTTTTGGGTACGACAGCGAGAATCATCTACTCAGTGCAACTGGCGCAAAGAATGCCACCCTGACATACGACCCGAACGGTCGATTGTTTAAGACCACTGGGACAAGCACCACCCAATTTCTTTACGACGGCGATTTCCTTGTTGCCGAGTATGACGCCAGTGGATCGGTACTGCGTCGCTATGTAAATGGCAGCGGCCCTAACGATGCCGTGCTTTGGTACGAAGGGGGGGCGGTTGGAGGTGCAAGCCGTCGTTATCTGTACGCTGATCATCAAGGATCTGTTATCGCTGTAGCGAATAGCGCGGGCGCAACTCTCGAGAAAGCGACATACGATCCATATGGCGTTCAGGGCGCACTGAGCAGTTCGCGCTTTCAGTACACGGGACAAGCATTCATCCCTGAGCTGGGACTCTACTATTACCAAGCGCGCATGTATTCGCCCCTGCTTGGGCGATTCATGCAGACAGATCCAATCGGCTATCGGGATGATCTGAATCTGTATGCGTATGTCTCCAACGACCCCGTAAATAGAACCGATCCAACCGGCTTAGCAGGATGCAGCGACACCAATCTCGACTGCTCAACAGTGCTCGCGCAACAATCCGTCGCGTTAGGTCTGGTCAAGTCCGCTCGCACGGAAATTGCGAATCTACGTGCTGAGCGTAAGAACGTGGCAGCCGGTCGCCAAACCGAACTTTCAGGAAAAGCCCGAGCCACGGAGGCAAAACTGAACGCTTATTTCAAGGGATCCGGAGATAACGTTCTGAACAAGGTAGATCGAATGTTAAGCAAAGTCCAAGGAGTACTCGAGGACGACGGTTCGAAGTACAACTATCGTAGCGCCCCGTCAGAATTGGCGGCTAATGGACGCCCGGAACTCGCGTGGACGAGCTGGATGAGCTCCAAGATTCGACTAACCCCTGAATTCTTCAAATATCCTGCGCACCAGGTGCGGACTTTGATTCACGAGCCGCCTCATATTTTCGGCGCCAATAAGTGGTCCGACGAAACGTACGGTGACACGGCAGTCCGCGGACTTGGCGGACCGCAGGCTTTTGACAACGCGGACTCATATGCTCAGTTCGTTTTGCACTAGGGAATCTCTGATTAATTCATCGCTTCGCATAGAATGCGACGAACGCAGATGAGTGGGACGGATCGATGAAACCTACGCAGCAAACGTTGGCCACGGCAGGATTCGAACTTCACCGCAAACGCACCCG
>JAFAEQ010000070.1 GCA_023423935.1 Pseudomonadota bacterium | reverse complement strand
ACACCTGCGCGGTCGACTCCGACTGCACCACCGGCCGCGTGTGCCGCACCGGTTACTGCGTCGTCGGCTCGAACGCCACCCCGACGCCCGACGCCCCCCCCCCGCCTCCCCTCGCCGCGCCCCCGCTCCCCCCCCCCCCCCCCGCGCCATGGCAACAGCTGCGACTGTACGAACTCGATATGGGAGCGAGCCATTAGCGAAACTCTTCCTTGGCTGTAGGGGCAATCTCGCCACGCAGCGGACCGCGCGGGTCTGCGCTCTCCGTCAGCACTCGCAGGAGTTTTGCCATCGCCTGGTCCAGCTCGCCGTTGCTGCGTCGACGCAGTTCGTCATCGCCTGCGAGAGATGCGACCGCGTCCGGCTTCAACACACCGGCACGTTCCAGTGCGAGTTCCAGCGCGACACGCTGGCTGCGTTCGACTTGCAGTTGCGAGGCGAGTTCGAACACGAGTCCGGCCAGGCGTTCTGCGTCGAGGACATTGTTTCGATACATCATGCGGGTTTCTCCGCTTCAAGGACGGCCCAGGGGAAGTGCCACTCTTTGCGTGCGGGCCATGTGAGATCCGCAAGAAGGCCCTCGCGACGCTCATCGAATGCGCGCCAGCGCACGTTGGTGAGACCGGCCTGCTCCGCCATGCGAACGAGGTTCGAGGCAACCGACATCGGCAGGTACGGCTCGTTGTTGCGAGCGCCGTGCTCGACCATCGCGAGGTCGCGGAAGGCATCGCCCGTCTTGTGGAAATCAAGGAAGCGCAGCACGCCACCCGGCGCGAGCACGCGCGCGCACTCTGCAAACACTTCGGGCAGTACATCGGGTGGCACTTCGTGCACGAACATGGTCGAGCTCACGAGATCGACCGAGCCCGACTCGAGTCCTGTCTGCGTGGCATTGGCCTGACGGAATTCGATCGCCAGACCTTGCTCGCTGGCGCGCTGCGCGGCGAGCTCCACACAAGGCCCCGCGAGATCGACGCCGAAGACCTCGGCATTCGGGAAATATTTCTTGAAAGGCCAGGTCGATTTGCCGAAGCCGCAACCCAGATCGAGGATGCGACGATACTCACGCTTCGGCACCGCCGTTTCGACCAGCAGATGATGGAAGCGATAGTCGTCGTTGTCGCCGAGCATGACGAGCTTCGCACCCAGCTCATACGTGAGTGCCGACTCGTCGTCGCGCCATACACCGCCGGGCTGCAGATGAATATCCCAATCGGCGTACCACGCCGGCATCTCCAGGTTGGGATCGAGCCGCACGCTGGCAGGCCCGCTCGTCTTTTCGATCTTCTTGCCGCGAACTGCATCGGCCGTCGCACGCCACAACATTTTCTGCGAGCCACGTTCGAGCCACGCGAACCACGGATACAACGGAAGTGCGTGGACCGTGTCGGCCACCACCGCGGCATCGACCGCGTAAGCAGCTGGCAACGCCGATTCGAACTCGCTGCGCAACTGCGGATAAACCGTGTCGGCCCAACGCCGTCGCAGCGCCAGTACGAAGTCCAGCGCCGCGCCGTGAGCGATTTGCTGTCTACCGTCTGTCATTACCAGGTAACCTCTGATCAATTCGCCTTTTGTAATACCAGCCGCTTCGATCGCTGCTGGATTTCAGGCAGTTGCAGATTCGTGAAGGTCGGGGAAGTCGATAAATCAGAGCTTCCCTAGATCTCCACAAACTCGATCAGCTCGCCTGCCGCGCCGCGCACCACGCGCTGCGACGGGGAGCCATTCACCTCGAAACTCACGATCGCCATTCCGGCAGGCAACGAGCCCGGCGGCGTGTGTCGCGGCTGTGTCATCGCCGGATATCCATCGAGCTCGATGAGCGAGCCGCGTCCCAACTTCACGAGGCCGTGCGCGTGCAGCGTGTCCAGCGGCAACTCGTTTGCAATGGAGATCACGCGCACCGGCGTCGATACCGGCGGGTCGACGTCATTGCCGAAACACTCATAGGTACGAAACAACGCCGGCAGATCCGGTCCGCCTGCGACCACGATGAACACGCGACCCACATACGATTGCGCTTGCGCGAGATCGAGGCCGCTGCCATCGCCCACCTGAGTGAAATAAAGACATTCGTTCGCGGGGCCGATCACCTGCATCGCGCGAATCATCGGGAAGCGCGTGAGCGAAGCAGGCTCGCCGATGATCTTGAACGGCGAAGCACGTAGTTCCGCCGCGAGAGCATCGACGTCCTGCACGACGATCTCGCTGACGTTCCAGCCGTGCGAGCGCAGCGCGTGCCATTGCGCATCGGACGCCGCGATGAATCGCAAGGTCACGACTTCTCCGCTCGCCGGAGCCAGCGTGACGAAACGTCGACCCACCATCGCGGGCGTGCCCCACGCTTGCGCCTCTTGCGCCGTCACCGTGCCGCGCGCTTCGACGCGATAGCGCAACCAGCGCGCATAGGCCGCTTCGATCAGATCGATGTCCGGGACCGTGTACGTGACTTCGCGAATCCCGATGAGTCGCGGCAGCGTCGTTCGATCAACCATGCGGACCCTCCCGCACTTCACCGGGCGCCATCAGACTCTCGACCTCGTCGACGCAGCGCCGGTAGTGCCGCATTCCGAGCGCCACCAGGATCAGCGCCGTGATACCGGCGACCGAGGCTTCGATCGTCATCGCGTAACGCAGCATGCCGGGATCGCCGAACAGATCGGTCATGAGCCCAACCGGCGGAGGTCCGATGAGCTGACCGAACACGCCGATGAACAGGTAATAGATCGCAGTTGCCTGTGACTTGATCTGGCCCGGCGCAATCAGCGTGAGCGTGGCAGGCCCCGCGGCGGCGGCCATCGCCTGACCGGTGAATGCAAACAGCTGCATGAACACCGCGAGCTCAGGCGTCGGCATGACCGGATACAGCGCGAATCCCGGCACAGCGATAGCTATGCCACACCACAACGCGCGCAGCGTTGCGTCCTTGCGTCCGGCTGCGATCCAGCGGTTCGTCAGCCAGATGCCGAACAGCGTGCCGAGCGGACCGCCGATGAAGAACAGTGCGCCGGTGGTGATACCGATCTCGCGGATCTCCCAGCCCCAGGTTCGCCCGAACAGCGCGATGTTCCAGAACGTGAGTGAGCCCATCGTCACGACGGCCGCTGAACCGATGAACAAAGCGCCGAACGCGCGCCAACGCTGACGAATGAAACGGAACGCATCGCTCAGCGACGCCCTGCCCTGATCGCTCGTGCCCAGACCGCGCAGCACCTGATCCTGACGCTGCGGCTCGCGAATCGTGAACATCAGCGCTGCGAGCACGAAACCCGGCACGCCGATGTACAGGAAGCTCATCTGCCATGCGGCGAGCTCGCCGAAACCCGGAATGTGCATCGGCGGAAGCGTGCCGATGTATTGAACGAGAGGACCGCCGAACAGGTACGCGGTGCCGCCGCCTATGAATGTGCCAGCCATGAAGACGCTGATCGCACGTGCACGGCGCGCTCGCGGGAAGTAATCGCTGATGAGCGAGATCGCACACGGCGCGACCGACGCCTCACCCAGGCCGACGCCCATGCGAGCTGCGAACAGCGGCAGGAAGCTCTTCGCGAACGCTGCGGCCGCAGTCATTGCGCACCAGATGGAAATACCCAGTGCGAGAATCTTGCGACGGCTGTAGCGATCGGCCAGCCAGCCGATCGGAACACCGACGAAGACATAGAAGAGGCCGAACGCGGGCCCCATGATCAGTCCGACCTGAAAATCGGTGAGCTGCAGATCCGTCTTGATCCATTGAAGCAGCAGGCTCGGCAGAAACCGATCGATGTAGGAAACGATCTGCGTGAGCAGCAGCAGCACCACCACGTACCACGCGTAACGCGTGGTGCGCGTTTCCGCATGACGCGGATCTGATGCATTCGAGGCGGGTGTTGTAGTCATCGCTGAGATCTGCCCTTTGGGTCGATTCGATCCGAACTCGATCGCTCAGGCAATCGATATGAATTTTCTTCTTGTGTGATAAATTTTCACAGGAAGTTCACCGGCTACGCGCGCCAGGGGATATCCGGTCTACCCGGATTAAGCCACCAGGATGCTCCCTGACCTGGCGACGTTCGTTAGATGATTCTGTGACGAGGGGTAACAATGGGTCGAATTCGCCGACTGCCGTCCATGCAGACGTTGCGCGCCTTCGAAGCGGCTGCACGACACGAGAGCTACTCGGCCGCGGCCAGCGAGCTCGGCCTGACACACGGCGCGATCAGCCATCGGATTCGCGATCTCGAAGTGGAGATCGGAGCTTGTCTCTTTCGTCGCAACGGAAGAGCCATGATCCCCACACGCGAAGCGGTGACGCTCCTCGCGCAAGTGCGCGAGGCACTGAGCGTGCTGCAGCGAGCACTCCCCGCCTCGGCGACCGGCCAGACGCACAGACTGGTGATCAGCGTGCATCCCTCGCTCGCCACTCACTGGCTGGTGCCGCGGATCGGCAGTTTCTTGCGCGCCGAGCCGCGAGCGGAGGTGGAAATTCGCTCGACCGCGGAGATGGGTGAATTTCTGGGACGAGGCGTCGACGTCGCGATTCGCTATGGCGCCGGCAACTGGCCCAACACGGTCGGCGAGCGCTTCGCAGACGAGGTGCAATTTCCGGTGTGCACCCGCGAGTACGCGCAACAGCACAACCTTCGCACGCCCGCGGATCTGAAAAATTGCACGCTGCTGCGGCATGCATGGCAACCGTGGACACCCTGGCTTCGCGCCGCCGACCTGCGACTGCGCGAACCCTCGCGAGGGCTCGTGCTGTCAGACTCCTCGATGCTGCTGGAAGCCGCCGCCGCCGGACAGGGTGTCTCTCTCGTGCGCGGATTCATCGCACGCGGTGCAATCGAAAGCGGCAGGCTGATTCGCCCGTTCGATATCGCGATCCGGGACAGCTACTCCTATCACCTGCTGTGGCAACCGAACACTCGCATCAGCGGTGTCGCAGCCTCGTTGCTGGAATGGCTGCGTCGGGAATCAGCACCTGCCGCAGCACCTGCGCAGGCACCGCAAGTGGCTGACGATCTGCCCAAGCACGCGAACAAGGTTCGCCGACGCAAAGTTCGCGCGTGAGACCTAGGGAAGCTCTGATTTATCGACTTCCCTGACCTTCGCAAGTCTGCAACTGGTTTAAATGCTTCGGTGGGCGAAGCAACTAGGGTTGCGAATGGCGAATTGACCAGAGATTCCCTGGGCACGCGACGCCCGAATCAGCCATAGGACGACACGGCGGCGATTCGCTCTGAGTCAAGCCGCTGCACTGTCAGGCAAGCCGCTGCCCGTGATGCGCACTACCGTGCCCGGATCCCTCGGTCACGCGCTTCAATCGATGAAAACACAGGCAGCAATCGCATTTCAGGCAGGCAAACCCCTGGAAGTCGTCACATTGGATCTCGACGGACCTCGCGCCGGCGAAGTCCTCGTCGAACTCAAGGCTACGGGCGTCTGCCATACGGATGAATTCACGCGCTCTGGTGCGGATCCGGAAGGCATTTTCCCGGCCATCTTCGGCCATGAAGGCGCAGGCGTCGTGGTCGACGTCGGCCCCGGCGTGACGTCGCTCAAGAAAGGCGACCACGTCATTCCGCTCTACACACCCGAATGCCGCGGCTGCAAGTCATGCCTGTCGCAGAAAACCAATCTGTGCACGGCCATCCGCGCGACCCAGGGCAAGGGCTTGATGCCCGATGGCACCTCGCGGTTCTCGCTCGACGGCAAGCCCGTGTACCACTACATGGGCTGCTCCACGTTCTCGAACTACACCGTGCTGCCCGAGATCGCGCTCGCGAAGATCCGCGAAGACGCTCCCTTCGATAAGGTGTGCTACATCGGCTGCGGCGTGACGACCGGTATCGGCGCCGTGATCAACACCGCGAAGGTCGAAGCCGGCGCGAACGTGGTGGTCTTCGGTCTCGGCGGCATCGGCCTGAACGTCATTCAAGGCGCACGCATGGTCGGCGCCAACAAGATCATCGGCGTCGACATCAATCCTCGCCGCAAGGAGCTCGCCGAGCAGTTCGGCATGACTCACTTCGTCAACCCGAAGGAAGTCGGCCCGGACCTCGTTGCACATCTGGTGAACCTCACCGATGGCGGCGCGGACTACAGCTTCGAATGCGTCGGCAACGTCGAGCTGATGCGTCAGGCACTCGAGTGCTGTCACCGTGGCTGGGGCGTCTCCGTGATCGTGGGCGTCGCGGGCGCAGGTCAGGAGATCAAGACTCGTCCCTTCCAGCTCGTCACGGGTCGCGTATGGAAAGGCACCGCCTTCGGCGGCGCGCGCGGTCGTACCGACGTTCCGAAGATCGTCGACTGGTACATGGAAGGCAAGATCAACATCGATGATCTGATCACTCACAAGCTGCCGCTCAATCGCATCAATGAGGCGTTCGATCTCATGCACAGCGGCGACTCGATCCGATCCGTGATCACGTACTAAAAGCGCAACATCAGCGCACAAGGAGCCCGAATAATGGCCATTTCCCTGCATCCCTCCATCGACAACGGCGTCCGTCCGGGTTCGAAGGATTTCCAAGGCGGCACTCTGGCATGCAAATGCTCGAGCGCACCGGTCACGGTCAGCCTCAAAGGCAACGTGGCGTTCAACCATGCATGCGGCTGCACCAAGTGCTGGAAGCCTGCCGGCGCCAAGTTCTCCGTCGTGGCAGTGATCTCGCGCGACAACCTGCAGGTCACGGCGAACGAGAGCAAGCTCAAGATCGTCGACGCTACTGCCGTCATCCAGCGCTACGCCTGCAGCGAATGCGGCGTGCACATGTACGGCCGCATCGAGAACCAGGGCCATCCGTTCTACGGCCTGGACTTCGTGCACGTCGAACTGTCGAAGGAAGAAGGCTGGGCCGCGCCGGAATTCGCGGCGTTCGTGTCTTCGATCATCGAAGGCGGCGGTGCGAAGCCGGAAGAAATGTCGGCCGTCCGCAGCCGTCTGGTCGAGCTCGGCCTGCAGCCCTATGACTGCCTGTCGCCGGTGTTGATGGATCTGATCGCCACTCACACGGCGAAACAGAAAGGCGTTCTGCCCGCCTGATTCGCTTTCGAGCGGTTCAACTCTCCTGTCGGTGATGCTTCAACAGCATCACCGACGGAGACATGCCGAAGCGCTGCTTGAAGCTGCGGCTGAAGTGAGACGAACTGCTGAATCCCCAGGCGAATGCGAGCTCCGTCAGGCTCGTCGCGCCAATCCCCTTCAAGATGTCCTGGCGGCAACGTTCGAGCCGCTGCGCCCATAGATATTCATTGACCGAAGCCCCCTCCTCGGCGAACGCCAGGTGCAGGGAACGTTTCGAGCAGCCGAGCGCATCGGCGATCGCCGCGATATCCAGCTCGGGATCGCGCAGCCGCTCATCGATGTACGCCTTCGCACGTCCAAGCAGCGAGGCGCGCGAGGTGAGCTGCGACTTCGGCCTGGCACTGCGCAACGACAAACGCAGCGAGCGCAACAGCAGCTCGGAGAGTTGTTCAGCGGTATCCGCGTCGAGATCGCATGCGCCATCGAGCAAGGTCTCGACCAGCTGTCGCGTGATCTGGCCGATGCCGCTGTGCGCGGCAAAGCGTTCCGACACGCCCCTCTCTGGATGCAAGTCGTAACTCGCCGCCAGGTCTTCAGGAATGACGACGACCAGATGCTCGGTGCAGGTGGGGCTCACGATGACGTGAGGGCGCGAGACATCGTACGCAAAGCAGTCGCCCGCATTGATGTACACGCGGCTATCGCCTTGCTCGAAGATGGAAGTGCCGCGAAGCTGCAGAACGATCTTCACCGCTGCATGGCGATCGGGGCTCGATTCCCGCGTCAGCTCGATGCGATGGGAACTCGCCACGATCCGACTGAGCTTCATCCGATCGAGCGTCAACGTTTCGATGCGTCCGTCGATCGAATCGGAGTTGTAGCCCGCGATCTGCAGCGGACCGCACAGGCTGGCCAGCATCTGGCTCCAGCGGAAGAGCCGCTCGCCTGACTCGACTTCCGTCGTCTCGAATACCGTCCCGCTCACTATTTCCCTCACCGACAGCGAACCGCCCGGTTCTCATCGCCCAGCACGACCCGACGAATGATTAAGTGCTGACTAACCTCTTACCTTGCACGCCACGCGAAGCGTCGTGCGTTCATTTCTCAAACGAGACGACCTCATCCATGGATGAGGCCGCCCGCAAGACTCATTTTCAATCAGGCGAGCTCATGCTCGCCTTCCATTACCGACTGCCGATGTACGTCGGCTCCTCGATCGGGGTCGGCTCTTCCGTCCAGCGCGTTCCCTTCGCGTACGTGACTTCCAGCCACACGACGCCGCCGGTGCTCGCAGCGCTCGGCGACACGCCGAGGATCGCCATCGGGGGACGCTCGAAGAAGTAATGCTTCGACAGCTTGAACGTCTGCGGTTTGCCGTCCGGCGAGGGATACGCATCGAGCGACAGGTCACCGTTGATGACGAAGTTGAACTGATGCGCATCCTTGTAATAGTGCGGACGCAGCTGTGCAGGTGTCGCAGCATTCGCCTCGAGGAAGTACATGGTGGCGCGGAAGCCGTGCGACGGATCGTCGATCAGGTACTTCGCATTGAGACCCGCAACGCCTTCGACCGGCTGCCATGGCATCTTGTCGAGCGTGTCGATGATGCGCGGCGTGGACCAGTACTTGATGTCCTTGAAATCCGGGTTGTAGTTCTTGGCGAGCGAGGGATCCTTCTGTACCGCCGGGTCGACGGTGAACGTGCCGCCCCACACCGTGCTCTCTTCCATGATCATGATGACCGCACCGATCTGCGACATCATGTGTTTCATGCGGCCCTTCTCGCCGCCGTGCAGGCTGTACGGAGGACGCGACAGGAAGTTGCCTTCGCGGAAGCGCTGCAGCGGACCGGAAACGTTGTTGGGCGTCGTCGACTCGTTGTTGGTGAAGTCGCCCTGGATGTTGTACGCCCACTCGTGGAACGTGTGGTAGTGGTTGTACGCGCCTTCAGCACCCGGCGGCACGTAGAGAATGCGCAACGTGCCGTCGTCGTTGGGGCCTTTCCACAACGTGCGCGTGCCCCAGCCCGAGTTGCCATACTGGCCACGCTCGAACGGCATGCTTTCCACATCGAGCACACGCACGGACGTGTGCGGCGCCGTCGCCTTCGAGCGCTGCTCATACGCGTCGGACTTCGCCGCGCAGGCACTCACTGCAAAACACACGCTCAGCGCTGCCAGCGCACCGCGCGAACCTTTCAACGTATCGATCTTAAACGCCATCGCTTGACCCCTGTTGACGGTGAGCGAACGCTCACATAGTTATTTATGTTGTCTAGGTTTAAGGATTGTCTGATCGATGGCGATCTGTCAAGGATGGTGCCCGTCGAAGGTTTGCCCTCCCTCGGAACGCAAGGATTCCGTGCGCACGCGCGACGCGTTGGAACACTGGATCAGTGCAGGCGGCGGGGACGATACAACGGCGAAAGAAGCGGACCGATGCAGAAATGGCGGGCGCGCATCGGAACGCTGCGCGCACTTGAGTGTCGAGATCGGCGCGAAGGACTACTCGTTGGCAGCGGAGGCTTCGTCCGGCGCATCTGCGCGGGAATGGGTCCCAGCGGTGCGTGCCGCCGCTGCCGTTGCCATTGCGGTCTCGATGAAGTTCAACACGGCCACCGCGGACTCTCCTGCCCGGTGCGCGATGCCGAGATCCGCCCGGATGGGCGTGCCCTTAAGCGAGAGGTAACGGACACCTTGCGGCTGCAGCCCTTCCATACTGCGCGGCACGATCGAGATGCCGAGCGAGGCCGCTACCAGATTTACCGTGGACGACAACTGTGGCGCCTGCTGGCCGATGCGGGGACTGAATCCGGCACGCTCGCAAGCCTCGATGACCGCATCGGCCAGCCCGGGGCGCACGGCACGCGGATACAGGATGAAGGTCTCGTGGGCGAGCATCTGCAGATCCACCTGCGTCTGCTTCGCAAGCGGATGGTTGACGGGCACGGCCACGACCATCTCTTCGCTTTCGAGTAGATGCAGCGTGAGACCCGCACCTGCGTGCAAGGGCGGTCGCAGAAAGGCGGCATCGATGCGTCCATCGCTCAAGGCCGCGCTGAGCTCGGTCGATTGCCGTTCTTCCAGCGCCAGCTCGACTTCGGGACTGTTTTCCCTGAATGCCTGAAAGGTGCGCATGACCAGGGGATTGAACGAGGCGGACTCGGTAAAGCCCACCCTCACCTGCCCGCGCATGCCGCGGGCGGCGCGCTGAGCGAGAAGCACGGCACGGCGCACGTCTGCGAGAATCCTCGAGACCTCGACCGCGAACAGCCTGCCCGCCTCCGTCAGCTCGACCCGATACCCCGAGCGGTCGAACAGCAGTACGCCGAGCTCCGCTTCGAGCGCCTTGATCTGCTGCGTCAGAGGCGGCTGCGCGATGTGCAGTCGCTTCGCTGCGCGCGTGAAGTTGCGTTCTTCCGCGACGGCCAGAAAGTAACGCAGATGCCTCAGCTCCACGTCGATACCTGCTTCGTATCAGGAGGTAATGTGCAATGTATTTTCATTCGTACGACCGTGCCACTTATCTTTCCGGGCTCAATCCGCAAAGGCCGACGCGCCCTCGCAAGCCCAGGGAGTGAACATGTCCGAAACCACTGAAACCAAACGGCCCGTCAAGAAATCCGTGGCTCTGTCCGGCGTTACCGCCGGCAACACGGCCCTGTGTACGGTAGGACGCACAGGCAATGACCTGCGCTATCGCGGCTACGATATCCTCGAAATCGCCGAAACCTGCGAATTCGAAGAGATCGCGTTCCTGCTGATCCACGGCAAGCTGCCGAATCAGCCCGAGCTCGCCGCCTACAAGCAGCGGTTGCGCAGCTTACGCGGTCTGCCCGCGATCGTCCGCACCGCTCTCGAAGCACTGCCCGCAGCAGCTCACCCGATGGACGTGCTGCGCACCGGCGTTTCGGTGCTGGGCTGCGCCCTGCCGGAAAAGGATGCTCATGAAGCCCCCGGCGCACGCGACATCGCCGATCGGCTGATCGCCTCGCTCGGCTCGATGCTCGCCTACTGGTACCACTTCAGCCACAACGGCCAGCGCATCGCGACTGAGACCGACGACGATTCCATCGGCGGGCATTTCCTGCACTTGCTGCATCAGCGTGCGCCCTCGAAGGAGTGGGTTCGTGCGATGCACACCTCGCTCATTCTTTACGCAGAGCACGAATTCAATGCCTCGACGTTCACCGCACGCGTGATCGCGGGCACCGGCTCGGATCTGTATTCCTGCATCGCGGGTGCCATTGGCGCGCTGCGCGGACCCAAGCACGGCGGCGCCAACGAAGTCGCGTTCGAGATTCAGAACCGCTACGAGACGCCGGACCAGGCTGAAGCGGACATCCGTGAACGCGTCGCACGCAAGGAAGTCGTGATCGGCTTCGGACATCCCGTCTACACGATCGCCGATCCGCGCAATCAGGTGATCAAGGGCGTCGCCCGCCGCCTGTCGCAGGACGCCGGCGACATGAAGCTGTTCGCGATCGCCGAACGTATCGAGTCCGTCATGGCGGACGCGAAGAAGATGTTCCCGAACCTGGATTGGTTCTCCGCCGTGTCCTATCACCTGATGGGCGTGCCGACTGCGATGTTCACGCCGCTGTTCGTCGTCTCGCGCACCACCGGCTGGGCTGCTCACGTGATCGAGCAGCGCGCCGACGGCAAGATCATTCGTCCCAACGCCAATTACACCGGCCCCGACCAGCAGCAATTCGTACCGCTCGCGCAACGGCCTGTGCAGAATTCCTGAGAGTAAAGAGAAGTATGTCGAACGCCACTAGCAATGCAGCGCGTCCCGCGCCCGATCAGGTCCTCGTCGATATCGCGGACTACGTCATCAACTACAAGATCGACAGCACGCTCGCCTATGAAACGGCGCGCCTGTGCCTGATCGATACCCTGGGCTGCGGCCTCGAAGCGCTCGAGTATCCGGCCTGCACCAAGCTCCTGGGACCGGTCGTTCCGGGCACCGTCGTGCCGAACGGCGCCAAAGTGCCGGGCACGCCCTACCAGCTCGATCCGATCCAGGCCGCCTTCAACATCGGCGCGATGATCCGCTGGCTCGACTTCAACGACACGTGGCTCGCAGCCGAATGGGGTCACCCGTCCGACAATCTCGGCGGCATCCTCGCAACGGCCGATTGGCTGTCGCGTCGTAACATCGCTGCCGGTCGTGCACCGCTCACGATGCACGATGTCCTCACCGCGATGATCAAGGCGCATGAAATCCAGGGCTGCCTCGCCCTCGAGAACTCCTTCAACAAGGTCGGTCTCGATCACGTCGTGCTGGTGAAGGTCGCCTCCACCGCCGTCGTCGCTCAGATGCTGGGCCTGTCGCGCGATGAGATCATCAACGCGCTGTCGCTGGCCTGGGTCGACGGTCAGAGCCTGCGCACGTATCGCCATGCACCGAACACCGGCTCGCGCAAGAGCTGGGCGGCAGGCGATGCGACCAGCCGCGCCGTGCGCCTCGCGCTCATGGCCGCCACCGGCGAGATGGGCTATCCCTCGGTGCTGACCGCGAAGGTCTGGGGCTTCTACGACGTGCTGTTCAAGGGCAAGCCCTTCGCCTTCCAGCGTCCGTACGGCTCGTACGTAATGGAGAACGTGCTGTTCAAGATTTCGTACCCGGCGGAGTTCCACTCGCAGACGGCGGTCGAAGCTTCGATGGAAGCACGCAAGCGCCTTGCCGCGATCGGCGCGACGTCCGACGACATCGCAAAGATCACGCTGCGTACGCACGAAGCCTGCATTCGCATCATCGACAAGAAAGGCCCGCTCAATAATCCGGCCGACCGCGACCATTGCGTGCAGTACATGATGGCCGTGCCGCTGATCTTCGGTCGCCTGACGGCCGCCGATTACGAGGACAGCGTCGCCAGCGATCCGCGTATCGATGCGCTGCGTGACAAGATCGAGTGCGTCGAAGATCCCGCGTTCACGAAGGACTATCACGATCCGGACAAGCGCTCGATCGCCAACGGCGTGACGGTTCATCTGAAGGATGGCCGCAAGCTCGACGAGATCGTCATCGAGTACCCGATCGGTCACAAGCGTCGTCGCAGCGATGGCATCCCGCTGCTGCAGGCGAAGTTCGAAACCAACGTTGCCCGTCGTTTCGCGGACAAACAGCGTAAGGCCATCCTCGCCGCTTCGAGCGACCTGGAGAAGCTGCAGCGTCTGCCCGTCAACGAGTACGTGGACCTCTACACGCCATAAGGTGGCCCCATGAGCTATCTCGTCGCCGATCAACTGCCAGACAAACCAGCGGGCGAGCGCTTCGCCGAACTGTTGCGTCGACCGGGCATCCTCCAGATGCCCGGCGCGTACAACGGGCTTGCAGCACTGCAGGCCCGTCGCCAGGGATTCGAAGCGCTGTATCTGTCGGGCGCTGCCATGAGCGCCTCGATGGGACTGCCCGATCTCGGCGTCATCACTGTCGATGACGTCTGCTTCTTCGTCCGGCAGATCACGCGCGCCTCGGGCCTGCCCGTCCTCGTCGATGGCGACACCGGCTACGGCGAAGCTTTGAACGTCATGCACATGGTGCGAGCGTTCGAAGACGCCGGCGCCGCAGCCGTTCATATCGAGGATCAGATCCTGCCGAAGAAGTGCGGCCATCTGAACGACAAACGGCTGGTCACGGCGCGTGACATGGCGACGAAGATCGCTGCAGCAAGGAAGGCCAGGAAGAACCTGCAGATCATCGCGCGCACGGATGCTGCCGCCAGCGAAGGCCTCGAAGGCGCGATCGCACGTGCGAAGCTGTATCTGGAAGCAGGTGCGGACGCGATCTTCCCGGAAGCGCTCACCAGCGCCGACATGTTCCGCGAGTTCGCGCAACGCGTCGATGCTCCCCTGCTCGCGAACATGACCGAGTTCGGCCGCACGCCCTGGCTCACCGCCAAGGAGTTCGAGGATCTCGGTTATCGCATGGTGATCTGGCCGGTGAGCGCATTGCGCGTGGCTGCAAAAGGCCACGAGCAGCTGTACGCAACGTTGAAGCGTGAAGGCTCCACTCGCAGCATGCTGGACCAGATGCAGACGCGACAGGATCTGTACGCGACCATCGACTACGCAGGTTACGAGGCACTCGATGCTTCGATCGTAGCCAGCGCAGTCCCGACCGGGTCGGTGTAATTGAGCGCCCCCACTACGCGCACGAGAGTGCGTGTAGTGGGCGCCCGCACGACCTCTCAGTATCCAGGCATCGCCTTTTCTTCGGCGATGCATGCCCTCTCTGACCGAATCGTTCGCGCATCGGATCGAATGCGCGCACCGACGATCGCACCTTCGCGAGTGCTCTCGAGAATATTCTCCCAGTGGAATCACACTGCAGAGCGCCGCACCGGCCGCTCTGGTTGCTATGCCGAATGCACCAGCTTCAATTGCGGATGCGTGCGCGTGATACGGCTCAAGGACTCGATGGACTCGGGACTCGCGATGTAGATGCCCTGGGCGTACTCGACACCGATATCGGCCAGGCACGCGAGAACTTCCGCCGTTTCGACCCGTTCGGCAATCGTCTTGAGGCCCATGGCGTGACCGATCTGTGTGATCGCCTCGACCATGCAGCGATCGACCCGATCCGTCGTCACGTTCTGAATGAACTGTCCGTCGATCTTGAGATAGTCGACCGGCAGATTCTTCAGGTACATGAACGAGGAGAGTCCGCTGCCGAAGTCATCCAGCGAGAACTGACAGCCTCGCGCGCGGAACTCGCGCATGAAATGCACGACGTTGGCTAGATTCGAGATGGCCGCGGTTTCAGTGATCTCGAAGCACACCGCGCCCGGACTCAGGTCATACGCCTGCAGCTCGTTGATCAAAAATTCGAGGAAGCGGTCGTCGTTGAGCGAGGTGCCCGAGAGATTGATGGAGATGGTGTAGCCGCTGTGGCGATGATCGTCATCGGTCCGGTAATGCGCCAGCGCGCCTAGCGCCTGCTGCACGACCCAGCGATCGATGATGGACATCACGTTGTAGCGCTCGGCCGCAGGAATGAACTCGGCCGGCAGGATCAGACGGCCGTTCTCGCCGCGCATGCGCACCAGCAACTCATAGTGACCGCGCGGATCGCGGTTCGCGCCGATCGGCACGATCGGCTGATAGAAGAGCTCCAGCCGGTTCTCCTCCACAGCGCGCGTGAGCTTCGATACCCACTGCATCTCACGATGGCGCTCGGGTGCGGCGCCGCTCTGATACATGTGAACGCGATTGCGGCCCGAATCCTTGGCTGCATAGCACGCTACATCCGCCGCGCTCATCACGCTTGTGATGCTTTCGCTCGTGCTGTTGATCTCCACGATGCCGATGCTCACGCCGATGTTCATCGCGCCGTCCTGCCATTCGAAACGGTATTCGCGAATCGCCTGGCGCAGATTGTCGGCCACCTTTGCGGCACGCTCAGCCGTACAGTCCTGCAGCAGCAATCCGAACTCATCGCCGCCCAGCCGCGCGATGGTGTCGTGAGTGCGAATGCGGGTCTGGAGCAGCCCTGTGACCTCCTTGAGCAAACGATCGCCGGCCTGATGACCGCAGGTGTCGTTGACGAGCTTGAACTGATCCAGATCGAGATACAGCAGCACGTGCGTGGTATCTGCATCCGCGCGCGCGGTGAGCAGTGCTTCGGTCAGGCGGTTCTCGAACTCGCGGCGATTGATGAGCCCGGTCAATGCATCGTGCGAAGCCTGATAGGCCAATGCGCGCCGCAGGCGCCGCTCTTTGCTCACATCGTGGAAGACCATGACCGCGCCGATAATCTGTCCGCTGCGATCGCGAATCGGCGCTGCCGAGTCCTGTATCGCAATCTCCTGGCCACGGCGGTTTACGAGCACGGTTTGATCGGCCACCGTGATCACCCTGCCCTCGCGCAGCGCGCGCGAGGCCGGATTTTCCAGTCGTTCGCGTGTCGCCTCATTCAGGATGTCGATCACATCGCCCAGCGGCCGTGCGCAAACTTCGTGCGAATGCCAGCCGGTGAGATCCTCGGCCACGGGATTGAGATACTCGATGCGACCTTCCGCATCGGTCGTGATCACGGCATCCGCGATCGACTGCAGCGTTACCTGCGCCTTCTCCTTCTCCTGGAACATCGCGGTTTCGGCGCGCTTGCGCTCGCTGATGTCGAAGATCGTGCCTTCGTATCCCGTCAACCGGCCATGCTCGTCCCGGATTGCACGCGCGCTTTCGATGGCCGTGAGCGTGGTGCCGTCGACACGTTGCAACTGGAATTCGGCGTTGCGGACTTCGCCATCGCGTTCGAGCGCAGCCAGGATGGCCGCACGCTCGTGCGGATAGTGGTAGATCATTTCCGTCGGCAGCGTGAGCATCTCGCTCGGCGAACCGAGTCCGATCATTTGCGCCAGCGCCGGGTTCACCGAGACGAAGCGGCCTTCGACGGTTGAGCTGTAGACGCCTTCCATCACATTGTCGAACAGCCGGCGATAGCGGCTTTCGCTGGCCCGCAGCGCGCTTTCGGCACGCCGCCGTTCGATCGCGATGCCGGCAAGCTGCGTCATGCGCGCCATCAGATCGAAATCGCGACGCATGGGGCTCACGTGCGTTCTGAAGTACAGGGCCAGCGTTCCGAGCATGCGGCCGTCCGCAGCGTGAATGAGCGTCGACCAGCATGCCCGCAGACCCGCAGCGAGCGCCGCTTCGCGACGGTTCTCCCACAAGGCATCGCGACCGATGTCGGTCACGATGACCTGTCGATGCAGATACACCGCGGCGGCGCACGAGCCGTTTCTCGCCGCGGCTTCCACACCGTCCATCGCAGCCGAGTATTCGGCCGGCAGATGAGGCCCGGTGCAGAGCGTGAGTTTCGTCCCCTGCTCATCGAGCAATCGGATGGCGCAGACGCAATCGGGCGCCACGCGCTCGATCACATCGGTAATGGCTTCGAGCGTGATCTGCAGATCGACATTCGCGGCCAGACGCTCGAATACACGACGTTCGCCCGCAGCCAGCAGTTCGACGCGCTTGCGTTCGGTGATGTCCGTGATACTTGCGCGCAGCAGCCGCCGGCTCGACTGCAAGCGCGCCCAACGTACCTCGCACGGAATCTCGTGGCCCGGCGCGTCGCGGAAGACCCACTCGAGCACGGGTGTCTCGCCATCGAGCGTGCGTTGCAGGTGCTCACGAATGCCTGCCGAGGACTCGCTGCCATCGGGCTGCGTCGCTGCACTCAGTCGATCGACCGAGAGCGTAAGCAGCGTCTCGCGATCCATCTTGAAGAAGCGCACCGCATTCTCGTTCACATCGACCAGCCGGTTCAGATCGGCGTCGACGACGACGATGATCTCGGGAGCGTGCTCCACCAGCGTGCGATAACGCGCCTCGCTGTCGCGCAGCGCCGCGTCCGCAACTTTGCGTTCGGTGGTATCGCGCAGACACACGACGAACGCCCAGTGCCGGTTGAGCCGTGTCTTGCTGACACCCATCTCAGCGGAAAAATAGGTGCCATCGGCGTGCAGACCCAGCGTCTCGTGATGACCCAGGTCCACCTGCGTATCCTCGAGTCGTGTTGCGAATTCTTCGAGCTGCTGAGTCAGGACGCTCTCGGGCAACTGGGGCAGCAGAAAGCTCAGCGGTCGGCCGAGGACATCCGATTCGCTGTGGCCGAACACTCGCTGACCGGTGGCATTGACCGACGTGATGTGACCCGCTTCGTCGACGGTGATGATCGCGTCTTTGACGTGGTCGAGAATCGCCTGGAGCTGGCTGGCCGTGCTCTCGCGTAACTCACGAGTGAGCGCGCTCGCTTCGTCCGACATCAACTGCATGGAGCGCACGATGCCGCGACGCTCGTCATCGGCCTTGGCGTAAGTCGCTTCGATCGCTGCCAGGAATTTGGCGAGGTCGAGTTCGCCGTCGGGACGGCTCGCTTCCCGGATCTGCTTTTCGAGCAGTCGATGCATGGTGTTTTATCTGCCCCGATGACACCCGGCGTGGCCAGGCGCTGTGGAGCCCGACGGGGCTCGCACATGAACTGCGGGGATCGTAGGAGCTGAGCGCGAGGACGAGTGTGAAACAGCTCGCGCTTTTGCGTCCCCTTGAGCTTTTTTTCCTATGGGGACTTTGAGTTAGCGCCGCATGCTCAACTTGGAGCTGCGCGGGCGGATCTCCCGCGCAGACGCTATTATTCTTTGAATATCAGCTAGTTATGAAGCACTTTTGCCGCATAACTGCAGATCAATCCTCCGACTCTTCGGCCGCCTTGCCACTTCGCTTGCGCTCGTGCTCCTTCAGGAAGCGCTTGCGCAGACGGATGGCGGTGGGCGTGACTTCCACGAGCTCGTCGTCGCCGATGAATTCCATCGCCTGCTCCAGCGTGTAGCGGATCGGCGGGACCAGCACGACGTTCTCGTCCTTGCCGGAGGCACGCATGTTCGTCAGCTTCTTGCCCTTCAGCGGATTCACGACCAGGTCGTTGTCGCGGCTGTGAATGCCGATGACCTGACCTTCGTACACTTCATCGCCGTGACCGATCATCAGCTTGCCGCGTTCCTGCAGGCTGAACAGCGCATACGCAAGCGCTTTGCCTTGCGCGTTGGAGATCAACACGCCGTTCTGGCGCTGGCCGATCTCCTTATCGAGCACCGGACCGAAGTGATCGAAGATGTGGTGCATCAGACCGGTGCCGGACGTGAGCGTGCGGAAGTCCGTCTGAAAGCCGATCAGCCCGCGCGACGGAATCGTGTAATCGAGGCGCACGCGACCTTTGCCGTCCGCATGCATACCGGTGAGCTGCGCACCGCGCTCGCCGAGCGCCTGAATGACCGCACCCTGGGACGTGTCGTCGAGATCGATCGTGAGCGTCTCGTACGGCTCGCACATCTGACCTTCGATTTCCTTGACCACTGCGCGCGGACGCGACACCGCCAGCTCGTAGCCTTCACGACGCATGTTCTCGAGCAGCACACCGAGATGCAGCTCGCCGCGACCGAAGACCCGGAATTTGTCCGGGTCTTCCGTGTCCTCGACGCGCAGTGCCACGTTGTGCAGCATTTCACGCGTCAGGCGTTCGCGAATCTGACGGCTCGTGACGTACTTGCCTTCCTTGCCGCAGAACGGCGAGGTGTTCACCTCGAACGTCATGCTGATGGTCGGCTCGTCCACGACGAGCGCCGGCAGCGCTTCAGGCTTGGCGGGATCGCAGATCGTGTCCGAAATCTCGGGGAATTCGATGCCCGCGAAAGCAACGATGTCGCCCGCACTCGCCTCGTCCACTTCCACGCGCTCGAGCCCCAGGAAGCCCATGACCTGAATGATGCGCTCGTTGCGCACCTTGCCTTCGCGATCGACGACGACCACCGGGCTGTTGCGACGGATCTTGCCGCGCTTGATACGGCCGATGCCGATGGCGCCGACGTAGCTCGAGTAATCGAGCTGGCTGACCTGCAACTGCAGCGGCCCCTCTTCGTCGACTTCGGGCGGCGGGCAATGCTTCACGATCGCTTCGAACAGCGGCGTCATGTCATCGGCGAGCTGCGTCGGATCGTTGCCGGCGAAGCCGCGCAACGCAGAGGCGTACACGACCGGGAAATCGAGCTGCTGCTCATTGGCGCCGAGCTTGTCGAACAGATCGAAGGTCTGATCGAGCACCCAGTTCGGACGCGCTTCGTCGCGGTCGATCTTATTGATCACGACGATGGGACGAAGGCCGTGCGAGAAGGCCTTCTGAGTCACGAAGCGTGTCTGCGGCATCGGTCCATCGACCGCATCGACCAGCAGCAGCACGCAATCGACCATCGACAGCACGCGCTCCACTTCGCCACCGAAGTCGGCGTGTCCGGGCGTATCCACGATGTTGATGCGGTAGTCGCGCCAGCGAACGGCCGTGTTCTTGGCCAGGATGGTGATGCCGCGCTCGCGCTCCAGCGCCCCCGAATCCATCACCCGTTCGGACGGAGCCTTGCGGGCGTCGAACGTGCCGGACTGCTGCAGAAGCTTGTCGACCAGCGTGGTCTTGCCATGGTCGACGTGGGCAATGATCGCGATGTTGCGGAGCTTGGAGATGGACATGAGCGCGCAAGGCCGGGAAAAGGTCGCGCATGGTATAGGAAAGACGCTGCGAACATCAGGGTTTCTACGCCTGTTCGCGATTCCGACAGGCCGTTTCAGCGGCGGACTGCCGCGGCACCCAGGGTCCGCCGCATGGAGGGATCAACGCGTGGTCGATTCCTGTGCCTTCATGGGCTTGACCGCCTGTCCGTGATCGTCGGTCGCGGTCGTCTTCGGCTTTTCCTGCACCGCCGCCAGGTTGCCCGCCACGAACGGGATAGAGAATGTACGGCCCAAAGTTGCGCCGCTGATCTGCGTGTTGACCGACACGGTGATGTAGAACACACCGTTCTGGTTCGCGAGCACGGACAGCGAATGCTTGTACGGCTCACCCGCCTTCGCATTGCTCACCGTCGCGGTCAAAGGCCCGGCCAGGGTGATGCCCTCCATCCCGCCGAACGTCGCTTCGAGAGAATCGACGCCTGCGCTGGGAATGAGGGCAACTTCCAGCTGCACCGGCTTGCCGACTTCCGGCTTCGAGGCGAACTCATATTTGATATCCACCGCGGCGCCCGGCTTGCCGTTGCCGACGGCCCGCGCCATTTTCTCCGTCGGGTCGGCGACGGCAGGTGCGGCTGGCTTGGGTTGAGCGGCCTGCTTCGGCTCAGAGGCTGCAGGTTGCGCAGGCGGCTCTTCGGATCCGCAGCCCGCAAGCAGTGCGGCGGCAACCGCGCAGTAAACCAAGCGTCGTACGTACCTCATCCTGTCCCCACTGACGGTGTGCTGTGAATACGCGTTCATGAACCGGTCACCGAAACATTCATGCAGCGTCGAGTCGAATCCAGGTTCGACAGGTTGTAATCATAGACTTCGATGATGTACAGGCCAGGGGCGTATTGCCGTTGCGGGATCACCTCGGATCCAACCGCCTCGCCCAGACCCGTCTGCACGATGGCGCCCTGGCGGTACACATAAATATCCGGATCGACGGCGGCCTCACTTCCGACTGAAACGGCAGTACCGGTCGCCGTGATGGTAAGTAGTGCAGCCTGCGGCACATTCAGGCGCAGGAATTTCCGGTATCCCGCCTTGTTGCGATCGCTGCTCGCACCACTGCCACAAACGAGAACGGGACCGCCGTTGATGTCGATGTCGGCATAGATCGGCAATGCGGTCTGCACGCCGCCCGAGTTGGTCTCTGTGTTGCCGAATGCATCCGTCGTGGCAATCGACTCGCCGGTGAGTAATGCATTGATGTTGCCCGCCTGCGCGGGATTGGTCGCGCGCAAGGCATCGGCAAAATTGAAGATGCTCGTGAGTGCGTCCGTCTCTCTTTGCTGCCCTGTCATGACCTCAAAGATGGGACCGAACCCCAACGAGACACGATCGGCTCCATCGTCGACCGCATCGAACAGATCCCACAGGATCTGCGTGATGGACATTTCCGAGAACCAGCCTTCGGCCCCGGGCTGGGTATCGCTTTCCATGTTGAATCCCCCGTCCTGCGAGATGCCCAGGCGCGAATCGCGATACACCGGATCATTGAGCACCATGCCGGAAAAGGCGTTACCCCACCCTTCGCCGAAAGCCACCCGCATGTCGAGCCTGTCGGCAGGGTCATGCGTGCCACCGATCGAATCGGAGCGCGAGAACTTGTCTTCGATGTAATGCCCGAACTCGTGGGCAATTACATGGGGATCGAACTCATCGGTATCGCCCGTTCCGTTGGCAAAGTCGCCCAGCACGTAAATGCCGGCATTCAGGGCGACCGGCGGCGAGCAGTTGTCAGACTGCGATGCGGGGACTTCGCCCGTATAGAAAGTCGTGCCGATATCGCCGGTGGTCGTGCAGAAGTTGTTCACCGTCGCACGATTCTCCGCGCTCCAGTAAATGTTCAGTGGCGGGAACATGGTGGAGGGCTGCGCCGAGAGCACCAACTCTGTCGCCTCATACACGGTGTCCAGGATGGCAAACGGCGCTGCCGCACGATCGTCATCGACATAGGTCGAGCCGGTCCATCCGGTGCGCGCGAGCAGATTGCGGTTGCTGCTGCCCGTACCGCTGTTGAAGGCGGCGCCATCGAGCACGTAGAGCGCGTTGTTCGAAGTGTTGTCGCGAACCTTGAAGTCCCAGGTCGGCGCACTGCCCGACTTGATCATTTCGGCACGCGCGCTGATCAGCACGTTGGTGTTGGCCGGCACGGTGAGCGAATAGTTGCCGTTGGCATCCGTCGTCGTCGCCGTGCCGATGCGTGTACGCGTGGCGGGATCGATCGCTTCCACGACCACTTCTCTGGCCGGTAACACGCTGGGCGAGGTGATGTTCAAGCCCTGATTCGCGACATTCCTGAAGGTCGGGCGTTCGAATTCGATCTTGCCGCTGATCGTCACATCGCTGGATGAAGGGGGCGGAGTCGAGGGCGAGCCGTTGTCCCCGCTGCCGCCGCAGCCTGCCAGCATGAATGAAAAGAAGAACGCCGCGCTCGCTACGATTCCCAGACGTTGTCTGGAGCTTCGGCTTCGATCAGAACCGTTCTTCGCGTGCATTCGTTGCAACCGCTCTCTTCGTTGGCCGCGGACGCTATCACACGAGTGCGCCCGACGAAAATCGACCGCGTCGGTCGACGGATGCGCGCATTCAAATCGGTGAACGCTGAATGCTGGTTGAAGGTAACCCCGGCCCGCTCACAATTCGAGCGGACCTTCGGCCAGAGCGGCCTGCTGCTCACGCAACTGCAACACGTGTGTTTCCCAGTAGCGGGGCTCGACGAACCAGGGAAATGCCTGGGGAAATGCCGGATCCTGCCAGCGCCGTGCGAGCCAGGCGGAGTAATGCATCATGCGCAGCGTTCGCAGACTCTCCACCAGGACCAGCTCGCGACGATCGAACGACGCAAAATGCTCATAGCCTTCCAGGATCTGCACGAGTTGCTCGCTCATTTCGGCACGCGAGCCGGCGAGCAGCATCCACAGATCCTGGATCGCAGGACCCATGATGCAATCGTCGAGATCGACGAAGTGCGGTCCAGCATCGGTCCATAGAACATTGCCGCGATGACAATCGCCATGCAGGCGCAGATAGGCAACGTCGCTGGCCTCATCGAATGCGTTCTCGATGAACTCGAGCAGATCGGCGGTCAACGAGTCATAGGCCGACTCGAGATGAGACGGGATCCAGCCGTGTTCCAGCAGGAAGTTGCGCGAGTCGTATCCCAATCGGTCAATGCTCAGCTCATCGCGAAACCGGAACCGCTGACGCCTTCCGACCATGTGCATGCGCCCCATGAACCGGCCCATCCACTCGCGCTCCGTGCGGGAGCCGAGCTCGGGCCAGCGCCCTCCCCGGCGTTCGAATACGGCGAATCGGAAACTTTCGTACCGGAACAGCGTTTGGCCTTCGCGGATCTGAGGCGGTATGACAGGAATCTCGGCAGCGGCCAGTTCCAGTGCGAAACCGTGTTCCTCGTGAATCGCATCGTCGCTCCAGCGATCCGGGCGGTAGAACTTCACGACGATCGGCGCAGCGCCCTCGATGCCCACCTGGTAGACACGGTTTTCGTAACTGTTGAGAGCGAGGATGCGCCGGTCGGAGACGCGCCCGAGCGATTCGACACATTCGATGATGATGTCGGGCGTGAGACGATCGTAAGGATGTGGATCGGATCGTGGCATCGAACCTACTTTTGCAAGAAACAGCGGTGACGAACAGGACGCGTGATGCCCGACGTACAAAACCGTGACAATCAGCTCCGGGTTTCGGACGTCATCATATCCGCGATAGTCTCAACTCTTCATTCGACACATCTCTCTATTCACTCATGACCATTCTCGTTACAGGCGGTGCCGGCTATATCGGCAGTCATGTCGTTCGACAACTCGGCGATCTCGGCGAAAGGGTCGTGGTCCTCGACAATCTGTCCACTGGCTTTCGATCCGCCGTACTGAACGGCACGCTCGTCGTCGGCGATACCGGAGATCGTGAGCTCGTCTCGAGAGTGCTCGCTGAGCATTCCATTCAGACGGTGATGCATTTTGCTGCGCACACGATCGTGCCCGAATCGGTATCGAATCCACTCAAGTACTACGGCAACAACACCTGCTCGACCCGCAACCTTCTGCAGTGCTGTCAGGCTGCGGGCGTCAGGCATTTTGTCTTCTCGTCGACCGCAGCGGTCTACGGCATCCCCGCAGGCGGAATCGCGGCCGAGGACAGCCCGACACAGCCGATCAATCCCTACGGCACCTCGAAGCTCATGAGCGAATGGATGCTGCGCGACCTGTCCGCAGCCAGCGATCTGCGCTACGTCGCACTGCGCTATTTCAATGTGGCCGGCAGCGATCCAGGCGGGCGCATCGGCCAATCGACCATCAAGGGAACGCTGCTCACGAAGGTCGCCTGCGAAACTGCCGTGGGCAAGCGCCCGCATGTATCGATCTTCGGCACCGACTATCCGACTCCCGATGGCACCGGCGTGCGCGACTACATCCATGTCGAGGATCTCGCGAGCGCTCATGTGAAAGCACTCGAATACCTGCGCAAAGGCGGCGACTCGCAGGTGCTCAACTGCGGCTATGGCCACGGCTACAGCGTTCGGGACGTGATCGATACGGTCAATCGCGTGCACGGCCAGCCGATCCGCACGATCGAAGGCCCGCGCCGTGCCGGTGATCCGCCCTCCCTCGTGGCCAAGGCGACTCGGATCCGCGAAGTGCTGAACTGGAAGCCTCAGTTCGACGATCTGACCACGATCGTGAAGACACAGCTGGCCTGGGAGCGGCGGCTGATCGAGGAGCCGCAGCTCCAACGGAACTGACGGGACACTCGTCCAAAGCCCGAAGGCGTGCGCCTTCGGGCCGAAAGCTTTCCGCCGCGGCTCCGCTAACCGCTAGAATCGCCGGCCATGCGTTGGCCGCGCCCCAAATCCCTCAACAGTCTGATGCTCACCGGCTTCGCGCTGGTGTCGGCACCGCTGCTGCTCGCCGTGGTCATCGGCGCGGCGAAAGTGCGTCATCTGTCGGCCGAAAGCGCAGCACTCGTGCGTACGGGGGTGGAAGCCACGCACTACTCCCAGCAGCTTTTCCAGGAAATCGCCTCGTTGGAACGCGGCACACGGCTATATCAGGTGCTGAACGATCCGACGCTGCTCGAGGTGTATCGGGACAGCCGCGAACGGCTGCTCGTCACGCTGACCAATATAGAAGAAGTCGCCGACGATCCTGTCCGACAGACGCATGTGCAGGCGCTGCGCGCGGGCTTGCGACGGATCGATGCGGCCTTGCTCGCAATCGCCCCCGCAAGCCCCGAGACGATGCGCGCCGCTGTGGAGGCGATTGCGCCGATGTGGGATGCAGCCTTTCAGCTTTCCAATGCGACGGGCGATCAGATAGAAACTGGTTTATCGCGCATCCAGGCCTCTACCGAAGAAACCGAGCGCTATCTTTTCTGGCTGTCGGCAGGGCTGATCCTGATGACAGCGCTCCTGGTCGGCGTGTTCACCTACGTGCTCATGCGGCCCATCCGACAGATCGATCAGGCCATCAGTCAGCTGGGCAAGGGTACGTTCTCAAAGACCATTGCCGTGCGCGGACCGACCGATCTGGTCGATCTGGGCCGCCAGCTCGAGTGGCTGCGCGTGCGACTGCTCGAGCTCGCGCAGGAACGTAACCGCTTTCTGCGCCACATGTCGCACGAGCTCAAGACGCCGCTTGCGAATATTCGCGAAGGAACTGAACTGCTGATGGACGGCGCAGTCGGAGAGCTGGACAGCAGCCAGCGCGAGGTCACGGCCATTCTCCGGGACAACGGCATCAAGCTGCAGCAGCTGATCGAGAACCTGCTGTCGTTCAGTGCCTGGCAGGCGCGTCATTCAGGACTCGAGATCAGCGAGTTCCGCCTGCGACCGATGGTGAAATCCGTGCTCGAGACCCACCAGCTCACGTTGCTTGCACAACGCGTGCATCTCGAGCTGAAGGTCGAGGACATCGAGCTGCGTGCCGACCGGGCCAAGCTGAAACTGATTCTGGATAATCTGCTGTCGAACGCACTCAAGTACAGCCCGCGGGGCGGTACCATCTACATCCACGCGAAGACCGATGAAGATGTGCTGATCCTCGACGTCGGCGATACGGGTCCGGGCATTTCGGTGGATGAACGCAGTGCGATTTTCCAGGCGTTCTATTCCGGAAGCGCACCGGTCGCCGGACATCTCAAAGGGACGGGCATCGGCCTGTCGGTCGTGAACGAATTCGTGCAGGCTCACGGAGGCTCGATTGAAATCATCGACGGTGTATTCCCCGGTGCGCATTTCCGCATTCGCCTGCCACTGGCGCCGCAGCTCGAAGGCGCTACGGTCGCCTGAGATGAGCACGCTCGCGTAGCCCTTCCACAGGATCATGCAAGGCACTCACATCACACCAACGCGAGTTGCCCGCTGTCTGACAGCGCTCTTCGCGAGCGCCTTGCTCACAGCGTGCGATCTGCCGCAATTGCGTCACGAGCCTGCGCCGCCCGTGGTCATCCCCACCTCGCAGGATGATGCACTCAACCTGTATCTGGAGACGATGACGGGCCTTGCGAGCCTGGATCCTGCACGTCAGGCCGACGTGTTCTATGAAGTGGAGCGCGAATACACACGTGCGCCGACGACCGCGAGCACGCTGCGTTACGCGATCGCATTGTGTACACCGGATCATCCGGCATCGAGGCCTTCCGAAGGCAAGAAACTGCTCGAAACACTCATGGCGACACCCGAGCGCATGACATCTCCGGAGCGTGCACTCGCGGCCGTGATGATTCACGAAACGAATTCTCGACTGCGGCTGGAAGCCGAAAATCGTCGGCTCGCTGCGACACTCGACGACCGCGGCCGCTCGCAGGCAAACTCCGATAAACGCGTGCAGGCACAAATCGAGGAAAACGCCCGTTTGCGCCGCGCCCTCGCCGAGGCCCAGCAGAAGCTGGATGCGATCAAGGAAATCGAGAGGTCTATCATTGAACGCAGTCCCACGCCCCCTGGCAATCGCGACGCCCCCAACAGTGAAACGCAAAGCTCGTCTACTAGTCGTTGATGACGACCCTGGGTTGCTGCGGCTGCTCACGATTCGTCTGCGCGCCGAGAACTACGATGTCGAGGCGGTAGAAAGCGCTGCAGCGGCACTCGCCGCACTCTCGCGTGTGCGTCCCGATCTCGTGCTTACCGATCTGCGCATGGATCAGATGGATGGCATCGGGCTGCTGAAAGAGATCCAGAGCCGCGCACCCGGCTTGCGCGTCATCATCCTTACCGCCCACGGCACGATCCCGGATGCGGTGCAGGCGACTCAGAGCGGCGCATTCGCATTTCTCACCAAGCCGGTCGACAAGCAGGACCTGCTCGACAAAGTGCAGAAGGCCCTGAAGGTTTCCGGCTTCGCGGACACGACCGAAGACTGGCGCGGCGACATCGTCACGCGCAGTGCCGTGATGGAAGAGCGTCTCGCGCAAGCCCACATGGTGGCCGGCACCGATGCGCGCGTCATGATCACGGGTGAAAGTGGCACCGGCAAAGAATTGCTCGCTCGCGCGATCCACAAGGCCAGCCCTCGCCGCAACCGTCCGTTCGTCGCCATCAACTGCAGCGCGATGGCCGAGAACCTTCTCGAGAGCGAGCTGTTCGGTCACGTCAAAGGCGCATTCACCGGCGCCATTCGCGAGCATCGCGGCCTGTTCCAGGCAGCCGACGGCGGTACGCTGATGCTCGATGAAATCGGCGACATGCCGATGCGTCTGCAGGTGAAGCTGTTGCGTGTGCTCCAGGAAAACCAGGTACGCCCGGTCGGCAGCACCGATGCGATCACGGTCAATGTCCGCATCATCTCTGCGACGCATCGCGATCTGAAAGAACTGATCATGGGCGGTCATTTCCGCGAGGATCTGTACTATCGCCTGAACGTCGTGCACATCGAGATGCCGTCGCTCAACAAGCGTCGCGAAGACATTCCGCTGCTGGTCTCGCATTTCCTCGAGAAAGTCGCGCAGGAAAGCGGCATGCCGCGGCATATCTACGCCCCTGAAGCCGTCGAGCTGCTGGTGAGCGCCGATTGGCCGGGCAACGTGCGTCAGCTCGAGAACGTCGTTCGTCAGAACGTTGCGCTCGCAACCAGCCCGATCATGAGTGCAGAGCTCGTCCAGGCCGCACTGGGCGGAGGTCCCACTCGCCTGCCCTCCTTCGATGAGGCGCGTGACGAGTTCACTCGCAACTATCTCTCGCAGATCCTGCAGATCACCGGCGGCAACGTGAGCCAGGCTGCGCGGCTGGCAAAGCGCAATCGCACGGACTTCTACAAGCTTCTGGCGCGTCATCAACTGACGCCGGAAGACTTCAAGACCAAATAAGAATCCGGTCCATTCCGGATCGATCCGATCGATGATCCAATCGTTAGGGGCAGCCGACCTGGCTGCCCTTTATCGCGGCGCCTCCAACCGGGACTGCGTCACGGTTATTTCATCGGCCTTCGGCCAGATCGGTGCACGCGGCAACTGTACGGAAGGCGCAGGGCCGCGTCCCGACGAACCGATACCATTCAGCCCGTTCAGAATCAGGATTGCTTCACGCAATTGAACGGCGTCTTGGCCGGATAATCATCACTTATGTCCGTCTGCCCGCGGTTGATGCGGCCTGGTAATCCAGTGCAGCCGCGTCACGTGGCGTCTCTGAGAGTATTTGCGGCGCACCAAATGACCGAACCGGTCCTGTTCAAGAAAGGCAGCTTCCTCGTCGTCCTGATGACGGTCGTACAGGCGGTTCTGCCCGCCATCGTGGCTCTGACCTGTCTCTACGGATGCATGATCGCGTGGGGCAACGCCTTCGATAAGTCTTCGCCCGCGGTTGCGATCGCCGGCGTCCTGTGCCTGGTCCTGATCCAGGCGCCACGGCAGGTGAGCTCGCAACTCACCGACAGCCACCTCTCCGCAGCTTCCAGCGTATTCCTGCGCTGGCTGATGATGATCTGCGTTCTCTTCGGCGTGGGCTATGTGACCGGCTCTCTCGATTCCTATCCGCGCAAGATCTTCCTGACCTGGGCCATCGTCACGCCACCGGTGCTGATGTTCACTACCGTCGCCATGCAGAAAATCATGCAGCGCTTTCTGCTGAAGGCCTCCGATATCCGCAAGGCCGTGTTCGCGGGCTACAACGAAAGCAGCCTGGAGCTCGCGGCACGTCTGAAACAGAATCCGGCGCTGTGCCTGTCGGTGTCCGGCTTCTTCGATGACCGCGGTCCGGAGCGGCTCGGCATGGAGGCTGGCACCCAGCTGATCGGCCGCCTGAGCGAGATGGCCGCCTTCGTGAAGTCTCACAACATCGATGTGATCTTCATTGCCCTGCCCATCCGTCATCTGAAACGCGTGCTCGACATGCTCGATGAGCTGCGCGATACGACCGCCTCGATCTACTACGTTCCGGATGTGTTCGTGGCCGACCTCATTCAGGCACGTTCGGGAGATATCCAGGGCGTACCGGTCGTTGCGATGTGCGAGACGCCTTTCAATGGCTACCGGGGCGTTGCGAAGCGGATCACGGATGTCGTGATCTCGGCCGCGATCCTGGTGGTTGCCTCCCCTGTCCTGCTCGCGACAGCCATCGCCGTGAAGGTGACCTCTCCCGGCCCGGTGATTTTCAAGCAGCGTCGCTACGGGCTCGACGGTCGCGAAATCAATGTCTACAAATTCCGCTCCATGACGGTCATGGAAAACGGGGCGGAAGTGCGCCAGGCGTCACAGGGCGACAAGCGCATGACCAGGATCGGCGCCTTCCTGCGCAAGACTTCGCTCGACGAGCTGCCACAGCTCATCAACGTACTGCAGGGCCGCATGAGCCTGGTCGGGCCGCGCCCGCATGCCGTCGCTCATAACGAGCAGTATCGCAAGCTCATCAAGGGCTACATGATCCGCCACAAGGTGCTGCCGGGAATCACTGGGCTCGCTCAGGTCAATGGCTGCCGCGGCGAAACCGCGCGGCTCGAAGACATGGAAGCGCGCGTCAAATACGACCTCGATTACCTCCGACGCTGGAGCCCGATGCTGGATTTCAAGATCCTGTGGCAGACGCTGATCCGCATGCTCTTCGGAGACGAAAAAGCCTATTGATGGCGGGCCAGCGAGACGCCGACGGATATCCATTTGTCATGGAAGCGATAACGACAATAGAGGCGTCCGAAGTCCCGATCGCTGAATCGCAAGGCGCGCAAAGGCTCGAGCGTCAGCAAGCCGCTTTCGGATGCGATGTCATCGCCGATGTGAACGATGACGTCTTCGAAACCGACCCACTCGCCCGTGAGCGGGAACTGGCATTTGAAGAACGCCTCCTTGGCCGAGAAGATGAGACTGCGAGCGAGCGGGCGATGAGTCTCATTCAGCGTGTCGAGCCAGCGCGCTTCCTGGGGAGTGCAGACCTGATGCAGAATGTCGTCGCCCACAGCCGTCGCCGATTCGGTATCGAGGCCAATCGATTCGTAGAACGCGGTTCCGGCAATGGCGACTCCGCAGAATCCCTGGGTGTGCGTGATGCTTCCGGTCACACCGCTCGGCCACAACGGCTCGCGATTCGCACCGGACAGCAGGGGAACATCCTGCAGATTCCAGCTCGCCAGCAGAAAGCGCGCACAGCACCGTCCTGCGATGAAATCCGCCGCACGCTTTGGCGCGACATTCGCGATCAACGGCAGCTCGGCGGGAAGCAGACATGCACGGTCCGCCACGCCGGTAAGTTCGGCAGTGAGCACGTCGCGAGAAAACAGACTGGAGAGCAGACTGGATTGAGTTGGCAGTGCAGATTCCGTCATGAACGTTCAGCTCGCGAGCACAGGTCGCCTTTGCTCGCGAATAGTCGCACAGGCCATTGCTTGCGTTCACGGCGACATTGTTTGACCAAGACGCGCAAGGATCCAAGGCACTGATCCGAGCCTGTCCACCGCTACTATCGAACCTGAATTTCCGCGTGAGAAAAACATGAATTTCGAGTTCTGGAAAGGTCGACGCGCCGCAATCACGGGCCACACCGGATTCAAAGGCGCCTGGTTGTGCGAATTGCTCAAGCAGCTGCAGGCTGACTTCTCAGGCTTTTCGCTGCCTCCTCCGACCAAGCCGAGCCTGTTCGAGCTGGCCGACATCGGTGGATTCGTCGACACGACCTACGGCGACATTCGCGACACCGAAGCGCTTACGCAGTACTTGCGTCGGGTTCAACCCGAGATCGTGCTGCACATGGCGGCGCAATCGGTCGTGCTGGATTCGTATCGCGACCCGATCGAATCGTTCTCCTCCAATGTCGTGGGAACGGCGAGCGTGCTGGAAGCGATCCGTCGCAGCGGCGTACGTTGCGCCGTGGTGAACGTCACCACCGACAAGGTCTATGCAAATCGTGGCTGGGTCTGGGGCTATCGCGAACCGGACGCGCTGGGCGGCAACGATCCCTACTCCAGCAGCAAGGCGTGTGCGGAACTGGTGGCGCAGTCATTCCGCAGCTCCTTCTTCCCTCTCGATCGGCGATCCGAGCATGGGGTGGTCATCGGCAGTGCACGCGCGGGCAATGTCGTGGGAGGTGGCGATTGGACCCCGCACCAGCTCATTCCCGAAACGGTCGCCTCGTTCGGAGAAGGCCAGCCGGTCACGCTGCGCAATCCCGGCGCGACGCGCCCCTGGCAGCACGTACTCGACTGCCTGAGCGGTTATCTGACGCTCGCAGAGCATCTGGTGACCCGCCCTGAGGTAGCCTCGGGCGAATGGAATTTCGGCCCGCCGGATCGCCATCCGCCGACGGTGGCTCAGGTGGTGGAAACGTTGAACGGACGCTGGAAGCTCGAGCAGCCCTGGAAACCCAGCGGCGCCCATCACCTGCATGAGGAGCGCGCCCTGAGTCTCGATTCTTCGAAAGCTGAAGCGACGCTCGGCTGGAGAAGCCGCCTGAGCGTCACACAGGCGTTGGAATGGGTTGCCGACTGGTATCAGCCCTTCCAGCAGGGAGTCGCCCCGGCGAAGCTCACGAGCGAACAGGTCGCCCGCTATCTGGCTCTGAAGAGCTGATAGCGCTGCGTCAGCGCAGACACAGCTTCCGTGCGTAGAACGCTTCCGCGAAACCTGCGGGAGCGTTGCATTCGATCCCGCGCAGGCGCATGAGCCCCCGGAAGGTATCGGGCGTGAACCATTGCTTGGGCACCTGGCTGCCGAAGCATTTCATGAGCAGATCCACCTTGCGTTTGACCGTCTCCTCGGAGAGCGGCACGAAAACGCCCGGCGACCCGAGACCGCCGTCGTACTTCGGGATCTCGTATTCCAGAATCATGTGATTGCGATAGGTGTTCCAGATCAGCTCGCCGACGGTGCGGTGATCCTGATGCAGATCGTCGCGGTAGTGCGCAAACACGAGATCGGGCGATACATCGCGCTTGATCTGCTCGAAGAACTCCTTGATCGAAGGCGCTTCCGAGGGAAAGAAACTCTCGCGGAAAGTTTGCAGGACGACGTTCTTTTTCTCGATGTTGCCCAGGATCATCGCCGCAGCTTCGCGCGCTTCCTTCGAGCGGACCTCGTTCGAGCTCAGCACGACCCAATGAACTTCAGCATTGGGATAGCGGCCGAGCAATTCCATGGCCGTACCGCCACAACCGATCTCGATGTCGTCGCAATGCGCGCCGATGAACAGCAGCTTCGGTGCCCGGCCGCCGGGCAGATTCAGCGAAAGAGACTCCATTACTTCTTACGCCAGACCATCCAGGGACAGTTGCCCTGCGCTTCCATGCGATCGTAGGTGATCTTTTCCTTGAATGTGTCCATCTGCTGCCAGAAGCCGCGATAGCGGTTCACGTGCAGGAGCTTCTTCGCGATCAGCCGGTTGAAGGGCTTCTCCACGAGCTCATCGCCATCCTCGATGTAGTTGAAGATTTCCTGGCGCAGGCAGAAGAAGCCGGCGTTGATCCAGAACTCTTCGTCGCCGATCTGACCAAAGGCCTTGACCATCCCCTGCTCGTCCGCGTGCACGCAATGAAAGCTCTGCGAAGTACGCACCGCAATGAAGGACGCGACCGCATTCGAGTCCTTGAACTGGGCCACGTGCTGATCGAGCGGCAGATCGGTGAGACCGTCGGCGTAGTTCGCCATGAACATCTCTTCGCCCTGCAGATGCTGGCGCACGCGCAGCAGTCGCTGACCGATATTGGCGTGCAAACCGGTGTCCACGAACGTGATCCGCCAATCCTGAATGTCGCTCCTCAGCAGCTCGACCTTCTTGCCGCCTTCCGAGTACACGAAGTCGTTCGAGAGGCACTCGTTGTAGTTGAGGAAGTATTCCTTGATGAGATCGCCGCGGTAACCGAGCGCCAGCACGAAATCCTTGAAGCCGAAGTGCGCGTAGTAACGCATCAGATGCCACACGATCGGACGCGGGCCAATGTTCACCAGCGGTTTCGGGATCGTGTCCGAATGCTCGCGCAGACGCGTGCCCAGACCACCGCAGAACAACACAACCTTCATTGCAACACTCCGTTCAATTGAAACGCCGGTAGACGGGCTTCACGGGCCGACCTTCGAGGTACTTTTCGACCCCGTTCGTCAAGGCATCGCGATACACCAGCAGCGATTCGCCGACGATATCGATCGTGCGATCGATATCCGCGTCGCTGTGCGAGTAGCTCATGATGAAGCTCGGCGCGAGCAGACCGCGATGCAGCGACTGCTGCAGGAACAGCGTACGGAACGGCTGGGACGGCTTCTTGTCCGCATCGCGCGTGCCGAAGAACAGCGAACAATCGCGACCGTCGATCGTGAAATAGTCCTGCAGCTTGAGCTCGGCCACTGTCTTGAGAATGCCCTGGCGCAGGCGTTCGCCCTGCTTGTGCAGCACGCCGGGAACGTCGTGCTCCTTGTAGTACTTGATCACGGCAAGCGCTGCGGCGAGCGCCGAGGACTCGGCGCCGTGCGTGGTCGAGAGCAGGAAGACGCGTTCCTTGTCGTGATACAGGCCGCCGTAGTCCATGAATTCGCGCTTGCCTGCCAGTGCCGACAGCGGATAGCCGTTTGCGAGTGCCTTGCCCCAGGTCGAAAGGTCCGGCTCCAGGTCGTAGATAGCCTGGGCGCCGCCTGTGTGCCATCGAAAGCCCGTGACCATCTCATCGATGATGAACAGCGCGCCGTTCTTGTGCGCAAGATCGCGCAGCTTGTGGAGAAAGCCGTCTTTCGGCGGTGTAGTACGCTCGGCTTCGAGCAACACGGCGCAAATCTGGCCGGGATTCTCCGCGAACACTTTCTCGGCGCTCGCGATGTCGTTGTAGCGGAACGTCAGCGTCTCCTCTCGGCGATTCTGGGGGATGCCGCCCGGGATGCCGGTCGTCACCATGAACCAGTCGTTGTACGAGAAGAACGGGTGGTCTGAGCACACGGCAATCTTCAGCCGACCCGTATGAGCACGCGCAAGCTTCAGGGCCGCCGTCAGAACCGTCGATCCGTCCTTCGCGAACTTCACCTGCTCGGCGCGTGGAATGACAGACAGCAACTGCTCCGCAGCTTCCACCTCGATCACGCTGGGACGATTGAAGTTCAGGCCGAGGCGGATCTGCCTGGCGACGGCGTCATCCACGGGATCGAAGCAGTGCCCGAGCGTGACCGCACGCAAGCCCATTGCGTACTCGATGTACTGCTTGCCGGCCCGGTCCCAGACATGACAGCCCTTGCCGCGGACCATGAAGCCAGGGGCATCGGCTGGAAACTGGTCGTCACCCTTGGCGTAGGTGTGACAGCCGCCAGGAATCAGGCGATGGGCCAGTTCCTGCAATTCGCGTTCGGACAGATCTTCGTAGCTCATGCGATTAACGTGCATTGGAATTGAAATAAGCGGCCTGCTCGATGCGAAGTCGGTCACACAACCGATCGCCGGGCAGCTCCACATCTGAATATCGTAGGGGCTGATCCTTGGCGACACCGTGCTTCAGCCGGCAATTCAGGGAAATGGCGATCGGCAGAAAGTTCTCGCGCTGACAGAGGTCGTAGCGCTCGACGAGTCCGTAGGCACAGAAGCCGCCCATGCCGTCGAGCACCTCGCCGGCCTTCAGATCGCGCTTCGCGTACGAAACGGAATCACAGACAGGGGCTCCCTTGGGCGCAATCGTGGCGTCGTTGAACAGCACCGCGCGGGCCACCGAATGCTGCACCTGCATCGGGGGCAGATGATACGGCGTGTAGAAACAGTAGTACGGACCGTTGCCCATCTTCAGATAGGCCATGAGGTCGCGTTTCAGCGGGTTGTCGTTGTAGCAGATGACGAATGCGCCAGTGTTCGGCTCGGAGGTGCCAAGCGTGTACTCGACCAGCCCGCCGTTGGCGAAGTCATCGTGCTGAAACTTGGTGAGCAGCTCTTTCACGTGGGTGCACTTGTGCCCGTGCATACCGCGAATCTGCGGCACGAACCCGGTTGCATTGCCCGTGAGCGCGGCTTCCAGCGCAAGCTTCGAGCCATCCGCGAATGAGGCCAGGATCGCTGGATTCTGGCCAAGCTTGTTCGCAAGCTCGGTCTGTGTATCGGGATTGCGGTAGTGATCGAGAAAGCCTTTCACCTGACCGATCATCACCGGCTTGTAGCCGATGTCATCGACGAACCGGAACAGGTTCATCGCCACGCCAGGCTCGTCACCGTCCGTGTAGGTGATGATGACCCCAGCCTTGTCCGCATACACCTTGAGAATGGGACCGACGCTCGCATCCACCTCGGCGCTCATCAGGATCACATGCTTGCCGTTCTTGATCGCCTCGAAGGCGACCTCGGTGCCGATCTCGCAGTTGCCGGTGGCCTCGATGACGGCATCGATCTGCCCTGCCTTGCATACGAGCAGCGGATCGTCCGTCACCGCAAACTTGCCCTGCTCGATGCTCTTCTCGAGATCCGCAACGCTCGATACCCGGACCGGGTCCTGTACCCCGCCGTCGCGATAGGCGCGCTCCGCCTTCGAGAGCGTGCGATTGGCAATCGCAACGAGCTTCATACCGCGCGCCGCGGTGAGAATCTGAAGTGCACTCGTGCGGGCGGCGAATCCTGCGCCCACGAGGGCTACACGAATAGGTTTGTTCTCGGCCGCTCGTTTGGCCAGAGCTGTATCGACAATCTGCATTGTTTGACTTCCCTTAGACGGAATCTGGGACGGAATCTGGGACGGAATCTGGGACGAAATCGGGCCACGATCGATCGACAGCAGAGACGACCGTGACCTCGCGAGGCCAGCGGATGGCAAATGCCGGATCATCGAAACGCACACCGGTCGCGGCGGCCGGAGCGTATGGAACTGAGGTCAGGTACAGCACTTCGGTATCCGGCTTGAGGGTCAGATACCCGTGCGCAAACCCTTCTGGAACGTAGAACATGTCCGCGTTCTCGGCAGTAAGGGTAGCCCCCACCCAGCGCCGGAACGTAGGCGAATCCGGCCGCAAGTCTACTGCGACATCGAAGATCGCTCCTCGAACACAGCGCACAGTCTTCACTTCGGCATGCGGCGGCTTCTGATAGTGCATGCCTCTCAACGTCCCCGCCACCTTGCTGACCTGCGTATTGATCTGGGAGACACGCGCATCCAGGCCTTGCTTAGGAAACTCCGTCTCGCACCAGAAGCGTGCGAAAAAGCCTCTTTCATCTTCCCTCCGCTCGAGGCGGATGAGCTGAACGTCCGGAATCGCTTGTGGAATGAACTTCAACGGTGATCTCCAGCCAAGTCTGTCTGCCGTTTTTTCTGCGCGCCAAGCCTACGCTGTCGGGCACGGTCTGGAACCGTGTTCTAAAGGCCATGCGGCAGGCGCGCCGTCGGATCAAGGAAATGACATGAGCCCGGCGGTCGGCACATCGCCAGGAAGCTTCCATCCGACACGCTTAAAGCTGACTGGCCTCCACGGCCATGCGCTCCAGGTACTCTCGCCGCTCGAGCATGCGAGCGGTCGGCTGCAGCTGGAGAGTTTCGTACACCTTGAACCAGCGATGCAGCCAATCGTGGCGACGGGCGGCGTTGCTCACGTTCGCACGCCGAATGCGCGCGATGCGCTCGGGGTCTCGGTCCAGCTCATCGATGACAGCCATGACCTCGCGCGAGCCATACGGCAGATCGACGATCACGTCCGGCCAGTCGAACTGATCGCGAAACTCGGGAATGTTCGCGGGCTGGCCCAGCATCACCGAGCCTGCAGCCGCGCCTTCATAGAATCGGGCCGACATGTCCTCGCGCTGAGCAGTGATCTCCGGGTCATTCACGAATCCACGATAGGCAAAGCAATAGCGGCTGCGCTTCAACAGATTCGCGAGCAGAAACCGATGCTCAGTGCTGTTCTGAACGCGGAAGGTTCGCTGCTTGAGATCGACACCGCTCGCCTCGACCGTGTCGTAGTGATAGAAAAATTTCCGTTGTCGCGCGGCGGCCAGCAAAGCCTCGTGCGTGTCCGGCGAACGCCGGCCGATGTTGATCACATCGATGCAACGCTCGGGACGCAACGGGTACGGTGAAAACTTCACGACATCCGCAGCGAGCGGCAGATACGTGCAGGGCCGGCCGGTGATGCGCTGGACAGCTGCGACCGCGTGGTTGTCTGCCACGAAGATGTGATCGAACTGCTGCAGCATCTCGAGCAGGTAGTCCGGCAACTGCTCGACGGAAATGATCTCCCCGATGTAGCACGCAGCCAGCCGACTCCGCCTGCGCCAGTCGGGCACAGTGGCGAGCGAAAACAGCTCGTAGGCATTGTTGAAAACCGGAAAGAACAGCTCGTAATCGCGATCCAGAGCCACACGCGATGGCGCGGGCGCCAGGGTCCGCGCGAGCGCCGTCGACTTCATCGTCAGACGCAAGTACTTGTAGGCCCGACGCGAACGCTCCAGCCGGGTCATGCAATCCGCCTCGACGCGATCGACCGCCGTGACCTCCGAGATCACATCCTCGAATTCGTAGACAATGCAGTACGCGACGAGCCTCGCGATGCGACGCATCGAGAGGAGCAATACCTCGGGCGATTGGCCTTCAGGAGCCAGGTTTCGCAGGACCGAATTGGCGGAGAACGATCCACCCAAACTCATCTGCACGCCCTGCTCATCATCAGCCTCTTTTCTTTCACTCGTTGTCTCCCGTCTGCTGGTGTCGCAACTATGAGGCAGTTGCTGTCTGTCGATCCAGCGGACCTCAGTCCTGCTTCTGGGCCACCAGAACGCGATACTGGCCCAGTCCTACCCGCTCCAAAATCCGCTTCCAACCGTTCCTGCCCACCAGGACCGACGTGAGCCCATGCACCTTGCGCGCGTTCAGCAGACGCAGCACCCCCATGTCGCCTCCCGGCTCGATGGTCCGGGATTCCTTCAAATCGAAACCATTGCGTTCGATCAACGAGTGGAACTGGGCCCGCGTAAGCCACTTGCGAACCTGTCCTTCGCCCGGAGGGCCGACCCATCGCATGCGCGAATAGATCATTGGATTCAGTGTGGTGATGACCAGCCAGCCTCCTGGCTTGAGCGCGTCGTGCATCTTCGCGATAGCGGCATCCTGGTCGCGAAAGTACGCGACCGCATCGATACAGAGAATCGCATCATACGCGGCCGACGGAGCAGGCCACTCGAGAAAATCAGCAGCTGCGAATCGCGCCTGAGGTACGCGTGCCAGCGCTTTCTCGATCGCGGTCGGCGCGAAATCCAGACCGAAGTAGTTGAAGTCCCGATAGAGCTGCTCGCCGACCCAGCCCACGCCACAGGCGATTTCAAGGACTTCACTGCCTTTCGGTAACCCGATGGCGCGTAAGCTAGCAATCACGGTGTCGCGCAGTGCAATTCGATCTGGCATCAACCCACGATCCGCCTCTCCGACATTCCACTTGTCCCAATGTGTTTGTTCTTTCGTAATGCTCACGGGCGCGCTCTTTTGTTGTTAGTCCGGTCCAAGCAGTCCGACAGCTTTTTAGAACAGCGGCCCGACTCCATTTGCCAAGCCGCGTGTAAAGTATCGAAGGCAAAGCCCAAACAATACGTGCCATCGGTCACAGTATCGGGACGCCTTTATAGTGCGTTTCATGTTTGACCGCGAGTTCGAGATTCCTGCGTAATCGCGGCATTCGTCGGCCGTCGGTATTCTGAACACTTCGACCAGCAACACTCGTCATGCCTCTGTCATTCTTTCGTTCGCGACGCCTGCTCACAGGGGCGGCAATGGTTCTCCTGGTCGCGATCGCCCTGGGCACAATTCCCTCCATACGTCACGCCGCACTGATTCGAATCGGGAACATGCTCGTGGTTAATGAGTCAACCGATCGTGCGGATGCCATTGTCATATCACAGGACGCCGATGGCGCCGGTGTACTGACGGCTGCGGACCTCATAGCCCGCGGCGTAGCGGATCGTGTCGCGGTGTTCAGCGATCCGCCCGATGCCGTAGATGCCGAGTTTCTGAAGCGCGGCGTGGCTTACTACAACGCCGCCGCCGTCTCCCAGATGCAGCTACGCTCATTGGGAATCTCTAACGTCGAGCTGATTCCCCGGACCGCACTAGGCACGGAAGACGCAGTGAGTAAGCTGGTCGCGTGGTGCCTGGAGAACCGTCTGCGGAAGGTGGTGTTCGTCGTCTATACCGATCACTCGAGACGTGCTCGGCGACTGCTCGATCGAGCTGCGGCGGGCACGGACCTGCAGTTCGTCGTCTCCCCTTCAGCCTATTCCGATTTCAATCCGCAGACCTGGTGGCGGGTACGCAGCACGATCCGCACGCAAGTGGTGGAGTCACAAAAATTGCTGTTCGACTTCGTCCGCCATCCATTCTCGTAATTGCGCGCTGGCTCCCGTTCTGCAGATGCAGCTTGTTCGATCATGTAGCGTCGCGCGTTTCGCCACGATCCAGGAGTTCTAGTCGGTGACCACAGCAGAGGTGTCGCAGGCGTCCGCGCCCCGTATCGCATTGTGGGGGCATTTCGGAGCACTCAATTTCGGCAATGAGTGCACGTTGGGCGCGCTCATCCACAACCTGCGCCTCAGACTGCCCGCGGCCGAGTTGAGCTGCATCTGCTCCTTCCCCGAGGACACTGCATCAAGGCACAACATCAAAGCCGTCGCATTGCGTAGCAGAGGCGATGGGATCGAAGCTCCAAACCTGCCGAGGATCCTGCGCAAGCTCTGGTGGGCCGGAGTGGAAGCGCGTGCATGGTGGCGCGCGTGGCGCGAAGCCGGGCGCTACGACGCGCTCGTTGTTGCAGGCACCGGAATTCTCACTGACAACGGTGAGGGTGCGCTCGGACTGCCTTACGAACTATTCAAATGGACGGTCGCAAGCAGGCTGCGCGGACGTAAGGTCATTTTCCTGAGCGTGGGCACCGAAGCGATGGCGAGTTCCGCCGCCCGCTTTTTCATCCGGCATGCGGTCGATCTGACACACTTCTGTTCATTCCGCGACGAGCACTCCAAGGAGCGCATCGAAGCCATCGGTGCGGGCGCCAAAGGCGTCGTCTTTCCGGATCTCGCATTCAGCCTGCCGCCGCCCGCACTCACGACCGAGCCTGCCGACCCGCAACACCTGCGAATCGGGGTGGGCGTCTACAACTACCGGAATCGTGGCGAAGCAGGCGCGGACGACGCCAAAGAGTATGCCGGCTATCTCGACACTCTCTGCTCTTTCATTGAATGGTCAGTCGCCCAGGGACATAGCGTGCGGCTGCTTGCTGGAGACTTGGCCTATGACGACGAGGTACGCAGTGACGTCGTTCGGGCGCTGCAGCAGCGTGGCTTCGACACCTCAGCAGCTCACTTCACGAACGAACCGATCGGCTCCTATCAAGAATTGTTCACGCAACTCGCACAAATCGATGTGCTCGTCGCCACGCGCTTTCACAACATCGTACTCAGCCTGTTCCTCGGCAAGGCCTGCGTTTCCCTGTCGCATGAGACGAAGAATCTGGCCGTCATGACCAGCATGGGCCTGGGAAACTACTGCCAGGAACTCGAACATCTGAACCGGCAGACGATCCTGGACCACTTTCAGCATCTGTTGTCTGAACGGGTTGAATTGGAGGCGCGGATTGCTGAAACGGCACACGGAAACCGCGCAAGACTTCAAGACCAGTACGACGAGGTGATCCGGCTCGTGACTTGAGCGCCTAAAGCGCCGAGATGGGCAGGATCTCGATCTTGCGAAACTCGATCGGGGCACCGTTTGACTGCACCGAGAGATAGCCGGACTTCAGGCTCGGATTTTGGCCATTGCTCAGCAGAACGGTGGCGAGCGGGTCCGCGGGATCGAGAACCGGGTTCGCATACTTCACTGCGGATCTGCCATTGACCCAATGCTCGATGTCGGCGTCATCGATCCGGGCCTCGATACGCACCCATTGATCCGGCAGACGGATGGTCGCATCGCTCGTCGAGCTACATTTTTCCTTCATCCGCGAGCCGGCGAGCTCAATCGTGACGCCAGAGGTGCACACGTTGCCCGTCGGACGGGCCCGGCCCAGCAACTTGCCACCGATGAGGTTGATCTCGAGCCCCACCGGGAATTCCTGATCCAACTCCAGGCTGTCGGGTATCTGGCCGTGGAGCTGGATCCCGCTATCCCGAAACGCCCAGGCGGGAGCGCCTGCAGGCTGCTCGCCGATGAACCGATACTCGGCACGCAGCCAATAGCGGGCCAGCGGTCGGTTATAGATCAGCATGCCGTTGCTGGTTCCAAAGTCGCGATAGTCCGAGTAGTCGACTCGAAGCGCGCCGTCGACGACGCGAAAGGTCCTCATGGGGTCGTCGCCAAGTGCACGCCCGCGGATCTTCACAACCCATCCGTCGAGATCCTTGCCATTGAACAAGCTGATCCACTGACCTTGCGGCGCCACCGAATCGCCCGAAGGCTCTCGTGAGCAAGCACTCAGTATCGACATCGCGATTACGACGAGTATTCGACCTACATACGAACGCATTCGAGGACCAACTCCCGTTCTTTGAGTTATCGAGTGGGGCCGTCGCTGATCTGCCTTGTGGCGGCGTGACGCACCGCACGGCGGATGCTACCGTCGGAGCCTAGAATTTTCGACTCGACGGGCGTGTATTATGTTTGTGGCTAGCCGTCGAGCGACCCGCCGTATGCTCGATCGTGAGCTATTTCTGTCGCTGCCGCTATCTGCTTTTCTGAGGACGAGGAAACGTGACGAGACGTTCTTTGGGCATCACGATGCTCGGAACCACCCTGCTGCTCGCCCTTCAAGTGCTGGTCACCACCATCATGCCGGCGTTGGCGCAACAAGCCGCAGCTGATCCGGGATCAGAGGAGTCGACCTCCCGACGCTTGGTACAGCTGGGCGCGGGGGATACGGTAACGATTCAGGTTTATGGCCAGCCCGACATGACCACCACCACGCTCGTTGCAGACGACGGGACGATCGCGGTTCCATTGGCGGGTCCGGTCCAAGTCGCAACGCTTTCGCCGTCCGAGGCCGCGCAGCGGATCGAGAAGGCACTCCGCGACGGGAATTTTCTGGTCGATCCCAACGTGACACTCAACGTGATGCAGTCGCGCAGCCAGCGCGTATCCGTTCTGGGTGAAGTGCGTACTCCTGGCCGATATCAGATCGAAAGCCATACTCCTATTTACGACGTGCTGGCGCAGGCCGGCGGCACGACGGAGAACGCTTCAGACGTCGTGTATGTCTTGCGGACGGATCGAGCCGGGCAGGTTCAACGATACCCGGTGGATCTGCGAGCTCTGAGGAACAACACACTCAGCGACCTTCCAACCCAGACGCTGCAGGGCGGGGATTCGATCTTCGTACCCAAGGCCGAGCTGTTCTTCATCTACGGCGAAGTCCGGGCGCCGAACAGCTACAAAGTGGAGCCGAACATGACGGTCGAACAGGCTCTGGTCCGCGCTGGAGGCATCAGCGAACGTGGGAGCCGCCGGCGTATCGAACTAAAGCGCATCGATGCGAGCGGCAAAACGGTCAGCAAGAGCGCCAAACTCAGCGACCCTGTGCTCCCCAATGACGTCATCACCGTGAAAGAGGCCATCTTTTGATTCGCTCAACACGCGCGTTGCAGCTTGCAGCTGCGCCTGTCGCCCCGAGGCAGGTTGAAATCCCTGTCCTTCCCTCGCAGGAGGAGGACTCGAGCCCTGGCTTGTCCCTTGCCCAGATCTTCGCGATCGTCTGGGCCTATCGCTATCACACCCTGATCATCGCAGCCGTCCTGAGCATCTTCACGGCCGTGGTCGCGAAGATGCTGCCCAAGACCTATACCTCGACTGCGACGTTGATGATCAGCTACGAGGTCAAGGAAGGCGGCAAGGAATACGCGATCAATGCACTGGGCAGCTATGTCTCCACGCAGATCGATCTGATCCGCAGTGCAGAGGTTCTGCTGCCCGTGATCGAGCGGCTTCACCTGGACCAGGATCCTGAGTTCGCGGCCGGGTATCGCGGTGACGGCAGCACGCTCGGACCGTATGTCCAACAGAATCTGAGTCGTAACCTGGAGATCTACCAAGGTGCCCAGGGCAATCAGTTGCTGTACCTCACCGCGGCTGCGCACGACCCCGTCAAGGCGGCCAACATCGCCAACGCCGTCGCCGATGTGTACCTCGAGAAATCGCGCCGCTGGGTCAACGATCCCGCCAATGAGCGAGCTCAACGGTACTCCGAACAGCTCGCCGATCTGCAGCGAAAAGTGCAGCTGGCCCAGGACGAGGTAACCAAATTTCGGCAGAAGACCGGCATTACGGACGTCACTGTGCAGGCCAATGACGTGGAAGCACAGTTACTTTCAGGCCTGGAAACGCAGCTCCAGGCTGCTCAGAACGAACGTCGAGCGGCCGAAGCCCGCAGCGCCAATGGCGAGAACGCGACGTCCGATGTACTGGCTTCGCAGCTCATCCAGAATCTGAAGGGTCAGCTCACCCTGCAGGAGGCTCAGCTCGCGCAGATGCGCTCGACCCTGGGTTCACAGCACCCGAAAGTGCTGGAGCTCAAGTCGCAGATCGAATCCACTCAGAGCGCTCTCAGCCGCGAGATGCTCAGTTACTCGAGCAGTCGCGCTGCAGATCTCGAAACGACGCGGCGACTCGAAGCCAAGCTGCAGAAAGCAGTCGACGACCAGCGGCAGCGCGTACTCGCCGAGCGGAAGATTCGCGACGAAGGCTCGAAGCTCGTCCTGGAGCTCGAATCTGCCCAGGCCGTGTACAAGCGCGCCTTGGATGGCTACGACCAGATCATGTTTGCGTCAGCGGGCAAGAACACCAACGTGTCCTTCGTCAGCCGCGCAACCCCGCCGGTCAAGTCGAGCAAGCCGAACAAGATGAAGCTGCTCGCGATGGGAGTGATGGCCGGTCTCTTCCTTGGCGTGGCCCTGCCCGCCGCATATGAAATTCTTATCATGCGACGCATTCGGTGCCGCGACGATTTCGAACGTGACCTGCGTGTCCCTGTGCTCGCCGAGTTCGACGAAATCAAGTTCGGCAAGGCGGCTACAGCGTGACCGCTCGGCGTGCCACTTCCGATGCCGATCTGTCCGATAGCGAGCTCGGACAGGCGATCATCGAACATTGCAAGCTGTCGCCGGACCAGATTCAGCAGATCACTGCGCTGGCCAGGCAACAGGGAATCAATGTCGTAGATGCGGCATTGCAGCTGGGATTCATCAGTCAGGACGATGTGGACGACGCGATCGCCTGGAGTCAGCGCGAGCAATCGCGCGGACGTCCAAGCCTCATCGAGACAGCTCTGAACAAGAGCATCTCGCGTCGTCAGCTGCCGGTGACGGACGATGGAGTCCCTCTGATTCCCGGCGAGCGACTGATCCTCGCCCACGATTCTGACGATCCACGCAGCGAACGATTGCGCGCGCTGCGCACGGAGCTGCTGCTGCAGAACGGCGCGGCGGCCGGCCCCCAAAGTCGCGCCATTGCACTGCTCAGCCCCTCGTCCGGCGAAGGACGCTCGCAACTTGCTGCCGAGCTCGCGATTGCGTTTTCGCAGCTGGGGCGAGAGACGCTTTTGATCGACGCCGATCTGCGCAACCCGTCCCAGCATGTGCTTTTCAATTCGGACAACCGGTACGGCCTTTCGCAGGCGTTGAACAGTACCGATACGTTCAAACTGCAACAGATCTTCGGTCTGCCGAGCCTGCGGCTCTTAACGTCAGGGCCGCTGCCCAGCAATCCGGTCGAATTGCTCTCCGACGGTCGTATGGCGCGTTTCATCAACAGCATGCGGTCGATGTTCGAGTTCATCGTGCTCGATACCCCGCCGATCGACAAATACGCCGACGGCTTGGCTGTCGCGACCACAGCGGGTGAAGTGCTGATCGTCAGCCGTGCGCAGAACACCACACATAAGGCAGTGCGGGATCTGTTGCGGCGTTCGGCCGCCACGCGCGCGCAGGTGATTGGCGCGGTGATCAACAACTTCTGAAAGCGCGAAAATCCCTGAGCAGGTGATGTCGCCAAAGTGGGCCGCTTTGGTTGCGGCCGAATGTGCGTGCACGAGTGTCAACAGCAATGAAAGTCAGCATCTGCATCGCGACCTTTCGTCGCGCCGAGAGACTCTCGGCCCTCCTCGAGGATCTCACCCATCTGTCGCGGACCCCGGACGAAGTGGTCATCGTCGACAACGACAGCGCAGGCAGCGCGCGAGCTGTAGCCGAACACTGGCGCAGCAGAACGCAGGCATTCCCGATTCACTATGCGATTCAGCCGGAACGCAACATCGCATTGACTCGCAACGTCTCGGTCCAGATGGCGAACGGAGATTGGCTCGCGTTCATCGACGATGACGAGCGCGCGCCGAAAGAATGGCTGCAACAGTTGCTGGATGCAGCAGAGAAATACGGCGCAGACGCCGTTCTGGGTCCCGTCGTGCCTGAAGTACCGGCCGAGGCGCCTAACTGGATTCGCCGCGGCAATTTCTATGACTTCCCGCGGCTTCCTACGGGAACCGAAGTCCCACTGAATCGCATGCGTTTCGGCAACGTCATCGTGCGCGGCGAACCGCTTCGCGCTCAGCCCGGCCCCTTCAATGTCGCCTATGGACTCACCACCGGAGAGGATGCTGATCTGCTGATCCGCATGGTGCACTCCGGATCCCGCGTGATCTGGAGCGATGAAGCGATCGTCATCGAACCCGTCGAGAAAGGCCGTCTCAGTCTCAGATGGCTGCTGCAGCGCGCATTGAGTGGCGGCCAGGAGTTTGCGCGCAAAACTCTCGCCGGGAAGTACGGACCCATCACGCTATCGGGCCGGATCACACTATTCATGCGCGCGCTGGTTCAACTGGCGATTGCGTCCGTTGCTGTGCCTTTGACCTACCCATTGGGCCGACACATCGCGGCACAGTGGCTCGTCAAAGCATCTGCCAACCTCGGCAAGCTCTCCATATTCTGGGGTTCGCGCTACGAAGAGTACGCGAAGGCATGATGACCATAGTTGGCGTAATTCTTTCGTTACTGGCTGCGCCTGCGCTTTTCGCCTGCGGCTACCTGCTCGTGCTCACTCTGCTCTCGGGCAGATTGAAAGCACCCAAGCCCAAGGCACGGACGATCAACTTCGACGTGATTGTCCCCGCTCACAACGAATCCGATCTCATCGCGAGGACCGTTGCGAGCCTTCGCAAGATCGACTGGCCTGCTGCGCATTTTCGAATCGTCGTGGTCGCCGACAATTGCACCGATGACACGGCTCAGCTCGCACGCAATGCTGGCGCGCACGTTCTCGAACGGCACGACACATCCAAACGAGGCAAAGGCTACGCACTCGACCACGCATTCAACGCCAGTCGACTTGATGGGTACGCAACAGCCGTTGTCGTCATCGACGCTGACGCCGAGGTGTCCCCGAATCTTCTGGAGGCGTTTGCTGCGCGGCTGGAGCAAGGAGAACACGCGGTCCAGGCCCACTACGGCGTTCTCAATCCCTTCGCTTCATGGCGCACACGGCTCATTACGATCGCCAAAGCAGCCTTTCACATCGTGCGTTCCAGAGCACGCGAGCGGCTCGGCGTATCGTGCGGAATACGCGGAAACGGCTGGTGCGTGACCCACGAACTGCTCGGGAAAGTCCCCTATCGTGCCTTTTCATTGACCGAAGACGTGGAGTACGGGATCGATCTTGGCCGCGCCGGCTATCGCGTCGCTTACGCAGACGAGGCGCATTCGGATGCCGAGATGGTGTCGAACGAGCAAGTCGCAAGCAAACAGCGTCAGCGCTGGGAGAGTGGTCGCTTCGAACTGATTCGTTCGCGGACCTGGCCTCTGTTGCGGACGGCTGTGCTCAAGCGGAGCCGCGTATGCCTCGATCTCGCGCTGGACCTGCTCGTGCTGCCACTGTCGTACGTCGCTCTGAACGTTGCGGCTCTGGTGGTGGCCGCTGCATTTGCATCTTTGTGGTATCCCCAGATGAGCGCATGGTTGTGGATCGCTCTTGCCTGCGTAATGAGCCTCTCGATCCACGTGCTGCGCGGATGGCAGCTCAGCGGTATTGGTTTGCGGGGCATCGTTGACCTCGCGCGCGCACCTGGGTTCCTTCTTTGGAAAATCCTGCTGATGCTCAAGCCCCAGCGTTCCAGCGAGTGGGTGCGCACGGACAGGGAAAAACCGTGATTTCACTTGGCCGCGGCGGGAAGTCTGCCCGCCTCTTCGGCAGTGCCATCATCATGCAGGCACTGCTCTCCGCGACGAACCTGCTGGTCGGGCTGATCCTCATCCGTCACACGGCCAATGCCGAGTACGGTATGTATGTGCTCGTCACGACGGCCAGCCTTTTGCTGTCCACGCTCCAGAGCGCATTCATTCAGCCTCCGCTGGTGATGCACATCAGCAAAGCTACGCTCGAGGAGCGAAGCAATCTGGTCGGAGGTGTTTACAGAGGACAGCAGCGGGTCTGGGCGCGCTTGGGCGCGGCGGCGATCGTGCTCATCGCCATTCTGTGGCTGATAGGCAAAATCGATAATCGACTCGCAATCTTGTGCCTCGCCGCGGTTGCTGCACTCGCGGCCGCCCTGTATCGCGAGTTCTTTCGGATGGTCACGCTGTCCTATCGTCGGGCCGACGATGCGCTGAAGGCGGATGCATGCTATGGCGCTTTGATGCTCGCTGGGGTGCCGTTGGCGACACTGATGCCGGCACCTGCCGTAGGCGCCCTGCTGGTCCTGTGCGTCTCGGCGCTAGTGGGCGGCACGATTCTCAGGAGACTGCTGTGGCGGTTCGAAGCCTGGAATCCGAAGGCATCGCCTGCCCTATGGCATGAGATGGTGCCGCTGGGCTCCTGGTCGGCCCTGGGCGCCGGCACCCACTGGGGATTCAGTCAAGGCTACAACTACGTTGTTGCTGCGATACTCGATGTCGGCGCTGTCGCGGCGCTGGCGGCCACGCGACTGCTCATGATGCCGATCAATCTGCTCTCCTCCGGCATCTCTCAGTTGATGATGGCGACCGCGTCTTCCTGGCTGTTACACCACGGCGCGCGATCGCTGTTGAAACGACTGATGATGATCGCTGCGGGGTTGGGGGCGCTGGCGTGCTGCTACTTCCTGTTCGTATGGTTCTTCCAGGACTGGATTTTCGAGCATCTGATGAAGAAGCACTTCGACCATACGCCGGAACTGGTTGCTGCATGGTCTGCAGTATTCCTGGTGATGCTGATCCGGGACCAACTGAACTTCTTCCCTGCGGCATGCGGATTGCATCGGTTGCAAACCTTTGTCACGGCCGGGGCCGCGACGGCTTCCCTGGTCGTGGGGCACTTCATGATTGCCCGGCTCGGAGTCGTAGGCGCACCGATCACGGTCCTCGTTGGAGAACTCTGCAACGTAGGTGGATTGTTTTGGCTTTCCCGCAGAGAGATTCGAGCGCGCGAGGAGGTAGCTGCTTCCTAGCGTGAAGCTGAGACGTACTGCACGACTTTTTGCTGGTGTCAGGTGTACACCGACACCAGCAGCTGCGCGCATTGCCTCAAGTTACTCACCCCATGCTCTCCCACTACGACGTCGTCATTGTCGGATCTGGCTTCGCAGGCTCCTTCTTCCTGAAAAAATACCTGGAGCGCGCTCCCGCACGTGCCCGGATCCTGGTGCTCGAACGTGGTGGGCACGATAACAACGCGTGGCGACTTCAGAATCAGCGTGCATCGAGCATCCCGGCATCGCAGGTCTACGTGAGCGTACCTCCCGAAAAGCAGTGGTACACGAGCCCCGGATTCGGCGGGAACTCCAAGTGCTGGGGCGGCGGCGGGAGCCGCATGATGCCCGGAGACTTCAAATTACGCTCGATGTATGGCGTCGGTGAGGACTGGCCGATCAGCTACGACGACCTGGAGCCGTACTACTGCGAGACGGAACAGATAATGTCCATCGCAGGTCCGACGGACAGTCCAATGCGGCGGGCCAAACCGTTTCCTCTTCCTCCGCACCGCTTCTCAGATGCTGACGAGCTCCTGAAGACGAAGTTTCCGGACCAGTGGTTTCACGCGGCGACTGCTCGAGCCAGCGCGCCTACCGGTCAGCGAGGCGTGTGCTGCGCGACGGGCTTCTGCGCACTTTGCCCCGTCGACGCGAAGTTCACGATCGAGAATGGGCTGAAGCAGATCTACGCCGACCCGCGCGTGACGCTGCAACTGCACAGTTCCGTCGAAGCGGTGGAAACCAAGGCAGGGACAGCGAATGCCGTGACCTACCTTCACAATAACAGTATGGAACGCGCCAGCGGCGACCTGATCGTGCTCGCGGCCAGCGGTCTCTTCAATCCCCATCTGCTGCTGCGCTCGAACATCGATCACCCACTCCTGGGCAAACGACTCACAGACAAACCCATAGTAGACGTCGTTCTGGATCTGAAGGGTACCAAAGGATTCAACGGCAGCACGCTCGTCACGGGTCTCGGCTACATGTTCTACGAGGGAGATCATCGGCGCCACCATGCCGCCGCACTGGTGGAGATGACGAACTCACCCTTCTTTGCGTCGGGCCGGATACGAGTCGATCGCGGACGCTGGAATGAACGCGTAGTTCTCAAGTTCCTGTTCGACGACATCCCTCTTGAGGAAAATTGCGTGGTCGTCAACACGGAAGATCCCAGAAAGGCGGAAACTCGCTTCATCGGCTACTCGGACTATGCGCGCAAAGCGATGGCACAAATCCCCGAAATGATCGAGAAGTTGGGTCAGGCTCTCCCGATCGAACGAATCGCAGATATCACCTCGGGAGGCAGCGATGCGCACATTCAAGGCACAGTCGTGATGGGGAATGACCCTGAGCGGAGCATCGTCGATCGATATCTCGTGCATCATCGTATCCGCAACCTATTGGTGCTCGGCTCCAGCGCATTCGTCACCGCCAGCCCGACACATCCCACGCTCACGCTTTCTGCGATGTCGCTTTGGGCGGCAGATCATTTGCTATCCTCAGGTGCCGAATGAAGCGTCGAACGTTCTTCGCTGGAGCGGCCGCCGCAATCTGCGCTGCGGGAAGCTGGGCAGTTCTCACCGCCAGAGACGAGCACGTCATCGAGATGGTAGTAAAGCATCGTCTGTCCTACCTGAAGCTCGATCCGGAAGGCGTGCGGCAATTCGCAGCGGATCTGGCCGAAAAGAAGATCGTTTCGCGGCGGCGAATGCAAATGCTGCGATTGATCCAGCCGATGTATCAGAGCTTCGAATTGTCGGCCGGAGAGAACGCACTTGCGTACAGGCTGCGACATGGCGAGGAACGGATTGTCTCTGCCTATCTGCTTTCCACGGATTTCTTCATCAACAACGCGGACGAGTCCCGCGAAGTGAGATATCTCGGCCTGTGGAGTAATAGACGCAGCCCTTGCGGGAATCCCTTCGCTCGTCTGATGCTCTAGGACTCTACAAGTACGCTCGAAGTACGTTCGGATGAACGTAACGCAGAATGCACCCGCTTGCAGACGTATTAACAAACCGGACATGATGGTGCCGGGCGACAAATCTCATACATGCCAGCCAACGTCTCCTCACGTATTTCGGAATTGCTACCCGCGATCCCGCCAGGCACTGGCATTCCGAAGACGATCTATCAGGTCTTCTACACTAAGGATCTGGCCCCTGCGCTCCAGCAGAACATCGAGAAAATCCGCGCATTGAATCCGACGTGGAGCTATGAGCTCTACGATGACGACGACATGGCCAGGATCGTCGGCGAGTTATACGGCCCGCGCATCCTGGACTATTACGAACGGATCAATCCGAAGTACGGCGCTGCACGAGCAGATCTCTTTCGCTATCTGCTCATCTATGCGAAGGGCGGCGTCTACCTGGATATCAAAGGCTCGCTGGACAAACCGCTCGACGAGGTACTCCGCGAGGATGACGTATACCTCCTCTCGCGCTGGAGAAATCGCAAAGGTGAGCTGTACGAGGGATGGGGAACGCATCAGAAACTGCAGAAGATCGGCGGCCAGGAATTCCAGCAGTGGCACCTCATCGCGGCGCCGGGTCATCCATTTCTGCGGAAGGTGATCGAGAACGTCCTCGAAAACATCGACGCGTACCATCCGATCGTGGGCGATACGGGCAAGGCTGGCGTTCTGGCGCTAACCGGCCCAATCGCCTATACGCTCGCAATCACACCTCTTATTAATCTGTATCCCTGCCGCCTGGTGGACGGTCAACAAGAGATCGGATTGCGCTACAGCATTTTCGCCGCAGCACCCACCCCGTTTCGAGCTCACAAGTCGATCTTCAAACACCACTACACGGAGCTCAGCGAACCCATTGTTCGCCTGAGCAAATCAGGTCAGTTGTTGTGGATCCTTTATCGACCGCTCTACAAGCACGTCGTGCTTCCTCTGCGGCATGTGGGAGCCGCAGTAGGACGACGGCTGCCCTACTCGCGCACATATCGCGGCTGACCCAGAAAGATCAGCACAGAACCTCGGGAACTATTCAGATCTGTGACGCATTCGCGTCAGATTTTTCCCCAATTCAGCGTCGGTACGTCGCTGTCACGCGAAAACGACAGGGTCAAATTCCTCGGTGTTTTGGCCATCTAAACGTGCGTGCGCAATGAAAGTACGACGCGACTCACACTCTGTGGGCCAAAGTCGCTCTTCTGAGACATTTGCGGGGAAATCGCCGTCAGGCTAATAAGGGCCACGTTTGAAAAACCCCGCCTCGAGCTATGGCTCGGGCCATTCCAGACTTTCAGAGTGGATGTTCGGATGATTCAGAACCTGAATCGATGGCTGTCGGTGTGCGCGCTTCTCTTCCTCACCGCGTGCTCTGGCTCAGGCTCAGGAAGCGAGGGCACATCCGCGGCGAATCCCCCGCCGACGCAGCCGGCAGCCGGAGCTCCCGGCACGATCGTGCTGGACGCAGAAAGCTACGCTGTCACGCAGAACGCAGGCTCGGTCGACGTAAACCTGAAGCGTACCGCCGGAGCCGCCGGCGTGGTCACTGTTTCCTATGCAACGACGGCCGGAAGTGCTTTACCCGACAGTGACTACACCCCTGCCGTGGGCACGCTCAGCTGGGACGACGGCGATACGTCCACCAAGACCGTTGCTATTGCTTTGAATGAGGGCGCGGAATTCTCTGGCACCCGTGAGTTCACTTTCGGCCTCACATCCACGAGCGGCGGCGCGACCATCGGAGCTCCGGGTTCGGCAGCGATCCGGGTGAGCGGCAGCGCAGTACCTACGAGCGCAGGCACCCTGAGCCTTTCCGCAGCGACCTACTCGGTTGCCCAGAACGGCGGAGTGCTGACCGTGAGCGTGAATCGGACCGGTGGCTCCGATGGCGCCGTTTCGATCAGTTATGCGACTCAGCCGGGCACTGCCGTTGCCGGAACCGATTTCACGAGTGCGTCTGGCACGCTCTCGTGGGCGAGCGGCGATTCGTCGGCCAAGAGCTTCAACGTCAACGTCAGCAACACAGCTCCGTACTCCGGCTCCAAGAACTTCAGCATCAAGCTCTCCTCGCCGACGGGTGGCGCTTCGGTCGGTGAGATTGCAACAGCAACCGCGACGATCACGGGCAGTGCAGCTCCGCCCGAAGCAGGAGCGTTGACTCTCTCGTCTCCCGCCTACACCGTAGCCCAAACGAGCGGCTCGCTAACCGTGTCGGTATCACGCACAGGTGGCTCGGCGGGCACGGTCGCCGTCAGATACGCCACCAGTAATGGCACCGCCACCGCGGGGACCGATTACACGTCAAAGACCGGCACGCTGACTTGGGCAGCGGGCGATACGGCAGCAAAGACGTTCACCATTGCGGTGAGCAACACATCGCCATTCACGGGAAGCAAGACCTTCTCGATCGCCTTGTCGAATGCAACCAATGGCTCCGTTCTCGGCGCACCGAGCTCGGCGACGGTGACAATCAATGGAGGTGCGACGGCCGGTGCCCTTAAGCTGTCCGCCGCAGCCTATTCGGTTACGCAAGGCACGCCTTCAGTTGCGGTGACTGTTACACGCACTGGGGGTTCGTCTGGAGCAGTCCGCGTCAACTATGCGACCGCGAACGGAACCGGGTCGTCCGGCACGCACTACAGCTCGACGACGGGCACTCTGAGCTGGGCCAACGGCGAGACTGCCGCCAAAACGATTACGGTGCCGATCGGCACAACCCCGTTCAGCGGCACCAGGACATTCACAGTCACGCTTTCCGGCGTCACCGGCGGTGCCGCTCTGAGCACCCCCACGACAGCGACCGTGACCATCACCGGAGCTACGCCACTTCCCATTCCTACCGGCGCAATGGGTGAAACGGCCGCCTCTCGCTTGCTGCATCAGGCGACCTTCGGTCCCACGCTCAGCTCCATCGCAGCCGCTTCCGTACAGACTTACGATCAATGGTTCGCCGAGCAGGCAGGCATAGCACCCAGCCTGATCTCACCGTCGATCTCGAACAAGGACACGGATTGGTACCCGCTGTGGCTGCTGAACTCGGTCAAAGGACCGGATCAACTTCGGCAACGCACCGCCTTTGCGATGTCGCAGATCTTCGTTGTGTCCGATGCAAACGGAAATCTGCAGTTCCGCAACGATGCACTCGGGTCGTACTACGACATGCTGGTGAAGAGTTCTCTCGGCAACTTCCGCACGCTGATCGAGAACGTCACCCTCTCCTCCGCGATGGGGCGTTATCTCTCGATGTTCCGCAACGACAAGCCGAATCCGTCGACTGGCGTTCACGCGGACGAGAACTACGCGCGTGAGGTGATGCAGCTTTTCACGATCGGACTGGTCGAGCTGAACCTCGATGGCACACCCAAGCTCGATTCCAATGGCAGACAGATCCCCACTTACACGCAAGCTGACGTCGAAGGTCTCGCGCGTGTATTCACCGGCTGGGCCTCCAAGCCCACGGGCAACAGCGGTGAGCAGGCATGGCAGTTCGCCGATGACTTCGTCAATCCGATGGTCGCCTATGAGAACCATCATGACACCGGCGCGAAAACCATCGTCGGTGGAGTATTCGTACCGGCCGGCGGTACGGCAGCCACGGATCTCAAGATCGCCCTCGACGCCCTGTTCAATCACCCCAATGTCGGCCCATTCATTGGCAAGCAGTTGATCCAGCGCCTCGTAACCAGCAATCCCTCCCCTGCTTACGTGGCGCGAGTAGCGAGCGCCTTTAACAACAACGGCAGTGGCGTGCGCGGCGACATGCTTGCAGTCGTCAAAGCCATCCTCACCGATGCGGAAGCCGTGAACGTCGTAGGTGACGGCAAGCTCCGCGAGCCACTACTGCGACTGACCAATCTCTGGCGTGCATTCGACGCCGCCGACTCGAACGGCAAGTACAACGAGGGCGATATCCTGCGTCAGAGCTCCGAGTTCTTTGCCCAGGCGCCTTTGCGTTCACCGTCTGTCTTCAATTTCTATCGTCCGGACTACCAGCGCGCCGGGCAACTCACGGATGCAGGACTCGTCGCTCCGGAGTTCCAGATCACCAACGAAAACACACTCGTGCTCACTGCCAACCGACTGCAATGGCAGGCTTATCAGTACCTGGACAGCACGGGTAAGAAGCGCGCCGGATCCAACTACGACTACTCGTCGAATCTCAGCTCCGGCAGCGTGCTGCTGAAGACCGCGGCCTGGGAAGCATTCGCAGCCACGCCGGCCACTCTGGTCGACAAGCTGAATCTGGTGTTGATGTCAGGAGCCATGTCGCCGGCCATGAAGAACACGCTGAATTCGTACATCAGCTCGATTCCGGCGAATCAACCCTGGGCTCGCGTGGCTGAGGCTGCCGACATAGTGATCAACTCCCCGCAGTACGCAGTGCAGCGCTAACGGATCGTTCCCATGCCTAAGAAATTTTCGCGTCGTCAGTTCATTCATTTCGGGGCATCCACTCTGGCCTCGGCGGGCATGCTTTCCACGATGGGCGGATTGCAGCGAGCGCTGGCGGCCACCACCGATGTGACTGGATACAAGGCTCTGGTCTGTGTGTTCTTGTTCGGCGGCAACAGCAGCTTCAACTGGGTGGTGCCAACCTCCACGGCCGCCTACAACACATACAAGTCGAGCCGCTCGAATCTGGCCCTCGCGCAGAATTCTCTGCTTCCGCTCAACGGCACAGCGAGCGATGGCAACACCTATGGCTTGCACCCGAGCTGCACTGAGCTGCGCACGCTCTTCAATGCCACCAATGCAGCGGTCATTGCCAACGTCGGAACCCTGGTGAGACCTGCGACGGCTCCCCAGGCGCGTGGGGGTCTGGTTCCTCTGCCTCCGCAGTTGTTCTCGCACTCTGATCAGCAAACGCTCTGGCAAACGAGTATCGCCGATAGTGCGGAACGCTACGGCTGGGCAGGACGCATTGCTGATCTCCTGGTCGATCAGGGCGTCATGCCTAATCTCGCCACCAACATAAACGTCGGCGGCGCGAACTACCTTCAGGAAGGCCGGCGCTCCATTCCATACGTCCTCGGTGCGGATGGCGCTCCAGTCATGAACGCCACAGACAACGGCTCATATCGAAACGGCGCGCGCCGAAACGCGGTCTTGCAGCTGCTGAATCAGGCTGCGACGGACGAGAACATCCTGGTGCGCGAGTTTGCATCGATACAGCAGAATGCCTCGGACAAAGTGAGTTTCGTGAACTCGGCGTTCTCGGCCGCGGGCACCCTGACCACACAGTTCCCCTCGTTCGCGGGCGACAGCAATCTCGGTCGCCAGCTCCAGCAAGTTGCCCGAGCCATCAAGGCTCGCTCGCACCTGGGCGACTCGCGGCAGATCTTCTTCGTATCGCATGGCGGATATGACACGCATAACGCTGAGCTCGGCACACAGCAGGAACTGCTCAACCAGCTCAGCAAGAATCTCAGTGCCTTCTATTCGGCGCTCACTGAAATGGGCGTTCAGAACAACGTCACGCTGTTCACCGCTTCCGATTTCGGACGTTCGCTCGGATCGAACGGCGACGGCTCCGATCACGGCTGGGGCGGACACGCAATGGTGATGGGCGGAGCGGTTCGAGGCGGAAGGTTCTACGGCACGATGCCGAGTCTTGCGGTGAATGGTCCCGACGACGTCGGCAGCGGACGCATCATTCCAACCACCTCCACTGATCAGTACGCGGCCACGCTCGCTCGTTGGTTCGGCGTGCAGGACGCCGATCTTGACGTGGTCTTCCCCAATCTCAAGAACTTCAGCGCGCGCGATCTGGGATTCCTGACATGAACGAGCGGGCGCTTCGACGAATGTTCGCACTCGCAACTCGTCGCTCCGCGTCGCCGAGTTGCGCCAAGAATTGCCATTAATTGTCACTACCTGACGACCGCGGTCGTCAGGTAGTCCCGCATTTTCAGATCAGAAACGCCCATCGGCCAAATTCCGATCGGTGTCCGCGGCCTAGCGACGTCGCGACCACTGCCGAGAGGCAAGCCCTTTTCTCGCAGCGTCTCGCCGCGTTGTTTCGCGCCAACCGCGCGTGACTGCAATGAGTCCGTGTTGAGAACTCAATCACACAACGAGGCCACGAGTCGCGGTTCTGAGACATTGCGGGGCAGGCAAATTGACTATAGAAAGAAGGCAATCGTCCAACGCACGGACAAGAAACATCGCGATGCTGGCACTCGCATCGCTGGACCTGAACTGCACGTCGAGATCCTTCATGTTGAGATCATTGCAACTTACTCGCCTCGCGGCACTTGCATTGCTGGCTGCCATCGCTGGATGTAGCGGTGGCGGAGATTCTGACTCCAGCAAACCGCCCACTGCCGAACCCGTCACGAATGCGGGCACGCTGTCACTCGGCGCTGCGACGTACAGCGCCACACAGTCGGCGGGCAAGATCGACCTGACCGTAAACCGAACCGCTGGCGGCGAAGGCGCTGTGTTCGTCTCTTATGCGACGGTCGACGGTACCGCGAAAGCTAACGCTGAATACACGGCGACGACGGGCCGTCTCGACTGGGCTCAGGGCGATACGGCGGCGAAAACCATCACCATTCCGTTAGCGGCTACCGCGTTCACCGGAAGCAAGGATTTCGTGGTCGAACTCACCGGCGCGGGCGGTGGCGCCGTCCTCGGCACGGCGTCCGCGACCGTTACGATTCAGGGCACTGCGACAACGCCACCCCCCTCTTCGGCGGCCGTGCTCTCCCTGGGCTCTGCGACGTACTCGGCGAATCAAAGCACAGGCAAAGTGACCGTCACTGTCGCTCGCACAGGTTCCACCACAGACGCCGTCGGCGTGAGCTACACGACCCGCGATGACACCGCCAAGGCCGGCACCGATTACACGGCCAAAAGCGGCACGCTGGCCTTTGCCGCAGGTGAATCCAGCAAGACGTTCGATGTAGCGATCACTACAACCCCAGCCTTTACGGGCAGCAAGAAATTCAATGTCACGATCTCTGCACCAACCGGTGGCGCATCGCTCGGCGGGATAGCGTCGAGCACGGTGACGATCAACGGTGGCGGCAGCGCTTCGACGCCAGGTACTGTCGCGTTCGACAGCTCGACTTACAGCGTGAGCAACACCAGCAGCACGGCGACGCTGGTGGTCGCGCGCACAGGTGGTGCGAGCGGTGCTGCAAGCGTCAGCTACACGACGGTCGACGGCACCGGCAAAGCGGGCATCGACTATCTCGCAAAATCCGGAACGCTGAGCTGGGCCAGTGGCGATACTGCAGCGAAGACCATCCCGGTCACGATCATGACGACGGGCACGGGCGGTAAGGCTTTCAACGTTGCGCTGAGTGGCGCGACGGGCGCCTCGCTCGCAACACCGGCCAGCGCAACGGTGAACATCACAGCCGCACTTGCCTGCTCAAAGAACTCAGCCGTCTGGCAGACATGCAATAACTGGGACGCAAAAACCTACGGAAAGTACTGGGTGCGGAACAACATCTGGGGTCAAGGCAGCCCGGGTGCAGGAAGCCAGTGCATGTGGGCCTCTTCAGAAAGCTGCTGGGGCGTGACGGCTACCCACTCGAATGGCAACGGCATTCCGAAGGGCTATCCACAGACCGTTCGCGGTTGGGTGCAGGGCAATGGCTTCACCGTCCCGAACAGCGGCATGGGAATCAAGGTCACTGATCTCACCAAAGCGAAGGTGCACTGGACCATGAGCGCGCCGACTGGCGGACGCTACATGGCACTCTGGGATATCTATCTGCACAACAAGGCGAACCCTGCCGGTGGTGACAAGCCGCGTACGAGTCTCATGATCAATCAGCGCATCGCCGACGATGGCTACTACGCCGGCGAGGTCGCGAATTGCCCGCAGACTCCTGGAAACCCCTGCCCTTCAGTGACGTGGGGAGGTCAGACGTTCAAGCTCTGGGTCGGCAAAGCAGACTGGGCGAGCGGCAACGTCATCCAGCTGTTCCTCACACCGACCAGTGGTCCGCTGTTCGGATCGGAAAGCATGACGCTCGATCTGAAGGCCGTTATCGATGGACTGCGTGGCATGGGCTACATCCCCAACGATGACTATCTCACCAGCATTCAGATCGGATGGGAGATCGTCGATGGCGGTGAGTTCCAGGTCACGAAGTACTGGACAGCTCTGCAAGACGAGCCCGACCAGCAGTAACACTCACGCGCGCAACACTTCGAGTCATGAGAACGCCGCGCTTTGCGGGGCGTTCTCATTTCGGCTTAAGCGGACTCACATCAAGTGATCCGATCGCCTCACTCGAGAATGATCTTCGTGGCGCGTGCACCAGAGTGCGCTCCTATCTCAGTGCACGTGCACTCTAATCGCTGATCACATCGGTGCGCATGCATCGATGCGTGCCTCTTCGATCCACTTACAGCAAAGACCTCGCGCTTCATTCATCCAACGCCCAACGCTTTCTTACTGGCAAAGCATCTGATCGAGAAGCGGACGCAAAGCCATACTGCAATCACACACACGGTAAGAATTTCATGACGTGTGTCCTCGAATCGTCGTTCCTTCAAGACAGGTTGCGTAGAGAAATCACTAACAGTTAACTCGCATCGCGCTAAAGGCAAACCCGCCGCGAGGTGGGGACGCAAAGCCTCCGGTCTGGGTCTTCTGACACTGAGATAGCGGGGTTGCCGCCAGAGCTCTGAACGAGATCTGACGTCGATCGCTTCTCCGTTCGCGACCCACCGCAGGCCCACTTCAGGACTGGGTGAACATCATGGAATCGCGACGCTCAATAACATCTCTGTGCCTGTCGTTGCTGCTCGCCACGCTCGCTGCAGCTCACGCACCGCCAACACTCTCGGCCTCCTCCGCATCCACTATCGCGCTCGGCGCGGCAACTACGACAGCCGCAGCCGCACCTACGCTCGGCCTGACTGCGAGTAGTTACAGCGCAAGCCAGACGAGCGGCACGATCCGCGTCGGCATCGTGCGGTTGGGCACCGCTACCAAGACTGCGAGCGTGACGTATGCGACCAAGGATGGAACAGCGGTCGCTGGCCGCGATTACACGCGCCAATCGGGAACCATCACGTGGAAGGCGGGCGAGAGCAGCACCAAAGTCGTGTCGATCCCGGTCAGCGCCACCGCCTTCAGCGGCAGCAGAACGTTGACGCTCACCTTGAGCAATCCGAAGGGCGCGACGCTGAACAAGCGACCCACCGCGACAGTGACGATCAACGGCAGTGGCACGACGCAACCGCCTCCCACAACGAACCCGACGCCCACGCCAGTTCCTTCCGGCGCCATTGGCAAGACTGCAGCCGCTCGCCTGCTTTCGCAGGGAACGTTTGGCGCCACCATCGATGACATCAGTGCGACCTCTGCGCTGACGTACTCGCAATGGTTCACTCAGCAGACGAACGCGGCGCCCAGCCTCTACTTGCCCTCCACTCCGAACAAAGACGCGGACTGGTATGACCTGTGGCTCACGAACGCAGTAACGGCCAAGGACCAGTTACGACAGCGCGTTGCTTTCGCGCTCTCCGAACTCTTCGTCGTGTCCACGAACGGCGGTCCGTTGATGTACCAGAACCAGGCAACCGCCGCGTACATGGACCTGCTGGTCAAGAATGCGTTCGGAAATTATCGCGACCTACTCGAGAAGGTCACGCTCTCGCCTGCAATGGGCCAGTACCTGTCGATGTTCCGCAACGACAAACCCAACACGGCGACGGGTGTACGAGCAGACGAGAACTATGCGCGCGAGATCATGCAGCTGTTCAGCGTCGGTCTCGTCAAGCTGAATGCAGACGGGACCGTCGCGCTCGACAGCAACGGACGCACGATCCCCACCTTCACACAAGCCGAAGTGGAAGGACTCGCTCGAGTGTTTACTGGCTGGGCATCGAAGCCACGCTCCGGCTCCGTCAGCGAAAGCTCATGGCAATACGACGTCGACTACGTCAATCCGATGGTGGCGTATGCAAATCATCACGACACCGGCCAGAAGACGATCATCGGCGGCAAAGTCATTGCTGCGGGCGGTACTGCGGCCTCCGATCTAAAGATCGCGCTCGACACGCTTTTCAACCACCCGAACGTCGGGCCGTTCATCAGCAAGCAGCTCATTCAACGGCTCGTGGCCAGCAATCCATCACCCGCATACGTCAAGCGCGTGGCAGCCGTGTTCAACAATAACGGTGCGGGCGTTCGGGGCGACCTCGCCGCGGTTTACAAGGCAATCCTGACGGACTCGGAAGCCGTCAACGTTTCGAGCACCGGCAAATTACGCGAGCCGCTCATTCGTCTGACGAATCTCTGGCGCGCGTTCAATGCGACGGATTCGTCCGGCAAGGTCGCCGAATACATGGTGCTGCTCACCAGTTACCAGATGTTCGCGCAGGCGCCCATGCAGTCTCCCACGGTCTTCAACTTCTTCCGGCCCGATTACAAACGTACCGGCGAGTTGAGTGATCTGAAGCTCGTCGCGCCAGAATTCCAGACCACGAATGAAAGCACTCTGGTGCTGACACAGAATCGTCTGCAGGAACAGGCCTATCAATTTGTCGACAGCGCCGGCAAGAGATACATGGGGGTCGATATCGACTACTCATCGAACATCAATAACTCGACGGTACTGCTCAAAACCAAGCAATGGGAGGCGTATGCAGCGACGCCAGCGACGTTGGTCGAGCAGCTCAACCTGGTGCTGATGGCAGGCAACATGCCCGCGGCCATGAAGAGCACGCTGGTCAGCTACGTGAGCGGCATTCCCGCTTCCACACCCGCGCGCCGGGTCATCGAAGCAGCCGATCTCGTCATCAATTCACCCCAGTACGCGATTCAGTTCTGAAGGGTCTGGCCATGAACAAGAACATTTCACGTCGAGAGTTTCTCAATCTCAGCGCAGGCGCGGCGGCCTCCACCGGTCTAATCGCCACTTTCGGCGGCATGCAGCGCGCGCTTGCGGCAACGTCCGATCTGAGCGGTTACAAAGCCCTCGTCTGCGTATTCCTCGTAGGCGGCAACAGTTCGTTCAATTGGATCGTTCCGAGCTCGAGCAGCGCATACGCAACGTACAAATCGAGTCGCGGCAATCTCGCGTTGGCACAAGGCACGCTTCTGTCGCTCAACGGCACTGCGGGCGACGGCAACACGTATGGCATGCACCCGAGCTGCCCGGAACTGCGAGCCCTCTTCAATAAGGGTGCGGCAGCGGTCATCGGCAACGTTGGCACCCTCGTAAAGCCGACTACGGCCGCGCAGGCTCGGGCGAATGCGGTCGCGCTGCCTCCGCAACTGTTCTCTCACATCGACCAGCAGACGCTGTGGCAAACCAGCATCGCGAACTCGATGGAGAACTACGGCTGGGCGGGCCGGGTGGCCGACTTGTTCGCATCGCAAGGCAAGGTTGCGAATCTCGCGCGCAATATCAACGTGGGTGGCGCCAACTACTGGCAAGAAGGACGCGAAACGATCCCCTACGTTCTTGGCGAGAACGGCGCACCGGTGTTGCAGACGACGAGCAATGGGGGTTATCGCAACGGATCGCGTCGTCAGGCTGCCCTGGCCATCCTCAATCAAGCTTTCTCGCACGGCAATCCGCTCGTGCGGGAGTACGCCTCCATTCAACGCAACGCCGAGGACAAGGTCAGTCTCGTCAACAGCGCGTTTGCAGCCGCTGGCGATGTGAACGTCGACTTTCCGGCGATGCCTGGCGACAGCAATCTCGGCGCCCAGCTACGGCAGGTTGCCCGCATGATCAAAGCACGCGCCAAGATCGGCGACAGCCGCCAGATCTTTTTCGTATCGATGAATGGATTCGATACACATAACGGAGAACTGGAGACGCAGAAAGGATTGCTGCAGATCCTCAGCAAGAATCTAAACACGTTCTGGAATGCCCTCGGCGAAATGGGCATGCAGAACAACGTGACCACTTTCACCGCATCGGACTTTGGCCGTTCGCTCAACTCGAATGGCGACGGCTCCGATCACGGCTGGGGCGGTCACGCTTTCGTGCTTGGCGGGGCGGTCGTTGGCGGCCGCATCTACGGCAAGATGCCGAGCCTCGCCATCAATGGCCCCGACGACTACGGCAGCGGCCGCGTCGTGCCCACGACTTCCACCGACCAATACGCAGCCACGCTGTCGCGTTGGTTTGGTGTCAACGACGCCGATCTTGACGTCGTATTCCCCAACTTGAGGAATTTTCCCGCCCGCGATCTCGGATTCCTGACCTGAACAGGAATGCGAAGCGGTTCTTCAAAAGCGCATTCCCGCTCGACGGGACTGCAAGTGCCGGGAATGAGGCGCATCAGCACCCCGCCCCTACCGGGGCTTCGCTCTGGCCGCGGTCAGCTCATCGATAGGTGAGCTGAGCGCAGCTGGAAATCGCATGCGCTTCCGGCACCCGATGTACGAGGTATAGAGAATGATTCGATCTAGACAGGCAGCCCTGTTCTGGCTGCTCGGCATCACCGCTTTCGGTGCCAGCGTTCCAACCCAAGCCGCAACCACTTCCGCCAGTTTCGCTTCAGCGACTTATTCGGTGGACCAGAAGGCGGGTTCGCTGACCATTACCGTTCGCAAATCAGGAACAGAAGCAGGCAGCGTCAGTTACACGACTGCGAGTGGCACCGCGGTCGGCGGCAAGGACTATGGAATTCGCCAGGGTACATTTACGTGGGCAAAGGGAAACACGGCATCCAAGACAGTCTCCATTCCGATTTCGAATCGAACCGCGTTCAGCGGCACCAAGACGTTCACGTTCAAGCTGAAGAGCCCCAAGGGCATCAGCTTAGGTTCGCCCTCGACTACGACCATTACGATCAAAGGTGGCGCCGGGAGTACCGTGACCCCTGGCACCGTAACGCTCGGCGCATCGACCTATTCAGTCAGCCAGAGCGCGGGGTCGCACACGATCACCGTGAAGCGTGGCGGCGGAACGTCCGCGGTCACCATGTCGTATGCGACGGTAGATGGAACCGCCAAGGCAGGGACCGACTACACAGCGAAGACAGGTACCTTGAGCTGGGCTGCAGGCGATACGTCGACCAAGTCGATCACCGTTCCCGTGAGCAATGCGAAGCCGTTCTCCGGGTCGCGAAATTTCACCGTGAAGTTGACCGGCGGCACAGGTGGCGTCGTCATGGGTTCACCCAACAGCGCGAACGTGACTATCTCCGGTTCTGGAAGCACTTCGACCCCGCTCGCCTGCTCCACCTCGAAGGCGGTCTGGCAGAGCTGCTCAAATTGGGATGCCCGGACCTACGACAAGTACTGGGTGCGCAACAACATCTGGGGTCAAGGCAGCCCGGGTGCAGGGAGCCAGTGCATGTGGGCGGCCAACGAGGGCTGCTGGGGTGTGACGGCAACGCATAGCAACGGCAACGGCATTCCAAAAGGCTATCCGCAAGCCGTGCGCGGCTGGGCACAAGGGGACGGATTCACGGTGCCTAACAGCGGCATGGGTATCAAGGTCACTGACCTCAAGAAAGCGAAGGTGCACTGGACAATGGATACGCCCACCAGCGGCCGCTACATGGCACTCTGGGACATCTACTTCCACAACAAGGCAGCTCCTGGCGGCGGCGAGACTCCGCGTACGAGTCTGATGATCAATCAGCGCATCGCAGACGATGGCTACTACGCCGGTCAGCTCGCCAATTGTCCGCAGAACGGCGGCAGCTGTCCGACAGTCACCTGGGGCGGCCAGACGTTCCGCTTGTGGGTTGGCAAGGCCGACTGGGCGACTGGCAACACGATCCAGCTCTTCCTCACGCCGACCAACGGTTCGCTTTTCGGCTCTGAGAGCATGACGCTGGATCTGAAGGCGGTCATCGACGGGCTACGCGGCATGAAGCTGATTCCGGATACGGACTATCTGACCAGCATCCAGATCGGCTGGGAAATCATCGACGGCGGTACGTTCCAGACGAGCAAGTACTGGACGGCTTTGCAGAACGAGCCTGATCCGGAATAAGAAGCAGCAGATCTGGCGATCCTTGCACGGCCGCGACGGCAACGTCGCGGCCGGTCTTATGTAGGCTCCGTCGAATGCACCGCTGATCCCCTTGCGACGTTCCTGGGGCAGCCGTCAGACTCACAGGCCTCGCCTGAGGCATATCGGCATCCAGAATATGAACCTTTCAAGATGGGCTGCTGTTCTTCTTTTGGCGGCCGGCGCCGCGAACGCGCAGGGAAAGTGCTCGACAGACACGGCCGAGTGGCAGACCTGCGCCAACTGGGATGCCCGGGAATTCAGCGATGGCGCCTTCTTTCTCCGGAACAATATCTGGGGAAGCGAGAGCCCAGGCGCCGGCAAACAATGCTTCTGGGCCCGTTCCGAAAGCTGCTGGGGCGTGGTCGCCGAGCACCACAATGGCGACGGCACGCCGAAGGGCTATCCACAGTCCGTACAGGGCTGGGTAACGGGTAACGGGATCGTGTCCTCACGCAAGCGGCTTGGAATCCCTGTCAGGAAGCTCACGAAGGCCAAAATTCACTGGAAAATGGACACGCCCGACACAGGCCGCTACATGGCCCTCTGGGACATCTACTTCCACAAGAAAGCGCGGCCCGGCGGCGAAGACAAGCCGCAGACGAGCCTGATGATCAATCAGCGGATGGCAGACGATGGCTACTACGCGACGCAGTTGCTGAGATGCCCCCAGACCAACGCACCCTGCCCTGAGGTGACCTTCGACGGGCACACTTTCAAACTCTGGGTCGGTCAGGCGGACTGGGCTACGGGCAATGTCATTCAACTGTTCCTCATTCCCACCAAGGGCCGACTGTTCGGATCGGAAGACATGACGCTCGATCTCAAAGCAGTCATCGACGGATTGCACCAGTCAGGACTCATCGCAGATTCCGAGTATCTGACCAGCATCCAGGCGGGCTGGGAGATCATCGAGGGGGGAACGTTCACGACGCTGGAGCACTGGACGGCACTGCAGGACGAGCCCGAACCCGTCTCTCCCTGACCTCAGACGTCGGTCCCCATGATTCAGAAGAACGAGACGAAGTCTCGCGAGCTCTACACGCGAGCAACCCTCCTTGCGAGTACCTGTCTGCTCATTGCTGCGTGCGGGCGTGACCCCACACTCGGCAAGACTGGGCCCAATCATTTTCAGCAACGCAAGGAGGTTGGCGCCGCCGCGGAAGTACCGTTCGATCACCATATCCTGGTCGATCAATTCGGCTATCGTCCGGCTGATCCGAAGTTTGCAGTGATTCGGGATCCGAAGGTCGGATACGACGAACAGGACGGCTTCGATCCGGCTCCGCTGTACCAGCTGCGCGATGAACTCAACGGGAGAGTGGTCATCGAAGGGCCGTTAGTTGCCTGGCAGGACGGCGCTGTAGAGCCGCTCTCAGGCGATCGCGGCTGGTGGTTCGATTTTTCCGCGATCACAGAGCCGGGCCGCTACTTCGTCTTCGACACGCGTCACGAGCGTCGATCAGCGACATTCGCGATCGATCAGGATGTCTATCGCGCGCCGCTGAAGGCAGCCATGCGGATGTACTTCTACCAGCGCAGCGGATTCGCAAAAAAGGAGCCGCATGCAGAAGCATGCTGGACCGATGAAGCTGCTTACCTTGGCAAGAATCAGGACACGGAGGCTCGCGACGTCACTGATCGATCCAACAATGCAAAACGTCGCGATCTGCGCGGTGGATGGTTCGATGCCGGAGACACCAACAAGTACGTCACCTTCGCGGTGCAGCCGGTTCATCAGCTGCTGACTTCATACGAGCAGCATCCCACCGCGTATACCGATGACTTCAACATTCCCGAATCTGGAAACGGGATTCCGGACGTGCTGGACGAAGTGCGATGGGAGATCGACTGGCTGCGCCGCATGCAATATCCGAATGGCAGCGTTGCGTTGAAAGTCGGAGAGATCGAGTACGTAAAGGCAGACCCGCCGAGCTCGGACGACAGCGCCCGGTACTACGTGCCGGCATGCACGTCCGCGACTATCGCGGCGAGCGGTATGTTCGCACACGCCGCGTACGTCTTCTCTCGCGTCCCCGCGCTCGCGAGTGACAGCAAAGATCTGCTTGCGCACGCTGAATCAGCGTGGGGGAACTACCATCGCAGCGAGAGCAAACAGACGGATTGCGATACCGGCGTCGTCCACGCCGGGGATGCAGACCTGTCTGCTGAAGAGCAGGATGCAGCAGCCGTCACGGCTGCCATCTACCTGTTCGCGAACACAGGCAATAAGGCCTACGAGCGCTTCGTCGCGAAAAATTACCGCTCTACCCGCGCCTATCGCGACCTCGGATGGTCGCGCTACAAACCCGAAGAGGGCGAGGCGCTGTTGTTCTACACGACTCTACCGGATGCGGATCCGGACCTGGCGAAGACATTCCTGGAAGACAAGCGGCAGGACGTATCGAATGCCGATCGGGTGTATGGCTTCTCAGCAGGCGACGATCTGTATCGGGCGTACCTGCATAACGACCAGTATCACTGGGGCAGCAACAATCCGCGCGCGAACTACGGTGTCTCCAATCTGGAAGCCATCCGCTACGCGATCGCGCCCGATCGCGCCGACAGCTTCCGAACGCGGGCGCTCGACACCCTGCACTACTTCCACGGCGTGAATCCGTTCGCGATGGTCTACCTCACCAACATGTACTCGTATGGCGCCACGAAATCCGCCGACGAGACTTACCACACCTGGTTCACCCCCGATTCTCCGTGGAGCAACGCACGCACGTCGATTTGCGGCCCTCCCCCCGGCTACGTGGTCGGAGGACCGAACAAGAACGCTGAAGAAAATGGCGTGCCCGCGAGCCTCATGCCCCCTACGCGGCAGCCTCCTCAAAAGTCCTATCGCGACTGGAACAAGGCATACCCCGAGAATTCGTGGGCAGTCACCGAAACGGGGATTTATTACCAGGCAGCCTACGTGAGGCTCTTGGCATCATTCGTGGATTGAGCGAAAGCTTCGCTCCTGCGGCATAACGTCATCGACGTTGCCATCGAGCGGGTCCCCGCACAGGCCGCACCGGATCTGTTGCATTGGCCGGTTGAACGCGTGGCGCCGGAGGTGTTGCCTTGCTATCAACCAGGTTGCGAGCCATGCAGCAACTGGCCAGCAGCACGATCATGAACTCTGGACTCGTAGCGCTGAACCATCGCGCCTCGGACAAATTGGCGATCAGCTGAAAGAACAGAATCGTCAGGTAAAGTGCCGCCTGCGCGCGTGAGACCTTGAGTAGCCGCAGACATTGGCGCACATACACCAGCAGAAACCCGACGAGGAGAAATCCTCCGACGGCCCCCATGTCGTTGATCACTTCCAGATAGCCGTTGTGCGACTGCGACGGATAAAAGTACAGCCTTGTAAGGAACTGGTAAGAAGGAGACCAAGGGTATTCACCGATCCAGTACGCGCCGTAACCAGTTCCGAGAAATGGATGAGCCACGATGTTCTCGTTGATGATCGCCCAGATTTCGGTTCGACCCGAGAACGTGAGATCTTTGCCGGAGAAAGCCACGATCGGCTTCAGCAGAATGTCCAGTCCCGGAACCAGTTTCAGTACGGCGAGGGCATAGACCACGAGCAAAGCAGCAAAGGCACCCACGACATACGGCATGTAGCGGCGTAACCCCGCAGGAAAGCGCAGCAGCATGAAGATGAACATCAATCCAAACAGCGCTGCCATCAGATTAGTGGAACTTCGCGAGCCAATCAGACAAATGACACTCGAAGAGAAGCCGAAGATGGTCGCCATCAAGCCGGTTTGCTTGGAGAGATAACCATGCGCCCAAAAGATCATGCCGAAAGCAGCAAGAGACCCAAGCGAGTTCTTCTGCAGCGCGAGCCCATGCCACGAGTTGACGAGCTGAGCGAGATTGCCGGTTTCCATCGTGAGACTAGGATCGGCGGTCATAACGAAAACAATCGACCCGAATAGCAGCAGTGTGAGGACAAGCCGCACCACGCTTTGAAACCGGTTTGGATGCCAACCTGTTACGACGAAGGCCAGGCCAACCACGAGAAACGTGATCAGGCGTACAACCCTCTTGAGCGTCGTTCCGGGGTCGATGGACCAGAGCAAGCTCATTGCTGCAAGAGCGATGAGCGCGAGGAGAAACGGATTGATGGCCCGCAATACTTTGAGCAGTCTGCCCATTTTGCCCAGGGTTAGCACCAACCCAACCCCCAGCAGAACCAGCCAGATGAGTTTGGTTACTACACTGCCAGTTCTCGTAACATTCGCCAGGCTGGAATAGTCGAAACCTTCCGGCACGATGAGGTAGACGATGAGGACCGACACCATCAGGCCGACCAAGCCGCGATTTCGGGTGTCTGATCGCGCAGAGGTGGCCGCGACTACGGGCTGCGCAAAGGACCTCATTGCTCGTACACCTCTTCCAGAGCCAGGGCCGCATTGGCTCCTGGCGCACACAAAACACACATCGTGCGTCGATGAAAGCGGTGAACTTTAACCATCTTCAGCCTGGTTGGGGCAACCGTCGGACACCGCTCGCTGAAAAGACGGTTACGTGGTGCCTTCTCGGTCAAATTAGCGCGTGAGCAGCGCGACATCCCCTGCCCAGCGCCCCTCGATCACATGAACGACCGATGTGTCTGGTGGTCGCTGTCCCCCGAAACACAGCAGGAGTTCGGGGTGCAACTCGGCAACCCGGGGACCGAAACGCGCCTTTACGTACTCATCGAACGGCCATGCATGCGTAGGCGCCCGAAACGTCCGCACGATCGCATCGTTTGATCTCACTGGAAAATCACCGGGCTGGCACAGCTGCAGATGCCCCTTGAGGGTTGGCTGAGCATCGATCCAATCGAATACTTGCATCATCTGCTGGGTCTTTTCCCCTTCCGCGCGTAATGCGAGAACTTGATTGCTCACCAGGGGAATATGCACGTCCGCCCGAAGAGACACGAACAAAAGAACGGCAGCCGCAATCGCGGCCACAGCACCCTTTCGCAGAATTTCGATCATCGAATCCGATGTGGGTAGCGCGTCCGCCGTGACACAAACGCAGGTCATCAACGTGAATAGTCCGTATGTGGGCGACCCTGTCGCGGTCGCCACCGAGAGAAGTGCGGTCGCTCCGATCAGGGCTGACATCGCAAAATTTCGCTGAAGGAGCGACGTGCACAGGCACACCGCAATCCAGGCAAATATGGCGGGAAGACCGAGGTATAGCAGCACGGCACCTGTTACCAGCGTACCCAGCGCGGCAAGCGCACGAAACTTGGCGAACGGTTTTGCCGTGATGGCAGTGAGAACCGCCAGCACGATCGATAACGCAGAGAGCAGTCCATTTAGCTCGAGCGCGCGGTAGGTGACCACGGAACCGAGCACGGGATCGTCCGCGCCCAATCCAGGCGCGCCGGATACCAGCAACTTCATCAGGATTCCGGACACGAACGCGCATGCCACCGCGATCGCAAGACCCCCTTCCTTGCCTCGGACTCTATTCTGCAGCCAGGTCCCCGCAAGGAAGGCTGCGTAGAACAGCAGTGCAAAGGTATGGAACAACGAAACGACGATCGCGACGCCAAGTTGCGTCAGGCCCATTCGCCAAGACATCTCCGGCTCGCGCCGATCGAGCATCAGCAAGTACGCGAGGTAAAGAAACAGCGGGCCATAGAAGACACCGTGCAGATGAAAGAGGTAGATGTAACCGGAGAAGAAGCCAGCGTTGCACACAAAGCTGAGCCACGCGAACTCGATGCGATTCTGGACGCTCCGCGACGCCAAGACCCACGCGTATGCAGTGATGGCGAAATTCACCAGCTGTTGAAGCCAGATACCCTGGTGAGTAATGCTGAACAGGACCCACGCCATCGCTACGCCAAGCGGACGGTACGTCTGGACTGGCGTGATCGGATTGCTGGCCAGCGTGTCCCAGAAGCTCGCCCGGGCCAGCTCAATCGCCCAGACAAGGGATTCGTTGTGATGCTGCCAGGGAAACCCGAGCCAGAACCAGAGGGACAACGAACTGATCGTGAGCGTCAGGACGATCCAGTCGCTCTTAGTGGCACGCGAACGCGGGGTGGTTGCACCCACAGTGTTGGTCTCACCCAGAACTGGAGCGGTCGCAGGTGCTTCGCTGGATTCAGTCATATACTTCGGTGGGCTTTGTGTGCCCCACACTATAGCCGGCGCAGCGGCGCGTACAACGGCACGACATCGGAAATGCCTTTGAATTCACGGTTCCAAGCGCGCCCAAGCACCACATATCCAGGTGAGAAGTAATGCACTCTTTCTATGTCTCTTTGCGGCTACCCTAAGCCCCTTCATGCTCAGGCCTGAGCCCGGAGATCTCGAAGTTGAATACGGCTGAACCAGGACTGTTTGCCAAGCGCAGACGCGTGCTTATCTTCGTCTCGGCCATCGGGGTACTGGCGTATATGGGCCTGGCGATAGCGGTTGATGCCAGGAGGCTCGAAACAGCGCTGGTGCAACTCGGCATCGCAGGCTGCGGGAGTGTCTTGGCGCTTTCGGCGCTCAATTATGTGCTGCGATTTCAGCGCTGGCACGGCTACGTCCGGGAGTTCGGGCACCAGATTCCCTGGTCGCGACACCTGATGTACTACCTCAGCGGATTCGCATTCACCGTAAGCCCCGGTAAGGCGGGGGAAGCGGTGCGATCCTTCTATCTGCGGGATCACGGAGTGAGCTATTCGGAAAGCCTCGCGACGCTTTTCGTGGAGCGTTTACTTGACCTCCTAGCAATTGTCCTGCTCGCCACTTTGCTGGTGCTTGATCACCCCACGTACAGGCCCTTGGTCCTGATCATGTCCGGAGTGACGGTGGTGGCGGTGATGGCCGCAACGAGCAGCAGTATTCATGGTTGGCTCTCGCGGTTATCCAGTCGCCAGCCAGGTCGGCTTGGGCGCTGGCTTGCGCACGCGGCAAACCTAACAGTCTCTTCTGCGCAGCTGCTGCGACCGAAGCTCCTCACGGGCGGCGCGGTATTGGGTGTAATCGCCTGGGGAGCCGAGGGGGCCGGTCTTTATCTGATCTGCGAAGCTCTGCAGCTAGACGTTGGCCTCGCCAGCGCGATAGGCATTTACTCAGTAGCTGCGTTGGCTGGCACTGCCGCTCTGTTCCTGCCGGGCGGTATCGGCGGCATGGAAATCGTGATGACAGCCTTACTTGTTCAGGCGGGAGCACCTTTGTCGACGGCTGTTCTCGCGACGCTTCTATGCCGCCTGGCTACGCTTTGGTTTGCTGTTCTCATCGGAGTTGTAGCGGCGTCAGCAGCAGAATTCTCGGCGCCCCGCCGCGCCAGCGCCAATGCGACTTCATAAATTGGTTCGATCATGTCTGCAAACGCTTTAACTTCCGTCGATAGCATTCCTCTGTGTGTCGACCTCGACGGCACGCTGACTCCTGTCGACACGCTACACGAGAGCCTGCTCAGCCTCGCTCGTCGCTCGCCCATTTCGCTGCTTTCATTGCCGATGTGGCTGGGGCGTGGTAAGGCCGCATTCAAACGTGAAGTATCGAAGCTCGTCACTGTGGACGGAGCTGCCTTCCCATTCCGCCAGGAGATCCTGGAGTGGCTACAGGCGGAACGTGCATCGGGCCGTAGGGTCGTGCTCGTCACCGCCGCCGATCGCAAGATCGCCGATAGCGTCGCAAATCATCTGGGCCTGTTCGATGAAGTGCTGGCAAGCAATGGCACAGACAATTTCTCAGGCGAGGATAAGCGTCGACTCCTCGTCGAGCGCTTCGGCGAGCGAGGTTTCGACTATGCTGGCAATGAACCCAAGGACGCGCACGTATGGCAGTCGGCGCGACAGGCAATCGTCGTCGGCTCCGCTTCGTTGGTGAATCGCGCTCGCAAGGTTGCTGACGTAGGCCGCGTGTTCAACCCTGGCGGCGCATCGATCGCGCTGTGGCTGAAAGCTGCACGGCTGCATCAGTGGGTCAAGAACGCATTGATTTTTCTGCCTGCGGTGCTGGCTCACGCGATCCTCGAGCCTGGCGTCCTGGGTCTGTGCATCCGCGCATTCATCGCCTTCGGATTCTGCGCATCGAGCGTTTACATTATCAACGACCTGCTCGATCTCGCGGCAGATCGCCAACACCCGCGCAAACGCTTCCGGCCTTTCGCCTCCGGCGAGTTGTCGGCCCGATCAGGCCTGGTGGCCGCAGCCCTACTAATGCTGGGCGCAGTCGCCATCGCAGTTACGGTCAATCTTTTCTTCTGTGCCACGTTAGCGGGCTATTACGTGCTCACATGGGCCTACTCGTTGAGGCTGAAAAAGGCAGCCATCGTGGACGTCATGACGCTCGCAGGTTTGTACACCATGCGCATCATCGCAGGCGCCGCGGCGACGTTGATTCAGCCGTCCTTCTGGCTACTGGCATTCTCGATGTTCATCTTTCTGAGTCTCGGATGCGTCAAGCGCTATACAGAGCTCGACGATGCGAACAAGGCTGGCAAGATGGGGGGGCACGGTCGCGGCTACTGGCCCACAGATCTACCACTGCTGCTCGGTTTGGGAGTCGCGTCGGGCTTCTGCACGATCTTGGTCATGGCGTTGTATCTCAACAGCCCTGAATCGATGATGCTTTACAAACACAGCAAGCCGCTCTGGCTGATCTGCCCGCTGCTCCTGTACTGGATCAGTCGCGTGTGGTTGCTGACCACTCGCGGCCAGATGCATGACGACCCCGTCGTGTTCGCGCTGCGCGATCGGCTGAGTCTGGCAGTGCTTGGGCTCATGGGCTTCATCATCCTCGCAGCCATCTAGCCTAATGACGGAAGTTGGAACGTCCTGGGGTCGTTGGCCGCGTTACGATCACCGCATCATCACCCTGCCCGATCGCTTCGCACCGATCCCGCGCGGTCCATCGCTCCTGCCTTTCGGGAATGGGCGCAGCTACGGAGACGTTTGTCTGAACGATGGCGGCACCTTGCTCAGCACACGTGCAATGGATCGCTTCCAGAGCTTCGATCCAAGCACCGGCATCCTCGAATGCGAACCCGGCGTATTGCTCCAGGAGATCATTGATCGATTTCTGCCAATGGGATTCTTCCCTCCGGTCACGCCTGGCACCGCGCTGGTGACGGTCGGTGGCGCGATTGCAAATGACGTGCACGGAAAGAATCATCATCGCGCTGGCACTTTCGGCAATCATGTTCTCGAGTTCACGCTTCAGCGCTCGACGGGAGAGCTCCTGCGCTGTTCGAGGCACGAAAACGCTGATCTTTTCTCCGCAACCATCGGCGGACTCGGTCTCACGGGGCTCATCCGAAGTGTGCAGCTCAAGTTGCGCCGGGTGCCAGGCGCGTGGATCCGCGGTGACAGTCAGCGCTTTGGCACGCTGGCCGACTTCTTCGAGCTTTCCGGGGCTTCGGATCGCGATTACGAATACACCGTCTCCTGGATCGACTGTTCCGCATCGGGTCGCAAACTCGGACGAGGGATCTTCATTCGAGGGAATCACCTGCCCGCTCTCGACGGAGAGCGTTTTCGAACTAGCTCGCGCCGCATGCCCATCACACCACCAGTGTCGCTCGTGAATGGGTGGTCCCTGCGCGCGTTCAATGTGATGTACTACAACCGTCCAGGCGTCGACAGCCGCGACGCGGTGTGGCATTACAAGCCATTCTTCTATCCGCTCGACAGCATTCACGAATGGAATCGCATTTACGGACCGAAGGGCTTCTTTCAGTATCAGTGTGTCATTCCTCCCGCCGCTGCGCTTCCCGCTCTCACCGACATGCTGCAACGAATCGCCAGGTCCGGCATGGGCTCGTTCTTGCTCGTGCTAAAGAACTTCGGCGACATCCGGTCGCCCGGCATGTTGTCGTTTCCGCGACCTGGCACCACGCTGGCGATCGATTTTCCGAATCGCGGACCTCGCACGCTCGCTCTGCTCGATGCGCTGGATGACATCACGCGGTACTGCGGAGGTGCCGTTTATCCAGCTAAGGACGCGCGCATGTCTGCGACTGCTTTTCAAGAATACTTTCCTACATGGCGCGATTTCACGCGCCACATCGATCCTGCATTTTCATCTTCATTCTGGCGGCGTGTAACAGGACCTTGAGACAATGAGAAGAATCCTGATCGTAGGTGCAACGTCCGCCATCGCCGAAGCGACCGCACGCGAGTTCGCGGCAAAAGGTGACGCGCTGTTTCTGGTCGGCCGCTCTTCCTCGCGCGTGCAAGCGATCGCGGACGACCTGAAAGTACGAGGCGCATCACTCGTCGGCAATCATGCAGTCGACCTCCGTGACTTGAGCCAACTCTCCTCAGTCATCGAACGCGCAGCACATACGCTCGGCGGCCTGGACATGGCCTTGATCGCGCACGGCACGCTCTCGGATCAGAAGGCCTGTGAGGGATCGGTCGATGTCATGCTCGATGAGTTCAACACCAACGCGCTGAGCTTCATGGCGCTTTGCACGCATCTCGCCAATCACTTCGAAGCACAGGGTAAGGGCACGCTCGCGGTGATCTCATCCGTTGCGGGCGATCGCGGCCGACAATCGAATTACGTGTATGGCTCCGCCAAAGCGACGGTGACTGCATTCACGAGCGGTTTGCGCCAGCGGCTCTATCGCAAAGGCGTCCGTGTCGTCACGATTAAGCCGGGATTCGTGAGCACGCCGATGACTGCGGCAATGAAGAAAGGCTTTCTGTGGGCCTCTCCCGCAAGCGTTGGGCGGGCGATTGCAAGAGCGATGATCAGCGGAACGCCAGTGCTCTATGTACCGTGGTTCTGGCGCTGGATCATGGTCATCATCAAGTTGATTCCGGAACCTGTGTTTCGACGCCTGCAGCTGTAGTGAGTGGCGCTTCGACTCCTTGCACGCGCGGTGGGGACCAGGCAACTCGAAATGCAGTCCCTCGGGAGAGCTTGAGGGCACGCTCGCAATGGCGGCTTGTAGAACGCAGATAGGCAAGGAGAAACGGCGTCTGCCCCCTGCGAGGTCGAAACGAATTTATGCCGTCCTCGACTACGTCCCACGCTCAGGAATAAGTGGCGTACGACGCGCTTGAGCGTAGCCCCGGATCAATCGACCCACGATGGGTCGCAGCAGCTTCAATCAGTTTGCTGGTCTTGGAGAGTGGCCAATCCCTTCCTGCTTGCCGCCATGCGCGGACGGTCCTCAGCTGGCTTCCGACACGATCAGCTTCATCGCTGGTTTGCCGGGCGTAAGGGAGCAGAGCCGACGACATCCGGCGCAGACGGGGCGCCAGTTGCGCTTTGGGGCGAGGGCTTGGAGGGATGCAATCTCTTGCGCAGCCTCGCCATCTTCTTCTCTACGAGTTCGAGCATCGCCCAGGAGAACGCGACCGCGATTGCATAGCCGACGATGGCGGTTGCGAGCCGCGAGGGTCCCACCAGCTTCTGCGCCACATCCAACGCCTTGAAATGGACCAAATAGAACGTGTACGAAATCGTCCCGAGCCAGCGGATCCAGCGAAGCTCGAGCCAGCTGAAGATGGGCCACCGGTGAAGCATGATGGCGGCATAGAAGATCGGAAAGAGCGCTATGCCCTGAAGACTGTAGCGCACCGATTCCCTAAATCCCTGGTCGCGCACCAGAAGCGTCCACAGCAGCAGGACACAGCCGGACACGAAAAGAATGAAGACCGTTCCTGGGGAGGGCCGCCGTCGGTCAGTCGTAAGGACCGGGTTCATCCAGAGGCCCATGATGCAGCCATACAGCAAGGAATCGAACCGAGCATCCGTGGCGAGGTAAGTGTACGGCTCGTCCACGCTCAAGCCTTCGAGGCCGACGACGTACACCAGGTATGAGCGCCAGAGCATCACCACCAAACACAGGACGAACAGGGCGAGCGCCGCGCGTGGATAGCTCATCCGGTTGACCAGAGTCAGCATGAGTAGGGGGAATACGAGGTAAAAATGCTCTTCGACCGCGAGCGACCACATCACACCTGTAAACGGGATGAGGTGATCCTCGCTGTTGAAGATCATGAAGTAGTTAGTGACGTGCAGGACCTGTGACAGCACACCCTGCCAGGTCACGGATTGCATCGCCGGATCGCTGAGGAATGGGATGCTGACGCACAGCATCACCAGATACATCGGCGGCAAAATGCGATATGCCCGGCGAAGATAGAAGCGTTTAAGACTGATGGTGCCATTCGACTCGTACTCGAGCCGAAGCAAAGTCGTGATCAGGTAGCCGCTCAGAAAAAAGAAGATAGTGACACCAAACCCACCCGGTACGATGTCGTGAAGACCGGCATGCGCCGCGAACACTATCGTGGCTGCAACGGCTCGAATGCCATCGAGCGAAGGAATGCGAAATTCCGACTCCGAAGCCATCGCGCGTATCCATCCTGGAGAGCGTCAACTAGACCTCACAAGTCCGTTGGAACACTCCGCGTTCCCTGCGGGCACTACGCACAGACACTAATTAGACTCAGGGATGTTGATCGATTGCGAGGCGTGCCGTAGAAGGGGCAGCCGCGTATGCGTACCTTTGGAAGCGCGTGCGGCACAACATGCCGCCGGTGGAATGGCCTTTGCTGCCCCCACCCTCCGATAGTCTGATGGTTGTGTCGCGATGTTAGTGGCCAAAGGATCAGAGCAATCGGCGCACGCGTCTTGAAAATGCTGACGTCGGGATTTTTTTTCGCACAGAGCGCTATTGCAGACAGCGCTCAGGTATGAAGCTGCAGGACCGCATCTGGAATCCACACACGGGCGGCGCGAAATGCGCGGTGAGCACGGCCGCGAACGCGGCACTCGTCAGGGTAGCGTCGATCAGCTCGATTCGGGCAGCTGTGTGTCGACCGATGTCGCTGTGATCAACGAGGCGCTTGCAGTGCGCAGCACCGGAGCCGGACGCAACTCGAAGTGCAGTTTGCGCAGCAATTTGAAGATGCGAGGTCCGCGCACCAGATATCGCTTGGCGAGCCGCTTTGGGTCCTGCCCCAGGCGGAACGCCCATTCGAAGCCTGCCCTTTGCATCCAGACCGGCGCACGCTGCTCCAGCCCCGTCAGGAAGTTGATGGACGCTCCGATGCAGAGCCCGAGACCCTTTGCCCGACCGCGCTCCTTGAGTTTTTGCGCAAAGATCTCTTGCTGTGGCGAACCCACGGCGATCAGACAGAAACGGAATGGCGAATGGCGCTCGACGAACTGCAACGCCTCTTCCACCGCTTCGGGCGACTTGATGAAGCCCATGGGCGGATTGTGATGCCGGAGGCCGCGCAGGTTGTACATTTCTGCCAGCTTGCTCGCCTGTTCCCCGGAGCAGCCAATAAGCACGATCCGGTCTTCGGGCCGCACCTCGTGCTTGATCAGATGCGCAGTAAGATCGCTGCCTGGGCACACCTTGATGCGCACACCTTTCACGGCACGCAGGAGATACGACATGAAGCGACTATCGAGCAGAACATACTCTGCTTCTGCGTAGAGCGAGCGAAACTTGGAATCATCGTAGTAGCGGATCATGTGGTCGACGTTTGGGGTGACCACGTAACCGAATCGCTCGTGCCCGAAATCATTCGCGACCGAGGCGAACGAAGACACGTCGAAATCATCAAGGTGATGAGTCAGATTCATACAAAAACGCGCTGCGCGAGACCCCACTGAGCTTGTTGCTTCATCCGCCGTCTTTCCGTGAATCAGGTCGCGGACCCTGCAGCATTTTGCCCGCAGAATGCCGTTCTTGCGACGCCGGTTCGCAGACTGCGACAGATTTCGCAATTCATCTACGTACCAAAGGCTGTAATGAAATTCGACTCCGCCGAACTTCTTGACGGACAGGTATTGCATGCAGACATCTGCATCGTCGGCGCTGGCGCAGCAGGCATTACGATTGCCCTGGAGTTGATCGCAACGGGCCTGGATGTTGTCGTACTCGAATCCGGCGGCTTGGATCCCGAGGCACATATCCAGGCTTTGTATGCCGGAACCGTCGAAGACCCCCGCCTCCACAGCCCGCCTGATCGTTACCGTCAACGCAGGTTTGGTGGCACGACTACGATCTGGGGCGGGCGCTGCATGCCGTTCGATCCGATCGATTTCGAGAAACGCGATTACATTCCGAATAGCGGCTGGCCAATCGACTACGACACACTCGCGCCGTACTACCCGAAAGCGAACCGACTGTGCGAAGCCGGCGAATTTGCCTATCGGGCAAACGAAGCCTTCCCCCGCCCACTGCCTCCCATGCTGGATGGGTTCAATAGCGACAACTTCACCACGGACACTCTCGAGCGATTCAGCTGCCCGACCAACTTCGGCGCTCGCTATGGCCACAAGCTCAAGGCCGCTGCGAACGTGCGGGTCGTCCTGAACGCCAATGTCACGCGTATCAGCCTGAACCGTGCTGGCGATCGTGTCGAATGGCTCGAAGTACGCGCGAGCGGTAGCGTCAAAACGTTCGAAGTCATCGCCGATCGCGTCGTTCTCGCCACTGGCGGTCTCGAAGTGCCTCGGCTACTTCTCAGTAACCGCGACGTGCATCCTCACGGAATCGGCAACGATCACGACGTGGTCGGTCGCTACTACATGTGCCATATCGCTGGAACCGTGGGTGCCATCAAGGTTGATCGACCTCTACACGCTGTGTCGCACGGCTACGATGTTTCCGACGACGGCACGTATTGCCGCCGCCGTTTCGCATTGCGGCCCGAGACTCAGAGAAACTCGGGCATCGGCAACTTCATTGCGAGATTCCATCATCCTCGGATCACGGATCCGGCTCATCGCAATGGCATCCTCTCGATGCTCTTCCTGGCGAAGTACTTCATCCCGTATGAGTATCGGATTCGCCTGCACGGCACTGAGCCCACGACGATCGCTCAGCTCGTTCAGCACGCCAGCAACGTTCTCAGCGGTGCATTCGATGCCGCAGGCTTCGCATGGCACATGCTGCGTGACCGTCGGCTGGCAGATCGCAAGTTTCCTTCCATCATCATCAAGTCGAAGGCGAATCTGTACAGCCTGGATTTCCACGCAGAGCAGGAACCCAACGCTGCAAGCCGCGTCACCCTGGGCGATAAGGCGTGCCCCCTGGGTCTGCCGCGAATTCACGTCGACTGGCGTTACACACAAGGCGACGTGCGTACCGTGACGCGTGCGATCGAGCTTCTCGCAGGAGATTTCACGCGCTCGCGCCTGGGCACGTTCGTGTACGACCCCGAAGAACTCGAGTTCGAGATGACGCGTTACGGCGCATACGGCGGTCATCACCTGGGTACGGCACGCATGGGAACAGACCGGAAGACGAGCGTCGTAGACGCAGACTGCCGCGTTCACGGCGTGCCCAATCTGTACATCGCAAGCGCCGCGACGTTTCCAACTTCGAGCCAGGCGAACCCGACGCTTACGATCGTGGCGCTCGCCTTGAGGTTGGCGAAGCAGGTGCAAGCGGATATTCGGGCTGCGCGCGCTGTCCCTCAGATCACTACGCCTGAGGAGCCCGACCATCAAGTGACTGCCAGTCGGGTTTCCGTATGAAGCAGCGAATCCTCGTACTAGGCGCCGGTGGCTTCATCGGCAGTCGCGTACTGCACGCCTTGACACAGAGCTCGTGGGCGGAGCCGATTGCTGGAAGTCGCAGCGGCACGTCCATCGGAAATGCAGAATCGCTGAGGGTTGACGCGTGCAACGCAACCAGCCTCGCAACTGCCCTCTCCCAATGCGACGCCGTTGTGAACTGCGTGGCTGGATCGGCTGAAAGCATCATTGCCAATGCGAAGGCACTCAAGGACTCACTCGGCGCGGACGCACGCTCCCCACGCCTCGTGCATCTCAGTAGCCTCGCTGCGTACGGCTCTGCTCGCGGCGACGTAGATGAGGACGCTCCCCTTCTGGGCGATCTTGACTCGTACAGTCATGCGAAGGCCGAGGCAGAGAGAATCCTTGGCGCATATCCGAATCGCGTGATTCTGCGCCCAGGCATCGTCTATGGCCCGAAGAGCATCTGGTGGAGCGATCGGATCGCGCGCCTGCTGATGGCACGAAGGCTCGGGAATCTGGGATCCAACGGAAATGGGATCTGCAATCTCGTCTACGTCGACGACGTCGCCACCGCAGTCGTGAATGCGCTCCAGAGCTCATCGAGCTCGGGCAAGGCATTCAACTTGTCATTACCGGATTCGCCCACTTGGAACGGGTATTTCACCGCGTACGCTACAGCGCTGAATGCGCTGCCCGTCCGTCGCATCTCGCCAAGCCGGCTCACCGTCGAGCTGAAAATCAAAGCGCCCGTCCTTAAAGTCGCTGAGATCGCGAGCCGCGCAGGGCCATTCAAGGCCTGGCACCCAGCGCCACCCATACGCCCCTGGTTGACGACACTGTGTCGACACGAGATCCGCATGAGAGTCTCAAGGGCGGAAACTCAGCTCGGCATGCGATGGCTGCCGCTCACGTCCGGCCTGCAGCAGGCAGCCGAGTGGTTCCTGGCCGGCGGCAGAGTCTAGGTCCGCCGTCTTTCGTTTCGATCGAGTTCTGAAGAGTAAAATTTCATGCGTATCGCGATCGTAGGCTGCGGCTTCGTTGCAGATTTCTACATGCAATCACTGCCGCTCTACCCGGTGCTGGAGCTGGCTGCCGTATACGATCGCGATACGAAGCGAGCCCAGGAGTTCGCCTCGTTCCATCGACTGAGCTGTCTGCGTGCGACGCTGGACGAGGTGCTCTCCGATGCTTCAATTCAGCTCGTCATCAACCTGACGAACCCAGACAGCCATTTCGAGGTATCAAGGGCTTGTCTGCTTGCGGGCAAACACGTCTATTCTGAAAAGCCGATCGCCATGCAGTTCGACCAGGCGCAGGAGCTCTACGATCTGGCTCAGCAGCTCGGTTTACGGATTGCCTGCGCACCCTGCAATGTTCTTAGCCAGACCGCGCAAGGCCTCTGGAAGGCGCTGCGCGAGAAAGTCGTGGGAGATGTGAAACTCGTCTACGCAGAGATGGACGACGGGCTCGTTCACAAGATGCCGTATCGCAAGTGGCTCAGCGACTCAGGTCGACCCTGGCCATGGAAGGACGAGTTCGAAGTCGGCTGCACGCTCGAGCACGCCGGTTACTACGTCACGTGGCTCACGGCGTTCTTTGGCCCGGCAGTCTCCGTCACGGCATTCTCCTCATGCATCTATCCCGACAAGGAGACCGATGAGCCGCTCGATCGACTCGCGCCTGATTTCTCGGTCGGAGTAATTCGATTCGCCTCGGGCGCAATCGCGCGCCTCACGTGCAGCATCATCGCGCCACGCGATCAGCGGTTCCAACTTTTCGGCGACAAAGGAATCCTTTACGTCGATGACTCCTGGGACTACAAGGCGCCCGTACACATCAAGCGAATGATCAACATCCGACGCAAGATGATCATCTCGCCATGGACGAAGCGCTATCGACTCCCAGAAGCAACGAACACGATCCGCGCAAGGAAAGGAGCGAATCCAATGGAGTTCTGCCGAGGCCCGGCGGAGATCGCCACCGCGATCCTCGAGAATCGCGAGTCTGCCATGCCATCCGATTATTGTCTGCACAACAATGAAATCGTGCTTGCCATTCAGTATGCAATGGAGAACAGCACGACCGTGCAGATGAAAACTTCATTCAAGAGCATTCAGCCCATGCCCTGGGCGCGATGACCATGAAACAACGGATCACAATCATCGGTGGCGGCAACTTTGTCGGCCGTAGAATCGCAACTCTGCTTGCGGCCAGCGATTGGGCTATGCCCATTGCCGTGGATGAACGATTCGAAACACAAGCACCGTGGAATCGCATCGTGCGACTGAGCGATCGCCCCGCGCTGACCTCAATCGTGGCCGCAAGTGATGGGATAGTGAGCGCAACAATGGGCTCCCCCAGCCACATCGTCAGCACCATGCAAATATTGGCGGACATTGTTCAGCAACAAGCCCGGCCTCTGCGGCTCGTCCACATCAGCTCGATGACCGTCTATGGTGGAGCGACCGGTCTTGTGAGCGAAACGACCCAAGCGCATGGAGAACTGTCGAGCTATGCAGCCGCGCGCCTTGAAGCGGAGAGACTCACACATGGCCTTCCCGAGGTCGTGACGTTACGCCCCGGATGCGAATACGGGCCTGAATGTGTTCACTGGAGCGAACGCGTCGCCCTCTGGCTGCGTGCGCGCCGGCTTGGAGACTTAGGCGCTGCAGGAGATGGCTATTGCAATCTGACGTATATCGACGATATCGCAGAAGCTTCGGTGCGGGCGTTGCGTACTGCCAATGCGCGAGGTCAGACCTTCAATATTGCGACCGACACGCCACCCACCTGGAACGAGTACTTCACTCGGTTTGCGATCTCGCTCAACGCGGTGCCCGTACGACGCGTTACAGCGCGTCGACTGAAGTTCGAGACAAAGCTACTGTCAGTTCCCCTGAAGCTCAGCGAGATCGCAACGGCTCCTACGGGGCTGAAGCACTTCGTTCCTCCTGCGATTCCGCCTTCCCTCCTCGCCTTGTGCCGGCAGGAGATCCGATTGGATGTAAGCCGAGCCCAGGAGGTACTGGGCATGGCGTGGACACCTGTCGCGGACGGTCTCGCCAAAGCGGTGGCCGCCTTCGGCGGAGCGAAGGCCTAACGCGTCGTCGCTTTGAGCTGCAGTCCCGCAAAAGTGTTCTTGTAGCTGAACATCGCGTCATTCGAGTCGCGGTCCTCGTAACGCACGAACGGGTGGATGAGCAGCCAGCGCGTGACCTGATAGTTGATGTGGAACTCCGCCAGCCGCGTATCGTCCTTCCGATCTTCAACGGTTGCGAGCGCTTGATTTGGGAATTCGCTCACTCTATAGCCGGCTTGGAGATTGAAAGCTGTCTTACCCGTAGCCTGCCAGGAAACGCCAGCCATGGCACCCGTTGACAGCTCCGTCTGCACGGCATCGTTCCGCAAGTAGCTGCTCAGGAGGCGTTCGGCCTGGAAATATACGGACGTTTTCCTGGTCAGGGCGCGACGGACTCCCAACGTGCCGGTGACTGCATCCACTTCCCCACTGAACTGATCATCACGCTTGGTATAGCCCAAGGCCGCACCAAAGCTGGAAACGGAGGTGGCCGCGTAATCAGCCGTGAGCTCAAGTGTGCTTTGCTCATACCGTCTATCTGGAACATCGCGCAGTCCGAGGACCTCGCCATCGGTCTTGCTCGCTTGAAGGCCAGCAGATAACCGCGCGCGACCGACATACTTTATTCCCGCGCCCAAAAGATCTTCGTTCTGTTGGAGAGACGGCGCGCCGGCGCGAGGAGAGTCGATTTCCGTGCGAATCCCTCTCGTCTCCACTACCCACTTTGGCGTGACGGCGATATTCACTCCGACCGTTGCGCGATTCGTATCCTCGAGAAGCAACTCCGTGGAAAGTTCCTGCGTCTCCGAAAACGGCACCATTCTTTGCATCGCGGTATAGCTGAGCACGCCGTCGAAGAGTCTACCCAGCTTCCACTTCCAGCTCAGATCACCGTCGTACTCGCTGTGATCCAACTGGTCGAACTCTTGGTATTCGGTGCGCAGACCCTTCGCTTCCATCGTGATCAACTGCTGTCCGATCGACTGAGACCAAGCGAATCCCGCGCCGTAAGAAAGCGAGTAGTCGCCTTGCTCTTCCAGCAACGCCGCTTCCGATCCCTGGAACCGCTGAGCGAAGACATTGCTGTTGTGCGCGTAGATCGCTTCAGCGTACGGCTTGAAGTTCGCCTCCGCCTGTGCGCCCACCGTAAAGAAGAGGGTTCCGGCAACGCAGGCGCTTGCCACCGCCTTGACGTTTACATGCCCGACGTTCGCTGAACCGAGATCGCGCGGAGTGCTCGGTACTCTGATATTCAATGGAATTACTCCCGCGGTCTGGAGCACCCCCTGCAGCGTTGCAGCTGTCAAAGAGATCCGACCTTACTTCCCATTTACACAGCCTGAGACTGAATGATCGACTTGGCGCTTGCCGCGAACTATGTCTCGTTCGATCCGAAGGATCGAGATTCTTCGCGATGGTAAGAGGGAGCAGCTGCGTTGTCAGCTGATCTTCAGTCCTAAAGCGAAGCGGCGGACCAATCTCAGTCCTGCTTGATCCCGTACTTCTCCATCAGATCGTAGAGCGTCGGGCGACTCACACCCAGCAGCTCAGCCGAGCGCGAGATGTTGCCGTTCACGATCGTCAGTGCCTGCTGAATTGCTTGCCGCTCGGCGCGGGCTCGTACTTCTTTCAGGTTGAAGAGCAGATGGTTCGAGCCGGTCGGCTCCAAACCGAGATTCTCCGGTGTGATCAGCGAACCCTGCGCCACGATCAGGGCCGTCTTCACCTTGTTCTCGAGCTCACGGACGTTGCCTGGCCACGGATAGCTTTCGATGGCCGAGAGCGCCGCGTCGGTGTAGCCGCGGCGAGGTTGACCGTGAAGTCCGTTGTACTTGCGCAGCAAGGCATGCGCGAGAACGGTCGCGCCGCCCGGACGATCGCGCAATGGCGGGACTTCGATCAGCGCTTCGGAGATGCTGTAGTAGAGATCCTGGTTGAACTTACCGTCCGCAACGAGCGCCTTCAGATCCTTGCTGGTCGCCGACACGATTCTGACGTCGACTGGAACGCGCTCGCCGTTGGCCTTGGTGATCGCGCGTGTCTGCAGAAAATCGAGCAGCCTGCTCTGTGCAGCAGACAAAAGATCGCTGATCTCATCGATGAACACGGTACCGCCCTGCGCGAGCTCGAGCTTGCTCCGCGGCGGTTTCTCGGTCGTTCCCGAATCGCTCTCGAACAGCTCCTTCTCCAGAACGGCCGCTGGCAGCGCCGAGCAATTCACCTGGACGAACTTGTTGTCGGCACGCTCGCTGCGCGCATGCAGGGCGCGAGCCACGAGCTGCTTGCCTGTTCCGGTTTCCCCAACGATCAATGCCGAGACGGGCGATGGCGCAACCTTCTCGACCATGCGCAACACGCGCGACATCGCGTTGTCTGTCGCAATGAGCCCTTCGAGCGGTGAAGGGAACTGTGTTTCGCGCAACTGCCGGTTCTGCTCCTCGAGCGTATGCATGTGGAATGCGCGGCTGACGATCAGCCGAAGCACCTCCGTGTCCACTGGCTTCTGATAGAAATCGTAGGCCCCGAGAGACACGGCACGCACGGCGTTGTCGCGATCTCCATTACCGGTGACCACGATGACTTTGGTCTGGGGCGCCAGACTCAGGATCTCGCGCAAGGTATTCATGCCTTCGGTCACATCCTCCGGCGTGGGCGGGAGCCCCAGATCCTGAAGCACCACGGGCGGCGCGAATCGACGCAGCAGGACCAGCGCTTCGGATCGAGTCGAAGCCAGCAGCACTTCGTACTGGTCGAAGCACCATTTGAGTTGACGCTGCAATCCAGAATCGTCTTCGACGATGAGGAGCCTGGGTTTGTCTTCTGCTGCCATGGGTGATTTTCGGTATTGGCTAGTGCATCTGTGCGGTCCGCGACGCGTCCGTTCGTGTCGCGGCATCGTCCCAAAGGGGCAGCCTAATAGTAAAGCAAGTACCTCGTCCGGGACTGCTGCGCACTTCCACATCCCCGCCGAGTTGGCGTGCGTACTCGCGACCTTGGTATGCGCCGATGCCCATTCCCGAAGCTCCCTTGGTGCTATCGAAAGGCCTGAAAAGTCGATCGCGGACGAAGTCGGCATCCATACCCGCGCCGGTATCGGTGATCGTCAGAATCGCCTGACGCTGACCGCGCGTGAGCTCGAGATTCACGCGACCCGATTCCGCCGTCGCGTCCTGGGCATTGCGAATGATGTGCTCGACCACCGCGATCAGTCGCTCCTTATCGGCACGAACGAGCGCCGGACTCAGCGCATCGATGACGGGCTTAGGCTGCCGGTTCGAGCACCGTTGGACGGCGATCTGCACGCTCTCGGCAAGGTCGATCGCCGTGAGCCTCTCTTCCGCGCGCCCTCGTAGTTGATCCATCAGTCTCGTCATGCGCTCGGCGGCATTCGAGATGGTGCTGATCGCATCGTCTACGAACTCGGGGTTGCGCTTGTGACGCTCGGCGTTGGCGACGATCAGCTTCAGTTGCGCGATCGAGTTCTTCAGGTCATGCATCATGAAAGCGGTGAGCCGGTTGTACGCCTCGAACTGGCGGCTCTCTGCGAGTTTTCGGTCAGCATCGAACTGCGCAATGTGCGTGGCGACGTGACGTCCTACGGTCTTGAGCAGATCGCGATCTTCGAACGTGAGCTCGAATCGTGGAGATGCATCGTAGAGGACCACGAATCCCAGAAGGTTATCGAGCAGCAGCAACGGCGTGACCACACGCAATCGGCCGTGGTTGAGAAGCCACGAGGGCAACTCGATGCCATCGTAGACCTCCGGGCTTTCGCGATACTCCTCGACATCGACGATCCATTGCTTGCGCGCGAGGAACTGAGGCAGCCCCTCCTCCATCGCTACCGGCGCAAGCTCACCCACGGCTTCCAGGCGCAGCGGCCAGGCAATGATGGGGATGAACCTCGCGCCGCTATCGTCACGCAGAAACAAGACGCCCGCGGGACTTGCGAAGATCTGCGTGAGCGCTCGCACAGCGGTACGACGCAAATCTTCGTCTTCGGTGGACGAGAGCGTGCGAATGAATCGCAGCCATTCGACCCGATAGTCGTACTTCGCACGGAAGAAATTCTTGCTGATGAAAACCTGGGTGCTGCGGCGCAGACGACTGGAGCCGACGATCACCGCCAGGGCAGTCGCCGCGAAGAGCAGGAATGCCACCCCGACCAGATCGCCGAAGCGCTGGAGGTATCGCGCTATGGCGAGCGATCCGATGAGATACACGCCGATGGATGCGAGCTTGCCGATCGAGAAAATGATGTGACGCGAGACGAAGAGCTGCAGGGTCAAGTCAGGATTGCTGCGAACCGCGATCGCGAGAAGCGGAAGTGCGCACAGATCGACGAACCCCCGCACGTTGACGAGCGCTGGATGCAGATCCTCGATACCGCGTGATACATGCAGCAGCACGTCGAATGCGAACAGAAGACCGAGGCCGTAGACGAAAGGCCGCAACGGACCACGCCTGTCTTCCGCCGTCCTATGATAGGCAAGGACCACGAGCGTCAGCCCGATCAAGGCGAGCGTCCCCGCGGCGGTCGACAGGAAGTTCTCTCCGAGAAAGCTCCCGGCTGATGGCCACATGGATGCCGCCGTGGCCGCCAGCAGGAGCACTCCAGCCACCAGCAAGCTGCCTTGATTCACCCGGCGCGGCAGCGCCGATCCGAAGACCTGGACCGCGGCCGAGAGCCATAGAACATCCCGAGCCAGCTCGATCAGATGGATCGTTGGATCGGGCATCTGCGTCCAGGCCTGCGCCGCGATCGCGGCAGCCCAGACGAATGTGGCTGCGGTCGCCCCTACGATGTGCAGTCCGGAGCGCCCGCCACCCCAGCGGGCGGCGAGCAAGACGGTGAGCAGCCCATAGCTCAATGCGACGGTTGAATAGACGGTGGCCCCCAACATGCGGGCAAGAGTCCCGTATCCCTGGAATTTGTGCAAATTCAAGCCGCTTACCGGGGTTTGCGATCCTGGGACCTGACCGATCGGCGAGCGAGAAAATTCAGCCGAGATGGATCTAATTGACAATCATTCGCATTTGTATTTACATCCCACTCAAGTCGTTCCTCGGGCTCCAGATATGTACGTGTGCTTGTGCAACGGAATCAGCGATAAACAGATCCGGGAAGTCGTCGATCGCGGCGCCGAATCCCTATCGGAAGTTCAGTCCTATCTGCCCGTAGCGAACTGCTGCGGCTGCTGCGAGTCCACCGCACACGAGATCATCGAAGGTCACCTGGAGTCTGCGCGCCGTCCCGCCGCAGCCTGAGCGCCTCCACTCCGTTTCTCCCCTCTTCCGACGCTCCTGCGTTTTAGGCATTGCCTTGCCGACATCCGCTCGCTGAAGATGCGCGCTCACATCGAGCGTCTCATCTGTCGGGAGTGCAGCAATGCAAGGTAATCCTGCCGTCATTCGGCATCTCAATGCGGTTCTCAAGAACGAGCTGACCGCGATCAATCAGTACTTCTTGCATGCGCGCATGTTCGACAACTGGGGTCTCACTCGGCTCGGCGAGCGAACGTACAAGGAATCGATCGATGAGATGAAGCACGCCGACAAGCTCATCAAGCGCATCCTGTTTCTGGATGGTCTGCCCAATCTGCAGGACCTGGGCAAACTGCTGATCGGCGAGAGTGTGCAGGAAGCTCTGGAATGCGATCTCAAGCTGGAAATGCAGGCTCATCCTGACCTGCGCGCCGCAATCGCCGAATGCGAGCAACTTGGCGACTATGTATCCCGCGACTTGTTCGAGAGCATTCTCGAGTCGGAGGAAGAACACATCGACTGGCTCGAAACCCAGCTCAGCCTCATCAAACAGCTCGGCATTCAGAACTATTCGCAATCGCAGGTTTCGGACGACGAGTAACGCTCCTGCCCCTTCAGATCTTTTTCGCAGCCACGTTGGATGGTGGACTGCTGATCCCTTCGCTGTTCACAGCGACGATCGCGAAGTACCAGGTACCTGCGGGCAGATTCTCCACCACGTACGTCGTGATCGAAGGATTGCTCACTGCGATCGTCTTGGAGAGGTTGCTCGCAGTCTTGCCGTACAGGATGCGATAGCTGCTCAAGTCGGTGAGCGAGCTCCCATCCGTGTTCTCAGTGGGAGCCACCCAGGACAAGGTGGCTCGCCCCTCGATCCCAACGGCTTGGACTGTGATCGCAAAGGGGGGCAGCGATGCGTTGGATGTACCGTCGGAGACCGACACCGTAATGCCCGGGTAGGTCCCTACATCGGCGTCCTTGGGCGTACCGCTGATGAGCCCGGTCGTCCCGTTCAAGCGTGCCCAGGCGGGCAAATTGGCGGCTGAGAACGTAAGCGCACTACCCTCGGCATCCGACGCCTTGGGCTGAAAGCGGTAAGCCTCTCCGGCGGTCGCCGTCGTCGCAGGCACACCTTCTATGGTTGGACCTGAGTTTGATGGGCTTGCTGGACTGGAGGGACTCACGGGCGGCCCGAACGGCCCTTGATTCGAAGGCGGTGTCGGCGTTGATGCACTCTCACCTCCACCATCTCCACAACCCGTAAGAAATGCCGCGCACGCTACCGCAAGGGCAAGCGCCTTGACTGCTGCCATAGTGGACTTCGTTTTTGTGTACCCGCTGGAGCACTACGTAGTCCAAGAGGCGTGCCAAGGCGGCCGCCGGTCCTTATTTCATAACGTTATCAATAACCTGGCGACGCGCTGAAAGCGAATTGCCGACGCAACGCGCCTGACCCGTTTGTCGGCAGGAGGTGACGGATTCAGCTGTCAGTAAGCCTCTACGCGCTGTAAGACAATGAAATCCATGAAATTTGTCCGTAGTCGCTTCGTTCACACAACGTGACACAAATTGTTAGTTATTCCGACGCGTGACTGCAGCGCGCAGAACGTCTGAAGCAACAGAACGATAAAAATAGCTGCCTGCCCCGTTCGGCGCTCAGGCGCAGTCGAAGGAACACGACTACATGGGATGCCAAGGGGTAGTTCGAATGCACAGCAGGAAGCTGCGCGAGAGAGAAAAGATGGCGTCCCCAAAGGGATTCGAACCCTTGTTACCGCCGTGAAAGGGCGATGTCCTAGGCCTCTAGACGATGGGGACGCACGAACAACGTGAAGCTTGGTGGAGCTAGCCGGGATCGAACCGGCGACCTCTTGCATGCCATGCAAGCGCTCTCCCAGCTGAGCTATAGCCCCACGCGAGAGGCGCGCAATGTATTGGAGGGTCCCTGCACTGTCAAGAAAAGATCTTGTTTGAAGTCATCTTTCGCAGACGCGCGTTTAGCAGACGCGCGTTCAGCAGACGCGCGTAGCAGACGCGCGATGATGCTCACGACGCGCGTGTGTATTTCGCTGCAGCGGCAATGCGCTCGAGCGTGACCTCACGACCCAGCACCTCCAGCGTCACATCGATTGGCGGCGACACCGACGTTCCTGAAACAGCGACGCGAATCGGCTGCGCAACTTTGCCCAATCCCAGGTTCAACTCGGTCGCGATCTCGTTCACTGCTTCGTGGATTTCTTTCGCCGACCACGACGCAAGCTTGGCGAGTCGATTCGCGATGGCATCCAGCACCGGCGCACTTTCCGCAGTCAGATTTTTCTTCGCCGCTTTCTCATCATAGGCAGTGACGCCTTCGAAGAAGAAACGGCTGTTCTGCGCCATCTCCTTCAATGTCTTCGCGCGTTCCTGCTGAGCCTTGGCCACGGCCGCGAGCTTCTGGTCATCGGAAGCATCGATGCCGAGCAAGCTCAACTGGAACTTCAGGTGCGGCACGAGTGCCTCTGGCGAAGCGCGCATCATGTGCTGCTGATTCAGCCATGCGAGCTTGTCAGGATTGAATGCCGAAGCAGACTTGTTGACGTCCTTGATGTCGAACAGTTGCTGCATTTCGCTCATCGTGAACACTTCCTGGTCGCCATGCGACCAGCCGAGACGGACGAGATAGTTGAGCAACGCCTCAGGCAGGTAGCCCTCGTCTCGATACTGCAGCACGCTCACTGCACCGTGACGCTTCGAGAGCTTTGCTCCGTCGGCGCCGAGAATCATGGGTACATGCGCATACACAGGCGGTACCGCAGCCAGCGCTTTGAGCATGTTGATCTGGCGGGGCGTGTTGTTCAGATGATCGTCGCCGCGAATCACGTGCGTGATCTTCATGTCCATGTCGTCGACGACGACACAGAAGTTGTACGTGGGCGTACCGTCCGAGCGCGCGATGATCAAATCATCGAGCTCGGCGTTCTGAAAGACCACGTTGCCATGAATCGCATCCTCGACCACGACCGAGCCTTCAAGCGGATTCGCAAAGCGGATCACCGGATCGACGCCGGGACGCGGTTCAGTGCGATGACGGCAGGTGCCGTCGTAACGCGGTTTCTGTTTGGCGGCGAGCTGGTTGTTACGCATCGTCTCCAGCTCTTCCTTCGTGCAGTAGCACCGGTACGCCTGGCCTGCCTTGATGAAGTCGGCCAGCACTTCGCGATACCGGTCCATGCGACGCGTCTGATAGAACGGCCCTTCATCGGCCTTGAGGCCGAGCCACTCCATGCCGTGCAGGATCACCTGCGTCGCTTCTTCGGTAGAGCGCTCGCGATCGGTATCCTCGATTCGGAGCACGAAGGTGCCGCCGTAACGTTTCGCGTAGAGCCAGGAAAACAGGGCCGTGCGAACTCCACCGATATGCAACATGCCGGTGGGACTCGGGGCGAATCGGGTGCGGATGGTCATAGGTCGCTGCTGTGCACGATCCGCGCTTGCCGTTGGAGGATTTCCTTCGGCTTGGTTGTCTGATCCGGACCGTGTCGTGAAAAGGAAGTGGTGGGCGGTACAGGGATTGAACCTGTGACCCCTGCCGTGTGAAAGCAGTGCTCTACCGCTGAGCTAACCGCCCCTTCAGAACGCTTCTGACGACCAAGGCCGCCAAAACGGGACGCGTAGTGTAGGGATGCCGCCCAAGTCGGTCAACGCGGGCGAGCGATTGATTCCTAGCCCGCCGATGCATGCAGTGGCGGCGGACGGTTCAGCAGGACCCAGTAAAGCCCCAGACTGCTGACAGCGTCGACGAATGCACCGAACTCAACGGGCTTGCGGACATAGCTATTGGCGCCGAGGTTATAGCTCGCGATCACATCCGCGTCCTGACTGGAGGAAGTGAGCACCACGACCGGCAGCATTCGGGTTCGCTCGTCTGCCCGCACCCGCTTGAGCACCCCCAGCCCATCCAGCTTCGGCAGCTTCAGATCCAGCAGAACGACCGTGGGAACGCGAGATGTGTCGCGGCCTGCGTGCTGACCCGTACCGAACAGGAACTCGATTGCCTCCACCCCGTCCCGCACGACGACGATTTCGTGTGCCAGATTGTTCTTGCGAAGGCTGAGCAGCGTCAGCTCTTCGTCATCGGGATTGTCTTCCACCAGCAGAATGAATCGATCCGTCATTCCTACTCCCCCGCCATCGTGAAATAAAACGTCGCTCCGCGATCCAGTTCTGCTTCGGCCCAGATTCTGCCGCCATGCCGCTGCACTATTCGCTGCACGGTCGCCAGTCCGACTCCCGTGCCGGGGAAATCGGCGTTCGAATGCAAGCGCTGAAATACCCCGAACAGATTCGGGGCATAGCGCGCGTCGAATCCTACGCCATTGTCCTCGACGAAGAATGCCCGCTCGCCCTCCACCTCACGCACCCCGAAGCGAACCCTTGCGATGGGTCGCGAAGCCGTGAACTTCCAGGCGTTGTCAAACAAATTCTCCAGCACGATCTCCAGCAGCCGCGTATCGCCCCTGCCTGCGAGACCCCGCTCGATGTCGATCTGCGCCCTGCGCTCCGGCGATCGTTCACGCAGTCTGGTCGCGATTGTCTCCGCCAGCGCTGTCAAATCGACTGCTTCTCGGCGCAGCTCCATGCGAGTTACACGCCCCAGCTCCAGCAGATCATCGATCAGACTGGACATCCGCAAAGTGCCCGCCTGAATGCGGTCCAGGTAGTGTCGACTCTCGGCGTCAAGGTGGTCGTAGTGACGCTCCTGCAACAATCCGGCAAAACCTGAAATAGCACGCAGAGGACCACGCAGGTCGTGCGACACCGAGTAGCTGAACGCTTCGAGCTCGCGATTCGATTGCTCGAGCTCCTGGGTGCGGCTGCGGACGCGCTCCTCGAGTCCTGCGTACAGCCGTGCGTTTTCCATGCCAATGGCAGCCAGATCCGCGAGCTGGCCCAGTACTCGCTCATCGTTCACAGCAAAATCGCCATCGTATTTGTCTGCCACCAGAATCTCGCCGCGAACGCTGCCCGCGGAGGACATCAGAGGCACGATCAACGTTCCGGACGATGCGAGGAGCGCTTGCGTGTCGACCGCCTCGTCGTCGCTCAGCGCTGCGCGCGGTCGGCGAATCGGGTCGATGCATGCGGTCTCGAAACTCGACGCAAGGCCGATGAAATCCGAGCTCGTCAGTGAGGCGTACGAGTCTGACGCCGCCACGCTGACGAAACCCTCGCGATGCGATTCGTCAGGCAGCAACCTGCCCACTGCCACGTTGGCATTGACCAGGTCGCGCGCGATCTCCGTAATGGTCCGAAGCAGATCGGGAACTGACGCAACGGAGTTCACCTTACGCGCCGCGTCGGCAAGGAATGCCAACTGAGCCAGGTAACGCTGACGCTCGGCTTCCGCGCGGCGGCGGTCCGAGACGTTCGTGACGGTCGCAATGATCCGCGTCGCCCAACGATGTTCGTTGAGAATTGCGGAACTGGTCACCTCGACATCCAATACGACTCCGTCCGGCCGCTGCATCCGACAACCGACATGCACACGCTCACCTTTCAGGACTCGGCGGATGGCCTGCCGGACGGCTTGAATATCGTCGGGATGCACGATCCTTCGCCAGATATCCGTCGGTAGCGTTCCGGTCGGCGCGCGATCACCGAGGATCTCGCGGATCGCGCCTGCGCAGTGGACCTCGCCCGCTTCCAGCCAGCAATCGAGGATGAGCTGGCCGGTATGCTCGGCCATCATGCGGAAGCGCTCTTCGCTCTGTTCGAGGCGGGCTGCCGCTTGGCGCTGCTCGGTCACATCCTGCACGGTGCCGATTACTTTCTTGATTTCGCCCGTCGACGCGCGAATCGTGCGGCGCTGCACGACCACATGACGCACTCCGTCGCGCGCGTGACGTACGCGGAAATGCACCGGCCCGATCTCCTGACGATTCTCTCTGACCTCAGTCAGCGCACCGATGACGATAGGCCGATCCTCCTCGAGGACATGCTCGAGCAATTGCGGCACTTCGATGGCGTGAGAGTTCGGAGCTCCAATCAGCTTCCCGACTTCAGGCGTGATGACGAATCGGTGTGTCGATGTGTCGCGCTCCCAGTATCCCAGGCGTGCAATCTGCTGGGAGAGCTCCAGGCGCGTGCGGGTTTCGATCAACGCCTTGCGGGCGCGATGATGCGAGATCGCGATTGCAATGAGTGCTGCAGCTTCTTCCGAACGTTCGATCTCGAGCGAGTCGGGCCGCCCCGGAGCCGTCCGGAAACCGGTGAAGACCGCAACGTTCGTGTCATTCGCCGATACCGGTAACGACCACGAGGCCTGCAGACCACTCATCGCGGCTGCGTCTCGCACTCGCACCCATGACGAATCTGCCGCTATATCGCATGCGAACACGAAGGTTCCGCGACTGAGCGCAGCACCGGCCGTTCCAAATCCCGTTGTATCTGTACCGACGCTCACCGCATCGACAAAGCTCTGCGGCAGACCACCGACGACGACCGAGGTCACGGTGCGACCGGCGTCGTCCAGCAACGAAACGGTACAGCGCACGCGTGGATCGCCCGCCTCATACCATTCGCAAACACGCTTCAATACATCGGAGAGGCTCGCCTCTTCGTCAGCGAGCAATCTGAGAACGTCCTGAATCGAGGAATGCGGCGTATCGCGTGTTCCGGGTAATACCCTGGTCGCGACAGACAGCGTTGCGACATCACCGATACGAGCCGTCCGTAGCGCACGAGGCAGCCATTGCCGCGCGATCAATACCAGCAACCCTGCGATGAGAGCCGCGTAGAACAACGACATCCCAATGCCATCCTTCAGCATCGATGATCAGCAGTGATCCCCCGGCGGCACTATACATGGGCGACCCTGACCTGTGTGAGGCCCGAGGATCGCCCAAAGGATCAGATCTCGATGTTGGGCGCGACAAGGTCGCGCCCGAGAAGAATCAATGCGCGATTTCGCCGCCGATCAACTTGAGCAGCTCTTCCGTTTTCGCCTGCATGAGTGCCGCATCTCCTCGGCTCTCGACGTTCAGACGAATCAGCGGCTCGGTATTCGATGAGCGCAGATTGAACCGCCATGTATCGAATTCGATGGAGAGACCATCGGTGAAGTCGATCGTGCGACTGCCTGGTTCATACTTCTCACGCGCACGCTGGATAGTAGCTTTGGCGTCTGCGACCTTGCGATTGATCTCGCCGCTCGCCGGGAACCTGGCGATGCGCTCACCCACCAGCGAGGACAGCGTCTTACCCGACTCGCACATGAGCTGCGCCACCAGCAGCCACGGGATCTGACCGCTATCGCAATAGCCAAAGGCCCGGAAGTAGTGATGGGCGCTCATCTCACCGCCGTAGATGGCATCGGACTGGCGCATCACGTCTTTCATGAATGCGTGACCCGACTTCGACAATACCGCCTGGCCGCCGAGCGACTTCACCATATCGACCGTCGCCCAGGTGAGACGAGGATCGTGCACGATGCGCGCGCCCGCCTCTCGCTTCAGGAACATCGACGCCAGCAGGCCCACGATGTAGTAACCCTCGATGAACGCACCGGTCTCATCGAAAAGGAAGCAGCGATCGTAATCGCCGTCCCATGCGACACCCAGATCGGCCTTGTGCTTGCGGATCGCCTCGCTGGTCGCGACACGATTGTCCTCCAGCATCGGATTAGGCACGCCATTCGGGAAGGTGCCATCCGGCTCGTGATGAATCTTCACGAACTCGAATGGCAGATGCGCCTCGAGCTGATCCACGATGGCACCCGCGCCGCCGTTGCCGGCGTTGACAACGATCTTCAGCTTCTTGAGCTTCGGGCGGTCGAGATAAGACAGCAGGTGATCGATGTACTTCGAGCGCGTATCGAGATCGAAGCGCTGGCCCTTGCGCGGTGGCGTGGTGTACGCGTTCGCTTCGGCGATCTTCTGGATCTCTTTGAGTCCTGTATCGCCGCTGATCGGACGGGACTGCTCGCGGACGAACTTCATGCCGTTGTAGTCCGGCGGATTGTGACTTGCGGTCACCATGATCCCGCCGTCCATCTGTTCGGCGAAGGTCGCGAAATACACACCTTCGGTGCCGCAAAGTCCGATGTCGTATACGTCGACGCCGGAATCCAGCAGACCTTCGGTCAGCGCCTCGCACAGCTCCTTGCTCGACAGACGAATGTCGCGTCCGACGACCACGCGTTTCGGTTTCAGGAACTCGGCGTAGGCGCGACCGATGCGATAGGCCACATCAGCGTTGAATTCATGGGGAATGCGCGCGCGGTAATCGTAGGCCTTGAAGCCAGCAATCGCAGACATGCGTGAACGATCCTATTGGTTGAGTCTTGATCAGCTCGTCTGGCCTTCGCGGCCATAACGATCTTCGAAGCGCACGATATCGTCTTCGCCGAGATACGTGCCCGACTGAACTTCGATGATATGCAGAGGGATCTTGCCTGGATTGGCAATGCGATGCCTCGCACCAAGGGGAATGTACGTCGACTGGTTCTCTTCGAGCAGGAACGTCTCGTCATCACGCGTAATGCGCGCCGTACCCGAGACCACGATCCAGTGCTCGGCCCGATGATGATGCATCTGCAGCGACATCTCGGCACCTGGCTTGACCGTCAGACGCTTTACCTGGAAGCGTTCTCCCGAATCGATGCTGTCGTAGCTGCCCCAGGGCCTGAAGACTTCGCGGTGCAGCGAGGTTTCGTAACGACCCTGCTTCTTGAGCTGATTCACGAGCGCCTTTACGTCCTGCACGCGATCCTTCGGCGCCACCAGCACCGCATCCTTTGTCTCTACGACGACGTGATCCTTCAGTCCGACGGTGGCAAGCAAGCGGCTCGTCGACTGCAAATAACAGCCGTGCGTATCTTCGATGAGAACATCGCCGATACACACATTGTTGTTGTCATCACCCGGAACCGCTTCGTGAAGCGCCGACCACGAACCGACGTCGCTCCACCCTGCGTCGAGCGGAACAACGACGCCGTGACGCGTTTTCTCCATGACGGCATAGTCGATCGAATCGCTGCGGCACGCACCGAACTCTTTCGCAGGCAGACGGGTGAAATCCAGATCGTGCTTCGCTGCCGTGAACGCTTGTGCGCATGCATCGTAGATATCCGGCGCGAGCGAGCGCAGTTCATCGAGGAACGCGGTCGCGCGGAACATGAACATGCCGCTGTTCCAGAAATATTCCTTCGACTCGACGTAGCGTGCCGCGGTGGCCAGATCCGGCTTTTCGACGAATTGCGCGATGGGAAATGTCGGGCCCTCGCCTGCGCCCCGTTTGATGTATCCGTAACCGGTTTCTGGCTTGTCAGGCACCACGCCGAACGTGACGAGCTTGCCCTGTTCCGCCGCCCTCCTTCCGATGGCGACCGCGGCACGAAATGCAGCGACATTGCGAATCACATGATCCGCGGGAAGCACGAGGAGGATCGAATGGCTATCTGCATCCGCAGCCGATACGGCCGCCATCGCAGCGATCGCAACGGCGGGCGCAGTGTTACGGCCTATGGGTTCGAGCAGAATCGATTGCGGCTTCGCATCGATCTCGCGCAGCTGTTCAGCCACGAGGAATCGGTGACTCTCATTGCAGACAACGATGGGCGCCCCCACGCCTTCGACGCCCTGCACTCGTGCAAGTGTCTCCTGCAACATGGTCCCTTTGCTGACGAGCGGAAGCAGCTGCTTGGGGTAAAGCTCTCGTGAGAGCGGCCACAGACGGGTACCCGAGCCACCGGACAGAATGACGGGAATCAGCACAAGCGCTCGCCTCGACCTATTGCGTAGTAATTCAAACCGAATCGTTTCACGAAAGCTGGATCGTACAGGTTACGACCATCGAAGATCACCGGCTGACTGAGCTGGGATTTGATCGCATCGAAATCAGGACTGCGGAATTCCTGCCACTCGGTCACGATGACCAGCGCATCCGCACCTTCCAGCGCCTCGGGCGCGGTATCCACCAGGGCCAGATCGTCGCGATCGCCGAAAATGCGATGCGCTTCCTCGCCCGCCACGGGATCGTAGGCCCGTACTTTCGCACCGGCCTTCCATAACTTTTCCATGAGCACCCGGCTGGGGGCCTCGCGCATATCGTCCGTATTGGGCTTGAAGGCCAGGCCCCAGATGGCGACCGTCCGCCCTTTCAGATCGTTCTTGAAATAGCGGCTGATCTTGTCGAACAAGACTACCTTCTGCCGTTTGTTCACGGCCTCGACGGAGTTCAAAAGTTCTGCATCGAAATCGTGATCCTTGGCACTTCGGGACAATGCCTGCACATCCTTGGGGAAGCAGGACCCACCATAGCCACAGCCCGGATAAATGAAGTGGTATCCGATGCGCGGGTCCGAACCGATGCCCTGACGCACCTTCTCGATGTCGGCGCCCATGCGCTCTGCCAGGTTCGCAAGCTCGTTCATGAAGCTGATCTTGGTCGCCAGCATGGCATTCGCGGCGTACTTGGTCAGCTCGGACGAACGTACATCCATGACGATCATGCGATCGCGGCTGCGGGTGAACGGGTCGTACAGAGCTTTGAGGAGCTCCGCAGTGCGCGGATTATCGGTACCGACCACGATGCGATCGGGCTTCATGAAATCTGCGATCGCCGCGCCCTCCTTCAAGAACTCGGGATTCGAGACCACATCGAACTCGATGTTCACGCCGCGCTCTTTAAGCGTTTGATCGATGCGCGCCTTGACCTTATCTGCCGTTCCCACCGGTACGGTCGACTTGGTGACCACGACGCGGTACTCGGACAGATTCCGACCGATGGCCTCTGCGACCGCCAGCACATACTTGAGATCTGCCGAACCATCCTCGTCGGGTGGCGTTCCGACCGCGATGAACTGAAAAAGGCCATGCTTCACGCCTTCGGCGGCATCGGTCGTAAAGCTGATGCGACCCGCTGCGATGTTCCTCTTGAGCAGCTCATCGAGCCCAGGCTCGAAGATCGGCGATTCCCCTCGACGGAGCCTTTCGATCTTCCCCTCATCCACATCCACGCAAAGCACATTGTTGCCTGCCTCCGCAAAGCAGGCGCCAGTCACCAGCCCGACGTAGCCGGAACCGAAGATCGTCAATCTCATGTGTAACTCTCGGAAGAATATGGAAAATTAAGCCGGCAGCTTAGCCGACTCAGTCGGTCGGCAAAAGCATCCGTGACAAACCAGCGAGCGCCCCGTGTCGTTCCATTCAGGACAGTGAATGCCCTGTTGAATCGCCAGACACAGTCGCGACACAAGAAAGGTTACCAGCCGGACGGTCACAGCCTTCGCTGTGCTCCGGATGATTAATCCAATATGGCAGTTGTTACTCCGCGCTCGCAGATGCACGCACTGCGGTGCGAGCCAGCTGCCTACCGACATCTCGTGAGCTACGGGACGGTGCACCTCAACTGGGAATGACTTCAGTAGATCGCTCGCGTCACTGGATGCTCTTCCAACTCAGCGGAGGCATCAGAAAAAATCGAAAGTAAGGTGAGATAAATCGGGATGTCATTACACAAAGAGCGTTCCGAAAAATCGAGAGCTGTAAACGTCAGCGACACTCGAGCGATGCCCGCGAAAAAAATTTCGGAAAAGATGGAACATCGCGAGGGAATTGCTGGAGCGGTGTCGCTTTACTCATTGGGAACTACTGAAGAACCAGGGAAGTGTTCGACAGCTCCCCCAGGGAGGATCGGCAGGCTGTGCAGGATGCACACAGTTGCATGTCACTCAGCAGGGAATGAGTGGCCTGCAATCAAGCTCAAGGATCGAGCTGGCCTGCCGACCTACGTCCCTTTCTCCATTCGGGTGGCAGGCAGCCCGCCGTCGAAAGACGGCGGGTTTGCTTTTTCTGCCGCAGCCGTCTGAAGCCTATTCAGAGGCGTCCCCGCAAGACCCGCCCGCATCCAATAGCAAGTCGTCATCAGTGCCGGATGTCACTTCAGTACCTGTCGCACGCCGGCGACCGCGCTTGCCCACGGCACAATCAGTACGTGCTCGCACACTGCGGCAGATCGATCCGATCCAGAAAGGGCCGCACAAAGGCGCCTGCGCTTCTGAATCGATTCTGGACCGCCCTCACGCTCGAGCGGCCACGCAGTCCCAGGTTAGGCCCTCGAGGCCGGACTAAGCGCCTTGCGGTCTGAGGCGGTCAGCAGATCGCATCTGCAACACGGGCGAGAACCCGCTGGAAGCTCTCGATCACTATCAGCCGTAGCTGGATCCAGACGAGGCATTCGATGCCGGTTTAGCTTGCGCGTTTGAACAACTCGCACGTACGACCGGCAGATTAGCCGCGTGCGTTGTCGAGCTACCCAGCCAACCAAATCGCGGTGTCATCGCGCGAGAACTGTGTGCGCACCACTCAACCCAATCGCAGGGGTCCGCCACGATGTCCCTCTTCCTTCGGCGTTTTCAGTCGAGGTCGATCAGCCTTTCAATCGGCGTTGACAACGAGATTGTCGCGGGAACACTGCCTCGCCTATTCGGCGAAAATGCGACATCAAGCGAGACAGTCGCTTGCGTATTCCGCCCGATGCCGGCCCCTGATTCCGCCGCATGCCGGCCCCCGATTCCGCGCCATGCCGGCCGGGGATTCCGCGGCATGTCGGCCCCCTCTGTTGAGGTGATCCCAAGCCGCGGATGAC
>JAFAEQ010000021.1 GCA_023423935.1 Pseudomonadota bacterium | reverse complement strand
GCGCGAGCCCACGGCGGGGCGCTCGCGAACGTCGGCGAAGAAGTTCACGAGCAGGTCGGGATCCTGGGCGACGTATCGAAACCCGCGCAGTTCCATCTGCTCGCGCACGGCAGCCTTGAAATCATCGGTGATGATCGTCGAATAGCCGCCACGATCGGTGCCGGTCTGTTCCGGAAATCCGAAGGTGCTGTATGAGGCCAGGTTCGCGTCGGGTGCCTGACTGACGCGAATGTCCGGTTGCCGCGGCTGCGTCGAGCATCCGGCACACACCACGGCTGTCGCGAGAAGAGCGAGGCCGGCCTTCCACAGTGCGATGCCCCTGGTCATACAGCGTGCCCTCACATGAGCTCGGTCGTTTCGAGAGTCAGTACGTCGTACCAGCGCCGAACCTTGGCCAGGTGCTCGCCCTCCTGCTCCAGCGCTTCGGTGAAGCGCCGGGCCATGTCGTCCTGACCCATGCTGCGCGCGAGGTCGATCAGAGTTTCCCAGCCCGCGTTATCGATGAGTTCCGCGGCCAGCGCACAGCTCAAGGTCTGTGCGAGCGTCGTGCGCGGATCGCAGGCCGCTTGCAGCAACCCCATCGTTTGTACGCCCACGAGATCCGCGCAGGGTGTCTGCGCGGTCGGATCTGCACCCAAAGTTTCGAGGCACTCCTGAACGAGCAGCGCGTGCTCTGCCTCCTGGTTGCGGATTTCGAGAATGCTATCGGCCGTAACGTCCGGCAGCTCATCGCCGTGTACGTCGAACTTCGCGAGCACGGCGTCGTAGAGTCGCGTGCCCCCGCGCTCGAAGGCCAGGCGCTCGGCCAGCTTGTCGATGAACACTTGTGGACGGCGGCCGGTGAGCATCTTTGCCGCGCTCTTGACAATGGCCTTCGCCGTCGCAGGCGGCGGGATCGAACCGAGCGGATCGGCCTCCTCGATGTACTCGAGACGCACGGTCGCCACCGATTGTCCGTCCGCAGCGTCGCTCGGAACGATGTCGGTGCTCTCCAGCATCTCCTTGCTGTGCTTCGGTGAGGTCTGCATGCCTGTGCGGTTAATGCCGAGACGGGTGGCGTCGGGGGACTCTCGCATGATGGATTTTCCTCGATTAGAGATTGACGACTTTCTTGCTCAGCACTTCGGTGCCGGGTGCCCAGGTGTATCCGGTAGCCACTGCTTCGGACGGCGAACCCTGCGAATTCATGAAATTTCGATAGTCGATGGATTCCTGCGGCTCCTCTTCGAGGCCGACGAAGTCGGCACCCTTGGTGCGCAGATCCACCTCGTTCGCGAGCGTGTCGCGCACGAATTCGCGCTGACTCTCGAAGGGAATCGGGTCCGGCAGCTTCGAGCCTACGATCTCCTCTGGATCGCGCTTCTCGTGCTGCTTGAACAGACCGGCGACGGCGGTGAGATGTCCGAGCTCATAGTTGAGCATGCGTTCCCAGATCGCCTTGATGCGTGGATTGGTCTCGGACTGCACGCAGCTGTAGTAGTTGTAGACCTCCATCGCTTCGTGCAGCAGCCAGTTCTCGAGCAGCGACTGGCCGGGATCGAGCAGCGACTCGTACTGCGTGACGTGCTGTTCCTCGATCGATGCAATCTCCGCGTACAACTGGCGCGCCACGGGATCGGCGAAAAGCGGGCCGATGTTCATGTAGTAGTCGTGCGTCTGATGCTCGGCTGCCGTGAGCGTCAGTGCATTGAGCTTGGTCAGTGGCGCCGCCTTGGTCCGGTCGAACGGACGCCGCAGATCATTTTCGGGCGAGCGATGTTCGACTACGGTCGGCCGGCCAGGGAGCACATCCGTATAGCTCTGCAGGATGTTGTTCGAATCCTTGCCTTCCAGGCGATCGAGCAGTGCGGAGTAGCGATACATGTGATCGAAGTCCTCGAGCAGTCCGTAGCGATAGTTCTGCGCGAGGTAATCGTCGGGTTCCTGCTGCGCGAGCGCGGCGGTGATCTCGATGGCTACTTGTTCGTAGCCGATCGTGGTTTCGAGCGGCGAATGATCGGCGCCAAGCAGCCAGTTCACCATCGTCGCCTGGTGCTGCTCGACACGGCGGATCTCCGCAAGCGGCCGCCGCAAGTCGAGATTGAAGCGCGCTGCAGCATGTTGGAATCTCAGTGCCTCGCACTCGAGGCCGTTCATCAGAATCACGCGCACGCGCGTGAATGCATCGTCATCGAGCTTGCTGATGGGCTTGCCGGCGAGTTCTCGCCAGGTGAAGCGCTGTTGGGAAACGGGTGTGCCACGGTCTTCGAACAATGCCAGGCTCATGGAGGATCCTCATGCGTAGGGGGCGAGGGTGTGGACCCAATCAACGACACCAGTGCACGACAGTTCCCCCCGCAGTTGCGCATTTCGCGGCGGCCTTACGCGGCGTTGTGTGCGCAACGGCAAATAGCCTGATTGCAACGCAGGCGGATGAACTACGGCACGTCAGCAAAGACTGATTTCGGTCGATTTCGTAGTGGATCGTCAGGCGGTATGTCAGAAGGGCAGAAGCACCCGCATGCTTCTGTCCTTTGGGTCATGAACGATGACGTTCGTTGCTGGCACCCGAAGGTGATGCGCCATCGTCCTTGTTCTCCTTGCGATGCTTTGCGAGCCGCACGAAATCGCGTCGCGTGTTGTTTCCTTCGGCGCCCGGAGCGCCGCTCGAGGGCGGCTTGCCGGCGGGCGCTTCCTCCAATGCACCTTTCGGCCCCGCTTTTCCGGGATTCATCTGAGTCTCTTCTTTCGACATGACAACTTCTCCGCATCGAGATGTATGGAGAGCAATCGGTGGGTGGTGGGGAAGTTCCGGATGGAAGTGATGGGTGATGGGTGATGAGTGATGAGTGAT
>JAFAEQ010000042.1 GCA_023423935.1 Pseudomonadota bacterium | reverse complement strand
CGCGGGGCGCGCCCTCCGAGGGCGGTGGGCGCCCCGGGACCGGGCGCGTAGGCCATGCGAATCCAGAACTTGTCGGCCGGCCCAACGCGCTGGAACAACAACTCCGCCGGCATACCGTCTTCAGGCTGCGCGACGTAGTTGAACCGCGAATAGTTCATCAAGCTCGGCGTGAATCCCATGCGCCGAACCCACTCTGGCGAGCGCACAGACTCCACCGAGTACACATACTTTCCAAAGCTCCCATCGCGCAGTCCGAGCATGTGCCCAACTTCGTGCGACGCGATCATCTGCATGATCTCGCCGCGGAGCTCATCGTCAAACGGCCATTTGCGCGCACGTGGATCTACCGTCGCAGCACGAAAGAAGTAGCGCGCGGAGAAGTTCACGTAGCTGTTCTCGTGATCGGGATACCCCGCACGCGAGCCTTCGTTCACTTGCAGGTACTCTCCCGTGCGCGGATCGAAAATCCCACGTGCCTGCGCCAGCGCACGCCCGATGCGCGGCTCGCGAGTGCTCCACAACAACACCGAGTGACGCACGTCTTCGAGCGACCACTCGGGATCGTCCGGCGCGTCGCGTGCGATGATGGCGTTGCTGAACCCTGCGGCCTCGAAGGCAGGCTGCCACGCTTCGATCGCGCGGCGCATGTATGGGCGCCATTTCGGCGGCGTTGCGCGGTCTACATAGATCACGATGGGCACGACGGGATCGCTGATCGCCCGCTCCGGATGCTTTTTCTCCAAGCGCCACCGCAGCATCACTTCCGGCTGATTTGGCGCAGGCTCCGGGCTACCCGACCAGAAGCCCGGAAACATCTGCGGCGAACGTCGATCCCACTGCCTGGACATCATGGGTCGCTCTGGCAGACGCACGAAGTTCCAGTGAGTCAACTGAAACACCGACTCGCTGCCCCGCGCTACATCCGCTCGTGTAGCCACAACGACGTTCTTGGGAAAGCTACGCGCCCTGTCAATTCGGGACGCAATGCCGTCGGTCGCCGTTTCACCGTCGAACCACTGCCCAATCGCGCTCGTGAACAGCGGCGTGACATCGATCACGGGCGCACGATTGCGACCTTCGAACAAGACCGGAAATGCGCCCGCGGCCTCCCATTCCCAGGGGAGATATCGATCATCGAGCGGCGCCCCGTGGGAATCCGCGAGCAATCTGGCCTGACGCACATTCAAGACGATTCGGTCCGCGCGTCGCTCCCAACGGATCAACTGTCGCCCCACTTTGCCCACGTCTCCGTAAGCTTCTTCGCCCTTGAAGCGCCGTTTGATCGCGAGGAGCTCGACATCGATCACGGAGCTGGGCAGCTCGAAGTACAGACGTTCACCGAGTCGATACGTCGTCCACAAGCCAACGCTTTCGACGTCGGCTTGCTCGCCGAGATCCGAATGACTCTTGAGTGGCGCTGCATGAACCTGATGGCCGAGTGCGGCCAGGCACGCGATCGCGACAAAAGACAGAGTGCGCTTGGTCAGCGAACGCGTTCTCGATGCGGGTGGATGTGCGTCGCGATTCGTCCTCTCAAAGATCGTTGTCACTCTTCTTGCCTCAATTCCCGCGCGACCGAATGCGATGGTTGTCCATGATGATGTCGCCGTTTGAATCGCGCGCGATGTCGAGATGCTGATCGAACCAATCGGTGGCGCGCCTCCATAGATCCCGGATGTTGGCTGGCGATTCAATGACGTGACCTTCGCCCCAGTAGCGCACGAGCACGGCATCTTTGCCTTGCCTGTTCAATGCGTTGAACATCTGCTCGCCTTCATTCACATCGACGAAGTCGTTCTCGCCGTACACGAGCATGAGCGGCGTTTGCACTTTGTCGACATGGAAGAGCGGACTGTTCGCGAGGTAGCGCTGCGGATCCTGCCAGGGCGCCATGCCCATACGGCCTTGGCCGCCTTCGGACCAAAGGACACCGAACGATAGTGGATCGACCTTCTCGTTCGCCTTCGTCGACGACAGGCCGATCGCATAAGCGCTCGTGAGATTCACCGGCCCGGCCATGGCGATCGCAGCTTTGAAACGATTGGTCTGCGTGATGACGCTGTTGGTCCCGTAGCCGCCGTACGAATGCCCCATGATCGCCCAGCGTTCTGGATCGGCATAACCCTGCGCGACCACGTTCTCGGCCGCACGCACGAGCTGCTCGTGCATTTCCGTCATCGGGTTGCCGCGCGCTTCCATCGTCGAGATCTTCATCGTCGCGAGCAGCACTGCAAAACCGCGGCCCGCCGGAACGTTCTGATTCAGGAAACTCACCGCGCGCAGATCGTCGCTCGTGAATTCCTTGCGGTACTTCGTATCGGGATAGAAGTACACGAGCAGCGGATGGCGGTCGCCGGGCTTGTGAGTCGGGGGTAACAGCAACCAGTCGTAGCGATCCTCGCTCTCGCCAGGATCGCGCCGCGTGAGGAGAATCGGCTTCGCCGCACCGACGCCCGCGAGGTGTTGGTTGATGTGCAGCAGCTCGCGGGGCGGCTGGCCGGCCGCGGCAAGCAACAGACGATCGCCATCCGCACCCTTGCGGTTGTAGATCGCAGCACGGCCCAGCGCCGACGCCGTCATCAGATGCGCATCCTCGCCCGGCTTGGTCACACGCACCTTCTCACCGCTGTCGATATTGAGAAAGATGAGATCGCCCGTGAATGCGCCATCCCGCAGGACCCGAAGGGTCACCCAACCCTTCGCCAGCGCATCCGCATCGATCGTGCGCATGACGGTGTCCTCGTGGAGACCCTCGCACTCGGGTGCCACGCCGACTTCCCGCCAGTACGAAATCACGGAGCACCATGCGGACACCGGCTCTTCGATACCTTGCGTCAAGTTCCTGCGAGTGCCATTCGGCGACAGTTGCCACAGCTCACCGTCGGCCGTCATGAGCAACTTGCCCTTGTGGACGGCGACATAGTCCTCGAGCGGCTTCTCATCCTTGCCCGTGCTCAGTCCAGCGGTGAGCGACACTGGCTTGCCACCCTTCGGAACGGCGAACCATTCGTGCTGATCCTTGCCCTCGCCTGCCTTCTTCGCTGTCGACTTCTTCGTGATACGCACGGCAGGTGTGTCGTCGGTCAGCCAGGCAAATGGCTCGATGACCACGCCACGGTCCACGAGCGGGATCGACTCGAACGCAAGTCCCTGCGGCTCGAACTCTTCTTTCGCGCCACGCTTGAAGTCATAGATGTAGTGTTCGTGAACCAGCTTGCCTTCGCCTCGCGTACGCGCGCCGAAGAACAGCTTGGTGCCGCTCGGGGACCAACGCAGCGAACCGTACGTTGCATTGCAGGGCTCACAAGGAATCACCTGCCGCGCGCCGTTCGACAGGTCGAAGATTTCGAGCCTCAGGACGCGATCGAGCATCATGATCGCTTGCACTTCCATGCCGCTCATGTCGAGGTCGCCCATATCCCGAAGGATCGCCAACCGGCGCCGATCTGGCGACAGCGACGCTTCCATGATCACATCGCTCAAAAGCTCGATGCTTTTTCCAGTGACGGCATTCACACGCAGCAACGTCGCTTTGCCCTCGAGTGGAATGTCGCGCTTGAACTTGCCACTGCCATAGACGGAAACCGCGGCTTCGCCGCCTCCCCAGCTCTGACGCGACCAGCGATCGATCAACTCGTGTTGGAATGCGTCGTAACCGATGAACTTCCTCTGCGTGTCCGTCGCTTGCGCGATATGGACGAACTCTTCATCGGACAGCCACAGCGGACAATCGAATGTGCACACACCGAAGCTCGTATTGAGGTCGAGCTTGCTGAGCTTGCCGGAGGCGAGCTCATAGATGCCGAGCTTCGCGACATCGCCATCGAACCAGCCCACCGCGGCCTTGGCGCCGCTCGGGGAGAACGATTGCAGCCATAGCTTTTCACCGCTGTTCGCGACGAGCTGCGCGGCGCCGTCTTTCGCGTTGCCTTCGGCAACCATCAATGCCGAGCGTTCCCGACCCCAGCTTCGCCCGCCGAACTGCTGCGCGGATTCATACGCGGCCGTCTTCTCGATCAACAACCGATCCCCGCGCGGACTGAACATCACCTCCGCGATGCCCTCGTTCTTCAGCATGAGATCGACGGTGAATGGCCTCGGCTCTGCAGTGGCGATAGAACAGAGCGGGAGCAGCAAGGCGCCGAGGAGTGCGCGTCTCAACATCATGACTCGAAACTCCAGAACGAGAAATCAACGATGGGATGAATGAGTGTGTCGAAAGATCGATCTCGATCGCAACGCACGAAACGTATCGGTGTGTGTCACGAGTTGGTCACTCGTATCCACCTGTAACAGCGCACGGGCACGTCGCTCCCGCGAAAGGGAGGACCCGATGCGGCGTAACGCATGGGTCCCCGACC
>JAFAEQ010000032.1 GCA_023423935.1 Pseudomonadota bacterium | reverse complement strand
TGGCGGCAGTCACTGCCGCCATGACTCGCAGGCTACGCCGATGAAAGCCCGCTTCGTCGATTCCATTCAAGGCATTCCGCGCGATGCGTGGAACGCCTTGAACACCAGCGACAGTCCCTTCCTGATGCACGAGTTTCTGAGCGCGATCGAGCTCGAACGCTGCGTCGGAGCAGGCACCGGATGGATGCCCCACCATCTCATTCTCGAACGTGAAGGTGAGCTGGTCGCGGCCATGCCGCTGTATCTCAAGGATCACTCCTGGGGCGAGTTCGTCTTCGACTGGAGCTGGGCTCGCGCATACACCCAGGCGGGGATCGACTATTACCCCAAGCTCGTCAGCATGACGCCCTTCACTCCGGCTTCCGGTATGCGTCTGCTTGCCCCTACTCCCGAAGCTCGGCGAGCACTTACGACCGCCCTGATTGAACACGCGAAGGCCACAGGCGCCTCGTCGGCCCATGTGCTCTTTATCGATGAAGGCGACCGCGACGCTCTGAACGACGCGCAGCTCCTCTGGCGTAAGGACTGCCAGTTTCATTGGTACAACCGCGGGTTTCGGAGCTTCGAGGAGTTCGTCGCGACCTTTCGCGCAGAGAAGCGCAAGAAGGCGTTGCGTGAGCGCAGAAAGGTGGCAGAAGGCGGCGTCAGTTACCGCACCCTGCATGGCGCAGAGATGAGCGCCGATCTGTGGGATCTGGTCTTCGCGTTCTCGTCACGCACGTTCGAGCAGCACGGCCATGAACACTATCTGACGGCTGGGTTCTTCAAGCGGATTTCTGCAGCTTTACCACAAGCCATCATGGTCAAGCTCGCAGTACTCCAGGACGTGCCGATTGCAGCCGCCATCTTTTTCCGCAGCCGCGACACGCTCTATGGTCGCTACTGGGGCGCCGCCGCCAACTTCGACAGCCTGCATTTCGAAACCTGCTACTACCAGGGCATCGAGTACTGCATCCAACACGGTCTGAACAAGTTCGAGCCAGGCACACAAGGCGAACACAAGGTCGCCCGGGGCTTTGAGCCGACAGACACCTGGTCGGCCCACTGGATCGCAGACGCTCGCTTCCGCCGCGCCATCGATCGCTATCTCGCAGAAGAACGCACCGCGATCGACGAGTACTCGGCGAGCATCCGTGAGCACGCGCCGTTCAGGAGGGAGCGCAAGGAATAGGAAAGTCGGCCCCATTCCCCTGGGCATTCCTTATGGGCATTTCGCATTGCTCATTGCTCATTGCTCATTGCTAATTCCAGTCACTATTCCGCGCCCCTGCCCTGTGCAACACTTGCGATCCCAAGGATCCGCGCGGGGTTCATCGTGAGAGGCTCCATCGTATGGCTGTCGGAACGCGATTCTCCCGATGCATTTCCACCGGTCGACCGTGCACTGCGTGAGCCGGACGGATTGCTCGCCGCTGGCGGTGACTTGTCACCGGCGCGGCTGATCGCCGCCTATCAGCGCGGCATCTTTCCCTGGTATTCGCAAGGTCAACCGATCCTCTGGTGGTGTCCCGACCCGCGTGCAGTGCTATTTCCCTCCGAGTTCGTCACCTCACGCAGTCTTGCGAAGACGATCCGCAACAAGGGATTCGAGACGAAGATCGATTCGAGCTTCACCAAGGTGATCCGCCTCTGCGGCAGTACCGAAGTGCGGCCCAGGGGAACCTGGCTATCGCCGGAGATGCAGCTCGCTTACTCGGCCATGCACGAGCTCGGATACGCACATTCCGTCGAAACCTGGCGCGAAGGTCGTCTGGTCGGTGGCTTGTATGGCGTAGCCGTCGGGCGGGTTTTTTTCGGCGAATCGATGTTCAGCCTGGAACGGGATGCGTCGAAAGTCGCCTTGCGCCGTTTGTGCGATGAGCTCACTGCCCGCGACTTCCACATGATCGACTGTCAAATGGCCACCTCCCATCTGCTGAGCCTGGGCGCACAGCTCATCCCGCGCATGCATTTCATCCGGCAATTGGCTGAGCATGCAACTCGCGACGACACACCCGGCCCCTGGTATACGCAGTCGCCTGCCCCCATGCACTGACGCTCGCATCTGCGCGTTGGGCGGACACGACGTAGGAATCTGCACACGCCCTGCGTAGAAGCCCTGCGGTCGTGTCGGTGTGGCTTCATTGCAATACCGGTGACCTTTATGCACAATTCGCGCGCTTCAAGCGCCCGTCCCGGGTCAATTCAAGAGAGTGCATGGCGAAAGAGGATGCAATTCAGATGGAAGGTCGTGTCGTCGACACGCTTCCTAACACGACGTTTCGCGTCCAGTTGACGAACGGTCACACAGTCACCGCTCACATCTCGGGCAAGATGCGCAAGAACTACATTCGTATTCTCACCGGTGATCAGGTCACGGTGGAATTGACCCCGTACGACCTGACTAAAGGCCGCATCATCTATCGCGGACGCTAGCTGGATTAAATTGACCGTTGCCAATGGACGATTGGCAACACAGAGACCAAACAAAAAGGCCGGGCAATGCCCGGCCTTTTTCTTGGATGTCAATTATCCATTGTCAATTTTGCTCAGCTTCCTTCCAGGAGCGGCTGCTCTGAATCGGCACGAACGTCGATCTTGAGCTTGTCGTCATCGCCCACCGTCACAAAAGCGTGACCGCCTGCGCTCAGCTTGCCGAAAAGCAACTCCTCGGCGAGCGGACGCTTGATGCCGTCCTGGATGACCCGCGCCATGGGACGCGCGCCCATCTTCGAGTCGTAACCTTTGCGCATCAGCCATTCGCGAGCCGCATCGTCGACGTGGATCTGCACGCCTTTCTGCTCGAGCTGCGCCTCGACTTCGACCAGCAGCTTGTCCACGACGCGCTGAATGGTGCGCGGATCGAGGCTGTTGAACTGGATGATCGCATCGAGACGATTGCGGAACTCCGGCGAGAACAGCCGCCGAATCGCTTCCATACCGTCGGTCGTATGATCCTGATGCATGAAGCCGATCGAAGGCCGATTCATTTCGAAAGCGCCGGCGTTCGTGGTCATCACGATGATCACGTGACGGAAATCCGCCTTGCGGCCGTTGTTATCGGTCAGCGTGCCGTGATCCATGACCTGCAGCAGCAGGTTGAATACGTCCGGATGCGCCTTCTCGATCTCGTCCAGCAACAGCACAGAATGCGGATGCTTGTTGATCGCTTCGGTCAGCAGGCCGCCCTGATCGAATCCGACGTAGCCCGGAGGCGCGCCAATGAGACGCGACACCGTATGCCGTTCCATGTACTCGGACATGTCGAAACGAACCAGCTCGACCCCAAGAGCAATCGCCAGCTGACGCGTCACTTCGGTCTTGCCGACACCCGTCGGGCCCGCGAACAGGAACGAACCGACCGGCTTGCGCTGATCGCCCAGGCCTGAACGCGACATCTTGATGGAAGACGCGAGCGTCTCCACGGCATCGTCCTGGCCGTAGATGACGAGCTTCAGATTGCGCTCGAGATTGCGCAGGACATCGCGATCCGACTTCGACACGTTCTTTGCGGGAATGCGTGCGATGCGAGCGACGACATCCTCGATCATCGGCGTCGTGACGGTCGTCTCGCGCTCGCCTTCCGGCCTCAGACGCAGGCGCGCACCGGCCTCATCGATCACGTCGATGGCCTTGTCCGGCAGCTGACGATCGTTGATATGGCGTGCGGCCAGTTCGGCAGCAGCGGACAGCGCATCGTCCGTGTACTTGATCCCGTGATGCTCCTCGAAACGCGAGCGCAAGCCACGCAGGATCTCCACGGTTTCAGCCACCGTCGGCTCGACGATGTCGATCTTCTGGAAGCGACGTGCGAGCGCATGGTCTTTCTCGAAGATCCCGCGATACTCAGCATAGGTGGTCGATCCGATACAGCGCAGCTCGCCGTTCGCGAGCGCAGGCTTGATCAGGTTCGACGCGTCCATCACGCCGCCCGAGGCCGCGCCTGCACCGATCACCGTGTGAATTTCATCGATGAACAGGATGGAACCGGGGGTCTTCTTCAGCTCGGTGAGCACGCTCTTCAGGCGCTTCTCGAAGTCGCCGCGGTACTTCGTACCTGCGATCAGAGCACCCATGTCGAGCGAGAAGACCGTGCTGTCAGACAACACATCCGGCACTTTGCCCTCGACGATCAGGCGCGCGAGGCCTTCGACGATGGCCGTCTTGCCGACACCGGCTTCGCCGACATACAGCGGATTGTTCTTGCGTCGACGGCACAGGATCTCGACCGTGCGTTCGATCTCGATACGACGACCGATGAGCGGATCGATGCGCCCTTCCATGGCGAGCTTGTTCAGGTTCGTCGTGTACTTCTCGAGCGCAGTGCCGCCCTCGCCGTCACGCTCAGTTTCCGAGGATGCGACGGACTCGTCCTTCTCCGGACGATCCTCTGCGATCTTCGACAGACCGTGGGCGATGTAGTTGACGACATCGAGTCGAGCGACGTCTTGCATCGAGAGAAGGTACGCGGCGTGGGAATGCTTCTCGCTGAAGATCGCGACGAGCACGTTGGCCGTCGTGACTTCCTTCTTGCCGCTCGACTGGACATGGAATACGGCGCGCTGGAGCACGCGCTGGAATCCGAGCGTCGGCTGCACTTCGCGATCGTCGTCTTCCTTCAACCGCGGGGTGGTCTGATCGATGAAGTCCTTGAGGTCCTTGCGCAGACGCACGACATCGGCGCCGCAAGCCCGCAGGATTTCGCGAACCTTGGGGGTGTCGACAATGGCCAGCAGAAGATGCTCGACCGTCATGAATTCATGACGCGCCTCGCGGGCCGACTGGAATGCCTCGTTGAGGCAGATTTCAAGTTCACTGCTTAACACTTGCGGGTCTCAGTTCTCTTCCATCGTGCACAGGAGCGGATGTTGATGCTGCTGGGAGTAAGTCGTGACCTGCGCGACCTTGGTCTCAGCGATCTCGAAGGTGAACACGCCACAGACTCCCTTGCCGCGCGTGTGCACTTCGAGCATGACGCGGGTGGCAGTGGTTCGGTCCATACCGAAGATTCGTTCGAGCACATCGACGACGAATTCCATCGGGGTGTAATCGTCATTGAGCAGAATGACGCGAAACAGCGGCGGTCGCTTGAGGCGAGGCTCGGCCTCCTCGGTGACCAAACCGCGTTCATGCTGTGTACGCTCTTCCGCCATCAGAACTTTGCAAAGGAATGACCAACACCAAAGTGCAATCCTTTATAGGGTGGAACGAACGACATTACAAGGCAGCATCCCACGCAATAAGTACCCGTCTCCTAAGGCGAAACCTGCAGCCGCGACGTGCGTATAGAGGGCGCATTCCTCGCCATCGCAATACGCTTGGAGTCGGCGTTCGGTTCGCAAACCGTTGCACGCATCCCGTGTCGCAGCTCCGCGACGCACCATGCACTCATCGACACTCTGCCGGAGCTTTCTGCATCCGTCGTTGTCTTGAAGATCTTCACGCCGACGCTGGCGTCGTGGCTGCTAATGCATGTGGCGCTATATGGAAACAGTTTCAATCCGCTTTTCATCAAGCGGAACAATCTCTTGTGACACCATGGCGCGACTCCGTATGATGGTGCGCCTCATGCGTCGAGCCTCTTTCTGACCGACACCTCCAACGACGATCGACACGAATGCCGCTTCCACCCAGCCTGCGCGCACTGGAGAACCTGACGCCCCAGCAATGGCTGGATCGGGCATCGCGTACGGTTCCGCAAGCGCTCACCATCGTGCTGGTCATCGCGATCGCGTGGCAGCTCGTACAGATCACATGGATGATCCTCGATCGCACCTCGCAGGACGCTCCCTTGCCGCAGGCGGCCCCACCGGCACCGCCGGTCGTTCGCAAACAAGGTCCTGACTTCAACGCGATTGCGAGTCAGCACATTTTCGGCGAAGCCCAGGCCGAGCAGCAGAGCGTTGCGGACGCACCGCAGACGCAGATGAATCTGCTGCTCTCGGCGGTGTTCGCTGCGGAGGATCCGGAAAAGGGCCTGGCCATCATCGGCGAGTCCGCTTCGTCGGCGAATGTTTACGCCGTCGGCGATGCCGTACGCGCCGGTACAAAGCTGCATGCGGTGTACCCGGACCGCGTCATTCTCGATCGCGGCGGCAAGCTCGAGGCACTCGCATTGCCGACGCAAAGCCTGGCCGGCGTGCAGATGTCTCAAAACCCTGCCCGCCCGCGTCCGCAAACCTCGCAGTTCCAGGAGAATCTGCGCCGAATCGCGGAGACGAACCCCAGCGCGTTTGCGGAAATCATCCGCCCGCAACCTGTGTTCGCGAACGGCGTGCAACGTGGCTATCGCGTATATCCAGGACGCAATCGCCAACAATTCGCACGTCTCGGCCTGCAGCCAGGAGATCTGGTGCTGGCCGTCAACGGCACCCCGCTCGACGATCCGCAACGTGGCATTGAGATCTTCAACACCATCGGCTCGTCGGACCGCGTGACCGTCACGGTCGAACGCAACGGCCAGTCGCAGGATATTTCACTGAACACGGCCCAGGTCAGTCTGCCGGATGGCTCGGGCAACGCGGCGCCCAACTCGGGTTCGAGAGCCGGTCCCATTCCGCCACCGAACCCCAACGGTTCGGAAGCACAATGACTACATCTGCCTTAAGGTTCGTGCATGACGATTTCCGATAACGCATTGCGGACGCACTCCCGCGGCAGAGCTCGCCGCCTGCGGCCCCTGCTGTTTGCACTGACACTCAGCCTGACGTTGTCGGCTGGCTACGCGCAGCAGACTCAGCAAGCTCAGCAGAATCGACAGGGTCAACAGAACCAGCAGAACCAGCAGACGATCACGCCCAACTTCAAGGACGCAGATCTTTCGCTGGTCGTACAGGCCGTCCAGTCGATTACGGGGAAGACTTTCATCATCGATCCTCGCGTACGTGCGCAGGTGACGATTCTTTCGTCGACACCGATGACTGCCGACGCCTTCTATCAGGCGTTCCTGTCCGTGCTTCAGGTTCACGACTTCGTGGCCGTGCCGGCGGGCGACAACGTGGTGAAAATCGTTCCCGCCCAGAACTCCCGCTGGATGGCAGGCAACGATCTGCCATCCCGCGTGAGTTCCACGTCCGATGAAATCGTCACGCAGGTGATCCCCGTCAAGAACGTGAATGCCGCCGCGCTCGTCCCAGTACTGCGGCCGCTGCTGCCACAGGGTGCGCATTTCGTGGCGCACCAGAGCTCGAACACCCTGATCATTTCCGACCGCGCCTCCAACGTGAATCGGATGATGCACATCATCCAGCGCATCGATCAGGCCGGCGACGAGGATGTCGACATCGTCCGCCTGGAGAATGCGAGTGCCGCCGACATCGTGCGTGTGCTCAACTCTCTGAACACAGGCCCAGGCCCTCAGCAGGAAGCCGGCGCTCAACAGGCCAAGGTCGTCGCGGACGATCGCACCAACAGCGTCCTGCTCACGGGCGAGCAATCGCAGCGCCTGCGGCTCAAGGCGTTGATCGCTCATCTCGATACACCGCTCGAGGCCGGCGGCGACACGCAGGTCCGGTACCTGCGCTACGCCGATGCCGAAACCATCGCGACCAAACTGAAGGAACAGATCACGGGCATCGTTCAGGCGACTCCGGGTGCTCCTCCTGCACCAGCAGGTGCTGCGGGCGCCGCCGCTGCGGCAGACAAGGGAGTTTCGATCTGGTCCGACGCGCAGAACAACGCGCTCATCGTCACCGCCCCGCCCGCGATCATGCGTTCGATCATGTCGGTCGTAGACAAGCTCGACATCCGTCGCCCGCAGGTCCTGATCGAGGCGATCCTCGTTGAGGTCTCCACGACCAAGGCCGCACAGCTCGGTGTTAACTGGGCGGTCGGCAATACCGATTCCGACAGCACCGTCCCGATCGGTACGTTCAATCAGGCCGTGGGCAATGCCAGCATCGGCAGCATTGCCGCCGCCATCGACAATCCGGAGTCGCTGGCCCAGAGCGGCCTGCCGACAGGCCTTACGCTCGGCGCAGGAAGGTTCCTGGATAGCGGCACGAACTTCGCTCTGCTCCTGCGAGCGCTGCGGGGTGACGCGAACACCAACATTCTGCAGACACCCTCGGTCACGACGCTCAACAACGAAGAGGCCGAGATCAAGGTGGCGCAGGAAGTGCCCTTTATCACCGGCCAATACACCAATACGAGCGGCAACAACAACGGATCGGTCAATCCGTTCCAGACCATTCAGCGCGAGGAAGTCGGCACCATCCTGAAGATCACGCCGAAGATCAATGAAGGCAATGCCGTCACGTTGAAGATCGAACAGGAAAACTCCGACCTCGCATCCAGCACCGAAGGCGCGGTCGATCTGATTACGAACAAGCGCACGATCAGCACGACCGTGATGGTCGAAGATGGCGGCGTCATCGTCCTGGGCGGTCTGATTCGCGAGGCCGCGATCGAGAACGAGAACCGCGTTCCCGTGCTGGGCGCGATCCCGATCCTCGGCGAGTTGTTCAAGACCCGCAGCGGCAACAAGGAAAAGCGCAATCTGATGGTCTTCATCAGGCCCACCATCCTGCGCGATGCCACGCAGGCTGCGGTGCAGACGAATGCCAAGTACAACGTACTGCGTGATCAGCAGATGAATCGCCGCAAGGGCAAGGTGACGCTGCTGCCTGGTGAGCGTCAGCCGCTGCTGCCGCCTATCGAGGATCTCTCGCGCTACGCAGATCCTACGGCGGGTGCGGCCCCGCCTGCACCTGGCACGGATGAGGCGACGGAAGAAGAAAAGCTGAAGACACGGCCCCTTCCGCCTGCGAGCGAGCCGCAAGTGGTGCCGAACGAATCGACATCGCCGCGCCCCGAACCACCGTCTACTGAACAAGAGACGCCGAACCCGTAGTCACGCGGGATGCGTTAAGCGGATAGGCTCTCTCGAGGAGGTCGACATGAGCGTCGACGCTGGAACACTGTCGCTGGTCGAAGAACCGGCCATTACGCCGAAGGTTGCAGCCGCGCTGCCGCCGGTCGTCGTACAGCATTTGTCCTTCGCGTTCTGCAAGCGGCACGGTGTGCTGATCCAGAACATCGAAGATGGCGTCGCCGAAGCGGTGTATCGGGTAGGCGCTCAGCCCTCGAGCATCGCCGAGGTACGGCGCGTGCTGGGCATGCCATTGCAACTACGGCGCGTCGATGCGGATCAGTTCGATGAATTGTTGCGCAAGCGTTACGAGGGCGGCAGCAGCTCCGCCATGCAGATGGTGGAAGGGTTCGACGACGACACGGATCTGGCGCATCTTGCGCAGGATCTGCCCGAACCGTCGGATCTGCTCGAAAGCGATGATCACGCACCGATCATCAAACTGATCAACGCGATCCTGACGCAGGCCGTCAAGGACAACGCGTCGGATATCCATATCGAACCCTTCGAGAATCGCCTGGTCGTGCGGTTCCGCGTGGACGGCGTGTTGCGTGAGGCACTCCAATCCAAGCGCGCTGTCGCTCCGCTGGTCGTCTCGCGCATCAAGGTCATGTCGAAACTGGACATTGCCGAGAAGCGCCTTCCGCAGGACGGTCGCATTTCACTGCGCATTGCCGGTCGCGCGGTGGACGTGCGCGTCTCGACGATTCCCGCAGGTCATGGCGAGCGCGTCGTGCTGCGTCTGTTGGACAAGCAGGCCGGACGGCTCGAGCTCAATTCGCTCGGCATGGAGCCGCGCACTCAGAAGCTCATGGATGAGCTCATCCATAAGCCCCACGGCATCCTGCTGGTGACCGGGCCGACCGGCTCTGGTAAGACGACGACGCTTTACTCGGCGCTCGAGCGCATCAACGACAACACCCGCAACATCATGACGGTCGAGGATCCTATCGAGTACTACATCGATGGGATCGGGCAGACGCAGGTGAATACGAAGGTTGAGATGACCTTCGCGCGCGGCCTGCGCGCCATCCTGCGTCAGGATCCTGACGTGGTGATGGTCGGCGAAATCCGCGACCTCGAAACGGCGCATATCGCGGTGCAAGCCTCGCTCACCGGACATCTGGTGCTCTCGACACTGCACACCAACACCGCCGTCGGCGCGGTGACGCGATTGCGCGATATGGGCGTCGAACCCTTCCTGCTCTCCTCGAGTCTCGTCGGTGTGCTCGCTCAGCGCCTGGTGCGCGTGCTCAATCCCGAGACGAAGGAACCCTACGTGGCTGGCGAGTACGAACGTCGACTGCTCAACGTCCCCGCCGATGCACCCTCGCCCACCCTGTATCGACCCGGCGTCGAAACGGCAATGGGATTCAAGGGTCGTACCGGCATCTACGAGCTGGTCATGATCGACGATGCCATGCGCACCATGATTCACGACGGCGCGAGCGAACAGGAAATGGAGCGGCATGCACGCACCTTGACGCCGAGCATCCGCGACGATGGACGCGCCAGGATTCTGTCGGGCGTGACCACCATCGAAGAGGTGTTGCGCGTCACGAGAGAGGATTGAACGGAGCCAGGCTCTAGGCCCTAGGCGCTAGGCTCAGAAAAAATTCACGCAGACTTAATCCCCTAGAGCCTGAGAATCAGAACCGAGACTTAGTTCATGCTTGCTGACCTACAGCCTTCAGCCTACAGCCTTCAGCCTCTCTCCTAATGGGCGCCTTCGAGTACACCGCAGTCGACAGTACGGGCCGTGAGCGCAAAGGCGTTCTCGAGGGCGATACCGCACGTCAGGTGCGCCAGCTTCTTCGCGATCGCAATCTGCTCCCCGTCGCCATCCACGAAGTGGCGCAGCAGGAGAAGAAGGAGCGGCGCGTCTCGTTCAGTTTGCGTAGTGGCATTTCCGCTTCCGACGTCTCACTGCTGACGCGCCAGCTCGCGACTTTGGTGCGTTCAGGCCTGCCGCTCGATGAAGCGCTGCAGGCCGTCGCCGAACAGACGGAAAAGCCCCGCATCAAGAGCGTCGTGCTCGGCGTGCGAGCCAAGGTGCTGGAAGGTCACGCGCTTGCCGACGGTCTTGCAGACTTCCCGCGGGTCTTTCCCGAGCTGTATCGCGCGACGGTTGCGGCCGGCGAACAATCCGGTCACCTGGATACAGTGCTCGAACGACTGGCGGACTACACCGAGAGTCGCGAACAGCTGCGCAGCCGCACGATGAACGCGATGCTCTATCCGGTGATGCTGCTGGTCGTCTGTACCGGCATTGTCTTTCTGCTGCTTGCGTTCGTCGTCCCGAAGATCGTCACCCAGTTCGAATCTTCGAAGACGCAGTTGCCGCTTCTCACCAAGATGCTGATCGCGTTCTCCGATTTTTCCCGCGACTGGGGCTGGCTCGTGATCCTGTGCCTCGGCCTCGGGATCTGGCTGTTCACTCGCTGGCTGCGCGATCCAAAAGCCCGCAAGCGCTTCCATGCGACGCTGCTGCACATGCCGCTCATCGGCAAGGTGGTCCGGGGCAACAACACCGCACGCTTTGCGCGAACGCTGGCCACTCTGACCTCCAGCGCAGTGCCGGTACTCGAAGCCTTACGCATTTCGGGCGAGGTCGTCACCAACCTGCCGATGCGCGAAGCGGTGCAGGAAGCGGCCACCAAGATTCGTGAAGGAGCCGCGATCGGTCGTTCGCTTGCGGCCACGCGCATGTTTCCGCCGATGATGATTCATCTCATCGCAAGCGGCGAGACCAGCGGTGATCTCGAAACCATGCTGGATCGCGCTGCGACGAACCAGGAGCGCGAGATGGATTCGATCCTTAGTACGTTCGTCGGTCTGCTCGGACCATTGATGATTCTCGTGATGGGCGGACTGGTGCTGCTGATCGTGCTTGCGATGCTGCTGCCCATTTTCCAGCTCAATCAGCTCATTAAGTGATTCCGCGAGGTGCGACGGTTCGCTGCGTCCCTTGCCGAATGACTCAGGCGGCTATAGGCGATCGAAGTTCTTCTGCACGAATCGCGACGTGTCTCTCATTGACTGCGGACGCTGCTATTGCAGGGCTGACATATTCCCCTTATAAATTTCCGCACTCAGCCAAGTTGCCTGTTCTATCCCGATCGAACATCGGTGCCAGGAATGAGCGAGAAGCCGGAATCAGAGGAATTTGACGACGAAGAGGACGACGTCGCGGCCGACTCGGACGATTCTTCGCTGGAACATCTTCTGGATGACTTCGACAAACGCAAGAAAGGTGCGCCGAAAGTCGGCGAGCCCGCCTGGCGTCGACTCGAACGTCGTCGCGAGGAGATGGAAACCGCGGCGCAACTCTCCGATATCGACGATTACGACATCGACGAGCCGGGCACGGTCCCTCGCCGCCGTCGCTTCTGAAAATCGAATCCAGTCGATCGACGGGTGACCCCGACATCGTCGGGGTCGTTCGGATGGCTACGTCGGGATTGCTCGGCGCTTACTTGCGCTGTGCTCGAGCGAACGCCTCGGCCATGAGGCCGCTTCCAACGGGCTGCGATTCGCGCGCCGGCAATTTCGGCGCCGCCTGAGGACGACGATTGCGATCAGGCTGCTCGCCGGCCGGGCGCGGACGTGCAGCCGAATCTTCCAGTCGCATCGTCAGTGCGATGCGCTTGCGAGCGACATCCACCTCGAGCACTTTCACTTTGACGACGTCGCCCGCCTTCACGACCTCGCGCGGATCCTTTACGAACTTGGTGGACATCATGGAAATGTGTACAAGGCCGTCCTGATGCACGCCGATGTCCACGAACGCGCCGAAGTTCGTGACGTTCGTCACCACGCCTTCCAGCACCATGCCAGGCTGCAAGTCTTTCAGTTCCTCGACACCTTCCTTGAACGCAGCCGTCTTGAATTCAGGTCGCGGATCGCGCCCCGGCTTCTCCAGCTCGCGCAAGATGTCCTTGACGGTCGGCAAACCGAACCGCTCGTCCACGTACCTGGACGGCTCGATGCGCTTCAGACTGGTGCTGTCGCGCAGAACCTCTCCGATCGGCTTGCGCAGGTCCGCGAGGATCTTTTCCACGACGGGGTATGCCTCCGGGTGCACGGCTGAGCTGTCGAGCGGATTACTGCCCTCGACGATGCGCAGAAAGCCCGCGGCCTGTTCGAACGCTTTCGGTCCGAGCCGGCTGACTTTCTTCAACGCGGTGCGATCTTCGAACGCGCCGTTCTCGTTGCGGTGCTTGACGATGTTCTCCGCGAGTGTCGTGCTCAGTCCCGATACGCGCGAAAGCAATGCGGGCGAGGCGGTATTCACGTCGACGCCGACCGCGTTCACGCAGTCCTCAACGACCGCATCGAGCGACTTCGCCAGGCGACTTTGATTGACGTCGTGCTGGTATTGGCCGACGCCGATCGACTTCGGATCGATCTTCACGAGCTCCGCGAGCGGATCCTGCAAACGGCGTGCGATGGACACGGCTCCGCGCAGACTTACGTCCAGCTCCGGCAGTTCCTTCGAGGCGAGCTCCGATGCCGAATAGACCGACGCACCCGCTTCCGATACGACGACTTTCGTGAGCTTCGGCATATCCAGGCGCTTGATCAGCTCCGCAGCGAGTCGATCGGTCTCACGCGAGGCCGTGCCGTTGCCGATGCCGATCAGCTCGACCTGATGCTTCTTGATGAGTACCGCGAGCGAATGCAACGAACCTTCCAGGTCGTTGCGGGGCGGGAACGGATACACCGTCGCCGTATCGAGCACCTTGCCGGTGCGATCGACGACGGCCACTTTCACGCCGGTACGGATACCCGGGTCGAGTCCCATCGTGACGCGCGCACCGGCCGGCGCGGCCAGGAGCAGATCCTTCAGATTGCTGCCGAACACACGGATCGCCTCCTCTTCCGCACGTTCGCGCAATCCGGTGAACAACTCCGCCTCGAGCTGCCACGCAAGCTTCACCTGCCAGGTCCAGCGCACGGTCTCCTTCAACCATGCATCGCCGGGGCGCCCCTGATCCGCAATCCGGTAATGCGCGGCGATCTTCAGTTCGCAGTTGTTGAGCGCGGGAACGGTCGCGGCCTCGCCCAGCTCTTCGGGTAATTTCAGCGCGAGTCGCAGAATCTCTTCGCTGCGGCCGCGGTACAGCGCGAGCGCGCGGTGCGAAGGAATGTTCTTGATCGCTTCGCGATAGTCGAAGTAATCGCGAAACTTCGCGCCCGCGTCTTCCTTGCCTTCGACGATCGTCGAGACGACCACGCCGTGATCCTGCAGATGCGAACGCAGGTTGCCGAGCAGCTCCGCATCTTCGGCGAACTTCTCGGTAAGGATCTGGCGCGCACCATCGAGCGCCGCTTTGACATCCGGCACACCCGGGTTATCGCCATGCTCGGTCTTGAATGCCTCGCGCAGGTACTTGGCTGCTTCGACCGCCGGGGTCAGCGTGGGATCGCCCAGCAACGCATCGGCCAGGGGTTCGAGCCCGGCTTCGCGCGCAATCTGAGCCTTGGTGCGGCGTTTCGGCTTGTAAGGCGCATACAAGTCTTCCAGACGCTGCTTGCTGTCGGCCGACTCGATGCTCTCTCTGAGCTCCGGTGTGAGCTTCTTTTGTTCCTCGATGCTCTTCAGAATCGTGGCACGACGTTCCTCGAGCTCGCGCAGATAGACCAGCCGCTCGCTGAGCGTTCGCAGCTGCGCATCGTCGAGGCCGCCCGTGACCTCCTTGCGATATCGCGCAATGAACGGGACCGTCGCGCCTTCGTCGAGCAACTGGACGGCAGCATTGACCTGGACAGGCTTGACGGAGAGTTCGGCGGCAATGCGCGATTCGATCGACGGGAGCATTCGATAACCAGAAGCTTCGAGAAGGGAGGCGCACTATGCAGCGCACGCCGATGACCAACAAGACTTGTCAAATGGCCGGCAGGATGTTTTGCCGATCAGTATGAACGTGTGAAGTTACGCACAACTGCAGATGGATCGGATGGATGGTTCCGGGTTTCCCTGAAGTGTCGCCCTGCAGCGCAGATGCCAGACCCTGAACCGTGAGGTTTTCCGCCATCGCAGCAATTCTGTAACTTTGCGTGCCCGAGCCGGGTTATAGCCATAAACGACGACACCTTACCGTGGCCAAACCAACCTGGGATCCGGAGCGATCCGGAGAATTTTCGGACTTCATGCGAGCCTTTCAGGACATGGTCTTTTCGACGACTTCGCGCATCCTCGGCAACGATGCGCGGGCGGAAGACATTGCGCAGGAAGTGTTCCTCAAGGCGTTCGAGAACTTCGATCATCTGAAGACCAGTCCCACTCCCGGGGGATGGCTCAAGACCGTCGCGACCCGGCTCTCTCTCAATCATCTTTCGCGCTATCGCAAGCGCTGGCAGTTCTTCTCCGAAATGCGCCGCGACGATGAGGAAGATGACGCGCCGGAAGTCGAGTTCGCGGCGCCGGAAACCATGCTCTCGGGACTCGACACCGAGATGCGCCGCGAGCTGATCGACCGCGCATTGAGCAAGTTGCCCGAACACCAGCGCGTCCCGCTGGTGCTCTACCACTTCGATGAAATGCCCTACGAGGACATTGCCCAGACGCTGCGGATCTCGCTCGCGAAAGTGAAGATCGACATCCTGCGCGGGCGGCGTGCGCTCGCAAAGGCGCTGGGCGGCGGTGAATTGCAGAGCACCCTATGAATCCATCCTCGAATCCCAACGATCCTCTCGAGCGCTTCATCGATGCGGCCGTGCGCGATCTGCCGTCGCGGCGGGCGCCGGCATCGCTGGAATCCCGTGTCTTTGCCGAGCTGCAGCGTCGCGCACAGCTCGAGTGGTATCAGCGCAGCTACGCCGACTGGCCGTTGTGGGTTCGCATGGTGTTCGTGATCGGCGCCGTGGGGGTCGGTTCGGCATTGGTACGCGCCTTCGGCTGGTTCTTCGGCCCATCGCCGTCCTCCACTGCGCTCTCGGAACTGACTTCCGGAATCACGCCGGCAGCCGCTTCAATAAAAGCCCTGGCCAATGCAGTCGGCTTTATCGCGCACAACATTCCTTCCCTGTGGATCTACGGCGCTCTCGCAGCGATCGCCGTTCTCTACGTCACCCTCTTCGGCATCGGTGCGGCCGCCTATCGCACCTTGTATGCGAGTCGCTGATGAATATCGCCCCGATGAATATCGCCTCTGACGTCGTCCGCCTATCGCCTCTGCCGCGCTGGCATCTGCTGAGCGCGCTCGTCGCGAGTCTGCTGCTGGCATCTGCCCTGCCCGCGATCGCTCAGGACGCAGAGCCGCCCGCCGCGACTCAGGAAGCGCCGACCGCGTCCGACCCTTCGGCGACCACGGAGCTCGATGTCGAAGCCGAAATGCAAGCGGACGACGAGGTCCATCACGGCAACAACGTGATCATGCGCTTCAATCGGGACACCACGATCGCGGCCGGCGAGACGGTCGATGCCGTCGTCACCGTCTCAGGATCCTCGACCAGCGCAGGACATGTACGCGAAGCCATCGTCTCGGTCTTCGGCAACACGCATGTGACCGGCCCAGTGGATGAGGATGCCGTCGCACTCTTCGGCAACGTCTACGTAAACAGCCCGGTGCGCGGCGATGTCGTTGCATTCCTAGGCGACGTGACGCTCGGTCCCGACGCTCGCGTCGACGGCGACGTCGTCGTGGTCAGCGGCGATCTGCATCGCGATTCCGCTGCCATCGTCAGCGGCGATATCCAACAGATGGGCTTTCCGCTGCAGATGGCCAACTTCGAATGGATGCGTCCCTGGGTCAAACACTGTCTGCTCCTCGCCCGCCCGCTCGCCATCGAGCCGGGTCTGGGCTGGGCCTGGACGCTCGCCTTTGGGTTTCTCGCGCTCTACGTCGTGCTCGCGCTCGTGTTCACGGGAAGCGTGGAAGCATGCGCGCGAACGCTCGAGGAGCGTCCGGGTCGCACGCTGATCGCCTCGTTGCTGACACTCGTGCTCACGCCGGTGCTGATGCTGGTGCTCGCGATCACGATCGTTGGCTTCGCGGTCATCCCGTTCCTCTGGATCGCGTTGTTCATCGCCGGATTGTTCGGCAAGACGGTGATCCTCGCTGTGCTCGGGCGGCGCGTGACGCGATTCACCGGTATGGCTGGACTCAACAACATCGCGATTGCCGTCATCGTCGGTGGGTTGATCGTGCTGGCGCTGTACCTGGTGCCGATATTGGGCTTCATCCTGTTCAAGCTGATCGGCATCCTCGGTCTCGGCGCCATCGTCTACACGATGCTCCTCCAGGCGCAGTCGCGGCGCGAAGCCGCGCTGGCAGCGACTGCCGCCGCAAATCCGATGCCGCCTCCGGCTGCACCCGGTTTCACTGGCGCTGCGCCAACCGCCACCTCGCCGGATGCGGCGGCTGCAGACGGGTCGACAGCTTCCAGCGCTTCCGCCTTCACGCCGGGCGCGCACTCTACGGCCGCAGCCGCAGCGAGTCCGCCACCCGATGCGAGTCTGCCGCGCGCCGGCTTCTGGATCCGCATGGGTGCGCTCTTGATCGACGTGATCCTCATTGGCTTTGCACTTGCGGTGCTGAAATCGGACGGCGTGTTCCTGCTGGTGCTCGCGATTTATGGCGCGGTCATGTGGAAGCTCAAGGGCACGACCGTGGGCGGCGTCATCTGTCATCTGAAGGTCGTGCGAGTGGATTCGCGTGAGGTCGACTGGAGCACCGCGGCAATCCGCGCGCTGGGCTGTTTCCTGTCGCTTGCGCTCCTCGGTCTCGGATTCATCTGGATCGCGCTCGATCCGAATCGCCAGGCCTGGCATGACAAGATCGCCGGAACCGTCGTCGTGCGCGTGCCTCAGGGCGTACCGCTCGTGTGAGGTACACTCCAACGCGAACAGCGAGCGGAGTGGCGATGGCGAGCGATGTAGTTCCTTCCAGTATCCGAACCGCAGTTCGCGCTCACATCGAACGCGAACTGGGAAAGATCGGACAATCTTTCGAGCCGGCAGGCACCGCGATCGAAGTGCTCGTGGTGCCCTCGACCGATGAGCGACCCGTACACACGCTGATCACCTGCGGCATGAGCGAGCGCGCCATGGATACGGGCGGCGACGCGAACGCGCCGCAGTACCTCGAGCTGATGATGACCTTGCCGCGGCAATGGAAGCTCTCGGACCTTGCGGAACAGGATGCCGCGTATTGGCCGGTGCGGCTGCTCGCATCGCTGGCGCGCCTGCCATTCGAGCGCGGCAGCTCCCTCAAGTGGGGCGATACGGTCGGTAATGGCGAGCCACCGCTCCCGTACGCGCCCAATACGCAGCTGTGCGGCGTCATCGTTGCGCCTTCGCTGCTGGTCCCGAAAGAGTTCTACGTCCTGGAAACGTCGGGCCGCACCATCGAGTTCTTCTCAGCCATTCCGCTGTACAAGGAGGAACTGCTGCTCGCGAAGGAGCGCGGCATGAAGGATCTTCTGACCACGCTCGTCGATCACAACGTCAGCGACCTGGTGGACCTGAAGCGCCGCAACGTCACGAAGAAGAAGCGCTTCGGATTTTTCTAGCAGGACTTGCTCGACGGGCGGACCTGCAGGACTGCCCAATCGAGCGCGGTTCACCGGCTAGCTGCATTCGGCAAAGCCAGACCCTTCGGCCACAGCAGCCACATACTGCCCTGCTGCTTCATACGTCCCGCCGACTCACCCGCTTCCGGTCCTGTGCCCCAGTAAAAATCGCCCCGATTGGTTCCGCGGATTGCGCCACCCGTGTCCTGCGCCATGACCAGACGATGCAGCGGAACATCGGCATTCGGCTCAGTGGTCGCAAGAAACACCGGTGCGCCGAGCGGCACGACCTGCGGGTCGATGGCGAGCGAGCGGCCAGCGGTCAGCGGCACGCCGAGCGCGCCTTTGGGTCCCACACGCGGATCGTCGATGCGCTCTTCCCTGAAGAACACGACGCTCGGATTTGCATTGAGCACTTCCTGCCGACGATGCGGATTCGCCGCAACCCAGCGACGGATCTCCTGAGCAGAGGCCTGATCGAGCGTCATCTCGCCCAGATCGACCAGATACCGTCCGATGGATCGATAGGGCTGACCATTCTGATCCGCGTAAGCAATGCGAACCGTGGAGCCATCGGTCAGCTGCACACGCCCGGAGCCCTGGACTTCGAGAAAGAAGGCGTCGATGGCGTTCTCCACCCACACCAGTTCCTTACCCTTGAGCACTGGCTGAGTCGCGAGCTCGCCACGCGTGTAGTAAGGCACGACTTTCTTGCCCTGTATCCGTCCGCGCACCCGTTTGCCCTTGAGTTCCGGAAACAGATCGCCCAGCTCGATCGTCAGCAGATCGTCAGGCGGCCCATACAAGGGCACGGCGTAGGTCGGGCTCGGTTTGCGCGCGCCGCGCAGCACCGGTTCGTAGTAGCCAGTGATGAGTCCGCTCTCGATACGTCGCGGACCTTCGATCTGAACGATGCGATAAGGCGTGAAGCGCGACTCGAAGAACGTGCGGGGCGACGGTGCCGTCGCAGCCTCTGCACACAGCGCTGTCCAATCGGGACGCTGTCCGAGCGCACGACACGAATTCAGAAACGCCGGCCAGGCATCCTGCACAGGATCACCCTGCCAGCCCGCGATCTGATGCCAGCCGACCGGCTCGTACCGGACTTCTCCTTTGATCTCAGCCGGTGGAACTGGCTTCGGCGTGGGACGCTGTGTGACGCAGCCGCCGACGAAGACGAATGCGGAAAGAATCGCAACGACACGAAAAAGCTTGACCATGCGCAGCCCGGGCAATCAAAGCTGCGAAGCCTACGCTGATCGCACGATGCGATCGAGTGTCGCTCAGTGAGTACGGAAGTCGATGCGGCGTTCGCTCGGCACACAGAAAATGTCGATCGGGGCGCTGCGGCCGCGCAGGACGATCGGCGGCAAAGGCATCGCGGGCACTTGGACCCCCGTGTCGTCGAGCGCACGCTTGACCGCATCGGAGAACAGCATCTCTCCTGCGCGGGCACGCTGCGCAAGTCGCGAAGCGACATTCACCGTATCGCCGATGATGGTGTAGCTCATGTACGAAGGCGAACCGATGTTGCCCGCCACGACTTCGCCGACGTTGATGCCGATCCCCAGGCCGATGTCGATGTCCTGTCTGTCCTTCCAGCGATCCGCGAGCACACCGAAGCGCAGGAGCATCTGACGTGCTGCCGCGATGGCACGGGATGCTGCATCGTCCTGCTCGACTGGCACGCCGAAGCCGATGAGCAGGCTGTCGCCGGCCATGTTGAAGATCGTACCGTCGTACTCGAAAGCTACGTCGGTCAACAAGCCGAAGAATTCGTTGAGGAGCTCTACGACCGCACCCGGCGGCAGACGCTCCGTGATGGTGGTGAATCCGCGCATGTCGGCGAACATGACGGCCGCGTGCGTGCGAGCGTTGGCTGCGCCCAGCACCGAATCGCGCAACTCGGGGTCATCGAGGATGCGGTCGGCCACCTTGGGCGAGATGTAGCGGCGAAATGCCATTCGCACCGCCTCGCGCCGTTTGACCTCTGCGGCCAGTTGTTCGGCAGCCACCTGACGCCGAGCTGCCGCGGCGCGCAACAGCCCTTTGACGCGAACCAGAAATTCATCCCGGCGGATCTGATGCGACAAGAAGTCGTCCACGCCAGCGTCGAAGGCTGCGAGCCTCGAGCGCGAGCTGCGCGCAATGGCGAGCTGCGGCAGCGTGGCCGTGACCGGATTTCTTCGCAGGGAGCGGCAGACTTCCGCGAGCGCTCCCGGTTCGAAATCGAAGGCGAATACGATCAGGTCCGGCGTTCGCTGAGCGACACTGCTGACCACCTCGTCGGGAGACACCACCGTGTCGATCTCGATATCGGTTCCTTCCAACATCCGCATCAACAGCGCATGACTTTCTGTCCGCTCACCGACGAACAGAGCCCTATACGTCGCGCTCATCCATTCTCCTGGCAATCGCCCGTCCGCTCTGCGTCGGACTTGGTGTCGACCCGGAGCTTAATTCTTTACGAGGCTCGCGACAAACTCATGCACCGGCATCTGTTCGAGGCGCGAGCGATCCGCGAACAGGCTCTTGATGACATCGCTCTGCTTCGCTGTGAAGTGTAAGTTCACTGACGTCTCGAACTTCTTTTTGAGTACGGGAATACCTTCCGCGCAGCGCCTGCGATGCCCGATTGGATAGTCCACGGCGACCCGTTCGGTCGAGGAACCATCCTTGAAGAACACCTGCACCGCATTGCCGATATACCGCTTGTCCGACGCGTAATAATCCTGAGTAAAGGCGGGATTCTCCTTGACCTGCATCTTCGACCTCAGCGCGTCTACACGCGGATCATGCGCAATGGTGTCCTCGTAATCTTCAGCGCCGAGACGACCGAAAATGAGGGGAATCGCCACCATGTACTGGAGGCAATGATCGCGATCGGCGGGATTTGCGAGCGGCCCCGTCTTGTCGATGATGCGCACGCCCGGCTCCTGGGTCTCGATCACGACCCGATCGATGTCGTCGAGCCGCGGGCTCACCTGCGGGAACAGTTTGATAGCCGCCTCGACGGCGGTCTGCGCATGGAACTCGGCGGGATAAGAAATCTTGAACAGCACGTTTTCCATGACGTAGCTGCCGAACTTCTGCGGGTAGGACAGTGCCTTGCCCTTGAAGAGCACGTCCTGAAACCCCCAGGTCTTTGCAGTCAGCGCAGACGGATAGCCCATCTCGCCCGTCAACGCGATGAGCGCATGTCGCACCGCGCGACTGGTTGCATCGCCAGCCGCCCAGCTCTTGCGCGAACCGGTATTCGGTGCATGGCGATAGGTGCGTAATGCTCCGCCATCGATCCATGCATTCGACACCGCATTGATGACCTGCTCGCGCGTGCCCCCGAGCATGACCGTCGCAACGGCCGTCGATGCGATCCGCACCAGCAGCACATGATCCAGACCGACTCGATTGAAGCTGTTCTCGAGGGCCGTGACGCCCTGGATCTCGTGCGCCTTGATCATGGCCGTGAGCACGTCGCGCACGGTGAGCGTCGACTGTCCCCGAACTGCGTTCTGCCGCGACAGGTAATCCGCAACCGAAAGGATGGCGCCCAGGTTGTCCGAGGGGTGACCCCACTCTGCCGCAAGCCAGGTGTCGTTGAAATCGAGCCAGCGGATCATCGTGCCGATGTTGAACGCCGCCTGCACGGGATCGAGCTCGTATGAAGTTCCAGGCACGCGCGCACCGCCCGGCATCGTCGCGCCAGGCACGACAGGCCCCATGAGCCTCGTGCACGCCGGGTACTTCAAAGCCTGAAAACCACACGCCAGCGTATCCATCAGACAATAGAACGCAGTCTCGTACGCCGCCTCGCTTTCGATCGCATACGACAAGGCATAGTCGGCAATGTCCACCAGAACCTGATCGGGTGCGGGACGCTCTGCGGATTTGAAGTCGTGGGACATGGGTTTGGGGAGCAGGTGATGGAAGTGATAAGGGTGATGGAAGTGATGCGTGATGCGTGATGAGTGATGAGTGATGAGTGATGCGTCAGAGAATGTCCGAGCTGGCCGGTATCACTGATATCACCGGCATCACTTTCATCACGGCTTCAGTGATGTCGGTGATGGAGGTGATGGCAGTGATGCGTCAGAGTATGTCCGATCTGACCGGTATCACTGGTATCACTGGTATCACCGGCATCACTTTCATCACGGCTTCAGGTCAGGTGATGTCGGCGATAGATGTGATGCCAGTGATGCGTCAAGGTATCCGCGATCTGCCCGCTATCACTACCATCACCGATATCACTTTCATCACGGCTTCACACGGCCTTGGTTACCGCTGATCCAGCGGAATGAACCTCTGATTCTCCGGCCCGACGTAGTGGGCGCTCGGACGGATGATCTTTCCGTCGACACGTTGTTCCATGACGTGAGCGGCCCAACCCGTCGTTCGCGCAATCACGAACAGCGGCGTGAACATCGCTGTGGGTACACCCATCAGGTGATAGGACACGGCCGAGTACCAGTCGAGATTCGGAAACATGTTCTTCGCATCCTTCATCACTCGCTCGAGTCGCTCGGCAATATTGAACATCTTCATGTCGCCCGCCTCCTGCGCGAGTGAGCGTGCGACTTCGCGAATGACCTGATTGCGCGGATCCGCAATCGTGTACACCGGATGGCCGAAGCCAATTACGACCTCCTTGTTCGCGACGCGCGCGCGAATGTCGGCTTCGGCCTCGTCGGGCGTCGAATAGCGCTGCTGGATGTCGAAAGCGACCTCGTTCGCACCACCGTGCTTCGGCCCACGCAAGGCGCCAATGGCACCGGTAATGGCGGAATACATGTCCGCTCCGGTGCCGGCGATCACGCGGGCAGTGAAAGTCGATGCATTGAACTCGTGCTCGGCGTACAGAATGAGGGACTTGTGCATCGCATGGACCCATTCCATCGAAGGTCGTCGCTGATGCAGCAGATGCAGAAAGTGTCCACCCACCGAATCATCGTCCGTCACGACATCAATGCGGCGCCCGCCATGGCTGTAGTGATACCAGTAGACAAGCATCGATCCGAGAGAAGCGACGAGGCGATCGGCAATGTCCCGCGCGCCCGCGGCATTGTGATCGTCCTTCTCGGGCAGAACGCAACCGAGCGCCGAGACACCTGAACGCATGATGTCCATCGGATGACTGGCAGCAGGGAGTTGCTCGAGCGTCGCCTGCACTGCGGCGGGCAAGCCTCGCAACGACTTGAGTTTCTGTTTGTAGCCCGCGAGCTCCGCACGATTGGGCAGCTTGCCGTGAATCAGCAGGTACGCGACTTCTTCGAACTCGCAATGCTGAGCGATATCGAGAATGTCATAGCCGCGGTAATGAAGATCGTTGCCGGTCCGCCCGACTGTCGAAAGCGCGGTATTGCCCGCTTCGACACCTGACAGGGCGACGGATTTTTTCGGCTTGAACGTTGCAGGTGCGTCGCTCATCGCTCTCCCCCTTTGCCAGACAGCTCATCCAGCTTGCTTTCGTCATCGTGGTATCGGAGCACATCAAGCGCTCGGTGCGCCTCTGAATCCGATTGAGCATCCGCTTCTATGGAAATGCCCACAGCGGACTGAGCGCACTGCGCACGCCCGCATTGGCGAGTTCCTTCATTGTAAACAAAGGGGTCGTGCCGGACTCGGTGATATTCGCAAGGCCCCGCCACCTTGGTCACACGTGTGACCTGGCGTTACTCAGCGAGCCTGCTGGCCAAAAGAGCGGATCGCAGCTCATCGCCGCGATCCGCTTACCCTCAAAGTAGCAGTCGACCTGCGTCAGGCAGAGGCGACTTCGATGCGTCGCGGCTTGGCCTTCGCCTGCTTCGGAATCGTCACCTCGAGCACGCCGTCGCGGCCCGTTGCATGCACTGCCGCTGCATCGACCGTATCCGGCAACGTGAAGCGCCGATGGAAGCGACCGGACACGCGCTCGCGCCGACTGCGCTCGACTTCCTTCGCCGTCATTTCTGCAGGACGCTCCCCGCTGACCGTGAGCACGCCCCGGTCCAGCGTGATGTCGATGCTGCTTGCATTCACACCCGGCACATCCAGCTTGAGGACGAACTTATCTGCGTACTCGAGCACATCGGCTGCAGGCATCCAATCTGCGACGGTCGCCTCGGCACTCGCCCCGGCGCGGTCATCGAAGATACGATTGATCTGGCGATGCAGCTGGTTCACCGCAGTCCAGGGCTCATAACGGGCAAGCAACATGTTCCGGTCTCCTGAAGTTTTGACAGATAAGGGCGCGAACCCTCTTGCCGGCAAACATGTGGACCTGCCGAATGATTTCAAGATCGTTCGTTGCCGAAGCAATGCCCCGCGTCAGCTACACTTTGTGAAATGCGTCTCATGAGATCGTTCCTGCCTCGCTGTCTCGCACTGCTCGCCGCGTTCGCGGCAATCGGTCCTGCGCTCGCTTCGACGGCGCCGGTCACCTACGAGACGCACTATCGCGCCGAAGTCAGGCCCGCGCAGAAATCGATGCATGTCGAGATCAAGCTTTCGGGCGAGATGCTGCCGCGCAAGCTCACGTTCACGATCGATCCGCAACGCCATCGCAGTTTCGCCTCGACCGACAAAATCGAGATCGCAGACAAGACCGTCACTTGGTACCCGCAAGGGCGCTTTTCGCGATTGAACTACGATTTCATGATCGACCATGAGCGCAGCAAGGGTCGTTACGATTCGCTGATCACACGCGACTGGGCGCTGTTGCGTGCCGATCGGATGATTCCGAAAGTGAGCGTGACCTCGGCGCGCAAGCTTCAGTCGCATACGACGCTCGAGTTGGTGCTGCCGCCGGACTGGACAGCAGCAACCCCCTTTCAACCGTCGCAGGATCGCTGGGTGATCGACGACCCGAAGCGTCGATTCGATCGGCCTGCGGGCTGGATCCTGATCGGCAAACTAGGCAAGCGCAGTGAGATCATCGCTGGCGTTCAAACGATCGTCGCGGCCCCGACCGGCAACAATGCACGCCGTCAGGATGTGCTCGCATTTCTGAACTGGAATTTACCCCCGCTGCTTCAGGTGTTTCCGGATTTTCCTCGGCGGCTGCTCGTAGCGACCGCGGGCGATCCGATGTGGCGCGGTGGCTTATCCGGACCCTCGTCCTTGTTCCTGCATGCCGATCGGCCGTTGATCAGCGAAAACCGCACGAGCACGTTGCTGCACGAGATCGTGCATGTCGCGATGGGGCTGCGCGGCGATGAAGAAAGCGACTGGATCGTCGAGGGGTTCGCAGAGTACTACTCGCTGGAAACACTGCATCGCTCCGGTGGAATCGGCCAGCAGCGTTACGAGGAAGCCATGCGTCGGATGCAGGAATGGGCGCGGCGCTCCCCGAGCCTGTTCGTCGACGGTTCTTCGGGCGCGACTACGGCGCGCGCGGTCATTGCATTGAAGGCCGTCGACAAGGAGATTCGCAGCGTCACTTCCGGCAAAGCCAGCCTGGATGACGTGGCACGCGAGCTGGCGGCCGGCCGTGGGGAGGTGTCGCTGGAGCGATTGCAGAAGATCGCGACGAAGATCGCGGGACGACCCCTCAAATCGCTCGAGCGATCGACCCTGTCGCAGCGGCTGGAATGAGTCCTATTTGGCCGCGCTTTGCTGCACGAGCTCGGCGATCTTGATCGCCGTCTCCAGCGCGCGCAGTCCATCCTCTCCAGTGACCACCGGTTCGGTTCCGTCCTGAATCGCCTTCAGAAACGCAGCAATTTCATCGCGCAACGCATCGCCCTGATCGAAGGATTCCTCTTCGATCGACACCTGCGCGGGAGACTCCACCGGTGCAGCGTCCTTCTTGCGTATGACCGTCAGAATCTTCTGCTGCATGTCGATCGACAGATAGGCATCGTCCTGGAACAGGCGGATCTTGCGCTCCTGCTTCATGCTGACGCGGCTCGCCGTCGTGTTCGCGACGCAACCGCCTTTGAATCGGATCCGTGCATTCACGATGTCGATCTCGCCCGAGAACACCTGAGCGCCAACCGCATCGATACTTTCGATCGGTTCGCCCACCAGCTCCTGAATCAGATCGATGTCGTGAATCATCAGATCGAGCACTACACTCACATCGGTCCCGCGCTGCTTGAAAGGCGCCAGACGATGCGACTCGACGAAACGTGGCGCTGTCATGCGCTGCACTGCCGAGACGATGGCCGGATTGAAACGCTCCAGGTGACCGACCTGCAGCACTCGTCGGTGTTTTCTTGCGGTCGCCACCATCTCCTGCGCCTCGGCGACCGTCGTTGCGATCGGCTTCTCGACGAGAACATGGATGCCGCGTTCGAGCGCAGCGCAGGCGATCTCATGATGCATCGGCGTCGGCACCGCAATGCTGATCGCATCCACGCGTCCGAAGAGGTCGCGATAATCGCTCACGGCTTCGACGTGCAGTTCCTGCGCAACGCGTGCCGCGGCTTCGGCGCTGGCATCCGCGACCGCTATCAGCTGCGAGCCCGGGAGCTGCGCGTACTTCTGCGCATGGAATCGTCCGAGATAGCCGACACCCACGACTGCGGTTCGCAGCAGGGACGATGACGATGCGGTCGGGCTCATGTCGGACTCCGGTGTCTTGTCAGAGCGCGCGATGATAACTGTTGCGACACCGACTCCGAGCGGCCAAGATGCGCGCGCCCGAACAGACACATTTCCCTATGCCGACCGATGTCGAAAACCCGGAAGCGCCTCAGCATTCGCGAGCGCGATTCGAACTGATCCTGGCGAGCCTGCTGCTGGCGCTTGGATTGTTCGTGCTTCCCGCCCTGATCTTCTGGGTCGGAGGCACGCTGCTCGGCCCTTACGGTGCCGGTCCAACGAGCGGCACGCTCGGCAGCTTCTACGGCGACTTCTTCGGCGACCTCGCCACGGGGTCCGTGCGGACATGGGGCCTGGCTTGCGGCCCGCTCATCCTGGTCTCGCTCGTGAGGCTCCTCTTCCTGCGTCGCCCCTCCGCACCTGTCGAACAGCCGCCGCAAGCCGCACCTCGGCGCGATCCGCGGACCCACCACGAGCGACGCATCGAGCCGCGCGTATCGCTCGACTGAACTGGCAAGAAAGTCGGCAGGCACAAACGCCCCGCATCGAACGTGATCCCGATCACAGATCGCAGATCGCGCGCTTTTACTTCTCAATGCGGCCTGTAAGCTCCGATCGACAACAAGCAGATTCTGCTTGGAATTTCACCTGACGATCGGAAAGCTCATATGTGGTTCGCCAAATGGTTCGGCGGAGCCGACGAACGCGAAGAGTACGAGGAGCCGACTGCGGTACCTCCGGCTGCTATCGCTCCTGCGAAGCCCGCTGCGACCGCAAAACGTCCTGCGGCAGTTTCTGCCGATCCGGCAAAGTCGAAAGGTTTCGATCCCTACAACTCGGGAACGTTTGAGCGCCGCAACGCGTGGGAACGCGTGCCGCGTCGTTGATTGACCGAATCGTCTGTAGCTCCCGCCCTACATCCCGATTGCGCAGCGGCTTCTAACGACCTTCCAAGCCCCGACCGCACCACGGTTTGAGGCTTTCCCTCATGGTCCCTGACTCAGCGGGGCCAGTACAAAGCAATGGTCGCGAACAGTGCGAGCCACATTGCGCTTTGTGCGACGTGCCTCCAATGCACCGACTTCAGCGTGGCATACAGGCTCAGACCGGATGCGACCGAGAGCACCGCAAACAGCCCGCCGCTGCGCATGAGAGGCCCGAACTCCGCGGCGAGCTGAGGATGGCGGCCCTGCAGCACCAGATATATGAACAGCACCGCGAACAGTCCGAATGTGATGGCGGCTGCAGAGCCGAACAGGATGGCATTGAGGACAGCAAACGGACGCATCAGCGATCTCCCGGAACCCGCGGGGCGAATCTCATGTAATGAGGACGACGGGCAGTGGCGGCGAACTCCGTCGAGTTTTTGCGGATCGGATTCTTTCGTGTTCATGCCCAGCATGGCTACCCTTGATTGGCGGCCGGTAATGACCCCATTAAATGCGTCGGACGTCACGGGCTTACGACCTGCAGGGGCAGGATGATGGCCAAAAGGGCGAGGCACCCTTCATCCGACCGTTTGCCTGCTTTGTCCCCACGAGCTGACTTGAGTTGCGGCCGAGCCGAGCCGTAACGTAACGTTCGAGAAACACCGGAGCCGGCACAAGCGTTGGCCCCTTAGATGAGGATGTGAAACAGTGTATCAGCAGCCCTCGCGCGACATCCGCCCCAACGTCCAGGCCTCACCGCCGCGCCGGTTCAGTCTCTTCGTCAGCCTTCCCGCACTTCTGGTTGCCTGCGCCCTGTTGGCAGGTACCGCCCAGACTCCGGTGGCGAATGCGGTTGCTACCGCTTCGACTCAGGATCTGAGTCCCACCGAACGTCAGCGGCGCGTCAGCAAGCTCGTAAGCAATGTCATCGAGCGTTCGCATTATCGTCAGTCGCCGATCAACGATCCGGTCTCCTCGCTCGTCCTCGATCGCTTCATCGAGCAGCTCGACGGCGGTCGCAGCTATTTCCTCGCGAGCGACATCGCCGAGTTCGAACGCTATCGCTATCAGCTGGACGATGCGGTCGTGTCGGGCAAGCTCGAGCCCGTGTTTGCCATGTTCAATCGTTTTCAGCAACGCAATCGCGAGCGCATCTCGTATGCGTTGCAGCTGCTGAAGAGCGAACCCGATTTCACGGTCGACGAATATTTCGAGTTCGACCGCAGTAAAGCGCCTTGGGCCAAGACTGAGGCCGACCTGAACGAGATCTGGCGTCAGCGCGTCAAGAACGATGCGGTTTCGTTGATGCTGACCGAGAAGCCCTGGAGCGAGACGCGCGATGTCCTGCAGAAGCGCTATGAGCGCGTGCTCAAGCGCACCGAGCAGGTGACGAGCGATGACATCTTCGAAGTGTTCATGAACTCCTTCGCGCATGTCTTCGATCCGCATTCCAGCTATTTCTCGCCCCGCAATTCCGAGGAATACAAGATCCAGATGAGCCTGTCGTACGAAGGCATCGGCGCTTCGCTGCAACTCATCGATGACTACGTGACTGTGCTGAACGTGCTGCCCGGCGGCCCAGCCGCGGCAAGCGGTCAGCTGAACGTCAACGACCGCATCATCGGCGTCGGCGAAGGCAAGGGCGGCAAAATCACCGACGTGGTCGGCTGGCGACTGGATGACGTCGTGCAGCTGATCCGCGGCAAGATCAACACCGTCGTGCATCTGCAGATCCTTCCTGCGGGAGCAGCCCCGGGTTCGCCCGAGAAGCATCTTTTCCTGACGCGCAACAAAGTGACGCTCGAAGCCCAGGCCTCGCGCAAGGAAGTGCGTAAGGTGAAGCGAGGCGACCGCGAACTCACGGTCGGGGTCATCAACGTGCCCAGCTTCTATCAGGACTTCGAAGCGAGAGCCGCCGGCGAGAAGGATTACCGCAGCACCACGCGCGATGTGCGCAAGCTGCTGGATGAGCTCAAAGCGGAGCACATGGACGCACTGGTGATGGATTTACGCGGTAACGGCGGCGGCCATCTGACCGAAGCCACGGCACTGTCGGGCTTATTCATTCCCGGTGGTCCCATCGTGCAATTGCGTGAAACCGGCGGTCGCGTCGAAGTGCTCGACGATCCGGAGCCGACGATCGCCTGGGACGGCCCGATGATCGTGCTGGTCGATCGGTTCAGCGCATCGGCTTCCGAGATCTTCGCTGCAGCAATCCAGGACTACGGTCGTGGCCTGGTCGTGGGTCAGCAGACCTACGGCAAAGGCTCCGTTCAGAACCTCTACCCGCTCGATCGCTACGCGCTCGGACCCGAGCCGGGCTTCGGTCAGCTCACGGTCACGATCGGCAAGTATTACCGTGTCACGGGCGAGAGCACGCAGCATCGCGGTGTGCAGCCCGACATCTCGATGCCGACCGCAATCAGCACCGAGGAAGTCGGTGAAAGCACCCGCGAGAGCGCCCTGCCCTGGGATCGCATCCGTCCGGTCGAATTCGGCCGCGAGACACAACTGACGCAATTGGTAAGCACGCTCGAGCAGGCGCATGAACAGCGCATCGCGCAGGATGCGGACTACGTTTCGCTGCTCGGAGATCTCGACTCGTTCGAGAAAGTGCGTCAGCAGAAGAAGGTCTCTCTCAATCTGCAGAAGCGCATCGCCGAACGCGAGCAGATGGAGAAAGAACGTCTGGCTCGCGAGAACACGCGTCGCGCCGCTCACGGCCTGCCGCCGCTCGCGAAGCTCGCGGAACTGAACAGCAACGACACCCCGGATCCGACGCTCGCCGAAGCGGCACAGATCGCGGCGGACCTCAGTGGATTGGGCGGTCAGTATCTGACCAAACTCAAGGCCGCCGAGCAGAGCTCCGCCACGCCGTAAGCGCCGGACAGCACTTACGCTCCGTAGTTGCCGGAAAGGCCGGCGGAGGGGGC
>JAFAEQ010000008.1:125000-127112 GCA_023423935.1 Pseudomonadota bacterium | reverse complement strand
GAACTTACCCGACAAGGAATTTCGCTACCTTAGGACCGTTATAGTTACGGCCGCCGTTTACCGGGGCTTCGATCAAGAGCTTCGCCTTGCGGCTGACCCCATCAATTAACCTTCCGGCACCGGGCAGGAGTCAGACCCTATACATCCACTTACGTGTTCGCAGAGTCCTGTGTTTTTGATAAACAGTTGCAGCCACCGATTACCTGCGACCTTCAATAGCTAGGGGAGCAAGTCCCTTCACCGTCGAAGGCATACCTTCTTCCGAAGTTACGGTATCAATTTGCAGAGTTCCTTAACCCGAGTTCTCTCAAGCGCCTTGGCAGATTGTCTGCTCGCCCACCAGTGTCGGTTTACGGTACGGTCCAATGTGACCTGAAGCTTAGAGGCTTTTCCTGGGAGCTGGGCGTTATTCACTTCGGTCCACGTGGGACCTCGTCATCACACCTCGGGGTTGAATGAGTCACCGGATTTGCCTGGCGACTCCCCCTACATGCTTAAACAGGCAACCAATACCTGCTGAACTAGCCTTCTCCGTCACCCCATCGCAGTCACACCGGGCACAGGAATATTGACCTGTTTTCCATCGGCTACACCTTTCGGTCTCGTCTTAGGAACCGGCTCACCCTGCTCCGATTAACGTTGAGCAGGAAACCTTGGGCTTTCGGCGTGCGGGTTTTTCACCCGCATTAACGTTACTCATGTCAGCATTCGCACTTCTGATACCTCCAGCACACCTCGCAGTGCACCTTCACAGGCGTACAGAACGCTCCCCTACCACCTGCACTTGCGTGCAGATCCGCAGCTTCGGCTCATGGCTTGAGCCCCGTTAAATCTTCCGCGCGGGCCGACTAGACCAGTGAGCTATTACGCTTTCTTTAAAGGATGGCTGCTTCTAAGCCAACCTCCTGGCTGTCTATGCCTTCCCACATCGTTCACCACTTAGCCATGAATTTGGGGCCTTAGCTGGCGGGCTGGGTTATTTCCTCTTCACGACGGACGTTAGCACCCGCCGTGTGTCTCCCACCGGTTCACTTCCTGGTATTCGGAGTTTGCATAGGTTTGCTAAGTCGGGATGACCCGCTAGCCTAAACAGTGCTCTACCCCCAGGAGTGCTCGATGAGGCACTACCTAAATAGCTTTCGGGGAGAACCAGCTATCGCCGGCCTTGATTAGCCTTTCACTCCTATCCACACCTCATCACCTACTATTGCAACAGTAGTGTGTTCGGGCCTCCAGTGGGTATTACCCCACCTTCACCCTGGACATGGATAGATCGACCGGCTTCGGGTCTACTCCCAGCGACTGATTCGCCCTATTCGGACTCGGTTTCCCTACGGCTCCCCTATTCGGTTAGCCTCGCCACTGAAAGTAACTCGCTGACCCATTATACAAAAGGTACGCCGTCACCCGATTGCTCAGGCTCCGACTGCTTGTACGTATGCGGTTTCAGGTTCTATTTCACTCCCCTCTCCGGGGTTCTTTTCGCCTTTCCCTCACGGTACTGGTTCACTATCGGTCGATAGAGAGTATTTAGCCTTGGAGGATGGTCCCCCCATGTTCAGGCAGGATTACACGTGTCCCGCCCTACTCTTCGTTGGTCATCGACTTTGCCTTTCGTGTACGGGGCTATCACCCGCTATGGCCGGACTTTCCAGACCGTTCCACTAAGCTCTATCGACTGGTTCCAACTGGGCTGTTCCGCGTTCGCTCGCCACTACTGACGGAATCTCGGTTGATTTCTCTTCCTCCGGGTACTGAGATGTTTCAATTCCCCGGGTTCGCTCTTACAACCTATGGATTCAGTTGCAAGTACTGCCGAAGCAGTGGGTTTCCCCATTCGGACATCTCCGGATCAAAGCTTGTTTGCCAGCTCCCCGAAGCATTTCGCAGGCTACCACGTCCTTCATCGCCTTCTATCGCCTAGGCATCCACCACATACGCTTATTCACTTGACCATATAACCCCAATGAGCCTGAGGTTATAGGCGCTGGATCTCTTTGAATGCGACATGTTCAATCAAAATCCAAATTCGTGAGAACTTGAATTCGCTTGAGTTGATGCGTCAAAACAACTTCCGAATTTTTAAAGAACACTCGTGCGGATCTTTCGATC
>JAFAEQ010000008.1:0-122500 GCA_023423935.1 Pseudomonadota bacterium | reverse complement strand
GCCGATCGAGGCCGCGTCGATGTTCACCACTCGCTTCGGCACATTGTCAGGAACCTGACCGAGTTGACTGCGAGCTCGGAAATGTTCGAGCGCTAGCTGAGCGCTATTTTGATCATGGAATCGCGCGGTAATTTCCAGCGCGAGCTCGATCTTCACCTCCATGGGATTTCGTCCACCCGCAACTTCTTGCTTGAACTTCGCGAGTTCTGCATTCGGCCTGAACGACAGCAAATCGAAGTAGCGCCACATGAGCTCATCGGAAATCGACATGAGCTTGCCGAACATGTCGTCAGCCGGTTCAGTGACGCCGATGTAATTGCCGAGCGATTTCGACATCTTGTTTACACCGTCGAGTCCTTCGAGCAGCGGCATTGTGAGAACGACCTGCGGCTCCTGGCCGTACGCTTCCTGCAATTGACGACCGACGAGCAGGTTGAACTTCTGATCGGTCCCTCCGAGCTCGACATCTGCCCGCAGCGCGACAGAGTCATAGCCCTGCACGAGCGGGTAAAGAAATTCATGGATGGCGATGGGCTGGCCGCCCTTATAGCGCTTGCTGAAATCGTCCCGCTCGAGCATACGCGCGACGGTATGACGGGCCGCAAGCTGAATCAGTCCGGCAGATGTCATCTCCCCCATCCATCGCGAATTGAAATCTACCGTGGTCTTCTGCGGATCCAGGATCTTGAAGATCTGCGCCTGATAGGTGGCGGCATTGGCCTTGACCTCATCCGGCGTCAGCGGCGGACGCGTCGCATTGCGTCCGGTCGGATCGCCAATCAGGCCGGTGAAGTCGCCGATGAGGAAGATGACCTCATGACCGAAATCCTGGAACCGGCGCATTTTGTTGATCAACACGGTGTGCCCCAGATGAAGATCCGGGGCCGTCGGATCGAAGCCTGCCTTGATTCGCAACGGCTTACCTCGTCGCAACTTCGTGAGTAATTCCGACTCGAGCAGAATCTCCGAGGTACCGCGTTTGATTTCAGCGAACTGTTCTTCCGGCGAGAGCATTGCGAATCCTGAAAAAAGAGGCTTGAGGGACGCGCGCGACTGTATGAGTTCGCTTACGCGACTGCAATTCATGCAGTTGAAAGCGGCAGAATTGTCGGTTGACGTTGCGCGTTCGGATCTTCTACCTTTCCGCGGAACTTAACTTGCTGATTGCTTAAGGGGTTTCGAGGTGACGGATTCGAAGATCGCGTTCGATTACAAGCCCAGCGCGAAATCGTCCTCCGCCAGACACACTCGTTGGTTCATCTCAGGGCTCCTGCTGCCGATCGCCGGCGGCGTAGTCGCCTATCTGCTATCGAACAACACGTCGCAGATCACGGAGCAGCAATCAGCCGCTCTGGAATCCTTACAACCTACGGTGGTGCCGCCAGCACCACCACTCGAGGTTGAGCCGATCCCTCAACCTTTGGGCGACACGATGGAGTTCGTGGTTCGTCGCAACGACACGCTCGATCGCATTTTCAGACAGCTCAAACTCGATCTGAACGACCTCGCGAACATCCGGCAGTTGCCGGGCATCCGCGAACAGCTCGATCGACTGCGCCCCGGCGACACGATCAAGCTCACTCATGACGAAGGCACAGTTTATGCGCTGAGTCGCCGCATCAGTGACACGGAAGTACTCTCCGTCACTCGTGGCGACGGCGGGTTCGAGGCCGAAGTCATCTCGACGCCAATCGAAATGCGCACGGTTCGAACCCACGGCACGATCGAGACTTCGCTGTTCGTCGCGGCCCGATCTGCCGGTGTCAGCGCCGAGTTGATCATGCGCCTGGCGAACGAAATCTTCGGGTGGAAGATCGATTTCGCGCTGGAAATTCAGCGCGGAGACACGTTCGACATCGTCTATGAACAAAAGTATCGCGACGGCGAATATATCGGCGACGGACGCATCCTTGCTGCGGATTTCACGAACGACGGCAAGTTGTATCGCGCAATCTATTTCGAATCGTCAGACCGCGAGGTGGCCGGGTACTTCGGGGCGGACGGTAAAAGCATGAAGCGTCAGTTCCTCCGCGCGCCACTCGATTTCACGCGAATCAGCTCTAACTTCAATCCGTCACGTCGTCATCCGATTCTGAATACCATTCGCGCACATAAGGGCGTTGACTACGCAGCGCCGACCGGCACCGTAATCAAGGCCGCTGGCGACGGCCGCGTGGGATTTGTGGGAGTCAAAGGTGGATATGGCAACGTCATCATTCTCGAGCATGGCGCGGGCATCTCGACGCTCTATGGCCACATGTCGCGCTTCGCCAAGGGAATGAAGAACGGAATGCGGGTGAGCCAGGGCGACACAATCGGCTTCGTCGGCAGCACTGGAGCGGCAACAGGCCCACATCTCCACTACGAATACCGGATCAACGGCGTGCACAAAAATCCACGCACGGTGCCTTTGCCGGACGCCAAACCGATTCCGGATCAGTACATTGCGGAGTTCCAGGCTCGATCGAATTCGCTCTTCAATGATCTCGACAAGGCGCGTGACGCATCCGTGGCAGCAGTGCCGACGACTTGAAGTCGGTCTTTAGAGACGCCGATGTGCGACTTAGCGCTGTAACACAAGCGCGCTTTGGCCCGTAGTATTCTCGGGTTCACTTCCAGGCCGTAGCCATGCGCATGCTCGATGTGAACCTGAAATCTCCCGAGTACTACATCAATCGGGAGCTATCGTTTCTGGACTTCAACTGTCGCGTTCTCGCTCAAGCGCACGACGAAGCCCTGCCGCTGCTCGAGCGGATTCGCTTCCTTGGTATCTCCTGCTCCAATCTCGATGAGTTCTTCGAAATCCGCGTTGCAGGTCTGAAGCAGCGTCTGGAGATCGGCACCCTCTCCGGCGGCCCCGATGGCATGAGCGTTCCGGAGCAACTTTCAGCCATCCACCAGCGCGCGATTGCACTGGTGAAAGATCAATATGACCTGCTGAACAACACGGTTTTTCCAGCGTTGGCGACGCACGGAATCAGATTCGTCAACGCGAAAACGTTCACATCGAAACAGCAAGCATGGCTTGCCAACTACTTCGCAACGGAGGTCGAGCCCGTCCTCACACCGCTCGGACTCGATCCCGCGCGCCCGTTTCCTCGCATACAGAATAAGAGCCAGAACTTCATCGTAAGACTTTCGGGTAAGGACGCATTCGGACGCGATGCGGAGCTTGCGGTGGTACAGGTGCCCCGCGCGTTGCCACGCATCATCAAGTTGCCACCGAGTGACGAGGCGCCCGGGATCACCCACTTCGTGTTTCTCTCGGCCGTGATTTCGACGTTCATTGCGCAGCTGTTCAGCGGGATGACGGTCGAGGGTGCCTGGCAGTTCAGAGTGACGCGCAACAGCGATCTGTTCGTCGACGACGAAGAAGTCGACAACCTGCTGCGCGCCATCGAAGGCGAACTGGCGCAGCGACGTTATGGCGCTGCCGTGAGACTCGAAACCTCGCAGGAGTGCCCCGAAGACATCACGGCATTTCTGCTGCGACATTTCGCGTTGACGAAAGACGATCTCTACCAGGTCAGCGGACCGGTCAATCTGAATCGTCTGATGGCCATCTACGATCTGATCGATCGACCCGATCTGAAGTACGCGCCGTTTACACCAAGCATTCCCAAACGCGTCGGCGCGCGTGAGGAGATCTTCTCCGTCATTCGCGACAGCGATCTGCTGCTGCATCACCCATTCGAATCCTTCGTGCCGGTCATCGACTTTCTACGGCAGGCAGGAACGGACCCGGATGTGCTCGCGATCAAGCAGACGTTGTATCGAACCGGACCGCAATCGCCCGTCGTGGACGCGTTAGTCGCGGCGGCACGTGCTGGCAAGGAAGTCACGGTCATCATTGAGCTGATGGCACGCTTCGACGAAGCCGCCAACATTGCACTCGCGACTCGACTGCAGGAGGCAGGAGCGCACGTGATGTATGGCGTCGTCGGATACAAGACACACGCCAAACTCATCATGGTCGTGCGGCGCGAAAACGGCAGACTGCGCCGTTACTGTCACCTGGGCACCGGTAACTACCACCCGAACACCGCGCGCGTTTATACGGACTATGGGCTGTTCACGTGCGATGAGGCGATCGGCGAAGACCTTCATGAACTTTTTTTGCAGCTGACCAGCCCGACGCGGGTCGCGACGCTGCAGAAAGTCCTGCAGTCGCCGTTCACGCTGCATGAAGGACTACTGGATAAAACGCGGCGTGAAATGGACCTTGCGCGACAGGGAAAACCCGCGCGCATCATTGCGAAACTCAACGCTCTGATCGAGCCGCAGATCATACAAACGCTGTATCAGGCTTCGATGGCGGGCGTGAAGATCGATCTCATCGTCCGCGGCATCTGCGCGTTGCGCCCGGGCATTCCCGGTGTTTCCGAGAACATCACCGTGCGCTCCATCGTCGGACGCTTTCTGGAGCATTCACGGGTCTACTACTTTCACAACGATGGCGAACCCGAGCTGTATTGCGGAAGCGCGGACTGGATGGAACGCAATTTCTTCCGGCGGATCGAAGTGTGCTTTCCGCTTGGACCGGGCGACCGCGAGCGAATCTACGAAGACTTGCAGACGTATCTGGAAGACAACACGCAAGCGTGGGAGCTGCAGCCGGAAGGTGTCTATCGAAAGTGCTCGCCGGGCGAGAAACCCAGCGTCACGGCCCAGACAACGCTTCTGCGACGCTACGCCGAATCCGCCGACTGATCAGTCGATCTTCAGCCGAAATCCGATCGAGCGCAGGTACTCCGCTTCATGCCCGAGGTCGGTCGCCGTGAGCGGATGATCGTCCAGCCATCCGCGCGGAAACTTCATTTCGAGCGACTTACCTTTGGCGGTCAGCACGATCCGCGGCAGAGCAATAGCGCTGCGCCCACGGTGCAACAGTACGGCCAACCGCAGGATCACGATCAGAAACTCCACCTTCAGGTGCCACGGCGGGTTTAGATCCTGCAGTTCGTCGAGGTGGATCTTGCGTCGATGCGACCCGACGATGCACGCCAGCATCTTCTGCTCTTCCTGCGGGAACCCGGGCATATCGGCATGCTCGAGCAAATAGGCGCTGTGCTTGTGATAGTGCGAGTGCGAAACGTCGAGCCCGATTTCGTACAGCCCGGCCGACCACGACATGATCAGCGCCGCAAGGGGATCGTCTAGCCCCCACTCCTGCTGCGTCTGCGCCAGGAAGTCCTGAACGGTCGCGTCGACGCGCTCGGCCTGTGCAAGATCGACGTGATAACGCGCCTGCATCGCCCGAACGCTGCGCACGCGCGCATCCTCATTCGTGAAACGCCCGATCAGGTCGTATAGCAGTCCTTCGCGCAGCGCGCCTTCGGCGGCACGCAACTGCTTGATCTCGAGTATCCCGAGGATCTCGGCCAAGATCGCCAAACCTCCGGGGAAGACCGGCAATCGCTCATCGGACAGGCCCGACAAACGCAGCCGTTCGATGTTGCCCGCACGAAGCGCGTGTTCAATCAGTGCATCCACCGCTTCAGGCGTGATGGTGCCATCTCCGTTGTTCTTGGCACGCAGCACATCGCTCACCGAGCGAATGGTGCCGGAGGAGCCTACGGCGTGATCCCACCCGAAATTGCGGAACGTAGCTTGAACCGGTTCGAGTTCGAGTCGCGCAGCGATGCGGGCGCGCTTCATGCGTTTCTCGGTGATCTCACCGCCGCCGAAGAATCGCGCGCTCATGCTGACGCACCCCATGTACAGACTTTCGAGTTCCCGGGTCTGCAGCCCTTCACCGATGATAATCTCGGTACTTCCACCGCCGATGTCGACTACCAATCTGCGTCCAGGTTCGCTCGGCATCGTGTGACTCACACCGAGATAGATCAGACGTGCTTCTTCGATGCCGGAAATGATTTCGATTGGATGACCGAGCGCGGCGCGTGCGCGATCGAGAAACGCCCCTCGTCGCTTGGCTCGCCGCAGCGTGTTGGTCCCCACGACGCGCACGCTCTCTGCCTTCATGTCGCGCAGTCGCTGACCGAAACGCTCGAGACACGCGAGCGCAGTGTCCATGGATTGACGATCGAGTCTGCCCGTCTCATCGAGACCCGCCGCGAGCCGGACCATCTCGCGCAGGCGATCGACGATAGTGAGCTGGCCGTGCGAATAGCGCGCAACGACCATGTGAAAACTATTGGAGCCCAGATCGACGGCGGCGATGACGTCGGGGACTTTGGATCGGGCCATGGATATCAGGCTCCAGGCTGTAGGCTCTTAGCTGTAGCCAGAATCCGCATTCCGACCTACAGCCTACGACCTACAGTCTACAGCCTCATTTCAGGCAGAGAATGACGAGCCGCAACCGCAGGTCGTCGTCGCATTGGGATTACGAATGACGAACTGCGCGCCTTCCATGTCTTCGCGGTAATCGATCTCGGCGCCGGTGAGGTACTGAATGCTCATCGGATCGACGAGCAGCGTGACACCCTGATTCTGGACCTGAGTGTCTCCCTCTTCGATGTTCTCATCGAACGTGAAACCGTACTGGAAGCCCGAGCAGCCCCCGCCCTGCACAAAGACGCGCAGCTTCAGATTCGGATTGGCTTCTTCGCGGATGAGCTCTCCGACCTTGGCGGCTGCCGCGTCGGTGAAGACGAGCGCTGCGCCTGGATCTGAGAAGACTGGGGATTCGGTGGCCATGGCGTGCTAGTGGGTCCTGACTCGAGCGAAATCAAGTCTACTCAGGCGTGATTTGCGGCGTCAAAAGCGTGGACGTCAGGACGCACTTTCGGCAACGGCCTCGCTCTCGACCTCAGCCTTTGCCTGACCCGCCCGCCCGCGAGGCTCGTGGATGAGCTTGCCGTTGATCTCCGCGCCCATCTCCATCTCGATCAACCCGTAGTAGACATTCCCGGTGACCTTGGCCGTCGAGCCGAGCTCGATGCGCTCATGCGCCAGGATGTCGCCGACGACCTTGCCGTTCAGTACGACGTTCGGTACCGCCACCGCGCCTTCGATGGTGCCTCCATCGCTCACGCTAAGCGTCGCGCCCGATTCCGCCCGTGCATCGACGTTGCCCTTGATGTGACCGTCGAGATGAAAGCCGCCGCTGAACTGGACGTCCCCGATGATGCGGGTGCCGCTGCCGATGAGCGTGTCGATGCGCTGGGGTTTGGGTTTGCTCTTGAACATGGTTCTTCCGACGCTTCAGCTGGCGCGATTTCAGGTGTCAGACTGGATCTGCCACGGATATGACTCCCGGACAGGCTGGAGTTTGCCCGATCGCACCTCGACCGTGACTGCACGTGGTTCAAAGTCTGAGGGGAGCGTGATGTCCTGTTCCAGTTCCTGGAAATAGCGAAATTTGAAATCCACGCGCCCGTCCGCACGTGTTTCGCCGCCAATTTGCGACAGGGGCAGCTGGACCTGCGCATTGTCACGCACACCCTCGACCGTAACGCTGACGGTCCCTGTCGCAGCGGCGTCCTGACGCATGGATTGGACCAGCACCAGCTGCAATCTGAACTGGTTCGAAGCGGCGCCCGGACTGATCTGGAAGCGCTGAATTTTCAGACCGCCGATGCCGTCCTCCGGCGCGACGATGCCGCGATAGAACGTCAGCTCCTCGCGATGCTTGAGCACTTGTGCCTGAAGATCCGCCAGGTTTTTTTCCACTTCTGCGTAGGACTGCTTATCGACCGTACGAGCCAGCTCCGCAGCAGCGAGATCGGCCTTCAGTTTCTCGTTGCTCTCGCTCAGGACATCGATCTGCGCATTGAGCTCGCGGCGGCTTTGGATTTCGGCAATTTTGCTGAAGCCACCCTGGTACCGACCGACCTCGTACGCCACATAAAGCAATAGCGCCGCGGCGAACAGGGAGCCCACCAGGAACAGGCGCCTCTGCCAGACAGGGCGCGATCGAATGACAAATTGTCCGGAGCGCAGGCTCGAGGAGTCAGCCATGCCGGGTCACGAGCGGTAAAGTAGTGTCAGGGATTAAAACACAGTCGGCGTGACAAACCGCGGTTCTGTCCCGGCGATAACGATCGAACGCACACTCGAGGACTCTCAATGCTCTGGTTCAAGGCCTTCCACATCATCTTTCTCGTGACCTGGTTTGCGGGGCTCTTCTATCTGCCGCGGCTGTTCGTCTATCACGCTGAGGCAAGCGATGCCGCGAGCTTGGAGCGCTTCAAGATCATGGAGCGCAGGCTTTTCACCATGACGAACATCGGTGCGATCTTGACGCTGGCTTTTGGCGTGGCATTGGTCATGAGCACGCCGGCGTTCCTCAAGATGGGCTGGCTCCACGCGAAGCTCACGCTCGTCGCGGTCCTGATCGGCTATCACCTGTGGTGTGGAAAGCTGGTGATTTCGTTCCGCAATGACGCAAACAAGCACTCTGCGCGCTGGTATCGCATGTTCAACGAATTTCCCGCGCTGCTGCTGATCGGGATCGTGTTGCTGGTCGTGCTGAAGCCGTTCTAGGACTACGACTGCGGTTCGGCCTCGCCGCTCACGGACTGGCGACGCCGTACGAGGTTACGCAGATTTTTTTCCTGCGATGACCACTCGGGCAGGGCCGGCGGATTGTCCGGCCAGGCTCGATGCGCAAGCTCATCCAGGGCGCGCACGTAGACGGCCCGCTTGAAATAGATGACCTCGCGTACGGGAGTCCAGTAATCGACCCATCGCCAGCGATCGAACTCCGGCGTGCTGGTCGAATCGAAATGCAGCCGATCTTCGGCGCTCTTGAAGCGCAGCAGATACCAACGCTGTTTCTGCCCGATGCACGGCGGCTGCGCATTGCGACGCACATACTGCTGGGGCAGTCGGTAGCGCAACCAGCTCCTTGTGGAAGCGATGATTTCGACATCGGACTGCTCGAGTCCGATTTCTTCCTTCAGCTCGCGAAACAGCGCCTGCTCGGGCGACTCATTGCGCAGCACGCCTCCCTGCGGGAATTGCCAGCCGCGCCCCCCGGTGCGACCGCCGAGGAATACCTGCCGGTCATCGCGGATCAGAACGATCCCGACGTTGGCACGAAATCCTTCAGCATCGATGAAGTCGCTCATGAATGTTTCTAGGTGAGGGCCTCCGGATTGTTCCACAAGCGGTGCGTACCGGCCATCTATCGCTGGCACACCGCGCTTGAATGCGCTGACAGTGGCCCCGTACCCTTACTCGACTTGTGACTACGACACGAACGATCTTGCTATGCGGGGCGGTCGCGCTGGCGGCGGCTGTCGTCTTTGTTCTCTCGCTCTCGACCGGCAGCGTGGCACTCAGCCTCGCGCAGCTGTGGGACGGGGTCAGCGGGTCCGATTCAATGGCGCACGCATTGATCATCGACCTGCGACTCCCGCGAGCCGTGACCGCCTTCGCGGCCGGAGGGCTGCTTGCGATCTGCGGTGTGCTCATGCAGGTGCTGCTGCGCAATCCTCTGGCGGACCCGTTCGTGATGGGGGTGTCCGGCGGTGCCGCTGTCGCAGCACTTTCGGCCATGCTCATTGGACTGACGGGCTTTGCCGTCGACTTTTCCGCAGCGCTCGGCGCGCTCCTCACGACGCTGGTGGTTTTTGCCCTCGCCCATGCACAAGGCGGCTGGACGCCCACGCGCCTGCTGCTCACCGGCGTGGTCATCGCAGCAGGAGCAAGCGCCGTCGTGAGCATGCTGCTGGCGCTGAGTAACGAGACCCAGCTGCGCGGCATGCTGTTCTGGCTGATGGGGGATCTGTCGCTGAGCTCGGACCCTTGGGGCCTGCTTGCGCTGTTCGTGATTGCATTGGTCGCGACGCTTCCGTTCGCGCGCCATCTCAATGTTCTGGCCCGCGGCGATGTGCAGGCGCGCGTGCTGGGAGCTCCGGTACGCAGCCTGCGCATTGCGATCTTCGTCGCCAGTTCCATCCTGACGGCGGCGACAGTGACCAGCGCCGGCACAATCGGCTTCGTGGGACTGGTGACTCCGCACTTGGTCAGGCTGTTACTGGGATCGAATCATCGCTGGGTGCTGCCCGCCTCCGCGTTACTCGGAGGCGCGCTCGTGATGGCTGCAGATCTATGTGCCCGCACGCTCTTCGCGCCGCAACAGCTACCCGTCGGTGCGCTGACTGCGCTCGCCGGTGTGCCGCTGTTCTTGCTGCTGATGCGCCGTTCCGGGCGCTGAGGATCACTGCGCCGCGGACTTCGACGGAAACGCCACGACGTGATCGGGTTCGATGCGAATGCCTATCTTCTCGCCGACCGCATGATTGTGATGACTCGGCACGAGCGAAAGCAGCCGTGCACCGCTCGGTAGCTTCAGCGTGTACAGGAACTCTGCGCCACGAAACGCGCGCTGACACACTTCCGCCTGGAAGGGACTCGAGTCGTCATGGATGACATCGTCGGGACGCAATAACAGATCCACTGCCGTGCCGCGCGCCAGCGCCTCGGACCCGTTTACGCGCATCACACCAAGCTCGGTTTTCACCGCGCCGGCTTCCACCATCTCGCCTGAAATGAAGATCCCCTGACCGATGAAGTCCGCAACGAAGCGCGTGGCAGGCCGATGGTAGAGCTCGTACGGCGCGTCCCATTGTTCGAGGCGACCGTTGCGCATCACCCCGACCACATCGGCGACCGCGAATGCTTCCTGCTGATCGTGCGTGACCAGGAGCGCCGTAGCATTGACTGCTTTCAGCACCGCGCGAACTTCCGCGCCGAGCCGCTCGCGCAATTCCACATCGAGGCTGGAGAAAGGCTCATCGAGCAGCACGAGCGCAGGTTCCGGCGCGAGCGCTCGCGCCAATGCGACGCGCTGTTGCTGGCCGCCGGAAAGTTGATGTGGATACTGGCCTGCGTGCTCGCCCAGACCCACCAGATCAATCATCTCCTGTGTACGTTTACGCTTTTTCTGCGGATCGAAGCGATGCAATCCGAACGCAATGTTCTGTAGCACCGTGAGATGCGGGAACAGCGCGAAGTCCTGAAACACCATGCCGATCTGGCGCTGGAACGGCGGCATCTCGAAGCCCGGCTGCGCAATGACCCGCCCATGCGCGGCGATAGAACCCTCATCGATGCTTTCGAATCCGGCGATACAGCGCAGAGCCGTCGTCTTGCCGCAACCGCTGGGACCGAGCAGACATCCGATCGAACCCTGCTCGAGCTGAAAAGACAGCCCGTCGACCGCTCGCCGAGATCCGAAGTTGCGCACGACGTTATCGAGCTCAAGCCACATGATCGTTACCGCGCGAGAGCATCGCTGCCGGGATGAGCCCCACCAGCACGATAGCCAGCGCCGGCAATGCCGCACGCTCCCATTCGCCGATCGAGGTCATGTTGAAGACGCGCACCGCCAACGTATCCCAACCGAAGGGACGCGTGAGCAGCGTGATGGGCATCTCCTTGATGATGTCGACGAAGACGAGGATCGCGCCGGTGGCAAGGCTGGTGCGCAGCAAAGGCACATGAACCTTGCGCACCATGCGGCTACCGGTCACGCCCAATCCGATCGAAGCTTCATCGAGCGAGCTGGTGATGCGGTGCATGCCACTCTCGACCGGCTTGAAGGCCACCGCCAGGAAGCGAGCGAGATAGGCGACCAGCACCCCGATGAGCGTACCCTGCAGCAACAGTGTCGGTGCCGCACTGCCGAACATCGAACGCAAGACTTCCTGCAAACCGTTATTCAACATGACCAGCGGATACATGATCCCGACGGCAAGCACCGTCCCCGGCACCGCATAGCCCAGCGTTGCAGTCTGCACGATGCCTTGAACGAAGCCTGAGTTCGACTGCCTTTGCAAATAAGCCAGCACCAGACCCGCAGCGACGATCAGCACGGCACCGCTCGTAGCGAGCACCAGACTGTGTGCGGCAAACGACCAATAGCGCGCATCGAGATCCTGAGCGGCGCGCAGCACGGTCCACCAGACAAGCTGCACGACGGGCAGCAGAAACGCGAGCGAAAAAATGGTGCAGGCAAAGATCGTTGCGAGCCAGCGCGCGGCGCCTTGTAACGGCACGCGTCGAGCCCTTCGACTGACATCGCGCGCGCTCGCAAAGCGCAATCCGGCACGCGTGCGTCGATCGATGAAGAGCATTGCGAATACGAACAGCAACAGCACGCCTGAGAGTTCGAGCGCTGCATGGAGGGAGAACATCCCGAACCAGGCTCGATAGATCGCAGTGGTGAATGTGTTGTAGTTGAAGATGGCTACGGCACCGAAATCGGCCAGCGCCTCCATGCACACCAGCGCGACACCGCTTGCGATCCATGGACGCGCCATCGGAATGGCCACACGCCAGATCGCCGCAGCACGGCTGAAGCCGAAGCCCTGCGCGACTTCGAGTGCGCGCTGGCCCTGAGTGAGAAAAGCCGTCCGCGCGAGCAGATATACGTAGGGATAGAGCGCGAGTGACAACACCAGGATCACGCCGCCGGTCGAGCGGATCGGGGGCAACGCAACCGGGTGTCCGACGAGCGTTCGCAAGAGCGCCTGCAGCGGACCTGAATAATCGAGGAACGCGACAGCAACGAACGCCAGCACATAGGCGGGAATCGCCAGCGGCAACAACAATGCCCATTCGAGCCATCTGCGTCCCGGAAAGTCATGGGCTGCGACGAGCCAGGCGAGCGACGTTCCGATCACCCCTGCCAGCAGCGCAACGCCGATCACGAGCTTCAGCGTATTGACGATGACTTCCGGCAGCACGTACTGCGACAGATGCGCCCAGACAGCTGTCTGCGGTGAAAGCAGCGCCACGGCAATCGTCACTAATGGAATCAGTGCAGGCAGTGCAATCGCCGAGCCCAGCGCGTACAGACGCCACGGATGTGCGCGTCGCATGCGCGACCGACTCGGGATCGGTGCGGTCGGAGAAGTCGAAATGGCCGTCACGCTCAGAGATAGCCTGCCCGATCCATCAAACGCACAGCGGCAGGCTGCAGCTCACCGGCGCGGGTGACATTGATCGGACTCGGCTTGAATTCGCCCCATGCAGCAACCTGAGGAGCGGGTTTTGCCGCCGGAGACGCCGGATATTCCAGATCGACGCCGGCAAAGCGCGCCTGCGCCTCGGGCTGAGACATCCATTCGATGAACTTCTGTGCATCCTTGGCCCGCGGTGCGTTCTTGGTCACGCCTGCGCCGGAGATGTTGATGTGCGTGCCCGCGCCGTCCTGATCGGCCCAGAACAGTTTCAGAGGAAGCTTCGGGTTGTCCTGTTCGAGGCGGCCGAAGTAATACGTATTCACGATCCCGACATCGCACTGACCGGCTTCGATCGCCTTCATCAGAAGAATGTCGTTGGCGAATACGGGCGCGGCGAGATTTGCGACCCAGCCGCGCACGATCTGCTCGGTCTGCTCCTCACCATGCTGTGCGATCAGCATCGCGACGAGCGACTGGTTGTACTCGGACTTGGAGGTGCGCAGACACAAGCGGCCTTTCCATTTCGGATCGGTGAGCTGCTCGTAACCTTCGAGTTCCTCCGGCTTCACTCGCTCCGTGCTGTACACGATGGTCCGGGCACGCACCGCGAGTCCAAACCAGCGGTTCTGCGGATCGCGAAGGTTCTCGGGAATGTTGGTCGTGAGGATCTCGGAATCGATGGGCCGCAGAAGTCCCTGCTCCGCGGCGTGCCAGAGCATTCCGGCATCCACAGTGATGAACACGTCTGCCGGCGAATTCGCGCCCTCCGCCGCAAGCCGCTGGATCAGGGGCGCGGCATCGTCGGTGATGAGCTGGATTTTCTGGCCCGTCGCTGCGGAATACTCGTCAAAAAGCTCCTGAACGTGCTCTTCGTGACGCGCCGAATAGATGACGAGGTCGGAGGGTGCCGGCGCGCAGCCGAACTGGCTCACGAGCAGCAACGCTGCCCAGATACGAAGCAATTTCATGTAAACCGCAAACCTCGAGGCTGATCGGGTCCGGAAAATAGGTAGCATGACCGGTAATGCGAATGACTCGCATTAAGATGTTAACACGGTCGGCGAGGCGCGGCCGGGGCGCGGACAAAGTCAGGCAAGCTCGACGCGGTTGCGCCCGTTCTGCTTGGCGCGATAGAGCGCCGCGTCTGCATCGGCCAGGAGTTGCTCCGCGGATTTCTTGAGATCGGACTCGTTGCGATCCAGGACGATACCGGCCACACCGATCGAGACCGTGAGCTGCACGGTAAGGCCATTGGAAACCTCGAGCGGCGAATCGCAGACGGCCTGTCGAATTCGTTCCGCCAGCGCCGCGGCCTGTTCGGGCGTGACGCCCGGCGCCAGGACCACGAACTCGTCTCCACCGAAGCGCGCAGCGGCATCGCTGTCGCGGATGTGTGCATCGACGCGCTGGGCCGCCTCGCGCAGGGCCATGTCGCCGACCAGATGCCCGTGCTGATCGTTGATCTGCTTGAAACGGTCGAGATCGATCAGCAGACAGGTGAGCCCCGAACCCTGCCGCTGCGCTCGCGCCAGCTCCTCCTTGAGTCGGGCATGCAGATACCTGCGGTTGTGCCAGCCGGTCAGAAAATCGGTCAGCCCGCTGCGGACCAGGCGAGCCCGGTTCACCGCGTTTTCGATCGCAAATGACGCGATGACACCCAGGTGCGCCAGAAAATCCGTGCCCAGATGCCGCGAGAATCGCTTCTCATCGACGCTGCCGAAATTCAGGCTGCCCTGCAGCCGCTCCTGACGCCGCAGCGGAATCAGCGCGACACTGCGAAGTCCCGGAGCCTTCGGGAACAGCAACTGATGGTCGCAGCCCATGTAGGGCCCCAGCCATGGCCGATGAAAAGTCGTGAACTGCGGAGCAACTCCGACCAGGCTGTCCACGAACAGCACATTGGGAAAGTCCTCGGTGCGCAGATGATCGGCGATCAGCAGATGCCGGATCTCGTGCTGAGGATCGCTGAGCAGCAGCGTGACGGAGTCCAGCCCATAGGATTTTCGGAGACCTGCACAGATCGCCTCGAAGAGTTCCGCGAGCGTTTCGCTCTTGAGCAGTTCGAGCTCGCGCTCCTGATTGCGCTTCAGCAGGCGCTCGTTGTTCGAAGCTTCCTCGACCAGAGCCGCAATGCGGGCCCGCAGTTCTCGTGTTTCGTTCTCAAGATCGCGGGCTGTCATGGCACGTGCGCGCTCAGCGAGGTTCGCGGGCGCGGCCCGCCAGGTACTCGCGCCCTCGCTGCATGAGCGCAGCGAACTCGGGCGCATCGTTGGTCGTCACCGCGTTCCACAAGCGCTCGACGGCGTCGCGCAATGCGGCAAGTGATTCACGGCCGAAGTCATTCAGGCTCTGGATCTCGTAATACAGTTCGGGGCTTTCACTCGCCACCCGGGTCGCGACATCGACCTGTGCGTCGTATGTGGTGCTCGACAGCTGCGCCAAGCGCGGAGCCGCTTCGCCGCTGTTTGCCAATGCAGTGAAAAAGGCAATGTTGAGCGCGTGCGACAAGCCGAGGACATACGCGATCAATCTGTCGTGTTCATCGAGTGTCATGATGGGCCGCTCGGCCATCGTTGCGGCGAACAATCCGCGCGCCTCCTCGAGTGCTTCGCGATCTCCCAGGTCCACGAAGATGACGTGCCGACCCGACAAAAGCTCCGTGTCGGGACCGAACATCGGGTGCACCGAAGTGATCCGACAACCGGCCTGCTGCAGGGCCTGAATGCCCGAGCGCAAAGGTGATTTGAGCGAACCGATATCGAAGACGACGCCTCGAGGCTTGCGTTGCGCGAGCTCCTTCAATACATCGTTCGCGATGCGCAAGGGCGTGGCGACCACGATCAGATCGTGATCGAGCGTGCTCTCGCGCCAGTCGCCGATCGATACGAAGCCGTCGAGCCGACCGGCCGGATCGGCGATAGAAACTTCGTAGCCTTGAGACGCCAGAAATTCGGCGAACCAGCGGCCCATTTTTCCCGCACCACCGATCACGAGTGCCGATCGCCCCGAGCCTTGTCCGCCGGCCGCAACGCGAATGCGCTCCTGAGTCGTGAGTGAGCCGCGGATGAGCAGACGCAGCACCGATTCGGCGAGATCGGGCGACAGGTCGAGCGACTCGGCTACGGAGCGCGCGCGCAACAGCACCTCGCGTTCCCGGCCATAGTCCCGCGTGCCCATTCCGACAGCGCGCTTGGCCTGCGCCACCTCACGGCTCAAACGCTGCCGCTCCGCGACGAGGCCCAGGAGCTGGGCATCGATTTGTGTCAGACGTTCGCGGAGCTCTTCAAGGGTCATCGTTGCAGCAGATCGAGTCAGAAATTGAAGTCGTTTTACGTCAGGCGCGTCGTAACCGGCAAGACGTCGCGGAAAACGGGCAAGGGGCATCCCCGATGCTCGCTGGCATAATGTTGCGCACCCCAACCGCGGCGCAAACATGTCAGAGAACGAGTTCCTTCCCGAGCCCCTGCCTGCCGATCCATTGCCGATGTTCAGTCGGTGGTTCCGGGAGGCGCGCGCCCGTGCGGTACAGCCAAACCCTGATTCGATGGTCCTGGCGACCGCGAGTGCGGACGGAGCACCTTCGGCCCGCGTCGTGCTGTGCAAGCGCATCGATGAGCAAGCCGGGTACGTCGTCTTCTTCACGAACCGAAATTCGCGCAAGGGCCGCGAGCTCGACGGTCAGCAGCGCGCCGCGGCGGTCTTTCACTGGGATGCCATGCATCGACAGGTGCGCATCGAAGCCCGCGTCGTGCGCTCACCCGACGAGGAAAGCGATGCGTACTTCGCAAGCCGCGCAGTGCTGAGTCGGCTGAGCGCTTGGGCGAGCCAGCAGAGTGAGCCGCTCGCCTCGCGTGCTGCGTTCGCAGAACGTCTCGAAGAAGAGGCCCGGCGCTTTGGAATCGAGCCAGGCGCTCTGGACGGGACGGTCGCGCGTCCGCCGCATTGGGGCGGCTATCGTCTGTGGATCGAATCGCTGGAGCTTTGGGTGGAAGGACCCGGCCGTACGCATGATCGGGCGGTGTGGAAGCGAACGCTCACTCCAACCGGACCCGATACCTTCGCAGCCTCGGCGTGGACAGCGACTCGACTCAATCCGTGAGGCTCGGCGCTACTTCACCACTTTGAGCGTCGGGCGTGTGCGCTTCGGCTCGGGGGTTGGAGCCGAGGGCTCGGGAGGTGATTCCGGCGGGGGTATCGGTGCATCGGCTTCAGAGAAGATCATGCCCTGCCCCGTCTCACGCGCGTAGATCCCCATCACCGCCGCAATAGGCACGGTCACATCGTGGGTCGCGCCGCCGAAACGTGCGCGGAACATTACGGCCTCGTTACCGAGATTCAGGCCACTGGTCGCATTGAGACTCACGTTCAAGATGATCTTGCCGTCCTGAACGTACTGCCGCGGCACTTCTACCCCAGTCACAGATGCGTCCACCACGATGTGCGGCGTCTGGTGATTGTCCGAGATCCACTCGTGCATGGCGCGCAGCAGATACGGCCGCCGTGATTTAAGAGGGGGTGCTTCAGTCATCGCTCGATTACGAAATTCCGTCCGCGGAAGGCGCTAGATGCGCATGCCCAATTCCAGGCGGGAAAGACTGTGCCGGAACGTGGGTCGCGAGAATACGAGATTCATGTAGCGCGCGATGGGCTGCGCCTGCGCGGTGAGGTCGATTTCCCACATCGCGAGCCGCCACAGAACAGGCGCGATCGTGGCATCGACCAACGAGAACTCGTCGGACAGGAAATAGGGTTTCGCCTTGAACACATCGACGCTGCTGAGCACGCTTTCGCGCAGCACCTTGCGAGCCTGCTGACTGACTTTGCGATCGGGATCGTTGATCTGGGGCATGAGCCCGTACCAATCGCGCTCGATGCGGAACAACGCGAGTCGGAACTGAGCGCGCGCGACGGGATCGATGGGCATCAACGGCGGATGCGGAAACCGCTCATCGAGATACTCCATGATCACGCGAGAGTCATAGAGGACGAGATCGCGATCGACGAGCGTGGGCACGCTCTGATACGGATTCAAGTCAAGCAGATCCTCGGGCACGTGGCCCTCGTTCACGTCGATGGTTTCGACGTGAATGCCCTTCTCCGCCAGCACGATGCGCGTGCGGTGGCTCCACACGTCATCGGCCTTGGAGAAGAGCGTCATCACGCGCGTTATCTCGCTGGATCGGCGCTAAAGGTCGATTGCCCGCTGCATGAGCGAACAGCCATCACTTCACGTCTTTCCAGTACTCCTTCTTGAGGTAGTAAGCGAACAGGAAAAATACCAGCAGGAAGGCCAGCACCTTCAGGCCCAGGCTCTGGCGCTGCAGCTTCATCGGCTCGGCGATGTAGTCGAGGAAGTTGACCGTGTCGCGAACGAACTGATCATACTCCCGCGGCGTCAGCGTGCCCTTCTGCTCGAGCTCGAATCCTGTGAACTTGCGATGCACCACATTGTGCTCGGCATCGCTCTGGCCATCGTACACGGCCTTCTGGAACCCCTGCAGCTCCCAAAGCACATGCGGCATCGCGGTTCCCGGAAGAACCATGTTGTTCACGCCGGTGGGACGGCTCGGATCGACATAGAACGACTTCAGGAACGAATAGATGTAGTCGGTGCCGCGAGAGCGCGCGATCAGACTCAGATCGGGCGGCGTACGACCGAACCAATGCTCGGAGTCACTCGGACGCATCGAGATCTTCATCGTGTCCGACGTGCGCTCGCCTGTGAACAGGAGGTTCTCCTCGACCTGCGCATCGCTGAGTCCCAGATCTGCGCCGACACGGTTGTAGCGCACGTACTTCGCCGAATGACAGCCGAGGCAGTAATTCACGAAGTTACGGGCGCCACGCTGCAGCGAGGCGACATTGGCGACATCGTTCTGCGCCGGCTGCAGCACGCCGCCAGCCGGTCCGGCGGCGAATACAGGCTGCACCAAGCCGACGAGAGCGCTCAGGACGAGAGCAAAAGTGGGCTTCTTAATGCGCATCATAGGTCACTCGTTCTGGAACCGGCTTGGTCTGATCTACCCGCGTGTACCAGGGCATCAGGAAGAAGAAGGCGAAGTAGATCACCGCGAATACACGCGCGGCGTTGGTGTAGCCGGGGGTTGCCGGCTGCAGGCCGAGATAGCCCAACGCGAGGAAGCTGATTGCGAAGGCGATCAGGAAGGCGCGATACAGCCAGCCGCGATAACGCACCGACTTCACCTTCGATCGATCGAGCCATGGCAGGAAGAAGAACGAAACGACTGCCACACCCATGAGGATGACGCCGATCAGCTTGTTCGGCACCGCGCGCAGGATTGCGTAGAAGGGCGTGAAGTACCACACCGGCGCAATGTGCTCCGGAGTCTGCAGAGGATTCGCAGGCTCGAAGTTCGCATGCTCCAGGAAGTACCCGCCCATCTCCGGCGCAAAGAACACGACGCACGCGAAGATCGCCGCGAACACCACGAAGCCGACGAGGTCCTTCACCGTGTAGTACGGATGGAACGGAATGCCGTCGACCGGATGACCGTCCGGACCTTTGAGCTTCTTGATCTCGATGCCATCGGGATTGTTCGAGCCCACCTCGTGCAGCGCGAAGATGTGCGCAATCACCAGGAAGATGAGCGCAATCGGCAATGCCACGACGTGCAACGCGAAGAAGCGATTGAGCGTGATGTCGGAGATGTAATAGTCACCGCGGATCCATTCCACCAGCGATTCGCCGATTCCCGGAATCGCTCCGAACAGCGACACGATCACCTGCGCGCCCCAATAGGACATGTTGCCCCAGGGCAGCAGATATCCGAAGAACGCTTCCGCCATCAGACACAGATAGATGAGCATGCCGAAGATCCACACGAGCTCGCGCGGATTCTTGTGCGAGCCGTACATGATCCCGCGGAACATGTGCAGATAGACGACGACGAAGAAGGCCGATGCGCCGGTCGAATGCAGGTAGCGGATCAGCCAGCCCCAGTCGACATCGCGCATGATGTACTCGACCGATGCGAAAGCATCTGCGGCCGAGGGCTTGTAGTTCATCGTCAGGAAGATGCCCGTGACGATCTGCAGCACGAGCACGACCAGCGCAAGCGAGCCGAAGTAGTACCAGAAGTTGAAATTCTTCGGCGCGTAATACTCGCTCGCATGTTCTTTAATGAAGCGAGTAAGCGGAAACCGCGCGTCGATCCAGTCGACGAGCGCAGCGAAACGCGATCCGCGGGCATCGGACGGTGTGGCGCTCATCAGGCGACCTCCGTATCAGTGCCAATCTGAATGACGGCATCGTTGTTCTGGAAGCGATACGGCGGAACGCGAAGGTTCGTCGGAGCGGGGACGTCCTTGAATACGCGGCCTGCGAGATCGAACTTCGAGCCGTGGCAGGGGCAATAGAAACCGCCCGGCCAGGTGGCGCCCAGTTCGGGATCCTGGGGCTGAAAGCGATCGAGCGGCGCGCAACCCAGGTGCGTGCACACGCCGACGAGCACGAGATATTCGGGCTTCACCGCGCGGGCAGTGTTCGCTGCATATTCAGGCTGCTCGGACTCCTTCGAATCCGGATCACGCAAGCTGTTGACCACATCCGTCTGCGACAGGGTCGCAATCATTTCGGGCGTACGGTGGACGATGAAGATCGCCTGACCGCGCCAGTTCACTTTCATGATGGCGCCCGGTTCGAGCTTGCTCACATCGGCATCCACCGGCGCGCCGAGCGCCTGCGCTCGTGCACTGGGCTTCCAGGAAGCCAGAAACGGCACAGCAGTCATAGCTGCGCCTGCAATACCGGTAACGGTTGTCGCGACCAGCAGGAAATGTCGCCTGCTTTGATCGACTTGATCTTCTGCGCTCATCCACAATCTCCGCGAGGCGGCACCTGCCGTCTCGACCCGTATGTTCAAGCGACTTCAGGAAATCCCTGACCCGTTAGCAACGGGTACGCGAGAAGGCCACCGGGCGTGCTCCAGAGAAGGAGAACACGCAATTGCCGCCGTGGCCCGTTATTTCAAACCCTGAAGGAATTCCGCATTATACACACATTGGATACCGCGCTAAGAAGCCGGACCCACGCGTTAGATCACTCCTTCATTACGTCTCCACGGCCGATCCGCTTTCGAAGCCGCAGCGGCGGCACATCATGGCAACGCTGAAACAAAGCCTGATCTTTCTATTGCAGTGGGCAGTGGTCGGGCTTGCAGCCGCGGCGATTCTCATGCTCGCGCGGCCCAGCCTCACGGGTTCTGCACACACCCCGCCGCCGTTGCCGGCCACCTCGACAGGTGCCAGCGAGCCGCGTCGCTCCTTTGCGGATGCCGTTGCCGTCGCCGCCCCTGCCGTGGTCAACATCTACACAGCACGTATCGTCAGCACGGAAGTGAAGCCCACGCCGCTGCGCCCGATGTACGAGCAGAATCTGCCTTCGGTTCGTCGACAGCTCGAAAGCAGCCTCGGCTCGGGAGTCATCGTCGATGCAAGCGGACACGTCGTAACGAATCATCACGTCATTCAGGACGCTTCGGAAATTCGAATCCAACTCGCCGATGGCCGAGTGGCGACTCCAACGGTTGTCGGTACAGACGCGGACACTGACCTCGCCGTCCTGCGCATCGATCTGTCGGATCTGCCTGTGATGCCGCTCGGCCGATCCGACGAGCTTCGCGCCGGCGACGTCGTGCTTGCGATCGGCAATCCGCTGGGTCTGAGCCAGACCGTCACGCAGGGCATCGTTAGTGCAGTCGGCCGCGGCGGCCTGCGCCTTGCGACCTTTGCAGACTTCATTCAGACCGATGCGGCCATCAACTTTGGAAATTCCGGCGGCGCGCTGATCAATGTGGATGGTGAGCTGATCGGCATCAACACTGCAGTGCTTGCCCAGCAGCAAGGGACCGAAGGCATCGGCTTTGCCATCCCCGTGAATCTCGTGCGCGGCGTCATGAGCGAGATCATCAAATACGGGCGCGTACGTCGCGGCTGGCTCGGCGTGCATGTGATCGGCGATCCGAACCGCCGGTTCAGTGCGCCCGTCGTGGGTTTGATCGATCGGGGCAGTCCTGCAGAGAAGGCGGGACTGAAGCCGGGGGATCTGATCACGCAGATCAACGGACGGCCGATCCTCACCGACCAGGAAGCACTTACGCAGGTCGCAGCACTAGCGCCGGGCTCCAAGATCGAAATCCAGTTCCGCCGCGGTCAACAGACACTCACGGCGCACGCGACCCTCGAAGAACGCTCGACCAATGGCGATGCGGGAGCCCGCTGAGTTCAGCCAGGCATGCGTTTGATCTGCGCGCCGAGTTGCTCGAGCTTTTCCTCGATGCGCTCGTAACCGCGATCGATGTGATAAATGCGCAGCACGTCGGTCGTTCCCTGTGCGACCAGTGCCGCCAGGACGAGGCTCGCCGAAGCCCGCAGATCCGTCGCCATGACGGGCGCTGCCGTGAGCTGCGGCACGCCGCGAATGATCGCGGTATTGCCTTCGATGCCGATGTCGGCACCGAGCCGACGCATCTCGAGCATGTGCATGAACCGATTCTCGAAAATGGTTTCGGTCACCGTCGCTACACCTTCAGCGATGGTGTTCAAGGCCGCGAACTGAGCTTGCATGTCCGTGGGAAAACCGGGATGCGGCGCGGTGCGGATATTGACCGATCGCGGACGCCGGCCGCGCATGTCGAGATCGATCCAGTTGTCGCCGACTGTGATGTCCGCGCCCGCCTCGCGCAGCTTGGCAAGCACGGCATCCAGATGCGCCGGTTGCGCACCCTTCACTTTCACGTGCCCTCCCGTGATCGCGCCGGCGACCAGAAACGTTCCGGTTTCGATGCGATCAGGCAGCACGTCATAGCGCGCGCCGGTGAGCTTCTCCACGCCATCGATCACGATCGTGTCCGTCCCGGCGCCGCGAATCCGCGCGCCCATCGCGATGAGAAATTCGGCCAGATCGACCACCTCGGGTTCACGCGCTGCGTTCTCGATGATGGTCTGACCTTCGGCGAGTGTCGCCGCCATCAGAAGATTCTCGGTGCCGGTCACGGTGACGGTCTCGAGCACCAGCCGCGTTCCCTTGAGCCGCTTTGCGCGAGCTCGTATGTAGCCGTTCTCGATATGGATCTCCGCCCCCATCGCCTCGAGCCCGGACACATGAATATTCACCGGTCTCGCGCCAATCGCGCAGCCGCCGGGCAGCGAGACGTCGGCCCGCCCGAACCGCGCAAGCAGCGGCCCCAGAACGACGATCGAAGCGCGCATCGTGCGTACGAGTTCGTAGGGGGCAACACATTCGCGGACGCTCGAGGCATCGACTTCGACGCGCATCTTTTCGTCGATGGTGACGCTGACTCCCATGCGGCCGAGCAGCTCGATCATCGTCGTGACGTCGCGCAGATGCGGGACGTTGCCGACGGATGCGGGACCTTCCGCCAGCAGCGTTGCGGCCAGGATCGGCAGCGCCGCGTTCTTGGCGCCGGAAATCCGCACTTCCCCGTCGAGAGGTCGCCCGCCGCGAATCTGAAGCTTGTCCATGATCTCAACCGTCCAGGGGCTGCGCCGGCAGCTCCGACGGCGCGTGGACCTGCATCGTCAGCGCATGGATCTCACGACCCATCAATGGGCCGAGCGTTGCGTAGACGAGCTGATGACGCTGGATCATCCGCTTGCCTTCGAACTGCGGCGCAACGATGGTCGCCTCGAAATGCGTGTCGTCGTCCGAGAGCACGCGGACTTGCGCGCCGGGCAAGCCGGCTTCGATGAGTGATCTGACTTCGTTGGCGTTCATAGGCGGCGCGATGAGGAGCGAAAGCGAGCCGCATATTAGATGAATGAAGGCTCGAATGGGTGTCGCAGGACATCCCGCAGACACGCGCACTTGAGTCCCGCGTTATCATGCGCCGCATGAAACCCGCCCTGCACTCTGACCGGCTGATTGCATTCGCGCGCAAGGTGCTGAGCATCGAAGCCAGCGCCGTGTCCGCGCTCGAAGCCCGTATCGGCGAGAGTTTCGTCGCCGCCTGCACGCTGATCAATGACTGCAAAGGACGGCTCGTCGTGACCGGAATGGGCAAGTCGGGCCACATCGGCGACAAGATTGCGGCCACCTTTGCAAGCACGGGAACGCCCGCGTTTTTCGTTCATGCGGCCGAGGCCGCGCATGGCGATATCGGAATGATCACCGGCACGGACGTGGTCCTTGCCCTCTCGAACTCGGGCGAAACAGCGGAGCTGCTTGCCATTCTGCCGGTGATCAAGCGTCTGGGCGCAGGCCTGATCGCAGTGACCGGCAAACCGCAATCGTCGCTGGCGCGCGCAGCGGACGTCGTACTGGATGTGAGCGTCGGGCAGGAAGCCTGCCCTCTCAATCTCGCGCCGACGGCAAGCACCACTGCAACTCTGGCCATGGGCGATGCGTTGGCTGTGGCATTGCTCGATGCGCGTGGCTTCACCGAAGAGGACTTTGCACGATCGCATCCGGGCGGCGCGCTGGGCCGCAAGCTTTTGCTGCATGTCGAAGACGTGATGCGCACGGGCGAGCAGCTGCCGCGTGTGACTCCTGACACCTCGTTGCACGATGGCCTGGTCGAGATGAGCGCGAAAGGTCTCGGCATGACTACCGTCGTCGATGCGCAGAACAAGGTGGCAGGCATTTTCACGGATGGCGATCTGCGACGACTGCTCGACAAACCCTTCGATCTCCACGCCACCCGCATGGGCGAGATCATGAAGAAAAATCCGAGAACGATTAAACCGCGAATGCTCGCCGCCGAAGCGGTCCACGTGATGGAGACGAGCAGGATCACAGCATTGCTGGTCGTCGACGACGCCGGCACGCTCGTGGGCGCGCTGAACGTTCATGATCTGTTCCGCTCCGGCGTGATGTGATCGAGCGCGGAACACAACCACCCGAAAGGCATCTGACTCATTACATGGATACCCTGGTCGAACGCGCCAATGACATACGCCTGCTCGTGCTGGACGTGGACGGCGTGCTGACCGACGGCCGCCTCTACTTCTCCTCGAAGGGCGAAGAACTCAAGTGCTTTCACGTGCGCGACGGCTCCGGCATCGTCCAGCTTCTGCGCGCAGGCCTGCAGATCGCCGTCATCTCGGGACGTCAGTCCCGCGCGGTCGAGCGGCGCATGACCGAGCTCGGCGTGACCTGGGTTCGTCAGGGCGTGGAAGACAAGCTGGCAGCACTGCGCGAGCTGCTCGATATCCTGAGCCTGGGCCCGCAAGCCGTGGCAAGCGTCGGCGATGACAGCGCGGATCTGCCGATCTTCGAAGTCGCAAGGCTCGCCATTGCTGTCGCCGATGCGCATGCGAACGTGAAATCCCGCGCGCATTTCATCACTCAGGCAGCTGGCGGCCAGGGCGCGGTTCGAGAGGTGTGCGACCTGATCCTCGAAGCACAACGCCGCGTGGCCGCGATCGCATGAGCTGGCGCTGGGTCTCCATCGCAGCGTTTCTCGCCGCCCTCGTGATCGGGTTCGGGCTGCTCACCGGCGGCAGCTCCGACAAGGACGACATGAATACGATGGCAGAGCAGCCTGCCTACTATCTGAAGGATGCGATCATCACGCAGACGACGGAGACGGGCGAGCCCAGCATGCGACTCGTCGCAAATCGCATCGAGCAGCAAACGCAGGACAACAGCATCGTTCTGCACAACGTCCGCCTCGACTACCAGAAGGTACCGGATAAACAGTGGGTCCTGTCCGCGCAGCGCGGCGTCGTGCCCGCGGAGTCGCGCGTCATCACCTTCCAGGGCGATGTTCGACTGCGTCCGCTCGACGGACCGCCCTCGACGGTCCTGGAAACCGACGAGATGAGCATCGATACCGATCGCAACATCGCCTACACCACCCGCTCACCGGTGTCGGTGCGCTTCGGTAACTACACGATGGACGTCAAGCGATTCGAGGCGAATCTGGAGACCGAGAAGGTGAAAGTCGAGTCGGTGAGAGGTACGGCGCATGCGGGCTAAAGCGACATTCCTGATCGCATCGTCACTGCTCGCTGCGGCACTCGCCTCCGCGGCAGCCCCGCAGCTGGGTGCGCAGGACATCAACATCGGCGCGGACCTGTCCACCTTCGATCCTCGCAACGACATTCACGTGCTGACCGGCAACGTGCGCGTCACTCAGGGCGATATGTCGATCGAGGCGGAACAGGCGACCGCACAAGGTGTTCAGACGGACCACAGCTCGTACACGTTCGAGCGCAACGTGCATATTCGATCCCCCACCGCCGATCTGAAATCCGATAGTGCCAACGCCAAGTTTTCCGGCGGACGAATTGCCGAAGCCACGGTGCGCGGCACACCTGCTACCTTCGAGCAGCGCGGCATGGCGACCGGCAAGAACGTGCAAGGCCGCGCCAATGTCATCGTGTACGACTTCGGCAAAGGAACGGTCACGCTCACACAAGATGTGTGGTTCAGCTATGGCGGCAATGAGTTTCAGGGGGACACCGTGGTCTATTCCCTGCGCGATCAGCGCATCGTCGCCAATCCCGCCAACAATGCCGCGACGAGCCAGCAAGGCAACGGTCGCGTGAACATCACCATTCGACCGGGCAGCGGCATCGTGGCACCTGGCACGTCGCAGAAGCAGCCAGAGACCGAGAAGAAAGAATGAGTCAACTGCGTGTCGAGGGACTCGCCAAGCGCTACCGCTCGCGGCAGGTCGTGAAGGATCTGTCGATCGAAGTGTCGAGCGGCGAAGTCGTCGGTTTGCTCGGACCCAACGGCGCAGGCAAGACCACCGCCTTCTACATGATCGTGGGACTGGTGCCCACGGATGCGGGCCGCATCATTCTCGACCAGAACGACATCTCGAAACTGCCCGTGCATCGTCGCGCTCGCCTGGGGCTGGGCTATCTGCCGCAGGAGGCCTCGGTCTTTCGCAAGCTAACGGTCGAGGGAAACATCCGCGCGATCCTCGAGACTCGTTCAGAGCTCAGTTCCGATCGCCGTGACGAAATGCTCGAATCGCTGCTCGAAGAGCTGCACATCGGTCACATCCGCAACAGCCTGGGGCAGAGTCTGTCCGGCGGAGAGCGCCGCCGCGTCGAAATCGCCCGCGCACTTGCGGCGGAGCCACAATTCATGTTGCTCGACGAACCCTTCGCTGGTGTCGACCCAATTTCCGTTCTGGACATCCAGCGCATCATCCGGCATCTGAGCGCACGCAACATCGGAGTTCTCATTACCGACCATAACGTTCGGGAAACATTGGGAATTTGCGGCCGCGCCTATATCGTCAGCGGAGGCTCCGTCATTGCCTCGGGGACTGCGGACGAGATCCTTGCCAATCAGCAGGTCCGTGAGGTGTACTTGGGCCAGGACTTTCGTTTATAGGTTTCTCCGGGGCTGCGGGCGAAGCGTCTGCATCTCGCAGCGACTTCGGACTCATCAGGCACGACCCGCGACAGAATGCTCAAACCCGCACTGCAGCTCAGACTTGGCCAGCAGCTCACCATGACGCCGCAGCTGCAACAGGCCATTCGCCTGCTGCAGCTTCCGGTGCTCGAACTCCAGGCGCAGATCCGCGAAGCGCTCGAAACCAACGTGATGTTGGAGTCCGAGGACGAGTCGGGCAGTCTCGAAACGGGAGATGCCATTGAGCCGCCGTTCGAGCCTACCGCCGCGCCTACGCAAACCGCAGAGGCGCCTGAGCGCGAACAGGAAGTCGACACCATCGACGATCCGGAATGGGGTGACAGTCAGGTCACGGGTCAGTCCGACACGCCCTGGTCGGGCGAAGATCACTCACAGGATTTTTCCGATACCAGCGGCGAGACACTGCAGGAACACCTGACCTGGCAGCTCGAGATGTCGCGTCTGAGCGAGCGCGACATGCGCATCGGCGCCGCGATCATCGATGCCATCAACGATGACGGCTACGTCATCGAACCGCTGGATGAGATCGCCCGCAATCTGCAGCCAGAGCTGATGGTCGCCATGGACGAAGTCGAGCGCGTGCTCGGACACGTCCAGGCGATGGATCCTGCCGGCGTGGGTGCGCGGTCGGTCAGCGAATGCATCGGCTTGCAGCTGCGTCAGCTCGATCCGGATACACCGGGTCGCGACACCGCCCTGCTGATTGCACAAAGCTACCTCGACCAGGTCGCAGATCAGCAGTACGCCCTGCTGCGTCGTCAGTTGCGTGTATCCGAAGACGAGCTCGAGCATGCACTGGTACTGGTGCGCGCCTGTCAGCCGCGGCCGGGCTCGAGCGTTCATTCCGTCCCCGCCGAATACATCGTGCCCGACGTGTTCGTCCGTCGTACCGAGCGCGGCTGGGCTGTCGAAATCAATCCCGCCAGCCTGCCTCGCATCCGCGTCAATCAGAGCTATGCCGGCCTGATCGGGCGTTCTTCCGATCACGCGATGCTGCGCACCCAGCTGCAGGAAGCACGCTGGCTCATTCGCAGCCTGGAGATTCGCAACGAGACGCTGCTGAAAGTCGCGCGCTGTATCGTGCAGCGGCAGTCCGCGTTCCTCGAGAACGGCGACGAATACATGCAGCCGATGATCCTCAAGGACGTTGCCGAAGCGGTCGAGATGCACGAATCCACTATCTCGCGCGTCACCACCAACAAGTACATGCACACTCATCGTGGCGTGTTCGAGTTCCGCTACTTTTTCTCGAGCCATGTCGCCGCGAGCGACGGGACCGAAATGTCCTCAACGGCGATTCGCGCCAAGATCCGCAAGCTCGTGGCGGCCGAGGAACCCGACAAACCCCTATCGGACAGCAGGATCGCCGACATTCTGTCGCAGGAAGGCGTGCAGGTCGCGAGACGCACCGTGGCGAAGTATCGCGAAGCCCTTGGAATTCCCCCATCGAGCGATCGCAAGCGCGTGCCGGTGCGATGATGCTGCGATCCGAAATGCGAAGAGAGATGACAGTGCGTTAGGTCCCGACGAGCAGATCGATGGCAGTAAGATTTGTCTCGCCTCAAGCTCACGCTGCCGGAATGCCTATATAGGAGGCGCCATGCAATTGAACGTCACGGGTCACCATGTGGATGTGACCACTTCGATGAAGGGCTACGTCGAGAAAAAGCTTGACCGTATCGTCAGGCACTCGGATCACGTCATAGACGTTCACTGCATTCTCACGGTCGAGAAACTGCGTCACAAAGCCGAAGCCACCGTCCAGCTGACGGGTGCGACGGTCTATGCCGACGCGACGGAAGCGGACATGTATGCGGCCATCGATGCGCTCGCCGACAAGCTGGATCGGCGCGTCAAGAAGCACAAGGAAAAGCTCTGCGATCATCACGCATTCGAAGCCCAGAAGAACGGCATCGCCTGACGGCGCTTGCACCGTTATGTCACTCGCCTGCCGCTAGCGGTGGTGCGCTGACAACCTTGCCTGGCAAAAGGCCCCGCAGCTCAAGCTGCGGGGCCTTTTCTTTGGTACGCTTCGGCTCATCCCTCGGCCGCTTCACGTCACCATGCGCCTGGTCATCGTCAGTGGACTTTCAGGCTCCGGCAAGAGCGTCGCTCTGCACATGCTGGAAGACCTGGACTATTACTGCGTGGACAACATCCCGGCGGGATTGCTGCCGATGTTCATCTCGCACACCGTGCGCTCGCACGAGTCCACGTACGAGTCCACTGCGGTCGGCGTCGACGCGCGCAACCGCCCCGCCGAGATCGCCTCGGTACCGAAGCTCGTCGCGGAGCTCAAACGCAGTGGCGTCGGCTGCGAGGTTCTGTTCCTGCGAGCCGACGAAGAAGTTCTGCTCAAGCGCTACAGCGAAACGCGTCGCCGTCATCCGCTGAGCCGCGACGGAACCGGACTCAAGGAAGCCATTCGCCAGGAGCTCGCGCTTCTGGAGCCGATCTCGGACGCGGCGGATCTCGTCATCGACACCACACGCACGACCGTGCACGAGCTGCGTGAGCTCATTCGTCTGCGCGTGGCCGGCCGCCCCGAAGGTCGCATGTCCATCCTGTTTGAATCGTTCGCATACCGCCATGGCGTGCCCGACGACGCAGACTTCGTATTCGACGTGCGCAGCCTGCCGAATCCGCATTGGGAGCCGGGACTCGCTCGGCTCACAGGTCGCGACGCCGAGGTCGCCGAGTACCTGGAGCGTCACGCGCAGGTCGCCAAAATGTTCGGCGATATCGTGACGTTTCTGGAGCACTGGATTCCCGAGCTCGCGCGAACCAATCGGAGCTATCTCACGATCGCGATCGGTTGCACGGGCGGTCAGCACCGCTCGGTATACATGGTCGAGCGTCTCGCACGACATTTCGCCCAACACTACCCCGTCGTCCACGCCCGTCATCAGGTCGTGGGCGGCGCTGCGGTTCGATAATCCAAGAGACCAGATCTCCACGGGGAGCACGGGGCAGCAGGAGAATGCTGCCTGCAACGCTCTCGATCCCGGTGCTCCCAGTGTGCCCGGTGGAGATTCTTAATTCTTCGTTCGATCTTCTTAAGACCACCTCGCGTCGCTACACTGCGCGCCGACTTGCGGTGGGCCCGTCATGACCGAAGCGCCTGAAACCAAATTGAGCCGGCTTGCAGCGCTGCGCAGCGCGCTTGAGCGCGGCTCTCTGCGCCACGGCCCGCGCATGATCAATTCGCTGCATCCGGCGGAGATCGCCTCGCTGATCGAATCCCTCCCGCCGCCGAAGCGCGAGATCGTGTGGGAATTCGTCGACCCCGAGCTCGAAGGCGATGTGCTGATCGAACTCAACGAAGAGGTTCGCTCCGAGCTGATCAGCGGAATGGATGCGGATGAGCTGATCGCGGCCACCGAAGGCATGGAGGTCGACGATCTGGCGGACCTCATTGGCGATCTGCCCGAAACACTCAACGAGCGCGTCCTGCGTTCGATGGACGCGCAGGATCGCGATCGACTCACGGCCGTGCTCGCGTTCGAGCAGGACAGCGCCGGCGGTCTGATGAACCTCGACGCCGTGACCATTCGTCCCGACGTGACCCTCGAGGTCGTGTTGCGCTATCTGCGCATGCGAGCCGAACTGCCCGATCGCACCGACCGGCTGTTCGTGGTGAATCGCCACGATCAATACCTGGGCGGACTCGATCTCACCCGCCTGCTCACCGAAGAGCCCGAAAAGACCGTCGGCGAAGTGATGGACTCGACGGTCGAAGGCATTGCGCCGGAAACTCCCGCGCGCGATGTCGCGAAGCTGTTCGAAGACCGCGACCTGGTCTCCGCCGCCGTCGTGAGCAGCGACGGCAAGCTGCTGGGACGCATCACGATCGACGACGTCGTCGACGTCATTCGCGAGGAAGCCGATCACTCGGTGCTGAGCATGGCCGGCCTCGATGAAGAAGACGACATGTTCGCAGGCGTCGTGCGCAGCGCGCGACGACGTGCCGTCTGGCTCACCGTGAATCTGGCGACTGCGTTTCTCGCCGCTAACGTGGTCGGATTATTCGAAGCCACGATCGAAAAAGTCGTCGCACTCGCCGTGCTCATGCCCATCGTCGCCAGCATGGGCGGCATCGCGGGGAGCCAGACACTGGTGCTGATCATTCGCGGACTGGCGCTCGGTCAGGTCGAACAGAACAACGCGCGCTGGCTGCTTTCGCGCGAAGTCCTCGTCGGACTGCTGAACGGCGCCATGCTGGCGCTGCTGGTCGGGCTCGCTGCCGGCTTGTGGTTTCAGGACGGCAAATTGGGCTTGATCATCTGCGCAGCCCTCATCATCAACATGCTGGCTGCCGCCATCGCCGGAGTCAGCGTACCGCTCGTGCTGAAACGCATGGGCATCGACCCGGCCATCGCAGGCGGCGTGGTCCTGACCATGTTCACCGACTGTATCGGCTTTGCCTCGCTACTCGGGCTGGGCACGCTGTTCCTGACGTGAGGACAGCCGGCGCAACACGCCGGTCGCTCCCGTCGATATCACCGGCTCGCCGCCCAGGAACGACAGCAGATCGTCCGAACGCTTCATCGCATCGTGATAGCCGAGCGACATGAGCTCACGCGTGAAACTGTCCTGGAACAGCAGATAGCTCATCAGCTGGCCGCCACCCGTATTCAGCGCTCCCATCGTTCGCAGCAGCACGCGCAGTGAACGCGGCAACGAGCCCACGTGGTGGCGCGCGATCTCGGACAGATCGCGGCTCGGCAGAATCACGAGCATATCGATCTTGCGCAGACGCTTGCCGTCGGGACCGATTGCCAAGCCGCGTTCCACCAGGCTGTTGATCTGGGTCAGCCGCTCCATGTCCGCATAGAGTCCATCGGTAAACAGCGCATCGAGCATGTAACCGAAGATCTGTCCGAACGTGGGGCACACCGGAGGCATGGAGCTGGCACTCAGCGATTCGTTGCGCGTGCCGATGACGAGCAGTCGATCGGCGCCCAGATGGATGGCGGAACTGAAAGGACTCGACTGACGCATCGCCCCGTCGCCGAAGTACTCATCGCCCATCAGCACCGGCGGAAACAGAAACGGAACCGCGACGCTTGCCATCAGATGATCGAGCGTCAGCGTCGCAGGTTCGCCCGCACGCCGCATCCGTTGCCATGGGATCGACCCGGTTTTTGCTTCGTAGAACGAGACCGATCGGGCACTCACATAGCCAGCTGCGGCAATGGACAATGCATCGAGCTGGCCGGCTTCGATCGAGCTGCGGACTTTGCGAAAGTCGAACTGCTGAGCGAGCAGCTCTCGCAGCGGTGAATTGTCGAACAACGACTTCGGCGGCGGCAGCAGCCAGCCGCCCGACACCATCGCCAGCAGCCAGTGCAGCCCCGAGCGCAACATGCTCGCAGTGTCCGCACGAAAGACCTGATTCACGTGAAAATCGCGCCACACGCGCTCGAGGTTGCCCACCGCCACGCGGAAACGATCGGCGTGAACTGCGATGGCCATGGCATTCACGGCACCGGCTGAGGTTCCGGTAACGACAGGAAACGGATTCGCCGCACGCGCCGGCAGCAGATCGCTGATCGCGCGCAGCACGCCGACCTGATACGCCGCACGGGCCCCGCCGCCCGGTAGCACCAGGCCCAACTTGGCCGATGCAGGATCTGAATGCTGATCGACGGTCACGCCTTCGCCCCCGGAACCATGGCGTTATTTCAGCTTGATTTGCGACGCGGCCTGGCCGCGAAGAGTGCCTTGCATGGAATCAGGAACCTGACCGATGTAGACCCAGCTCGCGACAGTTCTCGCTGCCCGAACCGGGAACAAACATACGTTCTCGCAAGTGTCTGCAACTGGATGAGTGCCTAGTATGTCACACTGCTTTCGATGCCATTTCGAGCCCGACTCCAAGGAGCGTTCATGAACCGCGCGGTGCGTTCGTTTTACGTGGCCCTGATGGGGTTTCTGGCCGTGGTTGCGACCGCGAATGCAGACACGCAGCTCGGCGCCGCGGCCCCGGAGTTCAAGCTTCAGGACCAGTCCGGTAAATGGCATCAGCTAAAGGACTATCGCGGCAAATGGGTGGTGCTGTACTTCTATCCGAAGGACATGTCGCCCGGCTGTACGACGCAAGCGTGCGAATTCCGCGACAACATCTTCGCCTTCCGTGACGCCGGTGCCGTGGTTCTGGGTATCAGCGTCGATGACGTCGACAGCCACAAGCGATTCGCGGAGAAGCATGGCCTGCCCTTTCCGCTCCTGGCGGATCCTTCGCGCGAAACTGCCCGCCGCTACGAAGTCGTGAGCTTCACCGGCTTCGCAAAACGCGAGACCTTCCTCATCGATCCGCAGGGCCGCCTCGTGAAGCACTATCTCGATGTGGATCCGAAAACCCACCCGCAGATCGTGCTGAAGGATTTGCAGCAGCTGAAGAAGAGGTCGGACGGCTAGATTGTAAGGGCTAGGTACTGGGCGCTAGCCAGAGATGAGCTTCGCTCGCCGGCGAACCTACGCTTCTGACTAGCGCCTGGCTTCAATGCAGCGCTTTGATGGCCTGATCCAGTCCTGCAAGCGTCAGTGGGAACATGCGGTCCTCCATCAGCTCGCGCGTGAGTTGCACGGACGGTGTGTATTCCCATCGCTGCGGACTTTCCGGATTCAGCCACACATGATGCGGCCAGGCCTGCAGCACGCGACGCAGCCAGACCGCGCCTGATTCCTGGTTCCAGTGTTCGATGCTGCCGCCCGCCTCCGTGATCTCGTAAGGACTCATGGTCGCATCGCCGACGAAGATCACCTTGTAGTCGTGCCCATACGTTCGCATCACCTGCGTCGTCGGGATCTTCTCGGAATGTCGCCGACGATTGTCCTTCCACACCGACTCGTACAGGAAATTGTGGAAGTAAAAATACTCGAGATGCTTGAACTCGGCCCGTGCCGCCGAGAAGAGCTCCTCGCAGATACGGATATGATCGTCCATCGAGCCGCCGACATCGAGAAACAGCAGCACCTTGATGGCATTGTGCCGTTCCGGAACGAACCGCAGATCCAGCAGGCCGGCGTTACGCGCCGTTGAATCGATCGTCGAATCGAGATCGAGCTGATCGGCGACACCTTCGCGTGCGAACTTGCGCAGCTTGCGCAGCGCGACCTTGAGGTTGCGCGTACCGATCTCGACGTTGTCGGCGAAGTTGCGGTATTCACGCTGGTCCCAGACTTTCACCGCACGTCGATGCCGCGATTCGTTCTGCCCGATACGCACGCCTTCCGGGTTGTAACCGTGCGCGCCGAAGGGTGAGGTGCCTGCGGTGCCGATCCATTTGTTGCCGCCTTCGTGACGACCCTGTTGCTCCTTCAGGCGCTCCTGCAACGTTTCCATCAGCTTTTGCCATCCGCCGAGCGCTTCGATCTGACGCTTTTCCTCCTCGCTCAAGGTGCGCTCCATGAGTTTGCGCAGCCACTCTTCCGGAAGGCGCGTGAGCAAATTCTCGAAGGTATGGTCGGCAGCCTTGAAGTACGCGGCGAAGGCTCGATCGAAACGATCGAAATGCCGCTCGTCTTTCACTAGCGCTGCACGGGCGAGGAAATAGAACTCCTCCGCATTCGCCTGCGCGAGTCGCGCCTGCAGCGCCTCGAGCAGCGTGAGGAACTCGGTAATCGAGACCGGTACGCCGGCCTCACGCAACTTGTAGAAGAAAGGAACCAGCACGACGCTCAACGCCCCTGGCGTCGATGCAGAAAGATCAGCTGTTCGGCGAGATGAACATCCTGTTCGTTCTTGAGCAGCGCGCCGTACAGCGGCGGAATCGATTTCTTTCCATCCTCACTGCGCAGCGCTTCCGGCGGCACATCCTCGGCCAGGAGCAGCTTCAGCCAATCGAGCAGCTCGGACGTCGAAGGCTTCTTCTTGAGCCCGGGCATCTCGCGCAGCTTGAAAAAGGAGCTCAGCGCTTCGGCCAGCAATTCCTTCTTGAGCGTCGGGAAGTGCACCGCGACGATTCGCTCCATCGTCGCCGCATCCGGAAAACGGATGTAGTGAAAGAAGCAACGTCGCAAGAAGGCATCCGGCAGTTCTTTCTCATTGTTGCTCGTGATGATGATGATCGGCCGATGCCGCGCCTTCACCCACTGACGCGTCTCATGCACATAGAACTCCATGCGATCGAGCTCATGCAGCAGATCGTTGGGGAATTCGATGTCGGCCTTGTCGATCTCGTCCACGAGCAACACGGGTTGGACCGCGCTTTCGAACGCCTCCCACATGCGTCCTTTGACGATGTAGTTGGCGATGTCGTGAACTTTCGACTCGCCCAGCTGCGAATCGCGCAAGCGCGAGACTGCGTCGTACTCGTACAGGCCGTGCTGTGCTTTCGTCGTCGATTTGATGTGCCAGCGATAGAGCGGGCGCTCGAGCGCGCGAGCGACTTCCTCTGCAAGCTGTGTCTTGCCCGTGCCGGGCTCGCCCTTCACCAGCAGCGGACGCCCGAGCGTGACGGCTGCATTCACTGCAGTCATCAGATCTTCGGTGGCAACGTAATTGTCGGTTCCTGAAAAACGTGAGGACATGATGGCACTCGCGACGTGAAGCTCGGACTAGAGCCTAGAGCCTGGCGGCTGCCGGCGCTATGGCATCAGCCGCAGCACGTGCTCAGTTTTCCCAGGCAGCAGAGGCGTCGGCTCGCCGCGCACCCAGGCGTCATGGCCTGCACCGTAGAACCTGGACATCGGGTGATCCACCGGACCGCCTGGCAGTTGCAAGACGCCCTCCTTTTCGCGGCCCGGACTGACGACGAGTCGCTCGGATGCGCCGAACTTCGGTCCCTGCACGCGTGGCATCGCGGCATCGCCGCTGAGCGGTTGCTCAGGCATGTCGAGCCACGCCGCCAGCATGGGAATCGCCGCGGACAGCGGGTGAGTCATCTGCAAGGTGTTCTGGCTTCCCCACGTGCACTGCGCGACATCTCCGCACTTTTCGCGCAAACCCGCGAGAGCGCGATCGAGAGAGTCGAGCAACGCCTCATCCCAACTGCCATGGCGGGGATCGAGCAGATTCACTGGCTTCTGCGTCACGAGTTGCCACAGCGAGCCTTCGAACTGCGGTGAAGGATCGAATGCGAGATCGGGAAATTCCGCCTGCTTCGGCGCGATGAGCGAAGCGAATACATCGGCTCGCACCTGCAACCGGAACGCACGCACGATCGTATAGCCTGCATCGTCCATGGAAGCTCTGCCGCTCCAGTTCTGAACGGCTGCACGCGCGGCTTGTCGATCGCCTGCGCTGACATCGGCATGCTCGAGCAATTGCAGCAGCAGATCACGCCAACGCGTGAGGAACAGCGCGCGATCGTCGAGTTGCAGCGCGACCATGTCGCTCACCGTTGCGCTCGGCAACGCAAGCAGACCGTCACGAATCTGACCCGCGCGTGCGCCCGTGTCGTAGTTGCCCGATCCGGCAAACTGCAGCCAGGTCGGCGCATCGATCGGTCGCGCGTTGGCAACCCACAGACGCCCGGAGGGCGGATCGACGATGCGTGGATAGGCTTCATGCGATTGCCACGCAGTCCAGCCAGTATCGGAATTGCGCCATGAGGCGGGAACGTTCGGATCATAGTTCGAACGTACTGGCACTTGTCCCATCAGACTCCAGCCGATGCGTCCGGTGGAATCGGCGACTACGAAGTTCTGCACCGGAAGCCCGGCACGATTAGCGACGTCGAGCGCCTCGTCCACCGTCGTTGCACGCTCGAGATCGAGCAGTCGCAGGTTGGTCGCGTGTGGATGATGCGCCGTCCACGCCAAGGCCAGCGGACGCCCATTCGCATCGTTCATCACGATCGGTCCCCAGCGTGTCGCCGTGATCTCCAGGTGCACGGATTCGCCGCCGCGCACGCGAATCGTTTCGACTCGCTTCGTGAACGGCTCGGAACCGCCGGCGATCAAATAGCGCCCGCGATCGGCAGGATCGACATCGACCGCCACCAGATCCGTCCAATCGCCGTAGCTGTTACTGAAGCCCCACGCAACGTGTCGATTGCTGCCCACCACGAGCGCCGGCGATCCCGGCAGCGTGACGCCGACCAGATCGAGCGCATCTGCGGGCGAGGTGACGATGAGGCGCGCGCGATACCACACATGCGGCAGGCGCAGACCCAGGTGCATATCGTTCGCAAGCAATGCTGCACCATTGGCTGAATGCGCAGCATCCACGGCCCAGACGTTGCTGCCAGAGAAGTGCGGCTCGGCAGGTGCGCGACTGGAGATGACCGCCAAAGCGCGCGTACCTCGCAGATCCAGAATCGTCGGATCGGGAATCGCAGGCGCCCGCCAGGTACCCCCGCTCAACGGCGCATCCCATTCCGTTCCGACGGGAAACAGAAATCCGAACACTGCGGGCGGCAGCGATTCCTGCAGCCGTGCACGCGCAAACTCTGAGCGCCCCGTTGGATCGTTCAGCGTCAGGTACATCGCAAAGCCGCACAGCAGGGAATCCTCCATCGTCCACGCGCGCGGCGCGGCGCCCAGAATCAGATATTCCCAGGGACGCGCCGTGAGTCGATTCAGCCCGGCGTTAACGCCTTCTGCGTAACTTTCAAGCAAGGCGCGATCGGTATCGCGCAATTGCGCCATCACCTGCTGTGCGACGTGCCTGAAACCGTGTACGAGGAACTCGCGATCCCTGTCGACGACGCCCGGCCCGAGCAGCTCGGCCATCTCTCCGGCAGCTGCGCGACGCAGGAGGTCCATCTGGAAGAAACGGTCCTGCGCATGGGCGAATCCGGTAGCGAAAGCGAGCTCGTTGCGACTTGCGGCCTGAATGGTCGGCGTACCGAGCGAGTCGCGCTCGATGCGGGCAGTAACACCCAGGCCTGAAATGTCGCCGTCGATCTGCGGCAGGCTCGCACGCACGAGCAACCAGAGGCCCAGGATTGCCAGCAGGAGCAATGAGAGAAAGGCGAGCGCTATATCGCGCCACACCCGCGAGACGCGGCGCTGCGCGCTCATCGTGCGAGGGCCGTCGGATACGCCGCCGCATTCCAGCGGTGAACACGGTCCATGAGAGGCCGACGTGTTCGCCCGCTGAAGATCAGACGCGAACTTCCAGGATCTTCATCGAGTTCGTCTTGCCTGCGACGCCCGACAGCTCGCCCTTGGTCAGAATGATGCGATCGCCCGCTTCGACCATCTTCTGTTCGAGCATCAGCTTGAAGATGTCGTGATACACGGCCTGCGCATCCGAGTGCGTAATGTCGAAGCTCACCGGATACACGCCTCGGTACAGCATCACGCGACGCCGTGTGATCTCGTGGCGGGTGAATGCATAGATCGGAATGTCCGCCCGGATACGCGACATCCACAACGGCGTGGAACCGGACTCGGTCAGCGCGACGATCGCTTTCACTCGCAGATGATTCGCGGTGTACATCACCGCCATCGCGATCGCTTCGTCGGTGCGCTCGAACACACCGCCTTCGCTGCGATAGCGGATGGGCGTATGCGACGACTCGTATTTCTCGGCCCCGAGGATGACCTGTGACATCGCCTCGACGGCCTTCACCGGATACTTGCCTACGGCGCTTTCGCCCGAGAGCATCACCGCATCCGTGCCGTCCATCACGGCGTTGGCCACGTCCGAGACTTCCGCGCGGGTCGGAATCGGATTGTGGATCATCGATTCCATCATCTGCGTGGCTGTAATCACGACGCGATGACGTTTGCGCGTCGCCGAAATGATGTGCTTCTGCAGGCCGGTGAGCTCGGCATAGCCCACTTCCACACCGAGATCGCCACGCGCGACCATCACCGCGTCGCTCGCCTGAATGATGCGATCGAGATTCACGATCGCCTCGGTGCGCTCGATCTTGGCGACGAGCTGTCCGTGCCCGCCTTCTTTGCGCAGCAACTGCCGCGCCTCATCCATGTCCGAACCATCGCGCGCGAACGATACGGCCAGGTAATCGACGTTGAGCTCGGCCGCAAGCTTGATGTCGATGCGGTCCTTGTCGGTGAGTGCACCGGCGGAGAGTCCGCCGCCCTGCTTGTTGATGCCCTTGTTGTCGGACAGCTCACCGCCGATCACGACGCGCGTGTCGATGCGCGGTCCGTCCACCGCTGTCACTTCGAGAACGATCTGTCCGTCGTTCAACAGCAGCATATCCGCGGGACGCACATCGCGCGGCAGGCTCTTGTAGGCAACACCCACACTTCGAACCGTTCCTGCTCTTTTGTCGAGCGACACGTCGAGCGTAAAGGGCTGGCCTTCGACCAGATGCACAGGACCTTCCGCAAAGCGCTCGATGCGAATCTTCGGGCCCTGCAGATCGCCCAGGATGGCCACGTTCTTCCCGATCTTCGCCGCGGCCTCGCGCACCATCTGCACACGATTCGCGTGGAACTGCGGCTCGCCGTGCGAGAAGTTGATACGGACGACATCGGCGCCCGCCAGGAGCAGGTCGGTCAGTACCTTCGGGTTATCGGTTGCGGGGCCAAGCGTTGTCAGGATTTTCGTACGGCGGAGCATGGATTGATCTTTGTGTCCGAAGTTAGTGTCTTCTGCTCAGGGGTGACGCTGTCGAACTGTCGCGATCAGCCGCCCCGTTCTTCGAGTACGGCGACGGCGGGCAGCTTCTTGCCCTCGAGAAACTCGAGGAAGGCACCACCGCCTGTCGAAATGTAGGAGATGTCGTCTTCCACGCGATATTTCTCGATGGCTGCTAGCGTATCTCCGCCGCCCGCAATGGAGAAGGCGGAACTGCGTGCGACGGCTTGCGCCAGCACGCGCGTGCCCTCGCCGAACTGATCGAACTCGAACACGCCGACCGGGCCGTTCCATACGATCGTGCCGGCCTGTTCGCACAGCTTGCCGAACGCTTCGGCGGTGTCGGGACCGATGTCGAGGATCATCTCATCGGGGCCGACCTGCGAGACTTTCTTCACGTCGGCTTCCGCGTTTGCGGAGAATTCCTTCGCAACGACGACATCGCTCGGCAGCGGGATTTCGACGTTGAGCTCCTTCGAGCGCGTGATCAGCCCTTTGGCGATGTCGATCATTTCGGATTCGACCAGCGACTTGCCGACATTGTGACCTGCAGCCGCGAGGAACGTGTTCGCGATACCGCCGCCGACGATCAGCTTGTCGACCTTGGCCATGAGGCTTTCGAGGACCGTGAGCTTCGTCGAAACCTTCGAGCCCGCCACGATCGCAAGCAGCGGCCGCTTCGGCTTCTGCAGCGCCGTTTCCAGCGCGATCAGCTCATTCATGAGCAACGGACCGGCACAGGCCACTTTCGCGAACTTCGCAACGCCATGCGTGCTGGCCTCGGCGCGATGAGCGGTGCCGAACGCGTCCATCACGAACACATCACAGAGCGCAGCCATTTTCTTCGCGAGATCTTCCTTGTCCTTCTTCTCGCCCTTGTTGAAGCGCACGTTCTCGAGCAGCACGACTTCGCCCGGCTCGGCCTCAACGCCCTCGAGCCAGTCCTTCTCGAAGCGCACCTTGTAGCCCAGCAGCTCCGACAGACGCTTTGCCACGGGCGCGAGCGAGAACTCCTCGTTATAGACACCCTCTTCCGGCCGACCCAGATGCGACATCAGCAGTACGCGCGCTCCGGCGTTTTTCGCGGCCTGAATCGTCGGCAACGACGCACGGATGCGGGCATCGCTCGTCACGACACCGTCTTGGACGGGCACATTCAGATCCTCGCGGATCAATACGCGTTGGCCGCGCAGATCGAGGTCGGTCATGCGGAGGATGGACATGGGGAACTCCAGAATCGGCTGAGGGCCAATCGGCGGGAGCGGATCGCTTCCCGCCGGTCGACTGGTTAGGGTGACGGACCTGAGTGCCAGTCACCCTGCGAACGCGCAGTTACTTCGAGATGACGCGAGCCATCTCGAGAACCTTGCTCGAATAGCCCCATTCGTTGTCGTACCAGGAAACGATCTTCACGAAGGTACCGTCGAGCGCGATACCTGCCTCGGCGTCGAAAATCGAGGTGCGAGCGTCGCCGCGGAAGTCGGTGGAGACCACTTTTTCTTCGGTGTAGCCGAGCACACCTTTCATCGGGCCTTCGGAAGCCGCCTTCATCGCGGTGCAGATCTGCTCGTACGTGGTTTCCTGCTTCAACTCGACCGTCAGGTCCACCACGGACACATCGGACGTCGGCACGCGGAAGGACATGCCCGTGAGCTTCTTGTTCAGCTCGGGGATCACCACGCCGACGGCCTTGGCCGCGCCCGTGGACGAAGGAATGATGTTCTCGAGAATGCCGCGACCGCCGCGCCAATCCTTGTTCGACGGACCGTCGACGGTCTTCTGGGTCGCAGTCGTTGCATGAACCGTCGTCATCAGACCGCGCTTGATGCCGAAGCTGTCATTCAGCACCTTGGCGATCGGCGCCAGACAGTTCGTCGTGCAGGACGCATTCGAGATGATGGCCTGGCCGGCATACGTCTTGTCGTTGACGCCGAAGACGAACATCGGCGTGTCGTCCTTGGACGGTGCCGACATGATGACCTTCTTGGCGCCAGCGCTGATGTGCTTCTGCGCGGTCTCTTTCGTGAGGAACAGACCCGTCGACTCGACGACGATGTCCGCGCCGACTTCGTTCCATTTCAGCTCGGCCGGATCCTTGACCGCGGTGAGACGAATCTTCTTGCCATTGACGATGAGCGTGTTGCCATCGACGGCAATCGTGCCCTTGAACTGACCGTGGACCGAGTCGTACTTCAGCATGTACGCGAGATAGTCCGGCTCGAGCAGATCGTTGATGCCCACGATCTCGATATCCGGGAAGTTCTGCGTCGCTGCTCGAAACACCATGCGCCCGATGCGACCGAAACCATTGATGCCGACTTTGATGGTCATGCTCGTTCCTCTTTACTGGAGAAGGCACTAGGCACTAGGCACCAGGCCCTAGCCGGATAACTCTTCCGCTACCTTCCACACGCTTGTCCAGCTCCCAGGGCCTAGAACCTAGGGCCTCGTTTCAATTCAGTTTGCGCTCAGCACCCGCTCGGCCGTGGCAACGACGTTGTCCACGGTGAAGCCGAAGTGCTTGAAAAGATCTTTGCCCACGCCCGAAGCGCCGAAGCTGTGCATGGCGACGACGGCACCACGGGTGCCGACGTAACGCCACCATGTTTCGGATGCGGCGGCTTCGATCGCCACGCGACGTTCGACCGCGCGCGGCAGAACCTGTTCGCGATAGGCCTCGTCCTGCGCATCGAACACGCTGGTCGAGGGCATCGACACCACGCGTACCCGGCGACCCTTCTGCGTCAGCGCCTGGGCCGCATCGACGGCGAGAGCCACTTCCGAGCCGGTCGCCACCAGAATCAGCTCGGGCGTGCCTTCGCAATCCTTCAGCACGTAGCCGCCGCGCCGCGCGTTCTCGACCTGTGCGGTCGTGCGCGGCTGCGCCGGCAGCGCCTGACGCGTGAGCGCAAGCACCGTGGGGCCGTTCGTGCGCTCGATGGCATCCGTCCACGCCACCGCCGTCTCGAGCGAATCGCACGGACGCCACACGGTCATGTTCGGAATGATGCGCAGGCTCGGAATGTGCTCGACGGGCTGATGCGTCGGACCGTCTTCACCCAGGCCGATCGAATCGTGCGTCATCACATAGATCACGCGCTGCTTCATCAGCGCCGACATGCGCATCGCGTTACGCGCGTAGTCCGAGAACACGAGGAAGGTGCCGCCGTAAGGGATGAAGCCCCCGTGCAGTGCGATGCCGTTCATGATCGCGGACATGCCGAATTCGCGAACGCCGTAGTGCAGGTAGTTGCCTGACGCATCCGCGCCCGTGATGCTCTTCGAGTCCTTGCGATTCGTGTTGTTGGAAGGCGTGAGGTCGGCCGATCCGCCGATGAACTCGGGCAGCCCGGGGCCATACGCGTTCAAGGTCGCCTGTGAACACTGGCGTGTTGCCAGCGCACCGGTCGCCTGCGCGGTCTGAGCAATGTGGCTCTGCACGCTGTCCGCCCAGTTGGCCGGCAGCCTGCCCTCGGCGCGACGCGTCAGCTCGGCCGCCAGATCCGGGAATGCCTTCGCATATGCATCGAACCGCTTCTGCCACTCGGCCTGTGCCTTCGCGCCGCGCTCCTTCGCATCCCAGCCCTTGCGGACTTCTTCCGGAATCACGAAGGGCTCGCTGGTCCATCCCAGGTGCTGACGGGTCGCAGCCACTTCTTCGGCCCCGAGCGCCGCACCGTGAGTCGCCTCGGTGCCCTGCTTGTTGGGCGCGCCCCAGCCGATGATCGTCTTGCAGCAGATGATGCTCGGGCGGTCCTTCACGGACAGCGCGGCTGCGATTGCAGCCTGAATCGCTTCAGGATTGTGGCCGTCGACATTCGGTACCACGTGCCAGCCGTAGGCCTCGAAGCGCTTCGGCGTGTCGTCGGTGAACCACTCGTGCACTTCACCGTCGATGGAAATGCCGTTGTCGTCGTAGAACGCGGTCAGCTTGCCGAGCTTGAGTGTCCCGGCGAGCGAGCAGGCTTCATGCGACACGCCTTCCATGAGACAGCCGTCGCCCAGGAACACCCAGGTGCGGTGATCGACGACTTCATGTCCTGGACGGTTGAACTGCGCGGCGAGCATTTTTTCGGCCAGCGCCATGCCGACGGCGTTCGCCAAGCCCTGCCCGAGCGGGCCCGTGGTCGTTTCGATGCCCAGATGCAGGTCGTGCTCGGGGTGACCGGCGGTGTGGGAGCCGAGCTGTCGGAACGCGCGGATGTCGTCCATCGTGAGCGGATATCCCGACAGATTGAGCAACGCGTACAACAACATCGAGCCGTGACCGTTCGAGATCACGAAGCGGTCACGATCGATCCAGCCCGGATTGCCGGGGTTGTGCTTGAGATGATCGTTCCACAACACTTCCGCGATGTCGGCCATGCCCATCGGCATGCCAGGATGGCCGGAGTTGGCCTTCTGAACCGCGTCCATGGCGAGGGCGCGAATGGCGTTGGCAAGCAGCCGGCGATGCGAAGGCGTGGGCACTCGATCTCTCCGTAGGTCCTGATTTCAAGAGCCGCGCATTCTGGACCATGGGATGGTCTGCGGCAATGGAACGGCCCGCGACCGTTATGCGAGCTTTCATGTACGAACGGCGCATGGAACGCCGGCGGAAGACACGCTGCCCGATCAGGAACGGATGGCACGCCCGCCTGGAAATTACCCGCATGACGGTGGGAACCCGCCCACGCCGGCAGGAGTCCGTGTTCATACTCTGCAGCGCCGTGATCGCCCGCCGGCGCATCTGAGACGCACCGCAAACATTGCGCGCCTGATCCGCCGCAGCGCCGGCCCTTTAGACCTCGGTCACCGTTTGCGGCATCTTGGCGTTGCTAGGATGCGGTCTGACCGGGGTTCAGCGTTGATTATGTCGCGGTATTTACCACCGTTTTGCAGGAATCAGGTTCGAGCAGCGCGATGAAATCGTTCCGACTCATTCAGTTCACGGACACGCATCTGTTCGGCGATCCGAACGGCTCGCTGCGTGGCGTGGCGTGCCTGCCTGCGCTGCGTGCCGCCATCAACGATGCGCACTCCCGCACTCGCGACACCGACGCGATTCTGCTCACCGGCGATCTGGTGCAGGACGATCCTTCCGGCTATCGACTGATCCGCGAAGTCTTTGGCCGCTCCAAGGCTCCTGTACTGTGTCTCGCGGGCAATCACGACCTGCCCGATCACATGCGAGCCGAGTTGAACGGAGCACCGTTTCAGGTGGGCGGCGAGCTCGAGCTCGGTCGCTGGCTGATCGTTGCGCTCGACACCTGGAAACCGCACAGCGCCAGCGGCGCCATCGGTGCAGACCAGCTGGCTCACCTGCGCGAGGTTCTCGCAGCGCATCGCAATCACCATGTGCTGATCTGTCTGCACCATCACCCGATCGTCATGCGCAGCCGCTGGCTCGATCAGGTCGGACTGGACGATGCCGATGAACTGATGAACATCGTGCGAAGCCACTCGAACGTTCGAGGAGTTCTGTGGGGCCACGTTCATCAATCGCTCGACAGCTTCATCCATGGCGTACGTTTCATGGCATCCCCTGCGACCTGTGCGCAGTTCGTGCCGTACAGCGAAGATTTCGCCATCGACACGCGCCCGCCCGGCTATCGCCTGCTCGAGCTCATGCCGGATGGCTCGATCGCGACCGAAGTGGTGTGGCTCGAGCGTTACGCCCAACGCGTGGTAGCGTAGCTTCCGACGGCCGGGCTCACTTCCAGGCGGACGCATCACGCGGACGCGCGCCGCGGCGAAGGATGTCCATGAAGAAGGCGGTCGCACTTTCACTCCTGTTCCTCCAGCTCCTCTGCCCGCTTGCTCGCGCAGAGAGCAGCGTTCCGGCGCATCACGCGCTGTGGTCGCTGAAGGGCAAGACCAACACCCTCTACCTGCTCGGCTCTGTGCATTTCCTGCGACCGACCGATGAGCTGCCTGCCGTCGTCAAGGAGGCCTATCGCGAGTCGGAGAAGCTCGTGATGGAGCTCGACATGGACGATCTCGATCCGCTCGATGCGCAGCAGACGACCTTATCGCTGGGCCTTTTGCCCGAAGGTCGGACCCTGGAATCGGAGATCGGCGTCGCGGCCTACCGCAAGGTCGCCGCAGAAGCACAGAAACTCGGACTCGATCCGTCGATGCTGAACCGCTTCCGCCCCTGGCTCGCGGGCATCACGCTCGTCCAGCTGCAACTGATGAAACAGGGCCTCGACTCGCAGTCCGGCGTCGAGCAGCGATTGCTCGGCTGGGCAAAAAGGGACGGCAAGGAAATTACGGGCTTCGAGACGCTGCAGGAGCAGCTCGGCTTCCTGGCGGGGTTGCCTGGCGAGCAACAGCGACAATTTCTGCTCTACAGCGTGGAAGATGCGGAGCACGCGAGCCAGGAAGTCGAAGCACTGATCTCAGCGTGGCGCACCGGCGATACGCGCACGCTGGAGCGCATCCTCACGGAAGGATTCGACAAGTATCCCGATCTCTATCGTCCGCTCACCATCGAGCGCAACGAGCGCTGGCTGACGCAAATCGAACAGCTGCTGGACGATGACGACGACTATCTGATCGTCGTCGGCACATTGCATCTGATCGGCAAGGGAAGCCTCATCGAGCTGCTGCAACGCAAAGGGCACCGCGTAACGCAGCACTGAATGGGGCCGAGGTCGCCAGCGAATCGGCTAGTTGAAGCTAGAAGAAGGATGGAGTCGTTTGATGGCTGTGAAGCTCGTACGACTCCAGCCGACGGATCGCGCCTTTTCAGACCTCGATCATCTCGAAATCTTCCTTACCGGCGCCGCAGTCGGGGCACCGCCATGACAGTGGGACATCATCCCAACGCGTGCCCGGGGCAATGCCGGAGATCGGATCGCCTTTCTCCTCCTCATAGACATAGCCGCAAATCACGCACATGTAAGCTTTCATTTGGAATCGCAAGGCAGGCGCTGGAAAGGGAGCCGGATTAAAGCGGGAAGGCGCAGCCAACACAAGCCAAGCAGCTCGATTCTCCAATGCGTGACATGAAGTGAGGCGCACCGCGGCTGGCGATGTGCTCCCCAAGATCCTTACACTCCGCGCACCTTTTCGCTCGGAGTCCGACCGTGTCCCTTTTCACCGATGCCTCGCGCTATATCCCGGGCGGCGTGAACTCACCCGTGCGAGCGTTCCGCTCGGTCGGTGGCGAACCGCTGTTCATCGAGCGCGCCTCCGGCCCACACATATTCAGTCAGGACGGACGCCAGTTCATCGACTATGTGGGCTCGTGGGGACCGATGATCCTCGGCCATGCGCATCCGGAAGTGATCGGCGCAGTGCAGGAACGCGCCGCGCTCGGCCTGTCATTTGGCGCACCGACCGAAATCGAAACACGACTGGCGCGCAAAGTGTGCGAGCTCATGCCGTCGATCGAACTGGTACGCATGGTCAGCTCCGGCACCGAAGCGACCATGAGCGCAATCCGTCTGGCGCGCGGCTTCACCGGTCGCGACAAGATCGTCAAGTTCGAAGGCTGCTATCACGGCCACTCGGATTCGTTGCTGGTCAAAGCAGGCTCGGGCGCGCTGACCTTCGGCGTACCGACTTCGCCCGGCGTGCCCGCAGACCTCGCCGCACACACGATCACACTCGCCTACAACGACATCGCGCAGGTGCAACAGACCTTCGCCGACCGCGGCAATGAGATCGCCTGCATCATCGTCGAGCCGATCGCAGGCAACATGAATTGCGTACTGCCGGTCCCCGGATTTCTGGAAGCCTTGCGCGCAGTCTGCGACCGCCACGGCAGCGTGCTGATCTTCGACGAAGTGATGACCGGCTTCCGCGTCGCGCTCGGCGGCGCGCAGGCGCTCTACAACATCAAGCCCGATCTCACCACGCTCGGAAAGATCATCGGCGGCGGCATGCCCGTCGGCGCTTTCGGAGGCCGCCGCGACATCATGGAATACATCGCACCACTCGGCCCGGTGTACCAGGCCGGCACGCTTTCAGGAAATCCAGTCGCAATGGCCGCGGGCCTGGTCACGCTCGAGACGATCAGTCAGCCGGGCTTCCATCAGCGACTCGCCGAGCGCACCGACCAGCTCATCGAAGGACTCAAACAAGCCGCCAAGGCCGCCCATGTCCCGCTGAGCACGAATCACGTGTGCGGCATGTTCGGCCTCTTCTTCACCGACAAATCACCCGTGCGCTACTTCCGCGAAGTCATGAACTGCGACGTCGAGCGCTTCAAACGCTTCTTCCACGCAATGCTCGACGAAGGCGTGTACTTGGCGCCCTCCGCGTTCGAGGCCGGCTTCGTCTCGGGCGCGCATGGGGAGAAGGAGGTCGAGGCCACGATCGAGGCTGCGCGACGAGCTCTGAACAGGCTTGCCTAACAGATGAGCGGCTCCGAATCGTCGGGCAGGCCAATGCCGCAGATTCACATGTTCTGGCATGGCGCGCCGCTGGGACGTATCGAGCGCGTGTGCATCAGTTCCTTCGTGGCACAGGGCCATGAAGTGCAGATGCATGTGTACGATGACATTCCTGGCATGCCTGCGGGAGTGAAGCTGGTCGACGCAAACCTCACCCTGCCTCGCAGCCAGCTATTCAGACACGCAAAGAGCGGTTCGCTCGCGCCCTTCGCGGATTGGTTCCGTTATCGCGTCTTGTACGCCCACGGTGGAATCTGGGCCGATACCGATGTCGTATGCCTGAAGCCGCTCGCGATGACCGGTGCGCAGTTATTCGCCTGGCAGGATGAGCAGGTGATCAACAACGCCGTATTGGGATTCGAGCGTCACCATCCTCTCGCCCACTGGATGGCCACCTGCTGCGAAGAGCCGAATCGAGTACTGCCGTACGATTCATTGAAAGTACGCCGCCGCAAGCTGAAGCGAAAATTTCTGCAGGGCAATCGACGCGGCAACATCGGCTGGGGCGAATACGGCCCCTATGGACTTACGCGCGCAGCACAGCATCTTGGCTATGCCGAATACGCGCTGCCCTTCTGGCACTTCTATCCGGTCCACCCACTCAATTGGCGCACCGTCTTCGACGGCAGTCTGAGTGGTGATACAGGCCTTCTCAGCGACAGCTCCGCGCTACATCTGTGGAATGAGGTCACGCGACGAACGCAGGGCTTCGACAGGAATGCGCGCTTCCCTGCGCACTCATTGTTCGAAAGCCTGTGCAGGCGGTATCTCACCAGCGGAAGCGAAGCGTGAACGTCGCGGCGTAAACGTCGTAGAAAATGTCGGGCCGCGGATAGGAAGGAGGATCGCTCGGCAGCAATTTGTCCCGCGCCATCTTGTCGACGTAGCGCACGTCGAGGCCTGCATCGATATTGCGGAACAGATTGCGCCATTCCACTCCGGCACCGACCTGGTATCCATAGGCTGCAGTCGCCGAGTCGTACCGCGCAGCACCCACGAAGAAACTGAGGGCGAGCGGATTCTTGAAACGATAGCGGTAATCGAGCGCGCGAACGCTGAGCAATCCCACATCATCGATACGGTCGTACTCCACACGGACACCGAGATCACTTCGGTCCGACACTGCGCGGCGCGCACCCACGCCTAAGTGCGGCGTAGCGGCATCGTCCTTATCCAACTTGGGCGTCGTATCCCCCGGATGGATGCGCAGGCGGCTCGCAGTGGATCCCACTTCCACGAAGACTTCTCCGCCGTCCTGTGATGCAGAACGCTCGTCAACGAGCGCGGAGGAACTGCCTGCGAAGCCAATCCCATCTTCTCCCCAACGCACTTGCGCAGACAGGCGACCGAAACTCTCGCCGAAGACATCGCGGCCGGTCACGGCTCCGAACGTACCGACGAACGCTCCGAATCCCCTCGAGTAGCTCAGCCCCAGATCGTATCCGCGTTCGTAAGTCATCCCGCTGTACGACTCATTCTGAATGGTGCGGCCTCTGAATTCGAACAGCCCGCCGAACGTGGGTTCCCAACCCACCTTCACCATATGACTTTGCGCGCCCACGCTATCGTTGAACGCACGCTGATCGGCACCCCAATGGCCGATCACCCGTCCGTCGTTCGTAAGGCCATCCTGATAGATGTGATGAACGTACCAACCGTTCTGCCAATCGGATGCCTCGTACGTGAATTCCCAGCGGTCCCACAACAGCGGAAAATGAATGCCGACAGACAACGCTGAGTTTCCGAGACGATAGTTGCCCTCGTACGAGGTGTCCTCGCCTGCGTATTCGAGGTACGCAGAGAACGGCACGCGACCGGGATAAATGAATTCGCTGGTCCAAGCGGCCATCTGATTGCCGAACTCCTCATCCTGAGAAAGTCCGTCGCCTGCGTTGTCGCTCTCGCGCGGTTTGAATACCGCATGAAGAAAATCGCTGAATGAATCCTGCCCTCGCTCACCTCCACCGAACTGCATCACGCGAGTGGCTCCGAGCGCCCAGCCAGCCACAGGCTCTGCCGAGACGTGCAGGCCTGCCAGACGCGGCTTGCCGCTCGTATAGCGACCTTGGAAGGCAATGCGATCCGAATGCTCCATCTCAGCAGCGAAGATCTCGTAACGAAGGCCCAGCGGAGAGATCGGCGTGTAATTCGACAGCGTGATCGAGGGCAGTGTCTTCGCCTCGGTGCTGATCAACATGGAGTGATCGGTGAACGGCGAAAGCCAATGATCGCGATAACCGACATCCAATTGTGCATACTCGAACCCGAGGCTCAGCATCGAGCCGGCCGCAACTGCATCGCCTTCGTAAGCGATGCCTCCGAGGGACACCAATGCGTAGTCGCTCGGCTGCCAGTAGCCGAAGACCGAGGCGCGCCATGAACTGTCGTAGGACATACCGCGCTGATTCGGTATGGGTGCATCTCCATCTCCCGCCGCGACCTCGACAGTCGCCTCGACGATGCCACGCTTATGCATGTAACGATCGAGATAACGACGCACCCTGCGACACACAGCAGGATCTGCACGACAGGCTGCGGGCAGTGCATCGAGCACTCTGGCTGCAGCAATCGGTCGCGTCAGCGTCGTACGTCCCGCCAGGATCATGACCCGCTCGATATCGCGCTCAATACCGGGCGCCATGTTGAGCGGCAGATAAGGAGATACCCCGCGCGCGACGCCTTCGATCGGAACCAACCCGATCAGCACGCTGGCGGCCAGAAGACCGCGCCACACTGTCGTCTGCAAATTATCAGCTCCAATGAAATAAGGACGATCAGATCATGGTCTGAAGGGGTCGCAGTCTAGCAAGCCCGCCCATGGCAAATCCCGTCTTCCGACCCTACACTTCCGGCCGCTGTGCGTGTCGTAGACTGGGCCGATGAGAATTGCATTCATAACCACAATGGCCACGGCACCATGGGGCGGCAGCGAAGCACTCTGGGGCGAAGCCGCTCGGCGCGCGCTCGATGCCGGACATGAAGTCTTTGTCAGTATTTATGAATGGCCGACTACGCCAGACGTCGTGCATGACCTCGCAGCGCGAGGAGCAAAGATCCATCGACGGAAAGTCAGCCGACGTTGGCGGCGCTCGGGAATCCTGACGCGGCTGTTCTATCCGTTCAGGGCGCTACACGACTTCCAGCCTGACGCGGTCCTCATCAACCAGGGCAGCACGTACGACATTTCGCGAAGCGGGGAATTCACGAAGCTGCGTCGGGAACTCATCAGTCGCGGTCGTTGGCCCTTCATGCTGTTGTGCCATTGCGAGCAGGCAGCGCCGGGCCACAAGCGAACACGTAAGCGAGCACGGATCTCTTTTGCAGCCGCCCAGATCGTGGGACTTCTGTCGAACTCACTGCGCGCTCGTAGCGAACAGCATCTGGAAATGGTGATTCGAAACGCGCGTCTGTTCCAGAACCCCTTGAACATCAGTACTGCGCAAGTACTCCCCTGGCCTCAAGGCGCGACATTGCGGATGGCGTTCGTGGGGCGACTCGATCAGGTGAAAGGACTGCACTTGGCAATTGAGGTCCTGAGTTCCTCACAGTGGCGAGAGAGGGATTGGATTCTCGATGTGTACGGGGACGGAGAATTGCGTGCGGACCTCGAAGCGCAAGCGCGTAACGCCGGACTCGAAGGACGGGTGCGATTCCTCGGATTCACCGGCGACATCGACGAAATCTGGCGCGGCCATCACATGCTGATTCTTCCGTCACGAGCCGAAGGCGTTCCCAATTCCATGCTGGAAGCAATGTTGCGCGGCCGTCCGGTGCTCGTCTCCGATGTCGGCGGCATCTCGGAGTGGGTGCGCGATGGGGAAACGGGCTTTGTACTGGAGCGCCCGGACGTGCAGTGCCTGGCAACAGCGCTCGACAGAGTGTGGGCCGCACGCAGTTCGCTTGAACGAATCGGCCGCACCGCCTACGCGCAGACACTCGCGCGGCGCGACCCCGATCCCGCCGTTACGTTGTTGAGCTGGCTCGAAGAGATTGGCCACACGACAAACGCTCGGAGAGTTCGATGAGTGCCGAATGGTCGAGCCCGCAACTGCGCCAGCGATCGCGATATGAGCCCAAAGGTCCGATCGAGCGCTGGATGGTTCCCGTACTCGGCGCCGCAATCGATGCAGCGCTCGCGAAGTACGCGAAACCGACTGAGACTGCGAGGCGCTGCCTCGATGTCGGCTGCGGCAGTCAGCCCTTTCGCAAGCAATTGGAGGCGCTCGGCTTCCAGTACACCGGTTTCGATGCGAATCAGAATTTCGAATCCACGGTGGAGGTCATCGGCACGATCGATGCTTCGCTGCCGCCCTCTCTCGAGCGGGGCACCTTTCAGTTCATCTTGTGCACGGAAGTCCTGGAGCACGTGCCACGCTGGCAAGAAGCTTTTCGTAACCTCGCCGATCTGCTCGCTCCGGGCGGACGGCTGCTCGTCACGACACCACACATCTGGATACCACACGAGGAGCCCGCCGATTTCTTTCGGCCGACATCCCTGGGTATCGAGTACCACGGACGTGCGGCTGGGCTTAGGCCTATCGAGGTCGTGCGCCTTGGTGATGGTCAAGACGTACTGGGGACGCTCTTATCTGCGGTGAAGGTCAAACCAGCCGGAGGTCACTGGTGGAACCGACCAGTGTCGGTCGTTCCGAAGATCCTGATCGCCGCGTTGCTGGGACTGATCAAACGTTCGGGCTTGCGCGAGCGGGTCGCGTTCCGTACGAGCTTTTATCTAAGCACGCTCGCTGTCTTTGAGAAGCCAAGCGCAGCGGAAAGCCTCACCAGCGAACACTGACTATTTCGAATCCCCCGTCCCGCCGGCGCGAGCTCACCTCGTAACGCAGCGTATTCAGTCCATCCGTCATCGGATCGTCCAATCCTCGCAGCAGCCGACTACGCCGCTTTCTGTTCGATTTCACGCAATCGCCCGCCGCCGGTTTGGGCGATCGCTGCTGCGCTGGTGGGTTCGGAAGATCTTTGAAGCGACCTTGCAGATCGAAGTAGCAAAGATAACCAGCCATCAGCAGGCGGAAGAAGAAATCGTCGTCTTCTTTGCCCCATCCCCAGTATTCGTTCGAGAAGCCATTGGCCGCAAAGAACTGTTCCTTGCGAATGGAAATCGCGCCCGAAAAATAGTGCCGTTCGCGGTGCTGCTCGCCCTGCTCGGTCACGATGCGATTCACCAGGCGTAGTGGCTGAGAGGGGCACAGATAGTTCGCCTGCAGCGGGATCGCATCAACGTCGTGGAGACAGAAGTAGTCGCTCTCGTCGGCAGCGAAATGAGCGCCGATGTTCAGCAACCGGCCGCGATTGAAGGGTCCTGGGTTCGTCTGTTCGACCACCAGAATACGCGGCTCGATGCCCTGCGATCGCAGCTGGTTGCTCAATGCCGGCACGAGTTGCGTCAGATGTTCATCACGGTCTCTGAACGGGACGATCACACTCAAACGGCGGCCGTTCTCGAACGTGAGCGGGCGTGCACTTCGCTGCGAGAGGAGCTGGCGGGCGATCGGCGGGATGAGCTTCCAGTTGGCAATGCTCACCGGAACATAGCGACCATCGATCTGCAAATGCTCCTGAGGATCGATCCCCAGGCGCCGGCTGGGCCACCAGGCATAAAGCCAGCGCTGCATGGCATTCAGCGGCATGGGAGGTGCGGAGCTCGCGTCAAACAAGGCATGTCCCATCGGGATTCGGGTGCGGGAGTGTACCAACGCGTCAGATTGCGCGCAGTGACAGCCCACGATGAGGACAAACCAGGAGGCAGAGCGTCGATCCGTGCCGCGACGGATCGACGCGCGATCGAGGTGGTGTGGACCCTACCGCGCCTCCGCCCCGCTCGTCGCCGAGCGCCAGCGTCGGCTCTGACCTTGCGGGCCCGTCGAGGGTTGCAGGCGGCCGTGCTTTTCGAGTCTTGCTTGAATACCAGCAGTCGTGCGGCCGTGCGCTTCGGCGAGCGCCGGCAGCGGTGTGCCTCGATCGAACGCTTGCAGCAGCTTCTGGTCTTCTTCGGCTGACCAGGGTTTGCCTGCGTTGCCCGGCATGCTTGCGCTGCGCGGCTTTGGCTTCGCGCGGGATTCGAGCATGCTCTGCACGAGGAACAAGGCGCGGACCACGTCCGCCGTCTGGTACGGGCTGTCCGGCGGAAAAACCTCTCCGGTCAGTGGATTGACGCCGTTCGCGAGCGCCGACACGATAGCGAGCGCTTTTTGTTCATCCATTTGAAATCCTCCGTTGCGATCCGATTCGTGAGTGGGGAAGGCGAGCGCGTTCGCCGACCTGCCTGGATCTGATCACGCCGATCTTTCGGACGAAGAATGATTAACGCGCCCTTCGTCGAGAAACGTCCGGCGATGCGCAACGCTGTTCTCGAGAGTCGATCGCCATGCGTGCCTTTCTGTCCATCCTGCTTCTGTTTGCGGCTTCGCTGATTGCCGCCGCACTCCTCGCGTATCCTGCGTGGCTGCTCGTGGAGATGATTGCGCAGCAGCCGATTCATCGCGTGATGCATCGGGTGGCAATGCTCTGCGTCCTGGTGGGACTGGTGTGGCTGTTCAGGCGCTGGCGGCTCGCGGATCGTCAGGCGAGCGGCTACGGGTTGCCCAAGCCTGTTTTCTGGCGGCAGCTTGGCGTCGGGCTCGTGGCCGGTGCCATCATCATTCTTCCCTTGCTCGTCAGCCTGCAGATGCTCGATGTGCGCACGGCCGATGCACGCGTCGAGCTCAGCTTCGGCTTCGTTGCCGGTGTCATCGCGAAGGGCCTTCTGGCGGGTATCGCGGTGTCATTGATCGAAGAGACCTTCTTTCGCGGCCTGCTCTTCACTGCTGTGGAGCGCGAGTCAGGCAGCACTCCGGCGATCGTACTGACGAGTCTCCTGTACGCAGCGGTGCATTTTCTCGGTGGGCGACTGCGTGTGCCGCCGGACGAACTGGATTGGACGAGCGGCTTTCAGGTGCTCGAGCGCATGTTCATCGCCTACGCTGACCCGCTGGCGATCGTCGATTCGTTTCTGGCGCTTTTCGCCGTGGGCGTGCTGCTGTCGCTCGTGAGGATCCGAACCGGCGCCATTGCGGCATGCATCGGCATGCACGCGGCCTGGGTCTGCGCGCTCTACTTCTTTGATGTCACCACGCAGTTCAATCCTGCCAGCGAAGCGAGCTGGCTGGTCGGCAGCTACGACAAAGTGATCGGTTGGGGAACGGTCGGCTGGATGATCGCCATGGCCGCCATCTACGTTGCGGTCGCGCGCAGCACGCGTTCGCGGGCCGCTGCTTGATCAGCTCTGCAGATCGTCTTCCCGCGCGACGGCTTCGCGCGTCACTCGCTTGCGCAGATGCTGAAGGCGCAATAGCGGATCCTGAAGCTCCAGGCACATCTGCTTCTCATCGAGCGGCAACGGCAACAGCTCGACCAGTCGCATGCCGACCCACGCAGCGTCTTCGTATCGAATGGGCGTGAAATCGTAGACCGGCGCCAGCTGAGGCAGCGCATGCTGCAGCAGCCGGACCAGGTACATGCTCTCCTCGTCGATCGCGACTGCGGGCTCCGTGGGCAGATACTCGATCTCACCGACGTTGAGGCCATCGCTCTGCTGGGCGACCGATTCGATCCGAAAGCAGCGCTCGCCGATCGCAGTAATTCCCAGCAATCCGTCCTGCAGACGTTCGAAATCGACAATACGCGCGGTGGTACCGATCTCCGCCGTGATTGCATTACCGCCGGCTTCGACACCTTCGCGAATCATGGCGACACCGAACGGCGAGTTTTCGCGCATGCAGCGGCCGATCATGTCGACGTATCGCGGCTCGAAGATACGCAGCTTGAGCGGCCCCTCGGGGAAGAGCACTGCATTCAACGGAAAAAGCGGAAGGCTCTCCATCGCTACTGACCCGCCTTCGCGGACATGGCTGTGCTCGCGCTCATTGCCCGCGCGCCTTCAGTCGAGTGAGCAGCTTGCCATGGATCCCTTCGAAGCCGCCGTTCGACATGATGAGCACATGATCGCCCTGCGTCAGATACGCATCGAGCTCCTCGAGCAACGTATCGATGCTGGTCGACACGCGAGCCTTGTCGCCGAGAGCCGCGACCGAATCCGCAACATCCCATTTCACGGCAGGCCCCTGATACATCCAGACGCGATCGGCCTGACTGAGCGAACCGGCGATGGCGTCGCGATGAGAGCCGAGCTTCATGGTGTTCGAGCGTGGCTCGAGGACCGCGATGAGCCGGGCTTTACCGATGCGGCGACGCAAGCCATCGATGGTCGTGTGAATCGCTGTGGGATGGTGCGCAAAATCGTCATAGACCGTGATGCCGCCGACGACGCCACGCACTTCCATGCGGCGACGCACGCCCTTGAACTCGGCGAGCGCAGCTACGCACTGATCGAGCGATACGCCGGCATGACGTGCGGCAAGCATCGCTGCAAGCGCGTTCTCCGCGTTGTGCCTGCCGAGCAATGACCAGCGCACTTCGGCCATCTGTCGATCGCCCTCCATCACACTGAAAGCGCTGTAGTCGCTACCCGGTTCGACGGCGACGTACCAGGCAGCATCGCCCAAAGCTGCACCGGCAAATCGTTCCACGGGCGTCCAGCATCCCATGTCGATTACGCGCATCACATTCGCGTCCGCCGCATTCGCGACGACCAGGCCCTTACGCGGAACCATCCGCAGCAATTGGTGGAACTGCCATTGAATCGAGGCCACATCCGGATAGATGTCCGCATGGTCGTGCTCGAGATTGTTGAGCACCGCAGTGCGCGGCCGGTAGTGAACGAATTTTGCGCGCTTGTCGAAGAAGGCCGTGTCGTATTCGTCCGCCTCCACGACGAACTGCTGACCCTTGCCCAATCTCGCCGTCACGTTGAAATTGCCCGGTACGCCGCCGATCAGAAATCCCGGCTCCATCCCCGCATATTCCAGCAGCCAGGCGAGGATGCTCGACGTCGTCGTCTTGCCATGCGTACCTGCGACGGCCATGGTCCAGCGATTGGCAAGCAAGTGGCGCGAGAGCCACTCCGGCCCCGAGGTGTACGGGATTCCGCTGTCCAGCAACGCTTCGATGAGCGGATTGCCGCGACTCATGACGTTGCCGACGACGACGACATCCGGATTCAGCTTCAACTGCTCGGGGTCGTAGCCTTCGATGAGATCGATGCCCATCGCAGCAAGCTGCTCAGACATGGGCGGATAAACGCTCTGATCCGACCCCGTAACTCGATGGCCCAGCTCACGCGCCAGCGCGGCGATGCCTCCCATGAATGTGCCGCAGATGCCGAGGATATGAAGGTGCATGAGGAGTAGGTAGCTTGATTGGGCTCAGACGAAAATTCTGTCGATCAGCGATCTGAATCATGCGATGAGTGCGAGACGCGATGATAGGGCACAAGGCCCCACGATCGTCGTTCGCGTTTCATTCGTGACCGTGCCCTGCCCGTCACGTATCAGCCATGCAGCCGCGAGACGACCATCTGCGCGACGGCCGCCGTCGAGTAGACGATGGCGACTGTCAGGGCCATGCCGGTGAGCAGCCCACGATCGAGCGCATGCATGAAGATCCGCCCCATGATCAGTGCGATTGCGAGAAAACGCAGTGCAAGCCAGGCACCGGGCAGATTGTCTGCCGGCGCTGCCATGAACAGTTGCAGTGCGCGAGCGGCGATGTCGAGCAGCGCAAGCAGTACTCCGACACCAAGCATCGCCGTGAAAGTCTGAACGAAACGCTGGCGTCGACCGAAGAACGCCAGCACGGCCCATAGCCAGGCCATCATCATCAGGATGTCCACGGCTATGATGGCGATCGCCGTACGCAGATGCAGATTGAACAGTTGCACCTGCACGAAGCTTGCGATCATGTACGCGCCAAGCACGAGGCACGCGAGAAACCGCGACGCAGGCAGGTCCTGCGGCCCCTTGCGCCATAGCGCAATGTCGACGAATGTCTGTATCAGCTTGAACATGAGGTAGTTCGATTGTACGCCATGCCACCCGCCGTCTGGATTGCGACTTCGGAGGATCTGTCTCAGGCGCTGGCGTGGCTGTCGGAAAGCGACTTCGTTGCCCTCGATACCGAGTTCATGCGTGAGCGGACTTATTACGCAACGCTGTGTCTGATCCAGGCAGCGACACGCACGCACTGTGTGCTCATCGATCCGATCGCAATCGCGGATCTGACGCCGCTGTGGCAGTTTCTCGAGGACAGACGACGCATCAAAGTGCTTCACTCCGCGCGCCAGGATCTCGAAGTGCTGTCGCTCGCGAGCGGCAGGTCGAAGGATGACGCACCTGACGCACCACGATTCCCGGCCCGGATTCCCGGCCCGCTGTTCGATACGCAGATCGCGGCCGCATTGCTGGGATCGCCGGCTCAGATCGGATACGCGACGCTCGTGGCCGAGCGGCTCCAGCATTCGCTACCCAAGGGACAGACGCGCACCGATTGGAGTCGGCGCCCGCTCTCGAACGAGCAGCTCACGTATGCCGCGGATGATGTCCGCTATCTGGTGGAACTGTACGAGGCGCTGCGCAACGCGCTCAGCGAACGCGGAAGATTGGAATGGCAAGCCGAAGACGCAGCCGAGCTCGAGAATCCCGCGCTGTACCGGGTCGAGCCCGAAGACGCATGGCGACGCCTGAAAGGTCTGGACCGCTTGCAGCCGCAGCAACGCGCAACCGCCAAGGTGCTCGCCGAATGGCGCGAGGCGCGCGCCATGCGGAAGGATCGGCCGCGCGGCTGGATCCTGAGCGACGAATCGCTGCGCGAGATCGCTGAAGCCCTTCCGCAAACCGCGGAGGATCTCGAGCGCATCCGTAGCCTTTCGGCCAACTTTCTGCGCAAAAAGAGCGATGAGATTCTCGAGCTGGTGAAACGCGGGATCGGCAACGCGGCGAACGAACGCGCAGCATTCGTCCCGAGCCGACCGGATCCACGCGAACAGGCTCTCGTGACGCGCCTGCTCACGATGATTCGCGAAGAGGCGGCACGCAGTCGCATCGCCCCTGAGTTGCTCGCGACCCGACGCGACGTGGAACAGCTCGTGTTCGGAGGCCGATCGGAGCACTTGCTGCGCGGCTGGCGATCCGCCGTGATCGGCGAGCGCCTGGTCCGCGCCGCAAGCGAAGGCCTGCAGGCCATCAGACAGCCTGCGTAACGGCGCGCGACGGAATCTCTGATCTATTCGCCATCCGCAACAACAGTTGCTTCGCCCACCGAAGCATTTCAACCAGTTGCAGACTTGCGAAGGTCAGGGAAGTCGATAAATCAGAGCTTCCCTACTTCTTACGCGCAGCCTTCTTGGCCGATTTCTTCGACGCAGCCGGCTTGGCCTTCTTGACGCTCACGCTCTTGCGCTTGCTCGCCTTGACGACCTTGCTGCCGCGCTGAACCTTTACGCGGCTCTTGCTCGCTTTTTTCTTTGCAGCCTTCGGCGTTGCCTTCGCGCTGGAAGCCTTCTTTTTCTTCCAGGCGCTCGAGGATTTCGCGACGGTGCGCTCGGCTGCGGGGGCCTTGCCGACTTTTGCGCGCTTGGCCGCGGGTGCCTTGCTCACCCTCGCGCGCTTGGTCGCCGCAGGCTTGCTGACTTTCACTTTCGCGGCGGGCACGGGCTTCGCGAGTGCTGCAGCCTCCATGCGCTCGAACACCTCATCGAGCTCGCCTTCTCCAGCGATCGCCCGCAACAGACCGAGCTTGGTGTAGTGCTCGATCAGCGGCTGCGTCTGCTGCTCGTACACCTCGAGGCGCTTGGCGATGACTTCTTCCTTGTCATCGGGGCGCTGATACAGCTCCGTATCATCCTTCGGGCAGGTGGACCGTCCCTCGAGCGTGTAGATGTTGTAGACCGATCCGCACTTCTGACAGATGCGACGGCCTGCCAGGCGCTGCATCAGGGTTTCGCGGCGCACATCGAGCAGCAGCACCGCATCGAGCGGCTGGCCCAGCTCATCGAGCAGGGTATTCAGGGAGTTCGCCTGATCCTTGTTACGCGGAAACCCATCGAGGATGAAGCCATTCGCGGCATCGGGGCGATTCAGGCGATCGCGGATCAGGCCGAGGACGATGTCATCGGACACGAGTTGCCCGGCATCCATCACAGCCTTCGCCTTCAGGCCCAGCTCCGTACCGCGAGCCACTGCATCCCGCAGCAAGTCGCCCGAAGAGATCTGCGGCACACCGTACTTGGCCTGCAGCCGTTGTGCCTGCGTGCCTTTGCCCGATCCGGGCGCTCCCAGCAAAACGATGCGCATGATGTCCGATCGACCTCCCGAAAAGAGGCGCTACCCTACAGAAAAGAGGCGCGGCTGATAAGAGCAAGCTGCACGGTTGTGGGGCTTGCACGTGCCGGCAACTTCGGGTGGTTGCACACACAACTGGCATGATCTGGCGCTAAACCCAGTCCAACCCGCCTGCCCGCCCACCGCCTGCTGCTATTCTTCTGCCCCAAATTTCCCAACCCCCAAGGTGTGCGCATGCCCAAGAAAGCTCCCCGTAGTGCGAAGCCGAGAAACGCGTTCTATGCCCAGTCCGGCGGCGTGACTGCCGTCATCAATGCCTCCGCCTGCGGCGTGATCGAGACCTGCCGCAAGCACAAGAACAAGATCGGCAAGCTGTACGCGGGACGGCACGGCATCCTCGGCGCTCTGCACGAGGACCTGATCGACACCAGCAAGGAGTCCGCCTCTGCCATCCGCGCTCTGAGACATACGCCCGCCGGCGCATTCGGCTCGGCCCGTTACAAACTGAAGAAAATTACGGATAACCCCGCGGAGTACGAACGGCTGATCGAAGTCTTCAAGGCGCACGACATCGGCTACTTCTTCTATAACGGCGGCGGCGATTCGGCCGATACGTGCCTGAAGGTTTCGCAGCTTGCCGACGAGATGGGCTATCCCATCCAGGCGATCCATGTGCCGAAGACCGTGGACAACGACCTGCCGATCACCGATTGCTGTCCGGGATTCGGATCGGTTGCCAAGTACGTCGCGGTCTCGATCCGCGAAGCGGGCTTCGATGTCGCCTCGATGGCAAAAACTTCCACGAAAGTATTCATTCTGGAAGTCATGGGTCGGCACGCGGGATGGATCGCCGCTGCCGGCGGGCTCGCGGCCGAAAAAGCCGGCGATGCACCTCACATCATTCTGTTCCCGGAAATCACGTTCGATGAAGCCAGGTTCTGCGCGCGCGTGAAGGAATGCGTCGAGAAGTACGGCTATTGCGCGATCGTCGTCTCCGAAGGCGTGAAGAACAGCGAGGGTAAATTCCTCTCGGATGCGGGTCTGCGCGATGCGTTCGGACACGCACAGCTCGGCGGCGTCGCGCCTGTGATCGCACAAATCGTGAAGAGTCAGTTGAACTACAAGTACCACTGGGCCGTTGCGGACTATCTGCAGCGCTCGGCGCGCCATATCGCTTCGAAAGTGGACGTGGAGCAGGCGTATGCACTGGGCAAGGCGGCAGTCGAGTTGGCATTGAAGGGTCACAACTCGGTCATGCCGACGATCGTGCGCACTTCTCACAAGCCTTACAAATGGAAGATCGGTATTGCCAAGCTCAGCGATGTAGCCAACCAGGAAAAGATGCTGCCGCGCGACTACATCACTCAGGATGGTTTCTTCATCACGGCCAAGGGCCGACGCTACCTTGCACCGCTCATCGCAGGCGAAGACTACCCGCCTTACAAGGGTGGCTTGCCTCAATACGTCACATTGAAGAACGCGCCGGTGCGCAAGAAGCTCGATACACCCTTTGTGTTATAGTCCGGCGCCCTTTTTCGCAGGCGATTGCCGCAAAAAAAGGCGCATCTGCGTGTATGCAATCGGACCGCGTCGTTGTGCGGCGACACGGTCCGATTTCGTTTCGTATGACGCTTTACGAATAGATAAGCAGGCTTTTCTGCAATTCAGGGGAAGGAAAGTTCATGTCTACAGATGTCGCGCTTTGGCTCGCGATCGGCGCTGGTGTTCTCGCGGTTCTCTACGGACTCATTTCGGTCAGCTGGATCAATCGACAACCCGCTGGTAATGCACGGATGCAGGAGATCGCAGCCGCTATTCAGGCGGGCGCGAAGGCATATCTGAATCGGCAGTATTCGACGATCGCCATCGTCGGCATCGTGCTGTTGATCCTCCTCGGTTTTGCATTGAACTGGTCCACGGCAGGCGGCTTCGCAGTCGGCGCCGTGCTCTCGGGCCTTGCCGGCTACATCGGCATGAACGTTTCGGTTCGCGCCAACGTGCGCACCGCGCAGGCCGCGAGCGTCGGCATGAATCCCGCCCTGCAGGTTGCCTTCCGCGGCGGCGCCATCACCGGAATGCTGGTCGTCGGTCTCGGCATGATCGGCGTGGCCGGTTACTTCGCGCTGATGCGCGGTGCAATCGGCGATGAAGCCGCGTTGCACTCGCTGGTCGGCCTGGCCTTCGGCGGCTCGCTCATCTCAATCTTCGCGCGACTGGGTGGCGGCATTTTCACCAAGGGTGCCGATGTCGGCGCCGATCTGGTCGGAAAAGTCGAGGCCGGTATTCCCGAAGACGATCCTCGCAACCCCGCGGTCATCGCCGACAACGTCGGTGACAACGTGGGTGACTGCGCCGGCATGGCGGCGGACCTTTTCGAGACATATGCAGTCACCGTCGTCGCGACGATGGTCCTCGGTGGCTTGATGTTCAAAGCCGCCGACGGCGGCCTTGACCTGCGCTACATCATCTATCCGCTCGCGCTCGGCGGCGTTTCGATCGTGGCCTCGATCATCGGCTCGTACTTCGTGAAGGTCAGCGAAGGCGGCAAGATCATGAATGCGCTGTATCGCGGTACGGCGGTCTCGGGTGTGCTCGCGCTGATCGCGTTCTACTTCGTCACGCCCCAGGTCATGGGCGACCAGGCGGGCAGCCTGCTGGGTTGCGCGATCATTGGCCTGGCACTCACCGCAGCATTGATCTGGATCACCGAGTACTACACCGCGACGGAGTTCGGCCCCGTGCGTCAGGTTGCCGCGGCTTCGCAAACAGGCCATGGAACCAACGTCATCGCGGGACTTGCGGTCTCGATGAAGTCGACGGCGCTGCCCGTGCTCGCAATCTGCGGCGCGATCTGGGGCGCATATCACCTCGAAGGCCTGTACGGCATCGCCATCGCTGCGACGGCCATGTTGTCCATGACCGGCATGGTCGTGGCGCTCGACGCCTATGGCCCGATCACCGACAACGGCGGTGGCATCGCCGAGATGTCGGGTCTGCCGAAGGAAGTGCGCAAGATCACCGACGCGCTCGATGCGGTCGGCAACACGACGAAGGCCGTCACGAAGGGTTACGCGATCGGCTCCGCCGGCCTTGCAGCACTCGTGCTCTTCGCCGACTACACGCATAACCTCGAAACCGCGGGCAAGCTGCAAGCGTTCTCGTTGTCCGATCCGGCAGTGATCATCGGTCTGTTCATCGGCGGCATGGTTCCTTATCTCTTTGGCGCCATGGCGATGGAGGCGGTCGGTCGTGCGGCCAGTTCCGTGGTCGTCGAGGTCCGTCGCCAGTTCCGCGAGATCAAGGGCATCATGGAAGGCACGGCGAAGCCGGATTACTCCAAGGCCGTGGACATGCTCACGCGCGCTGCGATCAAGGAAATGATCCTGCCGTCGCTCCTGCCGATTCTCGTGCCAGTGATCATCGCCTTCGGCATGAATTTTCTGATGGGCCCCGGCGCGGGCATCCGTGCACTCGGCGGTCTGTTGATCGGCACGATCGTGACGGGACTCTTCGTCGCGATCTCCATGTGCACAGGCGGCGGCGCCTGGGACAACGCGAAGAAGTACGTCGAAGAAGGCAACTTCGGCGGCAAGGGTTCGGAAACGCACAAGGCTGCAGTCACCGGCGATACGGTCGGCGATCCCTACAAGGACACGGCAGGCCCTGCGATCAATCCGCTGATCAAGATCATCAATATCGTGGCGCTGTTGCTGGTGCCACTTCTGTAGTTGCTGGTCCGCTAGCCACCTGGTCTGCCAGCCAGAAAAGCAAAAGGGCGCGATCTGTATCGCGCCCTTTTTTTTGGCCCATCGATCGACACCCGTCGCCATGTCATTCCAAGTCGCAGGATTGACTCCCGCCTGCGCGGGAGCGACGAGCTTCACCCAAAACGCGAATATCAGAAGTGCCTTGATGCTCGGCCCGACAGCGTCGGTCGCAGACAGGCTCCGCTCCGGCATTGCCTTCTTTTGTCTGGCCAGCCGACTAGCAGACTAGTTGGCTAGCCAGGTTGCTGCGCAGCTTCGCTGCGCCCTCAGCTCGCTCGCGCCACCACTCTGACGAGCGGTTGTGGGCGCCCAAGGTGATAGCCTTGGACGAAATCCACACCCATCCGGGTTGCGGCTTCGAATGCGCCAACGTCTTCGACCTGCTCGGCGACGACCTGGAAGTTGAGTGTGCGAGCGAGCTTGATCATCGCAGCGACCATCGCCTGATTCACGCTGTCCATCGCAAGGTTGCGAATGAAGGAACCATCGATCTTCAGATAGTCGAGTGACAGATTCTTGAGATTGCCGAACGAGGATAAGCCGCGGCCGAAGTCATCCAGGGCGAACCGGCAGCCCATGCCATGCAGCACGCCGATGAAGCGTTGAGCGTGCTCGATGTTGGTGATGACGGCGTTCTCGGTGACTTCGAAGCAGACCTGATCAGCCACGACACCGGTGCGATCGAGGACATCGACGACGAACTCGAGGAACAGCGGATCTCCCAACGTCTGACCCGACAGATTGATCGCGATGCTGCGCTCAGGCGGAACACGGATCGCGCCGCGCCCCAACGCCGTCAAGGCCGCCTGCACGACCCAGCGATCGACGTCCGCCATCAGGCGATAGCGTTCGGCCGCACGCACGAACTCCGACGGGGAAATGCCCCCGGGAATGGCATCGTCCTGCAAGCGCAACAGCACCTCGAGCGCCGGTCCCTGCGCGCTCGGCGCCGTGGCGATGATCGGCTGCGCCATGAGCTCGAACCGATTGTCCTTCAGTGCGGTCTGTAGCCGTTGGAGCCAGTGAATCTCGCCGCGATGACGCGCGACCGACTCATCGCGAGCCGAATACACGTGAACGTGATTGCCCTGCTTCTTTGCGACATAGCAGGCGGAATCGGCGGCGCTCATGATCTCGTCCGCCAGGCCACTTTCACGCGAGATCTCGACCAGGCCGATGCTCACGCCGATGTTGAAGATCTTGTCTTTCCAGACGAACCGGTACTCGCTCACCTTGCGCACGACGTCGTCGGCGATCTGCCGGGCCTTGTCGAGCGGACATCCGGACAGCATCAGACCGAACTCATCGCCGCCCAGGCGGCCGACGGTGTCGGAGTCGCGAACCGCGGATTTCAGGATCGCAGCGACTTCACGCAGCATCGTGTCGCCGGCCATGTGACCGCAGCTGTCGTTCACGAGCTTGAAGCGATCCAGATCCAGATAGCACAGCACGTGCCTCACGGAGTTCGCATGCGTCGATTCGAGCGCCTCTTCGAGTCGACGTTCGAACTCGCGCCGATTGACCAGGCCCGTGAGCGCATCGTGACTGGCCTGATACGACATCTGTCGTGTGATGCCGCGCAGCTCGCTCACGTCCCTCACCGCGATCACGGTACCGGCCAGATCCGCCTTGTGATGACCCTTGAGCGGCGTGACGGTGAGCTCGACCGAACGCTCGTCGGCGCCGTCGCGCGAAATCATGAGGCCGCGCCGGCCGACAGTGACCTTGGTCTGGGTGCTGAGGCACTGACGCACCGGATCACCAAGCGAGCGGCGATCGGTTTCGTCCACGAGCGTGATGATCTCGGTGATGGTTTTGCCGATCGCATCCGCACCCGAGACGCCGATCAGCTGTTCGGCCGCGTGATTCAGGTAATCGATCCGGCCGGTCACATCGGTCGTGATGATGCCTTCGCCCAGCGAATCGAGCGTGTCCCAGGCAGTCGGGCGTGTCTTGACCTGAGGAACCGTGAACGCGGCGCGCGGCCCCATCTCCAGCATGGTCAGCAGCAGCGCCGGACCACCCTGGTAGTCGATGCGCACTGCCGATAGCTCCACGCGAACCGTCTGGTCGCGCTGCAGTTGGAGCTCGACCTCGAGCCGGTCCAGGCCGGGGACGGCACTCAGAACCCGTTGCAGATGATCGGCGACCAGCTCGCGATAGTCCGGATGCACCAGATCCGCCATGGACTTCCCGATGAGCTGCTGGGCGCTCCCCTGTCCCGCGAGGCTCGCGAAACGATCGTTGGCGAAGACGATCCCGTGGCGATGTACGGCGACGGCCTCGTGCAGCCCACTCAGCAGGCCAGTGACGGCGCGCTCACGCTCGGCAATCTGCAGGTCCTTGATCGCGACTTGTTCGAGCAGCTGGTTGGTGCTGGCGGCAAATGGCTGCGCGGCCGGACTTCCCACGCGGACACGCTCGGCGAAGCGACCTTCGCGAACGATGGCTTCGAGCTGCTCGGCAGCTTGTTTCAACGCGACGGCGCGGCGTTCGCGCCATACCAGCACGACAATCAGTGCTACCACCAGCGCGGCGAGAGCGACGGGAAGAATGGAACTGTGCAGCGTCCCTAACATGTCGCAGGGGCACTCATGCGTGAAGGGCCATTTCGGGGTTTCGAATCCTAGTAGTCGTGCGCTCGAGCACCGGGGGTCCTGGCAGCGCGCCGTCATTCAATCGTGGCGAGGCGAGCTTCATCGAGTTGCGCCACTGCCGCTTCGATGACTGCCTCACTGCAGCCTCACACGAACATGCTCCCGGCGCGTGGTCGCAGCATATCGAACGCGACGAGTTCTGCTGCCTAGATTGACCATAATCGTATGAGCCTTTTGAGTCGCGTTTATCCTGAAAAAACAGGCTTTGCGAGCTTGTCGGGAATCTTGTCATGCAGCGATATCGCGCTCGTCTTTTTGCTGCGTGCATCGTGCGCTCATTCCCCGACCAAAGCTCGTTCGAAGAGACCGACGCGAGCGGACACATCAGTGGACACTCGGACGGACATTTCCTGAATCCTGACGGACACATGCGCACGAATTGCAACGCCGGCGCTGCTTGTCTGGGCTGGGCAAAGTCCGTACCCTTTGCCGCCGTTACGTGGGCATTCCCCTTCTCGGGTGACTTGACCCGCCGCCCACTTCCCAACTTCCGACCTCAACGTTTCTCGAACCCATGAATATCGAATCCGCACGCGAGCAGATGATCGGCCAGCAGGTGAACACCTGGGACGTATTCGATGATCGCGTGCTCACCACGATGCGCGAGATTCCGCGTGAGCTCTTCGTTCCGGCAGCATGGCAGGGAGTCGCATTCGCGGACGCGCCGATCCCCTTGCCGCATGGACAGCGGATGCTCTCGCCGAAAGTTCATGGCCGGATCCTGCAGGCACTGGAGCTGTCGCCCTCCGACCTGGCACTGGAGATCGGCACCGGCAGCGGCTATCTGACCGCCTGCATGGGCCGGCTGGCCGGACGTGTGCGCTCGCTGGAGATCATTCCCGAGCTTGCCGAGTTCGCGAGCTCCCGCCTGACGACCGCGGCTATCAACAACGCGGCCGTTGAAGTCCTCGATGCGTTCAAGTTCGAGGAAGAAGCACGTTACGACGCCATCGCCGTAACGGGCTCGCTGCCCTTGTACGACGAGCGCTTTCAACGTGCCCTCAAGATCGGCGGCCGTCTGTTCATCGTCGTCGGCGATCAGCCCGTCATGGAAGCCTGGAAGATCACGCGAACCGGCGAGCGCGAATGGCAGCGCGAGGGCATGTTCGAAACAGTCATTCAGCCGCTGATCGGCGCCCCGCGTCCCTCACAGTTCGTTTTCTGATCGGGTAAACCCCTCCTTCCACGTCACTCACCGATAGCCAACCGCCATTCGCCGCAACTGACTTCCACTCGCCATGAACATCCCGGAAATTACCCCTGCAGAGTTTGTGGCCCGCCGCGAGCGTGGTGAATCGATGACCTTGCTGGATGTGCGCGAACCCTGGGAGCTGGATGTAGCCAGCGTGCCCGGCGTCGTTCACATCCCGATGGGCGAAGTCTCGGCACGGTTGGATGAATTGAATCGCGAGAACGAAGTCGTCGTCTTGTGCCGCTCCGGTCGCCGCAGCCTCGAAGTCGCAAGGTTTCTGCAACAAAAGGGCTTCAATGTGGTCAACCTCGCGGGCGGCATCCTGGCCTGGTCACGCGATGTGGATGCAACCATTCCGACCTATTGATGCGTCCAATGACGGCCTGCAACGCCGTCACGAGTAACTTGCAGCGGGTTTCAGGGTCTTGAACAGGCCCCGGGCCTGTCGTGGCGGATCGAAAATTCAGAACATCGGGAAGAATGAATGAATCTGCGTGCGCATATCCTTCGTGGCCTGAAACGAGCGCCGGCCGCAGTGCTCGGCGGCTTGTCGTTGCTGACGCTGGCCCCCGGCGCCTCCGCCGCCAACCTCATCGAGGTTTATCAGCGCGCCCTGCAGAATGATCCGCAGATCCGCGAAGCCGATGCCAATCGTCTGGCGAGCCGTGAATCCAAGCCCCAGGCACTGGCAGCACTGCTGCCGCAGGTCAATGCGAACGGCGGCTACAGCAAGTACGACCAGGACCTCTCACAGACCCGATTGACGCAGCTCGACCCGGCCAACCCGGACAGCGAGCTCGTGCCGCGCGCGATCACCAGCCACGCCGACATCACGCAGAAGCAGTGGGAGATCTCGCTGCGTCAGACGCTCTTTCGCTGGGACCAGTGGGCAATCTTGAAGCGCGCCGACGCCGAGGTCGCGCAGGCCGAAGCGGACTATCAAGCCGCTCAGCAGGATCTGATTCTGCGCACTGCGCAGCGCTACTTCGATGTGCTGGCTGCGCAGGACACCGTCGATGCCGCACAGGCGACACTCGAAGCCTTCAGCCGCCAGCTCGAACAGGCCGACAAGCGATTCGAAGTCGGCTTGATTGCCATCACGGACGTTCAGGAAGCGCGTGCAGCTCACGATCAGGCCGCCGCTGCCGTCATTCAGGCCAAGCGCAACCTCGCCACCGCGGAAGAATTGCTGCGTGAACTGACCGGCGAGTCGTTCCGTACGCTGTCCACGCCCATCGAAGATCTGCCGCTGAAGGCGCCGGATCCGCAAAACGAAGAACAATGGGTGAACACTGCCCTCGAGCAGAATCTGCGCGTGATCTCGGCACGACTGGCCACCGACATCGCGAAGCAGGATGTCAACGTCGCGCGCGCGGGGCACCTGCCTACCCTCGATCTGGTCGCAAGCAAGAGCGATCAGGATTCCACGGGCGATCAGATCGGCCGCAACGCCGCTGGCGCGACCACTCCGCGCAGCCCCGCGGATCAGACCCAGAAGTTCGAATCGATCGGCATCCAGGTCACCGTCCCGATCTTCTCCGGCGGCGGCACGTCAGCCGCCGTGCGACAGCGCGTCTACCTGCATCGCGCCGCACGTGAACGTCTGGAACGCGCAAATCGCGAAACCGAACGTGCGACCCGCGACGCGTATCTGGGTGTGCTCAGCGAAATCTCACGCGTGAAGGCGCTGAAACAGGCGCTCGAATCCAGCAAGACCGCGCTGCAGGCGACCGAGGCCGGCTTCGAGGTCGGCACGCGCACCACCGTCGATGTGCTCGACGCACGCCGCCGCCTGTTCGAGGCCCAGACCAACTACTCTCGCAGCCGCTACGACTACATCCTCAACGTGCTCAACCTGCAGTTCGCCACCGGCACGTTGAAAGCCGCCGATCTCGACGAGATCAACAGCTATCTGAAGGAACGCGAGATCACGAAGTGAGCGGCGTGATGAGTGATAAGTGACGGGTGATGAGTCAGAAGTGATCACCAATCGGTGATCATGACTCGGAAGTCCAACGTCATCAGCCCCAAGACTCCTTTCAGGCTCTTGGTCGCATCACTCATCACTCATCACGCATCACTGAGTATTCATCGCCACTTGTCCGCCCAGGTGCCGCAGCCATTCCCCGGCCTGCTTGCGGGTTTCGTCGAATCCTACGGCTTTCTGCAATGATGCGACTGCAGCAGGTGTGTTCTTGAGTCCGTACTGCGCAACCGCCAGGCGCATCCAGGCTTCGCCCGTGCGTTTACCCAGACTGCCTTTGTCGAGCGCCTTCTTCAGCATCTCCTGCGATTCCTGCCAGCGCTCCTCATCGCCGTACATGGCACCGAGCTTGAAGTAGTAGTCGCCCTTCTCGGCGATCCCGGCGAGCTTCTTCAATACGGTTTCGGCCCGGACGACTTCGCGCGCGTTGATCCAGGCATCGGCCAGCGAGCTCAAGTTCGTCTCATCGCTCGGCAGCTTGTTCTTCTCCAGCGCCGTCTGCATCAGAAGACCGGCTTTGAACGGCAGCTCCATCACCATGTAAATGCTGTAGAGATTCTTGATCTCGTTGGGCTTCTCGACGAAACCCTGACGCTCCGCCAACGCCAGCACGGCTACCGCCTCCGAGTCCTGCTTCATTTCGTAGAACATGCTCGAGAGCTGACGCCAGTACTCGGGTTTGTTCGGCAACAACGCGATCAGACTGACCAGCGAATCCGCGCATCCCTTGTAGTCCTTCATTTCGTACGCGACGGCCAGCTTCATCTGAAGCCAGGGCTCCTTCGGCTCCTTCGATTTGGCGATCGCCTGTTCGATCTGCGGCAACGCTTCGGCGTAGCGCTTGCGTTCGGCCAGAGCATTCGCAAGGAAGATGTGAGCCTCGGCCGGCACTTTGCCGCACGCATTCGCGATGTAGTCCTGCAGCGTCTTGATACCTTCTTCCTGCTGATTCGTGACGATATAGAGCTGGCCGAGATTGAATTGCAGCTGCTCGCTCTGCGAACGCGGCAACGCCTTGAACGAGAGCGCCTTCGCGAAGGCCTTCACTGCACTGGGCGTGTCGTTCTTCGCGCTGTAGGCGAAGCCGAGGTTGTAGTTCACGACGGCCTTCTCGTAGTCGGAACCCTTGTCGGCAATCTTCGAAAGCTTCTCGATCGCCTCATTGTGTTTCTGCTTCGAGAGCAGCTCCATCGCCGCCTGCGTATCGCTGTACGTACCCTCGCTCATGTCACCGGCCGCTTTCTCCGGCGCAGCGCAATCCGCGGCGTACGCCTGCATTCCGATCGTTGCGCCTGCAATCGCGAGGATTACACGCACGGCGTGCCGAACTCTGATCTGCATCGTCATAGCGAACCTCACCCTGCCGCCGCAGCATTCAGATTGAAATCTATCTTCTGCGATCCGCGCTGTTCGACCGGTTTGCCGTCCTGAATCTTCGGCTTGAACTTCCAGCGCATCACCGCTTGCACAGCGGCCGCTTCGAAAATACCGCGCGGCTTCGCGTCGATGACTTTCGCCGTGCGCACACTGCCATCCGCATTCACCAGAACCTCGAGCTGTACCCAGCCGGTGACTCCGGCGCGAGCAGCATCACGCGGATACTGAGGCGGAATTCGCTGCAACGGCAGCAGATCGCCATCGAACATTCCGCTGCCGCCACCTTTGCCGAGCTGGCCGCCGATGGGACCGCCGCCCACGCTCGCCGACAGATTCAATGTCGGAATCTCCATGCCCGCGGGACCTTGCTGCACCGACTCGGCGGCCACACGCATCTTCGCAGGAGGCGGAGGTTGCGCTGGCGGAGGCGGTGGTTTGCGACGCGAGAGCGTTTCCACCTCGGAGTCGCGCTTCAACCGAACGAAATCGATCGTCTGCAGATGCTCACGCTCCTCGGCGACGAACTTGCCCGCATGAATCGCTCCATAGAGCAACGCGAACAGAACGAGCGAGAACAGAATGGCCATACCCGCCGCGGCCAGCATCGGGCTGCGACCCAGGAGACCTTTGATATCCAGCGTCTTCGACGCAGTGGTCGGAAGCATCGTGGTCGTCGTAGCGTGCATTCGAGGGGTCCTGTGATTCCTGTCTGTCTAGCCGGCGAGCGGTGCGGTGGCGATGGACACTTCGCTCACGCCGCCCAGCTTCACCTGATCCATCACCTGCGTGAGCATGCCCGTATTGGATTCACGATCCGCGATGATGACCACGGAGTCATCCGGCCGTTCGACGTGGAGCCGCTCGATGGCCGGGCGTACTTCGCGGATATCGACGCGGCGCTTGTCCATCCAGATGTCGCCATTCGGTCGGATCGCAATGAGGATGTTGCCGTTCTCCTTGCTGTCGGCCGTGAGCGCTTCCTGCTTGTTCACGGTGATCCCCGCCTCCTTCACGAACGAGGTGGTGATGATGAAGAAGATGAGCAGGTTCAGAACGAAGTCGAGCATCGGAGCCAGATCGATCCCCGTCTCGTCGCTGTCTTCACTCGCATGGCGTCGTGATTGCATAGGGCGTACTCGTGATTACGTAGGAGGTGATGACGGTGATAGAGGTGATGGCTAGCAGTGATGACGGTGATAGCGGTGATGACGTCAGAACCTCATCCCGTCCTCTCAGTGGCGGCGATGGAGACGCTCTGCACGCCACCTTGTCGCACCTGGTCGATGACCTGCACCAAGATGCCGGTCTGCGCGCCCTTCTCGGCTGCGACGACGACTGCGTCATCGGGCTTCTGAGCATGGAGCCGTTCGATGTTGGCGCGGACGGCGCGCACATCGACCCGACGCTTCTCGATCCAGATGTCGCCGGCCGAATCGATGGCGACGACGATATTGCCCGCTTCCTTTTTCTCGGCGTTCGTCGCGCTCGGACGACTCACGGTGAGTCCGATCTCTTTCGAGAAGACTGCGGTGATGATGAAGAAGATGAGCAGGTTCAGAACGAAGTCCAGCATGGGCGCGAGATCGATGCCGGTCTCATCACTGTGATGCTGAATGCGTGCGCGACGAAAACTCATGATGACCTCGACTCAGTACGAGAACTTGTCAGCCAGCAGCTCGGTCTCCATGCGCACGCGCCGCCGGAAGTAGTACACGGGATAGAGCCCCGTGATACTGACTGCCAGGCCGGTGAGCGTGCAGATCATGGCCTCGGAGATGCCGCTCGCCATCGAACGCGCATCTGCCGAACCGCGCGCCGCCATCGAATCGAACACTTCGAGCATTCCGCCGACGGTCCCGAGCAGACCGAGCAAGGGACACATCGGCACCAGTACCCGCAGCACCTGCAAGTTGGAATTCATCGCCGTGTTGAGCCGCGAGATCATCGCGCGGCGAATCTGATGTGCAGTCCAGCTCTGACGGTCGGTCCGTGACACCCACTCGCGCAGCATCTGGGCCGCCTCTTTCGGCAGCACCGCGCGGAAGTACCACATGCGCTCGATCACGATGGTCCACATCAGCACACAAGCGATGAAGATCCAGTTCACGACGGGACCGCCCAGCTCCCGCATGGTGTGAAAGGCGGTCCAGGGTGCTGCGATCAGATCAAGCATGGGTTTTCTCCAGACGCTCTGCGAGCAGACCCGCGCTCTGTTCATCGAGCACTTGCACGATCGATTTCGAGAGCGAGGAAAGCCAGGCATTCGCGAACAGCAGTGGGATGGCGATGCCCAGGCCCAACACCGTTGCGATCATCGCCTGCGAGATACCCGCGGCCATGAGCTTCGGATCGCTGGAACCGGACTCGGTGATGCTCTGGAAGGTCACGATCATGCCGACGACCGTACCGATCAGACCGAGCAGCGGACCGGCTGCCACGGCGAGTCGCAAGAACGCCTGGAAGCGCTCGAGCTTCGGTACTTCCTTCATCACGGCCTCGGAGATACGCAGCTCCACGATCTCTGCATCCTGTTCGAGCTTTTCCTTGTCGCCCTTGAAGGTCGCGAGCACACGGCCGAGCGGGTTGTCGGTGACCGGATCGTTCGCGAACCGCAGCTGATTCTTCACGCGACCGCGCACCGCAGAGAGATAGAAGAGCTGGTACAGCGCGAGGGCCGCGCCCACCACGCCCACGACGATGATGATGTAGCCGACGAGCTCACCCTTCTCGATGCGTTCGACCACATTCGGTCGCTGCGCGTAGATCGAGAGCATCACGCCGCGCGTCGGATCCACGAAGGCCTGCACGACGCCGCTCTTCGCTGCTTCGAGCGCCTCAGCAGGGCTCTTGAACCGACCGCCCGGCTGGCGCGGCATGATCGCGAACTGCTGCTGGCTCGGCAGATAGTTCAGGTACTGCCCGGACGAGGTGGCCACGAACGGTCCGACGCGTGTGACCATCGCATCAGCCGAGTCTCCCTTCGGCGTGACGACCGTGGCCTTGTACTTCACGACGCTTCCGGTCTCGGTCATCTCCCGCTGCAGCTCGAACCAGAACCGCTCCAGCTCCTGCATCGAGGGCAGTGTCTTGGAGGCTGCGAGCTTGGTCACGAACTCGCCGCGATCCGGATACTGTGCGGTGATGATCGAGTTGTGCACGACAGAGGAGAAATCGTTCGCCACCTGCCGCACGACACCGAACATCTCGCCCAGATTGCCTGCACGCGCGTCGAGCTGCGCTTGCAGGTCGGTGAGCTTTTTCTCGTTCGCATCGAACGCGGCCGACAACGTCTTGCCGCGGTTCTGCTGCTGCGTGAGCTCTGCGCGGGCCTCCGCCATCAACGCGGCTTGCTTGTTACGCTCGGCGAGGAACTTCGCTTCGCGCTCCTCGTTGGCCTTCGCTTCCCGCGCACGCGCCTGCCTCGTCTGCTCGAGCAACTCCTCGAGCGATGCGGGCGCAGACTGAGCCATCGGGGCAAACGTGGCGCTCGTCAGCACGGCTGCCAGCATCAAGGCTGCAGCACCTCTGACCTTCAATGACGGCGACTTGAACATCAGCTGATCTCCTTCGGAGCAGGAACGGCGACTGCAATGAAATCGGGGGCGGCTTGTTTCTTGGCGACCTTCAAGCCTGCGCGGATGCTGTCCTGGTAGTTGGAATCCTGCTTCCAGGCTTTGCTCGCAGCGTCCCAGTATCCCGTCTCTTTGCCATCGAGCGTCTGGTACATGAGCGCGATGCGGCCCGCTCGCAGGAAATCGACCGTCTTGTCGCCGACCTTGCCTTGATAGGCTTCGATGGTGCGGCCGTACTCCATTTCGATCTGGTAGGCCTCGACGATGCGGCGATATTTCTCGGACGTGGACACGTCAGCGCGCGTCATCAGATCCTTGAGAGCCGCTACGCGATTCGCGCGCTCTTCGACCAGAAACGGCAGATCGAGACTGACGAACTGATCCAGCGTCGCAAGCATCTTCTCCATCATCGGCAGCACTTCGCGCGAGGTCGTTTCGATCTCGCCGAGCTGCTTGGTCATTTCGTCGATCTGCTGCTGTTGCGAGGAGACCTGTGTTGCGAGCTGATCGTTGTAACCCTTGAGACTCGATGCCTCGGCCGTCATCTGCCGATAATCCGCGAGCATCTTGGTGCTCTCGTCATCGAGTTGCTCGACCCGCTTCTGCGACGCCTTCGCCGCCTGCTCGGCTTTCACCTGCTCGCTGATCACTGCGTTCACGCTCGAAGGTTCTGCGCTGAACCCCGCCGCGCTCCAAAGCGCAAAGGTGCACGCCGCCGTGACGAGCGCGGCACCGCCGCGACTCATTGTCTTGCTCATGGTTCGATACCTGATCTGAAGAGGACTATGGGGTTTGCAAAGCGCCCAGCTGCATACGCAGGCACGTGCACTGCGCGTGGGAACGTTTGCTGTGAGAACTCTCGCATCGCTCGTCTCATCGCACCGCCTGCCGGTGCCTTCGTGAATTCAGACGCAGCCCTTTTTTTGCCCCCTACCTGCGCGAGTCGAGTCTCGCGATAGGGAATCTGCAGATGTTTCATCCGCGAGCAGAGTCGAAGTCGGATGCACCAAGAGCGATCTGAGAAACCGCAGTTCAGATCTGATTCGGCGAGTTCTGGGTTCGACTCTTACCGGACAAGCTGACATCCATCAGCTGCGGTTCAATGCAGCCGTTTGACGGATCAATGTGCCGTGCCCGCCGTCGTGGCCGCCGCTGCGAAGATTTCTGGACTAGGCTCACTTTCGCGCGGCTTGCGACTGAGAAGTACGTACATTGCAGGGATGACATAAAGAGTCAGCGCGCCACCGCACAGCAATCCGCCGATCACGGCAATTCCCATCGAGACGCGACTTTCAGAGCCCGCACCAAGTGCCAGCGCGATGGGCAGGATGCCGAGCACGGTCGCAAGCGTCGTCATCAGAATCGGACGCAGGCGCGCAGCGGCGGCCTCACGCACCGCGAGCAACGGGTCGCTGATCCCTGCCGCACGACGCTGGTTTGCAAACTCGACGATCAGGATTCCGTTCTTGGTCACGAGCCCCACCAGCATGATCAGTCCGATCTGCGAGAAGATGTTGAGCGTCTGCCCGAAGTACCACAGCGACAACAGCGCACCCGCCAGCGCCAGCGGCACCGTGAGCAGAATGACGAATGGATCGATGAAACTTTCGAACTGAGCCGCCAGGACGAGATAGATCAGAATCAGCGCGAGCATGAACACCCACCCCAGCGAGGAGGAGCTCTCCACGAAGTCCCGCGCAGCGCCAGTGAGAGAAGTCGTGAATCGCTCATCCAGCGTCGCCTTTGCCGCCTGCTCGAATGCCGCAATGCCGTCGCCCATGGTGCGACCGTTGGCAAGAGTCCCTGACACTGTGGCCGCTGCGTAGCGATTGAATCGATACAACTCAGGGGGTGCAGCGCTTTCGGTGAGCGTGACCAGGTTGTCCAGGCGCACCATTCCATCATCGGCCGCCGTGCGGACCGCGATGTTGCTGAGATCGGTGGGCTTGGATCTGAAATCGCGCGTCAGCTGTCCGATGACATCGTACTGTTTGCCATTGAGGATGAAGTAGCCGAAGCGCTGCCCGCTCAGAGCGGACTGCAATGTTTGCGCGATATCGAGCGTACTCACCCCGAGTGTCTGTGCCTTGTCGCGATCGAGACTGACGCGCACTTCCGGCTTGCTGAACTTCAAGTCGCTGTCGACGAACGTGAACACCGGACTTTGCCTCGCCAGATCGAGGAACTTCGGCAGCGCCTCCTCCAACGCAGAGAAGTCGTTGGCTTGCACGACGAACTGGACGCCGCTTTGGTTCGCACGGCGCTCGCCGATACTCGCTTCCTGCGTGATATTCACGCGCGCCCCGGTAAACTGCCGCGACAACGCCTGCAGATCGTCGGCGATCTGCTGCTGCGAACGCTCCCGCTCACTCTTGTCTTTCAGGAACACGCGCACGAAACCATTGTTGATGGCTCCCTGAATGCCGGGGCCGCCGCCCGCCCCCGGCACCTGCGTCATCATCATGTGCGCTTCGGGCACGCGCTGCGCCGTCGCTGCGGTGAGATCGTCCATGAAACTCTGCATGTACTCGTAACCCACGCCCTCGGACGCAGTGGCGCGGACCCACACGCGGCCCCGATCCTCCAGTGGCGAAAGCTCGCGCGGTAAGATCTTGAAGACCGCGACGATGACAGCCCCCGCCACGACGAGAACACCGAATGCGGCGAACCGGTGACGCAGAAAAGCCTTCAGGCCCGCGGCATAGCCCGCTTCCAGCGCAGCGAAGAACGGTTCCGTTTTTCTGAACAGCCAGCCATGGCCCTGATGCGCGCGCAGCAGGCGCGAACTCAGCATCGGCGTGAGCGTGAGCGCAACGACAGCCGAGATGATCACAGCGCCGGCAATGGTCATACCGAACTCGCGAAACAGCCGGCCCGACAAACCACCCATGAACAGCAAGGGGAGGAACACGACGGCAAGCGTGATCGTGGTCGAGATCACCGCCATGAAGATTTCCCTGGTGCCCGCGATGCCGGCCTCGATCGGAGCCATGCCATCTTCGATCTTGGTGTAGATGTTCTCGAGCACGACGATCGCATCGTCCACGACGAGACCGATCGCGAGGACGATCCCCAAGAGCGAGAGCGTATTGATCGAGAAACCGGCGGCTTGCATGACTGCGAACGTGCCTATGATGGACACCGGGATCGCCACGACCGGAATCAACGTTGTGCGCCATTCGCGCAGGAACGCGAACACCACGAGCACCACGAGCACGAAGGCGATGAAGATGGTCTCCGTCACCTCCAGCAGCGAGCGGCGCACATACTCGGTGTTGTCGTACGCGATGTTCACCTTGATATCGGGCGGTACTTCCTTGCGGATCTGTTCCAGCCGCGCCCGCAGTGCATTGACGATCTCGATCTGATTCGCACCGGGTTGCTGTTTGAAATAGAGGCCTGCGATGGGGACATCGCCCATCTTCAACGCGCCGCGCTCGTTCTGCGCGCCCAGCTCTGCGTAGCCGATATCGCGGAAGCGCACGATGTTGCCGCCGCTGCGCTTGACGATGAGCCCATTGAACTCCTCGACCGTGCTCAGCCGCGACAGCGTCTTCACTGGCAACTCGATGGATTCGCCTTCGATCCGGCCGGACGGCAACTCGATGTTTTCGCGCGCGAGCGCCTGGCGCAGATCGAGCGGCGTGAGTCCATAAGCGGCAAGCTTCTCCGGATCGATCCACAGACGCATTGCATAGCGCTTTTCTGCGGGCTGATCGACGCCGGCGATACCAGGTACGGTCTGCAGTCGCTCGCGCAGTGAATCGGCGTAGGCGCTCAGCTCGAGCTGCGTGCGCGTCTCGCTGCTGAGCGCCACACCGAAGATCGGCTGCGAGTCGGCGTGCGCCTTGTTCAGAATGGGCGGATTGGCATCGGGCGGCAGATTGCGCACGGCGCGCGCGATCTGGTCGCGCACATCGCTCGCCGCAGTATCCAGATCGGTATCGAGTGAGAACTCTGCCGAGACCTGACTTGCACCTTCGCGACTGGTCGAGGTGAGCGTGCGAATGCCGGCCACGGTATTCACGGCTTCCTCGATGGGCTCGGTGATCTGCGCTTCCACGACCTCCGCCGCTGCGCCCGGATAGCTCGTGGTAATCGATAGCGTCGGAGGATCGACCGCCGGATACTCGCGCACACCCAACTGCATCAGGCTGATGAACCCGCACAGCATGATGAGCAGCGAGATGACGATCGTGAGTACGGGGCGACGGATGCTGATTTCAGCGAGCGTCATGCAAATACCTGGCTTACGACGAAGTTTCGCCGACGACGGTCACTGGCTGGCCCGCACGCAGTTGTTGCATGCCTGACGTGATCACCACGTCACCCGCCGCGAGACCCGAGAGGATGTGCACCATGCTTTGTGTACGCGTGCCCGTCTGCACTGCACGCGGCTCGACCTTGCCATCTCTGACGACGAAGACGTTTTTCTGATTGAGCCCCGGAATGACCGCGACCGCCGGCACGAGCAGTGCTTCGCTCAGCTCGGCGAGCGTCACCTCGACGTTGGCGAATGCGCCGGCGAGCATTCTGCCGTCGGGATTCGGGCACACCGCACGAACGAGTACCGTGCGCGTCGCCGCGTCGATGCGCGGATCGAGCGCGTAGATCTGCCCCGCGAAGCGATGCTCACCTCCTGCAACGGCGAATGCGACCGCACTGCCGACTCGCAGTCGGCTCGCATATTTCTCTGGAATGGAAAAGTCCAGCTTGAGGCGATCGATGCGCTGGAGCGTCGCGATCCGCGTCGCCGCATTCACGAACGAACCCTCGCTCACATATCGCAGCCCAACGACGCCATCGAACGGCGCACGAATCTCGGTCTTGGCAATCTGCGCTTCCGTCAGTTCGATCTCGGCTTGCTGAACGTTGAGCTCGTTCAGCGCCATGTCGTATTCCTCCTGGCGCGCGACGCCCTGCTTCAACAGCTGTGCGATTCGGCGTTCCCTCAAGCTCGCGAGCTCTTTGCGATAACGTGCTCGCTCGCGAGCGGCAGACAGATCCGCGTCATTGAGTTTCACGAGCAGATCGCCCTTGCGCACGCGCGCACCTTCGACGAAGCGGATCTCGACGATCTTGCCGTTGGTCTCGGCCTGGAGCTCCACCGATTCCTCTGCGAGCAAGGTTCCGGTGGACGTGAGTGTTTCTGCAAAAGGCGTCGGCGTAACGGTGATGACCGAAACCCTCACCGGTGGGCGCCCGCTCGCGCGTTTCGAGTCAGTGCTTGTTTCCTGCACATGCGCAGGCATGATCTTCGGCGCAGCCACAGCCGTGATGACCAGCAAAGCCACGCAAACCCACAGCGAGTATCGAAGTACGGGCTTCACATCTGCATCCGGCGACACCAAGTCATTGTCCTGAGTCAGACGAGCAAGTCCGTCCGACCCCCACCTGATCCGATGCAGCGAGAGCAGAAGAGTGGGAGCACCCACAAAGAACAAAGATCAGAGGCGAGAAGCAGCTTGCGCGTAGCAATCGCTACGGCTCTTCCGAATTGTGTGTCCTATTGTGCTCTTGTGGTTACTTCTTATGTTCTGCCGTCACCAATTCCCGCCCGATGAGATCCAGCACCGCACGATGCACCGCCTCCTGCGGGACTTCACGCAGCTGTGAGGTCACTTCGAGAAGCGTGCGAGATCCTGAAATCGCAAGCAGACGCACGATCGAGGCGCTCACGATGTCCAGCTGCAGCATGCCGCCATTGGCGAAGAGACGGCCTTGCGCGCCCGGGGTCGCTCGCGTGTTCAGACGCAAGAACGCGCTCGGGTCGAGTATGGGCTGGCGTCGATTCAAGAACAGTTCGCTGTTGAACTCGGAGGTCAGCACCTCCTTCACAGCAATCGAGTCATCGAACTCTCTGCGCAACTTGGGATCCGCAGCGGCTGCGCTCAACGCTTGCATCACCGTCGATAGGCTTTCGTCGGATGTTCCGTCGAGGGCCGCGCGGCCTGCGACGAGGGAGGGCACCACACGTGAACACAGCCAGGTGAGAAAGTCCTGGACGGTTGGGGCGTAGGTGCCGACCGAGAAATGCAGGCTGCCTTCCTGCAGCGGGATCACTTGATGCCACCAACCGCGGGGCACATAAAGAACGTCGCCAGTCTCGAGGACGCAGTCCATCACAGGCACCGCCGGACAGGGCGCCTCACTGCGTTCGCTCGTCTGATGCGCGAGCGGCAGAGGCAGAGTCGGGGCGAATAGCTGCCAGCGCTTACGGCCGATGAGCTGCACGGCGAACACATCGTGCGTATCCCAGTGTTTTCCGAAGGTACCCTCGCCCGTGAAGCTGAGGTACGCATTGCCTGTCGTCGGCTGGCCGCTGAATCGCGCAATGTCGGCGCACAAACGGCGTGCCTGTGGCGAATGTGTTTCCAGCCGATTGATGACCAGCGTGGCGCCGCTTCGCATATGGCCATAGAAGCGGATCTTGTTGAGGCGCCGACGGCGTTGCCCGAACTCCAGAACCTCCTGCACGTAGCTGTCTGCAGGCACGAGTCCGCCATGAAACAGTTGCATGCCAGCAGGCGTCGGTTCGATCTGATACAGCAGCTGATCGAGTTCCGACCATCCGATCGGGCGTTCGCTCAATGCTGCGCGGAACAGCCACGGTTGCTTTTCGAAATAGCGCTCGCGGAATTGCCGATCCGTGATGCCGAAATCCATCATGGATTCTGTGCAACTCTGCCTGTGTCTGCTGCGGACGCGACCTCGCTTCGTTTCACAACTGCGCGCCCGAACGTGAAGGACCGTATCGCGCGTACATTGACCGCAACGTCTTCCTGTCGCGGCGCTTCGAACGTCCATTGCTTCACGGCCGCCAACGCCGCGAGCCCGAACTCGGGTGAGCTGGCGTCGATGACCGTGGAAACACGCACCTTGCCGGTACTGTCGATGATGAAATCCAGCGTTGCGTGTCCACGAACGGGCTTGTCCCGCAGCGTCGCTGGATACACAGGCAGAGCGCCCGTCAGCTGCCGTGGCTCGTCATCCAGCTCTTCCCAGGTCAAGGTGCGGATCGCCGGCGTCATCGCGCGCGTAGCCGTGAATGCCGCCTTGCTGGCATCGCTCTGACTGAGCGATGCCACGGTCCCCGTTCGCCGATAGTCGAACTGAATGACCTCGCGGCGCGGCACCGTATCTGCATGCGCCGCGGCCAACCGCCAACGTTGCAACGCCTCGATCGTCGTTTCCGCGAACGCCGGATCGCTGGCCTCGAGTGCCAGCGCGTCCTCGATGTTGCCGTCGGGTTTGACCGTGAAGATCATGGTCGCGTAGCCCGACGTAATCGTGGTCGCGCGTAGTCGCTCTGGGAATACCGGCGCTTCGTATCGGCTCAACGCCGGCAACGAGCTGGGCGGGCCCTCGCTGAAGTCCCAGGGAGCGGCCGGAGCCGCCGCGCTCCATGCAACGAATAACCCGATCGAAAGGCAGCGCAGGACTGGCTTCATAGCGAACCGCAAACAGCCACACCTGTCCTTGCAGACGGCTACGCGCTGCGGCACCCCACCTGAAGCCCCCTGAGGGCCGCAAAGACCGCAAAAAGGATTCGACACTCTTGAACGCGCTCGAAACTCATAGGGGGCGGGCCATGGCTCTACCCCGTTCCCACCCCTCGACTTACTTTTCCATTTCTCTCTTTTTTGCGGTCTTTGCGGCTGCTTGATTGCTTCGCGGCTGCTCGATTGCTTCAAGGCTCGCCGCGCAGCGGACCGAACGCAGTCGGTGGCTTGCGATGCCAGGTGGCTGCTTCATACGCCGCGGCGATTCGCAGCAACAACGGTTCGGTGAAGGGACGGCCGGCGATGTCCATCGCGACGGGCAGTTTGGCTGCAACAGGTCCGACCAATCGGGTGCGATCGTCGCCTTCGAGACGCTCTCCGCCTCCGCCGCCGGTCGCCGGCCACGCCGATGCCGGGGTTTGCGGTGCCGTCGGATCGCGAATCAGGTCATACACCTCCGTGGTGAAGCCCGCAGGCACGGTGATGACTGGCAAACCTTGTGCACCGATGAAGCTCCACACGCCCGTACCGTTGCGGCCGTTGATCGGCGGACCGGCGGGTGCGCCCAACTTGGTGGGCGGCAGATTGCTCGTCGGGTAGACCAGCGCATCGATGTTGAGCTCGGCCATGCACTGAAGCACGACCTGCTGCACGGAGAACCGACGCAGTAACCGCTCCGCCATGTTGTACTCGGTGATCTTCTCGACGTTCTCGCGCGCCTTCTTGCGATCCGGGAATTTCGGATCCTGATGGAAATTGGAGTTTGCAATCAGATCCGCATTGCTCTTGATCCTGGCGTCGCCGCGTTCACGCAGGTACAGATTGAGCATGTACTTGTTCTGGCCGTCCGCCTCCGAGCCGCCGAAATCACGCAGCGTAACGTTTGCAGGAACCGCGTCCGGATTCATGCGCAGATCGAGCAGCTTTGCCGTGTGATCGCCCGTGGCCTTGCCATTCGCATCCACCGGGAACAGATCAGGAAAGCGTTTGGTGAAGAGCTTGTTGTCTGTCTGCGGCACCTGCTTCTTGAAGCAACCGGTGAACAGCTCGCCTTCAGGACCCGGGTCGACGATGGTCGCGCCCAGCTTGCGCAGATCCTCCACGCCGGCGGAGACGATATCGATGGTCTGTTCGTCCGCTTTGGTGAACAGCTTCTTGTTCATGTACTCGCGGACGACGCCGATGCGTACGCCGTCCAGACGACCAGCACGCGCATACGACTCATACGGCTGCTCCGGCATGCGACCGATGCTGAACGCCGTGAGCTCGTCCTTGGGATCGTAGCCGGCAATGACATCGAGCACTTTCGCCGAGTCGACCACCGTACGGCAGATCGGGCCGACGCGCGTGTTGATGCCGATCTGCACCATGCCTTTGCGGCTCACTAACTCCTGCGTACCGGAGATGCCAACCGAACTTGCGGCGCTGGCAGGACCACGGATCGATGAGCCCGATTCCTCTGCGATGGCGCACGTCACGAGATTCGCACCGACGGCCGAGCCGGACCCGGAGCTCGACCCGCGCGGACTGCGCTCGGTGTCGTAAGGATTGCAGAACGTGCCGCCGAACGAGCTGCGCGGAACGCCGGAGGCGTATTCGCCGAGATTCGACTTGGCGAGAATGATCGCGCCTGCGGCGCGCAGGCGCTCGACGAACGTGGAATCCTCAGGCGGCCGATCGTTCGCATAGAACGCATCGGCCCCGGACGTCGTGCGCATATCGAACGTGTCGTACTGATCCTTGATCGCCATCACGACGCCGTGCAGCGGCCCGACCAGCTTGCCCGTCGTCTCGAACTCGCGATCCAGAGCCCGCGCCACTTCGAGCGCATCCGGCATCTTCGGATCGTTGTCGAGCTTGTCCGTGAGACTGCGGGCCTTGCGTGCATCGAAGCCCCATTTCTTGAGCGTCGCTGGGCGCAGATTCAGCGTGACCAGCGCATTGATCTGCCCTGCATTCGGAACCGTCTCGATAGGACCGAGAATGCCCTGAGGTTCCTTCACGCAAGTGCCGTTGTAGGCCTTGATACGTTTCAGATACAGATTCACCAATTGCTCGGAGGTGATCTGCTTCGCGAGGATCGCTTGCTGGATCTGCGCGATCGTGGCCTCCTCCAAGTGAAAGGAGCCAGGCGCATCCGCCCATGCGAAGCCACAGCTCGCGAGCAAGGCGAACGATGCAGTTGCCAGCCTATTGATGATTTGCATGGTCGGGGACCGTGATGGATTCGTCGGAAAGCGAGGGTGTGTGCACGGGCAGACGCCGCGCTTGCGTGAGCTGCTCGAAGCTGTAGCCGAGCGCGATCAGCTTGGATTCGCTGAATGCCGGCCCGAAGAACGACAGGCCCACCGGCAGATCATCGCCCGTGAATCCCGCCGGTACGATCAGATCGGGAAAGCCGGTGAGATTGGCGATGTTGGTTGCCGAGACGACGGCGCTCGCGCCTTCTGCAGCAGGCGGCGCGGCGATCTGCGCGGGACGTCGCGGCGAGGTCGGATAGACGATCGCGTCCAGCTTGTTCGCAGCAAGGATGCCTTCGACGGTCGCGCGCACCGCCGGCAACACGTGATCGCGCACGGCGGTGTATCTGTAGTCATCGAGCTTACCGCTGGCCGCTTCTCGTTTGAACAGGTTCCAACGCGCCGGATTGGGTCCCGCGCCGTCTGGCCGCAACGAGGGCACGCGATTCGCACGATCGATCAGCTCATCGATGTTCTTCGGATAGCCCGGCTTCAACGTGGCGAGATAGTCGGCGATCTGGGCTGCGAACTCGGGATTGCGAATGGCGCTGTAGAACTCGGCCTTGCCGTCGAGGAGCCATTTCGGATAGCGCACATCCACGATGGTGGCACCGGCCTTGCGCATCGTGTCGAGCGCAGCCTCGACCACCCAGTCCACATCCGGGTCGGCACCGAGGAAATCGCGCGCGATACCGATGCGCGCACCTTTCAGAGAATCCGCCTTCAGATACTGCGAGTAGTCGGCGGGAAATTTGCCTTTGCTTTTCTGTGTCGCGGAATCGGCTGCATCGACTCCCGTCATGATGCCGAGTGAGATCGCGATATCCGTCACGCTGCGCGCCATCGGACCGCCGGTGTCGAATGTCAGCGCCAGAGGAATGATGCCGTCACGACTGAGCAGCCCATGCGTGGGTTTGAGACCCACGATTCCGTTGCTGGTCGAAGGACCGCGAATCGAACCTCCCGTGTCGGTGCCGAGTCCCAACGGCGCATACGCTGCGGCAATCGCGACACCGGTGCCGCCCGAGGAACCCGCAGGCGTGCGCGTGAGATCGTGCGGATTGAGCGACTGACCGCCGAGTGAGCTGTGAGCGCCGCCGGAGGCGAATTCGGACAGATTCACCTTGGCCAGAATGATCGCGCCTGCATTACGCAGCTTCTTGACCACGAAGGCATCGTCTGGCGGCACGGATCCCTCGAGCAGAATCGACGCACCGGTCGTCGCAAGATCGAACGTATCGAAGTTGTCCTTGAGCACCACCGGGATGCCATGCAGCGGTGAGCGCGGTCCCTTGGTCTTGCGCTCCACATCGAGCTCACGCGCAATTTCCAGCGCTCGAGGATTCAGCGTGATCACCGCATTGAGCTTCGGCCCTCGATCGTCATAGGCCTCGATTCGCTTCAGGCAGAGCTCGACCAATTGCTCGGAGGTGAGCGTGCCGGCCTTGAATGCAGCATTGATATCGGCAATGCTCGCCGCGTCGAAGGGAATCGTGCCCGCGAGCGCGCTGCACGAGATCAGCGCCGCGCCGCACACTGTGAGCCAGCGTCGGATTCCCATGGTCATCTGTTCCAGCGGATGTTGAGCGACTTTCCCACAGGCGGGACCGGTGTGCTCGTGGTGAGCGGCGGTTTGCGCAGATGCCAGTCGGTCGCTTTCTCGTAAGCTTGCGCGAGGGCGAGCACTTTGCCCTCGGCAAAGTTGGGACCGGCGATCATGAGTCCGATCGGCAGACCGCTCTTGCTGAAGCCGCACGGAATCGAGATGGCCGGCACGCCCATGACGTTGAACGGCTGGCAATTCGACACGACCCGCGGATTCGCCGGCGCGCTGTCCGCCGCACGTACCAGCAACTCGTCGAGCGTCGGGGCCACGATGCGCTGCGTCGGCAACACCACCAGATCGAAGTCCTTGAACGCGTCGTCGACTTTACGGCGCAGCAACTCGACTTCCCAACGCGCGCGAATGTAATCCGTCGCTTTGGGTTCGGCATCGGCAATACCTTGCAGACGCCGACGCTCCGCGAGCATGTATTTGGCAGGCGCATTCTTGAGGTACGGCTCGTGCCAGGCGAGCGTTTCACCCAGCGTGCCGAGACTGCCCAAATGCGTGACACCCGGCAGATTCATCTCGGCCGCACCTCGCGTCAGCTTCGCGAGCAGGTCGATCGCCTTTTCGACAGCCGCACCCACTTCCGGATCGACGCCATCGAAGTAGCCGACCGGCAGACCCAGGCGCATGCCCGAGATCGGCTGCGACATCTGCGCGAGATAGTCTTCTTTCTCGTGACGCACGCTCGTGATGTCGAGCTGATCGTAACCCGCCATCACGCCGAGCATCAGCGCCGTATCCTCGACGGTGCGCGTCATCGGACCGCAGTGATCCAGCGAGAGGGTCAGAGGCATGATGCCCTTGATGGGCACCAGGCCGTAGGTGGGCTTGAGTCCCACGATGCCGCAGAACGATGCCGGCATACGTACCGATCCGCCCGTGTCGGTACCGAGTGCGCCATAGCTCAGCGCACTCGCGACGGCTGCGCCGGAGCCTGATGAAGATCCGCCGGTGCTGTGTGCGAGATTCCAGGGATTGCGCGCAGGGCCCCAGAACGACGTCTCGCCGCCGCCCATCGCAAATTCCTGCGTATTGGTCTTGCCGATGATCACGGCACCCGCGGCGCGCAGGCGCGCCACTACGGTCGCATCCTCATCGGGGACGCGATCTTCGAACAGTGCGCTGCCGCCGGTGGTGCGTGCTCCAGCCGTGTCGATGATGTCCTTGATGGCGATGGGCACACCATGCAACGGGCCGCGCAACTTGCCCGCTTTCTGTTCCGCATCGAGCTGACGCGCTTGCGTCAGTGCCTGCGCCTTCATCACCGTAATGAAGGTGGCGAGCTTGGAATCGAACATGGCGATGCGCGACAGACATGCCTCGGTCAGTTCGACGGCACTGGTCGCACCGCTGCGAATACGAGCTGCGGCTTCAGCCAGCGTAAGCATCGCAGGATCCACGCCTGCGTCGCCGAACGATACTCGCGTAACCAAAGAAGCCGCAGCCGCGCTGGCGGCCATGGTCGCAAACTCTCGTCGTGTGACTTTCATGTTGGAGATTTCTGGTTTGAGGTCTCGATCATTTCGCTGAAGCGCCGGCGTACCAGTACGGTGTCGGCGTCTTCTTGGGAAACAGCAGGGACTTGGAAATCATCGAATGAATGCCCTTCGTACCGTCGACCACCTGCGTGACGCGGAAATCGATGGCAATGCTCGACAAGGCAAACGCGTTGTAGAAGTCGAGACCTTTCAGCTCGCCGAGCCAGCTGTTGGTCTCGTGAATGGCCATCTGCATCGCGTTGTCCAGATCCGGATCGAGACCGAACGCGATGTAGTGCGTCGGCGTCTCGGCTCGCGGAGCCTTGAGTGTTTTGCCTTTGTGCAGGATGAATCTGAGGATGGCCGTATTCGCAGTCTCGATGGCGTTCACGGTCACTTCGCCATCCCCCTGAGCCGCGTGTGAATCGCCTGTGTAGAACAAACCGCCCGGGTGGAAGACCGGCAGATACAGCGTCGTGCCCGCGACCAACTCCTTGCAGTCGAGATTGCCGCCGAACAGTCCCGGCGGTCCGCTGCGACGGTTTGCGCCATCGGTGAGCGGAGGCAACGTCCCCATGACGCCCATGAATGGGCCGAGCGGCACTTCGATGTCTGGCTCGAACAGACCGACGTTGCGCTTGCGATCGAGCTTGATCACTTTCGTGAAAGACTGCGGCACGGCATCCGGAATACCGCCCGAGCCCGGACGCATGCCGACCGTTCCGTATGGAATGCGCGGTACGACAGACAGAATGCGAATCTCGATCGAATCGCCAGGCATGGCGCCCTCGATCGCCACCGGCCCGACGAGCAGATGTCCGTTCTGAATGCCTGCGTAACGCGTCGTCTCCTTCACCACTCGATCGATCTCGCCGATGGCCCACTCGTCTTCGGCGCTCAGCTGAATGCCATTCTCCTGCAGCCATTGCTGCGGCGATTTATCTCCCCAGCGATTGCCGCCGCCAGTCTCGAACTTCACCGTGTCCCCGGATTTGATCGTGAGAATGGGCGCCTTCTGCGCTGGAAAGTTGCCGATCGCCGAGTTCTCGGGCGTCAGCTTGAGCAGATGATCGAACGATTGCGCGAACACCGACGTCGCACACATCAGGGAGAGCAAGAGACAGGAAGGCCGCAAAGACCGCAAAAAAGAAGTAGTGAAATGAGACCGGGCGCCGAAACGCAGCGAGTTGTGAGGATGTTTCATCGGCGTGCGTCTTCTGCGCTCCATCTGGCTCTGTCTGTTGCAACTCTTTTTGCGGTCTTTGCGGCCACTCTTTGTTTCAAATCGGCGGCTTCTGCCAGCCGCCGCTCTTGCTCTCGAGATAGCTTGCGACGGCCAGCGTGATGTCCTCGCGCCAGGGAGCCGCGATGACCTGCACACCGATGGGCAGCTTTCCATCTGCGCTGCTGCCGCAACGAACGACAGTGACGGGCCACCCCGTGCTGTTGAATGCGCCCGTGTATTGCCAGGTCGTGCCCGGCCCGCCGAATCCGCTGGTGCCAGGTTCGGCATCGATCGGCTGTGCGGGTTTGCCGGCCACAGGACACAGGAGCACGTCGTACGCGGTCATCCAGTCGAGCATCAGCGACTTACCGAGATCCTGCTTCTCCCACGCTTCGACGTACTCGGCACTGGTGATGGGCGTGAGTGTCTTCATCCGCTCCTTCACCGATGGCGAAAAATTCTTGGTGCCCCACTTGTCGGCCAGGCGCTGATAGAACTGCCAGGCGTCGCCACTCGTCAGCTTGGAGCGTGCGGCATTCAGATCCAGCAGGATCTGTTGCGGCACATCTTCGTTCACGCTTGCCGCGATGCTTTTGAGCCAGGCCGCAGCCTGACGCACGGTTTTCTTCGTGTCTTCGTCGGTGGCTGCATTGCCCGTCGCACGGTTGTCGACGCAGAACGCCACACGCAACTTGCTGAGATCGACCTTTGCGGGGTCCGCCCATGGCACCGGCGAGCACGACGCATCGTGAAAATCGGGGCCGCTGATGATCGGCGTGATGAGCGCAAGGTCTTCAACACGGCGAGTCATCGGGCCCAACTGCTGCCACAGATCGAACACGCCACCGTAATCGACGATGTGGCCGGTGCGCGGCACGCGCACACTGGTAGGTTTGATCCCGGCGATGCCGTTGTTGTGCGCTGGACCACGAATCGAACCGCCCCAATCCGAGCCGATATCGAATGCCGCACCGCCTGCCGCAACGATCGCACCGGCACCGCCCGAGGATCCCGACGTGCTGCGCGTCAAGTCGTAGGGATTGTGCGAGCCGCCGAAGAGCAAATTGCTCGCGGTGCTGATGCCGCTCAAACCACCGAGCGTGAACTCGGGTGTGTTCGTCTTGCCGAGCAGGATCGCGCCGGCCTTGCGTACGCGCGCAACAACCGTCGCATCCTTTTGCGGCACGTACTGCTGACGGCCCATCGTTGCGCCGGTCGAGATCACCCCCTCGGTATCGAGGGAGTCCTTGATCGTCATCGGGACGCCGTGAAGCGGACCTGCAAATTCGCCACGAGCTGCCTTGGCATCCAGCGCTTTCGCTTCCGCACGCGCGCGTGCATAGGAGTTCGTCACGACCGCATTCAGCCGATCGTTGACCTCGAGCTGGCGCGCGATATACGCCTCGACGGCTTCGACTGCGGAGATCTGTTTGCTACGGATCAGACCCGCCAGCTTCTTCGCCGACATGAAGATGATCTGATCCGATTTGTCGGTCGAAGCGGAGACCGCGCTGGTCGCTGCGGAAGCGACTGCGGCCACAGCAGCCTTGCCCGTGAACACCCTGAACAGATCACGTCGTGGAAGCGACGCGCGGCTCGTCGAATCTCGTTTCATACGCATGCATCCGTTGTTGGCCTTGCACTCATTGACGCGGCGCGCGCTGCTTCCCCCACCGGAGAATCGAGAGCGGAACAAGATTTCCACGGGGATCACGGAAAACACGGGGAAGACCAATACAAATCAGAGATCACAGTCTGAGATCGGAGAGCAACGAGCACGAATCGCGATGTGCATTAGTCGCTATGCGCAACTCATCATCGATCCACCTTCTTCCACCCCGTGCTCCCCGTGTGCCCCGTGGAGACACTCTTCATCCGCGAACCTCAGTACTCGTCGAAGATTCGCTGGATCTCAGTGAGATCCGTGGTCGTGGTGAGAGCTAGCTGCAGCAGGATGCGTGCCTTTTCTGGAAGCAGATTGTCGCCGGGGACGATCTTCGCTTCGCGGCGGCGCGGCGTGTCCTGCACGCGGCCGCCGTTGGTTCTTGCAGTTGCCACGACGACAACGCCTTTGGCCTGCGCGCGCTTGATCGCTTCGCTTTCGCTCGAGGTTGGACTGCCCGCACCAGTGCCCTCGACGACGATGCCGCGCGCACCGTGTTCCACCATCGCGTCGATCAAGTAGCCGGGGGCATCTCGATACGCGAACGCCACTTCCACCGGCGGCAGCTGTTGATAGTCCTTGCCTGCAAACTCGGATTGCGTCGTATGCCGTCGTACCGGTTCACGATAGAACACGACTTTGTCAGGATCAGCGAACCCGATTGCGCCCACGTCCACACCTTTGAATGTGTCGACGCGATACGCGCTGGTCTTGTCGACATCGCGCGCGGTGTTGATGAACTGGTCCATGCAATGCAGGACGCCCTTGCCCCAGGCATCCTTCGATGCCGCTACGCGTACGGCATCGTAGAGGTTGCGTGGTCCGTCGCCTGAGAGACCCGTCCACGGCCGTTGCGAACCGACGAACACGATGGGCTTGTCGGTCTTCACGGTGAGGTTCATGTAGTACGCCGTCTCCGCCATGGTGTTGGTGCCGTGCGTGACGACGATGCCATCCACTTTCGGATCCGACGCAAGCTCGTTCAGACGCTTTGCGACGCGAGCAAAATCTTCGTGCGTCTCCGTTCCCGTCGGACGATCCTGCGGCGCGCGCTGATCTTCGAGCGTGATGTTCGCGATGCCCTTCAGGTCGGGCAGATCCTCGACCCAATGCTGCGGATCGACGCGCGGCGCACCCTTGCCGCCGTAGTTCGTGATGTTCAAACGCGTGTCGCCGCGGCTCGCAATCGTGCCACCCATCGACATGAGCACGATGTTCGGCAGCTTCGAGATGTCGTCCGGCATTGCCGGCGGCGGAGCGTAGTTCGGGATCTCCTGGGCTGCAGCGCCGGTAGCGAAAGCGGTCAGCAGCGACAAGCCTATCGTCACGTGCCAACGCGCGTTGACGGGCTGCTGGGCGCTGGGCTGCTGGCCAGAGCCAGAATGCTTCTCTGAATTCTTGCCAGCGGCCAGAACCCAGTGCCCCGCGGCCCACTTCTCAATACTCATTGAACATCCTCTGAATCTCGTTCACGTCCGTCGTACGTGTGAGGGCCAGGCGCAACAGAATGCGGGCCTTGTGCGGCGGCAGGTTGTCGGAGGTGGCAATGCCGCGCTCCATCTGACGCGCGCTTTCGACGACACGCCCTGCGCCTTTGCGATCGCTCTGCACGAACACCACGCCCTTGGCCTGGCCGCGCTTCACCGCATCGGGATTGCCGCCCGTGAGTACGATGCCTTTGGCGCCGGCATTCACGAATGCATCGATGGCAGTGCCATCCTGATCCTGGTAGGCATACGTAATGTCGACGCGCGGCAGATCGTCGAGCTTGCTGATGTCGAACTCACTGCGCGAAGTGTGGCGATAGATCGGCCTTCGATAGAACACGATGCGGTCCGAATCGGCATATCCGAGCGGGCCCACATCGCGCGCGATGAACGTCTCCATTCGATACGTGTTGGACTTGGTCGTATCGCGCGCTGCGTTGATCTCATCGTTGAGCATGATGAGCACGCCTTTGCCTTTGGACTGCGGCGACACGGCCACGCGCACCGCGTTGTACAGATTGAACGGCCCGTCGCGGCTCACCGCAGTGAACGGCCGCATGGCACCGACCAGCACGACCGGCTTCTCGGACTTGACCACCAGATTCAGGAAGTACGCAGTCTCTTCGAGCGTGGCGGTTCCGTGCGTGACGACGGCTCCGGCCACATCGGGCTTCGCGAGTGCGGCATTGATCGCTTTGGCCAGCTTCAACACGAGCTGCGTCGACATTCCTCCGCTGCCGATGTTGCTGATCTCGGTCACCGAGAACGTTGCCAGCTGCTTGAGCTCGGGCAGATCGTCGAGCAGTTCCTGCGGCGACACACGCCCGTCGCTGTACTCCATCAGCTTCTGCCGATGCGCACCCTTGCTCTGGATCGTGCCGCCCGTGGTGAAGAGCGCGACATTGGGCAAATCCACGTCCGCGAAGGCGATGCGTGTGAGCATCGCTCCGAACAACAGTGCCGCAATCGTGATTCTCTTCATGCTGCAGTACCGGCCAACCGTGACCATGACTGCAGTTCAGACGGCGCCCTTTCTTATCACCCCACCACAGAAGAAGAGTAACCACATAGATCACAAAGAACACAAAAAAGGACTGACATCACGTGCATATGGCCGCAGCTTGTGATTCAGGATCACTCCGTCATGCCAGCCTGATTCTTACCTTTGTGCTCTATGTGTTCTTTGTGGTTACTCTGGTTTGCTACTCATGCTGAGCAGACGCAATCGCGCCGAAGCCATCCGGAGGTCTGCGATGATGTGCGGCGGCTTCGTAGGCGGACGCGATTCGCAGCAGCATCGGTTCATCGAAAGGCTTTCCGAGGAAATCGATACCCACCGGAAGCTTCGCGGCTATCGGGCCGACCAATCGCGTTCCACCTTCGGCCTGCGGATCGACTACGCGATCGTAGACCTCGGTCGTGAATCCTGCGGGTACGGTGATCGCCGGAAAGCCATTGGCACCGAGCAGCGTCCATGCGTTGGACGATCGCTCCTGCACGGTGGGCTCGGTCGGCGCCCCGAGTTTCGACGGCGGAATGTTGCTCGTCGGATACGTGATGGCGTCGAGGCGAAGCATTGCCATGCACTGCAGTCCGATCTGCTGAAGCGCGAAGCGCGTCTGCAACCGCTCGCCGATATCAAGCGTCTGGTCGGCGCTGCGCTCGATGAGCTGGCGCTTCTTGTCCGAGAAGCCGGATTCCTTACGAACATCCGTAAAGAAGTTCGAGTTCGCTACCAGATCGGCCATGGTGTGGATGCGCGCATCGCCGCGCTCGCGCAGATAGCGATCCATCATGTAGCGACGCTCTCCCGTCGTAGACACTGGCCCCAAGCCGCGCATGGTTGGTCCTTCCGGAAACAGCGAGGGATCGAAGAACATGTCGACCAGCAGGGCGACGTGGTCGGCAGTGGGCTTGCCGCGCGCATCCACAGGAAACAACTTCGGAAACTGTTTGATGAACAGCGAGTTGTGAGCCGCGGGGTCGTACTTGCGCACGCAATCCTGGAACAATGCATTGCCCGCACCCGGATCGACGATCTCCGCACCCAGTGCCTTGAGATCCACCAGCGCTCGCTCGACGATGTCTATGCTCTCGCTGTCGGCGGCGGTGAACAGATCCTTGTTCATGTATTCGCGCATCACGCCGATGCGAATCCCCTCGAGCCGCCGTTCCTGGGCCGAGCTGTGGTAGCTCTGCTTCGGCAGCCGCCCGACACTGAACGCAGTGAGCTCGTCTTTTGGATCGTAGCCGGCGATGACATCGAGGACCGCCGCCACATCTTCCACGTTGCGACACGTCGGACCAACACGGTCATTCATGAAGGACGCCGGAATCATGCCGTCGCGGCTCACGAGCTCCTGCGTCGGCGCGAGCGCGACGACATTGTTGTTCTTCGCAGGATTGCGTGCGGACGGACCGGATTCTTCGCTGATGGCACACATGGCGAGATTGGCCGCGACCGCAGCGCCTGAACCACCGCTCGAGCGGCCCGGCGTACGTTCCGTGTCGTACGGATTGCAGAACGTGCCACCGAATGCGCTGCGATCACCGGCGGCGTACTCGCCCATGTTGGCCTTCGCAATGATGATGGCGCCGGCCTCGCGCAAACGCTTCACGAATGTCGCATCGTCGGGTGGCCGATCATCCGCATAGTTGGCGTCGGCGCCAGACGTGGTGCGCATGTCGAACGTATCGAACTGATCCTTGATCGCGATGGGAATGCCATGCAGCGGACCGACGAGCTTCCCGGTTTGCGCAAACTGCCGATCGAGCTGCGCAGCCGTCTCCAGCGCATCCGGCATCGATGGATCGCTATCCGCCGCATCCGTCATGCTGCGTGCCTTGCGATCGTCGAAACCGAGCTGCTGTCGCGTCGCCGGACGCAGATTCAAGGTCGAGAGCGCGTTGATCTGGCCTGCGTTCGGGATCGTCGTGATGGGACCAAGAAGGCCTTCGGGCTCGTTCACGCACCTCCCGTTGTACGCCTTGATGCGGTCCAGATACTGGCGCACCAGCTGCTCGGAGGTGAGCTGCCCCGCCATCATCGCCGCATGCACTTCGCCAATACGCGCTTCGATGATCTCGAACTTCGCCGGCGCTGGCCGCGGCGGCTCTTTGCTGCAACCTGCAGCGAGGGCGAACGGAACTGCAAGAGCGAACAACTGGAGAATGCGTGATGGCATGTCGTTCATCGCGTCGTGACGTCGGAAATGGCGGTTCGGGCGATGGCGGCCGGATGTCATTCCGCCGCCATTCCGGGCTCGCTAGCAGCTTCAGATCGGAGGACGCTGCCAGCCGCCGCTTTGCTTTTCGATGAACGCCATCGCCGCGATGACCACATCATCGCGCCAGGGTTGCCCAACCAGCTGGATGCCGAGCGGCAAACCCGGCTCTTCGGTCGACGTGCCCGCGCGCACAACGCCTGCGGGCCAGCCGGTCGTGTTGTATTGACTCGTGTAGCTCGGATTGCTGCCCGGAGCGCGAGTAAATTCCGCAGGTACTTTCTGCGGAGGCTTGGCATTCGCCGGGCAGACGATGAGATCGTATTTCTCGAACCATGCGAGCTGTTCACTCTTGATGCTGTCCATTACCTCGCACCAGCGCGTCAGCTCCGAGCTGGGCTGAACTTCGCCGGAGAGTCGCAGTCCCGGAGACGCCTCGGTCGTGCCGTACTTCGCGAGCATGCGCTTGAGGTGATCCGCATCGTTCGCGCCGCTGAACTTCTGTCGCGCCTCCGCGAGCTCCTTCATCTTCGGCGGCTTGTCTTCGGTGACTCTGCATCCCAGATCCTTGAAGTAGCCGGCGCACGCTTTCACGAGCTGCTGGATTTCAGGTGTCGGATCGGCTTCACCGTTCGTCGTGTAGTAAGCGACACGCAGCTTCTTCAGCTCGACCGCATTCGGATCGCCGAGCGGCACGGGCGCCATCGCCGCATCCCAGTTGTCGGGGCCGGCGAGAATCGGCAACAGCAGCGCGAGATCGGCAACGCGGCGCGCCATCGGACCTGTTTCCTGAAAACTGTCGAACGGCCCACCATAGCCCACGATGTGGCCCGTGCGCGGCACGCGACCCAACGTCGGCTTGATGCCCGCAATTCCATTCACGTAAGCGGGACTGCGAATCGATCCGCCGTAGTCGGAACCAATATCGAAGAAGGCGCCGCCTGCGGCGACGATGGCACCGGCCCCGCCCGATGAACCCGCGGGCGAGTACGCGGTGTTGTAAGGGTTGTACGTCTGACCATAGACCAGGTTGTACGTGCCGCGCGCACCGCCTCCCAGCGTGAACTCCGGTGTGTTGGTCTTGCCGAGCAGGATCGCACCCGCCGCACGTGCGCGCGCGACCACCGTCGCATCTTTACCAGGGACGAATCCTTTGCGGCCGAGCGTACCGCCCGTGCTGACCACACCCACCGTGTCGAATGAATCCTTCACCGTGAAAGGCACACCATGCAACGGGCCGATACTCTTGCCGGCCGCGAGCATCGCGTCGGCCTCTTTCGCTTCCGCGAGCGCTCGGTCGCGGCACATCGCCACGACTGCGTTGATCTTCGGATTGACCTCGTCGATGCGCGCGTAACAGAGATTGACCGCATCGACCGCGCTGATCTGCTTCTCGCGTATGAGCTTTGCCACTTCGACGGTGGACAAGCCGATGAACTCATCCTTCGGCACCGATGCGTACACGTGCCGCGCATACGGCGCGAGCGCCACCAGCGCACCAGTCGCCGCAGTCGTGCGGATGAAGCGCCGGCGCGACTGATCGAACCGCGTCTGCGACGATGCGTCGTTGTCGGGGGAATCGAAGACAGATGCGTTCATGACAGACTCCGTGACGAAGGACGGTTATGGAATGGCAGCCGCGATGCGATGCCAGCTGGCCAGCGTTCGTTCGGCGTCTTCGGCACCGAACTGGGGACGCGCCGCGTGAGCGAGCGATGTCCCGCGCCCGAGCGCACGCTCGAGCAACTCGCATGCGGCAACGACAGCAGTTCGATGCGCCGAGCGCCCGGCTTGGGTGACGCCGCGACCGGACGCCGCAGGCAGCACCACGTGGGCGTAGTAGGACTGGTTGTAGATCAGAAACGCGAGCTCGGCCTCGCGCGCTGCGCTCGGATGAAGTCGCGCCAGCTTGTGCGCGATCGCAAGCTCGCTCTCGATTGCCGCATACGCAGCCTCGGCCTCCGCGAGCGCCTCGCCATGCAATCCTTCCTGGCTCAGCGCCTGCGCGCGATACATATGCTCGACGGAACTGATACTGGGCGTGCGCCAGAGCGCGAAGGCGCCGGTGCTCAACACCAGCATCGGCAGACCGAAGTACAGGCTCTGGCGCAACAGCATGGCCCGTGGCGAACGCGGACGCGCCGCCGCCGCGACCTTTGGTTTTTCATGCGTCGTATCCATCGCCAGGTTCTCGCGATTGGATTGCTGCCGGACCTTCCAGATGAAGCCGTCGAAGTAATAGTGCAGCAGGGTCGAAGTGAATCCGATGGCGAGCAGCACGGACATCACTCCTCGGTTCGACCACTGGGTCGTGACGAGATCTCCATAGACCAGGCACAACGACACGTAGCCGATACCGATCAGCCAACCGCCGCGCGCAAACAGCTTCTGGAACCATCCAGCACGAGCGAGCCCAGGGCGCGATCCCAGCGTGCGGTTGTAACGCCAGACGATGGCCAGGTATTGAGTCATGTGCGCGATGCCGATGACCGCGAACCCTGCCTTGAACGTCCAGCCCGGCGCTACCGACGCTGTCCATTCATTCGGCACGTATGCGAGATACATGGCGCCGAACGTCGCGACCAGCAGCGCGAGCTTGGCCATGCTGATGAAGTAGCCGTTGAAGCGGCACCAGAACAGATACGACGCGTAGGCCACCGTCATGAGAATCGCCAGGTCACGGGCGACGCGCGTGACGACTTCGCCGAGATCGCCAGGTACATAGGAGATCAGCGGTATACCGACGGTGCGATTCAAATCATCGAGGATCCCCGCGAGCCACGCACTGCTGCCCAGCATGATGTACACGAACCATGACGCGCACAGCCACAGATCCATGCGCGACGCCAACTGCCGCGGCGCATGGTTGGAACGATCGTAGATACGAACGAAACCATAGTGCTGGCGCAGGAAATGCCACGGGTCCCAGAGCGCCAGCATGATGTAGAGGTACAGAAAGTTTTCGACGGGATAGCCGTGGTAATTAATATAGCCCAGCACGACGGCGGAGATCGTCAACGGCACGACCGGTGCTAGCACGAACTGCCATCGATGTCGTCGGAACAGCTCCACATCGCCATAGATGCGAATGAACGTCGGCAGGTGATGGGCGACGGTGAAGACGATGTGCACCACGATGATGAGCGAGGTCGCCGCGGCGCTCCCCATCGTTTGGAACAGCGCCAACGCCGCCGCCATCGTAAGCAGCGGAGTCGCTACGATCAGCAGCGAGTCCCACAGCGGATCGAGCACCCAGTTCTGCGCCACACGCGCGCGTGGCATCGCAGACGCGGGCGGCAACGCGGTCAGTGCGATGGCGCGGCCGCCACCTGCGCCTGAGGAATCGTGCACGCTCCGGGAATGCGTCGCGCCCGGCATGACCTACTCGTGCCCGGCTGCAGTGCTCGTGTACTCGAATCGCTCGCCTGGCAGCGGCGGCGTCGATGCAGGTACACGTCGATTACTGGTGACGGCTTCGAAGCCGCTCGCCAACTTGATCAACATCGGCTCACTCCAGGGCCGACCCATGATCTCGAGACCCGCTGGCAGACCCTGCGGAGTAAAGCCCATGGGCACGATGAACGAAGGCAGTCCAGTGTTGGGGCTGAGCTGATTCGGCGTGTACTGACGCTCCGGATCGAGTCGCGGGCCGATCTTCAACGGACCTGCCAGCTTGTGAGGAAAGATGAGTGCATCGAGCTGGTAGCGATCCATCAACGCGATCACGGCCTCGCGCAGTTTGGCTTTGCCTTCGAGCGTCGCGCGATACTCGGGATCGCGATTCAGATCGATGAGCTTCGCGACCGCATCCTTGTCCGTGGGACGGCCTGGCACGCCGGCGTGACCGAGCAGCAGCTCGGCCGCGTTCTTGTACGGATAGTTGGGACCCTGATGAGCCAGGTACTGGTTGATCGCGTGAATGCGCTCGTAATGAGACGGCGATCCGTTGATCTGCAGGTAGTTCACCAGATCGATGCCGAGCGACACGGGCTCGAACACTTTTGCGCCGTTGTCGCCGAAGACCTTGATCGCCTTCTTCGCGAGCTCGATGACTTCAGGATCGACCGGTTTGAAGTCCCACGCTTCTTTCAACACACCGACGCGCGCGCCTTTCAGTCCTTGCGGATCGATGAAGGACACGTACGGCTCGAGCGGCATCTTGCCGAGACTGTTCGCGGTCCACAGATCGTCGCTGTCGAACCCGGCGATCACGTCCAACGTCACCGCGAGATCGTAGACGCTGTGAGCCATCGGGCCGCCCCGTTCGCCCGTGATGTAACTCCACATCTGGCCTGCGCGACTGATCAGTCCCGAGGTCGTCGACAAGCCATAGAGGTTCGAATCGCTCGTCGGTGTGCGGATCGAAAAGCCTGTTTCACTACCCAAGCCGACGGTGCCGAAATGCGCTGCCAGTCCCGCAGCGGTGCCGGCACTCGACCAGCCCGGGGTACGGTCGAGTGCGAACGGGTTCAGTGTCGAACCGCCGAGCGTGCTGCTCGCCATGATGTCGGGCTGCGCATACCAATCGCTCTGGTTCACCTTCGCCAGAATGATCGCGCCTGCTTCGCGCAGCTTGCGCACGATCGTCGCATCCTTGGCCGGCACGACATTCTTGAGCGGCAGATAGCCGCCGGTGGTCGGCATGTCGAACGTATCGAACACGTCCTTCACGATGACCGGCACACCATGCAATGGCGAGCGCGGACCCTTCGTGCGGCGCTCCGCATCCAATGCTCGTGCCGTCTCCAGCGCCTTGGGATTCAGCGCAAGCACTGCGTTGATCCTGGGTCCCTTGTGGTCGTAGGCCTCGATGCGCTTCAAATACATCGAGACCAGCTTCTCCGCCGTCAACGCATGCGCATCGAAGGCAGCGTTGATGTCGGCGATGGTCGCGGTTTCGAGCTCGAACGTTTTCGCCTGCGCTGCATTGCAGAGCGCAAGTGCCATGCAAATCAGGAAATAGCAGCGGAGGGACTTCATAATCGCGCTCACTGATGGTCGCGCGGCATCGGAGCGTCGTAGTTGAACCGCTCGTTGGCGAGCGGCGGCGTCGACGCAGGTGCCTTGCGATGATGTGTCGTGGCCTCGTAGCCGCTGGCCACCTTGATCAGCGTCGGTTCGCTGAATGGCATGCCCAGGAACTGCACGCCGAACGGCATGCCATCGGAGGCAAAGAAACCGCCCGGCACGATGATGGTCGGCAGACCGGTGTATGAGGCGAGCGCGTTGGCCGCTTCAGTGGAGCCACCGCCACCCGCCGGATTCGGCGCAGTAGGCCGATCGTCCGTAAGCACGGTTCGATACGGCAGAATCAAGGCATCGAGCTCGTACTTGCGCATCAGATCGATCATCGCGGCGCGCAACATGTCCTGCTGTTTGTACGCGGCGATGAGTTGCGGGTGATGATCGAGCGATCCGATCTTTGCCGCTTCGATGATGGCCGGCTTCACCAGCGCACCGCCCTTCGCGATCATTTCCTCGACCGTGCGAATCGGCGCCGTCGGCGGCAGAGCCGACAGATACTTATTAATAGCGTCGGCACGCTCGAACTGGGCCGCTCCGGCTTCGCGCACGACTTCCGGGAGATTCAGACCGGTGAGCACGGGATCCACGACCATGGCGCCCGCGGCTTTGAAATCCGCGACGGCCTTGTCGAACAGTGCGGTGCCCTCGACATGCTTGGGACCGGAACGCACCATTTCGCGCAGCACTCCGACCCGTGCACCCTTAAGACCGAGCGGAGTGACGAAGCTGGTGTACGAGCGTTCGGGAATCTTGCCGAGTCCCGCTTCGGTCGCGAGATCTGCCGGATCGTAGCCCGCGATTACGTCGAGCACGGCAGCGCAGTCGTACACGCTGCGACACATGGGGCCGCCGCTCTCCTGACGCGGCGAGCTCCACATCATGCCGGTGCGACTGACGAGACCATGCGTGGTCGAGAAGCCGACCAGATTATTGAGCGTCGTCGGAATGACGATCGAGCCACTCGTGTCGCTGCCGAGGCCGATCGTTCCGAGCCATGCCGCCATCGAAACCCCGGTGCCCGAGCTCGACCCGCCGGTCGTCTTCTTGGGGTTGTACGGACTGATCGGTTGACCGGCCAGCGTGCTGCCGCCGCTCGGCGCGACGCCGTACCAGTCGGACTGGTTGAGCTTGCCCAGAATGATGGCGCCCGATTTGCGCAGACGTTCGATCACGAACGCATCGCGCGAAGGTTGCGAGGTCGCCATGGGCTTGAAACCGCCCGTGGTCGGCATGTCGTACGTATCGAAGACATCTTTCGCCAGTACCGCGATCCCGTGCAGCGGTGAGCGCGGCCCCTTCGCCTTGCGCTCCGCATCCAGTGCGCGTGCTTCCGCCAACGCATTCTTGTTGAGCGTGATCACGGAATTGAGCTTCGGACCTTTCTGGTCATAAGCGTCGATGCGCGCAAGATAGAGCTGCAGCAGCTTTTCAGATGTGAGCGCGCCGCTGTCCATCGCCGCCTGAATGTCGGCGATGGTTGCGCTGGACAGATCGAATGCAGCGGCTTGCGCACGGGCCAATGCGAGCATCGATAGCGCTGCACTCAACACGCCAATCGCCAGAACCCGTGTTGTCGATCGCATGATCCGTTCCTCCAGGTTCTGCGTCATCGTGCCGCTACCAGCGACGGACCAGTCGTCGTGACTTTGTCGCCCGCCAGTGCCGGCGTGTGCTTCGGCAGCACGCGCGCATGCGTCGCTTGCTCGAAGTCATAGCCATACGCGAGCAGCTTCGGTTCGCTGAAGGCCGGACCGAAGAACGAGATCGTTACAGGCAACCCGTCCTTGGTCATGCCGGCCGGAACGATCAGATCGGGAAAGCCGGTGCGATTGGCAATGTTGGTCGCGGAGCCTGGCGCACCTGCGGCTTCGCGCGTTGCCGGCGGCTCGATGGGCAATGCCGGACGCGGCGATGTCGGATAGATCAACGCATCGAGCTGATGTTTGGCGAATGTTGCGAGCACCGTCGCGCGAACCAGCGCGAGACCTTCATTGCGTGCGACCAGATACTCCGGTTCATCGAGCCCGCCGATCGATGCCTGCGCTTCCTTCATTGCGTTCAGGCGCCAGGGATTGGTGTATCCGGAGCCCGGCGCCTCGGCGCGCGTGATCAGTTCCGCTAGCGAGTGCGGATACTCCGGTTTCAAAGTTGCCAGATACTGGCTGACCTGCACCTTGAACTCGCGCCCGCTGATGGCCTGAGTGATGGCATTGCGCTGAGTCAGCAGATAGTCGGGATAGTTGACTGGATCGATGACCGTCGCGCCAAGGGACTTCAGCGTCGCTATCGCCGCCTCCATCACATAGTCCGTCTCGACGCTCTGCTTGAAGAAATCACGCGCGACGCCGATGCGTGCACCCTTGAGCGAACCGCGCTTCAGATACTTCGTATAGTCCGTATCGAACTTGCCAGCGCTCTCCTGCGTGGCCGGATCCGCAGCATCGATGCCCGTCATGATGCCGAGCGAGACCGCGACGTCGTACACGCTGCGCGCCATGGGTCCCGCCGTGTCGTAACTCAACGCCAGCGGCACGATGCCATCGCGACTCAGCAAGCCGTACGTCGGCTTGAGGCCAGCGATACCGTTTGCCGACGAAGGTCCTCGCACCGAACCTCCGGTGTCCGTCCCCAGTCCGAACTGCGCGAAGTTGGCGGCGATCGCAGCACCCGTACCGCCACTCGAGCCCGAAGGACCCTTGGTCAGATCGTGCGGGTTCTTGGTCTGCCCGCCCATGGAGCTGAAACCATTCGGCCCGCCAGACCCGGAAGCGAATTCGCTCAGGTTCACTTTGGCCAGAATGATCGCGCCGGCCTCACGCAACTTCTTCACGACGAATGCGTCGTCGGGTGGAATCGAGCCCTTGAGGATCAGCGAACCCGCCGTGGTCGGCATGTCGAACGTATCGAAGTTGTCCTTCAGCACGATGGGAATACCGTGAATCGGCGAGCGCGGCCCTTTGCTCTTGCGCTCCTTGTCGAGCGCGCGCGCCTGATCGAGCGCCTTGGCGTTCAATGTGATGACCGTGTTGATCGCCGGTCCTTGCTTGTCGAAGGTCTCGATGCGCTTCAGGTACATCCTCGTGAGTTTCTCGGAGGTGAGCGTGCCGGCATCGAACGCATTGTTGATGTCGGCGATCGTCGCTGTATCGAGATGGATGGTCGCGGCATGGGCCTGCGTCGCGAGCGCTGCAAGCGCGATCACCGCCAAGCGCGTCCAGACGCGATTCGCTGTTGCTCGATTCATTTCGAACTCCTCGCGTTGGCTGCGTTAGTAGGTGAACTTGTCCGCGCGCAACGGCGGCGTGGTCTTCGGCAGCACCCGCGCCTGCGTGGCCTGCTCGAAGTCGTAGCCGTAACCGAGCAACTTGCCTTCGCTGAAGGCGGGCCCGAAGAACGAGATCGCCACGGGCAACCCATCCTTCGTCATGCCTGCCGGGACGATGAGATCGGGATAGCCGGTTTGATTGGCGATGCTGGTCGGTGAATCGCCGCCGCCCGGGGCCGGTGCGTTCGCGGGATTGATCGGTGTCGCAGGCCGAGGCGAGGTCGGATAGACGATGGCGTCGAGCTGATAATTCGTGAACAGCCCATCGATGGTCGCCTTGGTGAGCGCGAGGCCCTGATCGCGCGCGGCGAGATAGATGGGATCATCGAGATCGAGCGCAACACTCGCCGTGTATTTCAATGCGAAGGCTTTCGGCGGACTGCGGTACTGCGTCTGCGGATCGTTGGCGAGCCGCACCAGATCATCGAATGTCTTGGGATACTGCGGCCCCGTATCCTTGAGGTAGTCGGCAATCTGGCTCTTGAACTCCGACGCCATGATCAGTTGCGAAAGACCCTGCCGGCCTTGCAGCAGATAGTCGGGATACTTCACCGGATCGACGATGACGGCGCCCTGCTCCTTGAGCGTGACCAACGCAGCTTCGATCACCTTGTCCGTCTCCGGATCGCGACCCATGAAATCGCGCGCAACGCCGATGCGAGCACCCTTGAGCGCGTCGGTCTTGAGATACTTCGTGTAGTCGGTGTCGAACTTGCCTGCGCTTTTCTGTGTGGCTGCATCGGCGGGATCGATACCCGTCATGACACCGAGAGCGACGGCGACGTCGTAGACGCTGCGAGCCATCGGACCGCCGGTATCGAACGTGAGTGCAAGCGGCACGATGCCATCGCGACTCAGCAAGCCGTGCGTAGGCTTGAGGCCTGCGATGCCATTGGCCGCCGAAGGACCGCGTACCGAGCCGCCGGTATCGGTGCCGAGACCGAATTGCGCGAAGTCCGCGGCAATCGCTGCACCGGTTCCACCGCTCGAGCCTGCAGGGCCGCGCGTCAGGTCGTGCGGATTGTGTGTCTGCAATCCCATCGAGCTCGAGCCGTTCGGCACCGCGCCTTGCCTGAGGATCTCCGGATCCTTCGCACCACTGACGCTGCCGCCGCCACCCGCGAACTCGCTCAGGTTCACTTTCGCGAGGATGATCGCACCGGCGTCACGCAGCTTCTTCACGACATACGCATCATCGGGCGGAGTCCAGCCAGCGAGCAGTTGCGAACCTGCGGTGGTCGGCAGGTCGTACGTATCGAAGTTGTCCTTCAGCACGATTGGGATGCCATGGATCGGTGAGCGCGGTCCTTTGCTCTTGCGCTCCTTGTCCAGGGCGCGCGCCTGCTCGAGCGCTTTCGGGTTGAGCGTGATCACCGTGTTGATCGCCGGACCCTGCTTGTCATAGGCCTGGATTCGAGCGAGATAGAGCTTCGTCAACTTCTCGGCGCTCAACGCCCCTTTGTCCATTGCCGTCTGAACGTCTGCAATCGTTGCGGTGGCGAGATCGAAAGTCTCGGCACGCGCTTGAGAGATGTGCGCACAACTCAGCAAGGCACAGACAATGGAGGCGCGCAGAAGCGTTGCAGTCATGGAGCGATTCCTTCAGTAGACGAACTGTTCACCGGCCAGCGGCGGCACACTGGATGGGTTCTTGCGATTCTTCGAAAGCTGCTCGTAGGCATAGCCGATACGGAACAAAGTCGGCTCGCTGAACGGACGACCGAGGATTTCCAGGGCGATCGGCCCGTTCTCGTTCTTCGTGTACCCTGCAGGCACGAGCAGCGCGGGCAGACCGGCCACGGAGCTCAGCGGATTGTCCTGCTCGACTGCGCGCTCCAAGTGCGGCGGGGGCGGCAGCGATTTGAAGGGATTGACCAGAGCATCGAGCCGGTACTTGTCCATCAACTCGATGATGGTCTGCTGCAACATCTCCTGCGTGTCGCGACGAGCGAGGAAGTCCGGCTGGTGCATCAGCGAACTGAACTCGTGATAGCCCTTCACGATGCTCGGCTTCACGAGATCGCCACCCTTGGCGATGAGCTCATCCATGTTGCGGATCGGCGCATTCGGCCCGAGACGCCGGAAATACAGGTTGTACGAGAACTGTGCCTCGTAATAGTTCGTGCGCGTCTCGTCCAGCAAGGGAAACAGATCGATACCGGTCGACACCGGATCGACAATCACGGCGCCAGCCTGTTTCATCCGTGCGATCGCGTGTTCGATGAGCGCGATGCCTTCGGCGTGCGCGGCCCCTTTGCGGAACAGATCGCGAAACACACCGATGCGCGCACCGCGCAATCCGTTGCGATCGAGGAACGAGGTGTAAGGTTGCGACGGTGTGCGGCCGGGCGATTCGATGGTCAACAGATCTTCCGCATCGAATCCCGCGATCGCATCCGTCAGTGCGGCCACGTCATACACCGATCGTCCCATCGGACCGCAACGCTCCTGCGTGAACGAAGTCATGATCTGACCCGCTCGCGGAATCAGACCACGCGATGGCGCAAGACCAACGAGACTGTTGTTGGACGCCGGATTGCGGATCGATACGCCGGTCTCGCTCCCCAGACCGACTTGCGCGAACCATGCGGCAAGCGCAGCGCCCGTACCGCCGCTCGAACCGCCTGGCGTGAGATCGAGGTTGTAGGGATTGAGCGTCCGCCCGAGCACCGTGCTCTGATCGCCAGGCTTCGGCACGCCGAACCAGTCGCTCATGTTCACTTTGGCGAGGATGACGGCACCGGCGTCGCGCAGCCGTGCCACGACGGTTGCATCGTAGATCGGGTGTGAGTTCTTCATGGGAAGAAAGCCGCCCGTGGTCGGCATGTCCTTGGTGTCGTAGAGATCCTTCAACACCACGGGGATCCCATGCAGCGGACCGCGCGCGCCTTTGCTCTTTCGTTCCGCATCCAGTGCCCGCGCGGCTGCAAGAGCGTTCGGATTCAGCGTGATGACGGAGTTGATCTTCGGCCCGCGCTGGTCGTACGCATCGATGCGCGCCAGATACAGCTGGACGAGCTTCTCCGAGCTCAGCACGCCTTTATCCATGGCCTGCTGAATGTCTTCGATCGTGGCAGTGGAGAGATCGAACGCAATCGCACCTGCGTTCGCAACCGGCATCACCAGTAGCGCGAGCAGCAGCGCATGCAATCTTCCGACGAGTGTTCGCATGTTCGAAGAACTGTGAGCCGAGTTGTTCTGATCGTTCTTCGATTCAGACGCAGCGGGCGGGGTAACCCCTACCGCTCGCCTGCCAGCTCGTTCGACTGCAATCGAACCCCGCAGATGACGAGCTGAACTTCCGCCTCAGCCGTTATCGACCCCCAAGCTGCTTATCGCCGCCATCACTGGCATCACTTGCATCACCTGCATCACCTGCATCACCTGCATCACTGCCATCACCGCTCCCCGCCCCACCTTCCGCCATCAGTTCCGCAATCCGACCGCGATAGAACTCCAGGAACTCTTGCGGACGGAATCGCGGGGTGAACCACATGAAGCATTCCTGGAGCGATGCGAGATCCAATGCCTCGTGCGCGACACTCCACGGGCGCACTGCACTCTCGTACACCGTGAACGCCTCCTCTTGCGCGCCGAGGAGCAGCTCGAGATCCGACGCCCACATCTCCAGACCGACCGCGTACTGATGGCGCGCTGCGTGGACGGATGTCTCTCGAAAAACCAACTGACCGTAGTCGAACTCGAATGTGTGGCGAGCGCTGCCGTTACGTAGCACGAGCGCCAGGGTCGGGATGATCGACTCGAGGCGGGCAAACTTCAGGTAGTACAGCTTCTCCATCAGCCGCGGTGCGCAGGCGCCGAGGATCTGCCCATAGCGTTCGATCACGAATGAGCGCAGCGCACTCATTCGCTCAGCGGAGATTTCGCGCTCTTCACTCCACGGTGGAAACGGCTCAGTGACCTGCACCGAATGCGGGTGAAATTCGCGATCTGCGCATTCGGTCACGGTGATGAGATCCGACCGGTCGATCTGCAGCTGATCTCCGTGAAGTGTGAAGCGCAGTCCCGGACTGCCCTCGAACCACCCCACATGCGGTGCCAGCTCCGTTGCCACCTTCGCAAGCCAGTGGTTGTCGACACTGAAGAATGAATGATTCAGCGGACGCTTCGCGCCCTCGAAGCTCCAGCCTTGTCCGCTGATCACGGCGCGCCATGGATCGAACTTCTGAATGAAGTCCATCATGTTGGCGGCAACCACAGCGCGCGATTTCGTGAATGAACTGCCGTCGCGGAGAAGCGGCGCACGTGGCTCGACAAAGTTGTTGGTCAGATTATCCAGGGTGCGACGCGGGCAATGTTGCGCCAGCCAGGCACACACGTCGGGATGCGCCACCGTATCGATAGCGGTGAGAAAACTTGCACCCGACGGATCTTGCAGCAACAGGGCGTACGTATCCGGCTCGAGCGTGTTGTACAACCCCGGCAGCGCAGTCACGCGGATACCCGCCAGGATGAAGCCGCTCAGCGCAGGGAACCGGTGGACAGCGAAACCGAGCTCCGCAATGGCGGTCGTCATTGCTCGGGATGTGAGATCCGGAACCAGCACTCGCACGCGGCGTGGCAGCGCGTTCAGTGTATCCAGGGAGAAATGGTCGGCGTGTTCATGCGAGATGATCACCGCATCGAGCGGCTCGAACCGTGTGAAGTCGAGCCGTCGTCGCGGCCACACCGGCAACCGCGCGGCTCCGTTGCCTATGCTTTCGAGGATCGGATCCAGCAGCAATCCGCGTCCTTCGTGTTCGAAGTACCAACCTTGATGACCGAGGAAGGTGATACGCATTCGGGTGATGCGAGCGCTCAGACGAGTGATGGGCACGAGACCTCCCGTCTCGTGCCCACACTCATCGTTCGTCATTCCACTTAGAAATCCATCTTCAGCGAGGCCTCCCAGCGCCGGCCCGGCATCACAGACAGGAGTTGTCCGTTCGTATCGCCCGCCGCAGGGCGGAAGTAGCGTTCGTTGGTGAAGTTGAAGCCATTCACCTTGAAGTGCATCTTCCCGCGGTCATACGTGAAGCCGAGGTTGTAGACGAGCGCTTCGGGCAGCAGGATCGTCCTGTGGCGGTTGGCATACACCTCGGAGAAGTAATTGCCGGATAACAAAACGCCAAAGCCCTTGCCGAAGTTGTATGTGCCTTGCAGCGATGCCTGCTTCTCCGGATTACCGACACGTTCCTGGTAGTTGGTGCTTCCCGCCGGCAGCGCAGTGGTCGAGCGGCCGCCATACAGGAAGGCTTCCGCCGGATAGAGCACCTCGCCAGTGTCCGGATCGATGACATCCTGGAATCCGACCTGCCGGCCATTGACTTCAAGGGTGGTCGAGCTCGCCGGGGCAGTGACGTATTCCTGCGTCTGATAGGACACATAGCCGGACACGAACAGATTCCTGATCGGGGTCCATCGCATTTCCAGCTCGATGCCTTCGGCCTCCGTCGCACTGACGTCTGCACCGGCACTCGGATCATCGGGCTGCGTGACGTCGTTGCGCGATTGGCGAAAGCCCGCAATGCTTCCCTGCAGTTTGCCGCCGAGCCAACTGCCCTTCACACCCACTTCGCGCAGAAATGCCTCGCCGATAAATCCGTTGTAGACACCCGTCGATGCATTCTGGATCACGGACGCTTGAATGATGTTGTTCGAACCATCGAGCGTCAGGCTCGAGTTCGCCGCAGTGAAATAGGGCCGCAATCCCCACGGCAACTGCTGCGACACGCTGATGCTCCATGACTTGCCGGAGTCCGTATCTTCGGCCAGCTGGAACGGTGTCGAATACAGGAAACCGATGCAGCCCGCCGCACGCGCTGCGGCCTGGCCTTCAGCATTGTTCGCAGCGGTCACCGGAGTTCGGCACTCAGTGCCGTATTGGGACTCGGGACGAACCGTCGTCGTACCCGGAATGTACAGGTTGCCGACGGTTTGATTGGACGTTCGAATATCGCGCGCTTCCGCATGCGACTTGTCGTAGCGCATACCCATCACGACGTTCGTGTCGCGCCACATTGTGATGTCGAACATCAGCGCCGCGCCTTTCTCGTCGAACTTCGAGTCGCGATAAGTTTCGGCCGGCGAGCCTGTCGCGTAACTGTCGTTGCTGAACTGCGTCCAGAACATCGTGTTCGGATAGTGGCCGCCGCTGCCGGTACCACCGTCGAACAGAACGTCCTGGCGATAGTCGTAGTCGTTGCCAGAGACACCGCCCGCTCGTATCCAGCCAGAAGTGCGGCGATAGTTGACCGAACCGAGCGTGTTGACGCTCATCCATTCAGGCAACCACTGCGAAGGCAACTGCTTGGTCACCGTGATCTTGTTCTCGATCGTCTTGATGTACTGGTTCTCGCCGTACGGCAGCCATGAATCCTTGAAGGAATCGAGGTTGTCGTAGAACAGCTGGTTCTTGACGGTGAAGGTGGGATCGCGATCGTAGATCAGGTCGATGTAACCCAGCTTCTGATCGGCGTTCTGCTCTCGTTCGTACGCGCCATTGCCGCGCCAATCGACTTTCTCGACACTGACCGTGCAGGGGTTGAGCACGAAACCGATCGGCAGCGCGCCGCTCAGGGGCGTAGGTCCGCCCGCCGGCATTGCCCGCATGACATCCGCTGCGCGACAGTTGGCGACCTGACGTCCTTCGGGAGAATTCAGAAAATCCAGCATGGCCTGCGGAATACCCGGCACCGTCGCGGCACCCGAAGCGCCGTTTGCGAACGGGAACGCCCACGACTGTCGCAATGGCAGGTTGTTGGCGGAATAGTTGCCGCGCACGGGTGAGGCGAACGCATGCTCGACTAATCCGATGCGGCCATCCGCATCGAGATCCAGATTCTTCAGCGGATTGCCGCGAATGTACTCTCCGCGGTCAATGAGATTCTGCGTGACGCGATTCATGTACGCGCCGGACGTGATGGAGTTCTGCAACTGTCCGCCGAATTCGAGACGGAACGGTCCCACCATGTTGTCGATACTGGTCGTCGCCTGAATGAACTTCTGCTTCGCCTCGACATGCTTGACGAAAGTGTCTGAATCCTCCACCAGCGCGAACACGTACACGCCACCCGGACGCTCTTCGCCGAGGGCGAATGGAATCCCGGTGCCGATCTGCACCTCTGACTTGTTATAGGAACCCGTCGTCGCCTGAAACATGCCCGACGCCTGCGGCATGTACTTGCCTGTGCGAGCGCGGCTCGACTTCGGATCCATGTTGGCGTAACCGCCGATTCGGCCCATGCCGAACAGCGGCGATGGAGGCCCTTTGACGATCTCGATGTTATCCATGGCGGACAGCACGGTACGCGCGTGACCCTGCATCTGCAGGCGCTTCATACCGCGGTAGTACATGTCTGCGGACACGCCGCGCACGTTCACACCACCCTGCAGACCATAACGCGTCGTCGTGTATGTTCCCGGAACGACACGAGTGAGATCTTCAACGGTGGAGATACCGAATAGCCGGATCTGCTCTTCGCTGACGAACGACACCGATCGTGGAGTTTCGAGCAGCGGCTTGGCAAAGCCGAAGGAGGACGCCGACGGTTCGCTGCTGAACGTTCCCATGGGATCCTGCGTCACCATGATGTCGCTCAGCTCGGCAACATCGTCGCCCGATGCTGTTGCCGACTCGCTCGAGGAGTCCTGCGCGCTGGCGCTCTCCTGCGCGTACAGCGACGCCGTCGGAACGAGATGTGTGGATGCGATGGCGAGCGCAGCCGCAATCGCATAACGCAGACTCAAAGACCCGCGACCTGAGGCACTACTCATACGATCTCCCGTCTCCCATGTGTGGCATCCACGCGATTGCCGATGCATAGGTGCGCATCGGTGTCAGCGGGTTTCGTGGATTCAGACGCGAGGTGGGAAGCGGACCCTACGTGGGCAATGAGTAATGAGTAGTTAGCAATGAGCAATGGAAGATGAGGAATGAGAAGCAAGGAATGAGCAGCGCCCCGCTCCCCTCATTACTCATTGCTCATCTCATTGCTCATTACTGATTTCTCATTGCTCACTACTCATTGCTCATTGCTCATTGCTCATTGCTCATTGCTCAACTCATTGTCGTCAGAACGTTCTTCTGATCGTCAATTGCCAGCGTCGATCCGGTAACGCTTGAGCAAGGGGATTGCCCAGCGTGTCTCCTGTGCGAGCGCGAAAGTAACGTTCGTTTAGCACGTTGCTCACATCGAGCTTGAGCTTCCATTCGTCGAGACGCAGGAAGACTCCGACGTTGGCGAGAAAGCTTTCCGGAATACGCACCGTGCAGAGTCGTCCGGTACACGTAGACGAGAAGTAGTTGCCACTCACCGAGACGCCGATACGCTGACGCCACTCGTAGCTCCCGCTGAATCCGGCCTGAGTCTCCGGATTCCCCTGCTTGCGTTCGTACTGCGGCACGTTGGCAGGCAAGACGAGGCGGCTGCGTCCTCCATACAGAAACGCTTCTGCCGGATAGATCACGTTGCCCTGCTCGTCGACGACATCCTGGAAGCCCAACGTGCGCGCGTCGACGAGTTGCACACTGCCAGCGTTGGGATCGAAGCGCGTCACCTGATTGAGTGCATAGAGCGACGCAAACAGCTCCGCATTCGGGACCCACTTGACCTCTGCACTCCAGCCACGCGCGCGCGTGGCCGTGGGATACGCAAGAAGAATGCTGGCCGGATCGTCCAAATCGACTTCCGCGCGCGCCTGATCGTAGCCCGCGACTGCAATGAACAGTTTGTCGTCGAAAAGATTGGCCTTCATCCCGATCTCGCGCAGATCGGCGGCTCCGACATGACCCTCATCGATCAACGCGTTGGTCAAAGAGTTGTTGTTGCCATCCAGCACGATGCTCGCTCGGGCGCCGGTCGCGTATGCACGCACCGCAGGTGTGATGGCATACGAGACGCTCGCACTCCAGGAGCTGCCTTCGTCCCAGGCACTGGCTCTCACGCTCTGATCGAAATAGCTGCCTGGATTCTGTGCCGTACCGACGATGGGATTGAAGCTGGCAGCTGAGTCGACATTGCGCGCATAGGACCAATCGTGGCGAGCCCCAAGCAACAGGTTCCAGCGCGACCATAGATCTATATCCAGCAGCACCCCGAGCCCCATCTCCGAGAATTCGCTGCGATATATCGTTCCCCATGGGTATCCGTCGGCCATGAGATCCGCGTTGTCGAGCGGGCTCGCGAATATCGTATTGGGCGTCATACCACCAGTGCTGTCCCTCCATGTCGGCGCCATCGCATCGGTGCGGTGAGAGCCGAAGTCATTGCCCGCAGACGCACCGCTCGAAACGGTGTCGCGAACATTGATCGATGCGAGGGTGTTGATGTGAGCCCATGAAGGCAGCGACTTCAATCGAACCGTCATCGTGAACTTGTCCTCGAGGACATACACTTCCTGGCGCTGCACGAACGGCTGATTCGAGTTCTTGTACTGATCCATTCGATCGAAGAAGAGCTGGTTCTTCCAGGTGAGATCGGGATCGCTGTCTGCGATGAAATCGAGGAACAGCGTCAGGAAGCGCGCCTTGAGATCCTTCTCGAAGGCTCCTGCGCGTCTGAAATCGAGCGTGTCGTATCCGACGGTTCGCGGATCGAGCACCATGCCGATGGGGATCGAACCGGATTCCGGTATCGGCCCGCCTGGTCCCTGAGCGCGCAGCAATCCCGTCGGATCCGCCTCCGGATGTGCCACGAGGTAGTCATACATTGTTTGGGGAATTCCACTGACCGCAGGGAACGCATCGATCGACAGCGGTCGTCCCTGCTCATCCGTGGGCCATCTCCAGCTCTGCATCAACGGTTGATTGCCGAAACTCAGTGAACCGGCAACTGGAGAGCCTCGCTGCATCTCGAGGAAACCGATACGCCCATTTTGATTCGCATCCAGATCGATGAGCGGCGTACCGCGAATGTAGCGACCCGAGTCGACGAGATCCTGAGTGAATCGTCCTGTGAGCGCGCCGGCCGTACTGGACACCTGATAGTTCGCGCCGGTCTCCATGCGGAAGGGCCCGATGAAATCATCGATGCTCATCGCCCATTGAAAGAGCTGCTGCTCGACGGGCACGCCGGCCGCATAGGTTCCGGAGTCCTCACCCAGACCGTAAATATAGTAGCCACCGCGTTTGTCGAAGCGCTCCGCCAGTTCCAACGGTCCGCCGAGCCCGAATGACACTTCGCGACGCTGATACTTCCCGCCGATTGCCTGAACGAAACCTTCGGGGTGCGTAAGATACGCACCACTCTGAGCGCGGCCGGACTTCGGCACGACGTTCACGTGGCCGCCTATCTTGCCCATGCCATAGATCGGCGACGGCGGTCCGCCGACGATCTCGATCGTATCGAGAGCGGCCAGAACGCTCCGGCCGTGTCCCTGAAGACTCAAACGCCGCATGCCACGAAAGAACGTATCCGCAGGCACGGCACGAACGTCGACTGCGCCCTGTATTCCGAAACGCGTTGTCGTGAACACACCCGGCGCGAGGCTCACCAGGTCTTCCACGGCCGACAATCCGAACACATCGATCGCCTCAGCACTGATGAACGACACAGAGCGCGGAGTTTCCAGCAGCGGCTTGGAAAACCCGAAAGCAGATTCGCTGGGCTGATTAGGCAATACGCGATTCGGATCCTCCCGCACTTCGATCAGGCTGAGCGTGATTGGCGCGCCGTCCGTTTTTCCCGTCGTGGCAATGGAGGCATCGCGAGGGTCCGGTCTGTCGACGCTCTGGGCCGCGGATCGCCTGCGCACCACGACGGTATGCTCATTCGCGTAGCTCCAGACCAGATCCGATCCGCTCAAGAGCGCGCTCAATGCCTCGTCGGCCTGCAACTCGCTGCTGATCGAAGGAGCCGTACGTCCCGCGAGAATGGAGGCGTCGTAAACGACCTGCAGGCCGCTCTGCTCGCCGAAGCGATCCAGTGCGTCGGCAAGTTCCTGAGAAGGAATATCGAAGTGTGCTTTAACTGACGCCGCTGAAGCGCCATCGGGAATCGCGAGCAGCAGGCTCAGAAGACATACAGGGAGGTGCCTCTCGAATGGCGCCCTCAGAAGCGTCCTGCCGCTTTCGTCACTATCGCGTCGATACGAATCACGGGATCCCATGATGGATGCATGACTTGTGGGGAGCTCATGGCATCCTGCGTGCTATCCACCTTTCCGGTGTCACAGCAAGCTCATTCGCCATAACGGCGGAACAAGATGATTTCTTCGTCACCGCCGGAAACCACTCTCAGCGGCAGCACAGCTGCAAACGCCTTCACTACGAGCTCGCTGTCGCCTGCGACGAAATTGCCGGCCACCGGCAGGTTCGCCAGCGAAGGATCGCCGAGGTGGACCTTACGCGTTGCGTAGCGATTCACTTCATCGAGCGCCTCGTGCAATGGCGTGCCGCGAAACACATGTCGTCCGTGCGTCCAGCTGGTCACGAGTTGCGGATCGACGAAATGCCGGCTGCGCTCGGTCGTCGATACATTGATGCTCAGTTGATCGCCGGGCTGCAGACGTTCGCGCCAAGGCGTGCTCAAACGCGGCCCGCTGCCATCGACGGCGACTGAACCCTGAGCCAGGGTCACGACCACGCGACCGTTTTCATTCTCGACCTGAAACTGAGTCCCCAACGCGACGGTGCGTGAATCGTTTGCCGTTACGGAGAACGGCCGCCTGGCATCGTGCGCAACATCGAACAACGCGCGTCCGCTCAACAGATTTATGTCGCGACGTTCAGGACTCATACGCACCTCGACGCGCGTCCCTACATCCAGATCGATGCGCGAGCCGTCCTGCAACGTGACCGTTCGACGCTCGTGACCTGCAGTCTGGAACACACTGGCCTGAACACGCTGCGCACCCTGATCGATCTGCCATTGACAGATGACCGCGATCGCAGCGAGTGCTGCGGCAACGCCAACACCTTTACGCAGGCCGCTCAACCTGGTGTGGACAACCGGCTTCGGCTGCTCCTGCGACGGATAAGCACTCAGGGCTTCATCCGCAAGCGCCTTGAGTTTGCGGGCGTACTCATCGCTCGCCGAAAGACGATCCACGCCCGTCAGAACCTGTTGCGCGAGATCGCTCGCTCCCTGCTGATCTGGGCCCTGTTCTTCCCATGCACGCAATTCTCCTTGCGCTTCCGGCGAGCAGCCGGAAGCCAGCAGCTGCGAATGCCTTCGCGCCGCTTCCAGCAAGATGCGATCGTGGTTCCTGGACGCCATATGACTGAGACGACCGTGTCCCATCATCCCCCTACCTACCGACAAAAAAATATTCTCAACAGTCCGAAACCTTCTTCATGCAGATGGCCAGCGCATGGCTGATGTGCTTCTCGACCATCTTCACCGAAATGCCGCAGTGAGCTGCAATCTGGGGATAAGTCATCTGTTGCACACGACTCAACAGGAAGACGTGTCGACATTTCGGCGGCAACTGCTCAATGGCCTTGTACAGCACCGCCAGATCCTGCTCCGCTGACAACTCGCGTTCGACCGCGGGGCGATCGCACGCCAGCTCTATACCGTCGATTGGCATCTGATCGCTCACGCGACGCGCCTGCTCGGCTCGACCCAGATCGTTTGCGACATTGATGGCGATACGAAACAGCATGGAGGAAGGCGATTGGATCTGCCGTGACCCTTCGTACTGCATCATGCGGATGTAAGCTTCCTGAGCGACGTCCGCAGCATCCTCCTTCACTCGCAGACGCTGGCGCAGAAAGCGGATCAGCGAATCGTGATAGCGGTGGATCGTCTCGTGCACCGACAACGCCTCGTTGGCAGGCTCATCGAATACAACGTCACTGGCCAGCACGTTCTCGGACCTCACGCTCATCGGCAGCACTCACATCCATCCCCGATTCACCAGGAAGCATGTTGCGTGCCAGCGAACGCGAGTCGCGTCTTTACCACGGCATGGATGCGACAGATTTGTCGCTTTCAATACGTCAATCGACTTAGGCGGCGGTTGTAAGTTGAGACGACCTCAACATTTTTATTCCGTCACGGTGGGATGAGTGCCGGTGTGCTTCCTCGCGCACATTTCGTTCGACGACGACTGCGAGCGTCACGGAATGAAAGGCAGATGACACGCAATCTGCGCTGAGCCGGTGCTCGCACATGGCCCGCGCTGTCAAAGAGAGTGCACGCGGCCTGCAACGAAAGATTCTTTTGCGGAAGTGAAGCCGCTCGACGATGCGAACAACGCCGTCGAATGAACTACGGTTCCTTCATTGAGATGGACCGAGCAGCGCTTCAAATGTGTGCATCGCGCCTGCCGAGATCAGAACGATCGCGTTGCCGACGTTTCCAATCGAGAGATCCGCTCCAACGTCACAGGAGACTCGAGACGCTTTCGAGCGCTAGTGCTTCTGTAACCGCAGCCTGACGCGGCGGCTCGCGATCACGCCCACGTATTGCGTGATCCTCGCTTTTGCAGCGATGGCATCGAACTCTTCGTCGTAGATCGCCTTTACGAGTTCGATCGGAGTGTTCGTTTCCTTGGCGATGGATTCGGCCAATCGAGCATCGGTCTTGGGTGACCGTGGCCGCGTCGTCGTGCTCATCAACAAATCTCCACTCGCGGCCGTCAGGCCGCCGATCGAGGGCGCGAAGTGTAGCGGTCTCGAAGCTCGACGTCTGCCGGAAGCTGCAGGAGACCTTTCAGTCTGTCGGCAATTCTGGCGCGCTGGACGATCGGATTGAGGGAACCCCCGAGGCATCACCGCGGCAAAGCACCGAGAGGTTTGGCAGCGCCGCTGCCGCGCTCGCCTGCCCTCACTTGCGCGAAAAGTTTGCGGAGTTTCGACGATCGCGAAGCGACTACGAACAGGCTCTGACGATGCGCCCCAATCGAGAGACGGCATCGTCGATCGTCTGCGACCACGGGTGTCCGAAGTTCAAGCGCAGGTAGTTTCGGAACTCGCGGCGAGCGGAGAACATGGGGCCCGGCGCCACACTGATGTTCTCATCCAGCGCGCGTCGATGTACTTCCAGCGAATCAATGCGTTCGTCGAGCTCGACCCAGACGAAATAGCCGCCGAGCGGGGCGGTGACTCTGTGTGTTGGCAAGTGCCTGCGCAGCGAAACGAGCATTTGTTGCTGCTGTGCCTGCAGCGAACGGCGCAAGCGTTCGAGATGCGCGTCGTATGCCTCGTGCCGCAACATCGACGCGATGCCGTTCTGGATCGGAATGCTCGTCGCGAGCGTGCTCGTGATCTTGCGTCTCAGCAGTGCGTCCGCGAACTTGCCCGCCAGCGCCCATCCGAGGCGATAACCCGGCGCGAGGCTCTTGGAGAACGAGCCGCAGTGGATCACGAGACCGCGGGTATCGAAGCTCTTCGCAGGCCGCGGACGCTCGCTACGGAAAAAGAGCTCGCCGTAAACGTCGTCTTCGATCAAGGGGATTTCGCGCTTCGCCAGCAATGCGACGAGCTCACGCTTCGCCTCGAGAGGCATCGTGGCGCCGGTGGGATTCTGAAAGCTCGTCATGAACCAGCACGCCTTGATGTCGTGCTTGTCGATCGCTGCAGCGAGCGCACCGATATCGACCCCGTGCACTGGATGCGTGGGGATTTCCAGCGCTTTGAGCCCGAGCGCCTGAATCGACTGCAGACATCCATAGAACGAGGGCGATTCGATCGCAACCGTATCGCCGGGTCGGGTGAGAATCTGCAGCGAAAGATTCAGCGCCTCGAGCGCGCCGCTCGTGATCACGACTTCATCGAGGGCGACACGTGTGCCGTGCGCGAGGTAACGACGCACGATTTGCCGTCTGAGCTCTTCGTTCCCTGGAGGCAGGCTTTCGACCGAGCTCCACGGATCCATGTGTCGCGCGCTGCTGCCGAGATGTCGCGCGAGCTTGTTCCAGGGGAAAAGCGATGCACTCGGAAATGCGGAGCCCAGCGGCACGACATTACGCTGTCGGGTCGCCATCAGGATGTCGAACACCAGTTCATCGACGTCGACGCGGGTGCTGCGACTCCGCGGCCGCGAACGCTTCGGCTCAGGAGCACGCTGTCCAGCGTGCTCGCTGACGTAATAGCCCGAGCGCGGACGCGTTTCGATCAACCCTTGCGCCTCGAGCACTTCGTACGCTCGCATCGCAGTGGCAGGACTCAATCCTCGCTCGCGACACAATGCACGTACGGACGGCACGCGTTCACCCGGCCGCAGCGTACCTTTGCGGATCAGATCCGCGAGTTCTTCCGACAGCTCGCGATAACGCGTCACGCGTACGACTTACATTCCATGCGGAGAGACGAGCCCGAGCTGCCATGCGATGAGCAGCAGAATGAAGAGCGCAACCGACAGGCCTACGCGCACCGTCAATGCCTGCACCATGCGTTTGTTGTTGGTGGGACCCGAGGTCATGCTGAACAGCGCCTGGCCGAGACTGACCACGATCGCAATCAATGTGGCGACGATGAGAACCTTGATCATGTGGACTCCGGGCTTTTTTCTTGCAGTTCGGCGCGGGGCGTCGATGCGAGCGCGCGCTGCTCCTTGCGAATAGTCATCACCAGCATGCCGATTGCGGCGCACATCATGAGGATCAGCGCAATCATCAGGAACGCAAGTCCGCCGGCAAGCCTGAACGCCTCGTACACGCCGACGACCATCGCGGGCGGAGTCGTGATGAGCAGGAACGGTTTGGCAATTCGCATAAGAATCTCGCTTGAGGACGAGTGACACTCTACGCCCATCTGTACTGCATAACAGAAGCAGATTTGCGCACAAAAAGTGATACAGATAAAGCTGTGAAGAATGTCGGTCCACCGGGACCGGGCACGTCTTCCAACCACGTACGACGAATGGAGCGACCGGTGACCCAAGTCAAAGTAAAAGCTTTCACGGTATCGATGGATGGATTCGGCGCGGGACCGAATCAGAGCCTGGACGCTCCGCTCGGCGTAGGTGCCGAACGATTACATCAATGGTTCATTCCCACGAAGACCTTTCGGGAGAAGGTCCTCGGCAGCGACGGCGGCACGAGCGGCGCGGACGACGACTTTGCCCGGCACAGCTTCGACAACCTCGGCGCCTGGATCATGGGCCGCAACATGTTCGGCCCGATCCGCGGCGACTGGCCGGACGACTCGTGGAAAGGCTGGTGGGGCCCGAGCCCGCCCTATCACGTACCGGTCTTCGTGCTCACGCATTACGCACGTGCGCCGCTCGAGATGGAGGGCAACACAACCTTCTACTTCGTCACCGGCGGCATTCACGAAGCGATGGACCGTGCGCGCGACGCTGCGGCCGGCAAGGACATCCGCATCGGCGGCGGCGTTTCAACCGTGCGTCAGTATCTGCAAGCTGGCTTGATCGATGAGATGCACCTGGTCATTTCACCGGTCCTGCTTGGCCAGGGTGAAGCATTCTTCGCTGGAATCGATCTCAACGCAGCGGGCTTTCGCACGACCCGGCAGGTCGGTACGCAGAACGCGTTCCACGTGGTGCTGACGAAGGGATAGACCTAAGGAAGCTCTGATTTGTCGACTTCCCTGACCTTCGCAAGGCTGCAACTGGTTGAAATGCTTCGCCGGGCGAAGCAACTATGCTTGCGAATGGAGAATTGATCAGAGATTCCCTAAGGCAAAGGATCGGACTCGGGCACGAAGAGCCCGAGTCCGATGCGCATCAGTTCAGGCGCTGCATCTGCTCACGTTCCTTCGACGTGAGATCGGATGCGAGAACGACGACGAATCCGGTCTTGTTCTTGATCACTTCCGCCTGCGATGAGGACAACTTACGATCGATCTTGCCCGGCTCGATGTTCCACATCGCACCCGTCGCCGGATCGACCGCCAACATTCCGATCAGCCCGCCGAAGATGATGTTGCCGAAGTACCACCCCGATATCGTTGCCTTGAGAGGCACTTCTGTCGGCTGATAGCCAGCCATCTCCAGCCTCAGCACATAGCTCTGTCCTTTGAAGTAGCCACGCTTCGGTTCGAGCGAAACGGTGCACGGCGTCTTGCGCGCGTCGACGATCTCGCCTTCAGCCGTCCGGATAGACGCTGTCGCACCGGGCGGATCGCTGTTGATCGTGATCAGGCGATTGCCATTGTGCACGATGGACGCACATCCGCCGCTGAACAGACTCATCCCAAGAACTACCGCGACCAGAAAGCCGCGCATCGACTTCATGTCTTGCATGCTGATCTCCGCTGATGATTCTTTGACTCACGCAGGAAGCGCGCGTCGGTCGTCTCGTTCTTATAGTGATCAATGAGACGCCACGACCCTCCCTGTTCGCTCCGCCTTCCAGTCATGCGGAGGGAGCGCGACGCTACCCGAGTACCAGTTGTGCGGTCAACCGATACAACTTGATGAAAGTCTCACTTGCTATCGACCCCTCGCGCGAATGCGACATCTGATAGCCGAGATGAGATGGTTCGTGACCTCACGACAGATTGTCGCCTCGTCATTCAGGTATGCGATCGCGCCGTTCAACGTTCGTTCGCGTCAAGCTCCGACACGAGCGCCGCGATGCTGGGCTCCACGGCCGGATGCATTCGCGTCCATTCCACATCGAGATACTCGGCCACCGAGCGACCATCGAGCAGACTCAACACCGAAGCGCTCTGCGATGCCTGCAGCAATGTATGCGCACGATCGAGAACCTGCTGAGTCGCGAAGTTGGCGCAGCCTTCCTGCTCCCTGCGTATCGCGAGAATGAGTTTTCCTGCTGCGATCCCGACCGGGTTTTTCTTGCGAGGCATGCTCACTTACCTGTCTGTCGGAGTGCGAAGCTTGAGCTCATCGAATACCTCGCGTGCGCATGCGACTCTCGACTCATTCCGTCGTCGAACGACGCTTCATGTCCGCGTAGGCGGCCGCAATCAGCTGCGTCAACGCTGCAACATCGACGTCCTTTCCGGGGACCAGCTTCACATGCCTCATGCGCTTCCCCGTCCCTTCCAGCAAGCGAGTCGGATCCGGAAGCTCCGCGCCTCGAAAGAATCCGACATTGACATGCGCCCTGAAGGCATCGACATACGCGAACGCTGCATCGCCTGCGCACGCGGTCGGCTGCCCGTCGTGCAGCAACTCGCGAACATCGTCCCCGCACTCGTGCATGACTTTGAACCAGCGCTGCGCCATCAGACCCAGTTCGTCGGAATGGCCGCGCATCCACGCCGCGACTTCGGGATGATGCTTCGTTGCATTCGTGAATCGAAAGATACCGCTCATGACGACACCCTCTGGTTGCGAATGGAGGAGTCCCCTCACTTCAGCTCTGGTCACGCCGATATCGCTCGAGCCGCTGCTCGAGCGCGCTCATACAGCTGATTGTCGAAGTCGTGGAAGCATAGCGAATGACCTTCCCTGTCTTGTCTTTGCCGACTAATGATCGTCGGCCTCCGACATATAGCGGGCTCGGCCTCTCGATCACAATACGCGCGCGCCGATGTGATCCATCTAAGACAACTGTTGCTCGACGATATGCAGAACGCGATCGAGTGAACCACGATTCCTTTCGATGACGTCGATGCCTGCGCGACCCATCTGCGTGCGTCGATCTGCATCCTGCGACAGCTCGGTCAGCGCGCGCGCAAGCTCGCTCGAGGTTTGCACCTGGATGGCGGCCCCCTGTGCGAACAGGCTGCGTGCGATATCGGGCGCGCTGAAGTTATGCGGGCCGGTGATTACTGGAAGGCCCAACGCGGCGGGCTCGAGAAGATTATGACCGCCGATCGTGACGAAGCTGCCACCGACGAGAGCCACATCGCACGCGGCGTAGAAGAGCATCAGCTCGCCGAGCGTGTCACCGAGAAACACTTGCGTGTCTGCCGTTA
>JAFAEQ010000057.1 GCA_023423935.1 Pseudomonadota bacterium | reverse complement strand
CGAGCTGCCCGGCGTTTCGGGCTGCGCCGTTTCAAGCAAGCGACATCACTGGGGTTGAAGTGACGCACGATCGATCGGGCCCACCGACTTTTCGCGCCACCTCAAGTGGTGCGTCCTAACACCTCGTGTATGGACTCCTCCCGCAAGTAGGCTGATCTGATCTTTTCATGCTGCGAGTGCTGGATGCGGCTGCATTCGTGTATCCGTCCTGTTGATGGGCGAGCTGGGCTGCCCTGGACATCATGAGAGTTGCCGACGCGGAACCAATCACTGGGAGGGTCTCGAAGACCAGAGGTGTTATCGGCTTATCCGCGCCGGCGGCCGTTCCGCTCTAGCATGAAGCGATGAGGGTGCCGCTGAAGAAGTGGTTAGATCCTGCGCTCGAAGTGCCGATCGAAGCGCCAAGTGGCCCACACGATGCGCGCGAGTTTGTTGGCAAGGGCGACGGCGGCTTTGTTGTGGCCGCGGCGCTCCTGGATCTCGAGCGCCCAGGCGCGCAGTCGATCGAGCGATGAGCCTCTGCGTTGTGCGGAACGTGCCGCGAGCAGCACGGCCCTGGCGCCGTGGATGAGCAGGGTTCGAAGGTACGGATCGCCTTGCTTACTGATGCGCCCCAAGCGTCGTCGTTCACCGGAGGAGTGTTCACGCGAAGTGAGACCGAGCCACCTGGCGAAGTGGCGTGCGGATGGGAAGCGCTGGATGTCGACCACCGAGGCGCGCAGTGCAGTCGCCGTAAGCGGCCCAACGCCCGGGATCTTCAGTAGCCGTTCGACGGCAGGGTCGTTTTCATGGAGGCGCGCGAGCTGGCGCTCGATGTGCTTGCAGCGCTTGTCGAGACAGTCTATCTCGGCGAGTAGTTCGAGCACACTGGAGTGCAGCAGCGCGGGCACCGCGCATTGGGGGCTCGCCAGGGTGTCGCGAACCGTCTGGATCGCGCGCTGCGCGCCAATTGCAATACACACCCCGAACTCGCGCAGGCAGCCGCGCAGGAAGTTGATGCGGGATTTGCGGGCGCCCATCCATTGGGAGCGCAGGCGGTGCAGCTGCTGAAGGGCCTGCTGATCGATCGACTTGACCGGCACAGGCCGGATGTCCGGGCAGCGCGCCGCCTCGATCAAAGCCGTGGCATCGGCTGCATCGGTCTTGTTGCGTCGCACGTACGCGCGTGCGTATTGCGCCGGCAGCAGCACGACATCGTGGCCCTCGCCACGCAATCTTCTCGCGTGATGATGAGCCGAGCCGCACGCTTCCATGACAATGCGGGAGGTGGCCCGGTTGGTGAAGAACTGGTCGAAGCGGGCGCGATTCAAGCGGTGCCGTTCGACAATATGCCCACGTTCATCGGCAACCGCGATCTCGAAGACGTTCTTTGCCAGATCCGCACCGACAGTCGTAGCATTCATGGAGGACTCCTCTTGTTGGGGCTAGCTGATGCGCTACATCCAGCTTGGCACATTGATGCCGAATTGCTCCGGCGGGAGGAGTCCATCTCATCACTGGAGCGGACGCGTGAAGGATAAAGTGCCAAGCTCAAACGCCGGCGCGCGCGCCGCTCAGCTCAATCGTTAGGCGTCTCATGAAGCGCATCGCAAGTCTCGTACTCGCGCTCTTCGCCGGCTCTGCAGTCGCGGCGGACTCGCTCGTTATAAAGGGCGAGCTCTCGTTTGACTCCGGCGGACTGGCTCACGTTGCGGAATGCGGTACCAAACGTGTGTTCACATTGGGTGTTATGGCATCGAACCCGTACTTTGGCCTCACGCAGCGGTACGAGGAAGTCTCGGCTAGTGGCAAGTTTCCGGTTCTAGTCGAGGTCCAAGGCATTGTTCGGGCACGAAGCAGCTCTAACAGCAAACTGGTTTTGGACTCTCCTAGAATCTCGACCCTGGCGCGCGGCACTTGCGCAGTGGAGACGCCTAACACATCGCTCGAGCGGACGCGTGAGGGATAAACTGCCAGGCGCAAACGACGGCGTACGCGCCGCTCAACTCAATCGTTATGCCGCAAGGGGAGGCGCAAAGCGTCGGGCTTGCCGTAGCTACACGGTGTAGCTACAATATCCCATGTTCGTATGGGACGAAGCGAAACGGCTCGCGAATCTCAAGAAGCACGGAATCGACTTTGCTGATGCAGAGAAGATATTTCGGGGCTTGACCTTCACGGCCGAGGACGAGCGTGAGTCCTATGGCGAACGCAGGTTTCTCACCCTTGGCCTCTTGGAGGACCAAGTCGTCTCGGTGACTCACACGGAGAGAGGTGAAGAAATTCGGATCATCTCTATTCGAAAGGCAACGAAACATGAAGCGCGCTTCTACTTCTCGCAAATCCCGTACTAGTCTCGCCCGGCTGAGGAAACGGCCAGACTCGGCCATTGTGCGCGACCGCGATGCGCCGGAGTGGACTCCTGAAATGTTCGCGAAGGCGGTGGCGCGCAGAGCGCTCGCCCCTGTGCCGCGGAAGTCACTTCTGTCGCTCCGAGTGGATTCCGACGTCATCGACTGGTTTCGCTCTCAGGGCGCCGGTTACCAATCTCGCATGAACGCTTTGCTTCGTGCGTACATGGAAGCCCACAAGTAGCTTGCGGCATGACACCTCGTTGGAGCGGATGCGTGTGGGATAAAGTGCCAATCTCTGAGCAGGAACTCGCCAACTTCGCACCTGACCGGCGCAGCCTGTTCAGGGCCGCGCCTAAAGGCCCAGAACGGTCCAATCGGTGGGCGTCTGGCATTGTGCTTGTCCCCCATGACTAACTCGCTACTAATGCGGCCTAGCACCTCGTTGGAGCGGACGCGTGAACGATAAAGTGCCAAGCTCAAACGTCGGCGTGCGCGCCGCTCAACTCAACCGTTAGGCATCAGATGCATGCTGTGCGCAAAGTGCTTCTTGGCGTCGGTGGCTTAGTCGCGGCCGCGGTCGCGGGTATCATCTTGTACGTGTGGTTGGCGTTGCCAAACTGCACGATTCTGCCTCCACTCGAGACATCTTCGCCCGATGGGCGTTTCACTGCGATTCTGGAAAGGCGCATGTGCGGAGATCTCAAGGACGATTGGGGGATGGTCTTGCTCTACGCACCCGATCGCGCTGACAAGCCCGTTGTGTTCGAGCTCCTTGAAGCAAACGGTCCGATAGCCGCGCACTGGGCTCATTGGTCTCGACTGGAAATTCGATTCCCTGTAGGTGCCAAAACTCGGAAATCGACGCAACCGCAGGGGTGGCCGTCGGTTCGATATCTTGAAGTAGAGGAGCCCTAGTGACGGCGCTGATGCCTAACACCTCGTTCGAGCGGACGCGTCGGAGAAAAAAGTGCCAAGCTCAAACCGCGGCGTGCGCGCCGCTCTGCTCAATCGTTAGCCGGCTAATTTAGCGAATTACAAAGGATTCGAACGTTCACGGAGGAATGCGCCGGCGGCGGCGGTCGCGAACACGAACAACGAAGCGATGAGCGCTTGCGCAACATGACCAATTCGAATCACGGCACCCATCGCTTGCTCGGCGTGATGGCGATCGCGATCCAGAGCCATGCCGCAGCGATCAGCAAGCCGCCAATGGCGCCCATGATCGCCCACATCACCGGCTCGATACGCGGGTGCAGGCTCTGCGCCTGCCGGCGAATCACCCGTACTAGCGTCGCCGACACCAGCCAGCCGGTGGCCGGTCCGAGCAGCAGCGCCGCCGGAGAGGAAACCCATCCGAGCCCGATGAGTATGCTCAGGTCACGGTAATAGAGACCCGGCGAGTAGAAAATCGCCGGGATCGCGATCAGAGTCGCGAGGATTCCGGTGAATCTTGCCCAGGCGAATGCGCTGCGAGCCCAGCCAGGCGAGTCATCCGCAGCGACATGCCGTGCGTCGGCGCGCTCGAAGTTGTGCTCGCTCGTCATTTTGCTCCGTGACCGAACCCACCGGTAGTTAGTATTCGCGTTCCGACAGCCGGGAAGACGAAACCCGCATGGTCGGGGCTCCGTTTGTTGGCCGGAGGACTAGGATTCGAACCAGCCCCGAAGACGCCTAATATCCCTAGCACGTGGTTGCTCGGCAGTTCGGATTGTGGGAGCACTGCGGGAGCAGCGTCAATGCCCATCTGGACAACCCCGGCCGGATGATCATCCCAGAAAACCCAGCGACGATTTGGCTCCGGGCACGCTCAACAGTATTCTCAAGCAGGCCGGACTGAGACGAAATTGGGGTAACTGCGATGCGCTACGCCGTAGTCATTGAAAACGCGGGCACGAACTTCTCCGCCTATGTGCCGGATCTCCCAGGTTGCATCGCAGCCGGAGCTACCCATGCGGAAACAGAAGCGGCAATCCGAGAGGCAATCGAGTTCCACCTCGATGGGTTGCGTGAGGATGGTTCACCCATCCCACCTCCGTCGAGCAGGGTGGAGTACATCGAGGTTGCCGCCTAACACCTCGTCGGAGCGGGCGCGTGAACGATAAGTTGCCAGGCTCAAACCTCGGCGTGCGCGCCGATCAGTTCAATCGTTAAGCGGCATTCGCGTTGAGCGCAGACTGCGAGGTAGAAGCATGGATCAAGCCACAATCTTCAATCCATTCCTCGCGACTCTGCTTCTGACGCTGGTCGTGTGGGTGTACATGTACGTTCGTCGCCTGTCATTCATCTATTCCAGTGGCATTCCTGCGGCGCAAGTTGAAGCTTTGATCATGAAGCCGCTCATCCTGCACGCATCGTCAAAATCTTCCTCGGATGAACGCCGGCGCGTCCTGCACTTCGTATTCGGGCCGCGCACTTTGCCGCTGGGTCTGGAATGGCAGCTTGCCATCTAACACTTCGCTGGAGCGGACGCGTGAGAGATAAAGTGCCAAGCTCATATGCCGGCGTGCGCGACGCTCAACTCAACCTCTAAGGACTCCCCGACGCTGTCAAGGATGATGAAGCGGCATCTTAGTTAGTGCGAGATTGCTCCTCCTGTCCGTCCAATCGCGTTCAATAGGCATCAAGGTCCGACTGCAAG
>JAFAEQ010000017.1 GCA_023423935.1 Pseudomonadota bacterium | reverse complement strand
CTCACCAGGTTTTCGCAGAGCCGAAGGTAGGGAACCTCTGATTTACCCCAGAGACGCTTGCGACGAACGCAGGGCTGTTCAGGGTTAGGCGCCGCGAGCGCTGTGTACTTGACGTACTCGAGTGAGCGGTAACACCACCATGAATAGCCCTGCGTTCGTCCCATTCAATGTGTAAGCAGTCATTTACGGGTTGCCTTCCAGTGGCCTGCTGCGGCGCTGCGTAGCTTGCCCATATCGACATATGGGCTGCGCTTTGCGCCTTGCGTCACCGTAAGGTGGGGACGCAAAACTGCGGGGCCCGGGCGATGAACAAGAAACCGAGTATGAGGTGTGGTCCGGCGCTGACGATCGCACTGCCCGGCGCATACTTCGCTCGCCTGGGCCTGCCCACCTTGCACAATGACTCAATCATCCGAACCGCCGTATACGTGCTCCGTATGTACGGTGGTGTGGCAGGAGGGACATCGCGAGATGTCCCCCTATCCCGATGGAAGTCACAAGAATACGAACTGGACGTGTAGCTACAGTGTAGTTACGATATGGCGCCATGATGGACTTGGTGTTTGAGTGGGATGAAAGGAAGAACCGCGCTAATCGAACGAAGCACGGGGTCTCCTTCGAGGAGGCGCGTAGCGCCTTTCTGGATGAGAATGCGAGGGTCGTGCCTGATCCAGAGCATTCAGAGGACGAAGAGCGATTCGTTCTTCTGGGCCTCAGCACATCGCTCCGAGTCCTGGTCGTATGTCACTGCTATCGGCAGAAGGATGAAGTCATACGGATCATCTCCGCCCGAAAGGCACATCGGGAGGAGCAACGTCAGTATCGCTGGTGGCTCCGATGAAAAAACGCTATGACTTTTCGAAATCCGTAAAGAATCCGTATCTGCGCAAGCCGAAGAAGCAGTTAACGATTCGCCTCGACGAGGACACGATCGACTACTTCCGCGCACTGGCGGACAAGAACGGTGTTCCGTATCAGAATCTCATCAATTTGTACCTGCGTGACTGTGCGCAATCGGATCGAAAGCTGAGCATGAAATGGGAGTGACTTCCAACAAGTGTTTCGAGCCGACGCATTCAAAGCAACTCCGAGTTTCTCTACAGGCTCGTTAGCCATGGAAACTGAAACACTGGGGCTACGTGGAGCTCACGGCTGGTTCTCGATGCATGCTCGTCTGGTCGAACCGGGAACGAGCCCGCTTGGCGACGCTTAGTACATTCAGTACGCCGCGGGCGGTAGCGGATTTCAGGGTTCGGGGTCGTCGTTTGTCGAAGATGAGGCGCTTCGACAATTTTGCCTCGGCATCTATGCGTTTGCGGATAACGCGAAGAACAGTGTCGGTATCGACGGTCATGAAGAACGAGGTTTGGCATGGTGTGGGAGGAGGGACATCGCGAGATGTCTCCCTATTCCGATTAGGCATCAGAAACATGTCGAAGCGCGCCACCCATGCTTATGCAGTCGACGGCAAGCTCTCCGAGCACGAGGCTCGGCAGTTGCTAACGACCCTCTGCACGACATACGGTTTTTGTCTTCCGCCGCTGTGGCGCGCGCGTCTGACGAAAAATCCGCCGCAATCCGTCGACAAGTTCCTGGACACCGTTTTTCGTGCTGAAGGTCTTGATCCCATTACTGCAGACAGTGGCATGTACAAGTCAATGCGTGAAGAAGTCTGCCTGGCCTTTGAGCGCAGCAAGTTGAATCATGAGGTTCCAGATGCCTAGCAACCGCGTCGAGCACGCGCACGGTGTGCGCTCGACTCGCAAAGGCCTACGACTTTTGCTCGCGACTCAACCGCAGAGTGATCCAGGAGAATTCTCATGAGATTGCTTCTCGTCTCCGCCAATCTGTTTACCAATGTGTTCGTGTCGGAGAGCAACAAATAGCATCAAGCGACTAGTGGTAGGGCTTGTTGTAGCACCAGTAATGCCAGGGCTGCTCATGCTGGTCTTGTCTCTTTTCGTAAAGTTCAGTGAAGGGTATGGGCGCTGAAATTCACTGCGATGTTCGCGTACCCCGCAATGATTGTTGTCGGCATGCCTTTGCACTTGTTGTTCCAGCGAAGGGGCTGGACAAGCGCGTGGTCCTATCTCATTACCGGCATGCTTACGGGCGCACTAGTTGCCTACTGTGTATTTCCAACGCTACGAGGCGTTGCCAGCGTGAGCGCTTCGTCAATTGCGATTGCAGCCATCTGTGCATTCTATGGCGCGATCGCGGCTGCGGTGTTCTGGCTGATTACCCGGCAGCACAGACCCAGGTATGACCAGCGGGCAGAGAACGGCTGAGGCGGTCGTCATCATTCTGGGCGGCGGGCAGCCGCAAGGGAGCCGGCACGCTGATGCTGACGCCGCAACGAGTAATCGGGCCGTCTTCTTCTCTGGTGTCTTTGTAAAGGGACTCGAGGCCGACGTCATCGTAGCATCACTTAACCCACGAACCTTCGGCCGGAACCCAAAAGGAAATAGTCCTGCCCGGTTCTGTACGCATTCCCTCGGCGACGGGTCAAGGCTCGTCCTGAGCCTTTGGCTGCGCCGTTCCAAACACATTGCGCATCCAACTCGCGAACGAGGTCTCCAGGAATGTCTTGCGGAACTGCTCCGGGTCTGCGCCTTTCCTCAGCGCGAATCGATAAGTCCAGGTGACGTGAGTTTCTTCGGGTTTAGGTTGCGTGCGAACGAACTCACCAACGGCATATTCGACGTCGCGAAACTTCGGGCTGGTGTAATTCCACACTACGTACCGGAATCGATTGCCGTCGCTGCCTGATTCGGTCAACAACACTTCCTCGACCGAGTAGTTTCCGTCGGTAAGACAGACGAGCCGGCGCGCGCCGAGTGTTCCATAGGGTCCGTCTGAAAGCCGGAACGTGCCGCTCACGCCGGGCAGATCCTGGGTCGGCCGGATGGCTTCCTCGAGCGGACGAGCGGCGCCTTGCATGACGGCCGACAGGCTCTTGTCGACGATCTTGCGTTCGGTGTGCGCCAGTAACTGGTCGAGTGGTGCGATCGTCGGCAGGGGCGGATTGACGAATCCCGCGGGCGGCTGACACGCCAGAACCTCTCCTGAACCCAGCGCGATGGTCAACGCCACGCGATATCGATATCGTAAGGTGCGCATCGCGTTATCTTGCGCAATACGTCATCGCGAGACTATTCGCATATGAAACGGAAGCGGGTCGAGTCGCTGAACCCCCGGAAAAAGCCGCAGCAGCGACGCTCACAGGTCACCATCGACAGCATTTTCGAGGCGACCATTCAGGTTCTGCTCGCCAATGGTCTCGACGACATCACCACCCTCCAGATTGCCGAGCGGGCTGGCGTTTCGATCGGCTCGCTCTATCAATACTTTCCGAACAAGAATGCGTTGATGGCGGCCGTGGTGAAGCGACATGTCAGTCAGGTGGTCGATGCCACGATCGCAGCCTGCAAGGCTGCGCACGGGAAGACGATTGGCGAGATGTGCGCCACGATGATGGACGCCTTCGTCGACGCGAAGACCCGCCGGCCAGAAGTCTCGCGCGCGCTCTACTTGCCGTCGGCGGCGGTCAATGCCGATGCCATCGTGAAGGAGGAATCGCTGCGCTGTGCCCAGGCGGTGCAGGACATGTTGATCACGGCAAGCGATGCGCGTTTCGAACAACCCCAGATCGTGAGCCGCATGCTGGTGGGATCGATCGTGGGCCCGACGCGGGCCACCATCGAAGCCGGCGGCAATCGCGCCACGTTCGAAAGACTGAAGCAGCACCTCACCGCATTATGTGTGGGGTATCTGAAAGAGATGAGCGCAGCAGAGATGAAGCGGCAATCGTGACGGCAGCTGCTTTGATACTTCTGGCTTCGATCCTTCTGGGCACGCCTCGTGTGCGTGAGAGCGGAACCTGGAGTCATCTACTTCCGTAGGAGCTTTCTCGAGCCTTTCCTTCGTCTGTAGCGAGAGGACTGGGACGGAAGGTGAATACGACGAGGTCGCAGCAATCATGCCGCGCACATCTAGGGAACGTCTGATTAATCTCCGCCGACACGCATGATCGTGGGATCAGCTGCAATCAGAGCGAGATATTTGTCAGCGGAAGCGATCCATCGACCATCTTCCGGGTGGCGCTATGCGCCTGGCGTGCGCTCATCTTCACGCAGCCCTGCGCAGCAGGTAGTTCCGAGCGCTGAACAAGTTCGTCAACGCGCACGTCACCTGCAGTCGATGCAGATTCTTCGCCAGGCCGCGGTAGCGAACCTTGTTGAAGCCGAAGATGCGCTTGATGATGAGGAAGCAGTGCTCGACCTTCGCGCGAACCTGCGACTTGGTGCGATTGCGGCTGCGTTGTTGATCGCTCAGTGGCCGCTTGCTCGTAGCCTGCTGTTGCGTGAAGTCGCGCGCATGCCGGGCGTGCTTGCGAATCACTTCACGCTGACCTCGATAGGCCGAGTCACCCCACACCCGTCGCTCCTTTCCATGCAACAAGTACGGCAGCGCCTGGCTGTCGTGCACGTTGGCGGCGCTCGCCACCACCGAGTGAATCAGCTTGCTGCGGCTGTCCACGCCGATGTGCGCTTTCATGCCGAAATACCACTGATTTCCCTTCTTCGTCTGAT
>JAFAEQ010000063.1 GCA_023423935.1 Pseudomonadota bacterium | reverse complement strand
CAGTTCGCCCGCCTTCCGCGCCTTCGCCGGGGTGACATCACTTACTGATCGGCAGTTACGGGTCATGAGGCGCCAGGCCTGATGCTTTCAAGCAGTGAGGGTACCGTCGCGCGCAGCGCGCATTCTTCCTAGAGCCTAGAGCCTAGAGCCTAGGACCTAGCGCCTAGGGCTTAGGACCCAGGGCCTAGTCTCTCTGGCATTCTCCTTGCACCTCCGGGATATCCCAACAACGGATCGCCCATGGTGCGTGCACTGCTCATTGCCGAGTCGTCCGAACGTGCGGACATCATCCGTGCGGGTCTGAAGCTCGCCGGACATGAAACTGCGCAGATCGCCTCTCCCGACGCGCCTTTGCCTGCGGTCGATCAACTGCGTGCCGAGCTGATCGTGTTGCAGATTCAATCGCCGCAACTCGATCTGCTGGATCGACTCGTCGATGCCATGGGCGAGCATTCGTTGCCGCTGGTGGTGTTTGCAGAGGATTCGTCCGAGCAGGCGGTCGGCCGGGCGGTACGCGCGGGCGCAGATGCGTATGTGGTCGATGGGCTGAGTGCGGAGCGTGTTCCTGCGATCGTGCGCGTGGCGTTGATGCGGCACGAGTTCATTGTGGAGCTGCGAACGGAACTGAATGCCGCACAACAGAAACTGACAGAACGCAAGTTCGTTGAGCGCGCGAAGGGATTGCTCATGAAGGCGCGCGGATTGAGCGAGGACGAGGCCTATCACACGCTGCGGCGCATGGCGATGGAGCGCAATCGACGTATGGGCGATGTCGCGAAATCAGTGCTCGAGATGGCCGATCTGTTGAACTGAGCATCGAGTTCGGCATCGCCATTCTGGTGCGGGCTCGAGCGCGTGCGCACTGTGCCTGCGCAAGCTGACTAGAGCCGGCGGCTGCGCATGTCGAGCATGCGCAGATCGAATTCCGTACGACCGTACTCGCGCTCGAGATCCCGCAGCCGATAGATCAGGCGGTCGCGTTCCGAATCGCTGAGCGGCGGTTCCTTCTGATTGAGGGTCTGTTGCATGCGATCGATATCGTCATGAAGCCGTGACAGGTATTGATCCAGGTAACTTTTGATCGATTCGCCTGTTGCAGTGCCAGCCGCTTCGATCGCCGCTGCATTTCAGGCATGGCAGATTCGTGAACGCCGGGGAAGTCGATAAATCAGAGCTTCCCCAAGTCGTACATCTGCCGGCCCAGGTCATAGCCTTCGACAATGCCGGCTCGATATCGGCGGGGCACACTCCTGAAAGTGGGCGATGTGAACTGGATCGCATTCGTGCGGAGACCATCTGCACGGCAGTGTCGGCCCCCGGTACGCTTGAGCTCGCTGCAGCACGGCAGGCTGCTTTCATTTCATCGGGGACTCGAGCATGTGGGTGGCCGGGGCGATTGCGTTGCTGATGTTGTTTCTCGCGCTCTACTCGGCTCTGCGGCAGGCTGCTTCGCTCGAACGTCGTTTGCAGCAGGTTCTTCGTGAAGAAGCGCAGCATCTCGCGCAGCTGCGACAGCGCCTCCGGCAACTGGATCGACCCGAAGCATCGTTCCCAGCCGCGGCCGATGTTTCTGTCGAAGCCAGCGCGTCCTGACACGCTCAACTTCTTAGTCTGGCCAGCACCCAGGCCCTGGCGGCTAGCGCCTTCTACAGCCGCACCTGACTGCTCACTTCGAGCAGCCGATGCGACGGTACGCCGAAGTGAATCGCGGCGAGCTGACTGTTGCGTCCCATGAGAGCGAACAGCCGCTTGCGCCACAGCGGCATTCCTCCGCCGCCCTCGGCGAACACGGGATTCTCGCGACCGACGAAGTACACCGTCTCTTCCGGCTCGTACACGATGCCTTTCTCCTCTGCCGCGCGAAGAGTGGCCACGACGTTCGGCGTCTCCATGAATCCGTAGCGCGCGATGACGCGTGAGAGCGTGGGGGCGAGCGTCTGCACCTCGATCCGTTCCTCTGCTGCCACGTACGGCACTTCCGGGCGCACGAACGTCAGCAGCAGATTGCGTTCGTGCAGCACGCGGTTGAAGCGCACGTTGTTGAGCAGCGCACGCGGCATGCCGCCAGCTTCGCTGGCCAGGTACACAGCAGTGCCGTCTACGACATGCGGCGGATCTTTCTGGATCATGGTCAGGAAATCGTGAACCGGCATCTGTTCGCGCGCGATCAGCCAGTTGATCGTACGGCGACCTTCCTGCCAGGTGCTCATGAGGACATAGACGACCACAGCGGCAGCGACGGGCAGCCATCCGCCATCGTCGAGCTTGAGCGTGTTCGACAGGAAGAAGGCGAACTCGATGAGCAGGATGAAAGCGAGCACGCTGATGTAGAGGCGGTAGTGGGGCGACTTGCGTACCTGCAGCAGCATGATCACGAGGATGCCGTCGATGAGCATCGTGCTCGATATAGCGATGCCATAGGCGCCTGCAAGCGCACTGGAAGAACGATAGGCCAGCACGAGTGTGATCGTTCCGACGAACAGCACCCAGTTGACCGAAGGCACGTAGACCTGGCCGATCGCATGCTCCGAGGAATGCTCGACGCGCACTCGCGGCAGATAGCCAAGATTCAGCGCCTGTCGTGTCACGGAGAACACGCCGGATATCACTGCCTGCGAGGCGATCACCGTGGCACAGGTCGCGAGCACGATGAGCGGCGGCAGCAGCCAGGTCGGTGCGAGCAGATAGAACGGATTGGAGACCGCCTCCGGGTTCGAGAGCAGCAGCGCGCCCTGACCGAAGTAATTCAGCACCAGCGCGGGCAGCACGATGAAGAACCAGCCGCGTCGGATCGGCGAACGGCCGAAGTGACCCATGTCCGCGTAGAGCGCTTCGCCGCCGGTGATCGCAAGAAATACCGAGGCGAGCACGACGAAGGCATGAGTCCCGTTCTCGGCGAAGAACCGAACGGCATTGAGCGGGTTGATGGCCAGCAGCACGCTCGGCGTGTCGATGATCCATCGCACGCCGAGCAGCGCCAGCGAGATCAGCCACAGGAGCGTTACCGGGCCGAACATGCGTCCCATCTCGCCCGTGCCTCGCTTCTGAACGAGGAACAGCGTCGTGAGAATGAGCAGGGCGCCAGGAACGACGAAATGATGCAGACGTGGCGTGGCGACGGACAGGCCTTCCATGGCGCTGAGCACGGAGATGGCGGGTGTGATGAAGCCGTCACCGAAAAAGAGTGCCGCGCCGAACAGGCCAACCGCGCTTACGGGTCCCCACACGCGCCAGTCGCGGCTGGCCTGCGAAAGCAGTGTGCTGAGCGCGAGTACACCACCCTCGCCGCGATTGTCGGCACGCAGCACGATGGTTACGTACTTGATCGAAATCACCAGGATCAGCGACCACAGGATCAGCGATAACAGGCCGATGACGTTCTCATGGCTGACAGCGATACCGTGCTCGGCACTGAAGCATTCGCGTAGTGCGTACAGCGGGCTGGTACTGATATCGCCGAAGACCACGCCGAGCGCGGTGAGAACGAGTTTCCCGTGACCTGCGTGCGACGCGTCCGCGTGTGCAGTAGCCGAGCGCAAGCTCATGATTGTTGTTGGCGGTCTTCCTGGGGAACGGCGCGTAGTGTAAGCGCCGCTGTTGCGGATCTGTCCGCTATTCGCCCGTCCGCGCTAACCATCGCGCCATGATGCCGCCACAGACTGCGCCGAGCATTGCAGTCAGCAGGGCCGGAATGAGGCTGGCATTGCCGCCGAGTTCGCTGGCGCCTTCAAGGGCGATCTTGTCGAAGAGGCCGGAGCTGTCGATGGATCCCACGAGCACGAACGCGAGTGCGATGCCACCCAGGATTCCCGGCACCACGAACGCCAACGTACGACGCCAGCTGCGCGCCAACGCGTCGAGACTGCGTCGGCGCTCTTCTTCGGCCTGCTGCACGGCGGCCACCCGACGTTTCTCATCCAGGCTGTCGATCTGGGACAGAATCCTCGCGTCGAACGAGGCGCCCAGCTGCAGGCTCGGCAGGCTTGCGCTCAGCGAGGAATCGAGCGCACGAAACTGCGCCACCTGCTCCTGACAGATCTCGCAGCCGGCCAGATGCCGTTCGAATTCGGCACGATCGGTCTGCGAAAAATCCTCCTCCAGCCAGTCCTGGAGTCGGTCGTTCCAGTCCAGGATGTGCTGTGAAGGCTCGTTCGCGTCGAAAGAGTTGCGCGTCGTCATGTCAGTACTACGCCAGTGCGTCCGCTTCGGTTTCGCGGTTCAGCTCGATCAGACGCTTGCGCGCACGGTGAAGCAGGGCTTTGACCGTGCCGAGCGGCAGTCCGAGGCTTTCCGCAGTCTGCTCGTAAGACTTGTCTTCCATATAGAACAGGGTCACAGCCTGTCGATAACGTTCCGGCAGCCGATCCAGCAACTGGGTCACGCTCACCGTCGCCGAATCGTCGGAGTCGGGGGCTGCAATGGCGGCGACCTCGGCATCGTATTCGTCCTCATCGCCATTCATCGACACCGTCGGACGCTTCTTGCGCAGCTCCGAGAGGCAGGCATTGCGCGAGATCGCATAGATCCAGGTCGATAGCGAGGACTGCGCGCCGTAGCCCGGCAACGCACGCCAGATGCGCATGAAGACGTCCTGGGTGGTGTCCTCGGCCATGGCGTGATTGCGTAACATGCTGTAGGTCAAGCGAAAAACCTTGTCCCGATAGCGCGGCAGCAGTAACGCGAATGCCTCGCGGTACTTCTTTGCCTGGAGCAGCGCCTGGATGTCGGCGTCGGCTTGAGGTGCGGCTGCCAGGCTCATTGAGGTTTAGGACGTTGGCTTCCCTGAAAAGGTTGCGCCAGCTGCGATGGCGGCGCGGGTAGAACTTTAGCAGCCAGCCCGGAGTGCTTGTGGCGCAGCGACCGCCATCTACCGGCTGCTTTCGGGCATCGACCGATCGAGACGTCAGACGTGCTGCAACCTTGCGAAAGGGTATGGCGTCTGAACCCTTAACCTGCACCTGACCGTCCCATCCACGAGGCACATATGCTTTCCGACTTGGTTCCTATTGTTGCGATTACCTTCGGGATCTCCTTCGTCCCCGCAGTGATCTGGATCATCCTGAGCTATCGCAAGCGCCGTCGCTTCATGGATCTGCATCACACCGAGCGGATGGCTGCAATCGAGCGCGGTATGGACATCCCCCCCCTGCCGATCGAGCTGATCGACGGCAAGAGCGCGCGCGGCCGCCGCAGCTCGCTGCTTCCGGGTCTCGTCTGGTTCTTCATCGGTCTCGCATTACTGATCGGTCGGATCACCGATGGCGACATTCCCATGATCGGTGCGCTGATCCCGCTCGGCATCGGCCTGGCCTATCTCGTCTACTACTTCGTCGAAGGCAAAACCGTCGAAACCAGGCAGCTGGAGCACGAGCTGCGGCCGCGCGGCTGACGCCGCTCGGCGTGGTCTTGGAGCAGATCAAAGAGTCTCCACGGGGTGATGCAGGGCGGAGGGGCCACGGGGAGAGCATTAGTTGAAGAGCGTCCCCATGATCGGTGCGCTGATCCCACTCGGCGTGGGTCTAAGAGCGGAAAGATTAAGAAGTCTCCACGGGGCGATGCAGGGCAGAGGGGCCGCGGGGAGAGCGTTAAATTGAAGAGCGTCCGTATGATGGCGCGCTGATCCCGCTCGGCGTGGGTCTATGAGCGGAAAGGTAAAGACTCTCCACGGGTGATGCAGGGCGGAGGGGCCGCGGGGAGAGCAATTTAAATTGAAGAGCGCCCAAACAGACCGCGTCGAATCGAACAGCGGGTCTGGTGAAGACCCGCTGTCGATTTGAGCCAAGCCGTGTGACCCCGTGATCCGTGGAGATCTTCCTGATCTCAGTCTCGCCGAGGAATCACGCCGAATCGGCCGCTCTGGTAATCGATGAACGCCTGCTCGATCTGTTCGCGGGTGTTCATCACGAACGGACCGTACCGGGCGACAGGCTCGTTGAGCGGCTTGCCGGCGAGCAGTAACAGTTCGGCGGGAGCTGCGGCATCGTTCGCTACGGCGATGCGGATCTCATCGCCGCTTCCCAGCAGTGCCGCCTGACCTTCGCGAAGTTCACGGCCTTCCTCGCCGATCAGAGCGCTTCCTGCGAACGCGTAGATCAGAGCGTTCTGCTCGGCTGGAACGGACTGGAGCAGCGATCCGCCGGGTGCGATGGTGAAGTGCAGCATCTGAATCGGCACTCGCGTGTCGATCCGGGCATTCACGCCGAGCGATTCGCCGGCGATCACACGCACCTGGACGCGTCCATCCTCCGAACGTGCCACTGGAATTTCAGCGGCACGCAGCGTCTGGTAGCGCGGCGTCATCATCTTGTCCGCCGCCGGCAGATTCACCCAGATCTGAAAGCCCTGCTGCACGCCGCCCGTCCGCTGGAATTCGGCCGTCGGCATCTCCGAGTGAATCACGCCGCCGCCCGCGGTCATCCATTGCACATCGCCGGCCTTCAGCACGTCGACGTTGCCGAAGGAATCGCGATGCTCATTCTCGCCAGCGAGCACGTACGTGACCGTCTCGAAGCCGCGATGCGGATGATCGGGTGCTCCGATGGCCTTACCTGCCGGCCATTGCACCGGCCCCAGATGATCGACCAGCAGGAACGGATCGAAGTGACTGAAGCCCTGCACAGGGAACGGCCGGCGAACCGGGAATCCGCCGCCCTCCAGCGTGCTGAGCGCATTGACGATGCGGGCGACGCCTCGGCGAGCCGTAGCCTGCGCCTGTGAAGTACGAAGAGTTGATGTGTTCATGGCACGAACTCTCGCATAGGCGCGACCCCGGAATCAGGGGGCGGATGGAATGAGAGTTATGCGTGGGGAGAAGGTGATGATGGTGATGGAAGTGATGGCGGTGATACCGGTGATGGCCGTGATGCCGGTGATGAAAGTGCGGGCATTTTCACGGCCGCGTCCCGTTCCCGCTGGCCGCCATCACCTCATCACCGTCATCACCGTCCTCACCAGCGCGATGCGTCGCGCAATGCGGTCAATTCATCTACGCACTTGCAACCAGCCTGTCTGCTTCTCGCGTCGCTTGTCGCTGGGTGTAGACGATTGCACACTCGCGCCTCACTCCACGCAGAGGTCTTCACGTGCCTGCATCGCTACTCATCAACATCGATGTCGATGATCTGAAGAAAGGGGTCGAGTTCTATTGCGCTGCACTCGATCTGACGGTCGGCCGTCGCTTCGGCAGCGACGCCGTGGAGTTGCTCGGTGCGAATGCGCCGATTTATCTGCTGGCTAAACCGAACGGCACCGTCGCGTCGATTTCCAGCCGCCACTTGCGTTCGTACGCGCGCCATTGGACGCCCGTGCATCTCGACTTCGTCGTCGATACGATCGAAGCGGCGGTCGACAAGGCGCGCAATGCGGGGGCTCGCCTGGAAGGCCAGATCCGCACGAACAACTGGGGCAAGATCGCCATGCTCGCCGATCCCTTCGGCCACGGCATCTGCCTGATCGAGTTCGTCGGCCGCGGCTACGACGAGATCGCTTCGCACTCTCATTGAGAACGCGGGATCCAGCCGCAAAGACCGCAAAAAGGAAACGGTGAACAGCGGTTGCGGAAGGCGAGCCAGCATTGGTGTATCGCGGCCGTTACGGGCTCCAAGCCGGCAGTTCTTTGCGCCTTACGAACCTCGTCTTTCATTCCTTTTTGCGGTCCTTGCGGCTAGATTTTCCGTATGTCCGAGCTGATCTGTTGGAAATGCGGCGCTTCGCTCGCCGAGTACACGTTGCCGTTGCGGCGCCTGGAAGAATGTCTCAAGTGCGGGGCGGAGCTGCACGTGTGCAAGCTGTGCGAGTGGTACAGCACGAGTGTGGCCAAGCATTGTCGTGAGACCGTCGCGGAAGAAGTTAAGGACAAGGAGCGCGCGAACTTCTGCGATTACTTCAAGCCGCGCCCCGATGCCTGGTCCAATGCGCCTCAGGATGAGGCGGCGAAAGCCAAGGCCAGCCTCGAAGCATTGTTCGGCGGGGCGGCGCCGGCACCTGTGTCGGCAAGTGACAAGGCGCGCGCGGATCTGGAAGCGCTGTTCAAGAAGAAGTAGGGCTCACGGCTTGGGCGTGTGAGCATCGGGTGAAGTCACCGCTTCGGCTGCCAGCCATTCGAGTGCTCCGGCCACCAGTGGATCGCTGAGTCTGCGTGGCACGCACACTGCGTAGATGGCGAACTCCGATCGGACCGCATCGCTGAAGACCTGCATCAATCGTCCGGCGGCCAGTTCGTTCGCGACGAAAACGCCGGAGGCGATGGCGACACCCTGGCCTTCGAGCGCCGCCTGCAACATCGAGTTCCGATCGCCGCAGATAACGCCTCGGCGCGGGTTCACATCCTTCACGCCTGCTGCCGCGAGCCATCGTTCCCAGGTTTCGTATGAATCGTCATGCAGCAGCGGAAAGTGGTTCAGATCGGCTGGCCGCTCGAGCTTGCGCCCTTTCTTCAGCAAGGCGGGCGAGCACACCACGATGTCGCGCGGCTGGAATAGCGGCACCACATGCAGTCCGGGGTAGATGCCGCTGCCGAAGCGAATGCCGATATCGACGTCTTCACGCGCGAAGTCGACCAGTCGTGTGGATGTCAGCACTTGCAGATCGACGTCGGGAAAGCGCTCCGCAAACGACTGCACGCGTGGCATGAGCCAGCGCGCAGACAGCGAGGCGAACGTGGAGATCGTGAGCTTGCGACGGACCGCTGGGCACGAGACGTCTTCCAGCGCGCTCGCGAGACGATCGAATGCTTCGCGCGTGCCTTCGGCCAGCAATGCGCCGTGCGCCGTCAGTCGAAGTCCTCGCGGCAATCGTTCGAACAACTTCACGCCCAGACGCTCTTCGAGCTGCTTCACCTGACGGCTCACAGCTGCGTGCGTCACGCTCATCTCTTCGGCCGCCGCGCTCAGATTCAGTGTGCGCGCCGCGACGTCGAAGGCTCTCAACGGTCCCACTGGAATTCGTTTCATGGTCGATTCGATGTCAGATCAACAGGTCGCGACTGGCTTGGACGACGTGAGCGTCTCGTCCCGGCTGGGTTTGCCATTTCTCTCCAGGAGCTATGACGCAAGGTCATAGTTTCGGCATACAAACAATCGCTTTTTACGGAAATTCCCCGGAACTAGGCTACGCCTCCATTAGCAATTTTCACAGCTCGAGGAGGGTGCCATGGACGAATACCTGTTCATCACGATGGCCAAGTTGAAGGCCGATCGCCTGCGTCTGGAACGCGAACAGGCACGGACGGCGCCATCGTGCGAGGCGGGTCGTGTGCAGCGCACGCACTCACAGAGCCCGCGGTGGCTTGGCGATTCCGCTGATGAGCGTCGCGCTGAAGAGCGTCGCGCTGACGAGCGTCACGCCGATGAACGTCCCTGGGCGCTTCAGCCCCGGTGAGAAACGATCAGGAAGGAGACACTCATGTACAAGCTAGTCAATTTAGTGGCCTCGACCATGATCGCCGCGAGTGCCGTGATCGTACTCGGCGTCGTCGTGTACTCGTTCGTGCTGGCCATCAACGGTGCGAACGCACCGCACGGAGATGTTCAGATCACTGAGATCACCCAGTCCGAGATGCCCGCACTGGCTGACGCCGGTGCCGACTCATCCGCGCCGATACGGCGGTGAGGTGTCGTTTTGCGGGGACTGCAGCGTGGGTCAGAGCCAGAATCGCGAGTTGGCTCGGAAGTGCGCGCTGCAGTCCCGCATCTGCTTTTGCGTCGGCCCCGGCGCGCCTGCCTCCGTCATTCCTGCGAAGGCATCCATTCTGTTCCGTGAAGAGGAATCACCCTGATCGCTGACGAGACTCGCCGCGCGATCGGCGAAGACGGATTCCGCCGCGGGAGTGACGAAACTTAGCGAGCTCAAAGGCTCGATCGTTTCGTCACTCGATGCTTTCGAGGGCTGGCTCATCGAGGGTTGGCCCACGTCGTGCTGACCTGGAGACACTAATGTCCCGCCAACGAACCTACGAGCTTGCCGAGCTTTTCGATGGCGCGTTCGATCGTCGGCGACCAGGGCAGCCCGCAGCTCAGGCGGATGTAGTTGCGGTAATCCGCTTTGGCGGAGAACACCACGCCCGGCGCGATGCCGATCCGGCTCGCAAGTGCGGTGCGGAACAACTCGTTGGCGTCGACTCCGGTCGGCAGCTCGGTCCAGATCACGAGGCCGCCTGCCGGTCGCGCGATGCGCGTGCCTGTCGGAAAGTGTTTGGCCACCGCATCGATGAGCAGCTGCGAGTTCTGGATGAGCGCCGTGCGGACGCGACGCAGGTACCGATCGTATCCTCCGCTTGCGTAATAACGAGCCAGCACGAGCTGCTGCAGGGTCGGGCATGCCACCGAGGAAAAGAACTTGGCGCGCGCGATCTCGGCATGAAACTGTGGGCTCACGGCCCAGCCGATGCGATAGCCGAGCGCGATCGTCTTCGATACGGAGCCGCAGCAGATGACAAGGCCGGACTCGTCGAATGCGCGCATCGAGCTCGGTCGCGTGCTGCCGTAATGCAGGTCGCCGTAGATGTCGTCTTCGATGATCGGAATCTCTTGTCCGGTGAGGATCGAGACGATCTCGCGCTTGGCTTCATCGGACGTGAGCGTGCCGGCGGGATTGTTGAAGTTCGGCATCAGGACGGCGGCGCCCAGCCGCGTTCCGCGGACGGCGTTTCGCACATCTTCGGGATCGATGCCGATGCCCGGGCGATTCGGGATCTCGACGACCTTGAGCTGAAGATGTTCGATCACTTGCAGCAGGCCGAAATACGTCGGCGATTCGACCAGCACCGCATCGCCCGGCTGACACAGCACGCGCAACGACAGCGTAATGGCGTCCATGGCACCACCCGTGATCACCACATGCTCCGGATCGGTCGGTGCGCCTGCGAGTGCCATGCGCTTCGCGACTTGACGCCGCAGCTCCGGATCGCCGGGCGGCATGATGATCTCTCCTGCGTGATACGGCCGGTCGCGCAGCACTTCGCGCGTGAGATTGTTCAGTCGCTGATTCGGATACAGCGAAGGCGAGGTGAAAGCGCCATTCAGCGGCACGATGTCCCTGCGGCTCATGGCCTCGCGACAGGTATCGAGCATTTCGGTCGCAACGGAAACGGGACGACGCGAGCGGGTGACCTTGGCGCGTGGTTGTGGCACGGGCTGAACGCTGGGCCTGCGCACATAGAATCCGGACTGTGGCCGCGCCTCGATGAGTCCGATGTTCTCCAGGTGCACGTAGGCCTGCACGACGGTCGAGACGCTCACCTTCGCCGTGCGGCTCATGCTGCGCACGGAGGGAATGCGGTCGTTGGCGCGCAGCGTGCCGGTCGCGATCTGTGTTTCGACCAGGCGAGCGACGCGTTCGTACAGGAGCGGCGGTTGCGAGGACATCGTCGTACTTCCCTTTCACAACTGTATCGGTCGACCATCAGTTTACCTGAAGCTGTATTGGCCGCCACTTTCCTCTAGACTGTGCACAATGCGCGTACCTATCCGTTCGTTGACCTCAGCATCGCTCGCCATCGTGGCGGCCTTCGCAGCCATCTACATCATCTGGGGAACGACGTATCTCGCGATTGCGATCTCCATTCAAACCTTGCCGCCCTTCATCAGTGGCGCGATCCGCTTCCTGCTGTCAGGCGCGCTGATGTTTGCCTGGGTGCGCCTGCGCAGCCCCGAGCCCTTTGCGGGAGTGAATGTGGGAGCGGCGGCTGCATGCGGTGTATTGCTCGCGGGCATCGGCAATGGATTGGTCATCTGGGCGCAGCAGGGCATTCCTTCGGGTATTGCTGCGCTCATCGTGACTGCGATGCCGGTGACGGTGCTGATCCTCGACTGGGCGTTCTTCAGCAAGCGTGCCCCCACGCAACAGGGATTGATCGGTACTGCGCTTGCGGTTGCCGGTGTCGCGACGATCGTGATGCACACGCACAGCGTGGCCGGCACGGCGCAGCCGCTGCATCTGATTGCGATGTTCGCGGCTGTTCTGGGATGGGCGCTCGGCACGCTCTGGCAGAAGCGCACGGCCAGCAAGGACAACGTTCTCGGATTCACCGCGCTGCAAGTGCTCTTCGGTGGGCTGTTCCAGATGATGCTCAGTCTGCTTGATGGCGAATGGGCTCACTTTTCGCCGGCCTCGGTATCGATGTCCTCGTGGCTCGCCGTGCTCTATCTCATCGTGTTCGGCAGCATCATCGGGCTGAATTGTTATCTGTGGCTCCTGACGCGTGTCTCCGCGTCCAAGGTCACGACCTATGCACTCGTGAATCCCGTGGTCGCGCTGATTCTGGGCGCGCTGATCCTGGGTGAAGAAGTGACGTCGACCACCGTCGTAGCCACGTTGCTGGTCCTGTTAGGCGTTGCGCTCGTGCTGTTTCAGGGCAGTACTCGAGTGATGAGTGATGGACAAGTGATGAGTGATGGGTGATGCGTGATGAGTGAGCCGCCTTGTGTCTGAACATTCCTCGTTACTCATTGCTCTCTATTCATTGCTCACTACTCACTGCTCATTACTCATTTATCGCGAGCGCGCTCGCGATAGATCACATACATCCCGCTCGCCACGATGATTGCCGCGCCGAACAGCATGCGGGCGCCGGGGATGGTCGCCCACAGAACGTAGTCGAAGATCATTCCCCAGATCAGCGCGGTGTATTCGATGGGAGCGAGCGTTGCCGCTGCCGCAAGCCGGAAGGCGTGAGTAATCAGATATTGGCCGACGGCACCGGCCAGTCCCACCGCCAGAATCCACTGCCAGTGCTGCCATTGCAGGCTCACCCATTGAAACGATGCGATCGTCCCGCTGACCAGGGTCACGAACAGCAATGACCAGAACACGGTCGCCGCGCCGGAATCGGTGCGCAAAAGAACGCGGATCGTGAGTGCGCTGAGCGCATAGCCCACGGCTGAAGTCAGTGCGGCGAGTCCGCCCAGAGTAATGAGTCCGGTGCCGCTGGGCTTGAGGACGACCAATACGCCGATCATGCCGACGATCACTGCCAGCCACCGGCGCCAACCCACTTGTTCTCTCAGTACGGGTACCGACAGCGCCGTGATCAGCAGCGGCGCAGACATGAAGATCGCATACGTGTCCGCGAGCGATAGGAACTGCACCGCGTAGACGAAGAACCAGAGTGTCATGACGGCGAGACAGCCGCGAACCACGTGCAGTACGAAACGCTTCGGGATGAGATCGCGGAAGCGGCCGAACAGCGCCGTGCCGAGCAGAAGAAAGGGCAGGGAGGCGGCAGCGCGCAGGAACGTGACCTGCATGGCGGGATAGACCTCGACCAGCCGCTTCATGCACATGTCCATGACCGCGAACGTCGCGACGGCGGCGATCATGGACAGCAGGCCGCGAAGTTGAGTCGATTGCATGCGGGTGAAATCGTTCGAAGAGTGTGCGCGAGCAGTGCGGAAGCGAGGCCTGCTCATTATTGCTGCGAAACCTGCACAGCAAAACCTGAATACGACGATGCGAGCGCATTGGCCCGAGCCCGCCTCGGCTTTGTACACTCGAGTCCATGCGCGACGTTTTCATTTGCGATGCGGTGCGAACTGCCTTCGGACGCTATGGCGGAGTTCTGGCGCATGTTCGCACCGATGATCTGGCCGCGGAGGTCCTGCGCGCATTGATCGATCGCAATCCGTCACTCGATCCCGCGGCAGTCGATGATGTCTATCTCGGTTGTGCGAATCAGGCGGGCGAAGACAACCGCAACGTGGCGCGTATGTCGCTGCTGCTCGCGGGGCTGCCGCCTGCCGTTGCGGGTGCGACGATCAATCGGCTCTGCGGCTCGGGCCTCGAAGCCGTGAGCCTTGCCGCGCGAGCGATTCGCTGCGGCGAGGCCCAGATCGTGATGGCCGGCGGCGTGGAAAGCATGTCGCGCGCACCCTTCGTGATGTCGAAGCAGGACACCGCTTTCTCACGCTCGGCGCAGATCGAAGACACCACCCTCGGATGGCGCTTCGTGAATCCGCGCATGCGTGGGTTGTATGGCGTCGATTCCATGCCCGAGACGGCGGAGAACCTGGCGCGTGAATTCGGCATTTCGCGTGAGGACCAGGATGCGTTTGCATGGCGCAGTCAGCAGCGTTGTGCCAGCGCGCAGGCGAGTGGTTTCTTCAATGCCGAAATCATGCCCATGACGCTCGAACGCAAGGGCATCGAAACCGTCGTCGCCTGCGATGAGCATCCACGGCCCGACACCCGGCTCGAAGCACTCGCGAAGTTGAAGCCGGTCGTCAAAGCCGACGGCACCGTCACTGCAGGCAATGCTTCGGGCATCAACGATGGAAGCTGCGCGCTGCTGCTCGCGAGCGAATCCGCGGTCGATCGGTGGTCGCTGCGGCCGCGCGCGCGTTTGCTCGGGACGGCCGTCGCAGGCGTCGAGCCGCGCATCATGGGAATCGGTCCGGTGCCTGCGACACAGAAGGTGCTGGCGTTGACAGGTCTCGAGCTTGCGCAGATCGACGTCGTCGAGATCAACGAAGCCTTTGCGGCTCAGGTGCTCGCCGTCACCCGGCAACTCGGGCTGCCGGATGCGGCCGATCACGTGAATGCCAATGGCGGTGCCATCGCGATCGGACATCCGCTGGGTGCGAGCGGTGCGCGGCTGGTGACGACGGCGATCAATCGTCTCGAGCGCGAATCGGCCCGCTATGGGCTGTGCACGCTATGCATCGGCGTCGGACAGGGGATCGCGATGGTGATCGAGAAGGTTTAGCGCGGCATCTGCCGCACAGGTTCATTCCTTCGGACAACTCGCCTTGCATTCGCGCAGCTCGTCGCGGCAGTACGCTTGCGCGGTGCGCTCGGTCTGCTGGCAGTCATAGCGCATAGAGGCGACGTTCTCCTGAATCGCGGCCACGCACAGACCGTACGTGCGTGAGAAGCGGCTGCGACATGCGCCGCTGTAAGCGCCGGTGCCGCAGGCATTGGCATTGCCGAAATAGCCGCAGAAGTATCCGTAATCGTTGTTGCGCATCGTGAACGGATCGCGATTCTGCGTGGCCGCGCGCTTGGAGCATTCGCTGCGGGCGCGCCGCACGTCGCTGCTGCATTGAGCCTCGACGCTATCGCAGTAGCTCAGACAGCTGTTGCGCTCGCTGCTTGCGGCCGCGGACTGCGTGGACTTGTTCGTCGCAGGCTTCTGCGGCGTTTCGCCGAAGCTCGTGGAAACGAGCGTGACCAGGAGCAGGCTCAACCATCGCGTCATGTTGTAATTCATAGTGTCCTCGCGAATGTGCGCGCAATGTCGCAGCTCCTCGCGAGGTGGTCAACAGCGCCTATTCGAGCTTCATTTCCATCTGCACGCGATCGTGTTCGAACTTCGGCTCCTTGCCGTCCGCGGTGATGAAGATCCGGTCGGCACTGAGCTCGGTGTTGCTGAGCAATGCCTCCTGAACGGCGCGCGCGCGTCGCCGGCCAAGCATGGTCAGTTGATCGTCCGTCGGTCGCAGCGCAGCCAGGAGTTGCGTGTGTACGGATTCGAGCTGCGCGTCGAGCTGTTTCTCCTTGTCCTTCGTGACCTCGGCCGGATACTCGACACGCTTGCCCGTGCTCTCGGCATAGATTTTCTCCAGAAGCTCGAGCCGTGCCTTCTTGCTCTTGTCATCCGTCGGCGGCGACTTTGCGTCGTCCGGGAGTTTTGCATCGAGAGCAGCTTGGGCGACACCCTCGGCATCACGCGATGTGAGCACCGTCAGGGGCACGTTGAGCCGAAGTTGCGGACGCTCGACGAGCGCCTTGCTCAGCGTATTGAGCTTCGTTGCCTGCGTCGCATCGAGCGTTGCGGATCCTGGCGCGAACTCGACGAACGCCAGATCCTCGCCGCCGCCGAACAAGGCGCCGAGTGCCGCGAAAGGTGCAGTCACGACTTTGTTCAGCAGCCCGAGAAAGGCTTTCCAGACGATCGGGCCGAGCTTGAATGATGGATCGTCGAGCGTGCCCGACACCGGTAGATCCAGGTCGATGATGCCTTGCCGGTCTTTCAGGATCGCCACGGCGAGCTTCAATGGAATCGGCGCCGCGTCCTTGGAATCCGTCTTTTCGCCGAACTCCAGATTGTCGAGCACGATGTGATGCGTGGCATCGAGCTTGCGGTCCTCGACCTTGTAGTGCAGATCGGTCGAGAGCTTGCCCTTGCTGATGTTGTAGCCGGCGAACTTGCCCGAGTAGGGATTGAAGGTCGTGAGCTCCATGTTGCGGAAGCTCATGCCGATGTCGCTGAACTTCGCGGCGGCGAGCAGGTTCACTTCGCCTGCGATCTCGACCGGCGCGTATCGGTCCACCTTGCCCTGCAGTTTGACCTTCGCACGCGATTTCGGATCGGACGAGAGTCCCGTGACGCCGCCGCTCAGCCCCAGGATGCCTGTCGCGAACGAGGGCTGAATCGAGTAGTCCGCGAAACGTGCCGAGCCGTCGATGAACTGCACGGAGCGGATTCGCGTCGGGAGCGTGGACTCGGACTGCGCCGAAGCGCGTTGTGAGTTCGCGGTGGCTTCAGTCGACGCTTCATCGCTGTCCTCGAGCCGCAAAACCTTGGCGACATTGAGCGATCGATCCTGAGAAATCACCACGCGCGCATAGGGCTGGCGCGCGACGATCCGCTGGATGTCCAGGCGGCGCTCGGACAGATCGATGCCGTCGATCGAGAGTTGTTTCCAGCGCACGAAGTCCTGGCGGATGAACTGATCGGTCGTGCGCAGATCGCTGATCTGCACATTGCCCTTGAACGCCACCGGCAGACGCGAGTCGTCGCGCTCGGTGTAGCTGAGATTGCCTTGCAGACTCAGCTCACCCGAATGCAGCGTCATCGCCGTCGCCTGTTCCACATAGGGCTGTAGCGCTGTCAGATTCAGTCGGGACGCATCGAGCGCGAGCGAAGCGTGCAGGGGCGCGAGCGCGATCGTGCCTTTCATCCCGAGCCGGCCGCTTCCGTTCACGCCGATATCGGCATCGAGTTGCATGGGATGTGCCGGATCGGAATCCCAATCGGCGATCGTCAGTTGCACGGGATGCAGCTCGAAACGCGCCGCCGGCGAGACGCTCCGATCTTCAGCGATCACGCTGGAGTCGAGGACGCGAATTGCATCGACATGCACGGCCCAGGGAGCCTCAGGGGTCGCTTCACTCGCTACGCTGGTCGCCTCTTGCGAAGCAGGCTCGGTCGGTGCGCTGGCGAAGACACGCGTCACATTGAAGCTCTTGTCCGCTTCCAGAACGCCATCCAGGTGAGCGTTGCGAGCTTCGATCGACGTTGCGCTCAGTCGACGCTCCGGATACGAGAACCGCACACCGTCGAGAGTCAGCGCGCCAATGCGCACGGGCGGTGCCGCGTTCGTGCCTCGCTCATTCAATGCCAGCTCGCGGATCTGGATCGCGGGCAGATTCAGTTCCAGCGACAGCGCCGGATCGAGAGCGAGTCCGTAGGTGCCTTCGAGCGACAGCGAGCCTGTGACGAGTTGTGTCGGCATTGCGTCGTCGATCAGCTCATCGAGCGTCTGCGCCTGCAGGTTCTCGATACTGAAGCGGCCTTTCGAACCGACGGGTTGCACGGTGAAGTCGCCCGACCAGCGCAACACTTCATCGGCGGTGGTTCGACCGGTGAAGGCGTACGCATTCAGATAGCCGGGCTGCGTCCGGAAATCCTCGAGCGCAAAGCGCACCGGTTCCAGTGTTACCGTGAAGGGCTTGCCGCGACTCGCATCGGTGACGCTGACACGCCCATCGAGCACCTGCAAATGGCCGATGCGAACCTGCGGCGGCGGCGCATCGGGGGCGCTCGCTTCGTTATTCGCGGATTCGGGCACGAGGCGCGACAGATTGACGGTGCCGTCGCGATCGACGATCACGTCGATATCCGGTCCGGCGAGCTGCACTTCGCGCAGCACGGCTGCGCGATGCCACAACGAGGACAGCTGCAGATTCACATAGAGCAGGCGGAACGATGCGATCGGCGTGTCATCGGCCTCGCGCAACGCGAAGTTTTCGATACTGGTATCGAGGAAGAACGGATTGAAGCGGATCTCGCCGATCTGCACGTTGCGATGCAGCTCTTGCGTGACGAAGTTTTCGATCTGATGGCGTGCAATGCGCGGTACCAGCAGGAAACCGCAGAGTGCGTAGAGCGCGATCAAGGATGCGACCACACAGACTGCGATCACATGCGAGCGCAGCCAGGCGGTCAGGGATTTCCAGCGTTGCGAGTTCATGAGGTCGGGACAGGGCGAAGGGGTCGCATAGTACCTGCGCTCCCCGCCAGCGTGCAGCAGAACCCCCTGTAACACCGCAATAACAGTGGCGAGATTGCATCGCCAAAGGGGGAAAGCCCGATCCTTACATCAGATTGCGTGCTTCGAAGCGCGCCACGATCGTTCCCGACGCATCCAGAAACTTAAGCTGATTCGCCTCGATGCTCCATTGGCTCGCGGCGGTCAATGATTTCTGAAATGCGTCCTCGAGCGGCAGGTGAGGGCAGGCCATGCGGGTCATCGCCAGCTCCGTGAAATGAAGCGTCTGGCCGGTTTCCTCATATCGCCCGACGATCCGGTTGCATCCGCCATGACCTGAGACGCGACGCTCCGTAGGCTCGAGCACGATGTAAGGTTCGCGTTGCGAGTCACCGAGCGTGATCGATTCCTCGTTCAAGCGCACGAGCACCCAGCGCGTTCCTTCCAGCTCATGGGTGACGCCGATCGGGCTGCAGGATTCGTTGGGCGCGATCGATTTGAATCCATCGACGACCAGCAGATCGCTCGTCCGGCCCCTCGCGATCCGACCCTGGATGGTCGCCAGCACGGGTTCATCGTTCGTACCGCGTGCTTTCACGAAAGCCGTGTCCAGTGCCGCGCGGTTCGATTGCGGCGCGAGCGTCAGCGCCAGGCCTGTCTGGCATTCCTCGAACACGCCGCCTTCGGCCACGCGCCGGTACATGCCGCGCAGCTCGAGACTGGGTTCGAGCGGCTCGTATTGCGGCTGTCGCGTGAGAGAGAAGTTGTGTTGCGAGGCAATCGGGTGCCCCTGCGCATCGAGCTTGTGCAGCGAGCCGACGTCCAGCATCGCCCATCGTTCGGGCGAACCGCCGCCATGCTGAAGGGTCAGCACGGGCTCGTCGCTCAGGGACCAGCGGCCGACTTCATCGAGGGTATTGGGCTCGGGCTTGCCCACATAGGTCATCCGGCTGAAATAGACCTGATCGCGTCGCAGATCGAGTTGATACCGGATGCCTTCGCAGTCCGCGCACGGCAGCATTCCAGAGTAGGAAGCGGGCAGCTCCTGCGGTGCCGCCACGGCTTGGGCGGGGGCGGTGGTTTGTACCGCCTCTTCGCCCTGCGGGCTGGGCAAGGGTTGCGGCGGAGGGCTGCGGCGACATCCGCCCAGCACGAGGGCTAGCACTGCGATGGCGCACGCGCTGGATGTTCTCGCAGTGTCGCCGCCGCTCTTCATGTTTCAACCTGCGTTCATTGTCGGCCGGATGACCAATGCCATTGACGGATCTCGGGCATGTCCTCCCCCCGAATGCGGATGTACTCGCGATGTTCCACGAGCTTGTCGCGCACGCGCTGTCTGATGTGGGCCGCGCGCTCGCGCAGATTGGGCACGAAGTCGATGACGGCCTCGATCAGATGGAAGCGATCCAGATCGTTGAGCACGGTCATGTCGAAGGGGGTGGTGGTCGTACCTTCCTCCTTGTAGCCGCGCACGTGCAGATTGCGATGGTTGGTGCGCCGATACGTGAGCCGATGGATCAGGAACGGATAGCCATGGAAGGCGAAAATGATCGGCCGGCTGGTCGTGAAGATCGCATCGAATTCGCTGTCCGACAGCCCGTTCGGATGCTCGCGCGGCGATTGCAGGGTCATCAGATCGACCACGTTCACGACGCGCACCTTCAGGTGAGGCAGCCACTCGCGCAACAGCGATGTCGCCGCCAGCGTTTCGAGCGTCGGGACGTCGCCTGCGCACGCGAGCACCACATCGGGTTCGCCTTCCGTATCGCTGCTAGCCCATGACCAGATGCCGATGCCCTCGCTGCAATGCTTGATCGCATCGCTCATGGACAGCCACTGCGGCTGGGGCTGCTTGCCTGCGACGATCACGTTCACGAGATTACGGCTGCGCAGACATTGATCGGTCACATACAAGAGCGTGTTCGCATCCGGCGGCAGCCATACGCGAATGACCTCGGCTTTCTTGTTCACCACATGGTCGATGAACCCCGGGTCCTGATGGCTGAAGCCGTTGTGGTCCTGGCGCCAGACATGCGAGGTCAGCAGGTAGTTGAGCGAGGCGATGGGGCGGCGCCAGGGGATGTGATTGCAGGTCTTCAGCCATTTCGCGTGCTGGTTGAACATCGAGTCCACGATGTGGATGAACGCTTCGTAGCAGCTGAAGAACCCGTGGCGACCGGTGAGCAGATAACCTTCCAGCCAGCCCTCGCACTGATGCTCGCTGAGCATCTCCATCACGCGGCCTTCCGGCGAGAGATCCGTGTCCGACGGCAGGATCTCTGCGGTCGTCGTCCGTCCCGTGACATCGAGTACTGCGTTCCAGCGATTGGACGTCGTCTCATCCGGGCTGAAGATGCGGAAGTTGCGAGTGGTCAGATTGAGCTTCATGACATCGCGCAGAAACACACCTTGAACGCGCGTAGCCTCCGCCTTCGTCGCGCCAGGCTCGTCGACCTGCACTGCGTATTCGCGAAAGTCCGGCAGGCGCAGATCGCGCAGCAGCAGGCCGCCGTTCGCATGCGGGTTGTCGCTCATGCGGCGCTGGCCGAGCGGTGCGAGCTCGCGAATGTCGTCTTGCAATCGACCTGTATCGTCGAAGAGTTCCTCGGGTCCATAGCTGCGCATCCAGCGCTCCAGCAGCCGAAGATGTTCGGGCTTGTCGGCCAGTGCGGCGAGCGGCACCTGATGCGAGCGCCAGCTGTTCTCGACCATCACGCCGTCGACCTCGTGCGGGCCCGTCCAGCCCTTGGGCGTCTGCATGACGATCACGGGCCAGCGCGGGCGTCCCTGGAAACCTCTCGTGCGTGCCGCCTGCTGAATCGATTTGATCCTTGTGATGACCGCTTCCAGCGTCTGGGCCATGACCTTGTGAGTCGCGGCGGGCGGCGTCTGTGCGTCGACGTAGTAGGGCTCATAGCCGTAGCCCACCAGTAGCTGCGTGAGCTCCTCGCGCGGAATGCGTGCAAGGACGGTGGGGCCGGCGATCTTGTAGCCATTCAGATGCAGAATCGGCAGCACTGCGCCGTCGGTGACCGGATTCAGGAACTTGTTCGAATGCCAGCTCGTCGCGAGTGGCCCGGTCTCGGCTTCGCCGTCGCCGATCACGCAGGCGACGATGAGATCGGGATTGTCGAACGCCGCGCCGTAAGCGTGTGACAGCGCATAGCCGAGCTCACCGCCTTCGTGAATCGATCCCGGCGTTTCGGGTGCAACGTGACTTGGGATTCCGCCCGGGAACGAAAACTGGCGGAACAGCCGCTTCATTCCCGCGGTGTCTTCCGAAACATCCCCGTAATACTCGCTGTACGTCCCTTCGAGATAGCAATTGGCGACCATGGCCGGACCGCCGTGCCCCGGACCTGCGATATAGATCATGTCCAGGTCGTAGCGGCGGATCATTCGATTCAGATGGACGTATATGAAGTTGAGTCCCGGCGTCGTACCCCAGTGACCCAGCAGGCGCGGCTTGATGTCTTCGAGCGTGAGCGGCTTGCGCAACAGCGGATTGTCGAGCAGATAGATCTGACCGACCGACAGGTAATTGGCGGCCCGCCACCAGGCGTCCATCCGCTCGAGGTACTGGTCGGTGGCATCGTGCGCGGGATCGGGCTGGAGCATCATGAGGCTCTCCTTGGAGCATCGAACAGACAAAGCGTTGGGCGATGCGATCAGGTTCCAGGGGCGGCGCGAAAGGAGATTTTGCGACGACGTCTGCGCGGGATAACAGCCTAGCGCTTCAGCACCATTACGGATTGCCGGGACCTGACAGCTCTTGGCCAATGTGCTTGTCTGCAACGGATACCATCACCCCATGCATATCCTGGCACTGAACTGCGGCAGCTCTTCGATCAAGAGCGTGCTCATCGATACGCGGCGGCAGGTTCGGCTGCTGGAGCTGCGCATCGAGAATCTCGGGTCCGCCGATTGCCGACTCGTCATCGGTGACGAAACGCGTGAGCTGGGCCTGGAGGGCGATGGGATCGAGAGCGCCGTGCCGCGCATCATTGCCGAGGTCCGCGCGCAGATGCCTGCGCACACCGCGATCGATTGCATCGCGCATCGGATCGTCCATGGGGGTACAGAATTCACCGAGCCCACCTTGCTCGATGACGCCAGCATCGCGGAGGTCGCGAAGCTCAATCACCTGGCTCCGTTGCACAATCCCATAGCATTGCGAGCGGTCGAGTTGGCTCGAGCGGCACTATCGGAAGTGCCGCACATGGCCGTCTTCGACACTGCCTTCCATGCGACGCTGCCGCGCCGTGCGCTGACCTATGCGCTCGCGGAGAAGGTGGCAAAGCCGCACGGGATTCGCCGCTATGGTTTTCACGGCACCAGTCACGCGCATGTGACGCGTGCGGTCTCCGAGCATCTGCGCGCCGAGCCGCAAACCCTGCGGATCATTTCGTGTCATCTGGGTAACGGTGCGAGTGTCGCGGCCGTCGAGTATGGCCGCAGCGTCGAGACCAGCATGGGCATGACGCCGCTGGAAGGTCTCGTGATGGGAACGCGCAGCGGCGACATCGATCCCGGCGCGATTCTGTATCTGCTGCAGCACGGTGAGTTCGATGCTCGCTCGCTCGATGCGCTCCTCAATCGCGAAAGCGGATTGAAGGGGCTGACCGGCACGAACGATATGCGCAGGATCGAACAGCGCGCCGAGCAGGGTGACGAGGCATGCCGCCTGGCGATCGCCGTGTACGCACACCGTGTGCGCAAGTACATCGGCGCGTATGCCGCCGTCATGGGCGGTGTCGATGTGATCGTGTTCACGGGCGGCATCGGTGAGAACAGCGCGGTCCTTCGCCATCGCATTCTGCAGCGTTTCGATTTCCTCGGCGCGCGGCTGGATGAAGACCGCAATCGTGACGCGCGAGTCGACGCGGACACGCCGCTCGCCGAGATCGGCGAGGACGGGATGCGCACCCGTATCTTCATTGCGAGCGCCAACGAAGAACTGGAGATGGCGCTGCAGATTGCGGCTGCGCTGGATGAGACTCATGAAAATGTGCGCATCCCGGTCGAGATCTCGGCGCGGCATGCGCATCTGACGCAGGCCACGATCGATCAGCTGTTCGGTGTGGGCTACGAGCTTCACTCTCGCAGGGAGCTGTCCCAGCGCGGGCAGTTCGCCGCCGATGAGCGGATCAGTGTCATCGGTCCGCGGGGCCGCCTGGACCGCGTGCGGCTGATCGGACCGCCTCGTAAAGCCGATCAGATCGAGATCTCACGCTCGGACGAGTTCATCCTCGGCATCGATGCGCCCGTGCGCATCTCGGGCGATCTGCGTAACACCCCGGGCGCGACGCTCGAAGGCCCCGCCGGTCGCACGACCATCAAGAGCGGCGTGATCTGTGCGCGTCGCCATATTCATATGAGTCCCGAGGACGCCCAGCGGCTCGGGCTGCGCGATTACGACAGCGTGCAGGTGCGTGTCGACAGCGACGGGCGTGATCTGACGTTCGCGGACGTGACGGTCCGCGTGGATCCGAGCTTCAGCTTCCGCCTGCATCTCGATGTCGACGAGGCGAATGCCGCCGGCTTGAAGCGGGGCGATTCGGCGGAGCTGGTCTTGCGGAAGTGAGCCGGGAATGTTCTGCGTTGAGATCTTTTCTCTTCGTCCAATGCTTCTGCCACACTCTCCGCACTCTTTGCGTTTCGAGCAGTTCCTTTCGTGAGCCGTTATTCCCTGATCACATTGACGGATGATTCCGCGGGCTCATCCGCAAGCATCGCGCCCGAGCGTGGCGCGATCGTCACGTCGTTCAAGGTCCGCGGTCGGGAGTTGCTCTATCTGGATCCGGTGACGTTCGAAGATCCCGCGAAGAACGTGCGGGGTGGCATTCCGATTCTGTTCCCGTCGCCGGGAAAGCTGGTCAACGATGTCTGGCAGCGCGAGGGACGCGGCGGATCGCTGAAGCAGCATGGGTTTGCGCGTACGCGCGCATGGCAGCCGATTGCAACGTCGGACCGCGAGGTCACGTTGCAGCTGTCATCCGATGCCGCAACGCTCGAGCAGTTTCCATGGCCACACCTCGCGACATTGCGCCTGGTGCTCGAAGGCGCCCGTCTGCGATTGAACATGAGCATCCGCAACACCGGAACCGAGACCATGCCGTTCGGCCTCGGCTATCACCCGTACTTTGCCGTGACCGATAAGGCTCACGCCCGCGTCGAAACCGATGGCACCCGGCAGTTCGACAATCTCACGAAATCCGCAGGTCCGTTCATGGGCTTCGATCTGACCGCGAAGGAAGTCGATCTGCATCTGCTGGACCAGAAGGCGCGCCACATGCCGCTCGTGCTCGGTGATGGAGCGATGATCGACGTGCGCGCTTCCGAGGAGTTTGCGCACTGGGTCGTCTGGACGCTCGCAGGCAGCGATTTCGTGTGTGTCGAGCCGTGGACCTGTCCCGGCAATGCGCTCAATACCGGCGAGCGCTTGATCGAGCTTGCGCCCGGATGCACCCACACGAGCTGGATGGAAATCGCGTTCAGCGCTGCAACTGATGAATGAGATGCGCCCGCACGCTGGGCCATTCGTTCGCGATGATGCTGTAGACGCAGGTATCGCGTAGCGTGCCGTTCGGCAGGAAACGATGATTGCGCAGGATGCCATCGAGTTTGGCGCCGAGCCGTTCGATCGCGCGGCGGCTGCGCTGATTCATGAAGTGCGTGCGGAACTCGACGGCGACACAACTCAGCTCCTCGAAGGCGTGACGCAATAACAGAAGTTTGCACTCGGTATTGAGCGCGGTTCGCCAGACGCGCTGGCGATACCAGGTCGAGCCGATCTCCACGCGCCGGTTCGCAGCATCGATGTCCATGTAGGTGGTCATGCCGACGGCTCGCCCGCTCGCCAGTTCCACGACCGCGAACGGCAACATCGAACCTTTGTCCTGCAGACCGAGCCGACGTTCGATCTCCGCGCGTACTTTGTCGGGTGTCGGAATGAAGGTGTACCAGAGATTCCACAGCTCGCCGTCGCGCACGGACTCGACCAGATCGTCGTGGTGTTCGAATGCGAGCGGCTCGAGCCGCACGTGCTTGCCGGTGAGTGTGACGGGAGCGAGCCAAACCATAGGCGAACCCTCAAAAGCGTAGTCTGCCGGTAATCGTGCATTGCACGCTACGCACAGTTGTCGATTCGATGCTGTACACACGCGACAAGAGCGACGCGCTTGCCTAGACTTGCGCCTCTCGTCCGGCTTGCCCGAGGGCTTCGCGATGTCGTGCGATCATTTCGAGCACCTGCACCCGGTTGCTGCCACTGCCGAAGGTTGCGAGGAGTGCCTGAAGTCAGGGTCCTCATGGGTACATCTGCGACTATGCCTGACGTGCGGGCACGTGGGTTGCTGCGATGATTCGCCGAACAGACACGCCACACGGCATTTTCGCGCGACGCAACACCCGGTCATCGCGTCCTACGAACGCGGTGAAGACTGGATGTGGTGTTTCGTCGATCGCGAGGTGGCGGATGCACCCGAGGCTGTCGCGCCATTTCTCCGCTCATGATGACTGATGCGTATAGAACATCTTGCTCTGTGGACTGACGATCTGGAACGAAGCGCGAGCTTCTATCGGAAATATTTCGGGGCACGCATCGGCGAGAAGTACACGAATGCGACGAAAGGATTCGAATCGCGGTTCCTGAGCTTTGACGAGGGTGCTCGCATCGAGATCATGCGCACGACCGCGCTTGCGCCGGTTCGACTCGAGCCGGGCGCGCAACGCATGGGGCTCACGCACTTCGCCGTTGCGCTCGGCAGCGAGCAGGCGGTCGATGAGCTGACGCGCCGGCTCGCGAACGACGGATTTGCAGTGCTCGACGGTCCGCGTCGTACCGGCGATGGGTATTACGAAAGTGTCGTGCTCGATCCCGACGGCAATCGCATCGAACTCACCGCGTGAATGCTCAACCCGAAGCGCTTTCCTGCTGAACGGCCCACGCAATGCGGCGTGAGATTCCTGTAGTTCCTATGTCGAAGGTATCTGTTGCGCGGGGGCGTGCGCCATGAAGGGCAGGCCTCTGCAGTCGTCGCGCGAGGCGCTCCAGGCTTGGCGCCGTCGAGCATGGCGGCGCAAAGCAGTCGGCCTTGCGATTCCGCCGGACACACGCGGTCCGCTCGATGAGCTGTTCGCGCCACTCTGCGAGGCGCATCCAGGATGCTCCGGTGCACGCCTCGTCACCGAAGGAACGGATGCATTCGCGATGCGGGTGTTGTCGGCGCGACATGCCGTGCGCAGCCTCGATCTTCAGTACTACATCTGGCACAGCGATACGACCGGCCAGTATCTTGCGCGAGAGGTGCTGCGTGCCGCCGATCGCGGCGTGCGCGTTCGGCTGTTGCTCGATGACATGGATGCACGCTCGCGCGATGCAGTGCTCATGGCGCTCGATCAGCATCCGCATATCGAGATCCGGCTGTTCAATCCATTCGCCGCTCGCTTCGGAACATTTCGCACCTTGCGCGAGCTGTTCTCGCGGGTGTCACGGCTGAATCACCGCATGCACAACAAGGCGTGGATTGCCGACGGACGGCTGGCGTTGGTCGGCGGCCGCAATATCGGCGATGAATATTTCGCAGCGGGTCGGCAGGTGAACTTCGTCGATCTGGATGCCGCGCTGGTCGGTCCCGTCGTCGAACATGCGGCGGAGATCTTCGATCTGTACTGGAACTGCGAAGCCGCGGTGCCGATCACCAATCTGCGACGGACGCGTCGAAACCGGTTCACGCTCGAGGAGGTGCGCCATGTCGTCGAGGATCTGGTCGACAGCGTTGCCGCCACTGAGCATGTGCAGGCGCTGACCGCGATTCCTGGGCTCGCCTCTTTGTTTGAAGGCGATCGTTCATTGATGTGGACACCCCAGGTGCGACTGGTGGCAGACGATCCGCGCAAAGCCATCACGAAGGAAAAGCTCAGTCCCGGTGTGCTCGATAGTCTGGAGCAGGCATTGAGGGTGACGCGGGAAGAGGCACTTTTGATCTCACCGTATTTCGTGCCGGGTCCGGGCGGGACGATGGCGCTGCGTACATTGACGGAACGCGGCGTACGCGTGCGCGTACTGACCAACTCGCTTGCCGCGACGGACGTGGCCGCCGTTCATAGCGGATATGCGCGTTATCGAAAGCCCTTGCTCGAGGCGAACATCGGACTGTTCGAGCTCAAGACTGCGCCGGAGGAAGATGAGCACGAACACAAGAGCCGCCTGCGCGTCGGTTCTTCAAGGGCCAGTCTGCATACGAAGGCGGCGGTTCTCGACCGGGAATGGGTCTTTGTCGGTTCGTTCAATCTGGATCCGCGTTCGGCCACATTGAACTGCGAGATGGGTGTGTGGATCAGCGATACGGATCTGGCCCGGCAACTGACGCAGATGTTCCAGCGCTCGACCGAGCCGACGCATAGCTTCGCGGTGAATCTGCGTGAGGGCCGACTCACCTGGGTCGAGCAGGCGGACGGTCACGTGGTCGAAACTCATCGCGAACCGAATGCGAGCTGGGGTCGGCGCATTCTCGCAGCGGTGCTGCAGCTCTTGCCTATCGAGTCGCAGCTTTAGCGACTGCCGCCGATCGGTACCGAGTCGTCGAGAACGTCCGATCAATGGTCGACTGGGCGGTCGTTGCATTTCAGGCAGTTGCAAACTCGCCGGCCCTCAGGGATCGATCGGTCAGAGCTTCCCTGGATCGAATCCAGCGGTACCCCAGCGAAACCCTGAGTGGGCAGGCCGCGCGCTTCCGAGCGGAATTTCTTTACGGTGTCGCCAGTTGCAGTCGTCGCACAGCGCGCGAATCGCGATGAGTGCCAAAGGTGCATCGATGTGGAGCATTTTTCGGAACCGGGGACGGCAAGTGCAGTCTTGAGAACAGGAGTGTCTTGCGGGTTACACTCTGCCGCGACGAGACACCGCGCGAGTGCTCGGCGACGAAACGGTTCATCCAGGCTTCATGAGAGATCTTGTAAGACCGTGGCTTACAAGATCGAGCCGCGCGCGGCGACTGCGGGTGCGACATCCACCATCGACTCGGGACCACTTATGAATCAATCGTCCGAAGAGCGCGTTCTGCAATCGCCCGATTCGCCGCCAAGCGCCCGCATCATTCCCTTCGAAAGACCGCTGAGCGAGCTGCAACGCGCGGTCCAGCAGCGCGCGCAGGAGCACATGGAGGCGCAGGAGAACAAACCCAAAGTCTCCGGAGTGCGCCGCTTGCTGACCTTCGCGGTGGCGCTGATTCCGGTCACGCTGATCTTCAGTGGATTTCTGGTCGCCGTTCACGCGGTGCGCGTGATCACCTCTTTATATGCGCAGCCTCCGGCGGCGACTGCGCCTGTCGAGGCAGTGGCCGAACCGCCGCAGCCCGGTGTGGTGATTCTCATGCCGGAGAGCTCTGCCGCACCGAATGGGGCTGCCGGAAACGCCTCGCCTCCGCAGCAGCCCTGATCGGAGTGCTCAGCTCGCGTTGAGGCTGCCGAGCAGTTCCGCCGCGCCATTCCAGAAGATCTGGATGCCGATGCAGAAAAGCAGAAAGGCGGACAGGCGTACGATCACCGCGGTGCCGGTCGGACCGATCATGCTCGAGATCCGCTGTGAGTGGCGGTACAGGAAATAGATGATCGCGCACAGCGCGACGCTGGCCAGTGTCATCTGCGCCATGAACCATAACAACTCACCTTCCACCGATACGCGCGGCCGATTCGCGCCCAGCGATACCGCAACCGAAATCGTGCCTGGTCCGGTCGTCAATGGCATGGTGAGCGGATAGAAGGCCATACGACTCACGCGACTGTCGTCGATGTGAAGATCGGCCGGGGATTGCGAGCCGTCGGTGGCCAATTCATCGTCGTTCAGCATCCGCCAGGCGGCGAGCGCAATGACGATGCCGCCGGCAACGCGCAAGACCGGCACCGAAATACCGAAGAACGTGAGCACGTAGGCGCCGATGTAGACGGAGACGTTCACGATCAGGAAGCTGTAGATGGCCACCCATCGGGCGAGCCGCGCGCGCAATGACGGATGAAAACGTTCCGTCGCGCCCAGAAAAATGAAAGCACCGCCGAGCGGATTGACGATCGAGAACAACGCCGGAAAGGCCAGCAGGAAAATGGACATGGCGCTACATCGTGACGAGTTGCGCGAGAGCATACCCGCTATGCGCATCGAAGCCACTGTGCGGTCGGGGTAAAGGTATCGCTGTCATGCTCGCGCTGGACGCGTCAGGGGTTGGAACGCTGCGTGCGGCGTCGCCTCGCTCCAGAATCGATGAGGGCTCACGTCGATGGGAACCTGCGTTCTAAGATGCCGGGTCGAAAGGAGATCGCATGAACGTCACGTTGCAGACACTTGCCGGTTTTCCGGATCAGCTCGACGCGCATTACGCGATGATTCCCGAGCGCTTCAAGACCTGGACGCCATCCTCGTGGGAAGGAATTCCGAGCGAGCGCCTCACTGCACTGGAACAGATCGGCCACATCCGTGACGTAGAGCTCGATGGCTATCAGCTCCGCTTTCGCCGTGCGTTGAACGAGCATCATCCGTTCCTGCCCTCGCTCGACACCGATGCGCTCGCGAAAACCTACGTGGATCTCGATGCTGGTCGGACGCTCGAGCATTTCCGCGCCGCCCGTGCGCAGACCGTTGCCATGCTGCGATCGCTCGACGAATCGCAACTCAGCCGCACCGCCGACTTCGAAGGCTACGGCCCCGTCACCGTCCGCGGCCTGATTCACTACCTCTGCAGCCACGACCAGCAACATCTGGCGGGACTGCAATGGATTATGGGAAAGGGCACCAGTTGTGAGATAGAGAAGTAATAGTGAATAGGGCGGCGCGCATTCGTCGCCCCAAGGGGAAGTGATGACGGTGATGGAGTGATGACAGTGATGTGAGGACGGTCATGCGTCAGAAGTTCTGGCCATCACCGCTATCACCTCTATCACTGACATCACTCCTGTACATTGCAAATTATCCAACGCGTTCTCTCATGAGCTCAGACCCAGTGAATAGGGCGGCGCGCATTCGTCGCCCCAAGGGGAAGTGATGACGGTGATGGAGTGATGACAGTGATGTTAGGACGGTCATCGTTCGGCCGCCATCACCGTTATCACCTCTATCACTGACATCACTCGTGTACATTGCAAACTATCCAACGCGTTCTCTCATCAGCTCAGGCCCAGTGAATAGGGCGGCACGCGTTCGTCACCCGAATGGGAAGTGATGACGCTGATGGAGTGATGACAGTGATGTGAGGACGGTCATCGTTTGGCCGCCATCACCGTTATCACCGTCATCACCGCCATCACTCCTGTTACATTCCTCATTCCTCACTACTCATTACTCATTACCAAAATGCGTTCTCTCATCAGCTCAGGTTCTACGTTCGAGGCGGAGATCGGTTACTCGCGTGCGGTGGTCGATGGCGAGTGGGTGTTCATGTCCGGAACGACGGGCTTTGATTATTCGACGATGACGATCTCGGACGATGTCGTCGAGCAGACCGAGCAGTGTCTGCGCAACATCGAGCACGCATTGCGGGAGGCGGGTGCTCAGATGGAAGACATTGTGCGTGTGATGTACATCCTGCCGAACGCCGCCGAATTCCCGCAGTGCTGGCCGGTGCTGCGCAAATACTTCGGTGCCATGAGGCCTGCGTCGACGATGATCTCGGCGGGGCTGGCCGATCCGCGCATGCGCATCGAGATCGAGGTGACCGCGAAGAAGCGCAGCTGAGGTCGTTACGACCTCAGCTCGCCCGGTACGAGCATCCAGCGTACGGTCCACGGCGGAAGGCTGCCGTTGCGGATTTCTTCGCCCTCGAGCCAGATGATCTGCCCGGTGGTATCGGCGACTTGCACGGCATTCTGTGAAAGGTTCGCATCGAGGCGCCATTGCTCGCCGTCCAGCGACCACACGACCGTCACGGCCTGATCGCCGAGAATCGTGGCGTGACCGGCGTGTGTGATTTCCGTCAGCCGGGGCGTAAGCCAGCGTTTGCGCGTCGCCAGCAGCTCGCGATACCAGTTCATCCATTCGGCATGTCGTTCATCGTTCAGCGCATCCCAGTCGAGCTTGGCTGCAAGGAATGTGGACTCGGCCAGCGGATCGGGAATGCGTTCGCGTGATGCGGGATCGTGGAAGTGCGGAAACTCCGCGAACTCGTCGCGTCGCCCCTTGCGCACCGCGTCGGCGAGCTCACCAGAAAAATCGCAGAAGAACGGGAACGGTCGACCGGTATTCCACTCCTCGCCCATGAACAGCATAGGTATCTGCGGCAGGAGGAGCTGAATCGCAGCCACGGCCCGATGCTGCCGTTTGTCGCTGAGCACGCCGAGACGATCGCCAAAAGCGCGATTACCGATCTGATCGTGATTCTGCAGGAAAGCGACGAAGGCCGAAGGTGGCAGATGCGTACTGCGGGTGCCGCGGGTGCTGCCGCGATACTCCATCACCTCGCCTTGAAAAGCGAAGCCTTCTGCCAACGCACGCGCGAGCGCATGCGTGTCCCCCTGGTAATCCTGGTAGTAGCCGTCGCGCTCGCCCGTTACGGCGACATGCAGCGTGTGATGAACGTCATCGTTCCATTGCGCGGTGTACAGCCGCGGATGCCCTTCCGCGTCGCGCTCCAGCAACTCGGCTTCGTTCTCTTCGTTCTCCAGGATGAGATGGACGAAGCGATGCGGCACACGCTCGTGGATTTGCTTCGCGAGCTCGTGGAGGAAATGCTCGGGCGACTCGTCGAGAATCCAATGCACGGCATCGAGGCGCAGACCGTCGAAGCGGAACTCCTCGATCCAGTACCGCGCGTTCTGAATCATGAAGGAACGTACTTCGGAGAGTCCGCCGTCGTAATTGACCGCGGCGCCCCAGGGAGTGTGATGCCGCTGTGTGAAGAACTGCGGTGCGCAGACCCCCAGATAATTACCTTCGGGACCGAAGTGGTTGTAGACGACATCGAGGAACACCATCAGCCCGCGTTGATGAGCGGCGTCGATCAACGCCTTAAGATCCTCGGGTCGACCGTAGCTGGCGTCGGGTGCGTAGAGGAACGTGCCGTCGTAGCCCCAATTGCGTCGGCCAGCGAAGTCGGCGATGGGCATCAACTCGATCGCGGTGATGCCGAGGCGCACGAGATGGTCGAGCTTGTCGATGGCCGCGCGAAACGTGCCTTCGGGCGTGAAAGCGCCGACGTGCAGTTCATAGATCACCGCTTCGTGCCAGGCGCGACCCTGCCAATTGGTCACGTGCCAGTCGTGGACGTCGGGATCGATGACCTCGCTCGCGCCGTTCACATCGTCCGGCTGGAAGCGTGAGGCCGGGTCGGGAATTGCGGTGCCGTCTTCGAACACATAGCGATAACGACTACCGGCCGTCGCGCAATCGGTGCGCAGCTCGAACCAACCGCCGCCTTTGTTGATTGCCGGGATCGACTCAGCGCGACCTTCGATCTGAACGCTCACGGCGCTATGCGCAGGCGCCCAGAGGCGAAAGCGGACCATGCCGCTGTTTTCGAGCCATGCGCCGGGTGCAACTGCATCCATGCGAGGCCCTGAGTCCTGGGAGCCGGGATTGTTCATATTCGCCATATCACTCGAGCGCTTATCCGCGCCTTTGTCATGATTCTGCTGGAAGGCAGTCGTCGTCGAAAGCCGAGAAATCAAGCGGGCAGTGCGATCGACAGGCCGATCAATTCAGAGTGAACGTCGTGAGAGGTGCAATAGCTCCCGCACTCACCCGCAAGAGGCGGCATTGTCAGCGAGCGTTCTTACGAGGAGCCGGAGGCAACGCGCAGCGAGCGAGCGCTGTCGTGGAAATTGCATAGGAACCGGTCTTTCGTCGGCTCATTCGCACGAGGTTATGAGCCCCAAGCGCCACCAGCGGTCCCGTAATTACCGGTTCGTTCCATTCACGGATGGCGCTGACGTTGCTACTGACGACCCGCCGGCTTGTCTTTCGTGTTCGGCTTGCGCGAACTGTCTGCTATGAGAGGACGCGTTGCGACAGGGCGCCATCGCGTCGAGTGCGGCGTCGTACATAGCATTGCGTGTCTGCAGTGCCCCTAGAACCGTGTGATACACATTGTCGTGCGACAGCGGGTCGCCGCGATGTGTCCGCAGACATTCGTTGTCGAGGTTGGTCTGCCGACGATATCCCGCTGAGGTCCAGAGAATGAAAGGCACTTCCTTCTGGACCTTCGGAGCGAAGGCATACGGCACGCCGTGCAGGTAGAGCCCTTGCTCGCCCAGGGATTCTCCGTGGTCGGAGACGTAGATCATGAGGCCGTTCAGCCGATCCGAGTTGCGCTGGAGCAGCTCGATGGCGCGACTGAGAAAGCCGTCGGTGTTCACGATCGTATTGTCGTAGGCGTTCACAATCTCTTCATGGGAGCAGGTTTGCAGTTCGTTCGAGCCGCACGCGGGCGCAAAGCGCGCTTCTTCGGTCGGATAACGCTGTGCATAGGCGGGACCATGGCTGCCGATCTGATGCATCACGATGACGGTGTCGGTCCTGATCTCACGCAATCGTTGCGGCAGATCTTCCAGCATCACGTTATCGAAGCAGTGGCCACCGGCGCAGCGACGCTGGGTCGCCTGATCGCCATAGGAAACCGTTTGCACGCGCGCGCACACGCCTTTGCATCCGGAGTCGTTGTCACGCCATTGAACGTCGATGCCGGCATCGACCAGCGCGTCGAGCAGGTTGGTGTAGCGATCGGCTTCGTCGACGCGAAATTCGCGACGCGGGAACGGTGAAAACATGCAGGGCAGCGAAACGGCGGTGGCGGTTCCGCACGAGCTCACCTGATCGAAGTAGATGAGATCAGGCATTTGTTGGAGCCGCGCATTGGTCGGTCTCGGGTAGCCGCCCAGTGAGAAGTTCGCCGCTCGTGCGGTCTCGCCGACGACCAGAAACAGCACAGTCGGCTTGCTCGCCATGGACGCGAGGCGCTCGCTTCGTCCCGCGGGATTGAGCAGCGGGCCGCGTGCATGCTCGCGATGGACGAGCAATCCCACCAGGCTCGTGACGGGAGCCGCCGGTATCAGCATGTAACGCACCGGCTTGTGCTCGCGGAAGAACACGGCGTAATCAGCCGAGCTCGAGAAGAGTCCTGCGGCGCTTACTGCCAACGCAGTAACGAGGAAGATCAGCCGTCGACGCACCTCGGTACGCCAGGAGGTGTGCTCGATGCGCACTCGCCAGACGAGCGCGGCAGGCACGACGCCGAGGACGAGCAGATACATCGCGAATTTCAGGCTGAGCAACGCATCCGCCTCGGCCGCATCCGTCTGCAGCACATTGCGCATCATGTCCTGATTCATGACGGCGCCGTAACTCGAACAGAAATAGCCGCTAGCCGCTGCGACGATGAAAAGCACGCTCGCTGCGGGTCGCAGCAGCGAGCGTGGCAGCCACAGCAACAGCAGTGACTGAAGAGTCACGACGAACACGAAGAGCGAGCCGACGAACAGCGCGGAATGCAGCGCCGGATGCCACATCGTCTCGAAGATCTGGCTCCAGAATGCGCCGTTGCAGAGTCCGGCCCATACGAGCGACACGGCGAGCACGAAATGCACGTCAGAGACGGGCAATGCCGGTGGCCGCTGCGGCACGAGGCCGGCAACGCGCGCAGGAATCCAGAGAATGGAACGGACGACGAAAGTACGCATCTTCGTCGTTAGACGAAGATTTCATCCGAACCAATCGTGGATTACGGGAACTTCAGTCCCGAGCAGCAGGGAAGCGCAGGCTCAGCGCGAATTGTTCTCGGCCTGCACCGCAATGTTGTTCTGAACGTCAGTAACTCCCGCCACCGTGCTGGCGAGATCGGCTGCGCGCGTCTTGCTTTCGACAGAATCGACGAATCCGCTCAATTGCACTGCGCCATCCTGCACGACGACCTGCACATCGCTGCCTTGCGGGAGTCCGGCTTCCGACAACCTGGATTTCACTCGCGCCGCAATGACCGTGTCGGAGTTCGCGGTTGCAGGTGCGGACTCGCTCGTGCCTTCCTCGACTGCCAACTCATTGCGGACACGTTCGACACCCGGCACGGCGACCGCGGCTTTCAGCGCGGCATCGCGTGCCTGTTCGGATTTCACGAACCCACTGAGTTGCACGATGCCGTCGCGCGTTTGCACATTGATATCGCGCGAATCCGTGCTGACGGCCTGCTTCACTGCTTGCGTCACCCTGGCGCTGAGCGCAGCGTCTTTCGGTTTCTCTGCCCATGAGTTCTGCGTCCACGCGACGGGACTGAATGCCAGACAGGCAATGATGTACACGAGGAGCGCTTTCATCGCGGACACCTTCATACTGAAGTGCGCGATTCGCTTTGATGCCGCTTGCGCGTGCGCGCGGCTTTGCGGGCGGAGGCTGATCGGGCAGCGGCAGGCCGGGCTGATGCGGCAGCACCGCCAATCCGTCCGCCGCGTCGTGCAGAGGCATGCGTATCGCGAACGCCGCGGCCCGAGCCGCTCTTGTTTCCGCCGCCGCTTTCCTTGTTCACCGTCGCCCAGGCGCGCCGCTCCGCTTCATCCTTGCGCACACCGCGGCTTTCATAGCCCTTCTCGATATGCCGAGCCTTGCGCTTCTGCTTGTCGGTATATGCCGATTTGTCACCGCGTGGCATGAGAGCACCCTCCGTCTACTGAAGGTCAACGCTCATGCATCAAGCGGGTTCCGACGCGCAAAGGACAGCTTCATGACGTCACTCGCTTCAAGGTGAAGTGAACCGTCGTGCCCTTACCCAACTCGCTTTCGATCCAGATGCGCCGCTCATGCGCTTCGACGATGCGTCGGGTGATGAAGAGCCCAAGCCCCGTGCCATGTTGACGATCGGCGCTGCCGGAGAAATACGGATCGAAGACCAGCGGCAGATCCGCCACGGCGATGCCTGGCCCGGTATCGCGGACGGAGACTTGAATCTCGTCGTTGCCGATCCGCTGCGCGGTCGTGACGATCGTGTCGCCGGCGCCGCAGAACTTGACCGCGTTGCCGAGCAGATTGGCCAGCACTTGCAGGATGCGCTGTCGATCGCACTCCACGATGTCTTCGGGATGCGCGCATTCCATTTGCAATCGGACGCCTTTGGCCTCCGCGAGAGGCTCGTGCACGGCGATGGCCTCCTTCAGCACTTCGCCTACGGGCTCGGGTCTGGGTGCGACCGCGATGCGCCCATTGCGAATATTCGCCATGTCGAGCAAATCCGCGATCACCCGGCTCATCAGATCCACGGTGCTCGACAGCCGGGAGTGAATCTGGGTCTTCATGGCCTCATCCAGGCGGTCCGAGCGGCGGGTCAGCAGCTGCACTCCGCTCTTGATCGATTGCAGAAAATTTCTGACGTCGTGCGATACCACGGCGAGCACGTCTTCGCGTGCCTGCACCGCTTCGCGCAGCAGCGCCTCGCTTCGCTGGAGTAATCGATACTGATCCGCAAGCTGCTTGCGTTGCTGATCGAGTGCAATGAACGTGTCTGCCTTGTGGCGGACCGCGTGCGGATCCAGCGGCTTGAGCAGGAAGTCGACGGCACCGGACTCGTAGCCGCGAAACACGCGCGTCGCATCTCCCGTGCCGGCGGTGACGAAGATGATCGGAATGTATTTGGAGCGTTCCGAGCCGCGCATCAGCTCCGCCAGCTCGAATCCGTCCATCTCGGGCATCTGGACATCCAGGAATGCGAGCGCGAATTCGTGCGTGAGCACCAGTTCGAGCGCTTCGACTCCCGAGCGCGCGAAGACGATTTCCGCATCTTCACGCCGCAGCAGCGCTTCGAGCGCGACGAGATTCTCCTCGATGTCATCGACCAGCAGGATCTTGGATTTGGTGCTCATGCGATACCGCCAGCGTGCGTGGAGTCGGTTCGAGAACGGTCGGTGTCGCGAAGCATACGAGGCAGCTCCCGCGTGAGCTCGTCAGGGGTCCAGAGGAAAGTCGGCTGAAAGAGTGCAAGGGCGGCCGCGGGCATCGTGTGAGCCTCGGCGGAGTCCGGCGATTGCACGGCGGTGATGCCGCCGTGCGAGGCGATCTCCTGCAGTCCCGTTGCGCCATCGTGACTGGCGCCGCTGAGAAGAATACCGAACAGCTCGTGCCGATAGGCATCGGCCGCCGTTTCGAACAACACATCGATCGAAGGTCTGGAGAAATGCACGGGCGGGTCCATCGATAACGCAAAGGCGCGATGCGACTCGACGAGCAGGTGATAGCCGGGAGGTGCGAAATACACGGTGCCGCGCGCGATGGGCTCCTTGTCCTCGGCCTGTTTCACCGGAACCGCGCACTCGCGACTCAACAGCTCCGGCAAGCCGTCGGGGGACTTCGGCGGCATGTGCAGCACGATCACCACCGAGGCGCTCATGTCTGCGTCGAGCGCACGCAGCAGCTGTCGCAGAACATGGAACGCGCCGGCAGAGCCGCCAATGACGACGCATGCAGGAGAGCCTGTGTCGGATCTTTCGGAATGGGACGACGCGCTCATCAGTCGGTTCTCCGATAGATGCGATAGCCGATCTCCATCTCGGCGAATCGATGCGCATGCGCGGAGAAGCGCACCGATTCCTTGGTGCCGAGACACAGGAACCCGCGCGGTACCAGAGCCTCCGCGAACAGGCCGAGCGCACGGTCCTGCAGTTCGCGATTGAAATAGATCAGCACGTTGCGGCACGAGACGAGCTGCACCTCGGAGAACGTACTGTCGGTGGCAAGGCTGTGATCCGCGAATGTGATGTGCCGGCGCAGATCGGGCGACATCACCGCATTGTGGTCGTCCGCGTGGTAGTAGTCCGCGAGCGAGCCCCGACCGCCTGCCGCACGATAGTTGAGAGTGAACTGCCGCAGTCGCTCGAGACTGAACACGCCGGCCTGCGCGCGACGCAGGCTTTCGTCGTTGATGTCGGTTGCATAGATGAGCGAGCGTCCGAGCAGGCCTTCTTCGGCCAGCAGGATGGCGTACGAGTAGGCCTCCTCACCCGTGCTGCAGCCCGCGACCCAGATCTTCAGTGATGGATAGGTTGCAAGCACGGGCAGGACGGTCTGGCGCAGGGCCAGAAAGAACTCGGGATCTCTGAACAGGTCGCTCACCGGAACGGTGAGGTACGCGAGCAGACGCGGAAACGCGTGCTCGTCATGAAGGATGCGTTCCTGCAGACGCGAGAGGTTCTCGTGGCCCATCGCGACCAGGGCCTGCTGCAGGCGCCGGCGCACCGAGGCGATCGCGTATTTGCGAAAGTCGTAATGAAAGCGCTGGTAGATAGCCTCCAGCAACAGGCGAATCTCCAGATCGGTGACTTCCGGTCTCAAGCGACGGCTCCATGTCGCGGTGGCATCCAGATGCGCAGCAGCGAGAGCAGTTTGTCGATATCGATCGGCTTGGTGACGTAGTCGTTCGCACCGGCATCGAGACAACGCTGGCGATCATCGGGCATCGCCTTGGCTGTCAGTGCGATGATCGGCAGATTCCTGAGCTCGGTGCGTGCGCGAATGGCCTGCATCGCCTGCAGTCCGTCCATCTCGGGCATCATGATGTCCATCAGCACCAGATCGATGTCCTTGCGCTGTTCGAGGATCTCGACGGCCTCGCGACCATTGCGCGCGATCTCCAGAATGACGCCGTGCGGCTCCAGCACGCGGGTGATCGCAAAGACGTTTCGAACGTCGTCCTCGGCCAGCAGGATGCGGCGCTTCTCGAACACACTGTCGCGACTGCGGGCGACACGCAGCATTCTTTGCTGTTCGGCAGGCAGCAATGCCTCCACGCGATGCAGGAACAGGGTGACCTCATCGAGCAGCCGCTCCGGCGAGCGTGCGCCCTTGATGATGATCGACTTCGAATAACGGCGAAGCTCCTGTTCCTCGTCGGCCGACATCGAGCGTGCCGTGTACACGATGACCGGCGGGAATGCGTAAGTCTCGTCGTTCGCCATCTGCTCCAGCAGTTCACGGCCGGATGCATCGGGGAGGGCGAGATCGAGCACCATGCAATCGAAGGTCGTCGTGCGCAGTTGCTCGAGTGCCTCCGCCGCCGTGGAGACGGCGACGGTGCGCACATGCTCGGACTTGAGCAGCCGCTCGATGCTGTCGCGCTGGATGCTGTTGTCTTCCACGATCAGCACGGCGCGTTGTTCGCTGCTCGCTTTGCGTTCCAGATTGGCGAGCGCGGTGACCAGCTGATCGCGATCGACCGGCTTGAGCAGCACGTCCGCAGCGCCCATTTCCAGCGCGGCGTGCGTGTAGTCGAATCCAGAGACGACCTGCACGGGAATGTGACGCGTCGCGGGGTTGTGCTTGAGCCGATCGAGCACGGACAGTCCCGTGTGATCCGGCAGACGGATATCGAGCACGATGGCAGTCGGCCGCAGGCGCAACGCGGCCTCCATGCCTTCGTCGGCGGTCGATGCGATGACCGTTTCGAAGTGAAAGCCTGCGGCGAGCGCAGCGATCGTGCTCGCGAAGGAGGCATCGTCCTCGATGATCAGCAGTACGCGACCCGACGAGGGCGCCTCCGTCGCAGCCGGCGTCGGCGCAGGGGTTATCGGCGTTACGCGTGCGGGACGCGTCGGCTTTGGCGCCACGCTGCGCGTCGGCTGAGCAGCTTCGGCGGTTTGCGATTGCGGCATGACCTGCGGCAACAGCAGCGTGAATGTGCTGCCTTCACCGGCACTGCTGCGCAGCTCGATGTGTCCGCCGAGCATCGCGGCGAGCTCGCGCGAGATGGACAGTCCCAGTCCCGTGCCGCCGAAGCGCCGGTTGGTCGTGCCGTCGGCCTGTCGGAACGGCTCGAAGATCACCTCGTGCTGTTCCTGAGGGATGCCGATGCCGGTGTCCTCCACCGCGAAGCCGATCCATGCGCCGCTGCCTTCGACCGGTGCGGGCACGAACACCTTGAGATGCACATGCCCCTTCAGCGTGAACTTGATCGCGTTGGAGATCAGGTTCTTGAGAATCTGCCGCAGGCGCTGCGAGTCCGTCTGCAGGGCAACCGGCACATCGGGTGCGAGATCGATCGCGAAGTCGATGTGCTTCTGATCTGCCAGCGGACGGAATACCTGCGTCATGTTGTCGAACAGCTGCTGCAGGCTCACGTGATCGCGCTTGACCTCCACCTGTCGCGCTTCGATCTTGGAGAGATCGAGGATGTCGTTGATGAGCTCGAGCAGATCGTTGCCGGCGGAGTAGATGTTCCTCGCGAACTTGACCTGTTCTTCGCTCAGATTGCCCTGCGGATTGTCGGCCAGGAGCTTGGCGAGAATGAGCGAGCTGTTGAGCGGCGTGCGCAGCTCGTGTGACATGTTGGCGAGGAATTCGCTCTTGTACTGGTTCGAGCGACCGAGCTCGGCAGCCTTCTCCTCCGCCAGGCGCTGGGCCTGGACCAGATCGTTGCGCTGCTGCTCGAGCATCTGGGTGTATTCCTCCATCTGCACGTTGCTGCGGGCCAGCTCGTGCTGCTGGGTCTCGAGATGCACCTGAGACTCTTTCAGCGCCTTCGCCTGCACTTCCAGCTCTTCATTGGCGACGCGCAGTTCCTCCTGCTGCGTTTGCAGTTCCTCGCTCTGGCGCTGGGTTTCCTCGAGCAGATTCTCGAGCCGCGTACGGTCCTTCGACGCATCCACCGCCGCTGCGAAGGACTCGCTGATCTGCAGCAGCAGCTCGCGATCCGTGTCGGTGATCGAGCGCATGAATCCGAGCTCGACGACCGCATGGACCTGTCCTTCGGATATCGCCGGCACGATGACCAGCTCACGCGGGCGGGAGCGGCCCAGGCTCGAACTCACGTGCAGATAGTCGTCGGGAACATTACTGACAACGAGCATCCGGCGCTCTTTCGCTGCCTGGCCCAGCAAACCCTCACCGGTGCGGACAGGCGCGTCGCGCGTGGACTCCGCGGCAAATCCTGCGAAACGCTCGAAGAGCGCATCGCCAGTGGCGATATAGGCGACGCCCACTTGCGCATCCAGATACTCCGACAGGAAGGCGAGGACCGCATCGCCGAGCTTCTCCAGACGTTGCTCGCCCTGTACGCGTGAGCCGAATTCCATCGCTGCCGTACGCAGCCAGACCTGACGCTCGCGCGCGCGGTAATCGCGCGAAGCGGTGATGGCGGCGACGATGATCAGCACCAGCAGCAGTACGGTGCCGCCGCCGGTCACCCACACGGAAAACTGCGAGGCCTGCTGCCACTCTTCCTCGCGCTGACGCAGTATCGTCTGCTCCTCCCTGATCATCTGCTGCACGATCGATTCGATCTGCGCCATCAGCACGCGTCCGCCGTCGCTGCGAACGAGGTTGAGTGCTTCCTGTGTATTGCCCGAGCGGCGCAGGTCCACCGTGTGTGCGAGCTCGGTGTTCTTCTGCTCGATCAGCGTCCGCAATGCGTCAAGCCTCGATACCTGTGAGGCGTTGTCGGCCAGCAGAGTGCGAAGGTGCTGCTGTTCGGTCGTGAGTGCGGCGTTCGCGGCAATGTAGGGTTCGAGATAGCGCTCATCGCCCGTGAGCAGAAATCCGCGCTGCCCGGTTTCGGCGGCCACGATGCGCGCCTGCAGGCGCTCCAGTCCGCTCACCACATCGATCGTATGGGCGACGCGCTCGCGCGATTCGCTGCGGCTCTGCAGGGACAGGTAGGTGACTATTCCGATGAGCAGCATCGCCAGTATGGCCAGGATGAAGCCCACGAGCGTCGCCCACGGCATAGGCAGGGTCGTGTGCAAAGAATCGCGGGAGATCGAACGTGAATCGCTGAGGGTCATCTTTGTAATCCAATAAAGGCCGGCTCACGGAGCAGGGGCTGACGCCGGTGTCTTCCCCGGCTTTGTACGGCCTGAGCCGTAGGGGCCTAAATGCCGGAATCGGCGTCCGGGTTCCGCCTACGCGCAGATCCGAGCACGCTCGATACCTCCGCCCGCAAGCGCGTCTTTCGAGCACATCCCCGTCGGAGAAGTTCACGCGCACAGTTTGCGCGTAGGGGTTTGTCGAGGACGCTGTCCGCCAGGAAGCGCCTGTCGCAGTGCCTTCTGCGAGGCGTCGCAGCAGGAACAAATGACCTGTCGAATCTCTTGCGTTTCGTCGGTGATGCTCACGACTCAGTGTTGTTGCTAAGTCATCAGTGAAGTCCATCACGGCTCCAAGGGCGATGCGCTGACCGGAAAATCCGACGTCGATGTCGATGAAAAACGTATTTCCGTTGCGGGATTTCCGGCTCGGGATAGTCAGCAGTGCATCGCACAGTCATGACACGCAAGAGGAGAACGACTATGGCTCACCAGTCACGCGATTGGCGGCACTCGGATCAGTCACGCAGCCGCGGGTATCGCAACTCTGAAGAGGATTCACGACGCTCGCAGAATGCCGCCTGGGATGACGGCGATTACGGCCCACGCTCAGCGAACGGCATTGGAGACTACGGCGGTTACGGCGGCAATCGCAGCGACTTCGGTTCATCCGAGGGCAGCTACGGCGAATATGGTCAGGGCGGCGGGCGAGGCGGCGAGCGCGGTCAGGATCAATGGCGCAGCTCGCGCAACGACTGGCGCGAATCGGGTGAGGATTTCGGACAGCGGCACGGTCGCGGACAGAGCGATTGGGGCGAGCGCGCCCAGCACGACTGGAGCGGACGTTCGGAGCAGGGCGGCTGGGAACGAGGCAGTCGCAGCGACTGGGGTCAGCGCGGCGGCCGCGGAGGTCGCGAGCAGGGAGGACGCGAGTGGCAGGGAAGGCATGAAGGTAACGAAGGTTCGTATCGCGGCAACCCGTTCCTCGAACGAGATCGGGGTCAAAGCGGTGGCTTCGGTCGTGGCAGCGAGTACGGCGGCGGCTATTACGGCACGAGCGGCAGCTACGGCAGCCTGGGTCAAAGCGGCGGATACTACGGCGGCAACTCGGGCTTGGGCGACAGCTCCGGTTCTTCGGGCGCGTACGGATCACGCACGCAATACGGCGAAGAGTGGGGCACAGGTAATCGCGGCGGCGGTGGCTCGGCTCAGGGCAGCTCATACGGCTCGCAGGGCGGATATCGCGGATCGCAGGGCTATCGTTCGCAAGGCGAATATGGTGGGTCGGGCGGACGCGGCTCGTTCTGGGGATCGAGCCAGCAGTCCTTCAGGGGTCGCGGGCCGAAAGGCTATGAACGTTCGGATGAACGCATCAAAGAGCAGGTGTGCGAGAGGCTCTCGGACGATGACGATATCGATGCCAGCGAGATCTCGGTGAACGTGAGCGGCGGCGTCGTGAAGTTGACCGGCTCGGTCGAAGATCGGCGCATGAAGTATCACGTCGAGGAGGCGGTCAGTCGTTGCAGCGGTGTGAAGGATGTCGATAACCAGCTGCGCGTGCAGTCCAGTCAGTTCGGCGAATCCCAGAGGTCGATGGATTCCTCTTCGGGCCAGAGCCGCAGCGGAAGTTCGGACCAGAATGCTGGCAGCAATTCGTCGGCTAGTTCGCGCAGCGGTTATGGCGCCGAGACATCCGTCTCGAGCAGCACCGGACGGTCTGCGAGCGGCACCGATAATGGTGGGCAGGAGCCCCGAGGAACGAGCGGAACTTCAGGAACGAAAAAGAGTTGAGGTTGAGGCTCGAATGCTCAACGAAGGGCGGCAGGAGTGCCGCCCTTCCTGTTTCCGGCAAGGGAACACGTCATGGAATCACAACGCCCCGCCGATTCAGATCGCGAATCGATTTCTGCCAACGCCGCCAGGGCCGCGACGAAGCAGCGCGAGCTGCAGAATGAGATCGGCAAAGCCGATGCGAACAATGGTCATGGAAATGGCGCGCAGAACGGTGCGTCGCAGCTCGGCGCTCGTCGCTATCCCGAACCGCCATTCCCGAAACAGCATCTGCCCAAACCCGGTCAGGAATGGGAGCTCGATCCGGAGCCCTTGTATGACGCGCCCTTCTACAAGGGATCGGGCAAGCTCCAGGACAAGATCGCGGTCGTCACCGGCGCGGACTCCGGTATCGGCCGCGCAGTCGCGATTCTGTTCGCGCGCGAAGGCGCCGATGTCGTGGTGGCGTATCTCGATGAGCACGGCGATGCGGAAGTCACGCGCATGGGAGTCGAAGCCGAAGGTCGTCGCTGCGTTACCATCGCCGGTGACGTGACGCAGCCCGAGGTTTGCGGGCAGATCGTGCAGAAAGCGATCGACGAATTCGGCCGCGTCGACATTCTCGTGAACAACGCTGCGTTCCAGCTGCACGCGAAGAGCATCGAGGACATCACCGCCGAGCACTTCGACGAAACACTGCGCACGAATCTGTACGGCTACTTCCACATGAGCAAGGCAGTCGTGCCGCACATGCCCAAAGGTGGCGTCATTCTCAATACCGGGTCGGTCACGGGCTTGATGGGCAGCAAGAACCTGCTCGACTACTCGATGACCAAGGGCGGCATCCACGCTTTCACGCGTTCGCTCGCAGGGCAATTGCTCGAGCGCGGCATCCGCGTGAACGCCATCGCACCTGGCCCGGTATGGACGCCGCTCAATCCCGCAGACAAGGAAGCTGACGACGTCTGCAAATTCGGCAGCGACACGCCGATGAAACGTCCTGCCCAACCCGAAGAAATCGCCCCAGCCTATGTCTTCCTCGCCTCGTCGCACTGCTCGAGCTACATCACGGGAGAGATACTTCCGATCATTGGGGGATACTGAAGAGAATTGACAATGGACAACGCGAGTCAATTGACAATGGACAATTGATAATTGACAACGGATTCAAGCCGAGAGGGGCGCAAAGCTCCGATGCATTGAACCGTAGGCTGCATGTTGTGAAGTTCGTGCGTTCGACCCGTCTTCGTTGTCAATTGTCCATTATCAATTGTCAATTCTCTTTCCTCAGTTTGCCCACACACGACGTCAGCTCGGCTCCGAACAGAAAGATCTGCGCGGAGTAGTAGAGCCATAGCAGCATCGCGGCGAACGAGGCGGCGGCTCCGAATGCGGAAGGTTGTGTCGAGCGGCCGAGGTAGAGGCCAATGAGCCAACGACCGGCATGGAACAGCACGGCCGTGAGAAACGCGCCGATCAGTGCGGGACGCCAGGGCAGGCGACGTGCGGGCAGGTAGCGGTAGATGACCGCGACCAGTCCGGTCACGAGGGCCGTGAAGATGATGAGATCCAGCAGCGTGATGGCGATCAGCAGATTCTCATAGCGCAACGCGATCAGGGTGCGCAGCGAGGACAGTGCGGTCGTCACGGTGAGTGAGACCAGAAGCAGAAAGCCGATCGCCAGGATCAGTCCGAACGACAGCAGGCGTGCGCGAATGAATCCATAGAAACCCTTGGGGACTTCGGCGCGCGCGCCCCAGATCAACTCCAACGCCGACTCGAGCGCGGCAAAGACAGTCGTCGCGCCGACCAGCAGGCTGAAGATGCTGATGAGAGTGGCGATCGGTCCGGTGTCTTCCTGCGAATTGCGAACGGCTTCGATGAGAATGCCGGCGGTCGCGCGGCCGAAGAGCTCGTTCAGCTGATGTCCGAGACCTGAGTACGCAGCCTCCGTCCCGACGACCCATCCGGTGATCGTGACCAGAATGATCAGCAGCGGTGCGAGCGAGAAAGCGCAGTAAAACGCGAGAGCGGCACCGATGGTCGCCGCCTGATCCGAGGACCAGTGCAAGGCTGCGCATTTCAAGTGCGTCCAGGCAGTGTGCAGATAGCCGCGGTTCACACGGATGTGCTTCGAGGTGCAGTGGCGCTGCAATGCACTGCGATGCTCGGCTGTTCCGAGCCCTTGCGGAGACAAGTGATGCAGTTCGCGACGCGTATCTGGCTGGCCACTGTCGTGGCTTTCGTGTGCGGTTGTTCTCAGGAAGGTGCGCCTGTCGCCGTCAGCACGGTTCCGAAATCACCCAATGCGGGTGAATCCGGCACACAGATGACGCGAGCCAATCCGGCGGCTGAGCATTGCATCGCTGAAGGCGGACGTGCCGTCATCGAGCGCACGCCGCGCGGCGATGAGATCGGGGTCTGTGTATTCGAAGAGAACCGGCAATGCGAGGAATGGGCGTTGATGCGTGGAGACTGCCCGGTCGGCGGCAGACGGATCACGGGCTACGCCACGGCGGCAGCCCGCTACTGCGCCATCACGGGTGGCACCTATCAGGATACCGTCCAGGAGACCGCGGAGAGAGAAGAGCAGGGCACGTGCACGTTCGGCGAAAAGGTCTGCGATGTGCATGCCTATTTCCGCGGCGACTGCTCGCGTTCCTGACGCTTTGCAATACAGCAGCCGCACCTTGCTGGAACGATCGCAGTCGAGCAATCGTTGGCCTTGACACCGCAACGACTCGGCGAGGGTGTCATGAGCGACCACAGCAAGATCGTGACGGCAGTGTTCCACGAAGCGCCCGCCATCGAGCGTGCCTACGAGGCAGCCCGCAAGCTCGGCTATCGCAGCGACGAGATCAATCTGATGCTCTCGGATCAAACGCGCGAGCGGCTGTTCTCGCAGCCGGGCATTTCCCCCGATCTCGCCAGGCGGGCGAGCACCCCGGGTGCCGACTCGGAAATGGCCGACGAGCTGGGAGGTCCCGCCGGCGGTACGGTTGGAACGATCGCGCCGGCAGCCGCCGCGATCGGCGCCGCATTGATGATTCCGAATCTCGTGCTCGCAGGTCCGGTGGCGGTCGCGCTCGCAGCGGCCGGCGCCGTCGGCATGGCCGGTGGCGTGCTGGGTGCGCTCACGCATTGGGGAATTCCGAAGCACCGCGTCGAAACCTACGAGCAGTACATCCGTGATGGCGCCGTCCTGATCGGAGTGAAGCCGCATTCACCCGAGGATGCGCATCGACTGATGAGCGACTGGCGTCAGTGCGGCGGACGCCTGCTCGAGAACTGAAGTCCTCAGAGGCGGTCGGCCGCCAGCGATTCGCGTTCAATCACCTCGCCTCGCAGGATCACCTTGTCGATCTCGCTCCAGGCGCGCATCGTTTCGAGCGGATTGCTCTTGAGCAGAAGCAGGTTCGCGATCTTGCCGGCGCTTACGGTGCCGTAATCACGGTCGAGCCGGAACTGACGTGCGTTGTTGAGTGTCGCCGCGCGCAGGATTGCATCGAGCGGCACGCCTGACTGCGCCATCAGGCGCATTTCGCGATACGTGTCATAGCCCGGCTGATTCCCGTAGGTGGGTGACGAAGGCGTGTCGCTGCCGAGCAAGAGCGGATGCCCGAGCTGGTGCAGATACCGGACCGCCCGCATGCCGTGCTCACCGACCCGAAGCTGGATCGAAGCGATCTTCGCATCGGGCAGATCGCCGTAATCGCGCCTCATCTCGCGCTTGTACCACTGGCCCGCATCGGTCGCGTACCACTGCATCAATGCCGCCGGAACCACCTTCGCATAGGTGGGATCCTTGAGCGTGTCTGCTCGAAACAGATCGGCGGTTCCAGCGAGCACTCGCAACGTCGGCTGATATCCCGTGTTCGCCGCGTGAATGCGTCGCAGATGTGTCGCGATCGCCGGCGGAACGTCGCGTTGATCGTCCGCCTCGTTCCAGTTCCACAGTCCGTGCGCCAGTACGTCGACCTGGGCATCGAGTGCGATGCGTTGCATGTCGAGCGCATTGGCATGCGCGACGAGCAGCAGTCCGCGTTTGCGCGTCGCTGCACGAATGCGCTGCAGGGTCTCCTTGCTCGGTAGCGGCCAGATCGCGGCCGGACCGAAACCGTCTTCAATGAAGATCTTCAGACACAGTGCACCGCTTGCGGCTACACGATCGACGATGGCTTCCGGCGTGTGATCGGCTTCCTTCGCCCCGGCGGGCAGGGGATGTGCTTTCGCGTTGGCAGGCTCATAGATGTAGTCGGGCGCGATCCGATAGCGCTCCGGCGGATCCATGAACACGGTGGGATAGCCGTCGAGGATGGGCGCGGCACCACATTGAAAAAGATCGGGATGCCGAGGCTGCGCTTCGAAGTCGCGAAGACCATCGCCGAAGTGCGAGGTGTCCAGTACCTGCGTGACGCCGAAGTAGAGGTAACTGCGTGGCTGCTGTTTGTTGTACGCGGCGATCAACGGCGCGAACTCCTCGTTCGCACCGAAGGGCAGGCCCGGTGGGGTCGTCAGATGCACGTGCGCATCCATGATGCCGGGCGTGAGAAACCGTCCGGCGCCATTCAGTCGCATCGTGCCCTGCGTTGCCGCGATCCGAATCGGACTGATCTGCGTGATGCGTCCATCGCGGATCAGCACATGTTGATGGGCGAGGGGCTGCGCGCGTTCGGGAGAGACGACGGTCACGTCCTCGATGAGCAGATCCGCCGCCTGCGCTCTCAGAACCAGAAGCGAAGCTGCGAGAACGAGCGCCGCGCCCTTCATGTCGGGCCTTCAGTTCCTGGCGAGTCCCGCAGGCAGCGGTTCGGCGCGCATGGACTTCGCGACTGCTTCTGCCTGCTCGAGCGCGCGCAGCACATTGCCGCCGGCCAGCAGTTCCAGATCGCGATCGCTCCAGCCGCGGCGGATCAGTTCGGCGAACAGATTCGGATACATCGATACATCGGACAAGCCTTCGGGCCAGCTCGAATTCCCATCGAAATCCCCGCCGAGGCCGACGTGCTCGACGCCTGCGATCGCGCGGACATGATCGATGTGATCGGCCACCTGCGCGATCGTCGTCGTCGGCAATTTGAGCTTGCCCAGGATCTCCGCTTCGAGCTTGCTGCGCTCCGCGTCGGACAGGCCTTGCGAACGCCGGTTGTACTCATCGAATGCAGGTTGCTGAATGGCCCCGACAGCGGGATTGATGAAGCCAGGCACGAACGTGATCATCACGACGCCGCCATTGGCTTTCATGCGCTCGAGAATTTCATCGGGGACGTTGCGTGGCACGTCGCACAGCGCGCGTGCGGAGGAGTGCGAGAAGATCACCGGCGCTTTCGAGACGCGCAGTGCATCGTCCATCGTTTCCGTCGCCACATGCGACAGATCGACGAGCATGCCGAGACGATTCATCTCGCGGACCACCTGCTCGCCGAAACTCGTGAGACCGCCGTGCACAGGTGCAAAGGCAGCCGAGTCGGCCCAATCGGTGTGCACGTTATGCGTGAGTGTCATGTAGCGCACGCCCAGGTCGTAGTACGCACGCAGCGCTCCAAGGGAATTCTCGATCGCATGTCCGCCTTCGATGCCCAAGAGCGATGCAATGCGACCTTGCTTCCGGGCGGCTCGGATATCCGCTGCCGTTCGCGCCAGTGAGAAGGTGTCGGGGTAACGCTCGATCATGCGCAGGGCGATGTCGATCTGCTCGAGCTGAGTGCGCGCGTAATGACCCGGCGCTTCGCCGGGCGTGTACACGGACCAGAATTGAGCGCCGATGCGGCCTTCGCGCAGCCGCGCAATGTCGGTCTGGCCGCTCACTTTTCCCCGTAGATCGTACCGTTGCACATCGCCTGGGGCCGATGCGTCCTCGCGAATCGCCCAGGGCAGATCGTTGTGACCGTCGATCAGGAGAGTCCTGCTCAGCAGCTCCTTTGCGTGAACGAGCGCAGGATCCTGGGAGGTATCGCCGGACGCCGGCGCGAACGGGATCAGCAGAATCGCCAGGCAACCAACGAGCGAGCGCGTGAAGTGCTTCATAGGTGTGGGCATCCCGAGAAAGGATCGAGCATAGACGTGCGCCGAATACGAAGGAACCCTGCATCGGTCCATCGTACTTTCAGATGCGAGCCTGCTCATCCGCGACGGCAAGCAGCCAGGAGCGTCGCTACACTGCCTGTCGATATCTCAAGTGAGTTTCATGCCGACTTCCAACTCCGTCGATTCCCGGGCCGATTGGCCCGGGCTGCTCCTCGCCAGTGCAGGCGCCATCGCGTTCTCCGGCAAAGCCATCATCGTGAAACTGTCGTACCGCTACGGCGTGGACGCGGTCACGGTGATCATGTATCGCATGCTGTTCGCGCTGCCGCTGTTCCTGTCCTTGTCCTGGTGGGCGAGTCGCAATAAGCCGCCGCTGACCTGGCGCGACTGGCGACTCCTGATCGGTCTGGGCTTCACGGGCTACTACCTGGCGAGCTTTCTGGACTTCGCGGGCCTCCAATACATCACCGCGAATCTCGAGCGGCTGATTCTCTATCTGAATCCGACGGTCGTGCTGTTGCTCGGACTGGTCCTGTTCGGGACGCCGGTGTCCAAAGGCCAGTGGGGCGCACTCGCCGTGAGCTACGTGGGTGTGGTGCTCGTGTTCGGCCATGACGTTTCGATCGGCGGTGACAATGTGCTCCTGGGCGGCGCGCTGGTATTCGGCAGCGCCGTCGCTTACGCCTTGTATCTGGCGTACAGCGGTTCCGCGGTGAAGACGCTGGGGGCGTTACGGATCACGGGGGTGGCCACGAGCATTGCGTGCGTCCTGTGCATCGCGCAGTTCTTCGTGTTGCGCTCGCCTGCACAAATGCAGGTCGCACCTCAGGTCATCTGGCTCGCCATCCTCAATGCAACGCTCTGCACCTTCGTGCCCGTCCTGATGGTCATGCTCGCCATCGAGCGCGTCGGTGCGGGTGTCACCGCACAGGTCGGAATGATCGGACCGCTGTCGACGATTGCGATGAGCATCGTGCTGCTGGGCGAGCCGTTCACCGCCTGGATGGCGGCAGGAACGCTCCTGGTGCTCGCGGGGATCTGGCTGCTGACGCGGCTGAAGCGCGTGCGCTGATCAGGTGGTGGCGACAGCTTGCGTGTTGCTGCTGGCCTTGCCGCTTGCGAGCCATGAGCCGAACAGAATCATGACCAGGCCGATCACCGAAGACACACCGAAGGGTTCGTGGAGCACGATCACGCCCAGAAACGCCGCAACGGCGGGGCATACGTAAGCCACGAGCGACGCGCGCGCCGCGCCCGCGACGTTGATCAAAGTGAAGTACAGCAGCAGCGCCATCGCGGTACAGAACACTCCCAGTACGATGACGGACACCAACGGAATCGTGGAAGGCATGCGGACCGGTGCAGTCAGGACGGCCGCAGGCAACAGCACGACGGACGCGATGATCAGACTGCAGACGAGAGCGCCGAGCTCATCGACATCCGATAGATAACGCTGCACGACCAGTGGGCCGACCGCATAACCGACGACTGCGACGGCAATTGCGGCGACGCCCGCCCATAGCATCGGGCCGTGTCCGGTATCCAGACCGAGCAACGCCACGACACCGGAGAAGCCGACCGCCAGTCCGACGATGCGTTTCGCGCCGAGCCGCTCATGCAGCCCCATCAATGGCGCGATGAGTATGACCGTGAGCGGCACGGTCGCGACCAGAATGCCGGCAAACGAGGAGCTCATGTACTGCTCGCCCCAGGCGATCAGGAAGAACGGGAAGACCAGCTCTGCGATCGCAAAAGCGATGACAGCTTTCTTGTGACCGAGGGCGGGTCGCAGTACGCCGCGCTTCCAGGCGATCGGCAGCAGGATCACGGCGGCAAGCGTGATGCGGGCCCATGCCACACAGGCAGGGGACAGCTCCTGCAGAGCGATCTTGATGAAAAAATAGGGAACGCCCCAGAGGATGCAAAGAACGGCGAAGGTGATCCATGCACGCCAGCTCATCGATCGGTCCTGTCACGAAGCCCGCGGGGTTGCGCAGAGTAACGCAGTCTGGCCATACCGCCAGACTTGCCGGAAGATGTTCACGTCCGTTCCATACTCAGCCCATCCAATGTTGACGGTCATCCGATGAGCGAACGAACACTGACGGCCCGCATCCTGTCATCGACGCCTCTCGCGGACGGATTTCTCAAGGTCGAACGCGTCGAGTTCGAAACCGATCTGCATTCCGGCGGACGTCAGCGCGTCGTCCGCGAAATCATGCATCGGGGCCATGCCGTCGGCGTGCTGCCCTACGATCCATATCGCGACGAAATCGTGCTCATCAATGAATTCCGTCCCGGCTGCCTGATCGCTGGGGACGTACCGTTCACCGACAACCTCGTGGCCGGTGCCATCGATGGCGACGAATCGCCGATAGAGGCCGCCGTGCGCGAGACGCTCGAAGAGACGGGTCTGCAGCTGCACGATCCGCTCGTCGTGCATCCGGGTGCGTATGTCAGCTCAGGCGGTACTTCAGAAAAGATTGCGATCGTGTTGGGTTTCGTCGACGCATCGAATGCGAGCGGTGTGCATGGCAATCCGCACGAGGGCGAAGACATTCTGACCGTGGTCATGCCGGCCGATCGCTTCATCGAGCGCGTACGTAGCGGCGAGATTGCGGACCTGAAGACGCTGGTCGCGGGCTACTGGTTCATCGAGAACCGTGAATGGCTGAGGAGGGGCAGGAGGTGATGAGGTGATACCGGTGATACCGGTGATGATCTGTCCATCACTGTCATGACCGCCATCACTGTCATCACTCGTCCGGACTGAAGCTTCAGCCTGCCAATGCCCGCAGGACGGAGGAGGTCGGCGGATTCGTTTCGGTCGGGCTGCGCGTGAGCCCAGCGAGCAGAAGGAGCTCGCCTCGAAGAGGCGAGCTTGATGCGATTACTTCTTGTCTTTCGACTTGCCGTCCGGCTTCGCGTCCGGATTCTCGATCTCTTCGAGCAGCTTCGCATGCAGGTCCGGCAGGACGGGCACGTCCTTCTCGTCGGTGACCAGGGGCTTGAGCTGCTCATGGATCTTCACCGCGGCCGCGTGCAGATCGCGATACTGCTCGATCAGCTTGGTGGTGTTATCCGTCAGCTTGGTGAGCTTCTGGTCCTGCTCATTCTTTTCCTTGCGCAACGTGGTGAAGCTGCTCTCGACTTCGCGGCGGGCATCGGCTTCTTCCTGGCGTTGCTTCTTCAGCTGATTCATCTTCTTCAGCACGTTCTCGGGCGTGTCCGCGAGTGCCGTGTTGATGGCCTTCAGCTGTTTGTCCTTCTCGGCGACGCGGTCCTTGAGAGTCTGGATTTCCTTCGCAGCGGAGGTACGTGCGGCAGCGGCCTGCTGTGACATGTTCTCCAGCTTCGTGGTCAGATCGGCCACGGTGGTTTCGGCGGCGGCCTGTGCCTTCTGCGCGGCGGCGAGCTTCTGCTCCATCGCGAGAATGGACGACTTGGCCTGTTCGCGTGCGGTGACGACGCTCTGGTCGGCCTCGGCGACTTTCTTGAGAGCGGCTTCCAGTGCGACCTTCAGCTCCTCCTGACTACAATTCGGGTCGAGCTTCAAAGCCTCTGCGGCCGATCGCATCAACATCTGCTTGCTGATCGCAAGCTCTTTCCAAACTTTAAGCTGAAGTTCCAATTGGGCCTGTTCCACCATGAGTCCTGCTGAAGATTGACCTGACATTTTGCGGGGGCGGGATTGTATTCCAAGACGGCGCGATTCGTCGCAGCCGTTTAATGAAAAAACCGAGGTTTTCAACGCTTTTCGGGGCTGCAGCTGCCGCATTCCGCCGCATTAGCGGTCGGGCAACTGCTTGTTCCGGCAGGATTTCAACGCATCGCGTGCGGATTTCCCGCTCCAAAGCCCGGGTCGGGCAGATATTCCCGGCTTCCTGCCTGCGATGTTCGCTGAAGGGCGTTCGGCCGGAACGAGGCCTCGAATGCCATCAAAACTGGAGCCGATACTCTCGAACTCAAGAGTGGAAATCGTCCGATTGCCCCTTCTGCGGTAACGCTGCTATCGCGCTCGCGGCTCACACGTAGCCGAATCTTGCGGGTGTATCGGTGAAATTCTGCGGGCTGCTTGCGGGGCGCGGCGGTGGCTCTCGATGAAGCGTCTCAGTTCGACATAACTGAGGGGTCGAATCGTCGAGCGGAAGGTTCGGTTCTGTAGTTGCGATCGAATGTGTCGATGATCCGGCGCGGGTCGGGCTCGTGACAAGGCGCCCCTCTCGCCCATGCTCATGCATGGGCATGCATGAGCATGCAGTCCATGCATCAGGACGGATCCTCCGCATGTTCGGTCGATGCGCAGAGCCGGCAGTCGAGCGTTCGTCCCACCGCGCTCTCACGTCCGGCCTGTGTTACGACCCATGGACGCACGAACCAGGGCGGCCGGTGACGCACGTGCTGGCTGTGGCCACACTCGAGATCCGCAATCCAGTCGCCCGCCTCGTCCTGACGGAAGCCGACGATGCGCCGGGGAATGGAATTGAGGGCGCTGACATGATGAGTTGCGCTTCGCGCCTCGGTTCGTGCGGAGGCGCGTTGCTGAGTCCCCTATAATGCCGGCCGTTCTGCGGCAGTGGGTGAGCGCCCGACCTGGATGGGAAGGCGTGGATCGCGACGGCTGCATCCACCTTTTCAGTCATCGGAGCGCCTCGTGACGGGAAACGATCATCCCATCATAGCCGTGACCAATCTGGTCAAGACTTACTCGTCCGGCTTCCAGGCATTGAAAGGCGTCGATCTGACGATCCGCCGCGGCGAAATCTTCGCGCTTCTCGGGCCGAACGGCGCCGGCAAGACCACGCTCATCAACATCATCTGCGGCATCGTCAATCCGACCTCGGGCACCGTGCTCGCCGATGGTCACGACATCGTGCGTGACTACCGGGCCGCGCGCGCCAAGATCGGACTCGTGCCGCAGGAGCTGACCACGGATGCCTTCGAGAGCGTCTGGGCCACGATGCAGTTCAGTCGCGGGCTCTTCGGCAAGCCGCGCAACGATGCGCATGTGGAAAAGGTGCTGAGAGACCTGTCGCTCTGGGACAAGAAGAACAGCAAGATCATGGCGCTTTCGGGCGGCATGAAGCGTCGCGTGATGATCGCGAAAGCGCTTTCGCACGAGCCGCAGATCCTGTTTCTCGACGAGCCGACCGCGGGTGTGGATGTCGAGCTGCGTCGTGACATGTGGGAGATGGTCCGCTCGCTGCGGGCAAGTGGCGTCACGATCATTCTGACGACGCACTACATCGAAGAAGCCGAGGAGATGGCCGACCGCATCGGTGTGATCAACAAGGGCGAGATCGTGCTGGTCGAGGACAAGCACGTGCTCATGCGCAAGCTCGGACGCAAGCAGCTGACTTTGCATTTGCAGGCACCTCTGACGGAGATTCCCGCTCAGCTCGCCAATCGTCAGATCGAGCTCTCGGCCGACGGCAACGATCTGATCTACACGTTCGACACGCAGACCGAGTCGACGGGCATCGCGAGCCTGCTCCGACAACTCAACGAGCTCGGCATCGATTTCAAGGATCTGCGCACCGAAGAAAGCTCGCTCGAAGAAATTTTCGTCAGCCTGGTGAGGTCGCGAAAGTGAACACCTACGCCATCCGCGCCATCTACACGTTCGAACTCTCGCGCTGGTTTCGCACGCTCGTGCAGAGCGTCGCCTCGCCGGTGATCTCGACCTCCCTGTACTTCGTCGTGTTCGGGGCCGCCATCGGTTCGCGAATCGCCGAGGTCGACGGTGTGAGCTACGGTGCCTTCATCGTGCCGGGCCTGATCATGCTGTCGATCCTGACAGAAAGTATCTCGAACGCTTCGTTCGGCATCTACATGCCGCGCTTTGCGGGCACGATCTACGAAGTGCTTTCCGCGCCCGTATCGTTCGTCGAGATCGTCACGGGCTATGTCGGTGCGGCGGCCACCAAGTCCGTGCTGCTGGGCTTGATCATTCTCGCGACCGCGCGCGTGTTTGTCCCATTCCACATCGAGCATCCGTTCTGGATGGCGGGCTTTCTGATTCTGACGTCCCTCACCTTCAGTCTGTTCGGCTTCATCATCGGCCTGTGGGCCACAGGCTGGGAGAAGCTCCAGGTGATCCCGATCCTGGTGGTCACGCCGCTGGCGTTCCTGGGAGGCAGCTTCTACTCGATCAGCATGCTCCCGCCGGTGTGGCAGAAGATCACGCTGTTCAACCCTGTCGTGTACCTGATCAGCGGCTTCCGCTGGAGCTTCTACGGCATCTCCGACGTCGGCGTGGAGCTGAGCCTGGGCATGACATTGCTGTTCATGATCATCTGCATCGCCGTCATCGCCTGGATGTTCAAGACGGGCTACAGGCTCAAGAACTGATCGGACTGCCGCAAAGACCGCACAAAAGAGCATGAGCCTGGATTCGGGCGCTGTCTTGTCGAGCCAGTTGGCGTACTGAAAGCTCCCGGATTGCCCTTCTTTTTTGCGGTCTTTGCGGCCGCTCTGTGTTATTTCTTCTTCGCGCTTTTGCGCTTGCTGCTGCTTTTTTTCTTGGTGCTCGATTTCTTCTTTGGCACTTTTGCGCCGGAGCGGCGGGCTTCAGACAGGCCGATCGCGATGGCCTGTTTGCGGCTCTTCACTTTCTTGCCGGAGCGGCCGCTGCGCAGTGTTCCTTCCTTGCGCTCATGCATGGTCTTCTTCACTTTCGATGAGGCTTTCTTGCTGTAGCGACGTGCCATAGCGGACATCTCCTTTGACTGTCGACGCAGGTGCAAAGCGCAACTGCTGCAGGTTGTTCCGCAACGTTGCGGTATTCGCGGATACTTTTCGAGCGAATCGGGTACGCGCAATGAATCCAAAGCTGTTCGTGCGTCGTTGAGAATCCACAGGAGGTGGCTATGGCAACACGCAAACGTACTCAGGCTCGCAAAGCGTCGCGGGCGAAGTCCCGGCCTGACGCGGCCCGGCCTCACGCGGCCCGGCCTGACGCGGCCCGGTCAGGAAGGACCCGGTCGGGCGCGGCCCGGTCAGGCGCGACGCATTCCAAAGCATCGCGGCGCACACGGCCGGCATCCACGCGACGCTGGTCGCAACGCGTAACGGAAGGCAGCGATGCGCTGGATCTCAAAGAGGGAGTGTTTACCCGCAAGGATCCAAAGAGCATTGCGCGATCGTTGAAGCAATCGGCCGAGGCCAGTCATCGCCGGAAATCCGATCCCTATCGCTCGGCCATGTCGATGCTGACGTTCTACATCAATCGAGCTGGCGAACAGTTGCCTTCATCCCGTCGCAAGACGCTCGAGTCCGCCAAAAGGGAGCTGCGGCGCCTCTACGATCGGGAGTAACAGCCGCGAGGTGAGCGATGGCATCGTCTCGCAATCTTCTCTGTCTGCGACGAGCTGGCACGCAATGAAATCCGCAGCGCAATCCCGCATCGTCGCGGTCATCGAGGCGCTCAAAGGACTGGTCGTCGTCGTTGCAGGCTTCGGTCTGCTTTCGGTCGCGCGTCGCGGGGTGCAGCAGGTGGCGGAGGAGTTGATGCCACACCTGCATCTGAATCCAGCCCGGGAGCATCCGAATATTTTCCTCCAGGCTATGCAGCACCTGGGCAATGCGCATCTGCAATGGCTTGCGCTCGCTGCAATGGCATACGCGCTGTTGCGCTTCGTCGAAGCGTTCGGATTGTGGCGCGGACGTGCGTGGGCCGAGTGGCTCGCAGTGATCAGCGGCGGCATCTATCTGCCCTTTGAAATCTACGAGCTCACGCGAGGAATCACTGCACTTCGTCTCGCGACTTTTCTCGCGAATCTGCTCGTCGTTGCGGTGATGATTCTGGCCTTGTATGCGCGCAGGCGCACGTCACGCGAAGGTAGTTGATGTCGCAATGACAGTAGAACGCGACAAGTTTCGGCACAAAATGCGTATCGCCATAAGTAAAGTCAGCCGGTAGTGTCGCCTTTTCTGCGGCAAGGAGGAGCTGGCAACGATGGCACGTCACGTTTATCAGGACTTTGATGATTTCGCCGATGGCCTTCAGGGAGTCGACGGTCGATTCGTGCCCACGGCACGTGCGACCGGCGAATGGTGGATCGAGCGTGTGAATCTCGGATCGCTCGTACTGCAGCAATTGCAGATCGGCGGTGCAGCAACATTCGCAGGCGATGGCACTGAAGGACACGCGAGTCTATGGATTCCGATGACCGACCCGCGCGATCTGCGCGTCGATGGTCATCGACTCGATGCGGGTGCTGTGCTGCTGGTCCGCGGCCGACAACCGTTCACTGTGTCCTCGCCAAGGCTCAGTCGCTGGCTCAACGTGGCTTTCGATGAAAGCATGTTGACCGACGGGTCACTCGGCGAATTGACGCATCTGATACTCGAGCAAGGCCTCGGTGCGACGCGCATTCGCGTCCAGGAGCCGTTCCTCAAGCGCGCGCAGGAAGTCGTGCTGCGGCATTGCGACGACAGTCGTCCCGTGCTCGTCGGAGGCCATGCAAGTGCGGTCAGTACCGAGGAGGTTCTGAACGCGCTCAAGGAGGCGCTCGAGCACGCAGCGCCCATCGTTGAGAAACGCATTGGAAGGCCGCAGGTGTCGCGCACGGAAGTCATCGCGCGGTGTCTGGAACTGATCGATGCCAACGAGAGCCAGACCTTGTTCGTGCAGGATCTGTGTGCAGCTGCTCAAGTGAGCGAACGCACGCTGCGCAATATCTTTCAGGAGTACTTTGGTGTCGGTCCCATGCGCCTGCTGAAGGTGCGGCAGTTGCGTGAAATTCGCAGTGCACTGCTGCGCGCGGATCCTATCAGCGGCACCGTGACCGGGATCGCGGCGCGCTTCGGAGTGTGGGATTTCAGCCTGTTCGCGCGCAACTATCGGGCACTGTACGGCGTCTCGCCGTCGCAGACGCTGCGAGGTCCGCGCACGCGCATGCATGAATCGAAGTCGCCGTTGGGATCGCCGCCGACATGGATCGGCTTTGCTGCTCGGCGGTTTACCTCGCGCCAGGCGTTTGCGAATGCTCGCGCTTCCGGCGAGCGGTGATCAGCTCAGAGACTCGCGCGGCCGAACAGCAGCGGGCCCGACATCTTGAGGTTCACGAACCCGGGATCGTCCTCGTCGCGCGAATCTACTTCGATCTCGAAGCTGCGATACCCCAGGCCAAAGACCAGATGGGGACTCGCGCGCCACGTCAGCGCGATGCGGGCATCCGTGATCGAGCCGTCGACATCGTCGATGTCCGCGCTCAGATACTGGAGGCGGCCTTCCACCGACCATCGCGACGAAAGATCGAAGCGTCCCTCGAGACCTGCGAGCGGTAAAGGAGCGACTGCGCTCTCGGCATCGCGGATCACGCGGCTGCGGACGACTGCATTGGCGTCCACATCGGCGATCTGAATGCCGAGCGTGGCGGTCAGCTCGCCGCGATCGTGCACGATGAAACGATAGCCGTAGGTGAGGCCGAACATCTGCAGGTTCAGCTCGCTGTCGACACGTTCGTTGGCCCGGTAGACCTCATCGTCGAAAACGATCTGCTTGTCGATGATGTGCGACGCGGAGCGTCGGGTGCTGAAACCGCTCAGGCGTACCAGATGATGTTCGCCAGGCAGCAACGTGATCTCCGCCTGAGGCAAGAGCTCGGAATCTTCCAGACCGAGATCGTTCTCGGCGTCGATCTGTGTGCCTGGAATCGTGAGGCTCTGATCGATGCGGAGCTTCGTATCGACCGAGGCCGATAACAGGTTCACTTCGACACGCAACGTGTCTTCGATGACTCGGGGTCTCGGCTCCGGCGACATCCAGGCGGGAGTCGCGCTATTCGCCATGGAGCAGGCGGCGCATCCGGCAAGCGCGAACAGTGCACGGCCAACACGAATCGATGCATGAATCACGGTCAGCCCTCCGCTGTGGCTGAAGTGATTATGCATGGCGTGTTATGTCGTCGCGACCCAGTGATCGTCCCAGCGCAGAATAATTTTGCTGTCGAGTTGCAGAAACTGTGAACGCAGTGGCGTTTTGTCGATGACGAACGCCGTGCCGTCGCGTTGCGAAGTCACGAGCGTACCGTCGGCAAGTCGCGACACGCCGTAGCTCTCGGCAGCCTGCACGAAGCCTGCGAAACGCCCGTCATCGAGCGACCAGCAGGCGACGCCGTTACCGAACGGACAAGCGGCTGCGATCAGATTCTGCGGTTCGCTGATCGCAACGCTTGCCACATAGCCATGAAAGTGCGCGCGCTGTTCGGCCGGCGCTTCGAGGAGCTTCAATCCCGTGCCTGGCGAATACAGTGCGACGATGCCGGGTGCATCGTCTGGCTCGCCTTCGTACTGCAATCCGATGACGGCTCCGCTGCTCGCGACGGCGAGATGACGGATGCTCAGCAGATGATCTGGCAGGCGCCATTGCTCCTTGCATTCGCCGGAGTGCGCATCGATCACGCAGAGCGATGGATCCATCGTCGGAATGTTGAGCTTGCGACGAAAGCTGCGCGGGTGCGTCATGATGCCGCCGTTCGCCACGAGCAGATCCCGCCCCGGCTGCAGCCACTGTGCTTCGTGCGGATCAATCCCGCGGGTGTCGATCTCATCGACGATGCGGAAATCTTTGGTGTCGCGCACCGCCAGCACTCCCCGCGCCCGTTCGTAATCATGTTCGGGTGTGTAGAGGAGCGAGCCGTCGGGCGAGAACAACCCGTGACCGGCGAGATGACGCCCGGCGGGTGTTTCGAACACGGTGCGAACCTGCATCGAATCTCTGCGCAGCTCATACGCGAGCGTGCCGGGACGACGAGCAAAGAAGAGCACCCGCTGCGGATCGCGCGGATCGAGGGCGCAGCCGTGTGCGCGCATCGGCACCTTGGCCCCGAATGCCTCCCGCGAATCGAGCGACAGCCCGCCTACATATTGGTCGCCGGCTGCATCTTCGAATGCCGATAGCAACGTGCCGTGACGACGGTCGCTTCGGGTGAAAGTGAAGCCGGCCGCTGCGCTACCCAGAACGAGGGCAGATCCGATCAGAAACTGACGTCTGCTTTTGATCATGGCAATGACAATCCAAGGTGTAACCACCCGGACCGAGCGGCCGAAAGCAGGCAGCTCTCGGCGTTATGGCTGTGACGAAGTCCTTGGGTGGCTACGACCATGTTCAGAGGGAGTTGATGAACGCCAACAGGGCTGCACGCTCCTCGGCCGACATCGACAGGAAAGCTTTCTGCGAGCGTTCGGCTTCGCCGCCATGCCAGAGGATCGCTTCGGTGACGTTGCGCGCTCGCCCGTCGTGCAGAAGGCGCGTGTGTCCGTTGACCGTCTCCTGCAGACCGATACCCCACAGGGGCTGCGTGCGCCATTCGCTTCCCGTCGCTTGAAAGTCTGCACGTCCATCGGCCAAGCCCGGCCCCATGTCGTGCAGCAGCAGGTCCGTGAATGGATGGATGGTCTGCTCAGTGAGCCAGGGTCGATCGGGCACGTTCCCGGTGGTGAAGGTCGCGCGATGACAGGACTCGCAACCTGCGCTGAGAAAAAGCTCAGCGCCGCGTCGAACCTTCTCGTCATCGAGATTGCGACGCGCCGGTACCGCGAGCATCTGCTGATAGTCGACGACATGCTTGAAGATCTCGTCGCTGATTTCGGGCGAGCCGCCATCGGGTGCGGCGAGGCAGGCTTTCTGCACCGGGGTGCAGTTCTGCTCGGGACGCAACGAGGTCGTCATGCCGATCTCGCTCGAAAATGCGCCTGCAGTCTGATGTGCGATGTCGGGCTGATTGGCCTTCCAGCCGAGTCGACCGATCACCTGGCGCGAATGCAGATGATCCCAGACATAGTTGGGACGCCCGGAGATGCCATCGCCATCCTTGTCGTCAGGATCGTTGCGTTCGAGGATCTGGGATTCGGGTACGGCTTCGAGCAAACCTGATCCGAAGACAGCAGGTGCCACCCGCGGTGAGAACTGTGTGTCGCTGGCGAGCTCGCCGTAGGCCAGCTCTTCGAAAACGTACTCGGGAGCGAGCAGCGTGTAACGCTCGCCGTCAGCGAACTCGCCTGCAATCTCGCGCTGTTTGATCCGCACCGTTCCTTCTGCCGGCACGCCGCCGATCGCGAATGGATTCAGATTGGAGCCGTAGTGCGGATCGTCGCCCGGCGAGTTGTTCTCGCCAGGCGTGGGCGTCGCGAATTGAATGACGAGTGACACTGGACGTTCGCCTTCCTGCTCCGGGGGGCGACCGCGGCCGTCGTTGTTGTGGCACGCATCGCAGCTGCGCGCATTGAACAACGGTCCCAGACCGTCGCGCGCGGTCGCAGTTGCGGGGGCGACGACCCAGGGGCTGTTGAAGAACGCATTGCCGATGAAGAATCGCGCTCGATCCTGCACACCCAGATTCGCTGCAGGCTGGGCAAAGGCTTTGTGAGTCGTATTCCTGACCGTCGTCGAGCCACCCGAATTCTCATCGAGCAGGGCAGAAGTGTCGGGGCCGCGTTGAGCGCAGCCGCACAGGGCGATCGCAAGTGCACTCGCCGCAATGAGTCGCCGCGAGGATGAGCGTAACGAAAGGTCTGGAACCGTACGCACGTCAGTCGCCGAGTCCCTGCAGGTCCGACAGGAAGATCTTCAGCGAGTTGGCAGCGCGTCCGATCGACAACGACTGAGCACGCAGCGCATCGATGGCGGCCTGCACCCGCGCCTGACCTTCCTTGTTGTCGGGTTGGATCTCGCGATCGAACGGCGAGCGGATCGCGGCGAGCGCTTCGCGCGTGCGTGCGAGTCGTATGTCCATTTCCTCGGCCACTCGCGGATCGGCTTGCTTCACGAGATCAGCAAGACTCGGGCCGCTCACGACGCTGCCGTCGGGGCGCGTGTATCGTCCGTAGTAGACGTGCTCGATCCCTGCTGCGTTGGCCCGCAGATCCTCGGCTGTCGTATCGCTGAAGCACGACTGCTCTTCTTCCTGGTCGCCCGACAACAGCGGCACGCTCATACGCTCGCCCGCCATTTCGACTTCCGACAGCGCCGCCATGCCTGTGAGCATGCGCTTCAAGCCTGTGTAGACGTCGCCGCCGACGAGCTTGCTGCGATACGTGGGGCTGCTTGCGTCGGCAGCAGGCTGCCATGCGGCGATCACTTTCTCCAGATCGCTGATCAACAGGGCGGTCGCAGCTTTCAGGTACTGACCGCGCCGCGCATTGATGTCGGTCGCGGGATCGCCTTTCGCGACGAAATCGGTGAACGGCCGCTGACCTGCGGCGTCGGGAGGATCGTTGCGATCCTGGCCCCACAGCAGAAACTCGATCGCATGCCAGCCGCTCGCAATGTTCTTTTCGCCGCCGGCCTCGTTCTGCGCGGCGATCAGCTCGGGCGTGATTTCAGGAAAGCTCTTGGCATCGCCGATGATGTTGAGCCCCGGCGCTGCGTTGTAACTGTCGAGCTGCACGGCATCGATGTGATTCTCATCCAGCGGCCAGCCATTGATCTGCGGCTCGGGACCGTCCGCACCGTCGATCGGTCCGGCGTAGAAGCGAAATGCTTCGGAGTAGCCGTAAGGAACGCGTGCTTCGCGCCATCGCTTGCGTGCCTCTTCGAGCGTCTGCTCGCTGGGATGCGCGATCAGCTCGTCGACTGCCCTGTCCAGGGCCTGGGTGGCAGCAAGCGTGTCTTCGTAGGTGGCCAGTACCAGATCTCCGTATGCCGCCACGACGGGTCGCCGCGGGTCGTCCGGTGGCTGGCGGCTACAGCCGCTGGCGAACATATATATGAGCAGGACGATCGCCGCCGATGCGATGCGCGAAGGTGAGGGCATGTCGGTCCGATGTGGTCGGTCTGTGCGGTCGCAGCTTCGCTGCAGGAACCGCGTGAATCCGCGCCTATGCCGGCGCTGGGTGGTTGTCAGCCGCGACGATCAGTCGAAGGGCGGCTTGAGAATCGAGCTGGAGGCTGCGGGCGCCACGGCGCCGCGGTTCCCAGGCAAACGCATTCTATTCGCAATCGAGAATGACTCGCAATTGCGTCGGCCCGGGGCAAACGAAAGTTAATGGCGGTGGAAGGGAATGACCGTCGCTTCGCGGGAGGACTCGTCGAGCAAGCGAAGGGTCTGGCGCCGATGGAGGATTTCGCGAAGCTCGTGGCCGGCGACGCCGAGATGCTCGGCCGCCTTGTCGATCGGCAGGCCTTCGCAAACGATCAGGCTGACGGCCGACCAGTAGATGGCGGCCTCCGTGCGGGAGTCGTTTTTGGCGTGCATACCCCCAAGCCCTCTCGCCCAAATCAAGCTGAATGATGCAGCGCGGCGTGCCCGGCGGACAGCCACACGATTACTTAGGCGGATAAGGAATTGAGGAGCGGCCCATGCGGCCGCCGAAAGGGTTGTCGCGCATGCGCAGCCCTGGATGCGGCAGGGAGAACCCGGCCGCATCTCGAGCGATCTCAGCCGACTTCGCTCAAACGCTTGCTGACGAACTGCCAGTTCGCGAGGTTCTCGACGACCGTTTTCACGAAGCGGGCGCGCTCGTGCTGATAGTCGAGATAGTAGGCGTGCTCCCAGACGTCGCAGGTCCACAGCGCATGCACGCCGTGAGCGACCGGCGTGTCAGCGTCGTGGGTCGTCGTGATTTCGAGCTGATCGTTCTTGAGAACGAGCCATGCCCAGCCGCTGCCGAATTGTCCGACGGCAGCCTCGACGAATTTGTCGCGGAAGTTCTCGAAGGACGAGAAGGTGGTTTGAAGACGCTTCAGGATCGGCTCCGGCGGTGTGCCGCCACCGTTCGGCGCGATCGAATCCCAGAAGAAATCATGATTCCAGGTCTGCGCCGCATTGTTGAAGATCTTCTGTTCCTTGCCGCTCTTGCCCACCGTGGCCTTGATGATGCTCTCGAGGTCCTGATTCTCCATCGGCGTACCTGCGACGAACTCGTTGAGCTTCGTGACGTAGGCTGCGTGATGTTTGTCGTGATGATGCTCGAGTGTCCGCGCCGACATGGAAGGACCCAACGAGTCCTTGGGGAAAGGCAGCGGCTTCAATGTAAAGGCCATGACGATTCCTCGTAGAGGGACGATAAAAAAGGGGCGAAGGGAATACCAAGCAACGTTCAACCCTGCAATGGGTTCCTGCGCCTAGGTCCGTTCAGCCGATCCAGTTTTGGACGAAAAGTCCAAACCACACGACCAGTATCGCTCATATTCTTGAATGACAGCGCACGGCGCGCACCGCAAACCAAGCGCGAACGTGCGCTTCGTCGAGGTTTTGGTGCTGCTACAGCGCCGCGGCGATGCGGCAGACGCGCGAAGCGACTATATTGCAGGCACGACGTGACGGGTCCACGAAGAGGCCGGCGTCGGGCGCGATTGTTCAGGGCATGGGGAAGACGATGAATCTTGCCAGAGCGGCGCGAACCGCATCCGTGACCATTGCTTGCGTGTCATTGACCGTCCTGGCGGCGCCGGCGCGCGCCGCAGAAGAGGATCAGGGGCCGAGCAGCGTCGTCAGCTTCAGGTTCGAGGGCGAGTGCGACGCTCATAACAATCGCCTCTGGCTGAGTAACGCGCATACCTTCAAGACGCTTGCCGTGACTCTGCGGTGGAAAGCCGCGGGCGGCAAGGATCTGACGGAACAGTTCTTTCTGCCCCCCAATACCACCAAAGAAATCGGCTGCGCGGCCGAGGCCGCCATCGTCGAATCCATGTTCGCGGATTTCTAGGTGGACTGTAACGACTGATTCGAGAGTGCGGCTTTGGGTCGTTATTCCGTCGAAGGCCAGTCGTCATCCCGGCAAAGGTCCGGCGAAGGTCGGGATCTCCCGCCGGATTCCCGCTGATCCACAGGGCCTGGCCCCTGCCTTCGGCCTCCCCCGGCGCGACATCACTACCGACGGTTGAGGTCACAGTCCACGAGTCCCCTAGCCGGAAGCCCCTTTCTGCTGTGGTTCGACTTCAGTCGAACATTTTTTTGTCCGGCTAAATCGGGATGGCGCGTCGCGAAGCGAGAGCGGCAAGCGTCCTTGTGATTCACAGGTGAAAGAGCGCGGCCAGGTTCACTGGCCGCGCAACGCGACGCTGTCCTCCTGCGAGAGGCAGACGTGCATGACCGGAAATCGGGGTGTCAGTGTGTGAGTGCGAAAAAAGAAGCGTGCGTAACATTCGTGGTGTTACGCACGCCCTGCATCCGAGATGGCTCAGGGGGATAGTCAACCACCATCGTAAGCATGTTTAAAACTTACCGGAGAAACTCAACTCGCAACCCACCCAACATTTGACGAGCTTAGTAATGCACGAGCTGTGCCAGCGTTGTCTTGCGAGGGAAATGGCCTGATTACTCATGTGCGTCACCCAGTTGGCCGTATACATGCACTCCGGGTGTGCATGTACTGCGCACCTCGCGCTATTCATGCACAGCCGAGGCTGGTCTTACGTAAATTTCCGGCAAGTCAGGTCAGAAACCGATTACCTGGGCGTCGCCCACGGATCGTAGGTACCGAAACTCCACACATGTCCTTCGAGGTCGCGACACGTGAAGCCTCGGCTGCCATACGACTCCTCGCGCAGATCGATGATCATGCGCACGCCCGCCGCCTTGGCTCTGCGATGCAATTCGTCTGGCTGAGTGGTAATGACATAAACACTCTGAGTGACGAATCCGTCGATCTGATCAGGCTGACGAATCACACGGCCATACTCGGAATCCTTCACCGATCCCAGCATGATCATGCCGCTGCCATGGCGCAGCTCCGCATGGGTGATGCCGCCCTTATCGTCCGGATAAGTCACGTGCTTCTCGAAGCCGAATGTCGCACACAGCCATTCGATGGCCGCCGGGGCGTCCCGATAGGAAAGACACGGAATCAGACTGCTCGCACCTGAGATCATCGTATTGCTCCGCGATGGAAAGGTCCATGAAGCCTAGCGACCGTGCGATCGGGCGGATTGGAAAAAAGCGAAATGCGCGCGCTCAGAGCGGGATGTGCCGAGTCAGGCCGAGGCGACGGCTTTGCAATTCTTCGGGAGTGCATCCCGACAGCTCGCGACATTCGTGGATCAGATGCGACTGGTCGAAATATCCGCAGTGCTGCGCAATCTCGCTCCAGTGGCGCTCCTGTGTGTGCATGCATCTGAGCACTTGCTCGAAGCGCTTGATACGCGCGAACAGCTTCGGCGTGAGTCCCGTCTGCAGTGCGAACAGTCTGGAGATCCGCCGCGCGCTGAGACCGGCTCGTTCGCTCAAGTCGGCAACACTCTGATGTGGTGACATCGTGAGCTGCGCGATGAGAAAGTCGACTTCCGCCCGCTGCTCCAGCGGACGGGCGCGTCGAGCGAGTTCCCGCAGGACGCGTTGCAAGCGATTCGCTGGCGTTTGCTCGTGGAGTACCTGCTCGCGCAGGCAATGGCCGCGCTCGCCCCAGACATCGCGCAGCCCCACGTGGGTGTTATGCAGCTCATCTGCCGCGGAGTCGAAGAACGGTGCCATGCCGCCCGGTTTGAAATCCACGCCGATGACCGCGCGCTGCTCACTACTGTCGATCACCGTGAACTTCGAGTAGGCGCCGACCAGGACGGCCCCTGGATGTCGCGCGATCTGCGAGTGATCTTTCCCCACGTAGTCGCGAACTTCATCCTCGGCGAGATTGATGATCAGGCTCGCGCAGCCCGAGGGCAGGATGCGATCGCGGGTGTGCGATGCCATCGGTCCTTCCCAGTACCAGACCTGTTCGATGTAGCGCGCAAGCGGCGGCGCAGGTCTCAGGCTCAGATGAATGTGCGGCTGCGGTGACATGGAAGCGGGGTGCAAGTCCAATCGATCACTTCGGCTTCGAGTTCTCCAATGCTTCGATGGTTCGAGGCCAGTCGCTCTTCAGCAGGCGTGAAAGGGAGCGATCGGCGAGCAGTCTGCCGTCCGTCTGGCAGCGCGGGCAATAGTTGGTTTCGTTGTCTGCGTAGCGGATGCGCTGAATCTCCGTGCCGCACACCGGGCACGGCTTGCCGTACTTGCCGTGTACCGCCATTGCCTCGTGAAACGCGGTGACCTTCTCCGGAAATTCACCACGACGCTGCGCGCGCAATCGTTGCGTCCACTCGGTGAGAACTTCCCGGGTCGCATCGAAGAGCCGCTGCCACTCGGCCTCGCTGAGATGCTTTGTCTGGCTCATGGGCGAGAGCCGGGCGCGATGAAGAATCTCATCCGAGTACGCGTTCCCGATCCCACTTACGATCGTGGGATCGGTGAGTGCACGCTTGAGCGTGTGGTTCACGCGCGCGAGTCTCTCGCGAAAGTCATCGGCGCTGGCTTCGAGGACTTCGAGCCCCTGGCGATCGTGTTCGGCCAGCAGCGCTGTGTTTGCGACGGCATACAGCGATGCGCGTCGTTTGCTGCCGGCCTCGGTCAATGTGAGCGTGCCATTGGGAAACTCGAACTGCACCAGCGGCGCGCGGACTTTCGCCCGACCGCCCTGCGGATACCAATGCAGGCGCCCAGCGATCATCAGGTGAATGACCAGCCAAAGATCGCCTTCGACACCGATCGCGATGCGCTTCCCCAAGCGGCGCACTTGCACGACTCGCCGAGCCTCCAGCGCCGTCAGCGGCGGATCGACGGAACGCAACAGAAAGGGATTCTTGAGAACGATGCGTTCGAGTGTCTGCCCGACGATGCGCTCGTTCAGCGCTTCGACATAGCTCGTGATGTCGGGAAGTTCTGGCATGAGAGACGAAGCGGGTGGCCTACTGGCTACTCGTTAGAAAACGGGGCGGGTGATGGCGCTGTCCGAATCGCCATTGCCCACTAGCCCGTCCCCAGCGGCTTCACTTCACAGCTCCCTCAGTCCAGTCGTTATCGGCAGTTTCGCGGCGCGCAGGCTCGGCAAGAGGCCGCCGATGAAGCCGAGCACGAGTGCGTAGGTCAGTGCCTGGATCAACAACTGCGGCGTCACCGTGAAGGCAAACGTGATCTGGCTGAACGTTGCAAAGTTCATGGTCGAAGCCTGCATGCCGTTGAAAGCGAAATAGCTGATGACCGCGCCGATCAGCCCGCCTGCGAGCCCCAGCAGGAGTGCTTCGGCGAGAACAGAGACCGTGATCGGCACGGCGCCGAAGCCAAGTGCTCGCAGCGTGGCGATCTCACGCGTGCGTGCAGAGACGGCGGAGTACATCGTGTTCAACGCCGCGAAGATCGCGCCGAGTCCCATCAGCGCCGCGATCGAGGTGCCGACGTATTTCACGAGCGCCTGCAGCGTGTGCGATTGCTCTTCATAGAACTGCTTTTCCGAGAACACTTTGACATTGAGTCGCGGATCGGTGGTGAGCGCGTCCTTGAAGGTCTGCATCGCATTCGCATCCGTCAGCTTGACGCGCGTGGATTGATAAGTGGTGCCGCGGTTGTACGCGCCTTGTAGCACGGTCGCATCCGTCCAGATCTCTGATTCCGCAACACTGCCGCGATCGCCAAAGATTCCAGTGACGGTCCATTCGGTCGTTCCCCAGCGCAACTTGCTGCCGACTTCGAGTCCGGCAAATTGTTTCACCGCACCGCGTCCGACGATCACTTCGAATTTTCCGGGCGTGAAGGATTGCCCCTCGAGGATGCGGAAGTCCTGTCGCAGCTTGCTTGCGTTGGGCGAAACGCCTCGCAGCGGAACGTTCGCGGGTGTTCCCGTGCGCCGTGTGGGTACGTCGACCACGACATACAGCTCGGGCGAGGCAATCGCGCCACTCTCATCGCGCTTGATTCCGTTCGTGTCGGCGATGATGCGCGTCTGTTCCTGCGACAGGCCGCTGCCCATCTCGTCGGTGGCACCCCCGCGCAGGACGATCGCGACATCCGCGGCGCCGGACTGATCGAGGACGGCACGAAACCCTTCGCCGATCGAAAGCACGCCGATCAGCACTGTCACGACACCTGCGATACCGACGAGCGCGACGATGGAGGAGGTGAGGCGCTCGCGGATGTTGCGGATGTTGAGCGCGGTGACTGCGACGACTTGCGAGACTGCGCTGGCCATTATGCTTTCCTCAATGCGTCGACGATCCGTAGCTGCCAGGCTTGAATGCACGGCAACGCGCCGGCCAGTGCGCCGAGGATCAGCGCGAGCGCGACGCCGATCGGGTACGTATCCGCAGGCATGCCGAGGGCGGGGAAGAAACTCTGTACGGCCTTGCCGAGTCCGATCGAAGCGAAGCTCGCGAACAGCAGCCCGATCGCGGCGCCGAGCAGCGTCAGCAATAGAGATTCCGCGAGCACCATCGACGTGAGCTGTGCGCTCGAGAAGCCGAGTGTTTTCATGACGGCGAGCTCGTTCGTGCGCTCGCGCACCGATTGCCCCATCGTGTTTGCGATCACCAGCAGCATCGTGAAGAACACCGCGGAAGCTACCGCCGTGACGATCGCGCCAATGTTGCCCATCTGATTCGCGAAGCTCTGTGCGAACGCGCGTTCGGTGGAAGTCTTCGTTTCCGTCGAGGAGTTGGCGAACAGCGCATCGATCTTGCTTGCAATGGCCGGTGCCTGATCCGGATCGTTGAGCCGCGTGACGATCCAGCCGATGTCATCCTTGCCGAAGGTGCGCGACTCATTCAGGTAGTCGTAGTTGAAGTACACCGTCTGATTGTCGCCGCCTTCGTAGACGCCGACGATCTTCAGATCCCACACACTGCTGCCGTCCTTCTTCGTGAAGATGTTCGAGCGTAGCGGAATCGTGTCGCCGACTTTCCATCCGTATCGATCCGCCGTCGCTTTGCCGGCGATTGCCGCTGCGCGATCGGCGCGCCATGCTGCCTTCAGATCCTCGGGCAGTTTTATTTCCGGATACACATCGAAGAACACGTTCGGATCCGCCGTGATGGCGACCACCTGATTGCGGTCTTCTTTGAACACTCCGCCGAACCAGTTGTGCGCCATCGCAACGCGAATGCCTTCGACGCTGCGCACCCGATTCAGATAACTCTGCGGCAGCGACTGGATGATCGACACCTTGTGAATCGTGACCAGCCGATCGACGCCAGCGAGATCAGCCCCACCCGTCAACGCCATGCGCAGCGTCTGCAAAATACCGAACAGCAGGAACGCAACGATGATCGATGCCAGCGTGAGCCAGGTCCGCAAGCGCTTGCGCTGCAGATTGGCCCAGAGCAATGGAAGAAACTTGAACATGGCTCGAAGATCAGAGTTGCCGCAAGGACCGCAAAAAAGAATGGCTCGTTCGGAAGACTAAAGAGCCGCTATCCAGAAAGAAGAAAGGAAAGGCAGGCACATTCATCTGACCCTGTTCCCCTTCTGCTGCCATTCCGGCACGTCCTCCCTCGATCACGTTTCCTTTTTGCGGTCTTTGCGGCCTCCGAAATTCCCCTCCTGCGAATTAAGCGGCCTGGCGGATGAGCTGACCTTTGTCCAGATGCAGCGTGCGTTTCGCGCAAGCCGCTGCGTGCGGATCGTGCGTGACCATGATGATGGTCTTGCCCTGTTGCTGATTCAGCGCTTTCAGCAGGTCGAGGATCTCATCGCCCGATTTGCGATCGAGATCGCCGGTGGGCTCGTCGCACAGAAGCAGAGTCGGATCGGACACGATGGCGCGTGCGATACCGACGCGTTGTTCCTGACCGCCGGACAGCTCGCGCGGCTTGTGCTTGGCGCGTTCGCTCAAACCCACGAGGCTGAGGGCGGCCTGTGCGCGCCGGCGACGCTCCGAAGCCGATAACGATGTGAGCAAGAGCGGCAGCTCGACATTGCGTTCTGCTGAAAGTACCGGCAGCAGGTTGTACATCTGAAAAATGAAGCCGACGTGGTTGGCGCGCCAGCGGCCGAGTTGCGCTTCGCTCATGGTGTCGGTGCGATGTCCTGCGATCTCGATGCTGCCAGCCGTCGGCCGATCGAGCCCGCCGATCAGGTTGAGCAATGTCGACTTGCCGGATCCCGATGGGCCCATCAGCGCGAGAAAGTCGCCCTTGGGGATATCCAGATCGAGCGCTTGCAGGACATGAACCGTCTCGGCGCCGCGTCTGTAATCCTTGGCCAGGCCACGGACTTTGACCAGAGTTTCTTCGCTCATCGTGAAACCTCGCCGCTTGTTGTTGATCGATGGAGCTGCATCGATCGATTATTTCGGGGTCGAAGCGATTACTCGCCCTTCGATTTTATTTTGACGCCTTCCTTCAAGCCCTCGACCGGAGCGGCGACGATGCGATCGCCGCCGTTGATGCCGGAGAGCACTTCGATCTGTCCATCGCGTTCGCCGCCGACGCGCACCGCGACGCGTTCAGCCGCGCCGTCGCGAATGCGCCAGACATAGGCCGTGTCGCCGTCGCGATTGATGGCCGAAGAGGGTATGCGAACCGAAGGACGTTCCGCGACCGCTGGCGATTCATCGCGATCTTCGAGGAAGCTCACCTTGACGCCCATGTCGGGGAGGATGCGCGGTTCCAGCGTGTCGAATCCGATGCGCACGCGTACCGTGGCTTTCTGACGATCGGCGGTCGGCACGATGTTGATCACGTGGCTGGGGATCACCCAGTCGGGATAGGCATCGAGGACAGCTTCGGCTTTCTGTCCGTTACGCACGCGGTTGATGAAGGCTTCGTTCACGTCGACCTCGACTTCGCGCGAGTCCATGTCGACGATCGTGGCGATGCCTGTGCGCGTGAAACCGCCGCCTGCCGAAATCGGTGACACCATTTCGCCGGGCTGAGCGTCCTTCGACACAACTACGCCGTCGAACGGCGCACGCACGAGCAGATCCTCGAGCTCCTGCGCGCGTACGCGTACCGTGCCTTCGGCAACTTTCACATCGCTGCGCAACGCCTCGAGTCGTGCGCGTGCGGCGGCAACATCCGATTGGGCGGTATCGAGTTGCGACTCGCTGACGAGCTTGTCGGCCCGCAGTTGCTCGGTGCGACGCAGCGTCCGCTCGAGCTCTGCCAGACGCACTTCGGTTTCGCGGAGATTGGTGCGTGCGGACTCGAGCTGGCGCTGCGCGAGCTCGTACGTCGGACGCGGGGTGCTGTCGTCGAGCTTCGCGATGAGCTGTCCTTCCTTGACGTTCATGCCCTCTTCGATCATCACGTCCGAGACCTTGCCGGTCACTTTCGCCGATACGGTCGCCTGCCGTCGTGCGACGACATAACCGGAAGCATTCAGCACGGCGGCGCGCATGCCGGTGCTTCCGCCTGAGGTGGTCGCCGTAGCGGTTTCGACTTCGATCGCCTTGCTGCGGGTCACCGCCCAGGCCGCCGCGCCGGCCGCGAGGACGAGCACGATGATCAGAAACCATTTGTACGGTCTGCCGGAGCTTACTTCCGGCTCGGTGCTGCGTTCGATGCGCAGACTATCCAGTGCTTTCTGGTCGAATGACATGGGTGACCTGGAATCCTTGAGGAAGGCGCGCGGATTCTATGTGCACAGCGCACGCACGGTAACCCGGCGCCGGTGAAAAACATGCGATTACCGGTGACCCGGGCGGCGCCTTGTGGACAAGTCGACGATGCCTCTATGCCAGAAGCGCCGTGAAGCCGTCCGGATTTTCGGCTCGAACCGCAGGAATCGTTCCGATCAGCGCATTGCGATGCCGGAGGCTGGCTTCAACGGCAATGCGCAATAAAAAACCGAACCTTCATTGATCCTGCCCTCGGCCCAGGTGCGCCCGCCATGACGTTCGACGATCCGCTTGACCAGAGCCAGGCCGATGCCCGAGCCGGATAGATCGTTGCCATGCAGTTTCTGAAAAGGCTTGAACAGCTTTTCCTGGTAGGCCATGTCGAACCCGAGACCGTTGTCGCGCACATGCAGCGTGATCTCACCGGCAGTGGGGGCCATGCCGATCTGAATGCGTGAGGGCTGCGTGCGTGAGGTGAACTTCCAGGCATTGCCGATCAGGCATCGCAGTGCCGTCGCAATCAATTTGCGATCGCCTGCCACGAGCATGTCGGGCTGGATTTCGAGCTCGATCTGCCGGGTCGGGTCCTGTTGCCTCAGATCCTGCGCGATGTCCTGCGCCAACGCCGTCACATCCACCGATTCCAGCCGTAGTTCCGTTCGCGACACCCGCGACAGCGTCAGCAACGATTCGATGAGCTCCGACATCTGCTTGACGCTGAGCTGAATGCGATTCAGGCGCCGGCGTTGATCGTCATTGATGTTCTCGCCCAGCGCGATCTCGAGCAGCCCCGCCTGACCTGCGATCGAAGACAGCGGCGAGCGCAGGTCGTGAGATACGGTCGCAGTGAACGACTCCAGCTCGCGCTGCGCCTGCAGTGTGGATTCTCGTGCCCGCTCGAAGTCGTCGACGCTCGGCAACGCCAGCAGGGCCGGCAACGCGCGCATGGCCAATATCACCGCAATCACGCCGGCCACCATGGCGAGCACTTGCAGGACAGCCTCCACCGCGTAGTCGGTGTGCCAGAGATTCCATAGGTCAGCCAGCAACGTGCAGACGCTCAGCGCTCCGAAGATGAGCAGCCAGCGGGCGACGCCTTCGAGCTTCAGATCCGGCCGGCGCTGGGTGGCCTTGAGCAGCAGGATCGGAATCAGGAGGGCCACCGCGGCAATTACCACGTCGGCGAGCGCATTCAGCATGACCAGGCTCGCATCCCAGCCGTAGGCCTGGCCCTGGCTGATCAAGGGCTGTGCGTGGGTGGGTACGGCGGCATCCATCGTTCACTCCCGAATTTTTCACCGCAGTGTAAACGGCTGTTCAGCGTTGCCTTATCTCGGACTTGCGCAAAGCGTCATGACTCTTCGGCCGTCCATAAATGACACGGCTTATCAGGAACGCCGTCCTCTCGTCCCAGAAGACGACTGGTGTATTTCGTTCAGAAATAGTTGATGGAGTTTCCGCGTTTGGCCTGGAAGCTCCACTCAGGATGCAGCTTCTCTGAACGAAACGCCGGCTGCCGTCAGACAGCCGACATAACTTCCCTGCAGATCGTGGCGGGGAAACCCTGCCAAATACTCATTTGACTGTACCGGCTGGACGGTTACCTTACCGTCCGGCCGGTACAGTCCCGTCCGGGGCTCGACGGCTCTCCCAGAGGAATCTCAATGGCAGCTGATCAGACCGGCGTCGGTTCGGCACGCGAACGCGTGCTCGAGGCGGCTGAACGTGTGGTGTCGGAAGTGGGCGCGGCCCGATTGACCCTCGATGCGGTTTCGCAGGCAGCAGGTGTCAGTAAGGGCGGGCTGCTCTATCACTTTCCTTCCAAGGAATCGCTGCTGACAGCGCTCGCTAAACGGTATGTCGACTCGATGCAGGGCTGTATCGAGGCCGCGAAGTCGTCGGTCGAGGGGCAGGGGTCCGGAAGGGATCTGAAGGCCTGCATCCTCGGCGTGCTCGGGACCGATCCGCGGCTGAAAGCGATGGGCGCCGTGCTGCTCGCAACGGCAGCCAACGATCTGACCTTGCTCGAGGTGATCCGCGAACGCATCGCTCAGCACACACGCGAGCTCGAAGCCTCCGGTGGCGACTTCGCTCGTGCCGCGGTGGTCCTGCTGGCCATCGACGGCTTGAAGATGCGCGAGTCGCTGCGCATCTCCGCCTTCACGCCCGAACAACGCGAACAGATCGTGAACGAACTTTTGAAACTGGCCGACGAAGCTTACAGGTAACGCTATGTCATCGAAGAAAATGGGCAGACGAATACGCCTCGGCGCCTTGTTGTTGTCAGCGAGCGTGCTCGCGGCATGTGGCGACGGCGGCGAACAGAACTTCCAGCCACCGCCGACCGAAGTTGCCGTGCAGACGGTGAGCTCTGCTGCAGTACCGCTCGAGCTCACTTACACCGCACGCACCGTGGGATCGCGCGAAGTCGAAGTGCGCGCCCGCGTAGGCGGCATTCTCATCAAGCGCCGCTACGAAGAAGGCAGCCGTGTGCAGGAAGGCCAGCCGATGTTCCAGATCGATCCGGAACCGATCCGCGCTCGCCTGGCATCCGCCCGCGCCGAAGTCGCGGTGGCAAAGGCGCGCCTGGATGAAGCGCGTCGTCAGCAGGATCGCGTGCTGCCGCTGTTCGAGAAGAACGCAGTGAGCCAGAGTCGTCGCGACGAAGTGGTCTCCGCATTCGAGGTCGCGCAGGCGAATCTCGCGGCTGCCGAAGCTGCGCAGCGCACGGCGGAGCTCGATCTCGAATACAGCGATGTGCGTGCGCCGATCACCGGTCTCACCAGTCGCGAAGTGCTCTCGGAAGGAAGCCTGGTCGGCACCGATCAGGGCTCCAGTCTGCTCACTCGCATCGTGCAGATCGATCCGCTTTACGTGGAGTTCTCGGTGCCCGAGGCTGAAGCTGCGTTGCTGCGCAATTCGATCACGCCGTCGAGCAAGAACGTTCCGACCGTCAAACTGCTGCTGGACGATGGCGGCGAACATCCGGACGTGGCGAAAGTCACGTTCGTCGACAACGCCGTCGAGCGCCAGTCGGGAACGGTGCGCGTGCGCGCCGTTCTGCGTAACGCCAACGCGCAGCTCATTCCGGGTCAGTTCGTGCGTGCGCGTGTCGAAGGCGTGGCGCTTGCGAATGTCGTCTCCGTGCAGCGTAAGGCCGTCATGAGCAGCCCGCAGGGTCGCTTCGTCTGGCTGGTCGCAGAGGGCGACAAGGTTGAATTCCGTCCGGTGCAGGTCGGTCGCGGCTTCGGCAATAACGTCGTCGTCACGCAAGGCCTCGCGCCTGGCGATCGCGTCATCGTCGAAGGCGTGATGAAAGTGCAGCCGGGTGCACCTGTCAGCGCAGTGCCGTTCGATGCGCCTGCATCGCCGGAGACGCATGCCGCCTCGGCGCCGACGGCGCCTGAGGAGAAAGCATGATCTCCAAGTTCTTCATCACGCGCCCGATCTTCGCGTGCGTGATCTCGGCGTTCATCGTGCTCGCAGGATTGGGCGGCATGCGTGCGCTGCCGATCTCGGCGTATCCCAACATCATTCCGCCGCAGGTGACGGTTGCTGCGGTCTATCCGGGTGCCACGGCCGAGACGATCGCTGAAACGGTCGCCGCGCCGCTGGAAGAGCAGATCAACGGCGTCGAAGGCATGTTGTACATGCAGTCGGTCAACGCTGGCGACGGCACGCTGACGATCAACGTGACGTTCGATATCGGCGCCGATCCGGATCTCGCCGCGATCAACGTGAACAATCGCGTACAGGCTGCTGTGCCGCGTCTGCCGGAAGAAGTGCGTCGCCAGGGCGTGACCGTGCGCAAGGCGTCGGCTTCGATCCTGCAGATCGTCACGCTCACCTCACCTGACAACTCGCAGGATCTGCTCTCGCTCAGCAACTACGCGTTGTTGAACGTGGTCGATGAGCTGCGTCGCGTGCCGGGCGTGGGCGATGTACAGATGTTCGGTCAGAACTACTCGATCCGCATCTGGATGCAGCCCGACAAGCTCGCGCAGCTCGGACTCACGCCGAGCGATGTGGCTGCGGCCGTACGACAGCAGAACTCGCAGTTCGCCGGCGGACGCGTCGGTGTCGAGCCCATGGACCAGGGCGTCGATTTCACGTACGCGGTTACCGCGCAAGGTCGATTGACGACGCCGGAGGAGTTCGGCGAGATCGTCGTGCGCACCACCCGGCAGGGCTCGCTCGTCCGACTGAAGGACGTGGCCCGCATCGAGCTCGGTGCGAACAACTACAACTTCTCCACGACGAACAACGGTAAGAGCGCGGTATTCCTGCTCACGTTCCTGCAACCGGGCGCCAATGCCATCGAAACCGGCGAAGGCATTCATGCGCGCATGGAAGAGCTCAAGGCCGAGTTCCCGAGCGGCATCAGTTACGACCTGCCCTACGACACGATCAAGTTCGTGAAGATCTCGATCAAGGAAGTCGTTAAGACCTTGATCGAGGCGATGATCCTGGTGTTCCTGGTCGTGCTGCTGTTCCTGCAGAACTGGCGTGCAACCTTGATCCCGATGCTGGCGGTGCCGGTGTCGCTGATCGGTGCGTTCGGCGCGATGTACCTGCTCGGCTTCTCGATCAACATCCTGACGCTGTTCGGCATGGTGCTCTCGATCGGTATCGTCGTGGACGATGCGATCGTGGTGCTCGAGAACGTCGAGCGCCTGATGACGACCGAGAACCTATCGCCTGCCGAAGCCACGGCAAAGGCGATGGAAGAAGTGACGCGTCCGGTCATCGCGATCGTGCTCGTGCTGTGCGCCGTGTTCTTGCCCGTCGCCTTCCTCGGCGGTCTCGTGGGCGAGATGTATCGCCAGTTCGCCGTCACCATCGCGGTGTCGGTGGCGATCTCCGGCTTCGTGGCATTGACGCTCACGCCCGCGCTGTGCGCGACGTTGCTCAAGCAGCACGATCACGTTCAGTTCGCGGCACTCGGCAAGTTCAACGAGTGGTTCCACCGCATGACGGAGCGCTATTCGCGTGGCGTGCAGTTCGTGATGAAGCGCGGTGCGCTCGCTGCTGCGGTATTCGTGGCGATGGTCCTGGCGACCGTGGGACTCTTCCGGGCGGTGCCGAGCTCGCTCGCGCCGGCCGAAGATCAGGGCTACATCTTCATGATCGGCATCCTGCAGCCGGCCGCTTCGCTCGAGCGTACGCGCAAGGCGATGGCGACGATGGCTGAGGAGATCAGCAAGCATCCTGCCGTCGAGCACACTGCGGCGGTGGCGGGTGTCGATCCGCTGACGTTCGCATCGCGTACCAACACCGGTGCCGTCTGGCTGCCGCTCAAGCCTTGGGACGAACGCAAAGGCAAGGGCATGTCGCCGCATGACGTGTCGATGGCGGTGTGGGGCGCGGGATCCAAAGTGAAAGATGCGTTCTTCCTGCCGATCGAGCCGCCGCCGATCGAAGGTCTCGGACAGACCGGTGGTTTCGATGCGTACATTCAGCAGCGCGGTCGTGGCGATGCGAAGGAACTCGAAACGGTGACGACGGAGTTCATCGCTGCCGCCGCGCAACGCAAGGAGCTGGGTCCTATTCAGACGACTTACAGCGCCAGCGTGCCGCAGATCCGTATCGAGCTCGATCGCGAGAAGGCCATGTCGCTCGGCGTTTCGGTGACGGACGTGTTCGAAACCTTGCAGAGCACGTTCGGTGCGCTCTACGTGAACGACTTCAATCGTTCGGGTCGCGTGTTCCAGGTGCAGCTGCAATCGGAGCCTCGCTTCCGTGCGTACCCGGAAGACATTCGCAACGTGTACGTGCGCAGTGAAGAAGGCGAGCTGGTGCCGCTGACTGCAATTGCACAGGTGCGCGAAGTCACCGGTCCCGAAGTCGTCGAGCGTTTCAACGCTTTCAGTGCGGCGAAGATCATGGGCGGTGCGAATCCGGGCTTCAGCTCGGGCGATGCGATCCGCGTGATGGAAGAAGTCGCCAAGGAGAAGCTGCCGCAAGGCTATGCGCTGGCGTGGACGGGCTCGGCATTCCAGGAGAAGGCGAGCGGCGGTACGTCGCAAGGCGTCTATCTGCTGGGCGTGCTGATGGTCTTCCTGATTCTGGCCGCGCAGTACGAACGCTGGACATTGCCGTTGGCAGTCATTCTCGCGGTGCCCTTCGCGGCATTCGGTGCGTTGATGGCGGTGTTCCTGCGACATCTGGAGAACGACATCTATTTCCAGATCGGCATGCTGACGCTCGTGGGTCTCGCTGCTAAGAACGCGATCCTGATCGTCGAGTTCGCGATGTTGAAGCATCACGAGGGTATGCCGCTGTACGAGGCGGCGGTCGAAGGCGCGAAGCTGCGCTTCCGTCCGATCATCATGACGTCGCTCGCGCTGATCTTCGGCGTGCTGCCGCTGGCCATCAGCACCGGTGCCGGTGCCGCAAGTCGTCATTCGCTGGGTACCAGTGTGATCGGCGGCATGCTGGCTGCGACATTCATCGCGACGTTCTTCGTGCCGCTGTTCTTCCGCTGGATCGCTGGCTGGCGAGCGAGCCATGTGGATGAACCACGCGTCCACGAACTCAAGTCGACTCACTAACGAACCGGAGCCCCGTGCGCACGCACGGGGCTCCCATCAAGAACACTATGAATCGCAATCTACTCGTTCGATCTGCGGTGCTCGCGAGCTTCGCGGCCTTGTTGTCCGGTTGCTTCGTGTCGAGCGTGAATCCGCAAAAGCCCGAGCTGCCTTTGCCGCAGGCGCTGCCGCAGCAGGCCGCTGCCACGACGGCGCTGCCCGATCCTTGGTGGACGCTGTTCAACGACCCCACGCTGAATGAGCTGGTCGATGAGGCGCTTACGCACAATGCTGACGTGCAATCGGCGGCGGCGCGCGTGGCGCAAGCACGTGCGTTGCTCGGCATCACCAACGCCGAGCGCTGGCCCTGGCTCGATGCGCAGGCAAACGTCACGCGCTCGAAGAACAGCGCGGTCGCCAATAATTTTCCTGGCTTCGATCTGCACAACACGTTCTACACGGTGCAAGGCGCTGCAAGCTTCGAAGTCGATCTGTGGGGACGCTACTGGCGCGCTTCTCAATCGGCACGGGCTCAGCTGCTGAACAGCGAATTCGGTCGTGAAGCGACCAAGCTCAGCCTCACGGGCGATGTTGCTCGCAGCTACTTTGGTTTGATCGCCGCAGCACAACAGCTCGCACGTTCGCGCGACACGTTGAATACGCGGGAAGAGTCGGTGCGCCTCGAGAAATTCCGCTACGACGCGGGCGAGAGCGATGAATTCACCTTCAAGCGTGCGGAAGCGGAAGCGGCCGCGACGCGCAAAGCCGTGCATCAGCTCGAGCTCGAAGTTGCTCTGCGCACCAACGCCTTCGGCGTGCTGCTCGGTCGCTCACCGCAGGACCTCGTCGATCGCGCCGTTCAAGCTGAACGTACCGAGCTGCCCGGGTCGGTGATGTTGCCCGCTGCGTTGCCCTCGAAAGTTCTCGAGCAGCGGCCGGATATCGGGGCGGCGGAAGCGGCATTGAATGCGTCGGCCTACGACATCGGCGTCGCCCGCGCGCAATTGTTTCCAAGCATCAGTCTCACAGGCGTCTTTGGCTCGGTGAGCCCGGAGCTGGACGATCTTTTCAAGAGCCCGTCGAAAGCCTGGTCGGCCTCGGGAAACATTCTCCAGCCGCTGTTTCGCGGCGGCCAGCTGCGCGCCAATGTGAAACGTGCCGAAGCCGTGCGCGAGCAGCGCAAGGCCGAGTATGCGAGGACCGTACAGAACGCCTTCCGGGAAGTGCTCGACGCCTTGCAGGGGCAGACGCTGATCTCAAACGTCAGCGAAGCCAACGCTGCGCAAGTCGACGCTTTGGCGCGCGCCACCGAACTCGCCGAACTGCGTTACTCGCAAGGCGACATCTCGTATCTGGAGCTGCTCGATGTTCGCCGTGGCCTGTACCAGGCGCAGATCGATCTCGTTGCTGCGCAGCGGGACTCGCTGCTCAACACGGTCGATCTCGCGCTCGCCATCGGCGGCGGGCTGGGCGAGCGTGCTGAAGCTTTGACGGCCAAGAGGTAAGAGTTTCGGAGTCAGGAGTAACCACAAAGAGCACATAGATCACAAAGTAAGACGAGGCGTCGCTCGTCGATGTGCTGTATTCCTGTGGTGGCGGCTTCGTAAGGCTCGCAGGAGTTGAGGGGTGATCACAACGTTCGCGCGGATCGCAACTGCGACGGAAGGCATCGGTTCGTTTTGTGATCTTTGTGTTCTGTGTGGTTACTCCGTCTCTTGTGTCTTCTCCGGCACTGATCGATCCAATTCAAGACGTGCGCGCTCGACGTTCTCGAAGCGCCCCTGAGTCGCATCGAAATCCCAGCGCTCGACCTCGCAGCTGAGAGGCGTTTTCGAGATCGCGCGGAGCACGTTCACCGAGTTCGGCGCGCTGTGACGCACCCGGTGCGAAACCGCCGTCCCCGCCTGCACGGCCCAGACACCTCGAGTGAGATCCGGGAACCTGTCCGACAGCGGCCGTACATAAGGCAGATGAATGTGCCCGCCCATGATGATGTCTGCGCCAGCACGCGCCCAGGCACGGACGGCCGGCTCGTGTCCATGCACGACGTTCTTTTCGTCCTGGGTCGTAATGACGTGGACCGGCTGATGCGTCACGACGATGCGGATGAGATCGGGTCGCGTCGCCAGCAGTCGTTGGGAGACACGCTCGATCTGATCGTGTGAGATTTCGCCATCGACCCGACGATAGGCTCGGGTGGTATTGATGCCCATGATGAAGAACGTGTCGTCCTCGAGCTTCGGTTCGAACTGTTCCCCGAAGGCGCGTCGATAATTCCCATAAGGTGTGAAAACGCGCGCGAACACGTTGAAGAGCGGAATGTCGTGATTGCCCGGCAGCACCAGCTGTGGCGCGGGAGGGAGGTTGTTGCAGAACTCGCGCGCGGCCCGGAACTGCGCGCGACGCGCGCGCTGCGTGAGATCGCCGGAAAGCACCACAACGCCCGGTGCGAGCTCGTGTGCAAGCCTGAGCAATGCATCGACCACCGACGGTTGCTCGGTGCCGAAGTGAGGATCGGAGATCTGCAGCAGAACGCTCATGGCGTCGCCGATTCGCCTCCCGGCACCAACAGATGCAACCATTGCGGCGCGACCGTGAACTTGAGCGGAATGCGCGCCTGCCAGATCTCGCCATCGGTGGCGACCCGGATCGTGTCCTGTCGACGGATCAGCGGGCAGACGGTGAGAGTCTTGAATTCGAAATCGCGGACGTTCGCTGCATCTCCCAATCGGCCGAGGGCGCCGCGAACGGCGAGCGACAACAGTGCCGCGTTGCTGATCGGTTTGACGATGACTGCGGCCAGCCGGCGACGCTCGATCGCGTCAGCTTCGGGTAATCCCACCTGCTGCAATTGCAGGGGATTGTTGCCGACGAACACGGTCGGTGTACGTATCAGCTCGACGCTATCGTCGTGCTCAATTTCCAGTGTCAGCTGACGCTGCTCGCGCATGAGCGTTCTGAGTCCCGCCCACAAGGCGACTGCGCGATTGCGGCCGTACTGCTGCTTGTATGCCTCGCGTTCTTCCAGCAACTGCGGGTAGAGCCCGACGCTGGCATTCACCAGGAATGCCCGGTCGTTGAGCAGTCCGACCTGCACGAGCTTTACCTGCGCATCGATCAGAGCGCGGGTGGAGGCTTCGATCTCCAGAGGAATCCCATGGGCACGTCCTGAGTAATTGAACGTGCCCTGCGGCAGGATCCCGAACAGACAGCCCGTGGGCAGGACGGCCTGCAGTACCGTGTTGATGGTGCCGTCGCCGCCGGCAACGATCACTGCTCCCGCATTTTTCCGCGCCTGGTCGGCCGCCTCTAGGGCGATGGCATCGAGTTGAGCCGGGTCATCGACTGCGTGGATCTCAAAGCGCTGGCCGGCTTCGCTCAGGACTTTCTCTATGCCTTCGCGTCGCTCCCGCCCATCGCTCGAGCCGGATGCGGCGTTCATCACGACATAGAAGGGTGTCTCGCGAGTAGGTGCGGCTGGAACCATGAGCGATGCCGGCAGTTCGGTGACTCATGAATGCCGAGCCGCGAATTGCGGTTCCGCGTCATTGGTAACGGCGACCTTCATGTTCGAGCCATCCGTCGACATGGCGTCCTTGCGGATCGTGATGTGTCCAGTGAATGACGCCGCCCTTGTCGTTCCACTCGTACTCCCCGTTGAATGCCACCCGATCGCCTTCGCGCAATGTCGCGATACGTGGCGCCAGATCGATGTTGTGAGCGACGAGGAGTGTCTGGCCCGATGTCGTACGTAGCAGAAAGCGCTGATGCCGTGAACCGCGCGTGTCGTCCTTGAGAATCCGGATGACGGTGCCTTCGCCCTGGACTTGGACGTCGCTGCGTTGATACGCGTAGGCTTCCGCGAGCACCTCATCGCTCGCAGACCTGGAGCTGGCAGAGTTCGCTGGTGTAGTGGCGGGAGCGCGATCGGCGTGCTCGCTGAAGGGTCGATGCTGTGTGATCCAGTAGCCTGCGACGATGGCGATCGCGGCAAACAGCACTCTTTTCATGAATTGTTCTCGAGGTGTTCTATGGTTCTTCCTGCACATTGGCAGGATCAGGTGATTCGCTTCTGGTTCGAAGAGATCTCACCGCAAGCCTGGTTCGAACGCAATCAGCAGGTGGATGCTCAAATCCGCGAGCGCTTCTCAACGCTCCACGAAATCGTGAGTCAGGCGCGCGACGAAGTGTTACTCGCTGATCGGCGCGCTGCGCTCGCCGCGGTCATCGTGCTCGACCAGTTCTCGCGCAACCTGTTTCGTGGGTCGGCGCGCGCGTTCGCAACGGATGCGAAGGCGCTCGCGATTGCAAAGCACGCAGTCGATAAAGGCTGGGACGGTCAGCTATCTGAGAATGAGCGCGTGTTTCTGTACCTGCCGTTTGAGCACGCAGAGGATGCGGCCGAGCAGGTCAGATCGGTCGAGTTGTTCACGGCGCTGGGAGATGCGGTGACGCTCGACTATGCGCTGCGGCACAAGGAGGTCATCGACCGGTTCGGCCGCTATCCGCATCGCAACGCAGTGCTGGGTCGCTCATCGACGCCGGAGGAGATCGAGTTCATGAAAACTCATCCCGGCTTCTGATGAGCGCAGCAAGTCCTGCGCAAGGAACTCGCGGTTCAGTGAAAGCTTGGCGCGCGCAATGCGCAGGCCTGGATGCGCGATCGCAGGCCCAGAAACGACTATGGGCCGGATTTGCGCCCGGCCCATAGCCTGTTTCATCGACTAGACGATGATGCGATTACCAGCGGCCACCGCCGCCGTAACCACCGCCGCCGCCGCCGCCGAAGCCGCGACCGCCGCCACCGCCGCGCGGACCGCCCTTGGGCTTGTCCTGCGCTTCATTGACCTTCAGAGGGCGACCGCCCATCTGCTGGCCATTGAGGTTCTGGATCGCACGAGCCGCGTCGGCACTGGGCATCTCCACGAAGCCGAAGCCACGCGGACGACCCGTGTCGCGGTCGTTGATCAGGCTAACCGAGTCAACCGTGCCGTGCTGTTCGAACAAAGAACGCACAGAGGCCTCATCGGCGGAAAAGGGCAGATTGCCCACGTAAATCTTGCTCATTAACAAAAAGACCTTTACGAAAACCTGCGGCCTCGTCTGAACGGGAAAGCAGGCATAACAACTAACAATGACACCCTGCCGTCTGAAGGCTCGGAATGTCTCCGTGGATCGGAACGATTCGGTTTGGATCCTGGCTCCGACTGGCGCCGGGCAGGATAGAAAAGGAAGGGTTACGAAGCCGAGGCGGACTATACAGGGGGAAAGGCCTGTCTCCAACGACTTTCCGGCGGATTAGGCCTCAAGTCCGGATCAGCCGTTCCCTTAGTGTCAGAAGGCGCTCGCGAGACTCCGGGCCTTCCGTGGCCCGTAGGTCGAATGCTCTCGACTGAGCGACTTAGGTCGTCTTTCCCTGCCGATCCTGGCGGCGCTGCTCCCAACGGGCCTTACGTTCGGCGAGGATCTGCGGCACTTTCGCCTTCTGCTCCGGCGTCAGCAATGCATAGATCTGCGACTCCGTGTCGCTGGCCTGCTGAATGCTTGCTGCAGCCAACTGCTTGCGCTGCGCGATCAGCTCCGGATATTTCGGGTCATCGGGCGTGACCGCCGCGAGCGCGGCGCGATTTGCGCGCTGCTGTTCCCACAAGGACTTGCGCTGAGGCGCATTGGTGTCGAACACCGCGCGAACGCTCTGTCGCTGCTCGGCCGTCAGGTCCAGCTGTTTGAGCGTGCTCATCAAAGGCGAGCGAACGGCGTGACGATGACCCTGACGTTGGGTCTGCGCAGACTTGCCCATTGCTGGCCCATGGTCAGCGTTCGCATGGACAACTCCGCCGCCGAGCGTCAGTGCCGCGCAGGCGGCGATCAGGGACGATTTCAGTTTCATGTTCATCGAGAATCTCCTCATCCAGTTCAAGGACACCGATTCAGACAGCGTGCGCGTCGCTGCGCTTCCAGCAGATTGTCGTAACTTTGTAAGCAAATGAAATGTGCATGGACGCTGATCGGGAAACGCCTCAGTAGAAAATACCGTTGATCACCTGCATCACCAGTCCCGTCGTCACGGCCGCGAGCACGACATCGTTGTCGACGCGCACCCAGTGGTATCCGCGCGGCGGAGGACGCAGCCGGTACGCGGCGTAGTTCTGCACGACGTAACGCGGAGCGTAGTAAGCGCGCGGCAGATGTGCGCCCTGATGCCAGGCGTAGTGACGATATCCGGGAGGTGGCGCATAACGCACCACGTGATAACGCGCGTGCGAATGACGGTCATACCGATCGTCTCGATGATCGTGGCGATCATGACGCTGCTCCACTCGAGGCCGATCGTGGTGACGATCGCGTCCATGCGGATCGGCCAGCGCAACGTTACTCACGGTGCTCGCAAACCCGATCGCCGCAAGGACGGCAATGACGACGGGGCGTTTCATGACAGTCTCCTTCTTCAATCCACCGGTTCAACGGCTTGGGACAGATCATTGCGCCGCCGTGCTGATTCGAGGCTGAACGGAATCGGTCAGGGACGGTTCAGGAAGAGAATGAGCAATGAGCAAGGAGCAATGAGGAATGAGGAACGAGGAAAGAGGAACGAGGAAAGAGGAACGAGGAGTGGGGAATTGGGGTTAGGGAGACAGGTTCGGCGCGGAGCGCCGTCGATCTGCACTCCGGATCGTTGGTCTTCCATTGCTCACTACTCACTGCTCATTACTCATTACCCACCGGCTTCCCTATTCCCCATTCCCTACTTACTATCGACCCGCGTGAGAACAAGAGCCGGAGGGGACGATGGCCGCCGATCTCGCAGGGCATTTCACAGAAGCTGGTCAGGACGCAGCGTCCGGAGTGACGCGTCTTTCGTCCGATCCGTTCGAGATGTTTCTGGAGGCGCTCTTGCAGGTGCGCCTGGAATGTCACTTGTGGAAGGCGCACTTCGTTCATCTGGCAGGTCATTCGCTGCCTGAAGGCACGTCTGCCGACTATCGCGATGTCTGGGATCTCATGCTCGACAAGTGGATTCCAGAGTACACACCGGAGAACTATCAACGGTACGCGCCGCTGTTCGACAACGCGATCCGCGATATGCGCGCGCGTTTCGATCGGCTGATCGTGGTGTTCTCACGCGTGCTGCCGCGGGATGTGCGTCAGCGCCTGGAGCGGGCCATGCGGCAGCTCGAATTTGCCGCCGCCAGCTATCAATGGATTCCCGCTCGCGAGCACATCGAAGATCCCGCGGTGCTCTTTGCCGCTCGCTTCAAGAGCGTGATCCGTATCCTGCGTCTGATCGCACGCGATGCGGATGGGCGTCTGCGCGCGATGATTTCCTGAAGACTCGAGAGTTCACACAGAGATCACAGAGGTCACAGAGCTCGGATAAGAGCTGTCTCCGACACTCTGTGCTCTCTGTGTACTCTGTGTGAAATCTTCACTCTCCTGTTGTTTTCCTCAGGTGCGTGTCCAGGAACCGCACGTATGAATCCGACGCCTGGATGCGATTGGCTCGCTTGGTGAAGCCGTGACCTTCGTCCGGGAACACCAGGTACTCGACCGGCACATTGTTCGCCTTCACCGCGGCAACGATTTCATCGCTTTCGACCTGCAGCACGCGCGGATCGTTCTTGCCCTGAACCACGAGCAACGGGACGCGGATGTTCTTCGCATGGAAGAGGGGAGAAATACGTTGATGCCGCTCGGCATCGGTGGCCGGATCGCCCATCTCGTCGTAGAGCGCCTTTTTCTGCGCCTCCCACCAAGGCGGAATGCTGGTCAGCGTGCGGACCCAGTTCATCACGCCGAAGATGTCGATGCCTACATCGAACGTTTCGGGGGCGAAGGCGAGCGCAGCGCCGACCATGTAGCCGCCGTAGGAACCGCCGATGATGCCGATTCGATCACCATCGACCCAATCGAGCGAGCTCAGATACTGCTTCGCGTAAACGATGTCCTTGAGGTCGACTTCCCCATGTCTGCGATCGTCGGCATGAAAGAAGGTCTTGCCGTAGCCCGATGAGCCGCGGTTGTTGGCGGCCAGCACGGCATAACCGTGATTGACGAGATGCTGAACCATGGCGGAGTAGCCGGTACGACTCTGGCCGCCGGGACCGCCGTGCACGAGCACCAGCGCGGGTACGCGCTGAGTGGAGGAGGCCGTCCTGGGCTTGTAGAGAATGGACGGAATCTCGAGCCCGTCGAAGCTCTTGTAACGAACGACCTGTGTACTCACGAGATCCGCCTCGCGAATCTCCGGATTGAGTGCTGTCGTCAGGCGTGCGGAGCGGCGCTGGCTCAAGTCGGCCACGTAGACGTCGTTCGGCGAGGTGTCCGAGCTCAGCATCAGCGCGACTTTCTTGTCGTCGCGCGAGAAGCGGATCTGCGCAATATCGCCCTGTGGAAGGTCCGGAAGCTTCACTTCCTTGCCCGACGGGAGATGCAGCACGTGAACTTCGGTGCGCGCATCCTTGTTGATGCCCCACACCCGGTACTTTCCGGAGCGGGACGTCGTGACGAATGAAACGTCCCAGTCGGCTTTGACGACCGGTTGTTTGGAACCGCTTGCGACGTCGTAGCTCCAGGCCTGGGTGAATTCGCCGAACTCATCGGTCGCATACAACAGCTGTTTGCTGTCGGGAGTGAATTCATAGACGTCGTGTGCGACATCGCCCTGATGCTGCGTGATGAGCTTCGGCGTTGCGGGTTGCGCACGAATGTCCAGCAGATAGATGTCGGAATCCGCACTGCTGCGCGGCTTTACAAGCGCGAGATAGCGACCATCCGGCGACACGGCGCCGATGTCCCAGGCATCGGCGTTACGGAAGAGCTCGCTGCGCGCATAGTCCTTCGCGGCATACCGGTAGACGTCGAAGCTTTTCGGATCGCGTTCGTTCGTCAACACATAAAAGGACTGATCGTCGGCGGTCCAGCCGGCGAAAGAAGCCTTGGCTCCCTTGGCGGGTGTCAGATCGCGCGTGGCGCCGGACAGCTCGCGCACATAGAGATGATTGATCTCGTTGCCGCCTTCGTCTGCCGTGAACAGCACACGCGCATCTCGTGGGAACCATGAAACAGCGAAGGTCGAATCTTTCGTCGATGCGGTGAGCGCCTTCTTGTCGCTGCCCGTTGCTGACAATGAGTAGGCATTGTAGATGCCGGTCTCATCCGAACTGATGAGCAGATGCTGGTCGTCGGGCGACCACGCAAATCCACCCGCCATGGAATACGAGGTCGTCGTGAAGAAGGTGCTCGCCGGATATTTCTTCGGCGCCGGCGTTTGCGCCGCGAAAGCAGCACCGGCAGTGCACACGCTCAGCATCCCGAGGATGCCGGCAACAAGATTCGTTCTGCGTTTTATCTGACTCATGACAGCGTCCTCCCTCGATTCCGCGATCCTGTCGGCAAAGCACGGTATACGCAACCTGCCTATGTCGATCACGCGGCGGGAACCCCTGCGGATGCGATGCCTTTACCTTGTCTCGATGCACAGGACAGGAGAAAGCTATGACCGATATCCGACAGGCAAAGGTTGCGATTCTTGCGACGAACGGTTTCGAACAATCCGAGCTGCAGGTACCGCTGCAGAAGCTGCGCGACGCGGGGGCGACCGTGCAGGTCGTGTCGCCGGAACAAGGACAGATTCGCGGCTGGAACCATAAGGATTGGGGTGACAGCGTGACGGTGGATCTCACGCTCGATCAGGCAAAGCCGGAAGATTTCGACGCAATCGTGCTTCCCGGCGGACAGATCAATCCCGACTTGCTGCGCGTGAATCCGAAGGCGCTGCAGTTCATCAAGTCATTTTTGGATTCAGGCAAGGTCGTTGCCGCAGTGTGTCATGCGCCCTGGCTGCTCGTGGAGCTCGATGCGGTGCGCGGTCGCAAGGTGACTTCGTACCATTCCATCAAGACCGACGTGAAGAACGCGGGTGGCAACTGGGTCGATCAGGAAGTGGTGACGGATCGCGGCATCATCACGAGCCGCAATCCGGGAGATCTGGACGCCTTCTGCGCGAAGATCATCGAAGAGATCCGCGAGGAGGGTCGCCACGGCAACCGCGAGCAGCGTAAAGCGAGCTGAGCCAAGCGTATCGTGAGAGCCCTCCGGGAGCTTACGTCCGGAGGGCTCGCTCTCTTATTCGCCCGCTGAACTGTAGTCACTCATGTACGAGCTCCATTACTGGCCCACGATCCAAGGCCGCGGTGAATTCGTCCGGCTCGCACTCGAATATGCTGGCATCGCCTATGTGGATGTGGCTCGCGAAGACGAATCAAAGGGCGGAGGCGAAGACGCGCTGATGCAGGCACTTCAGGATGAGCATCTCACCACCCCGCCGTTTGCGCCTCCCTGGCTCAAGGCAGGCGATCTGCTCATCGGACAGACTGCCAACATTCTGCTGTTCCTCGGCACGCACCATGCGCTCGCACCCTCGGAAGAATCCGGGATGCTCTGGACTCACCAGCTGCAACTCACCATCGCGGATTTCGTGGTTGAGATTCACGATGTCCATCACCCGATCGGCTCGTCGCTGTACTACGAGGATCAGCTCGACGAGGCCAAGCGACGCGCCAAGGATTTCCGCGCGCATCGCATGCCGAAGTTCCTGAGCTATTTCGAGCGAGTGCTGCGACACAATCCGAGCGGACCGCAGTTCCTGGTCGCTCACACCGTGACCTACGCTGATCTGTCTGCATTCCAGATCGTAGCGGGGCTCCGGTATGCATTCCCGAAGCGCATGAAGCGCCTCGAACGGGACATTCCTCATCTGATCGCATTACACGACCGGATCCGCGAGTCGGAAAAGCTCGCCGCCTATCTCGCATCTGCACGCCGTATCGAGTTCAACAAGGAAGGCATCTTCCGCCACTACCCGGAGCTCGACGCAGAGACTTGACGCTCGTCTCGCACTGCCCGCTTCATCAAGACACGCGCGTTTGATCGCCGCGACGCGGAGCTGCAATGCGCCGGGCGGCTTCAGCGCTCCTCGGCGGCGAAAGCGGTGAATCCCTGCACGAACTGGCGCAGCTGACCGCGCACCTTCTCGTCGATGAGCTCACCGTGTTCGTTGAAGACGCTCTCGGCGCGGGACACCATCAATCGCCCTTCGAACCAGGGGCGCGTGCGCAGCGTGCGGAACACGGAGAGCCAGGCGTTCTGCGCCAGCAGTGTGCCGAACGGTCCTGGCGAAGCGCCCATCACTGCAATTGGACGTCCGTGAAAAACGCGGGCGATGTCGCCGGGCGGGCGCGTCAGCCAGTCGATCGCATTCTTGAGAACGCCGGGAATCGAGTTGTTGTACTCCGGCGAGACGAGCAGCAACCCATCGCAGGTTGCGATGCGCTCCTTGAGCGCAGTGACTGCGCTGGGGATGCCTTGCAATTCCACATCGCCGTCGTAGAGCGGGATGTCGCGGATGCTCGCAATCTCGAGCGTGACGCCTTCGGGTGTGAGTGCCGTCGCGGCCCGCAGGAGCGATGAGTTGAATGAGCCCTGACGCAGGCTTCCCGAGATTCCGATGAGCGTCGTCATGCGATCTTCCTTCGAGGTGTGAAGGCATCGCGCATCAGCGTGCCTTTCTGAATGTCAGGTTGATCCGGTGCGATCCGGTCAGAGGATGATCGCGTTCGGGAAGCGGTGCGATGCCGTGATAGACGAATCGCGAGTCGCCGCCCCACACCACGACATCGCCACTGTCCAATGCAATCCGACGCGTCCGATCTCCGCGCTGCAGTCCGCCCCAGAGGAACGTGGCAGACACTCCCAGCGACACCGACACGATCGGCGCATGGAGGTCTTTCTCGTCATAGTCCCGGTGCAACGATAGACGCGTACCCGGGCTATATCGATTGATCAGGCAGGCATCCGGCACGAATCCTTCGAAACCGGCTGCCGCTGCGGCACGCTGGGCAACGTCGCGGAAGAGAGCAGGCATCGCAGGCCAGTGCGCGCCGGTCTGTGGATCGATCGGGTCGTAGCGATAGCCGGTGCGATCGGAGACCCAGCCCAGCTCGCCGCAGTTGGTCATCGCGACAGACATGCGAAATCCGCCCGGTGTGATCAGATGACGAAAAGGCGCGTGCGCGGTGATCGACTCGACTTCGCGGAGTAACCGCGGCTCATCGCCACTTACGAACGCGCGCAGTATTACCGCGCCTGAATCCAGGGGCTCGCACGTGCGTTAGCGCGGCAGGTGCGCGAAGAGATCCGCGGAGTGGGTGTAGGAAGTCATGCGCCGATGCGAGCGAAGGATATGCGCAGCATGGTGCGCGTCCGGGCTCGTTTGCAAGAGGGCGAGTGGTGAATGCCCGTGCGGCCTACGCGCGCCGTCGATCAGAAGAAAATCAGGTACACGAGCGCTGCGATCAGAAGCCACTTGAGTGCGTAATAGACGGGCTTGTTCCATTGCTTCACGCGCACGCCGAGCAGTCGAAGCTTGTAGAGGAATTCGAACACCCGATTGAGCGCGCCGACATGTTCCCCGGGCACGTTCTCGGTGGCGGCTGCTTTCACCATGCGACGGCCGATCGTCCGATTGATCCAGCGCAGAACCGGATTCGACAGCGGCCGTTCGATATCGCAGAACAGGATCACGCGGGTCTGATCGGTGCGATTCTCCGCAGTGTGAATGTACGTCTCATCGAACATCACGGCTTCGCCGTCCTTCCAGTGATAACGCTCGCCATCGACGACGATGTAGCAATCGGGCGAGTTCGGCGTCACGAGGCCCAGGTGATATCGCAGCGAGCCCGCGAACGGATCGCGATGCGCCCCCAGTCGTGAGCCCGGTGGAAGGATCGTGAACATCGCCGCGTTGATGCTGGGAATGCGTGCAAGCAGCTCGGTGGTTTTCGGGCAGAGCGCCGATGCGGAAGGCAGGAAGTCGCCGTACCACTTCAGATAGAAGCGCTTCCAGCCAGTGCGGAAGAACGAGTTGAACCCGATATCGTTGTGTCGTGCGGCTGCGCGAATGTAGCCCTCATCGAACAGCCTGAGCGCTTCCTCGCGAATCGTCCGCCACTGCGATGTGACGGCCTGCAGTTCCGGAAACTCATCGGTGCGCGCATAGGGCTTCGCCTCGACGGCAGAGAACAGATACATGAGCGTGTTGTAGGGCGCGAGCAGATTCGCGTGATCCGCAAACAGACGCGAGAGCTTGTGATGCACGCGGCCACGAAGCTGCACATATGCGGCCGTCGAGAGAAAGATCGCCAGAAGCAGGTTGCGTGTCGTGATCAGCGAATTCATGCGCGCGATCTTAGCCATGCGCGCTGCATCTGTTGAGATCAATACTGCGCATGAAATATCGGCAGAAAAAAGCTGGACGCACGGCAAAAACACGCGGAGAGCGCTGCGTCGCATGTGTGTTCGCGCAGGCTGCATGCCGACCCTATGTAACGCTGCGCGCGCGAAAGAAGTGGGCCGGACACGATTCTGCGCAGCGCGCCCTGCTGCGAGTGCCGGAACGAAATGCGGTGGCTTCCAGTCGTACCTTTCGGCAAAGTCACTGCCTGCCACTTCCGGGGGATTCAAATGTTGAAAGGGCGCCGCTCGCGAATTGTCGTGCTGCTCGTTTGCACCGTGTTCGCAGCGGGCTATTTGAATCATTCCGCCGGCGCGAAAGACTGGCGCACAGCGTCACGCGAGCCAGCAGGGTTTGCTCCCGATCCCGCACAGACTCCCGAGGCCGTGGTTCAGGTTTATGCTGCGCGCGCGGTGGGCTGGCGCGGTTATTTCGGCGTTCACACCTGGATTGCCGCAAAGCGCGCCGGCGCGCAGGAATTCACGGTCTACGAAGTGATCGGTTATCGGCTGCGTCGCGCGGGCACTGCGGTCGTCGTGCACCATCGCGCACCTGATGGCTACTGGTTCGGCAATCGACCCGAGCTGCTGCGCGACGTGCGCGGCGCAGGCGTCGAGGGCGTCATCGATCGCATCGAGAGCGCCGTGCAGCAATATCCCTACGCTGCGAAGTATCGGGTCTGGCCAGGTCCTAACTCGAACACTTTCACTGCATTCGTCATGAGAGAAGTCCCGGAGCTGCGTGTCGATCTGCCGCCGACCGCCATCGGCAAGGACTATCTCGGCCTTCGATCGGTCGGCATGACGCCCAGCGGGACTGGCGGACAGGTGAGCGTGTTAGGCGTGGCGGGCGTGCTCGCTGGTGTTGAAGAGGGGCTGGAGCTGAATCTTCTCGGACTGACGTTCGGTCTCGATCCACGTAGTCTGTCCATCAAGTTGCCGCTCGTGGGTCGTCTCGGCCCGGGCGGTGATGACGAACCGCGGCATCTCGAGCTCGACACTGCTGCGGATGCGCAGGCCGCTCATACGACAGACTGAGATTCGATCGTTCGACATGTTCATTCCCCTGCCTACGTGGCTGCGTGTGCCGCTCGCCACGATCGTGATCGTCGTCAGCACGATCATCCATGTAACTCCCCTCCTCATCGTTGCCGTGATCAAGGCCCTGGTGCGAGTGCGCGCCGTGCGTTCCATCTGCGACCGGATGCTCATGGGCATCGCGGAAAGTTGGATCGCGATCAACTCGGGGCTGATCCGCACGCTCACCCGCACGCGCATCGTCGTGGATATCGACGCGCAACTGCAGCGCGACGGTCACTATCTGGTGCTCGCCAATCACCAGAGCTGGGTCGACATCCCGATGCTGCAGGCGGTGTTCAACCGGCGCATTCCACTGTTGCGCTTTTTTCTGAAGAGCCAGCTGTTCTGGGTGCCGCTGCTGGGCCTTGCATGGTGGGCGCTCGATTTCCCATTCATGAAGCGCTATTCGAAAGAAGTCCTCGCGAAGCGCCCGGAGCTTGCAGGTCGCGACATCGAGGCGACGCGACGTGCATGCGAGAAGTTTCGCCACATTCCGGTGTCGGTCATGAATTTCGTGGAAGGCACGCGCTTCACTGCCGCCAAGCATCGACAGCAGGAATCGCCGTATCTGTATCTGCTGCGGCCCAAGGCAGGCGGCGTCGCGTTCGTGCTGAATGCGCTGGGCGATGCCCTGCACGCCATTCTGGATGTGACCATCGTGTATCCGAACGGCAAGTCCACGCTGGCGGACCTGTTCGCCGACCGCATCAGCGAGGTCAGAATCCACGTCCGCGAGTTACCGCTGCCGCGAGATCTCATCGAGAGCGACTACGCCACCGACCCGGCCGCCCGCGAACGGATGCAAACCTGGATCAACGAGCTGTGGGCGGAGAAAGACCGAAGAATCGCGGCGATGCGCAATGAGCAATTAGCAATTTGTAATGAGTAATGAGTAATGGGGAATGGGGAATGACGAATGAGCTCGGCGCAGTCGGGCTGCCCACTATCTGAATCGCTCATTACTCATTGCTAATTACTCATTGCTTACCTACTCATTGCTTATCTACTCATTGAGTTTGTCGATTTCTTGCTTGCTCGTGCGTCATGGCAGCGAAACGGCCAATCCGCGCCGTCGTCCAGGAGTCATCATGAAATCTTTTCTCGTCATGTTTCACGAAGAGCCGGCGGGTCTGATCGAGATGAGCCCGAGTGAGATACAAGAGGTCATTGCCCGATACACGGCATGGTTCAACCGTATTGAGGAGACCGGACGTGTCCAGGGGAGTACGAAGCTCAAGGATGAGGGCGGGCAGCATGTACGTCGAGTGAAGGACCGCATCGTGGTGAGCGACGGTCCGTTCGCGGAAGCCAAGGACATCGTGAGCGGCTACTTCCTCCTCAAAGCCGAAAGCTACGAAGACGCGCAGGCGCAACTCGCTGACTGCCCGCACTTCGACTTCGGTTGGATGGAAGTGCGTGAGGTGGAATTCGTCAACTGAGCTGAAGAATCTCCACGGGGGTCACAGGGTGCACGGGGCAGATATCCAATATCTCTCTTGCCCCGTGCTCCCCATGCACCCAGTGGAAAATCTTCTCCTGTTTTGATCATGACTGAGCGAGCGCTGATCGAAGATCTGTTCCGTCACGAAGCGGGGCGGCTGATTGCCATGCTCACGAAGCGGGTGGGGGCCCGACGGCTCGATGTCGTCGAGGATGCCGTGCAGGATGCGCTGTTGTCGGCGATGCGTGCGTGGCCGTTGCAGGGGATTCCGCGGAATCCATCGGCGTGGTTGCATGTGGCTGCGCGCAACGCATTGGCCGATCGGTTCCGTCGCGCGAAGTTCGAAGTGTCGGGCGAGATGGATGTCGAGCGCGGCGAGGATGCGGACATGGCGTTCTCGTCCGAAGCGGCATTGCAGGACGAACTGCTGAATCTGATCGCGTACTGCTGCCATCCGGCGCTCGCGCCTTCCGCACAAATGGCGCTGACACTGCGACTCGCCTGCGGGCTGAGTGTGCAGGAGATCGCAGGCGCTTTGCTGGCGACGCCCGAATCGATCGCCCAGCGTATCGTCCGTGCCAAGCGCGAGCTGCGGGAACGTTCGGTTTCCTTCGAGCTGCCGGCGGCGCGCGAGCTGGCGGAAGAGCGGTTGCCTGCGATTCTCCATGCGACTTATCTGCTCTTCGATGCCGGATACCTGAGCGCGTATCACGAGCAATGGTCACGACCGGTCCTGTGTGCGGACGCGTTGAGGTTGGCGCGACTGCTCGCCGCGCATCCCGTGACCGACGAGCCGCAAACGCACGCGCTGGCCGCGCTGCTTTCGTTCTCCGCGGCGCGATTACCGGCGCGGGTGAGTCAGGATGGCAAGCCGGTGCCCTTGGCAGCGCAGGACCGGTCGAAGTGGGACCGTACGCTGATCACGCTGGGGTTTCGCCATTTCGACGCGGCGATTGGCGGTGAAGTCGTTTCGCGCTACCACATCGAAGCGGCTATTGCGGCGGTGCATGCGCGAGCACCGAGCTTCGAGCAGACGAACTGGATGGAGATCCTGACGCACTACGATGCGCTCGCCGAACGCTTTCCAAGCCCCATCGTGAGCTTGAATCGCATCATTGCAATGCGCTATGCGCGGGGCGCCGATGCCGCGTGGAGTGCGTTTCAAAGTACGGACTCGCTGCGGGCGCTGCACGAGTCACTGATCTATCAGGCGACGCTGGGCGAGCTGAATGCTGCGATGGGCAACGAGCAGGCGGCAGCAGCCGCATATCGGAATGCAGCCATGCTTGCTGGAAACGAGGAGCTTGCAGCGCTCTTCGACAGCCGGGCACGGCAATGCGCGATCATGAAGGCTGACTGTTGAGGATTAGAACGAGCGTTCAGCGCAGCTCATCTCTGCTCGAGCGCATCGTTCATTCGCTTCAGGGCGAAATGACGATAGCTGTCGACGAGCAGGGCATCGATCTCCTTCCAGTTGGGTTTGGTGCCGAGGTTCACTGCGAGCCAGCCGTTGTGACCCATATAGGCGGGAATGCTGAAGCGCTCGTCCGCAGTGAACAGTGACTGCCTGACGACGCCCACCCAGACCAGCACTTCGATCGAATCTTTGTCGGCATCGAACCAGGCGAAGGTCTTCTTGCCAGCCTTCCAGACGGGCATACCGAATTGCATGTCCTCGGTGACTTCCGGCAGGCGCATACAAAGCTTGCGCACCTGTACGAGCAGCGATTGCGCGCGTTTGGACTTCAGCGGATCGATATCCTCCGGCTTGGGTTTCACGGAGGGCGGCTTGATCGTGATCGTCGATCCCAGTGTCCTGACGAGTGCGGGCGGCGCGACACGTTCGTAGGCCTCGCGTACCAGGTGAGCAACCCGCTTCCACGCGATGCCCTTGTTCAATTCGACGCCGATCCAGCCGCGCGGTCCCACATAGGGCGGCACGAAAAAGTGTCGCGGTTCTTCCCTCACATAGAGCGCCTGCGCGCCGGCCGGCGCATTCAGCCACAGCGCCATGCGGCCGTCGCCATGATGATTCACGCAGTAGGCGGCGAAGGTCTTGCCGCGAACCCGAAAATTCGGCGAGCCGTGCGATACGAATTCCTCCGCCTCGGGCAACCAAAGACATGTGTCGCGTACTGCATCGTCGATCGTGCGAGCCATGGCGTGGTGAGCAATCCGGAACAAGGAATGCCGCTAGACTATCAACTTCATTTACTCATCGCTTCCCTGACATGAACGCGGAAATCATCGAACGACTGGAGCTCAAGCTCGCATTTCTCGAACGGGCCAATCAGGATCTGAGCGACGTCGTGTATCGCCAGCAACAAGAGATCGACGCCTTGCGCCTGCGCCTCGAGCACCTCGCCGATCGCATGCAGTCCATGCGCGACGAACCCACGGCGTACACGGCGGAGGACGAGAAGCCGCCGCATTATTGAAGAGAATTGACAATTGATAATGGACAATTGATATCTGAGGCAGACAAAAAGAAACGGCGGCCCTTCGGCCGCCGTTCTTCGTTGTCAATTGACAATTGCTAACTGTCAATTGCTGCACTCATCCTCGTTTGCGTTTCGCCTCGACTTTTTCGACGACCTTTGAGCGCAGGGCCAAGTCGGTCGCCATCAGGTCGGCAATACGATTGAACTCTTCGACTTCGAGGCCTTCGCGCCGGACGGCTTCGATCATCTGTTTCTCAGCGCTGGCTTTCACCTGCGTTGCCTGCTGATCGTCTTTCGCTGCGCTCAGTTCCTGAGTCGCTTGTGCCTGAATGTCCTGCACGGCAACAAACGCATTAGCGAACTGGTCGACCTTGCGGTCCTCGACGACTGTCGTTTGCATCTCCGGAGCCGCCATCGACGCGTCAGGGCCCGTCGTCTGCGGGGGCGTCGTTTGGCCGGTTGCAGGATCCGTAGGGCTCTGTGCCAGCAATGCTGCAGGTGCCAATGCCATCAATCCGCTTGCCAGCAACGCCATACGCGTGTTCGCAGTCGGTTTCATATCGATCTCCCGTAATGAGCAGCGGTTACATGTTCGCAATCCGCTGCATGCCAGAGAGTTCCCCGAAGCGGCAATCGATCGCGCGATCGTGGACAAATCGCTCACGAATACGAGCGCGGACGTCGCAGCGTTGCGACGTGCGCTCGCGTACAGGATGTCAGTTGCGCGTACTGGTGGACGCGAGCACCTCTTTCGCCAATTCCATTCGCGATGTATTCGAGATCTTCTGGCCGTTGAGGAATGTGGCGGCACGCACGACGATCGGTGGCCGCATCGAGAGTATGTCGCGATACATAAGCGACTTTGCGGTGGGCTCACTGTCGTCGAGCGTGTAACGGATATCACCGGCGCTGATCTGCTGCGACAACTCGAGTCGTACGGGTCCCGTACGTTCTGTCTGACGCAATGCAAACGAAACCCTGAACGCCGCATCGCTGTGCGCGATGCCGAGTGCCTTGTAGCGCTGGACGCATGGCGCGAGTCGATTGACGAAGTCGGCCCAGCGCTGACGGGAATAGGGTGACCACGCAATCTCGCCCAGAGCTGCAGCACGCGGGAATGTCAGGATGGCCACGTCGACTTCGCTGCGCGCCAGATGTGTCCACACATTCGATTGCACCCCGGTGAGCTTGCGCACATCTTCTGCGCCGAGCGCGACCGGCGCGGGATCGAACCGATACAGGTCTTCGAGTCGAACGAAGTCGCCGGCACCTGCAGGTTCATCGCTGCCATCGCTCAATCCCTGCGGATGATCGAAATCGAGCTGGCTCGATGAGCCCACGACCACGGAAAGTCCGGCGCCGCTTGCGGACAGCGCGCCGTCGAGCCCTCGCGCTGACATCGCCAGTGAGTTGCTGTCAATCGTGCTCAGCGGCAGATCCCACCCGATCACCTGGCGGCCGTGTTCGCGACCCAGCGCCACGAGTCGCTGCAAGAAATGTCGTTGCAGCTGTTCTTCGTTGATGAGGCCGAGTTCGCGCATGCGTGCCCGCACACGCGTCGAGCCGCTCCATTCCGAGGTGGGGTAGTCGCCGCTGCCGATATGAATGTACTTGCCCGGGAAGAGTGCCGAGAGCTCGCTCATGACCGCGCCGATGAACGCGAAGGTGCTGTCGTCCGCGTTCAGAAGATGCGCGGTGCCTGTGGCGGCGCCCAGTTGCGGATAGGCCGCGATCATCGCGCCCGCGTGCGCGGGAAGCGCAAGGCCTGGCACGATCGTGACGTTGCGCTGAGCGGCGTAGGCGACGATCTCGTTCACTTGCTGCTGCGTGTAGAACTCGCGAGCCGCAAGCTTCGGGTATTTCGTGATCTCGATGCGCCACGCTTCATCGTCGGCGAGATACCAATGCAGAACATTGAGCTTGTGCAGCGCCATCGCATCTATAAAGCGCTTGATGAACTCGGGCGACTGATACTGATGTACCGAGTCGAGCATGAGTGCGCGCCATTTCAGTCGCGGCGCATCTTCGATGACGAGCGCAGGCACGCGAATGGAATCCGTGGACTGCGTGTCGGCCGACAGAGTCTGCCAGAGCGTCGTCGCTCCGTAGAAAAGTCCATCGGCGTGTGATGCGGCGAGCTCGATGCCTTTGCTTGTGATCTCGAGCCGATAACTTTCACGATCCGCAGTCATCTCCGTTTTCCGAAGTGTGAAGCGGATCACTTTCTTCAGCGTGCCTGCATTTTTCTCCTGAACTATCCCGGGGCGAAGTCTGCGCGTCTGCTCGAGCAGATCACCAAAGTAGTGCGCGATCTGCGTGACGCGCACGTCGTCGTCGATAACGACGAGCGTATCGTTTTGCACATTGAATGTGCCTCCGCTCAGTTCCATGCGGGCGGGCGTGGGGATGATGGCAGGCTCCTGCGTGCCGTCTGCAATGGCATGCGTCGTCCCTGCACTACAAAGAAGCCAGACCAACAACGTCGAGACACGAACTGTCACTTTCTACTCCTGCGTTCAGTCGCACGTGAAGCTGCACGATCGACAGCGTCGGGTGTTATTGCAGGAGTTATGCCAAGGGAGAGTGATGAGTGATGGGTGATGAGTGATGGGAATGGGGAATGGGGAATGGGGAATGGGGAATAGGGAATGGGGAAATGGAATGGGGGCGAGGATTCTCGGTTGTTCGTTGCTAAGTGCTCATTTCTCACTCGGCCTTCGCACCATGGTTTTGATCAGATGCTCGAGGACGTCGTGAGGATCGCCGCAGCGGCCTGAATGGACAGGCGATGTCTGGATGATGGTGCTGCGTGGTGCGACGAGCCAATGGAAACGTTCACGCTGAGTGAGTGCGCCGATCGGGCCGGCATGTGCTCCGCCCTGACAGATTCTCACGATGCTGGCCAGGTTCTCGCGAATCGCATCGAGATCGGCGCGAGGGTCGAGTGCGAGCAGGCGCGATTCGACGAGCTCGATGCGCGCATCGAGAAAATCCCGCGTCTGACAGGACACGATGGCGCCGGCGTTCACGAATTCGCCGCGCTCGACGCGCGGAACGACGCGGACGATCGCGTAGTCATACGCGCACTGCACGGAGCGCCTCCTCGACGAAAGCCTGCGGTCCCTGCAAACGTCGCGTCAGATACTCGATGTACGCCGCGCGATGTTCCTCGCACGATGCGAATGGCGAGCGATCCTGCAGCCACTCTTCGGGCACTTGCGCAACGATGTCTGCGATGAGTGCGGGAGTGATTGCTGCGGTCATCTCGGCAGCGGCCTCCTCGATGCGGCTCGCAAAGGGCAGCAACACATGATCCTTGATCAGCGGAAAGCGATCCTGGCTACGCTCGAGGTAGTTGTCCCAGGAATGATGGAAGTAGAAGCCGGCCCCATGGTCGATCAGCCAGAGCTGGCGATGCCACATGAGCATGTTGGTGTTACGCGCCGTTCGATCCACGTTGGTGATGAATGCGTCGAACCAGACGATGCGCGAGGCCAGCATTGCGTCGGGCTGCGTCACGATCGGATCGAACATCACGGACGCGGGAAGATAGTCGAGTGCCAGGTTCAACCCGGTGCTCGCCTGTATCAGCGACTGAATCTCCGGGTCCGGTTCGGTGCGCGCGAGCGACGCGTCGAGCTGCATGAACACGATGTCGGGAACCCGCAATCCGATCGCACGTGCCAGCTCGCCTGCGATGAGTTCGGCAATCAACACCTTGGGTCCCTGACCCGCCCCGCGAAACTTCAGAACGTACAGACCCTCATCGTCCGCCTCCACGATCGCCGGCAACGATCCGCCTTCGCGCAACGGCGTGACATAGCGAGTGGCGGAGAGCGTGCGGATCATCAATTAGTAATTAGCAATGAGTAGCGAGTAATGGCGGATTCGGTGCGGCTTCATACATTCTCTCATTGCTCATTGCTCATTGCTCATTGCTCACTACTCACTGCTCACTACTCATTGCTACTTGCTCATTACTCACTGACCTGCGCGCCGTCCACTCTGAATCTCAGCGCCTGCAGTTGTTGAGCGGGCAGATTGCCGAGGCCGGTGGGCGCGGCGATCTGTGCGCCGGATTGCAGGACGGCGTTGACTCTGACCGGATTTCCTTGCTGAAGGACGCGGCCGCTGCCGTCGATGAGCACGGGTGTGATCTGGATATCTTTCAGCGCGACCGGTGAGCGATTCTGGACTACGACGATCACCTGCCCCTGGGCATCGAGCTGGCCCGCAGTGGCTATGTAGTTACCGGGATTCTGCGGCAGATCCATTTTCATGAACTCTGCGGCCGCAGCTTTGCCGATGGCGCTGTCGCTGCTCGCGGCAGCCTGGTAATACTGCCGCGCTTTCGCAGCATCGCCGCGATCCTTGGCGATATTGCCGAGGTAATAGGCGGCCGGGGCGGTGGGCAGAAGTTCTGCGCTCTTGGTGAGGAGCTGTTCAGCTTTGGCTTTGTCGCCGAGCTGAAGCTGTGCGACGCCTGCGCCCAGATATGAGCCGAAGTAACCGGGATTGAGCGACATGGCCTTTTCATAGTGAGGCACCGCGTTCTTGGGTTGCTTCTCCGCAAGCTCGAGCTCACCGAGAAGCTCATGGAAGCGGCCTTCCTTCGGCACCGCCTTGGCGGCTTCGTTGGCTAGATTCTTTGCTGTCGCGAAATCCTTCTTGCGGGCCGCGGCCACGGCCTGGTCGTACTTGTCGTAGGCGGGCTTGAGCTCGCGCAAGGGCTTCATGGCGGCCTGGTATCGATCAGCACCCAGATCGCCGCCGAGGCCCAGCTCATCGGCCGTTTGCTTGTTGCGCGCGACGCGTTCGGTCGACGGCGGATGCGAGGCGAACAATCCTTCCATCCAGTTCTGCTGCTTCGCGCCCCCCGCCTCGGACAGGCGAACGAATGTTTCCTGCAGCGTCACGGCCCCCGCGGGGTCGTACCCCGCGGCCTTCATGTACTTCATGCCATAGAGATCGCTCTCGAGCTCCTGATCGCGCCCGTATTTCATCTGGATCATCTGCGCGCCGACGCCTGCGCCTTGAATCATCACACCCGCGAGGTTCTGATCGACGCCTCCGACTGCAGCGCCGATGGTCGCGGCGGCGAGGCCTGCCTGCATCAGCGTGCCGCGCTCCTGCGCCTTAGCGCCGTGACGTGCGGCCGCGTGAACGATCTCGTGACCCAGGACGGCGGCGAGCTCAGCTTCATTCTGCAGCTCGGTCAGCAGGCCTCGATTGATTGCAATCTTGCCGCCGGGCAACGCCCAGGCGTTCGGGACCGAATTGTTGAGCACGACGAACTCGTACGGCAGCTTGCGATCCGCGACGGCCGCAAGCTTCTGGCCGACGCCGTTCACGTAGGCAGTGAGCTCGGGCAGCACGGTCAGATCGCCGCCTTCGCTCTGGCGCGTGGGCGAATAGTGCTGAGCGCCGATCTGCAGCTCCTGCGCTTCTGAGACGAACTGAAGCTCCTTCTTGCCGGTGACCGGATTCACGCCGCATCCGGCAAGGACAGCGCACAGCGCAAACAGGGTCAGTCTGATAGAACACCACATGAATCGCCTCCACAGGCAATAGGAGAACCGCACGGTTTCGTGAGGGGATTATCTCTGTACAGTGCTTGCGTGCGCCACGACAGCGCAGGTAAGTAGGGGCCCCTCGCCTCGGGTGCAATGCCTGCGGCCCAATGCGGGATCCACGAAGAATAGGCGGAGGAGCTTTGACGGAAACGCCGGAAACAGGCGGCACGGGCAGGGGAGCGTGGTCATGGCGGCTGGCGGTCCAACGATTCGGTTCCAGTACCTTGGTACTTCTCGCCGGACTGTCGGTCACTGCGGTCGCCGGCTATCTGCAGTACCGCGCGCATGTCAGCGAAGCTCGGGCAGAGTTCAGCGCCTGGTGTGAAGAGCGGCAGCAGCGGCTCATCCGCGCCATCGACTCGCATATCGAGGTCCTCTACGGGCTGCGAGCGCTGTTCGACTCCAGCGAATACGTGAGCCCGGAGGAATTCGATCGGTTTGCGCACGAGTCCAGCGTGCGTCATCCGCACCTGAGCTCGGTCGGGTTTCTGCGATACGTGACCGATGCCGAGCGCGATGCGTTCGAAGCGCATTACTCCGAGCTGCTCGGCCTGCCTTTCAACATCGTGGATCTGAGTCCCGACGGCGATACGGTGGCCGCGGCACGTCGGCCGGCTTATGTCCCGCTCGTGTACATGCAGCGGCAGGATTCGCTCCCGCGTGGCATCGATGCCATGGTGAATCCCCTCATGCCGCCCGTCCTGGAAGCCTTGCGCAAGGGAGCGCCTGCGCGCGCCATCGTAGTGGACTCCCCCGATCCGGTCCCGCGGCGCTTCGTACATATCTATCTGCCGGTCGTACAGCATCATGTCCGCCGCGAAGCGGCTACGGATGTGCCGTACGGCTACGTGCGATTGCGCTTCGTGCTCGAAGATATGTTTGCCGAGACGGCCAGGGAGGCGCTCGAGGCGGGCATCGAACAGTCGATCGTCATGGGCGACGCGGGTGGAGCGCAGAGCGATCCGGAAGGGCATATCGAGCCGGGGTCTTTGTTGAGCGAAGACCTGGTATGGACGGGCAGCATTCCCGTCGCAGACCGATCGTTGCATCTGCAGTTGCGGGCGACGGAGCGCTACTCGGGACGGCCCGATTTCTTTTCGACGTGGCCGCTACTCGCGGCGGGATTGTCACTGACGCTGCTCGGCACTGCGACTGCGTACTTTCTCGCCGGCAGCCGCATGCGATTGCATCAGCTCGCGCAGAGCCTGCTCGAGCAGGTGCACGAGCGCCAGCTGAGCGAGCAGCGCACCTTGCAGAGCGAGACGCGTTATCGGGTGCTCATCGAGAACAGTCCCGACGGCATTCTGCTGTTTCGTCGGTTGCGGATCGTCTTTGCCAACCGAGCTGCCATCGCCCTGTTCCGAGCCGAGAGCATGAACGACCTGCTGGGTCGCGACATCCTGGAGCTCGTGCATCCCGACTTCCAGCAAATCGTGCGTGAGCGGCTGAAGCAGATCGCGAGCGACCATCTGCCGCTGCCGCAACGCGAGCAGCGGCTGGTGCGCCTGGATGGCACGACCGTGGATGTCGAAGTGCGAACCGTCCCCTTCATGAGCGACGGCGAGCAGTTGCTGCAGGTCGCCGTGCATGACATCAGCGAACGTCGTCGTGCCGAGCGCGAGCGCATCGCACTCGAGGCGGCGTTGCGTCAGTCACAGCGGCTGGAGGCCATCGGCACGCTGACCGGCGGCATTGCACACGATTTCAACAACATCCTGAGCTCAATCGTCGGCAACATTCAGCTCGTGCTCACGGATCTGCCGGCGTCGCATCCGGCGCAGCAAAGCGCGCATGAGATTCGCAAGGCGACGAATCGTGCGCGCGATCTGGTCAAGCGGCTGATGACGTTCAGTCGTGAACAGGAAGCACCGCAGACGCCGATCGAAGTGGCGCCGCTGGTGGAGGAAGTCAAACAACTGCTCCGTCCGACATTGCCCGCCGGTGTCGTGCTTCGAACGCAGGTGCCTGCCGATACGCCGCCTGTCATCGCCGATGCCACGCAGCTGCATCAGGTGCTCGTGAATCTCTGCACGAACGCATGGCAGGCCATGGCCTCAGGCCAGGGCGCCATCGATGTCATCATCACGACCGTATCCGCCGAGCAGGCCCAGCAACGCTCGAAGTCGGCGTTGACGGGCGCGCAACGCTACGTGTGTTTCGAAGTGCGCGATGACGGCCCCGGCATTCCTCCCGAGATCATGGATCGGATCTTCGAGCCGTTCTTCACGACGAAAGGCGCAGGCGAGGGCAGCGGTCTGGGACTCGCGGTCGTTCATGGGATCGTTCACAGCCATAAAGGCGCGATCACCACGACCAGTCGCGTCGGTGTCGGCACCTCATTTCATATCTATCTGCCGGCCAGCGAAGTGCCGGTGAAGCCTGTCGCAGCGACCGAGGTCGGTGCAGTGCGCGGCGCGGATCAGCATGTGCTGTACGTCGATGACGAGGAACCGCTCGTATTTCTGGTAACGCGTGTGCTCGAGCGTGCAGGCTATCGATGCACCGGGACCACGGACGCGCGCGAAGCGGTGGAGCTCGTGCGTCGCGACCCGGCGCGATTCGATCTGGTATTGAGCGATCTGAACATGCCGGGCATGAGCGGTCTCGATGTGGCGCGCGAGCTGTTGAGCATTCGCCCCGATCTGCCCGTGGTGATCACGACCGGTTACATCCGTGCGCCGGACGTGGCCACCGCTCGTGAGGTGGGCGTGCGCGACCTGATCCTGAAGCCCGACACGATAGAAGGTCTGGCACCGCTGGTCGGCCGCTATCTCGAACAGCCTATTCGCACGGTTTGATCGGAAGTTTTCTGCTCCCATGGAAATCGTCATCGACTTCGAACGTGTGCGGCGGCTGATGCGTGAGGAACATGCGCAGGCGCGCGAGGAGATCCGTGCGCTCGGCCCGATCGCGGCCTATGCGCGCTCGCAGGAGCGGCTCGACGCACGTCTGCGGAATGCGCCCGACGCATCGACCCTTGCGTGCAAGGCAGGCTGCTCGTGGTGCTGCCATTTCACGATCGATCTGCGTCCCGTGGAAGTGTTTCGCATCCTGGACTTCGTGAAGTCCAATCTCGATGAGCGCAGTCGCGACCGCATACGCGCGGAGATCTTCGCGAATCGCCGCATCACTTCACTGCTCGATGAGACGGCGCGCATGCAGATGAACATCAAGTGCCCGTTCCTCGTCGAGGGCTGCTGCAGCATCTACGAAGCCCGTCCGCAAACCTGCCGCAACTACCATGCAACCGATGCCGCCGGATGCCAGCGCTCCTTCGAAGAGCCGGAGAACCTGGAGATAGATCCGGAGTTTGCTTCACTGGTCTACCAGATCGGCGGGGCACACGTGGAAGCGTTCAGCCGTGCCATGCGCGAGGAAGGCTACTACGTCGATGCCTACGAGATGAACACGGTGTTAGGGGCGGCACTCGAAGATCCGTCGTCCGCGAGTGCATTCGAGAACAAACAAGCGCCATTCGCAGCGCTGGAAGGAGAAGAGGTGGGCGAGGAGTTCGGCGGTGGCGAAGATGATCGTCCGTCAGCGTGACTTCGGGAACCATGGGGACGCGTGACGGGTCCCTGCGACCCGTCACCCACACGCATCACTCATCACTCATCACTCATCA
>JAFAEQ010000037.1 GCA_023423935.1 Pseudomonadota bacterium | reverse complement strand
ACTGCCAGCCGCTCAGATGCTGCAGGCGACAGCGCATCAAGGGCTGAGCCGCGGCTGTGATCTGCACTGGCACGAACGCACTCGCCGCCAACTCGCTCCCAGAAACCTTCAACAAGCCTGCGCGCTTCAATACCGACTTCGCGTTGTACAGCGCTGCGACCGACAGACCCTGTCGCTTCGCATACCGCTGCATCTGCTCGCCGCCGCGCATCGCTGCCTGAATATGCGCCAGCCAAAACTGCTGCCGCTTTGTCATCGTCATCTTCTTCATGCATCGCTCCCACCAAGAATGATGGCGAGCTTGCACAGCCCACTAGCAGGGCGGAAGAATGGGGTTTATTGAGCGCTTACACCGAGCGCCGTATTTAGCGCGATCATGATCAGAAAGTAGTTGCCCGGATCGATGTGATATTGGCGTGCGACTTCTGCGAACAGCTCTGCATCCGAATCGAGCGTCGCGATCTTCAATCCTTCGAGCGCTCCCGTTAAGACTGCCGGATCAGATTGCAGGGCAATTCTTTGACCTATGGCTGCTATGGCATCAGAGATCTCAATCTCTCGCGCTCGAATCGCTCCAGCAAGTACGTGGCGCACACCCTCCGCATTGACGACGCTCAACGCAGCCGCGCGCGCCTGGTTTATCGTTCCTGGCGACACCTGCAGGCAGGCTTCAAGCACACACTTCGCGCGTAGCTGATGTAGCGCCGCAAGCTCATCATGACCTGTACGGCGCAGTAGATGCTCATTGAGCAGTCGCTGTAGCGCGCCGCCGAACGCGGCTCCACTTAGGCCACTCGCTCAGCCAAGAGTGCAGAGCTGACGCTTGCGCCGAGCGATCCTGCGGCGCTTGTGAGCCGAAGAATTTCGAACTCCGCTTCGCGTCCTTCGAGGATTCGCTGCCTCACCTGCTCCTCCACAACATCGCGCAGGCGCCGGCCGCGACTCAGAATGTGCGCATACTCGAGCAGTAATCCCCGTGATTGTTCGAAGGGTTCCTTCCAGAACGGCCATGACGTCTTACCTGCCGCCCTGAATCGCTCCCACATCCGACGGGCAAAGCTCTCGTCCAGTTCCAGACGCATCTGACGGCAATCAGGCAAACGCGGCAGCACCGCAACGTCCTCTTCCCGAACACATCCAAGCGCGAACAGGCCCCGCCGCGAGAGTGTGAGATCACAGACGAAATCCCACTCGCCTCCCGCACCCTTCCCAGCGTCATCGACATACAGCACGATGGGCGAGGAGTCATCCGGCTCCTGTGCATTAATGAATCGTAACAGCGCTTCCCGATCAGTGATGGAACACCGTCGAATCTGGATCCACCGGCACGCGTGCCGTGTCCGTAGCCCTGCGAGATATGCGAGTGCACTCTTGCCCGCACCCGATGGCCCCACAATCAGAAGCCGTCGCGCGGGAAAGAGGGCAGACAGCACCTCGTCGACCAGCTCGTCTCGAGCCAACACAAGCCCTGCGGCAACATGTCCCGCGACCGTCGCAACACCCTCGTAGTAGTTCTCTTCCGGCAGCGCATCTATGAATGAAACAAACTCCGCGAGCCCTTCTTTCGTTGCTGTCTCGACGGCCTGTAGGTCCATGAGATTGAGAACGGAATCGATCTCACGGTCGATCTCACCAACCGTTATCTTCGCTCGTTCCGCGTACGTTCGGCCGGACTGCGCATTGGCGTCCGCAAGGTCGCCGACAATCCTCATCAATCGGTGCACGCATGCGAGTGCTGCCCCGCGCGCCACTCTTCTCTTGCGCGCCACGGCATCAGCAGCGTGACCAACGGGGTCCCTCCACGTTATCAACTTGCCGTCCCTCAGCGAGGCTGCCGGCTGGAGATGTGTGCCCCATGCGTCGAACTCTGACAGGCGACGTGCCCAGCTCACATTGGATATGTCGGCAAACGGCCGATCGATAACAACAGCCTGCGTCGTTTCGACCGCAAGCGCCTGTGCTGAAGGCGCCGGTATAGCAGAGAAGATCGCATTCAGTTCCGCAGCTGAGAATTCGGCATCGTCGGCGATCTTAGATTTCACTTGGACGAGCGTCGCTCGCGTCGCAGACTCAATCACGAAGTCATCGAGACCTTCGGGCACGATTGCGCTGCCGTCCATTGCACCCGCCCAGCAATCCACTCCGGCTGCGGCTACAACAGCATCCTGGAAGCGGAATCCCGATCCAGCGCGTGCGCCCGCACGAGATGCCCGCCACATTGCTTCGACTGTCTTCTCCACGACAACTCGGGTCTATTAGCGTCCTAACGACTTGGCTCTTCTTGCGGATTGATAGCGGACTCAAGTAACGGATTGACCGCAACACTTCTTGTACTTCTTACCACTTCCGCAGAGGCATGGCTCGTTCCGACCGGGTTTGCGTTTGCGTCTGTCTTTGCCTGTCGTGCCCCCGATCAACTCGGCAAGTCCGTGAGATTTCGGCATAGCTTGGACCGCTCTTTCCATCTCGTCATTCTGCGTCCACGGAAAATCAAGGTTGATGCCGACTCTCATCGACATGTCGCTCGGCCGCACGCAAATCCCGAACCACGTGCGGGCCTTCCGGCTGTACTTCCGCAGGTGGCAATGAGCCTCAAGTCGCGGTACCGCCTGACTGAGCGGATCGTCGTTACAGTGCACCGTAAGTCCCGTGGCAACCCCATCGAAAGCGGCGGACATGTCGTGATTCTTGCCGTCCACCTTAGCCATCGCCGCGAGTTTGTTGATGCCTCGGCTCATGTCAGCGACGCTGTCCTCGCTGATCGTGAGCAGCATGAAACCCAAATCGATAGTCCTGGGATCGGGCCTTGATTCGATCTGCTGTACGAACCGGCCCACCGTCGTGGTCCGCAGCCGGGTCAATATGCCGTCAGGCGTCCTCTGCCCCGGAATGCCTTCCCGCCTCACCATCATCGCCAAGTCGAGATCTGTGGAGATGTCGTCTTCAAGCATGACGACGTTGTATTCGTCGCTGAGCCAGAGGTTCTGCTTGACGTGATAGGACAGGATCGTCAGCTCGTGAGACGCCATTAGCCTTTCGGAGTACTTCACCCGTCGCTCGATGTAGCTTAGGAGGAGGAGCGGCGTGTCAAGCATTTCAGCCATCGCGTCGAGCGTGAACACGTCGAGCACAAAGGGCGGCGGAATAGCGGCAGTCGTTTCGACTTTCAGGAATTGCCGCGCCTGAAAGCTAAGTGCCGGATAGTGATCGGATACCGCGCACAGGATGTACACCTCCTTGAGCGCGGGCACGGCTACGTTCCCGGCTTGACCGTCAACAAACGCATGCTTGCGATCGAGGAGAAATTTGGCGCAGCTCAGTCCTTGATCGTATGCGTCCTGCACACTCTTCTTGAAATCGTTCTTGATCTGGCCGTCGTTTCCCTTCCTCGCTTCGAGCGTGAGCCGCTTTGACTTGGCTTGCAACACCACGGCACGGTTGCCGAAGATGACAAGCACGTCGATCTCGCCGACTTTCGTCGCTTTCGACTCGATGATGTCGACATTCGAGTAGACGTTCTCCTTGCCGAAGATTAGGGCGAGCCGCTCGGCCGAGAACTCCTCCGTGAACAGGCCCCTATTACGCATCGCCGTGTTGACGTACGCCTTATCGGCGCCCATCCAGTAGAACGGTGCGTCGTATAGCGCTTCGACGAGGCTGTAGATCTGAAAGCGAATGAAGTTATCCCCGTGGCGCAGGAGCGGCGAGGCGTTCGCAACGTTGAATTCGTTCAGCGCCGTAAAACCAGCGTTCCTTTCTCCTTCCCGCACGGCGAAAGCAGACAGCACGTTCTCCACTACCGCCTCGTCAAGCTCTGCGCGATGAGCGACTTCCTGAACAGAAAACTCGTTCGCAGGAAGGATCGTCCACTGATCCGGAGGCAGCGATCTCATCGCCTCGATCGTCGTCACGCCCTTTTCGTCGCCAAGCCGGGCGATGGCCTGTACGATGTCGCGCGCCGTCGCGATCGAAAAGCCCTTATTGGCCTTGAGCCATTCATCGTCTTTCCCGTACTTACGAACCGCGAAGTCCCGATACTGGAAGCTGTATGCGGACTCGCCTCCATAGAAGATCGGCTCGCGCAAAGCCGAACCTTCTGCGAAGACGTCGGGTTCGTCCTCTTTCATCTTCTTCGCGTCGAATCCCATAAAGAGCGCGGAGGACATCGACAAGTGGAGTTCTTCGAGTAGCTCCTCCGTTTCTTGGATATAAGTTTGCATGACATCTGGCGCGGGAATCTCATAGCTGATGTCGTGTTTGAGCATAAGCCCGATCAGCGTCGAGTTTCCGTGCGGATGAGCCGATCACGCGAAAACAGGTGCCGCATGTCCTCGGGCTTCATCTCGCCCGAGTAGCGGATCATGTTATCGCGATGACAGAAGAACGCGACGGCGTGAATGTAGCCGGGCGACGAGCAAAGCGCTTCCAGTGCGCTAAAAATCGCCGGCTCAGCTCTTGTGTGTTTTCCGTTTCCGTCAATCATCACTCAAGCTTGAGCGAATGCCGAATACCCGTCTAGGTGGCAACCAGCCCGCTCCTCGACGCCCTCTTTCGGTCGATGGCCGCCATTGCGCTCATGTCCGCCTTCGGCCGAGAGCGAGCATCCTGGAATCCTCTATTGGCTTTCCGCATCACTTTTCTTTCGCCGGATCCACTCGATCCATTCTGCCGCAGTGGTCTGTGCGGGCGAAGCGTCACTATGCGTGCCTTGATAATACGCAATGGTTCTCGAGCCAGAGAGGGCTCTTTGAGAGAGGGTTCTTAGGAATCTTCGAATCTGCGCTGGTGCCGGTGCGGGGTATCGGGGTTTCGGACGCGACGAATCGACACTGCGCGAGAGAGAGTCGACTGCTACTTCCCTTCTTGATAACCCCGATACCCCGGAACCGGTACCGATGCATTCACACACTATGTACCGGACACGTGCACCCACCAACCACCGTTCGGCAATGGCCAGGTTGCCATTCCGAATGACCAAAGCAGTCTGTCTGCATGCCGATTAAAGCGGAATCGGTCCGAAATCGTCGATCGCTCTCCTGATCTTTCATACAGGGACTGCAGATCCTCTGAGAACGTGCGCAGCCATTGCTGCAATCCGGCAGTAGCGACGTGTTCGCTGAGAGAGCCCCCCGGCTCGATGGGCGGCAATTTGAAAGCATGCGCGGTCCCTAGGAGCCCGCCGCATCCAGAATACAACCGCCGGCCCACAGCGCGGTCTCCGAAACAGCGCTGACGTCGCCCGACTCGCGGTACGCAACCTTTGCCGCAATAACAGCATCCGTCGCAGAACGCATCTGCGCCTCCATCAAATCGCGATAGTGTTTCATAAGCTCCGTGGAGTCGCCTTCCTGTGCACTCAGACGGGATGCGAGATAGCTATCCAGCGCTCCGTGAACGTATCGGTATCGCCAGCCTTCGTATGAATCTTCAATCGGCTGCCCTAGCAACCCAGGGACCGCATCATCAGTTATTTCGATCGCTGATACCAAGGCGAGAAGGTATGTAAGCGCGTATCTTGCCCCGTTCATTGGTTGAGTTGGATTCTCCAGTAGCGAGTGGGCCGTGGCGAGCGGCACTACAACTCGCCCCTTCGACACTCCCTCTCGAAAAACTAGAATCGCCTTGCCAGCTCCTTCTGGCGATGCCTGTTCTGGCCGGAGCCGCTCATCCCCACGATCTACCAGAGAAACGGCTCGCATGTAGTCACTCGCGAACGTCACCCCATCTAGCCGATTGAGTGGTGTCCTCTTCGCGACCGCATCAACGATATCCTTCACGCGCGCGGCTACAGCTTGACTTGGAAAACCATCAGGGACGCCGTCGAGGACTATTGGATAGGTGACTTCCCTCGGAGAGATTGCTTGACCTCCCGGCTTATGGACCAACACTACCACTGACGCTTCGCTATCCTCTGCCAGAGACTCAAGTGCGAGTTGGTCGACGACCTTAGTGGAGTTGGTTCCGATGATCTTCGTGAGCTCCCGGAATTCCTCCCTATTCTCGGCTGCTTCGAAGTACGCGCGACTGCAGGAAGCAGCGAGTTCGTTGTAATGCGCTGTATCAAATCCGCCGACGCCATCTACAGTTCCGATCAGCAATTGTTTCGACGATAACGGCAACACTACGACCTTTATATCCTCATGAGCGGCCAAGATAAGCGGACGGGTGGTCCCGTCCGCATTGATGGATATGGATACGCAGTCGGGCAAGATCGCTCCATCAGCCGCCGCCGCTTCGATGCGCCAGGACAGCGAGCTTAGGTACTGCCAGGCCGGACTGCCACCCGAGAACTGCTTCTCCATTGCGGCATTGTGCGCAGTACGAACCACACCAGCGAGGCTCGGAATTAACGCAGCAAGTGCCTGAGTAAGTGCGGCGGAGATACTGGAGAGATGTTCTGTATGTTCCTCTCTGGCGTACTGAACGAGCATGTTTTCCAGGAAGCTATCAGGGACAGACCTAGGAACGAAACTAACTGCTCTGGCGTCCGCCAACACGGAACGCAATGCTTCGGCGAAGACCTCAGTCGGCGTGCTCCCGTCGAGACCCATCATCCGTTTGATGGTGCTTTCCTTCCCGTACACGCTGCCCGCTACGCTCGCGATCGTTTCGATTCCATGGTGGAGAGTTTCTCGGATATGTCGTGTGCGAATTGTTAAATGAGTTACCACAAAGCTGGCCAGCTCAGCCTCCACTGTTGAACTTGGCATTAGCTCGCGAAGGACCCTAAGCTCGCGATCAAGCCTCGTTTCGTGCCGTTCGATGATCGAATCGAGCGTGTCTTCAGAATCATGTTGCTGCGGTGAGTAGAAATGATCTTCCGCTCCCGTGCCTTTTATTCGGACGATCTCGGAGGCAGCCTGCGAGAATCTCCAGATGTCCGTGGGCTTACCTGATCTCGGCTTGATTCCGAAGTAGCGGCGTAGGAGTCCAGGTATGTAGTGTTGCCACGGACCAGGCATGACAGTGCAGAGGTGAGATTCGGTGAAGAGGCTTTCGCAATCATACCGCTTCGAGCGACTTCGGACGCCCCCTGTTCCGCGTCTATGACTGTGCGGTGCGCGGGTGCCGGTGCGGGGTATCGGGGTTTCGGACGCGACGAATCGACACTGAGAGAGAGAGAG
>JAFAEQ010000006.1 GCA_023423935.1 Pseudomonadota bacterium | reverse complement strand
CCCGGCCGGGCGCCGCGGGGCGCGCCCGCCGGGTCGAAAGGCGTCGCCGCACTCTGCACGCCATCCGTCGCATCGAGCAGTGTGTACGAGACCAACTTCTCGCTGCTCGCCCACCACTTCGCCAGCTCCTGTGCCTCGATGCGAATGAGACCGCACGCCGCGTAGAGCCAGAGTGCACCGCGAGCATCGAACACCAGCGAGTTGATGCGATCGCACGGCAGACCGTTGGCGCGGCTCAGGATCCTGGACTGACCCGCATGCCATCCGATGACACCGGAGGAGGTCGCAGCGAGGACCGCGCCTTCATCGGAGATTGCGATCTGATGAATCCGACTGCGCAATGGACCGAGATCGAAGTCGATCCTTTTGAGCCCGCGCTCCGTCAGGTGCGCAAGGTCACCGTCAATCGTGCCCAACCAGAGACCTTCTTTAGGGTCCGCCAGAATGCGACGCGTCGGCGGAATCTGCGGCGGCGCGATCTCCTGTACGACACGGAAATTGCGCACTCGAAGGAGCCTCGTCGGATTCGCAAGCGCGAGAACCCAGATATCGCCGCTCGCATCCTGCGTGATTCCGAGTGCAGTTCCGATGGGTGCTCCGTCAGGGGCCGTCACCAATCGCAGTCGTCCGCCATCGAGCACTGCCAGATTGAGATCCACACCCACCCACAAGCGGCCCTCGCGATCCTCGAACATTGAGGTCGGTTGGCTGCCGGGCAGTTCAGGTCCAGTGCGCATCGAACGCACGCCTTCACTACCCAGTGCGACGACTGCGTCGTAATTGTTGAGCCACACTGTCCCGTCACGAGCCGCGACCACGGCGCCCACCATATCGGTAGACAGCCCCTCGCGTATCGAATAGGTCAGCACGCGCATGGCGCGAAATCGGTCGAGGCCCCGGGACGTTGCGACCCAGATGTTTCCCTCGCGATCCTCGAAGAAGCTGGCGACGCCATCGCTCGAAAGTCCGTCCGCGCTCGAGTAGCGATCGACGCGGGTACCACGCACTCGATAGATTCCCGCAGAAAACGTGCCGATCCACAGCGTCTGCGCACTGTCGACCATCAATGTCTTCACCTGCAGTGAATCACCCGCCAGGCCCGCTGCTTCGAACGTCTCGAATCGCTCGTTCACGAGTCGCTGCAGACCCAGTTCCGGCCCCCGCTTTGCGAACCCGACCCACATCGAACCATCGGCGGCCGGCACGAGTGCCTTGACGCCGAGAAGATCGGGACTCAATGCGGACGTCATCGGGGAGTAGATCCGCTGCGAGCTCGGATTCCACCGCACGATCTCGTTATGAGCGATCCACAGATCACCGTCGGCGCCCCGCGCCACCGACGTCGCGGCACCGAAGGGAATTCCGCTGTCCTTGCCAAAGCAACGGGCCTCGAATGTCGCGCTGACCCGGCAAAGCGGGCCGCGTTCGTCGCGCGTGCGTGCGCGCGCGAGCCAGATCTCCCGATCTTTGCCCTCCACGATGCCCTCGATCGAACCTACGACCTCGGACACGTGAGTCAGGCGGCCTTCCGACCAATGCGCGAGTCCGTCCGTCGTGCCGATCCATAGGCTGCCGTCGCTCGCCGCCAGCAAAGACACGATTTCCGGCGATGGCAGACGCTCGCCATTACGAGGCGAGATCGGTACGAACCTGACGCCATCGAAGCGCAGCAGTCCGGCGCTCGTCCCGACCCACAAGTATCCGTCCCGTGTCTGGGTGATCGCACGCACTGCGCCGGGCAGCACTCCGTCCTGTACTCGCCAGGCAGTGTGTCCGTACTGAGAAAGTCTCGCGTCTGGATCGCGTGCGATTGCGGGATCGAAACTGCCCATCAGCAACAGGAACAGACAGGGCACCCATGGCGTCACTGCAGGTGCACGCTTTCGACGCGACCGCTGCATCGACGGCAGAAGAAGCACCAGAAAGAAATGGGCATTCATGTGGACGATAGGACGCGCAGGAGGCCTCCATCGGAACCACATGATACATAGGAACCCTTACGATTCCGTGTCAACGGCACGTCGCCTTTGCGCACTCGCCCGCATTCCCGAGCAAGCTCGCCGGCTGTCGAAGGGGACCGGCGCTGAGATCAGCTGTCTGAGCTCTGCAAGCGACGCCACACGCCAGGACTCAAGCCGATCGAACGCCGGAAGACACGGGTCATATGACTTTGATCCGCGAATCCACACTCCAGGGCGATCTCCGCCAGCGCCCGGCGAGAGCTGAGCAGCAGCGTCTTTGCTTTCTCGATCCGCAGACGCAACAGCCACGTGTGCGCAGAGACGCCGGTCGACGCGCGGAATGCGCGAGTGAAATGGCGAACCGACAACCTGCATTCCTGCGCCAGATGGGCGAGTGAGATGTTGCCATTGATGCTTTCGGCCAGCAGCGCCTTCGCGCGACGCTCCTGCCAGCCGGCGAGCGTTCCGGCCATACCGGCGGAGGTCAAGCGCAGGCGACTGCCGATGTGCGGCACTTGCCTGTGAAGTGCCGCCAGGATGCGCTGTTCGCTCGACGCATCGAGCTCGGAGCTCAGATCGACAATGACGACCGTGCCCGCGCGGAGATCCATTCCGTGCCCCTTGGGGATGAGCTTGCTCAACGTCGAATGAGCATCGCCACGCGCACCGCGAACCAGAACGATAGTGGACTCTCGAGGAGCTGTTACGGAACTCATGAATGAAAACCTTGCGTGATCCTGAAAGTGGCCTCGGTGCCGCCTCTTTGTAAGCACTGCGTCACGACCCCGCAGGAATTGTCGAGGGGCTCGATCACGACGGCTATCCGTCATCCGTGGCATTCGAGACCACTTCTGAGATGCCAACAAGTCTCTCGAAAGGGTAGGTCGGTTCTGTCCGTTGGGGTGATGCTCGCATCAGCCCCAAGGATTAGATTGGCGCAAGTGCCCTTGGTGTGTCGCCATGAACCAACATTGCTCGCTGCTGTTCGTCCTCGTCGATCGCGCTCTATGGCGAGAATCTGGCAGCGATCGCCCTGACTGCGAGGATCTGAATCCGCTCGCGGCGTCTTCAACCACACAGGTCAGTGGCCAGACGATGTGCATATTGGTGCACGCGGGCAATATGAACCGCATGGACTCCGATCTCGAGGAGTGGGTGAAGGCGACGGCGATGCGATTCGCGGCGCTCAAGGAGCGCTACTCGCAGTTGACGCCGCGTGAGCGTCAAGTGCTGCCACTCATCGCAGAAGGCATGCTCAACAAGCAAGCGTCCGCCACGCTCGGGATCAGCGAAGCCACCTTACAGACGCATCGTGGACGCATCATGGAGAAGCTGGGCGCACGATCGTTCGCCGATCTGGTGCGCATGACCGATCGCCTGGGAATCATGACCGGCGCGGACGCAGTCCAGCGTTCGCACGACTCGCGCCGGGACGCTCGCTGTGTCGCCGCGCGATCTTGCGACGAATGACGAAGCGCTGACAGCTGATGTCATACCGGCACTCCCGCAAGTGATGTCATATCCGCATTCCCTTCAATTCATGTCGAATCCGCATTCCCCTCGATTGATGTCATACCGGCGCGGGCCGGTATCCATTCTCGCGATGCGCATTCGGAGGGTTCCTGGCCGCGAGACTGTCGATCGGCCGTACGGATGCACCGGCTACGGTCGGGTTGCATGCCCGCGCGGGCACGCTCTTACTAATGTCGCCGACAGCGGCTGGAACAGGCGCGGAAGATTGCGCGCGACGAAGCAAGAGGAAGCGAAATGACGAGTGACACCGACATCGCGCATGTCATCACCGTGATGGCGGTGGACGATCATCCTCTGCTGCTCGATGGCATCAAAGCCGCTCTCAGCGAACAGCCGGACATGAAACTGATTGCTCAAGGCAAGAGCGGCCGCGATGCCATCGAGCAGTTTCGAATACACCGCCCCGACGTCACTCTCATGGATCTGCAGATGCCCGGCATGAGCGGGCTCGAGGCGCTGCGTGAGATCCTGGCGGAATGGGCCGATGCGCGAATCGTCGTGCTGACCACCTATCGGGGCGACGCGCAGGTGATGCGCGCACTCAAGAGCGGCGCGCGCGGATTCATGCTCAAGGGAATGATGCGCAAGGAGCTCCGCGACATGATCCGATCTGTGCACGCCGGACGTCGTGTAGTGCCGCCAGAGATCGCCATCGAGCTCGCCGAACACGCGGATGACGACACCTTATCGCTGCGCGAGATTCAGGTGTTGCGACAGGTCGCACACGGCAATGCCAACCGCGAGATTGCCGAGATCCTGAACGTCACCGAAGGAACGGTGAAGGCGCACATGAAAAGCATCATCGCCAAGCTCGGCGCCAAGGATCGAACCCATGCGGTGTTGCTCGCGATCAGGCGCGGCTTCCTCGATCTGTGACGAACGGATTCACACATTGCCTGGCCACTGCCTGGTCCGTCGTGAACCTGATGAACGCGAGCGCCACGCGTTGCTAATCAGCGTGAGCTCGATGAACTCGCCGCCATCTCAGTCTTCGACTCATCGCGAATGATCGTCGCTACCGAAAGCGCAGGATCGAAGCGATACACTTCGCCGTCCGCCGGGATTCGGGTGCGAGCAACGTCGAGGTTCTGCTCGACGATGTACCTCGCCAGTTCGGCGCGCGACTGCATCGCGTGATTCACAGCCTCCATGTGCACGCCGATCAGCACCGCATCCGCGGCGAGGGCGCGTGCTCGTGCCAGGTCCTCTTTGCCCATGATGATCGAGCCGTCGAATCCCGTGATGCTCGCGTAGCCGGTGTTCAGGACAATCACATCCGGGTGGTGCGCCTGGATTGTCGCTTCTACTGGCGGACTCCAGATCGTGTCGCCGGCAACATAGACACTCACATGCTGCGGACGCTCGAACACGACACCGGACACGGATCCGAGCACGACGCCCAGCTCGGCCATGTGCCGATCCGTGCCGTGCTGGCCGCCCACCCGAGTAAGGCGCGTTCCGTTGAACATCGTGACGTTGCCGAGTACTCGCACGTCGGTGAAGCCGTCGTTGCGCACAGCGGCCGCGTCCTGCTCATCCTGCACGAAGATCGGCATGGATTTCGGCAGTTGACGTCGCGCCGTCTCGTCCCAGTGGTCCGGATGTAGATGCGTGACGATCACCGCATCGACATCCATCACCTCACTCAATGCCACAGGCAAGTCTACGAGCGGGTTGCGCAGATGGCTGTTGTACGTTCCCGGGAAGCCCGGGAACGCCCCCTTTTCGCCGAGCATCGGATCGACCAGAAACGTCGTGCCGGCGTAGTCGATCTTGATCGTTGCACTGCGAATGAGCTGAAACTCAACGCCAGCATGCTCCAGTGACTGCGAAGGCTCGCGAGTCGAGTGCGTCCAGGTGCAGGCACTCGAAGTCAACGTAAAACATACGACGCTCGCGGCAAGCACTCGGATCGAGGGACTCATGATGTTTCCTGCGTTGCTGAGAGCGGATGCGTCGCGAGGCGGATAGGCGCGAGCCGAACGACCTGTCCACTTCGTCACGATCCCTGCTTCACTTTCTTAGCAGCCTCTCTGGCCGCTCGATCGATCGTATCCGCCACAACTTTCGGTTGCGTCATGAAGACCGCATGGCTGGCGGAGACCCGGGTGATGTTCGCACCGATGCGAGTGGCCATATGAACGAGCATCGCTTGATCGAACGCCTTGTCCTCTGTCGCGATTACCGCCCAGCTCGGTTTGGACCGCCACGCTGCCTGTTTGACCTTCGTTCCGAATACCGACATGTTGATCGGCACCTGCGAGTCGCGCAGGAACGCCGCGTCGGCATCGCTTGCGTCGTGGGCGAAGCCGGCTTTGAACTTCTGCAGGTTCAGGAATCCGTACCCATCCGCGTGCGTGTCGATGACGAACTCTGGGGTTCCCGCGAATCCCTGATACTGCTGCGCCGTCGACTCACCGGCATCCGGTGCGAGCGCTGACACGTAGACCAGCCCAACCACCTTCGGATGCACGCCTGCTTCCGTGATGACAGTCCCACCCCAGGAATGACCGACGAGAATCGTCGCACCGTCCTGGCGATCGAGGACGCGCTGGGTCGAGGCCACATCGTCGGCGAGCGAAGTAAGCGGGTTCTGAACGATCGTCACGCGAAAACCGCGCCGCGTCAGCTCGTCATAGACGCCGCGCCAACCAGAACCGTCTGCGAAGGCGCCGTGGACGAGAACGACGTTCTTCGCCGCATCCCCTGACGAGGGCGTCGGCGATTGAGCATCGGCGGTAGTGTTCAGCGAAGCGGTCGCCACGACGGCGGCGATAATGGATGGAGCCTTGTTCATGATGCGTCTCCAGGGGAAGTGGTGATCCCGCAGCATGCTTACGCAACGAATGGCGCTAATCCTGAATGTTCGAGACACGCATAGAACAATCGGGACATCCTGATGCAGACAGCCATGTCGCGGGTCGCAGGCACGCTAGTTCATGGCCAGGTGCAAGCCGAAGCCGACGAACACTCCGCCCGTCACCCGATCGATCAACGGCAGCACGCCGGGCCGGGCCAACTTCCGTCGCACCGCCCCGGCCACGACCGCGAGCACGATGAACCACACCACGGCAAGCACGACATGAACAGCCGCGAGCAGCAGGGAGTACGCCGTCGTCGCGTGCGCCGCTGGAACGAATTGCGGTAGCAGAGTGAGATAGAACAATCCCACCTTCGGGTTGAGGATGTTCGTCGTGAAGCCTCGGCTGGCCGAGAGCCACAGCGAATCGCTTCGCGACATTCGTGTCACGGCAATCTCTGAGATGGATCGCCGCGGCCGAAGCAGCAGATGGAGACCCAGCCAGACGAGGTAGGCCGCACCCGCGAATTTCATGATCCCGAACGCGGTCGGTGATGCAAGCAAGAGTGCACCCAGCCCAAGCGCTACGGCGACGCCCCAGCATAGACACCCGACGCCGATGCCGAACGCAGCGGACATACCGTGTCGAGCTCCCTCCGATGCAACCGTGCGCAGCACCATCGCGGTGTCGAGGCCTGGCGTTACCGTGAGGACGAAGGCAGCTCCGATGAAAGCGAAAAGGTTCGCATTGAGCATGATGGGTCGCAGTCCAGGAAGCCGCTCGTATCGAGCATCGCAGCTCACCGGCGATGCGTCGAAGGCGATCACATCGTTTCCGGTTCGACTCGAACGAAGATAGATCGACGCCGCCTCAGCAGGTGTTAAGAGCTGCAGCGTGCGCGAATAGCCGCGCGCTGGTCGTCTCAAAACTTCACTTCTCTCAACGCGCGTCGATCTCGCCCGGCAAGCACACTCGTCTGCGCGCCAGCTGCACGCGGCATCGTTCCAGTCGCACAGTTGACGCCGCACAGGCCGAGACTCACCCACTATGAGATTGCCCATGACCCACTCATTTACCGTAAGCAGTGCCGAGCTCCACGCGCACGCACATGAGATCTTTCGTCACTATCGCCCGCTCACGCCGCTGCTGCAGAGAGACGACGGCATCTACATCGCGATTCGCTCCCGTGACGTGGAGGAGTTGCTCACCGATCCGCGCACCCGACAGATGGAAACGGAGATCGCCCGGACACGAGGTGTCACCGACGGGCCGTTGTTCGATTTCTTGCAGTACACGATGGTCCTCAGCAACGGCATTGCGCATCGGCAGCGGCGCCTGCCGCTCGCGCGCACCTTCGCGCAAAGGTTCATCAGCGATCTTCGCCCCCTCGTTCGCTCCATTGCCGACGATCTGATCGACGCGCGCTACGCCGCGGGAAAGATGGACTTCATCGCCGACTTCGCGAACTGGCTTCCAGCGCGCGTCATTTGTCACATTCTGGGGGTACCGGAAGCCGACATTCCGGGATTCACGCGCTGCGTGTATAGCCTCTCGCGCGCCTTCAGCTCCACGTTCACCAAGGAGGATGTGCCGGAGATGCAGAGTTCTGCAGGCGAGCTCAGCGCATACGTCGATGAGTTGCTGATGGAGCGTCGTTCGCGACCGCGCGATGACTTTCTGACGTCCTATGCCACCGCCCTCGATGCGAACGGAAGAATGCTGCGTGCAGAATCCGTGGTGCAGATGATGACGATCCTGCTCGGTGGCAGCGACACGACGCGGAGTGCTCTTGCGATTCAGACATCGCTGTTGCTGCAGCACCGGGAGCAATGGGATGCCGTCTGTCGCGATCCCGAGCTCATTCCATCTGCAGTGCTCGAATGCCTGCGATATGAACCGTCCGTGGGCTCCGTGCCTCGCGTGACACTCGATGACATCATCCTCGATGGATGTTCGGTGCCGGCTGACAGGATCCTTTCGTTGTCGACACTTGCAGCCATGCGCGATCCGGATGCCTATAGCGAGCCTGATCGCTTTGACATCCGGCGAACCGATCTGCCGCGTCGCCATCTGGTATTCGGCGGCGGAGTACATCGTTGCCTCGGCGAGGCATTGGCGAAGATCGAGCTGGAGGAGGGTCTGGCGGCGCTGACGCAGCGCTTACCGAGTCTTACGCTCGACGGCGATCCGGTCGTGGTACGCGGCGGCTCTGGCGTTCGCATCGCGCAAGGTCTGCGCGTTCGGTGGATGCAGTGACAATGTGAACCGTTGAGTCTCCATAAAGCTCCACCCGACGTGACCGACGGGTGGAGCTTCATGCACGGATCTATCGACTGCCGATGACCCGTACTTTCGATCTGCGAACGTTCTCCTCCTGGATCTGTGCCACGAACGCCTGGTCACACACCAGCACGGTGCGGTTCCGTGCGCGACCCATCCAGTTGCTCTTCGGCCCGTGCCCAGAGTCGTACACGCGCCACACTTCTTCCCGACAGTTCTTCGGTCGATCGTTCTCGCTTACCTCGTCGGCGGCATGCACTGAAGTCCCGGCGAATCCAAGCATCAAGCAACCCGCTGCAATCAAACGTTTCATCACAATGCTCCTTGTTCAGCCCAGGCCATGGTCTGCGAGAAGCGCTTTAACAGGTGTGAAAGGTTGCTAGTGATGCTGTCGCTGCGCCAACTCCTCGAGTAACACGCGTGCGGCCCGCAAATCGGAAGTGCCGAACCCTTCAGTGAACCCGGAATGCACTTCGGTCAGCAGTTCCTGCGCTTCGCGCACCCGCCCTTGATCACGCCATAGCCGCGCCAGACTCATCGCCACGCGCAACTCCCAAGAGCGTGCATTCTGTTGTCGCGCAGTCGCCAGGGCTCGATGCAAGAGCGCTTCGGCGTAAACGACGGCCTCCTGGCCGCCATCTCGCATGAGGCGCTGCGCTTTGACTCGCAGGATCTCCGAGGTGCACCAGCCACTACGGCCGGCCTCTGCGCGCACCATCGCATCCTGACTGACGAGATCCTCGCGCATTGATGCAAGCAGATCGAGGTACTGCGACGTCGCGAGCGGGTCCGAGGACAACTGCAGCGACTCCAGCGACTCGAGCGACTGCGAGCCGTTGCATGTACAGACGATCATGCGCAGGCACTCGGCCCATAATCCGTAATAGTCGAGCGAGTGCGCCTTCGCCTGGAGCTGGAGGCGCTCGGTATAGTCGGCAGCCGAGGTTGCGTCTCCGCACCAGGTCGCGATGGTGACTGCGACCAACAGGGTCATACAGACCATGCCCGGACTGCCCGAGAGGACGGCCTCGTCGATGCTCTGCTTCGCAGCTGCAACGGCCTGCTCCGGGTAACCTCGCAGCCAGAGCGAACGAGCCAGAACGGTTCGAATGTGGCACCTCAGCAGAGCCCCCGCCGGACCCGCGCGCGACAACGTATCGAGTGCCCACTGCGTGTGCCGGGCTGCGGACATCTGATCACCTGCATAACCCCAGGCCACCGCGAGCATGCAATCCAGGAGCGGAGATTCGTGAGCGCTCACGCCTATGCCTCGCTGGCGCAACGCCTCCGCAAGCTTGATGGCGATTCGATAGTCACGCGTGATCACACGTTCGAACCACAAACTCCAGAGCGCGCTCTTGCGTGCCGAATCGATCTGCTGCAACACGGTGTGGTCCTGAAGCAGCGTCTCGTTCCAGGATCGAGAACGCTGCAGGAACGTGTCGAGACCAGACAGCAGCGATCCTTCGCAACCCCGAAGGATGTACGCGTACAGCTCAGGCCACGTCTGTTTCGCGGGAGACTCCGCGGCGAGCACGAACTCGAACCACAACGACATGAGGGTCAGCTTGATGCGCAGCGAGCTGCCCGACGCGTTGGAAAAGCTCCACTCAGTGGCAGCTCGCAGATCCGCGAAGCGCGGCCCGAACACGTTGACCCAATCCGCCCCGCGTCGCACGTGAGAATGAATCTGCATTGCGCCGACAGAGCACCACATCCGTGCGTGCCTGTTCCGGATCTCCTCTTCTTCGCCCGCTTCGACAAGCTTCTCGTGAGCATAAGCCCGCAGCAGATCGAGCAGTCGGTACGCATCCGCTCCTCGACGCGTATCGACGTGCATCAGCGATTTTCGCGCGAGACACATAAGCGTTTCGAACGCAGCGACCTCGTTCAGCGCCTCATCGGCGACGACGGCGATCGCACATTCGACATCGAAGCAACCCGCAAACACGGACAGACGCCGAAAGGTTGCCTGCTCAGCGGCGGACAACAATCCATAGCTCCAGTCGAACGTGTCTCGCAACGAACGATGCCTGCGCTCTGCGGTACGACGTCCGTCGATCGACAGCAGTTCGCTGCCGATACTCGCCACCAACGAGCTCACCGAGATCAATCGCACATGGGCAGCCGTGATTTCTATGGCGAGCGGGTTGCCCTCCAGCCGGCGGCAGATTTCTGCAACCTGGTACAACTCCTCGTCGGTCAGATCGACGCCTGCATACGCTTCCGCCCTGGCGACGAACAGTTGAATCGCAGGACACCCGAGCACTGCATCACGCGTGCACTCGCTGTTCTCCGCCAGCACTTCGAGCGGTGTGAGTTCATGCACCGCTTCGCCTGCTGCTCGCAGCGGCTCACGACTCGTCGTCAGGATATGCACGTTCGGTGCGGTTCTCAGCAACGTTTCGGCCAGCTCGGCAGCGGCCGAGACCACGTGCTCGCAGTTGTCCAGAACGAGCAACATCGATCGTTTCGACAGACCTGCGAGCACATGCGGCAATGGATCAGCCAGGAGCGGAGCGACCCCGAGCGCCGATGCGAGAGCGTTCGGGACGAAACGAGCTTCCATAGTCGCGACCAGATCGACGAAACACACCCCATGGGAGAACTTCGAGGCAAGTCGCTGTGCCACTTCGATCACGACAGTCGTCTTGCCGCTGCCGCCCCCACCCGTGACTGTGACGAGGCGCTGTGACGACACCTTCTCCGCCAGCCTGAGGAACACCTGCTCGCGCCCGATGATGGACGTGATACGCAATGGAAGATTGTTCATGCGAGGCGATGCATCCGGCGTGGAGGCCTCGCCGGATTCGCCGACCGCGGACTCATGCTTCTGCACCGATGCGATGAAGCGGTAACCGCGACCAGTCACGTTCTGAACATACTCACGTGTTGGATCCGCCTTGCGCAGGATCTTGCGAAGCAATGCGACATGGACCCTGACGGTGCCTTCCTCTACGACCGTGCCGGGCCAGACTCGGCGGAGCAGTTCGCGGGTACTCAGTATTTCGCCCGGGTGGCGCGTCAGTTCCAGCAGAAGGCTCATGGCGCGCGCACCGATGCGGATCGACACACCGTCCTTGCGCAGGTCGTAACGCACGCGATCGAGATGGAAGGGACCGAACGCGACGACGTCGCCGCCTGACAGTGACGACGGATCGTCACCGGAAAGTGTCATGTGAGGTCTGTGCATGATGGAAGAGCTTGCTTCGATCGTGGTGCGTCGGAGCGATGAGAATGGGCCGGGGCGCACCAAACTCATGCATAGCATGCGTCGGCTCGCGGACAACAAGTGTTGAGAGCTTCAAAGCAGCGTCGTTGCAACTCTTAACTAAGCCGGACGGTGGATCCGTGATACGGATGGATTCCTGCAAGCGAACTTCCACCTCGATCGGTTGCGGCTCGCATCCTGCCGCGGCGAACGCCATCACTCCTGAATGAACGGGACGCGTTTTGAACGAACGGGACGCGCGTTGAACGATCCGGACGCTCAGCCTGCATCACTTCGCATCGCTCCTCGCCTGCACGCTGAGTCGTAGACGTGCAGTTCCTTTCTTCAATCTCTGAACAGGTACTGACGCAGCCTTTTCAGGACTTAACACACGTCTCTCGCATGCGCAGGCAGGATGCCTGCCTCCATCCTCGAGAGCGATGCATCATGAACCGAATCAATCTCTACCTGGCCACTTGTGCGCTGATCGCATCGGCTCTATCGAACGGCCCAGTGCATGCGGATGCTTCGCAGATCGCGCGAGGTAAGTATCTTGTACAACTCGGTGGCTGCGGCGACTGTCACACGCCGGGCTACTTCTTCGGTCAGCCCGACCATGCACGCTTTCTCGGCGGCTCTGATGTGGGCTTTGAAATGCCCGACGGCTCTGTCGTCGTCGGCCCGAATCTGACTCCGGATCGGGACACCGGTCTCGGCAAATGGACAGCCGCCGACATCGCAAAAGCATTGCGCACCGGTGTGCGACCCGACGGTCGCGTGCTCTCGCCGATCATGCCCTGGCCTGCGCTCGCTCACCTCACACCATCGGACATGGACGCGCTGATCGCCTACTTGAAGAGTTTACGGCCGGTCAACAACCTGGCACCGGGCCCGTTCACTCCAAAACAGAAACCGGGCATCTACGTGATGAAACTCACGCCACCGCCCACAGCGCCCGAGAAGAGCACCAAGCGTTGACCTGCGGCGTGGGAGAGCACAGCTTCTCCCCTAAAACCACGCGCCAGCCACAATCGGCCACGGAAGTCTGATCGGTCTGACGCTGCCACGCCCTGTCCTCGCAGTTGCTGCGCGCTGCGAGGGCTCTTACGAACGAGTCGAGGTGTCGAATCATTGAGTCTCGAGCGCGGAGACGAAGCCGAGCCGGGCTAGACAAGAAAAAGATCAGGAAATCCCGCGACGCGCACTGAGGATTTCATTGCAGAAGCTCAGCTCGCTGTCCCCGACGCTCCAGCTCAGCGATTGAATGCAACGCCACGCAGTACTCCCCTTATCGCTGCGTGATCGCGTTCGCCCACGCGATGCTTTCTCACACGCACGCGTCATTCTTGTGACACAGGCCACTTCCGAGCGAACTGTCGATGATCAATCTGCGCGCCCTTTTCCCAGCTCGACAGAAGATCTCAGCGCATGCACCACAGATTCACGCTCGCCCTGGCCGGCGGGTTGGCATCGTTATTCCTCTCCACCGCCGAAGCCGCGTTAACGCCGGTACCGTTGTACCTGGACGTGCCCGTCAGCGACATCGGCAACGACAACTCGCTCGAAACATCCAACACCTCGCGCAAGCTCGCCGTCGCTGCAGATGGGACGGTATACGCATTGTTTCGCAGCGCTACGAACGGCATTCGCGTGGCGCGCAGCACGAATCGCGGCCAGAGCTTCAGCGCCAGCGTGCAAGTGACTTCGACCTCCGCTGAGGCGGAGCTCGCCATTTCGAATGACGGCGATCTGCATGTCGCCTGGGTGGCTGGCAGCACTGTCTACCACTCCATCAGCCGCGATGGTGCCGTGACCTTCTCCAGTCCTGTGGCGGTGGGCGTTGGCTCGGAGTCGGTTCACATGGCACTCGATGGAGACCGCGTCTATATCGTGCCTCGTAATGGCCTGACGGTGTTCCGCAGCGAGGATGACGGGGCAACGTTCGCCTCCACGGCCATTGGCACCGGCTATGCATTTGCAGACATTTTCGTGGACCCAATCACGGGCGATGTACTGCTGGCAGTGGATAACCCTGACGTATATTTCTACAAGAGCTCTGACTTCGCACAGACGTTCGTTGGTCCGACGGCGACCGGGAAATCGGTTTACTACTCGGTGGGCGCGCTGGCTGTGACGAACACGGGCCGATATCTCTTCATGGCAGGATCGGATACCAACCTGGAACGCGTCGAAGTGGACGCGCCTGCGTACTACACCGCGACGGTTGCAGCCACATCGGGCTACACGACACGATCCCTGTCGGCCGATATTTTTGGCAACGTCGTATCCGGCTATCTGGAAGCTGGCACCAACGATCTGAAGTTCGTGCACAGCAACGATCTTGCGGTCACGATGGGAACGCCAACCACCGTCGTTACCAGCGCGTCGCGCGCGAATGCCGCCATCAATACGATCAATGGCGACATTCTGTTTCTGTACGAGAAGAACAATCAGATCTTTCTGAGCACTTACTCGCGAGCGCTGATTAACTACAACATCAGCGTGGCGCCCTCCGCGTTGCATTTCGACGGCGTCGAAGTCGGCGCGACTGCGAGTCTGCCGATTCAGCTGACCAATGAATCGACGAGCACTGTCGCGATTTCGTCCGTAACGGCCTCCACGGATTTCTCCGTGAGCCACGATTGCGGCGTCGGTCTCGCAGCCGGCGCGAGCTGTATCGCAACAGTCACATTCACGCCCAGTGTCGCAGGCGCGACATCGGGATCGCTTGCGATGACGCTCGGCAGCGCCATCCGCAACGTTCCCTTGAGCGGTACTGCCGTACCACCCAGGCAGGCCACGACGACTGAGCTCGCTGCATCCAGCAGCACACCTGAAGTAGGCGCGAGCATCACGCTCACCGCGAGAGTGAGCGGCAGCGCCGTGACAGGCACGGTCGATTTCACTCAGGACGGCAGCGTAATCAGCGGCTGTGCTGGAGTGGCACTTGCAGGCGGATCGGCGAGCTGCGTCGTCGATGCGTTGACCGCAGGTGTGAAGTCCTACTCCGCAGCGTATAGCGGGGATAGCGCCTATCTGCCTTCGACAGCGACGGCAATGAGCGTCGTGGTCGGCTTCTTCAGCGTGACGCCAAGCGTTTCGAGCGGAGGCTCGTTGACTCCCAGTTCGACGCAGCGGATCGGGTATGGCAGCACTGCCCAGTTCACGGCCGTACCCGCGAGCGGCTACGAGCTCGTCTCCATCTCGGGTTGCGGCGGCACGAGATCAGCGCTGACGTTTACCACGGGCCCTGTTACCGCCGATTGCACGGTGACCGCGACGTTCCGACTGATGAAGCAGGAAATCGAAGTGGTCGCGAAATCCAAGGGCGGCGGCGGTGCGTTCACGTGGCCGACACTCCTGCTCGGACTGCTGGGTGTATTCGCTCGGCGCGGCGCACTGATTTCACTTGCGTCTCTCGCAGTGTTCGGGCGCGCGCATGCGGATGAATCGCGATGGTTCGTCGGCGGTGCCCTCGGTCAGGCACGCGGCGAGCAAGGCACTTCCGAAGTTGCCGCGAATCTCGCACAACGCGGATTCACCGCCGACGCCGTCCAGGTCCGCGATCTCGATCGCACGGCTTACCGCTTGTTTGCAGGTTATCGCTTCGAGAAACCCATCTACGTTCAGATCGGTTACACCGATCTGGGTGAAGTCCCCACGACCACGCGTGCGACCGTGCAACCCGGACAAGCCGAAGCCTATGCGCGCGCCCTGCTCGCCTCATTGCCCGCCTCGCCGTCCGGTTACGAAGCCAGTGTTGGCGCTCGGTATCCCATCACCACAACTCTCGACGTCGGCGCCCGGCTCGGACTGTGGCGTTGGCAGCATGAGGTACAAGCGAGCCTTGGCGGACAACGCCTGAAATCCGAACCCCAGGGAACCGATGCCCTGCTCGGCCTCTCGCTCGAATGGACCTTCGCGGCGAGCTGGACGCTCGGCCTCGAAGCGACCCGCTACAAGACAGACAATGCAGATGTAGATCTGCTGGCGGGAAGCATCAAGTTCTTCTGGTAGGTCTTCATGCACTCGGACGACGGGAGGTTGTCCGAGTGCATCTCCGTGTTTCCGTGCCGGTCTGCGAATCCGCGCGCTCGCTTCGCCGCGTACCGCGAATCATCGCGCAACAGCGCTGATGGAAATCCAAGCGAGCAGAGCCTTGCGTGATTGCGAGACCAGCAAGCCTTTCTCTACAAGCGCAATCACAGGACGGGGCGGTTCGCTCGCTGACATCCAGCAGGCCCCCTGCGACGCGGGATCATCACCGAATGGGAGGCGCCGATTAGATCCGGCATTCCCTCGCCTGCACATTGGTTCGACTGATCTGACACCTGCCCGGGCTCATCGCGACCCTTCGCATGAAGCTCGGCACACTGTCGGCGAATACGCATCACGCGTTCACCGCCACGTAGAAGCCATCGCTTCCTTCGCGGGACGCCGGATAGCCGAGCATGCCCGGCACGTGCACCGCGAGCATATCGATCGCAGCCCGTGTCTTGATGGGTAGATGACGCGTCTTCGGCCAGACGGCGTGAATGTCCCTGCCCAGAACGCGATCGCTGTCCATCACCAACGTGAGCTCTCCCGACGAAATGTGTGGGGCGAGCAGCCAACACGGCAACCAGGCGAATCCCGCACCGGCTATGGCGGCATCTGCAATCGCTTGCAGATCGTCGAAGGCCAGGCGGCTCACCGCCCGCAGCTCGAGCACCTCTTCTCCCTCACGCACGCGCCACGGTGCGCAGCGGCCGCCTTGCGAATAGACGATGCAATCGCGCTCTGCCATTTCGGCGAGCGTGGTCGGCGTGCCGTGCGCCGCGAGATATGACGGCGCCGCGCAGATGGCCATGCGTTGTCTGCCCAGCCTGCGCGCGGCAAGCGTGCTGCTGTCCTGCAGCGTGCCGACGCGCACGGCCAGGTCATAGCCTTCCTCGACCAGATCCACGACGCAGTCGGAGAACGATACTTCGACACTCAACGCCGGGTATTGACGTGCCAACCGCGTGAGGACCGGTGCAATGCATTTACGACCGAAGAGGACCGGCACGCTCACTCGCAACCGTCCGCTCGGCTCGCTGCGCCGGGCGGCAAAAACCGCTTCTGCTTGATCCAGCTCGGACAGTGCACGCACGCAGCGTTCGTAGTACGAACGGCCATCATCCGTGAGACTTTGGCTGCGCGTCGTACGCTGAAACAGCCGGACACCGAGCTTACGCTCCAATCGTCCGATGCTTTTCGCCACGGCGGAACGCGTCACACGCAAGCGCTCGGCCGCCTGCGCAAAACTGCCGGACTCCGCAGCGGCAACGAATAGCTCGATGCTGTCGAATCGCTCGCTCATGACTCTCGATTGTCGCCCCGCGGACGACACAGTGGTTCGCCAATCGCTCCACCAGCGCCATTTGTGCGTCGATATCTTAGCTCCCGCCTCATCGATTTAGGTTCGTGTGACTCATAACGAGTTCGCATGCATGCATTCCCACTGATCGCGCGGAGCTGCCTATGTTTGCCTATCGAATCGTTCCCGGACAAAACATCCAAAGCCTCACACGCGAGGAGGTCGCGCGGCGCAAACCGAATGGACATGAAGTGTGTCTTCGAGTGCGCGCGGTGTCGTTGAACTATCGAGACTTGATGGTCGCGCGCGGCAGTTACTCTCTTGCTTCCGGGCAGCCCGTCATCCCCTGTTCCGATGCTGCCGGCGAGGTGATTGCAATCGGTCCTGATGTCACTCGCTTTCGAGTGGGTGACCGTGTCGTCACTTCCTTCTTCCCCTCGTGGATCGACGGCGAGGTCACATCCGAGAAGAGCGTCGGAGCGCTTGGCGGCTCCGCTGACGGTGTGCTCGCGGAAGAGGTGGTACTGCACGAGAACGCGCTCGCTCATTTCCCGGAACATCTCAACTTCGCGCAAGCTTCGACGCTGTCCTGTGCCGGAGTCACTGCGTGGAACATGCTGTTCGAGGCAGCTGCGCTCAAACCCGGCGAGACGGTGTTGCTGCTCGGCACCGGCGGCGTTTCGATATGGGCGTTGCAGCTTGCGAAGGCGGCCGGGCTGCGCACGATCATCACGTCATCAAGTGACGAGAAGCTGCAACGTGCGCGCGCGCTCGGCGCCGATGACGTCGTGAACTACCGAACAACGCCGGAGTGGCACGAAGAAGTGTTGCGCCTGACGCGCGGCCGGGGTGTCGGCTTGGTTGCAGAGTTGGGCGGTCGCGATACGTTGGCTCGCTCGATTGCAGCGACGAGTGCGACCGGCACGATCGCACTCGGCGGCGGCGTGAGCGGTTTCACGAGCGAGCTCGATGTCATCTCGGTGATCGGCGGTGCCAAGCAGCTCGCCGGCATTTACGTCGGGAGTCGCGCGATGCTGGAGGATCTAGCAAGGTTCGTCGGCGCCGCGCAACTCACCCCTGTCATCGATCGCATCTTCGACTTCGCAGACGCGCAGCAAGCGTATCTACATCTGGAATCAGGAAAGCACTTTGGCAAAGTGGTCATCGAGATGACCACTCAGCGTGCATGAGCGGTCATTAGCCAAGGGGACAGCTCAAAGCTGTCCCCTTTCGCGGTCGAGTCATCGGCGTCCACATCCAAGCAGGCATGACCTGGATCGTAGACGTGAGTCACCCGCTTGATAGGAACGAGATGTTTGCCGGTCGCATTGGAGCGGCGGACAACGGAGCGCCGGCACGCGCGTGATCGAACCGACGTTGGGTCGATGGCGTAGACGCTCACGCTTCGGGTGCTTTGATTGGTCACATACAAGAACTTTCCCTCGGGTGACGACAACTCGCGGCGCGTCCACTGAATGAGCGCGCGTGATGCAGCCGGTCTGGGAACATCTGCGCAACATCGATCATGCGCTGCACCTCGATGTGCGCGCACTTCGACCTGCAGATCACGTTGCCGTTCCTCGATCGCACGAGTCCATGCCGCCGTGAGCCGCACGATCCATCAGGCAGCTGCCGGATACAGCCTTGGGAACCAGCGCTCGACGTTCACGCGTGTCGGGGCTCTCAACGACGAGCAGGCTGTCTGGCAGTCGAGAACAGAACTCGCGATGCGTCCATTCAAGGAATGCGCGCGAAGCGGGTGGCCTGGGAAAATCTGCGCGCGCATCGATCATTCGCTGCACTTCGACATGCGCGCGCCTCGAGTTGCAGATCACGCTTGCGTGGGTCAGTGGAATAGTCGTTGGCCAAAGCGCGATCGATGTCTCGCGAATGCGTGTAGTGCCCCTCGATGAGATTCGAGTAGTAGCAATTCATCGAGCGCACGAGCTCGGCGACAGACCGGCGGACGAGCAGCTGACCGGAAAGCTCGCTCGCCTCCCGAGCTAAGTCGAAAGCCAGGTTCTCGAGCACCTCTGTGCCGTCTGCGGGCATAGCTCAGCAGCGGTTGGCCTCAAGAACGGTCCCCGTGGCGGCTCTGTGGCCGGATTATCGATGGGAATAGTCTCCCTGAAATCAATGCATTGGAATGCCGGTCGGCCCTGCAATGGCCGGCTGAATGGCCGGTTTATCTTCGGGATGTCGATCTGGCGCGTGAAGGCATCGACGATCTTGTGGATGTCCTGCGGACGCACGCGCCGACGTGGACGAAGCCATCCACTCAATGGGCGCGTGCGTCTTACGCACTGCGCGCGGCGATGACCGCTTGGTCTATATGTTTCGCTCCAACAGGGCGGCGCCGATGAAGCGCTGTACAGCCGAATGTGTTCATGCGTATTCGCCGTGCAGGGTTGGCTGTGCTGTCCGGCACCGATGAAGACGGACGCACGTATCAGTGGGACCGCGACGTGTTGACCATCACGGCAAACGAGCTGGGCACATTCGAGCAACACGACGGCAAGCGACTGGAAACGCGCAGGACGCGCGTGAATTCCGGAGCCTAAGCAGCAGCGGGTTCTGGCGGCGGGTTCTCTTCCACCACAGGTGGAGTGACAGTAGGCGCCGGGGGTTGCGCCGGCCCAAGTACAACGGCGTTACCAGGAGTTGGCTGTTGCTTCGCTTGCGCCATCACACCCATCAAAACAGTGGCGACGCCCAAATGATTCTCAGTGATTTTGATTGCCGCCGACAAAGAGAAGGTGTGCATATAGGCGTGATGCACAGTCAGCACCAAGTCTTGCAGCTTCTTGTCGTCTTCCAGCTTGAGAACCTTAAGGCCGATTTCTTCGCACTTCGCCAACGGCAGATGGCGCGCGTGTGTGGCCGTGGTCGCGTGATCGCCCAAGTAGTCAACGATCTTTTGCGCAGCGGCTTCCTTATCTGCATCACCGTCGAACATGTTTTCGGACAGCCACTTGTGGACCATTTCCTTGGACCACTTGATAGCTTGCACGCACTCAACCAAGAACGACGGGTGATATCTCGAAACGATTTGCTGCCAAAGAGGCGTGCTAGCAGGGTCTTTCTTGATGTTCTCTATAGCCAGCTGGAATTCTTCCAAGATGGCCTGCGCGGGCATTCCGAATATTTGCGGATCAATCGGGCCAAGACTCGAATGCGTCCCCATGACGATTTGCTTAGACGAACAAGCAATCATGGTGCCGGCCGACATCGCGAGCTGCGGGACGATGACACGGATGTCCTTCTTGAACATCGTCCACAGATACTTCACCAGCGCTTCAGTAGCAGCGATATCGCCGCCGGGTGTGTGCAGGATTAGGTCCAAGCCCTTGTCACGCTTCATCTGGTGAACCGCCGCCATGAAAGCATTCATGTCGTCGTCACCGACCTGCAAATTTGGCGTGCCGGGTGACCTATGCAGCCAGCCGGAGTAATACGCGATTACGTTCCGCCCAGTGTGCTGATGGAGATTCTTGAGATACTTGCGACGGATTAAATCGACGGCGTGTTGGCCGTCGCGCTGCCGCTTCCCGATTTCTTCGAGAACACTACTCCATCCTGGCATAGCGAAGCTGCGATTAAGTGTTCGCGCGAACGAAAGTTCTGATGTTTGGGTCGATCAAAGACACGCGCTCGAAATCGGGGGCGCGAACGTTGCTCGGCGGCACCGCAGTTACGAAATGCTGTTCGTACAACTTGGCGATATCGTTCTGAGCTGGTGTCGATGCATCCCTGATCGCCTCATACGCAGCTATCAACGAATTCAGGCCGCGAGGAAGCTCAAGCAATTTGCTCATGGAATTCCCCTTCCAGTTTCAGCACGAAGCAGCGTAGCACGCGTTTTTAACGCGAAAAGTGGGCGCATTTCTCATTGACATCAAATCGAACGTTTTTACGCCGCACCGAGTTGCGATACACAGTATGTGCGTGATTCACACACGAAACAATTAGACGCACGAACGCCGCGAATTAACGCGCGCACAAAACACATCCGAGCACGCAACGCATGCCTACACCGCGCCTACATGACACCGCATAGGCGAAACTCAATCGAGTGTAAGTTATTGAAAGAATGGTGGCCAGGGTCGGAATCGAACCAACGACACGCGGATTTTCAGTCCGCTGCTCTACCAACTGAGCTACCTGGCCATGGTGTGGGGCGCTTCGGCCCGCTGAGGCTCTGGTCAGAACGGCCAGAGGGCGCGTATTAGACCGGCGGGGCGGCGGGCCGTCAAGGAAAAAGCCGACCCGGGGCGGCTGAACGCGCTATGCGTCCTTTTAGCAGAACCATCCCAGACTTGGCCGCCTGCGCACTGGTACTGTCCAGTGAGGAGGCCTCGGTAAGCGGCTGTTTCTATTGGCAACTGGGGCCAAGGGTGCAACTTTGGCGGCCACAGCGCGTTGGAATGCATCGCCTGTCTGCCGCAGATATATAAGGAGTCGCCATGGCGACGGTCGAGACTCAGCTTTCCACGCAACGCAGCGTGCCCTTGCCGCCATCGCTGGCCGAGCGTTACTTGAGCGTACGGGCCTCGACGTTAGCGATCTGCGAGCCGCTGGAGCTGGAGGACTACGTCGTACAGAGCATGCCGGACTGCAGTCCGGCCAAATGGCATCTGGCCCATACGAGCTGGTTCTTCGAACAGTTCGTCCTGAAGCCGTACGGGCGTCAGTTCCGTCCCTACAGCGAGGAGTTCAGCTACCTCTTCAACTCGTACTATCAGACCGTCGGGCCGATGCATGAGCGCCCGCGGCGCGGATTGCTCACGCGGCCCACCGTCGCTGAAGTGAGGCGATACCGGCTTCATGTCGACGAACAGATGCATCGGCTGCTCGCTCACGCCGACATCGCCGAGCGGCTGCATGACATCGTGACGCTCGGTCTGAATCACGAACAGCAGCATCAGGAATTGATGCTCACGGATCTGAAGCATTTGTTCTTCAGCAATCCACTGCGGCCCACGTACCGCAGGATGACGACGAAAGTCACGCCTTGCGAAAGCACAGCTTCTCGTTTCGTGTCGTTCGACGGCGGGGTCTTCGAGATCGGTGCGACGGGAAAACATTTCTGCTTCGATAACGAATCGCCGCGACATCGCGTGCTCGTGGAGGACTATTCGCTCGCGGATCGTCTCGTGACGAACGCGGAGTATCGCGAATTCATTCGCGACGGCGGTTATCGCCGCGCCGATTTCTGGCTCTCCGATGGATGGTCGACGGTGAGCACGCAGGGATGGACGCGTCCACTGTATTGGTCGGAGACGCTCGACTCCGAATTCACCTTGAGCGGGGTGCAACCGCTCGACCCTGTCGCGCCCGTGTGTCACTTGAGTTTCTATGAAGCGGATGCATATGCCAGATGGGCTGGCGCGCGTTTGCCCACCGAGGCGGAGTGGGAGCTCGCAGCGCAGAGCCTACCCATCGCCGGTAATCTGCTCGCGAACATCGAGGATGCGCCACTGCATCCACAACCGGTGTCCGCGCCGGCGAGGCTGCGTCAGTTCTATGGCGATGTGTGGGAATGGACTGCATCGCCGTACGTGGCATATCCAGGTTATCGCGCACCCTCGGGACCCATCGGCGAGTACAACGGCAAGTTCATGTGCAATCAACTCGTGCTACGAGGCGGTTCGTGCGTCACGCCCGCCGATCACATCCGCGCGACGTACAGGAACTTCTTCTACCCGGATGCGCGTTGGCAGTTCATGGGCCTCCGTCTGGCACGTAATCACTGACCGAAAGTTTGAGGAAACGGAATGTCGAAGCAGCCCAGCGTCGCAACCGCGACCAACATCGATCAGCTCACCAGCGATGTGCTCGCCGGGCTGCGTAAGTCTCCCAAAGAGCTTTCTCCTGTCTGGTTCTACGACGAATTCGGCTCATCGCTGTTCGACAGTATCTGCGAGCTGCCCGAGTATTATCTGACGCGCACGGAGCTCGCCATCATGGAAGAGCATTCCGAAGAGATGGCTCAGCTCATTGGCCCGCAGGCCGCGCTCGTCGAGTTCGGCAGCGGCACCAGCTTCAAGACGCGACTGCTGCTCGATCACCTCGTTGCGCCGTGGGCCTACGTTCCCGTCGATATCGCGCGAGAGCATCTGTTCGATGCGGCCAGCACACTGGCGCGGGACTACCCATCGCTGCGCATCGTTCCTGTGTGCGCGGATTTCACTCAGCCATTCGAGCTGCCGCGACATCTTTCGCGCGCGCATCGGCAGGTGGTCTACTTTCCCGGCTCGACGCTGGGCAACTTCAGCCCCGAGGCTGCCCGCGCATTGCTGTCGAGCATGCGCTCGCTCGTAGGCAAGGAAGGCGCGGTACTGATCGGCTTCGATCTGAAAAAGGACCGCGAAGTGCTCGAGCGCGCTTACAACGACACCGCAGGTGTCACGGCCGAATTCAATCTGAATGCGCTGCGTCACCTGAACCGCGAGCTCGGCACCAACTTCGACATCGACTCGTTCGAGCATCGCGCGATGTGGATGGAAGCCGAAAGCCGCATCGAGATGCATCTGATCAGCAAGCGCGATCAGACGATCGAACTCGCGGGCACGCGCGTGTCCTTCCGCCGCGGTGAACACATCCGCACCGAGTATTGCCACAAATACACGCTCGAGAGCTTTGCGAACCTCGCCTCCTCGGCCCATCTGGTTGCCTCGCGCACCTGGACCGATGTGGAGCGGAAATTCTGCGTGCAGCTGCTCGAGCCGGCGAAGCTGCAATAGAGCAGCCAGGAACTAGGGACTAGGCACTAGGCGCTAGGCAGTCGAAATCGATCCGACTCGCATCCGTTTTCCTTCCGCACTCGCTTCGTCGAAGCAGGGAACTTCGATAGTTTTGCGGCGGGTCGACGCGGTCGTCTGATCAGTTCACCGCCGCAGTTGGGGCAGAAGTTATCGAGCTTGTCCGTCGCGCAGTTCGCGCAGAACGTGCATTCGAACGTGCAGATCATTGCCTCCGTCGACTCCGGCGGCAGATCGCGATCGCAACATTCGCAGTTCGGCCGTAGCTGAAGCATGAAACGCCTCCTGAGATGACGCATACAAGGTATGCGTTCAGCTCACGGAGCGTCTGTCACGAAGCGTACCGATCCGGCCACATCGAGTGGTTCTCGCACCCATCCCTCTGCATCGCTCGATGCTCGACGGCTGGCAGCACGCGGACAACGCATCCGTCCGTTCGGACACAACCGGACATCTGTATTCGCAGCGTGGACCGGTCCGCAGAGACGCGAGAGCCTGAATTTCTCTTTTTCTTCAGCGTTTGCGCAATCGCTCCTCCGCAAAAACTCACTGGCACGGCAGCTGCAATACCTATGGCGAACCGACCTCGTGGACACATTCACTGAAGGAGATCGCCATGTCAGCTTCCGCTCTTCCGTTCGCCTCGCTCAAGAATGCCATTTGCTTTGCTCTGTCCGTCGTGATCGTGAGCGCAAGTCTTGCAATGGGTGCGCTGGGCATTCAGTCGCTCACGGCGCGCGCGAGCATCACACAAATGTCGACATGACTTGCGGGCAAGCGGCGACTTGAGCGAGCGAAGCGTGGGAAGGAAAAGAGAAGAGAGGCCTTCCATGGCCTCCCTTCCCTCGCAGCTCAGAATGATCCGCGAATCCCGAGGATGTACTGACGTCCCGGGCGATTGAGCGTGTTGACGCGATTCTCATAGCCGTAGAACGAGTACTCTTCTTCATCGAGCAGATTCAGCGCCTCGAAACTGATCGTGAAGGTGTGCCCGAATGCAGGCACGTCGATGCTGCCATTGAAGTCGAGATAGCCTGCAGCCCTGCGGTAGCCCACTTCAGGCGAAGTCGAGCCGCAGTTGAGCTCGCACTCCACGTAGTCGTCGCGATAGTTGTACGACAGACGCAGCGCGTAACCGCCCGGCTCGTAGTAGGCCACTGCGTTGTAGTTGTTCTCGGCGAGACCGACGATCGTATGACTGCCTGAATCGAGGTGCGTGTAGTTCAGCGAGACGCCCAACCCAGGCAGAAGCATGTCGAGGCGCTGCTGATAAAGCAGTTCCTGACCGTTGAGATAGTAAGTGTCAGGGCGGTTCACCGGCTGGTTGAACAACAGAATCGTGTCCAGACCCTGCGGCAGCAGCGCGATGATCGTCGGATCCGTGATCGTATCGAGCGGGATGCCGGCGTTGCGGAACGGTTGTGGCACGTTCTGACGCACGACGAAGCCGGTGATCTCCTTGTAGAACACATTGCCACCCAGCACCGCGCCTGGCGCGAAGTACCACTCGAGACCACCATCCAGGTTGTCCGAGAAGTAAGGATCCAGGTTCGGATTGCCTGTCGACACGACACCCGCGGTGCTGATGCCCGTGAAGGGTTGAATGTCGTTGGGATTCGGACGCGTCATGCTCTTCGATGCGGCGAAGCGAGCAGTCAGGTCGGTAGTGACCGAGTAAGCGACGTTCAGGGAAGGCAGCCATTTCGAGTATTCGCCTTCGGTCTTGTTGCGACCGTAATCGTCCTCGCGCAATCCGAACAGATTGCCCGCTGCGGGCGGCGTGCTCGGTATGCGGATGAAGCCGTGCATCTCCTGATCTGTCTTGATATGCCGGGCACCCGCATTGATGCGCAGATCATGTCCGCCCAGATCCAGCGTCAGGTTGCCTTCGATGTAGTACGAGAAGTTCTTTTCTTCGAAACTTCCCGAGTTCTGGAAATCCAGATTCGCGTTCGCATCGAGCACGTCCGGATCCATCATCGCGCTGAATGCATCGAGGTCGGAGACGATCCAGCGTGTGTATCCGGGGCTGTCGTCGAACGATTTGCCGAAACCGCTGACAGGTACGATTTCGGCAAAGTTCGCGATCGGGAAGTCGGCGAGATTCGCCGGACCGGTGTAACCGAATGGCGTCAACGCAGCGCCTTGCGTCACACCAACGGACGAACTGTACGTCAGACGCTCGCGATAGAACTTGTTGAACAGCGCACCGACTTTGATGTTCTTGTCATTCTCACCCCAGGTCAGATTCAACGCGCCGTTGTCGTTCTTCTCTTCGCGGGTGCGCGGCTGCACACGTACCGTGTCGAACTGCCAGTTGTTCACATCCGCGAGATCCATCGTCGGTACGATCTTCGGAATACCGCCATCGACGGTGATGTCCACATCGCAGGGGTTCTGATCGCAGCGCCTGGTCAGGAACAGATAGGTGTTCATGCGCCAGCGGAAGTCGGACGTGTCTTTCGACCCCTTCAGCTCGAGTCCGAGGTTGTCCATGAGCTGCCAGTTCATCGTCAGGCCGATATGTTTGAAATCGGTCTCTTGCTGGAACTCGCGATTCTCGGACCAGAACTTCGCACCTTGAAGTCGTCCACTGCGCAGCGTGCGGTTCTCATCGAGAACGAAATTGCGCGGCGTGATATAGCCGAATCCAGTGGGGTTGTTCGTGCCGCTGCCGGTGTTACGGACCAGCAGATTGTTCGTGTAGCGATCAAAATCCGTTTCGAGTTTCGAATACAGGCCGTCGAGATCGAAGCTCAGTGTGTCGCTCGCCCGCCATTGCAATCCCACGGTGAATCCATAGCGATCGCGATCGCCCACCTGCACTTCGGGGCGTCCCAGGCGCGGCAACTGCGCATTGGCCAGTTCCGCGTTCGTGAGGCCGGATTCATTGATGAATCCCGGCGCCTGATTCGCAGGGTTCGCGGCGACGGAAGGGAGGTTCCAATCGAATCCCTTGGCGTATCCCGCATCCGGCGGATTACCCGGCACCAGACCCGAGGTCCAGCCTTGCGAGGTCCAGCCGTCAGTACGGAACGAGCGCCGCGACATGGAGACGCTGAGCAACGCGCCGAACTGATCGTTCCAGGTATTGCTGATCAGGAAGCTCGCACGAGGATCGAGCTTCTCCGAGGTGTCCTGATAGGCGCCCTGCACCTGATACGTCGCGGTGAATCCGTCATAGTCGAAAGGCCGCGGCGCACGCAGATTGATCGTGCCTGACAGACCGCCTTCGACGAGACTCGCAGTGGGCGACTTCGACACTTCCAGCTTGCTGAAGATCTCGGAAGGCAACAGGTCGAAATCGAACTCGCGATTGCGCGACTGCTGATCGACGCTACCTTCGCCGGCAGCCGACACAGGCATGCCATCGAGCAGCACGCGCGCGAAGCTCGGACCGAGACCGCGAATCGAGATCTGCTGACCTTCGCCGTTGGTGCGCGAAATCTGCACGCCCGGCACACGCTGCAGGGCTTCGGCCAGATTGTTGTCAGGTAGCTTGCCGACGTCCTCAGCGGAGATGGAATCCGTGAAGCTGACGTTCTGTCGCTTGGTTTCCAAGGCCGCCTCGAGGCTGCCACGGTAGCCGGTCACGACCACTTCTTCGAGCGGACTCTGACCGCTCGGCGTGCTCTGGGCATGCGCTGCACTGGCACCCACGCACAGTCCAAGAAGGCCCAGTCGGGCCAATGAATCACGAACGCGATGGTTCACGACATTTCCCCCTGTGTTGTTCACGACCTCCGCAGCTCGGTCGGCAAACACGTCACTGCGGCGCGCGGGGAGACGCCGGAACCTCTCCCCACTTTTTCTTCTGTGCCTGCCTTCGACCCGCAACATGCAGATCCGAAGGAATGGTCGGCCAATCTCGCCATTGGTCTGGCCAATTGATCCAGCCAGTTTAGTCTGCTGCGGCAAGGGAATCCCTGTCAATCACCTCAGCCATCGGATTAGTGCGCATCAGGGAATGTCCCGACGGACGCTGAACAGGGAGCCGCGGGTGTTGCCGAAACTCACACCTCGCCTCACCGATGGGTAGGATCGATAAGTGCTGGAGCCGCCTCGGGCGGGAAGGAAATTCGAAATGTGTGGACGCTATGTGGCGCCGGAAATCGCGGAGCTCAGTCGCGAGATGCGCGCGCAACTCAATCGCGAGATCGCGCATGTGCTCGCCAGTCAGCCGCCGATCGATCAACGCAATTTCAACGTCGCGCCGACACAGGGCGTGCCCGTCGTTCGGGTGATTCGTAACGCTGACGGACAGCGCGAAAGTGCGCTGATGCGCTGGGGTTTGATCCCTTACTGGGCCAATGGCGAGGCGCCGCAGGCCTCGACCATCAATGCCACGATCGAGCGGATCGAAAGTGCGTCGCTATGGCGCGATGCATGGACGCGCAGTCAGCGTTGCGTCATGCCAGCGCTCGGCTTCTACGAGTGGCACGTGAATGACGACGGCTCGAAGACGCCCTTCTACATCAAGCCCGTCGACGACTCGATGTTCTACTTCGGCGCGCTGTGGGATCGCTCGATCACCCGCGAGGGTCGCGAGATTCACTCGTGCGCACTGATCACGATGCCTGCCAATGAGCTGATGGCGAACATCCACAACCTGAAGAAGCGGATGCCGCTCATGATCGACAAAGATCAGCTGGATGTGTGGCTCGGCGGGTCGCCGGAAGAGGCGAAAATCTGTCTGAAGCCTTGGGCGTCTGACGCCGCAGTGGCCTGGCCGATTTCCACCGGGGTGAACAGTCCGCGCAACAATGGTCCGGAATTGCTGCAGCCGATCGACGTGCCGCCGCTCGCTTCAACCACTTAGCGTGCGGATCTTGCGGCTTGCGAGTACCTGTATATATAAACAGGTCCTCGCCCTTGCCGAGATCCGTCATGGACAACGCCGAACTCATCGACCGCGTCGCACGCGTACTGCGTCTTCTGCAGCGCGAATTCGAGCAGTACATCGAAGAGCATCCTTCGCCATGGATCACCGATGACGTCGCCAGCTGCCGCGCCGCGTGCGAAGCGATCAATACGCTCGTGCCCGCACTGCGCGCCGCCCGACGGACACAGGAATCGGCCGATCTGCTGAATCCATCGCCGCCGTGTCCGGATTACGACGCGTTCTAGCGCATGCCTCGCCATGCCTGCGAAGCATCCACCGAGCCCGGGCACGCTTGCCGCGTATGCCGAATCCGGCAGGCCGGTATTCATCGTCTGCGATCATTGCGGGCGATTCACCGTGCCGCGTCTGCAGTTGATTGCACAACGGGTCGGCTGGCGCGCACGCGCTGCGGAGATCGCATCGCGACTGCGCTGTTCCGGCTGTCACCGACGCGGCGCGCACTTCACGACGGAACGTCCGCGCGGACGCGCGGATGAGTTCAAGCCGCGTCGCTGAATCACGATGAGACGGGTTTGAGATCGCCCAATACCGTCGGAATCAGCTCCGACACGGTGGGATGGATCGGCACGGCCCGCTGCAGCACCGTGTACGGCACCTGTGCAGTGACGATATCGATCAGACCGTGAATTGCCTCATCACCGCCGGTGCCGAGAATCGACGCACCGAGAATCCGGCGCGAATCCGCATCGACGATGACTTTGATGAAGCCTTGCGTTTCGCCCTTTTCGATTGCGCGCGCCACGCGCGTCATCGGTCGCGTTCCGATCAAGAGCTTCTTGCCTGACGCGCGCGCTTCTTTCTCGGTCATTCCGACACGGCCGAGCGGCGGATCGATGTACAACGCATAAGTGACCACGCGGTCGCTGACCTTGCGCGATTCGCCATCGAGCAAGTTGGCCGCGACGATCTCGTAGTCGTTGTAAGCCGTGTGAGTGAAGGCGCCGCGACCATTGCAATCGCCGAGCGCCCAGATGCCGGGCACCGTCGTTGCGAGCGAATCGTCGACGATGATGTTGCCTTTCGCATCCGTTTTTACGCCCGCCTGCTCGAGCCCAAGATCATCCGTGTTGGGACGGCGGCCGACCGCCAGCAGAACATGGCTGCCGATCACGGACGGTTCGCCTTCACGGCAACTCACGTGGACTTCGACACCGCGCGCGTGCGGTGCCAGGCGAATGCATTCGGCATGTGCGCGCACGACGATCCCTTCATTCTCCAGAATGCCGCGCACGGCGTCCGAAACATCTTCGTCCTCCCGCCCGACGATGCGCGGTCCTTTCTCCACGACCGTGACTTTCGCGCCGAAGCGGCGAAACATCTGCGCGAACTCGAGACCTACATAGCTGCCGCCCACGACGATGAGATGTTCAGGCACCTCCCGCAGCTCGAGGATGCTCGAGTTCGTCAGAAACGGTACGTCGTGAACGCCGGGGAAGTCCGGCACGATCGCGCGTCCACCCACGTTCACGAAGATCTTTGGCGCGGTGAGCCGCTGATCGCCGACGCGCACTTCGTTTGCCGATTGAAAGCGAGCCTGTCCGCGGATCACCGTGCAGTCCGACATGCCCTCCAGCCAGCGCTCGACCGAAGCGCGCGAGTTCGCCGACACCTCTGCCGCGCGTGCCTGCACGCGTTGCATGTCGATCGCCACGCCACCTGGAAGAGTCACGCCGTAGTCCGCAGATCGTTGCGCCAACCGCGCGGCGTATGCACTCGCCACCATCGTCTTGGTCGGCGTACAGCCCGTATTCACGCATGTGCCGCCGAACAATTTGCGCTCGATCATCGCCACACGCAGCCCGGCCTGCGTGAGACGTCCTGCAAGCGACGGTCCTGCCTGACCGGCGCCGATCACGATGGCATCGAAGGTCTGCATGACAGCCTCACAGTGATAGTTGCGTGGGCACTCAAGCGTGCGCGATGACGAATACGCTGGCCGCGGCCACCACGATGGCGACCGCGTCTTCGATGAAAGCTGCCGGGCGATCGCGACCGAAACTGCGCGCGAGATGGGCGCGAGCCGCGTATCCGCCGAGCGTCCCGATGATCGCGCCGACCGCTCCGAGTACCGCGCCGGCCCATACAGATCCCGCATTCAGCCCGAAGGCCGCACCGCACACGGCGCCGCTGATGATCCGCGTACCGAACGGAAGCGGCAGCGTGCGACTCGGCGTGCCCGGCAATTGATCGGTGACCAGTTCGGCCAGTGCAAGCACGCTGAAAATCCAGACTGCAGCGGGATGCGCAAAAAAGCTGAGCCAGGAGCCGCTCACGTCGATCATGCCCAGACGAGCACCCCAGGCGACGGCTGCGGGAGCCGTCATTGCACGCAGGCCCGCAATGACACCGATCAGGAGCGCGAACAGAAAAGCGAGCATGCCGATCTCCTGGTTCGAAACGCGGGTTCAGCGCCGTGGGGCCGGTCCTGAACAGAGGGGATTCAATGAACCTGCGGCGGAAATCGAAAGCGATGAGGCGCGTCGCGCGACCCTCGATCGGGCCGCTTCAAACCGTCGATTCGTAACGGATTTCTCGACAGATGCACCGCGTGTGACATTCATCACAGGGTCACACATTGGCCGAGCACACAGATCACGGTTCTTTCCTTTGCTCGTTGCGACGCAGGCGCCGCCCGCTTACATAAGCTGACCGCCGTGAGGATTGCAATCGCAGCCTCCCGCAGCGGCAAGAACAATCGGCTGGCCGTGCTTCGAGCAACCGCTCCGGGCCGCCAACAGGGAGTTGCGGGTGAAGTTCAGAACGGTCCTCGAGGTGCTGGCCGGCCACGCGTCCATTGCGGCGATCCTGGTGCTGGTCCTGCTGCTATCGATTGCCGGCGCGCCGATGCTCCAACAGAAGGAAGTCGTCGCAAAGCACATCGGCGGGGACGTGGCGATCGCCAAAGCGCATGCGGTGGCCGAAGCACTTCTCGCAAGCGCCGATCCGAGCGTACTGGACAGTCGGCAACCGAGCTTCACGGCGCAGCATTTCCCCCATGCTCTGGCAGGGACGCTCGATGCGGACCGCGCGGCGCGGCTTACAGCCGATGCCTTCGGTTCGGAAGCACTCGCGCGACTGAAGACGGATGAATCGCAGCCGCACATCCGCTTCGCGATGGTCAACGAGCAATACCATCTGCGCTATGCGACCTCGGACGGACGCGGCGGCATGGTGCTGCTCGATCTGCCGCTCGAGCATGAACGTGCCGTCGTCGGCCGCTTCTTCGGTCAGTCGTATCTCTCGAGCAATGCGCTGGGTTTTCTGTTCGTCGTGCTGTTGCTGATCGCAAGCTTCGGCCTGCGCCACTACCTGCGCGGCCTGCTGGCTCTTCCCGAAGATCAGCGTCGTCGCTTGATCGAGAGCGCTCTGAGCGACCGCGACCCTCATCAGCGCCGCAACCGCCTGCCCTGGATGATCGCGTTGTGTATCGCGATCTTCCTGTTCGATCTCACCAACATGATGGATTCCGCGGTCGGCATCGGTTACGTGCTTGCGGTCACCCTGTGTTTGCGCTCGAACCGTTCGTGGCACATCACCGTGGTCGCGCTGCTCGGCGGCGTGCTGCTGTTTCTCGCCCCCGTGCTCTCCTCATACGACACGCATTGGTGGGCGTACCTCGAACGGCATTCGGCCTCGTTGTTCGCGATCCTGGTGACGGGCATGTACGGCAATGCCCATATGCGCAAGTCGCGTGCAGAAGCCATCGCGCTCGCTGAAGCAACGCGTTCGCGTCATGAAACCGAAGAGCTCCGCGCAGCTTTGCAACGTGCGGAAACCGCCGAAGCGGGACGTCGCGACACCGCCGATCGACTTGCATTGGCCAATCGCGCCGCCGGCATCTCTATGTGGCACTGGGACACGCTGAGCGATGCCGTCACCGTGTCGGACGACAGTCCCATCCTGGAGCGCGTGGGTGGCCTCACGAGGTTCACCGGCCAGCAATATCTGCATCAATGCGTGCATCCGGACGATCAGGACGAATTTTCGGCTGCGTTCGCCCACGCTTTGAATGTTCCGACGACGGGGCATACCAGCATCGATCATCGCTATCGCGTGCTCATGAACGACGGCAGCATTCGCTACGTGCAGTTCCACGGCCGTGTGTTGCACGACGATGCGGGCAAGGCCGTCTCGATCCTCGGCGTCGACTGGGAAGTCACGCGCGAAGAGGAAGCCGTTCGCGAGATCGAGCGTCAGGCATCGCAGTTGCGCGAGGCTCAGGATCGTTTCCAGCGCGCCATCCGCGGCACGCAGGACGTGCTGTTCGAGATCGATGCGCAATCGCAGACCTGCTGGTCATCGCCGCGGCTGCTCGAACTACTCGGTTTGGCAGCGGACGAAGCGCCGCGCACGACCGACGCATTCCAATCCCTGGTGCACGCCGAAGACGTCGAGCGACTCAAGCAGACGATGCAAGCTCATTTCCAGCGAGGCGAGCCGTTCGATGTCGAGTTCCGGCTGCGACGCAAGGATGGCGCGTATCTCTGGGTTCGCAGTCGCGCAACGGCTCAGCGCGACGCACAGGGCACGCCGCGATTGCTATCGGGCTCGCTCAGCGACATCACGGAGGCGCGCGCCGCGCGTGAAGCCTTGATTCGCGCCGGCGAAGAAGCCGCAGAGGCAAGTCGTGCGAAGAGCACCTTCCTCGCCACCATGAGCCATGAAATCCGCACGCCGATGAATGGCATCATCGGCATGACCGGCCTGTTGCTGGAAACGCGCCTCGACCGCGTACAGCGCGATTACGCGGAAACGATTCGCACGAGTGCAGACTCGCTGCTGACCATCCTCAACGACATTCTGGATTTCTCGAAAATCGAAGCGGGCAAGCTCGACATCGAGGACATCGAGTTCGACCTGAGCGTGAACGTGGATGAAGTCGCCTCGGCCATGGCGTTCCAGGCGGCGGCAAAAGGTCTCGAGCTGATCGTCAATGTGCGACCGGAAGTGCCCGAGCGGGTGTTCGGCGATCCGCAGCGCATTCGTCAGTGTCTGCTGAATCTCGTCGGCAATGCGATCAAGTTCACGCACCAGGGCGAAGTCGTCGTCGAAGTCTGCTCGCCGGGCCGATGCAATGGCCGATCACTCGTGCACTTTGAAGTGCGCGACACCGGCATCGGAATTCCGCCGGATGCACTCGTGACCCTGTTCAATCCGTTCACGCAGGCGGACTCCTCCACCACCCGTAAATTCGGGGGCACGGGGCTCGGACTATCGATCGTGCGCCGTCTGGTCGAGATGATGGGCGGCCAGGTCGGTGCGCACAGCGAGCCCGGCAAAGGTTCTGCCTTCTGGTTCACATTGCCGCTCGAACCGGCGCTGACGGGCCTGCCCGAACCGCGATCGATGTTTGCGCCGAAGAACAAGCGCGTGCTCCTGGTCGACGACAACGAAACGAATCGCCGCGTCCTCGCAGGCCAGATGTCGCATTCGGGCTATACGGTAACGTCCGCCTCCTCTGCCGAAGAGGCGCTCGAAGCGTTGCGCAGCTCCGCCGAAAGCTTCGACATCGTCGTGCTCGACTACCACATGCCCGATGTCGACGGCGCGATGCTGGGACAGCAGATCGTCGACGACCCCGCCATTGCGCCGATGCGCCTCGTGCTGCTGACCTCGCTCGACCGCTCGGGCGATGTCCAACGTTTCTCGAACATCGGATTCGCCGCCTACCTCACCAAGCCGGTACGAACACGCGAGTTGCTGGACTGTCTGGAACAGTCGCTGTCGCGCGATGCGCGCGACTGGCACTTGCGTAGCCAGCCGATCATCACGCGCGGTACGCTGATCGCAAGCGAGACGCGACGTCGTTACAGCGGCAAGGTGCTGCTCGTCGAAGATAATGCGATCAATCAGCGCGTGGCGCGACGTTTCCTGGAACGGCTCGGCTGCGAGGTGCGCGTCGTCGGCGATGGTCGTCAGGCCATCGATGCGTTCCGCGAGGACACCTGGGCCTTCATTCTGATGGACATGCAGATGCCCGTGATGGATGGTCTGGAAGCCACGCGCCGCATTCGCGAGATCGAAGGATCCGGTCCGCATACGCCCATCGTTGCGCTCACGGCGAATGCGATGATGGGTCAGCTCGAAAAATGCCTGGAAGCCGGGATGAACGATTACCTGACCAAGCCGCTCGACATCTCGCGCCTGCAGGACGTGCTCGATCGGTTCCTGTCTCCCGCTGCTGCGGAGGAGAAACTCTTGACGATGCCTACGCAACCCTCGACCACAGTCACTTCGATCCGAAGTCGACTGAACGAAATCGCAGATGGCGATGCCGAGTTCGCCGTCGAACTGCTGGCGACTTTCATCGCCGGCGCGCAGGAATCGCTGCAGGAAATAGAGCTTGCGGTCCACGCGAACGATCTCGGCGCCCTCGCGCGTGCAGCGCACAAGCTCAAAGGCGCGAGTTCGAACCTGCACATCGAAGAGCTCGCCGCGCGTGCGCAGGCCGTCGAAGCGCGCGCGAAAGCGAATGAAGTCGCCGACTGGCACCATGAGCTGGCGCAACTCTCCGACGAGTTCGCCCGCATCAGTGTGACGCTACGGGAACTGATGGAAGAATCCGGCTGGCAAGGCGCGCGCAGCGCGTGAGCGCGGCGCGTTTCGCGCCTCGCTCGAATGAGTAATGAGTAGTTAGTAATGAGTAATTAAAAACCTGGAATAGACGCAGCAAGCCCGGTTACTCAGACATTGCTCATTGCTCATTACTCACTGCTCATTACTCACTGCTCATTACTCACTGCTCATTGCTCATTGCCGTCAGGCACCCATTCCTGCGGCGCTTCCGAGCCGCCGCCGAAGAAGAACTTCTCCATCTCGGCGACGAGAAACTTGCGCGCCTTGGGATCGATCGGCGAAAGCCGATATTCGTTGATCAGCATCGTCTGATGCCGCAGCCAGCGCTGCCACGCTTCCTTCGACACGTTCTCGTAGATCCGCTGACCCAGCTCGCCCGGATACGGTGGTCGATCCAGTCCTTCGGCTTCAGTGCCGAGGACGACGCATTTGACTGTTCTGCTCATAGCTCAAGAATGGCCGCAAAGACCGCAAAAAAGAAGTGTGTGAATCCCGGAATCGATCCCGCTGTGTCTGGATGACACACTGCAGACCCGCGCAGTACACGCATTATTCATCATCCTTTTTGCGGTCTTTGCGGCACTCCGATCTCGCTGACGTGGATGTGATCGTGCCGATGACTTCCGTCAAGCGCAGCGCTCCCGTGTACGCTACACGACACGCAGGGCGTGAATCAGATCGACGGCGGGCTTCGCCAGGCCGATGCGAGCGGGCTGCGCCGGGTCATACCAGACATGACCGTGCTCCTGCACCGACATCGAAGGCGTGAGCCTAACCAAGTATGGCTGCAGCGCCAGGTCGAAATGCGTGAACGCATGATGGTACGTGGGCAACAGCTCGCCGGTGACGCCGGACTTCTGCTGTGACAGCCACGCATCCAGCGACTCACGCGAATCGAACTGAGGAAACGTCCACAGTCCACCCCAGAGCCCAGTCGCGGGCCGCTGCTCGAGCAGCACCGCGCCACTGGAATTCATTGCGATCAGCGCGAATGCATTACGCTGCGGCCGCGCCTTCTTCGGACGCGGCGTGGGCAGCAACGACTGGCGATGCTCGATGCGGGCGACACAGTGTTCCTGAAGCGGACACATCGCACACAGCGGGCGACTGCGGACGCACACGGTGGCCCCCAGATCCATGATGGCCTGTGTATAGGCACCGACGCGTTCGATCGGCGTGCATTGCTCTGCGAGTTCCCACAGCTTGCGTTCGACCCGCGGCTCGCCCGGAAAACCTTCGACTCCGAAATAACGTGTGAGCACCCGCTTGACGTTGCCGTCGAGAATCGGATGCCGGTCTCCGCGCGACAACGCGAGAATCGCGCCCGCCGTCGAGCGGCCGATGCCGGGCAAGCTCTGCACTTCGTCGAGCGTGAGTGGCATCTCCCCTGCGTGCTGCTCGACGATGATCTGTGCAGCGCGATGCAGGTTGCGAGCGCGCGCGTAATAGCCCAGCCCCGTCCACAGATGCAGCACTTCATCGAGCGGCGCTGCGGCGAGCGACTGCACGTCCGGGAATCGCGCCATGAATCGCTCGTAGTACGGAATCACCGTCGCAACCTGCGTCTGCTGCAACATGATCTCCGACACCCACACCCGATACGGCGTCGTGTCCTGCTGCCAGGGCAGATGTTTACGACCCGCGCGGTCGAACCAAGGCAAGAGATGCCGCGGAAGTGGTGAATCAACCATGGAAGTCAGTTAGCAATTAGTAATGAGTAATGAGTAACGCAGACCACAGAACCAAACCATCTCCTATTCCATCCCCGTCCTCATTCTCACTCCCCGTTCCTCAATTGCTCATTGCTTAGCAATTAGCAATTAGTAATGAGTAACGCAGATCACAGAACCGAACCCTTCCTCATTCCTCATTCCCCGCTCCTCGTTGCTCATTACTCATTGCTCATTGCTCATTGCTCAGTGATGTGTGATGCGTGATGCGCAGGAAATGAACACCGACCAGTCATGATCTCGATGCACCTATACGGGTTTGTGGACGATCCGCCCGGATCCTGCGCGCGGGCTCACACCCATCACTCATCACCCATCACTCATCACTCCTTGCTTTCCGCTCCACCTGCCTGAACAGATCGATGGTGCCGTCGGCGAGCGTCTTGAGCAGCCAGCGCCGGCCGGTGAAAGGCGGGATCCAGAAGCCGGGAACGATGCTCGTTTGATAGCTCACGCGGGTCTTGCCGTCGCTGACCGAGAGCTTCATGCGCGTCTCGCCGAATTTCACGTCGCTGTGCGCGGGATCTGTAGTGGCCGAGAGTTGCAGGGGCGCTTCTTCGACACGTTCGAGTCGTCGGACGTTGCGACAGAACGGACCGAAGCATACATGCAGCGTCGTCTGCAGGATCGCGCTATAGGGCTCGGGACGCGCTACGACGCGCGCTTCCAGAATCCGCGGATCGAGCTGCTTGTACGCTTCGTAGTCGCGCAGAACTGCCTGAACGCGATCGACCGGCGCATCGATCAACGCCGTGAGCTCGAACTCGTAGTGCTTGTCGACGTAGCGCGCATTCGAATACTCGATGGTCAACGCCTGTGCATCGGGCGCGATCTGCAGGGCCAGCAGCGCAAGCCCCAGGGCACCGATCCATGATTGCCGCAGAGCTTGCATGACTTCGAATCAGCGACCGAGCAGATCTTTGAGTTTGTCGCCGAGTTTTTCCTTCACCTTCTGTTCGACTTTCTCCTGCTCCTTCTTGAGCTCCTCCTTCACGCGTCCTTTCACATAGCCCTGGATGTCGGGACGCACGGTCGGATCGTCGAGCGAGCCGGTGACCTTGATCGGAATCTGTGCATCGACCAGCTCCTGCATCTGCGCAGGATCGGCGCCTTCACGAGGAATCTTCAGCACCGTCGCGATGAGCTGATAGTCGAGCGTGCTCTTCGGCAGATCCACCGTGCCCTTCCCAGAGACTTTCAGATACTGCGACGAAATATCGAGATCGTTGTTGGAGAGCACGCCGCTCTTCATCACTCCGGTCCCCTTCATGGCATCGAACGTCGTTCGCGCCGGCCCGCTGCGCTCAGGAACGGGCTGCTGCTTGAGCAGCGCGCGTGCGCGACGGATCTCATACCAGAGATCCGCGCCTTCGAGCGCGCCGTCGGCGACGTTGAAATCGAGGGATCCATCGAGCGTCTTCATCAGATCGTCCGAGTTGCGACCGCGGCCGGTGAGCTTTGCGTTGAGGCTGCCCGTGCCGGTGAATCGCTCGGTCTGGAACAAATCCTTGAACAAGGGCGCGAACTGCACACCGCTCACATGTTCATCGAGAGAAATGCGTGCGACGTCCGAGGTGGCGTCGATACCGATATCGCCACGATAGGTGCCGCCGTACATGGACGCCTCCGACGGATTGAAGCGGACCTGGCCGTCGCGGGCATTCACGCCCAGGCGCAGCTGCGTGAACTTCACTCCTGCAAAGATGGCCTCGCCGACACGCACTTCACCGCGCGCGTTCAGCGTACGCAGTGTGTCGATCGGAAATTCGACGGGGGGACTCTTCTCTTTCTTGACCGGCTCCTTCGTGGCCGGCGGCAGATAACGATCGGCGTTGATGCGATCGATATCGAGATTGAAGCGCATTGCCTTGGTGTCGAAGTCCGTCACGCCGAGCGAGCCCTTCGCACTGGTGTCGTCGAGCTTGAGGAGCACGTCGTTCAACTCCGCGGAAGTCTTGGTGAGCGCCACCTGACTGGCGAAGCTCAGTTCCTTGAGCACGCTCGCATCGCTCGTCGCGGGCACGCTGATCCCGAGCTTGGGCAGCCACTCCCGCGGCGAGAGCGGCTCCAGTCGCAACGGTCCACCGATACGCGGCGCATCCAGAATTTCGGTGCCGCTGAGCGCGCCCGTGATCTTGCCGCCCGCGATGTCTGCATTGAATTCTGTCAAATCGAGGGTCTGCGCGGCGAGATTGGCCGCGAACTGTTGCGCCTGCACCTTGATCGGCACGCCCTCGGCCGGGAATCCATCACCTTTCCAGGTCGTGACCAGGCTGGGCCCGTCAAGTTCGTACACCTCCCGTCCGATATCGGTAGTGAGGGATTTTGCGCGGATCTGCACCGGGACCCCGTCCCGCGGATAGCCCTGCCCCGAAACCGTAATGTCGATCTCAGGATTGGCCAGGCGGTGAATGTTCCGCTCCAGATCCGCAGTGACGGTGGTCGCGAGATGCACTTTGACCGACAACGACGCATCCTGGTCAAACACAAAACCAGTCTTCAGCTCGAACGGCTTGCCGGATTCGAGCCGTCCCGTTTCGAGATTGAAATCGCGGATCGTGCGGCGGGTGCCGGCCTGGCGATCTTCCATCAGGACGGCTGCGTCGGTGATCTCGAGCCCGGCGATCGTCGGCAATGTTCCCGACTTTTCCGAGGACGGCGTTTCGGCCTCGCTTCGCTCACCCAGGTCGGCCCAGTTGTTGCGGCCCTGTGCATCGGTGATCAGCCGGATGCGTGCGCCGGTGAGCTTCACCTGACCCACTTCGAGCTTGCCGCGCAGCAGCGGCAACAGACGCACACTGATCCTTGCCTCGTTGATGGACACGAACGGCTCATCGCCGAAACCGGGCGCATCGCTCAGGCTCGCAGGTCCTGTCTCGAGCGCGAGCCACGGAAAGAACGACAACTTGAGATCGCCGCTCAGGTTCAGCTTGCGACCGGTCTGCTGTTCGACACGCGCGGCAATCTCATCCCGGTAATCGTTCGGGTCGACGAACAGCACGACGGCCAGGATCAGCACGACGATCAGCGCCACCAGCGCGCCGAGCACGTACGCCGCGATTTTCAAACCTCGCATAGGATGTCCTCGCCGGCCTGCACGTCAGCGCATCGCGGACGCAGCGGCCTTCACATGAAATGTGGTCGCGATTCTAGCAGGGCGGCTCGGGCCGGCCTGCGAGGCACCTCGCCGTGATCCTGTCCGCGATCTGTGGAGCGACGGGACTTGTGGTCGGCGTGGGCCTGCATTGGCTGTGGGTACGCCGCCGAACATCGCATGAAGCGAAACTCGCGCCCGATGAGCGGATGCAGCTCATGCTCGATCGATTCAATGTTGCGATCGAGACGGCCGGCTTCTCGCCCTGGGAAATCGACCCACGCACGCGCCGCTTCGTCTGGGCGGAAAACCGGATTCGCGCCAATGGCCTCGCCGAGCTGCCGCTCGAAGAGTATGGCCAGGCACTGCTCAAACTCATGCATCCGGACGATCTGGCCGAAATGCGCGCAGTGGCCACCAAGGCCGTGCGCAACGGCGATCCGGGTTACTCCTACCGTTACCGTCTGATCCGGCCCGACGGGCTCGTGCGTCACATGCAGTCGCACGTGCGTATCGTGCGCAACGCTCAGGGACGCGCGGTACGACTGCTCGGCGCGACCACGGACGTAACCAACGAAGTCCAGACGAACGAGCTGCTGCTGCGACAGGCCGAGCAGGAGCGCCTCTTGCTCGACCGGCTCAACATTGCGCAGCAGGCCGCCGGCATCTGTTCGTGGGAGATCGATCTGCGCGAGCACCGCTTCCTGTGGATCGAGAATCCCATCGGCGGGCTGCAGCTGGAGGACAAGGACTACATCCTCGAGGAATTCGCCAAGCGCATCCATCCGGACGATCAGATGACGTTCCGTGAATCGCTGCGTAAGGCGGGCCAGCAGGGGCAGGATCGAATCTCTTATCGCTATCGCGCGTTCGGACCGGATCAGCGGATCATCCATATTCAGGTGAGCGCACGCCTGTTGAACGACGAGCACGGCCATCTCAGCCGTCTGCTCGGGGTGTCCTGGGACGTGACGAAGGAAGTCGAAGCGTCCACCAGGCTCGAGGAACAGGCCACGCACGAGCGCATGCTCCTCGATCGACTCGCGATGTCGACGCAAGCGGCCGGCATCAGCTCGTGGGAATACGATCTCGACGCAGAGTCGTTCCTGTGGATCGAGAATCCGATCGCCGCGCTCAGCGACCGCGACGGGGTTTGGGACGGTCCGCGCACCTTCCTGCAGCGCGTTCATGCGGACGATCGCGCAGCGGTCGAACGCACGTTGCGGGAAGCGATTGCCCAGCAGCGTGAAGGTGTGTCATTCCGCTATCGCTGCCTGGGTCCGCGCACCGATTCGGATGTGCATCTACAGACGCACGCGCGACTGCTCTACGACGAGCGGGGCACTGCACATCGCATGCTCGGCATCTCCTGGGACATCACCAAGGAGATCGTCGCGCAGCAACAGCTCGAGATGCAGACGCTGCAACTGCGTGACGCCGAGCGCCGCCTCGAGCGCGCGTCGCTGTCGAGCTCCGAGGGTCACTGGGAACTCGACCTGGGCAGCTGGCAGATCTGGTTGTCCTCGAGCTATCACGCGCTGCTCGGGTACCGCGAAGGCGAGTTGCCGCGCGATTACTCACTGTTGCGCGATCTCGTTCATCCGGAAGACGTGGAGCACTGCGACGAAGTGCTTCATCAGCATCTCGCACATGGCGACGTCTATGACGTCGAGCTGCGTGTACGCACCGCTTCCGGCGAATATCGCTGGTTCCGTCGCCGCGGTACTGCGGATCGGGATGCCGAAGGTCGACCGATCCTGATGTCCGGCTCGATCCACGACATCCATCAGCGCAAGCTGGCCGAAGATGCCCTGCGTCGCGCGCAACAGCGTTTCGAGCGTGCAATTCACGGTACGCAGGACGGACTGTGGGAGCTCGAAGCGAATGGCACTGCGTGGTGCTCGCCGCGACTGGGCGAGTTGCTCGGCTTCGATCCGGGCGAGTTCGCATCCGACACCAACTTCCTGCGCCAGCATCTGCATCCGCAGGACGAGTCGATCGTGGCTGCGGCGACGCAGGCACACTTTCAGCAGGAAGTGCCCTACGACGTCGAGATCCGGCTGCGCACGCGCGCAGGCGACTATCGCTGGTATCGCGCGCGCGCCAGCGCCGAACGCGATGCGACTGGACGACCGCTGCGCCTGTCAGGCTCCTTGCAGGATGTCACCGAGGCACGTGCGGCACGCGATGCCTTGCTGCGCGCCACCGAAGCGGCCGAAGCGGCGAACCGCGCCAAGAGCGAGTTCCTTGCGAACGTGAGTCACGAGATCCGCACGCCCATGAACGGCATCATCGGCATGACGGGCCTGCTGCTCGACACCGCGCTCGATCGCACTCAGCGCGACTATGCCGACACGATTCGCGGGAGTGCCGATTCGCTGCTGATCGTCATCAACGACATTCTGGATTTCTCCAAGATCGAAGCGGGCAAGCTCGACATCGAAGCCATCGAAGTCGACTTGCGCAGCACCGTCGAGGATGTCGGCAGCACGATGGCCTTCCAGGCGGCCGCCCGCAATCTGGAGCTGGTCGTGCACGTCCATCCGCAGGTGCCCGCCCGCGTCATCAGCGATCCTCAACGGCTGCGTCAGTGTCTGATCAACCTGGTCGGCAACGCCATCAAGTTCACGCGCAAGGGCGAGATCGTCGTCGAAGTCAGCACTTCGGGGCGACGTGACGGCAAGGTCCTCACGCATTTCGAAGTGCGCGACACCGGCATCGGCATTGCCCCCTCCGTGCTGAACACGTTGTTCCAGCCGTTCGTTCAGGCCGATTCCTCCACCACGCGTCACTTCGGTGGCACCGGATTAGGGCTGTCGATCGTGCGACGCCTGGTTGAAATGATGGGTGGCGAGGTTGGCGTGGAGAGCGAACTCGGCAAGGGTTCGACGTTCTGGTTCGTGCTGCCACTCGAGCCGGCGGCGGCGAATACGCTGACCGTGCCCATCGATCTGACACGCCTCGGCCGTCGCATTCTCGTCGTCGACGATCATGAAACGAATCGACGCGTGCTTGCCGGTCAGCTGATGCATGCCGGATACGAAGTCAGCCTGGCAAGCGGCGGCGAGGAGGCATTGCGCATGATGGAGCACGCGCGCAAAGACTCGCATCCGTTCGAAGTCGTGCTCGCCGATTACAAGATGCACGACATGGATGGCGAAACGCTCGGGCGGCGCATCAACGCAGACCCGGAGTTGTCGCAGGCACGCGTGGTCGTGCTGACATCGCTCGATCGTCATGGCGATATGCGGCGTTTCGCATCGCTGGGCTTCGCCGGCTATCTCACCAAGCCGGTGAAGGCGCGCGAGCTGCTCGAATGCATCGATCGCGTGCTGTCACGCGATGCCAGGGAATGGCATCTGCAAAGCCAGCCGATCGTCACGCGCGGCTCGCTTTCCGGTGGCGATGCGCGTCGTTATCAAGGGCATGTGCTCCTGGTCGAAGACAATCCCGTCAACCAGAAGGTCGCGGTGCGTTTTCTCGAGCGCATGGGTTGCAAAGTACGCGTCGCGGACAACGGTGCCGAAGGCGTCAAGGCCTGGCAGGAAGCGCGCTTCGACATCGTGCTGATGGATCTGCAGATGCCCGTCATGGACGGACTCACCGCGACACGACGAATCCGCGAACTGGAAACAGCCCGCGGGCAGAGCGGCATTCCCATCGTCGCCCTCACGGCGAACGCGATGGCAGGTCAACTGGAAAAATGCATGGAGGCCGGCATGAGCGGCTTTTTGACGAAACCTCTGGAAATCGCACGCTTGCACGAAACGCTCGAGCGTTACGGATTGAGCGTCGCACCCGATGCAGTCAGTGCACACGCGCAACCGCAACTGGGACAACCCCCGGTCGATCTCGGTCGCCTGCACGAGATCACCGACGGCGATCCCGAGTTCGCCCACGAGCTCGCTCACACCTTCATCAGCAGTGGCGAACAGGTCGTCCAGGAAATCCACACCGCGCTCGCCGCATTCGATCGCAACGCACTCACCCGCGCCGGCCACAAGCTCAAAGGCGCCAGCGCGAACATCTACGCAGAACCCCTGCGCACGCTCGCGTACGAACTGGAAACCAGCGGCGCCAACCTTGATCAACCCCGCCTCAAGGAACTCGTTCTGTCACTCGATCTGGAATTCCAGCGCGCCGCGCAATTTCTTGCCGCGCAGGTGCCGGAGGGAGAGAAGAAGACGGGGTGAACGCGCTGGCGGCGCGTTCAATGAGTAATGAGTAGTGAGTAATGAGCAATTTCGGAGGGGCCATAAGGCCTCTTCAATTACTCATTACTCATTACTCATTACTCATTGCTCATTACTCATTACTCATTACTCATTACTCATTGCTCATTACTCATTGCTCATTACTCATTGCTCATTGTTTGGCATTGCTCATTAAGTCGGGGTGAACGCGCGGGCGGCGCGTTCAATTAGCAATGAGTAGTGAGTAATGAGCAATTTCGGAGCCAGAAGGCGCCAGGAGGCGTCTTCAATTACTCATTAGGTTGCCTCGCGCAGGCGCCGGATGGAGAGAAGAAGGCGGGGTGAACGCGCGGGCGGCGCGTTCAATGAGTAATGAGTAGTGAGCAATTTCGGAGGGGCCATAAGGCCTCTTGAATTACTCATTACTCATTACTCATTGCTCATTAATCGGCCGAATCCATGACCTCCACCGTCACCGCGTTGCGGCCGGCGGCTTTGCTGGCGTAGACGCCGGCATCGCAGCGACCTACGAGAACATCGAGTGAGGTGGACAGTGGAGCGTTGCCCTTCCAGCCGGCGACGCCGAAGCTGGCCGTGATGGAATATTCCTGATCGTTGACGACGCAGTTGCTCGAGGCGATGAGCTCGCGCAGATGCTCGGCGGCCTTGCCGGCATTGACGACATTCGTTTCGGGCAGAACGATCAGAAACTCTTCACCGCCGTAGCGTGCGACCCAGTCGCAGGCGCGGACGCCCTTTTGCAGGCGGCCGACGAACCATTTCAGGACTTCATCGCCGACCTGATGGCCGTAGTTGTCGTTGATCTTCTTGAAGTGATCGACGTCGCACATGATGACGGCGAGCGTGCGACCGTAGCGTGAGGCGCGCTCGATCTCGCGGGGCAATTGCTCCATGAGATAGCGTCGGTTGTGAGCGCCGGTCAGCGGATCGATGATCGACAGGCGTCGGTTCTCTTCGTTCGCGGCACGCAGCGAACGTTCGAGCGTCACGATGCGCTTGCCCGCATTCAGACGCGCAATGAGCTCCGGCTCGATAACCGGCTTGGTCAGATAGTCGTCGGCACCGGCCTGCAATCCTGCGACCACGTTCTCGATCGAATCGCGGGCAGTCAGCAGGATCGTATAGATGTATCCCTGAGACTCGGACCTGCGCACCGCGCTGCACAGTGCGATGCCGTCCATCTCGGGCATTTCCCAGTCCGTGATCATCAGCTGGAAAACACCCGATTCCAGCCGTGCGAGCGCTTCGCGGCCGTTACCGGCCGTTTCGACTTCATAGCCGGCACGTTTGAGCAGGCGAGCGACGATCAGACGCTGCGTCGGCTCGTCATCGACGAGAAGGATGCGCCAGACCGAAGGAGGCGGCGTAGCGGCCGTGGAGGACGTTGTGACAGCAGGGTCGGACATGCGGGTCGCGATGCTAACCGCTTTGGCCCAGCCGTGACCACCGGTGACGTCACAACAGTCAGCGGGCGAGTGCTGGAAATGAATCCGAACCACTCGGCCGCGCGTCGTAGCAAAACCCCTAAGGGAGGTAGGTCATACACCGATAGGCGGCGGCGTCCCTCGACCGGGCTATCGGCAGATTTCCACGCCGCCGTTCAAGGTCTTGATCCGGACGCGAGCGCCGCCCTGTCCTTCCTTGAACCGCAACGCATTTCTCGGCGCGAATTCGTTGGCGCGTTCGGACTTCGGTCCGAAGCAGTTGTCGATCTCGCCGTTGAAGGTTTCGATGTCGAATTCGGCATTCACCGGCGGACGCAGCTGGAAGCTCAGATCGCCGTTCACGGCTTCGGCATCCAGCCGTGCATCCTTGGCCAACGTCGCCTGCAGCCGCAGATCGCCATTGGTGGTCTGGATACGTCCGCGCGCAAGCATCGGCATGATCACCTGCATATCGCCCGTCACCGTTTCGAGCGATAGCTCACCTGCGATGTTGGCGAGTGTCACATCGCCGCTCACGGTGTTCACAGTGGCCATGCTCGGCTTGCCATTGCCATTGACGATCACATCGCCGCTGAGCGTGCGAATCGTGAAATCTTCTCCCGAGACCCTGGTATTGATCGATCCGCTCACCGCCTGCAGTCGTTGTACGCCGCGCACATCGGTGATGGTCTGGTCGGCGCTGACGGTCTTGATGAGCAGGGTACTGTCGCGCGGAATCTCGACGACCAGATCAGTGTGCCCGGCTTTGCGATGCCCCTGCACGATGACATTGATCGTCGTGCGCCCCTTCTGACTCTGCACATCGAGCTTCTCGACTCCGTGGCCCAAGTCGGCATGCACCTGCACTTCCTTGCGGTCCCAGCCGCGCACCTGCACATCGCCGGAAACGTTCACGATCTCCACTTCGCCCTTGGGTTCCGCGGGCACCGTGCGTTCGATCGTCTCCTGAGCGAACGCGGTCAGAGTCGTCGACAGTGCGCCGATCGCAAGCGGCAATCCGATTCTGAACAACATCGATTTCATAGACGCGTCTCGTTCGAAGGTTGACTGAGCACGGGCACCGTCATGTGGGTCACGCTGCCGAGCAGCTCCAGTTCGCTCTGATACGTGGATACCAGCAGGTCCTGCAGCAGCGGATGACTCGGATGCTCGGCGAGAATCGTCGAGATCTCGGTCGCCGCACGACGCAGGTCCGCGAGATTGCGCTCGAGTTTCGCGCGCGTGACCGGCGGGAGCGTGGCGATCTGACGCTGGAATTCAGCATCGAGCGCAGCACGCGCCTTCACGTATTTCGCACCCATGACTTCGCTGCCGCCGAAGCTGGCTGGCATCACCGGTACCGCGACGGGCGCCTGACGCACCGACGTTTCGGCGACCTCGCGCGCCTGCAGCAGCTTCTGATCGGCCGAATGCTGCGTGATCACGTACGTCGTCACGGACGAGGCAACGACCAGCACGATGCCCGCGGCAATCCGCAGCCAGGTGGCATTGGAGAAGCGCGAGACCTTGCGTTCGCGACGTTCGGTCAACGACACCACGCCCGACTGTTCGGCAGGCAGCTGCGCGATCTGCGCACTGATACCCGCCCAGAGATCACGCTCGGGAGGCACCTCGCGCGGCAGCGATGCCAGCGCGGCATCGAGCGGGTCATGCGAACGTTCGTTCATGCTTCCTCCTCGCCCAGACCCATGCGCTCACGCAGCAATTTGCGTCCGCGATGAAGTTGGGCCTTGCAGGTCCCGACGGCGATTCCCAGCATGTCGGCGACCTCTTCATGGCTGTAGCCGTACACGGCTTGCAGCACCATCACGTGCCGCGCCCCTTCCGGCAACGTGGCGAGCGCGCGTTCCACATCCATCACCTCGCCTGCATCGAATTCCCCTGGCAGATCCGCGGCACCTTCATCGCTGTCCTGGATCGGTTCGCCCGGCTCGGTGCGCGTCCCGTGATTGCGCGCGTAGGTGAGCACCTCGTTCACGGCGATCCGGTGCAGCCAGGTGCCGAAGGCGCTGCGGCCCTCGAAAGCATTGAGATTGCGCCACGCCCGCACGAACGTCTGCTGCACACAGTCCTCCGCCACATCGTGTCGGCGACACATGCGCAGGCACACGCCCATCACACGCGCCGAATGCATGCGATACAGCCGCTCGAAGGCACGCATGTCACCGCGACGCGCAGCGTCGATCAGCGTCGCCTCCGTGGAGGGCGAACGGTCGGCAGTCACAGCCGGTATATGTGCCATCGGTATGGCGCTGGCCCCGGTTAACAATGTCGCCTCGGTCTCATCGCAATGTATGGATTGGATGCGCAAGACCGGGGGGTGGTTTGAATCCGCGGGAGGGTGCGCCAAAGCCCGGGCCAGGACAAGCCGAAGGGCGTGGGGGCAGATTCGAATGAAGTCGAACCGCAAGCGAGCGGCAGGACCGGTTTCTTGCTGCGGAGTCCGGCTTCATGCGGCTGAAACCGCACAGGGAAAGCAGCACTGCCCTCTCTTCTGTGGGTTCGACTTCAGTCGAACAGGGAAATGTCCGGCTGAGCCGGACCCACAAGGAAAAGCAGCACTGACCCTTCTTCTGTGGGTTCTTCAGTCGAACAAGGAGATGTCCGGCTAAAGCCAATCTTCAGCCGGACGAGGCGCGACGGGATCGACCCTGCGCCGTCGACCTGCCTTTTATGCCTGCTTTTCGTTCCACTCGCGGACGCGCTGCTCCAGCTCATCGCCAGGCATCGGGCGTCCGATGAAGTAGCCCTGCGCGCGGTCGCAGCCGACCGAATCCAGGAAATCGAGGACTTCACGGGTTTCGACGCCTTCCGCGCAGGCCGTCAGACGCAACTTGTGCGCGAGCAGGATCATGGTTTCGACCATGGTCCGGGCATCTTCGTGAGCGAAGATGTCACGCACGAACGAGGTGTCGATCTTCAGCTCGCTGAACGGCATCAGGTAAAGCTGTTTCAGCGAGGAATAGCCCGTACCGAAGTCGTCGATGGACAGTCCGAAATTCTTCACGCGCATGCGGGTGAGCACGTCCATGGTCGTGCCCGGATCGAACATCGCCGCGCTTTCAGTGACTTCGAAAATGATGCGTCGCGCATCGGCCCCGATCTGCGCGGCAATGCGCGCGACCTGATCAGGGAAGGAAAGATCATTGAGGAGTTGCGGGGACAGATTGACCGCGACGGAGAGATGCACTCCGACAGCGTCCCACGATCGACACTGCGTCAGCGCCGTCTCGAGCACCTGCTCGCTCAAACGACGGATCAGCCCGTTCTTCTCGGCCACGGGAATGAATCGCACCGGCGAGATCGAGCCGAGGGTCGGATGCTCCCAGCGGGCGAGCGCCTCGACACCTTCGATGATCCAGCGGCCTTCGGCGACACGCGTTGCCTTGGGCTGGTAATGAACGCGGATCTGATGCTGATCGAGCGCCGCGGACAGCGTGTTCGCCGTAATAGGCGCATCGCTGCGCAGACAGCGCCGCAATGTGGCTTCGAGATCCGCCAGCATGATGGGCTTCTGCAATGCACCCAGCATGTTCAATCCCTGGGACCGTCCAATCTGCTGGGCGGTAGCGAGCACGCGCTGATCCATGCCGCTTGCGACGAGCACATGCGCTTTGCTGCCGCGCTCGCCGAGAAAGCGCAGCAGCTCGATGCCATCGGCCCCGGGCATCTGCAGATCCAGCACGACGACGGTCGGCTGAAATTCCTGCACTTCGCGCCGGAAGTCCTCCGGTTCCGTCACCGCCCGGGCTTCGAATCCCATGGACGAGGCGGCCTCGGAAATGAATTCGCACAGGTCCGCCTGGTCATCGATGACCAGCAGTTTGTTCCCTACCTCAGGCAACTCGGACCTCCCGATCCAGAACGTGACGTACGCGCATAGCGAGTTCTTCGTTACGGTACGGCTTGTGAATGACGTCGGACTGAGAAATACCGCTCACCCCGTTCAATACGTTGCTTTCGGCGTAGCCAGTCGTGAACAGCACATCAATTTCAGGGCGCAGCTCGCGTGCGCGGCGCGCCAGCTCCGGACCGAGCGTGCCGCCGGGCATCATCACGTCCGTGAAGAGCAGATCGATCTTTTCGTTGCTGGCGAGAATTCTGAGGGCCTTCTCCGCATTCGCTGCGGAAAGCGCGCGATAACCGAATTGTGTGAGCGCCGTCACAACCGTATCGCGCAGATCCGCATCGTCTTCGACGACCAGGATCGTCTCGTCACCAGTCGGCGCCGCTCGCGTGACGATCGTGTCCTCGCGCACCACTTCTTCGTCGCGGCAGCGCGGCAACAGGAGCTGCACGGTCGTGCCGCGCCCCACTTCGCTCGCGATCGTCGCGACACCACCCGCCTGTTCGGCGAAGCCGCGGACCATCGCAAGCCCCAGACCGCTGCCCTTGCCCGACTCTTTCGTCGTGAAGAACGGCTCGAACACACGCGGGATCACGTCGGGCTCGATACCCACGCCATTGTCCGCGACGCTCACTGAAACGTACTCGCCCGGCTCGAGCTGCGGATAGGCGCTGGTGAAATTCGCATCCAGACGCACATTCTGCGTGCGCACCGTCAGACGACCGCCATGGCTCATCGCATCGCGCGCATTGATGGCGAGATTCAGGATGGCGTTCTCGAACTGGCCAGCATCCACGCGCGTGCGCCACAGATCGTGGGCCTGAACCATGCGGATCTCGATCGACTCGCCGAGCGTCCGCTGCATCAGATCGGCCAAGCCCGTGAGCTGACGATTCAGATCGACCACGTTGGGGTCGAGAATCTGGCGACGTGCGAGCGCGAGCAGACGGCGCGTGAGATCGGCACCGCGCATGGCCGCACGCATCGCGGTGTGAACCTTGCGCGACAGTCCCGCATCGTTTTCGAGACTGCGCTCGAGCAGCTGCAGATTGCCGAGCACGACACCCAGCAGGTTGTTGAAATCGTGGGCGATGCCGCCGGTGAGCTGGCCGATCGCTTCCATCTTCTGGGCCTGCAGCAGTCGCGCTTCGAGGCGCTTGATCTCGGTGAGATCGTAGGAAATCGAGAAGAACCCACGAACCCGGGGCGGCTCGCCTTCCTTGCCGGGCTCGAGCTCCGGCACGAAATGATTCTGCCAGTCGCGCACACGGCCATTGTGGCTGGTGCTGTGCTTGAACGTCCGCACCTCACCGCGCAGCGCGGCCTCGATGTGCTCGTTCAGAACGGTGCGTTCCTGCGGACTGAAAATGTCGGCGAGCGACTGACCGCTGCAGCTCGTGCGGGGCAGACCGGTCACCTCTTCGACAGCCTTGTTCACATAGGTCACTTCGCGGTCCGAGTTGGCGTACATGACCATCGTCGGCATCGCATCGAGCGTCAGCTCATAGAAATCGCGGGTGGCCAGGACCTGGCGTTCGGCGATCACCCGGTCGGTGACGTCCTGGATCGTTCCATGCACGCGATAAGTGACATCGCCGCGGCGTTCGGCCCTGACGATCACCCGGACCCACATGTGACGACCGCTCGCACTCGTCATTTCGAGTTGCAGCTCGGTGCTCTTGCCCGTTTCCTTCGCTGTCTGGATCGCCTCCTGCAGGGCGAGTCGATCTGCAGGCGGATAGAACGATTGCAGCAGCTCGACGTCGAGCACGCTGTCACTCGGCAGGTCGTAGATCGCGTACACCGCGTCGGTCCAATAGATCTTGTTGCGCGCGACGTCGAGCTCCCATCCACCGACGTGCGCGGTGGCCTGCATGTCGCTCAGCAGCGCATCGAGACGTACACGTTCCGAGACGTCGCGGAAGGTCACGACCACCGTCCCCGGTGCCGCCCCCAGCGGGGACCCGACAAAGCGATACTCGATCGGCCGGCGCTTGCCATCTTTTCGGCGCAGCAAACCGCCCGCGCCGCGCATCAGGTCGACCGTATGCGCACCCTTGCGCACGACCTCACGAGGTCCGTCACTCAGAAGAACTTTGTAGTCGAGCCCGAGCAGCTCGTCGGGTTCGTATCCCAGAAGGTTGGCAGCCGCCGGGTTGGCGTAGCGGACACGACCGGCGGCATCGAGCTCGAGCACGCCCTCGCCGGAGGCCTCGACGATCGCCTGATAGCGGCGATGGCTGGTGGCGATGCCCCGGGACTGCTGCCGGATCTCCCCTTCGCGCCGCCGCAGGCCTTTAATAATGAGTGCGGCCGGAACCGCTGCGAGCAGGGCGCCCGCAGCGATTCCAACAATCACCGCCGGTTCGAACAACAGTTGCAGAAAATCCACCGCGATCCCTGGAAACCTGAATGGCTTCGAGCCGGGATCATGCCTTCGAACCTGGCTCCCTGCCTGCGTACCAGTTCACGGCATATTGCATAAGCTGGGCAGAAGTCCGCAGCGACAGCTTGCGTTTGATGCGCTGCCGGTGAGATTCGACGGTCTTCACGCTCAGATTCAGCGCTTCTGCGGTCTGACGGGTCGACAGGCCCTTGCCGATCATGTGCAGCACCTGCAGCTCACGATTGGTCAGGCTGTCGATCGGATTCGCCGAGATGTAGGCGCCGCCGGACGCGAACTTCTCGATCATGCTGTTGCCGACCGCCTCGCTCACGTAGATCCCGCCTTCCAGCACTCGGCGCAGCGCGACCAGGAACTGGTCGGAAGCAGCCTGCTTCATGATGTAGCCGTTCGCGCCAGCCGACAGCATGCGCTCCGCGTAGATCGCTTCGTCATGCATCGACAGCACCAGGAGCGGCAGAGACGGATAGTGCGCGCGCGCATCTTTCACGAGCTCCAGACCGTCGCCCTGCTTGAGCGACACGTCGACGATCACGGCATCGGGCTCGAGCTCGCGGATCATCGATTTCGCCTCGCGTGCGGTTTCGGTTTCGCCGCACACCTCCAGATCAGGCTCCGCCTCGATCAGGCGGCGCAACCCCTGACGCACGATAGGATGATCATCGACGATCAACACACGGCGCTTCGTGTCCTTAGCAGTGCTTCCTTGCGGTTTGTGGACAGTCTTGAACAGATTCGGCCCCAGACTCATTGCATTGCTCCTTGAAGAGGCGCCGCAGCCCTGCTGCTGACGCCACGATAATCACAGTCACTCGACTGGAAGTTAACAAAACTGTTACATGCGTGATGCACTCTGCATCAACTGCAGGTTTCGCGCGCGTTCACACGCGGCTTTTGCGGTTCGCCAGTTTGCGAACGCGTGCCTCGCCGGCAATCTCCAGCGGACATTCACAGATCACGCGCGTGCCCGAAGGCTGCGCCGACTCGAACGTAACATCACCGCCCAGGATGCGCGCGCGGTAGCGCATGATCTTGAGTCCCATGCCCGCCGCGTCCATCGACTTCGCAGGCATACCGATGCCATCGTCCGTAATCGACAGCCGCACCTTAGCGCGGACATTACTCAGATGCAGTCGTATTGACCGCGCTCGTCCATGTAGCACCGCATTGCGCAGAGCTTCCTGAGCGATGCGATAGAGGTGATTGGCGAGCTCAGCGTTCAGCATCAGCGCAGAGGATAGACGATGAGTAAAGACGACCTTTACGCCATAAAGTTCGCTCGCGCTCAACGCCATCCCATCGAGTGCATCCGGAAGCCCGCCGCGCTCCAGATTCACCGGCGATAATCCGCGCGCCAGCGAACGCGTGCTCTCGATCGCGTTGTTCACCAGCTGCGTGATGCTCTCGATCTCCGGCAACAGCACCGGATATTCACTCGTCATGCGACCTGCGAGCCCGCGCAGCATCAGCGCGATGCCGGTGAGTTCCTGACCCAGACCGTCGTGTAGGTCATTGCCGATACGATACTGCTCGCGATTGACCGCCTGGAGCACACCTCTTTCCAGCTCTTTGCGCTCACTCACGTCCTGAACTACGAGCAGGCTGTGATTGCGTCCTGCGATGTCGCATCCCGAGAGCACGCCGGCGGCTAAAAACACAGCGCCATCCCGGCGATGCGCCTGGAACTCCACGCTGAGCGATTCGCCCGGCGCCGCTGCGCGCCACGGGTCCCCGAAAGGCCATTGCACGAACGTTCGCAGATCACGGCCCGTGAGCGCACCGCGCTGATAGCCGAACAGCGCGTCGAACGCGGGATTCGTCAGATGGACCACACCGCTGTCATTGATGACCGCGACGCCTTCGAGCATCGAATCGATCATGCGCGTCTGATTCGCCAGCGTGCGTTCTGCGTCGGCCTGCTCGCTGCACGCACCGGCACTCAGCGTAAGGCCAATAACACCATGGTCGCATCGAATGCCATCGACACGCACGCTGTAGTGTCGCCTGGCCCCCTGCGGATCCACCACGTAGCCACCGTATTGCTCCGACTCTCCCGTCGCGAGCGTCCGATGCATGGCCGCGAGCGCCCGTTCGCGCACTTCGTCCGGGAGCAGCTTCGTAATGTGCACGCCCTGGAGCTCTTCCGCCGCCTGTCCCTGCACGGCGCGATTCGCGAATAACACATTCAGGTCGTCATCCAGCACCAATAACATGTGCGGCAACGACATCAGCACCTGATTGAGCGTCCTGATCCCTTCGTAAAGCGCGTCGGACTTCAGTCCCGGCGCCATTTCGCTCAAGAGGATACGAAGTACCCGCGCATCGCCCGCCACCACCAGCTTGGCGACCGCGTTCATGTGCACGCCACCGTCGAGCGCGACCTCGAAGGTGTATTCCGACGCGGCCGTATCGAATAGCGCGCGCAGGCACGCCTCATGTTCGCCGAGCGCCGGAATGGCGTGGATCGCATGAACCGACGACGCTGATGCGAGCTTCAGCAGACGATGCGCCGCTTCGTTGCTCCACTGAATGCGCAGCTGGTCATCCAGCAGCAACACCGCAGCGGAAAGGCCGTTCAGCGCTTCGACGAGTACGGCGGACGATCCGGAGTCACGGAGGTTCGCAGGCTCAGAACCCGCGGAACTGCTGGACGGAGAAGCAAGCGCATGGCTTGGGAGTTGGGCCGGTGTCGTCGTCACTTAAATGCTGAGTCATGTTGTCCGGGGTCTCGCTCGACTGCGGACAACTGTTGCCGTGCCGGCACAGCATCGTCGCTGGACCTCTGACGAGATGTTCTGAGAGCCGAGGGTTAGGGGATATCAGCCAATCCCCTAATGTCTGGGGCGGCGCGAGCGTCTTTTATCAATGTAAGCGCCGATTCCCGTTCGGAAATCCATGCGAGCGTCGGCGGCGCTCGCGAAGGCGCACCGTGCGCCTTCGCCGCCTGCTAGTTGGCCGCGGCTCCGCCGACGCCCTGGCTCGACACCCATTGCGTCGCGTAACGGATCAGTTCGCTGGTGGTGCGAAGGTTCAGTTTCTCGCGCATGTGACGGCGGTGTGCATCGACCGTCTTCATCGACAGCTCCAGGCGCTGGGAAATCTCGCGGGTGCTGATGCCAGCGCCGATCAGCTTGAACACCTCCAGTTCGCGCTCGGTGAGCGCGGACACCGGATCTTCTGTCGCACCCGGCGAGCGACCGCGAGCGACCTGGTTCAGCAGGCGTTCGCCCATGGCAGCGCTAACATGCTTCTGCCCGCGCGCGACCTTGCGCAACGCGCCGAGGAAATCGGTGCCTGCGACGTTCTTCATCACATAGCCACTGACCCCGAGCCGCAGCAGCCGCTCTGCATACAACGCTTCTTCCTGCATCGAGAGCACCAGCACGCGCACGTTGGGGTGATGTTCGCGAATCCAGCGCACCAGCTCGACTCCGTCGTCGGCACCGAGCGCCAGATCGACGACGGCGACATCGGGGGGTGCGCGGTTGATGGCTTCCTGAGCGGCGGCGGAACTGGAAGCTTCGGCTGTGAGACTGAAATCCGGCTGACCGGCCAGTAGTTGTTTCAATCCTTCGCGGACGAAGGGGTGATCATCGACAATTACGACCTTTGCAAGCTCCGTCATCGGCTCCACCTTTTTTCGTTGTTCCCACGCTTACATCACAAGCAATGCGTGCTGCGGGTGCGACCGCCGAGCGAGTCTGCGGGCTCGGACAGGAACGGCAATCCACATTTTCCACAGTCGCATCACTTTTCCACAGTCGCAACACAGTGATAGCTTAGCCCCGTGTCTGCCAGGGTCGCGGACCGGGAGCCAAGGATCCGACGTATGAAGAAGGAAGCCGCAGCGCTGCGTTTCGTCCTGCTCGAGGACGATCCGAACGATGCCGAGTTGATTCGGCTCGAGCTCGCGCGCAACGAAATGTCCGTCGACTGGGCTCATGTCTGGTCGAAAGAGAAATTCGTGGAAGCCCTGCGCAGCGATCCTGCGCCCGATCTGGTGCTCGCAGATTACACGCTGCCCGGCTTCGACGGGCTCGCGGCACTCAAGCTCGTCCTTCAACAATCCGCGGACGTGCCCTTCATCTTCGTCTCCGGCTCGCTCGGCGAGGAACGCGCCATCGAAGCGCTGAAGAGCGGCGCCACTGATTACGTCCTGAAGGATCGTCTGCAACGCCTGCCTGCCGTCGTCAATCGCGCACTGACGGAGGCTCGCGAACGCCGTGAACGGCGCCAGGCCGAAGCGGCACTGGAAGAACAACGCCTGCTCCTCGGAACGCTCATCGACAGTCTTCCGGAGATCGTTTACGCCACCGATACGGAGAATCGCCTGACGGTCGTGAATCGCGCGCTGCTCGACACGCTGAAGAAGAAGCGCGAGGCCGTGCTCGGTCACCGGCTCTCCGAGGTCTGGCCCGAAGAGACGATCGTCGAAATCGAACAGCAGGCGACGAACACGATACGTACGGGCCGCTCGCTCACGGATCAGGAGCGCGCCTGGATCGCCGCAGATGGATCGGTGCGCTGGTTCACCTTCACGCACGTCCCGCTGCGGGATCACGGCACGGTGGTGGGACTCGTCTGCACCGTTCGCGAAATCACCAACCAGAAGGCCCTCGAGCAGGAGATCCTGGAAATCTCCAATCGTGAGCAGCGCCGTCTCGGCAGCGATCTGCACGACGGCCTCGGCCAGGAGCTGACCGGATTGTCACTGCTGCTGAAGGGCCTGGAGATGCAGCTCTCGCGCGAAGCGCAGCGATATCAGTCACAGATCGTGAAGATCAGCGATCTGCTCGCGCATGCTATTCAGAGCACACGTTCGCTCGCTCGCGGTCTCGCACCCGTGAATCTCGAACGCGGCGGATTGCCCGAAGCGCTCAAGCATCTCGCCGTGCGCTGTACCGATATGTACAACATGGAGTGCAGATTCGAGACCGGCGGTCAGAAGCTGCCCGATCTCGAAGAAGGCGCGGCCACCCATCTGTACCGTATCGCCCAGGAAGCCACGACCAATGCCGCACGCTATGCACGCGCCAAGTCGGTCGTGATCGATCTGCGCACGATCGGTCGCAAGCTGCAGCTCTCCATCACGGATGATGGCATCGGTCTTTCCGCCGGCCTTGCACAAGGCCGCCCCGGCATGGGCCTCAAGATCATGGAATACCGCGCCCGCATGCTCGGCGGCACCATCACCTTCGAAGAGCCCGGCCGAGGAACCCGCATCGTGCTCTCCGCTCCGCTGCATCTGCTGAGGCAGGCGAAGGACAAGTTGAGAAGGGCCATTTGAGAAGAGAGGCACTAGGTCCTAGGCCCTAGGCGCTAGCCAGCAGGGAAGACGATCCGCTGGGCGCTCACTCGAAACTTATCTGCCAGTACGTCCGCATTGCTCCTCAAAGGTCCGAGAGCGCGCGATCAGCGCGCCCTAGGCCCTAGAGCCTAGCACCTAGAGCCTAAGGACGGCCGCCGGCCGCCGCTCGCTACTTCCTCACCACCGGCACCAACGTGTGATCCGCGCCGTTCCATACGTCGATGAAGGATTCGATCTCGTTGGCGGGCATGGCGTGGGCGATGAACTCGCCTTGCAGGGCATCGCAGCCCGCCTGGTCCAGCATTTCGAATACGGGTGAGGATTCCACGCCTTCGGCGCAGACGGACAGCGAGAGGTTGTGTGCGAGATCGATGATGGCCCGCACGACGGTGGCGGCGGCGCGGCCCGTGGGAATCTCGCCGATGAGCAGTCGATCGATCTTCACTTCGCTGAACGGCATCTTGTACAGCTGCGTGAGCGAGGAGGTGCCGATACCGAAGTCATCGAGCGAGAGTCCGACGCCGCGCACGCGCAGGCGCGTGAAAATGTCCATCACGAGATCCGGATCATCGAGCGAGGCAGCTTCGGTGACTTCGAGCGTCAGCTGCTCCGCGGCCGCATCGAATTCGCGCAGGATCAGTCCGAGACGATCGGGGAATTCGAGATCCTGCACCAGTCGCGGCGACAGATTCACGGCCGCGCCGAGATCGAGTCCACGCTGACGCCAATGACCGATCTGCCGGATCGCATCGGTCAGCACGAAATCCGTCACGCCGACGATGAGTCCGGATTGTTCGGCGAGCGGCAGAAACTCACCCGGCAACAACAATCCCAGACGCGGATGTCGCCAGCGCACGAGCGCTTCGGCACTGCGCACCTGCCAATCCTTCTGTGTCCGTACGACCTTGGGCTGATAGTGGACGATCAGCTCATGTTCCTCGATGGCCCGGCGCAGGTCTTCGACCGTAATGCGCTCGGTGGGCTCGACGTGCTTGAGCAGGAGCGACTCGATGTCTTCGAGCATGGCGGGTTTCTGCAGCGTCCCGAGCATGCGCAGTCCGAGCTGATCGCCAAGCTGCCGTGCGCTGACGAGCACACGCTGATCCATGCCGCTCGCGAGCACGATGCCGGCATCGGCACCGATCCGACCCAGATAACGCAGCGCTTCGATGCCATCCATGCCGGGCATCTGCAGATCGAGCAGGATCAGTGCGGGATTGCGATTCGCCAGCTGCTCTCGAAAGGCATCGGCGCTGTCCGCAGTGATCACGTCGCAACCGACGCCTTCGCCCACCTGAACGATGAGCTCCAGAAAGTCGACTTCGTCATCGACGGCCAGTACCAGATTGCGTTCACGCCTGGACACGTTTGGTCACCTCATTCTTGTCTAGTATCGCTCGCACCTGCCGTGCCAGATCCTCGAGGCGATAAGGCTTGCTCAACAGCTGCAACGTGCCGTCGAGCATATCCCGATGCAGAATCGAGCTGTCACTGAAGGCGGACGTCATCAGCACTTTGAGTCCGGGCCGACGCTCACGCAATTTATTGACGAGCGAGGTTCCTGGCAAACCGCCGGGCAGCATCACATCGGAAAATACCAATGCGATGTCCGTGTGTTGCATGAACCGCTCGAGCGCCTGATAGCCGTTCCCCGCTTCCAGCACGCGATAACCGAGACTGCTCAGAATCTCCACAGCCGTCGAGCGTACTTCGGGATTGTCTTCCACGACCAGCAGTGTTTCCCGTCCCATCGGCAATTCGGCAGGCGCGGGCGGTGGCGCCTCACGCGTGACCATCTGTGCTTGTGCCGTCGTGCGCGGGAGGAACAGCGTGACAGTGGTTCCACTGCCCGGCGCGCTTTCGATACGCACATAGCCGCCGGACTGACGCACGAATCCATAGACCATGGGCAATCCGAGCCCGCTGCCCTTGCCCGCATCCTTGGTCGTGAAGAAGGGCTCGAACACGCGCTTCAGAATCTCGGGCGTCATGCCGGTACCGCTGTCTTTCACCTCGAGCACCGTGTACTCCCCCGCACGTAACGTGGCTTCCTCTTTGCCAGGTTCCACGACCGGTGCCGAAATCAATTCATTACGCGTCGTGATCGTGATGAGCCCACCGCCCGGCATTGCATCGCGTGCATTGATGACGAGATTGAGAATGGCGTTTTCGAGCTGGCCCGGATCCACTTTGACCGGCCACAAGGCCGGCTCGATGTTCTGCTGGATTTCGATTGCGCCGGTCAGCGAACGCCGTAACAGATCGTACATACCCGCCACCAGCGCGTTCAGATCCACCACCTGCGGCTCGAGCATCTGCTGACGTGCGAAGGCCAGCAGCCGCCGCGTGAGGTCCGCGCCACGCATGGCTGCCTTCAAGGCGGTCTCCGACTGTCGCAACAGCCGCGGGCTTTCGCGCAGGGCGCGACCGAGCAATTGCATGTTGCCGATGATCACGGCGAGCAGATTGTTGAAATCGTGCGCCAGCCCTCCGGTCAGCCGGCCGATCGCTTCCATCTTCTGGCTCTGACGCAGTTCCGCCTCGAGCTGCTTTTTCTCGGTCACATCGCGCGCCGCGACGAAGCAGCCCTGGATCTCGCCGTTCTCGTCGAAGTGCGGCAGGAAAATGCCTTCGATATCGACGGCGCGCCGCGACGGACCCCGAAAGCGGCCCTGCGACTCCACGGTGCGTCCTTGCAATGCTTCATGGAAGCTCGACGCAGCGGCTACGTAGCGGCGACGACCCAGCATTTCACGCAGCTTGCGTCCCCGGTGATTGCTCAACGGAAGGCGAAAGAACTCCTGGAACTGCCGATTCGCATAGACGACGCGTTCTTCACGGTCGACATAGGCAATATAAAGCGGGAGCGAATCCAGGATCGTGCCGTAGAAATTCTGACTGCGACCGAGCGCCTCCTCTGCAGTGATCTGGGCGCTGATGTCGCTGATCGATCCCGACAGACCTTGCGGCCGCCCGGCGGCATCGCGATGCGCCTGCCCGCGCAGGCGACACCAGATCTGGCGCCCCGAAGCGCTCAGCACGCGGCAACGCACATCGAGCGGTGACTGATTCTCGAGATGTTTGCGGATCTTCTGCAGGACCAGGCCGCGATCGTCGGGATGCAGCACGTTCTGAAATGCATTGAAGGTATCGGGAAACGGTCGATCCGTATGGCCGATGATTTCGCGGAAGCGATCCGCGTACCACACGTGACCGGTGAGCAGATTCCAATCGTAGAGACCGTCGGAGGTGCCGCGAATCGCGCGATCCCAGCGTGCCTGCACGTCAGTGGCCATCGCGATTTCGCGTTTGCTGCGAGTGATATCACTCAGTACGCCAATCACGCGCAGGGCCTTGCCCTGCGGGTCGCGCTGGACCACCTGCGCACGGGCGGCAAACCATTTCGTATCGCCGGCACTGGTCGCAAGCTCGTACTCGCATTCGAAGCGCTGAGTGAGCCCGTGAAAGTGCTGCTCGAACTGCTCGAGCACTTCCGTGCGGTCGGAAGGCAGCAGCAGCCGCTCCGCAAGTTCCTGCCGTTGCAGCAGCTCCTGCGGGTCGATCCCGAGCGAGACACGCCAGTGTTCGTTGTAGCTCACACGATCCGCCACGACATCCCAATCCCACATCGACAGCTGATGCGCATCCATCGCAACCTGCAGGCGTGGTTCGCTCGTGCGCAGCGAGTCACGCAGGCGCGAGATCCGCGACTGATCCTCGAAGGTGAGCACTCGATGCGACCCGGAGAGGCGAACGGTCACGCGCACCGGAAGCATGCGACCGTCGTGAGTCCGAACGTGGACGTCCGCCGCATGCTCGTTGCTCGCACGAACGTTTTGCATCAGGACGGCAGCGGACGGTGAGCTGCCAATCAGAGACTCGAGGCTGCGATCGAGCAGGCTCGGCGCTGGGTAACCGCAGTACTTCGCGAACGCCGGATTCGCGTGCAGCACGCACGATCGTGCATCGAGCACGAGCAGCGGCTGTGCCACGGCATTCAGCAGTGAGCGTGCGTCGTCGCTGAGCGCGATCAAGGGATCACTCATGCGCGCACGGCCCTCATGGCCAGCATTGCGTGTCCGGGACTGATCAGGCACATGGATCCAATCGTTGGTTTTCTTGCCCATTCCACTGGCGAGCGGAGCGGGCACGGCCTCCTTAAGTCAATAAGCGTGCGAGAGATCGCGCGCCAAAACTGTGTTCTGTCACGCGCATGACAGGAATTAAGGGAAACCCCGAGCAATGAATCGAACGATCTTGTCGGTGTTCAGCGGGCGAGCCAGCCGCCGTCGACCGGAATGATCGTGCCGTGGACATAGTCCGAGGCCGGCGATGACAGGAAGACGGCCGCACCACCCAGATCGGACGGACGACCCCAGCGTGCTGCGGGAATGCGGGCCAGGATCTCGCGATTGCGCTGTTCATCGGCACGCAGCGCGTCCGTGTTGTTGGTCTCGAAGTACCCTGGCGCAATCGCATTCACGTTGATGCCGCGCGCGGCCCATTCGTTGGCCAGCAGTCGGGTGATCCCGGCAAGACCGCTCTTGCTCGCGGTATACGACGCCGTGCGGATGCCGCCCTGAAACGAGAGCATCGACACGATGTTGATGATCTTGCCGCCCCGCCCCGCGCGAAGCATGGATTGCGCGGCGGCCTGAGAGAGAAAGAACGGCGTCTTCAGATTTACATCGAGCGCGGCGTCCCAATCCGCTTCGGTGAACACCAGCGCGTCGTTGCGACGAATGATGCCTGCGTTGTTGACCAGGATGTCGATGCGACCGCCCGCGTCCACTGCTTGCGCGATCACCTGAGCGGATTCGCTGCTGCGCTCGAGGTCCGCGCTGACGAAATGAAACTTGCGACCTGCTGCGAGCACCTCGCGTTGCGTTTCCTGCGGAGCAGACCGACCGACCGCGACGATGTCTGCGCCTGCCTGTGCAAGGGCGATCGCTATGCCCTGACCGAGTCCGGTATTCGCGCCCGTGACAACCGCGACTTTGCCGACCAGCGAGAAAGGATGGGTGTCGGTCATGTCGTCACTTCAACTGGCAGATGTCCAGAACGTTCATGTCGGTGTAGTCCAGATTCTCGCCGCCCATGGCCCAGATGAAGCTGTAATTCCGGGTGCCCGCGCCCATGTGGATCGACCACGGTGGGGACATCACCGCTTCCTCGTTACGGATCACGATGCTGCGCATGTCCTGAGGCTCGCCCATGAAGTGCATGACGCACTGATCGCCCTGCCCTTCGAGATCGAAGTAGAAGTACACCTCGGAACGGCGATCGTGCAGATGGGGCGGCATGGTGTTCCAGACGCTGCCCGACTTCAGGATCGTGAGCCCGAGCAACAATTGCGCCGACTTGCAGGTCGCCGGCACGATGTATTGATAGATCGTGCGTTCGTTGGACGTTTCCAGACTGCCACGCTCGAGCGGCACGGCCTTGTCGATGGAGATATGCACAGGCTCGAATCGCACATGAGCCGGCGTTGAGACCAGATAGAACTTCGCAGGCTCGGAAGACGCGGATTCGAAGGTCACCTCCTTGCTCCCCATCGGCACGTACAGTCCGTCCTTCGGGGCGAGATCGAAACTCTGACCATCGACTTTGACGCGACCCTTCACCTTGCCGATATTGATCACGCCGAGCTCACGACGCTCCAGAAACGGTTTGCCTGCGGCCGAAGCGGGCTCCGTCTGATCGGGCAGTCGCACCGGCGTATTCGATGCCATGACGCCGCCGATGATGAAGCGCTCGTAATGCGCGTAGTTCAAAACGATCGATTCGCCGTTGAACAAACCGTCGACCAGATAGCGATCGCGCAGCTGCTGATTGGTGGCCCCCACCATCATGTCGGGATGGGTCGCGTGATAGGTCTTCTTGAACATTCGAGTTCCTCGAGCCGCTGCCGGAAGGTTCGGAACGCATCAATGCGTCGGTGCGCACGACCGCACTTCCCGTCCTCGTTACATGGGCCAGATGGTAACCGGTGTCATCCGGTCCGCCAAGCGTATTCGCTCGGCGCAATCATTCAGCTTCCCTTTGGCCTGCCCGACGACTCGCGAACGACGAGGTGCGGGAAGAACGTACTGGCGGTTTCGGGTGGGCCATTGACCCCTGCGATCTTCGCCATGACTCGCTCTGCGGCTGCGCGCCCCATGTCGCGAATGGGCTGACGCATGGTCGTGAGCGATGGGCACAAGCGCGAGGCGAGTGGGCTGTCATCGAAGCCGATGACGGTCAGATCATCGGGAATCTTCAAGCCGCGCAAATACGCCGTGCGATAGACGCCAGCCGCGGTTTCATCGTTGCCCGCGAAAATTGCCGTCGGTCGTGGTGAGCGGGACAGCAGCAGCTCCGCGCACGCGGCGCCCGATTCGAAGGTGTAACCGCCTTCGACCATGAATTCCGGCGCGATTTTCAGCCCGCGCTCGGCCAGCGCATTCACGAAGCCGGCGACACGCTCCACCGTCGAGGTGAACGACTGCGGACCTGTGATCATGGCGATGCGCGTGTGACCGAGCTTGGCGAGATGCTCCGCGACTTCAGCGGCAGATTCGCGATCGCGCGAGAGCACCATATTGTCGGGATCGTCGAGCTGGGCGGCCGCGACGCGCACGTACGGACACTTCAGTCGTCGCAGCATCTCGGCGAGGGCGGGCATTTCCGACACTGGCGGCAGCAGGATGATGCCGTCGAGCTTCTGCCGACCGATGAGCTCGCGGATCTCCGGCAGGAAATTCTCGCCGGTGCGATCGCAGGGATGCACGACCAGCTCATAACCCTGCCGCCGCAGCGCCGCCAGTGCGCCCTCCTGAATGTTGATGACATAGGGCGCATTGGGATTGTCATAGACCAGACCGATCAGGAACGAACGACGGAACGCCAGTCCGCGCGCCTGCGGATCGGGCTTGAAGCCGACACGCTCGATGATTTCCACGATGCGATTGCGAGTTTCCTCGCGAACGAACGGCGATTCGTTGATCACGCGCGACACGGTTTTCTTGGAGACATTCGCCAGACGTGCGATGTCGTTGATCGTGTGCTTGCGCTGCAGTTCCTCCATACGCACGCCGCCCGCGGCCGCAGGCGGCGCAGAGGTTTTTTTCGATGTTTTTTTGGCGGCCTTCTTGGCCATATCGTGAGGCCTTGATCTGCGCTGACCGGATCAGCGGTTGCGTGAAAGGATACAGCCTTAGGCACACACGCTGCGCCCGCAAGCGCGCATGACACCGCTTTCCCCTGAGCGCTAAGATGCCTGACCCGTTCCTGGACTGCCACCCGTGAGCGAACCTTTGGCTTTCGAGAAAGCACCGGCGCGCGACGCCTATCGGATCGATCCGCGCGACGATGTCGCGATTGCCCTGCGCGATCTGGCCGCGGGTGACGCAGTCGATGTCGAAAGTTCGACCATCGTTCTCGCCGAACCCATTCCGCGCGGACATAAGTTCGCAGTGCGTCGAATCGCGACTTCGCAGCCGGTATGCAAGTACGGCTGGCCGATCGGCCGCGCGAGAACCGATATCGCGGTGGGTGCGCATGTGCACACTCACAATGTAGTGACGCGACTTTCCGGTCTCGATGAATATCGCTATGAATCGCGCGAGCTCGTCCCGACGCCCGGCCGGCCGGTTGCAAAATCCTTCATGGGTTATCGACGCGCCAACGGCAAAGTCGGTACACGCAACGAGATCTGGATTCTCTGCACGGTCGGCTGCGTCGCGCGCACCGCGGAGCGCATCGCGCGCCTGGCGAATCAGAAGTTTTCCGGCCGCGTGGACGGCATTCACGCATTCACGCATCAGTTCGGCTGTTCGCAGCTCGGCGGCGATCTCGATCGCACCCGCAAGCTCATCGCCGCACTGGCCTGTCATCCGAACGCAGCCGGCGTGCTGATTCTCGGGCTCGGCTGCGAATCGAATCAGTTGAGCAAGCTGCTCGCTGACATTCCCGAGCCAGAGCGCGGCCATATACGCTCGTTCTCGGCGCAGACGACCATGGATGAGACCGAAGCAGGGCTCAATGCCGTCGAAGAACTGGTGCAGATCGCGGAATCGACCCGCCGCGAGCCCTGCCCCTTGAGCGATCTGGCCATCGGACTGAAATGCGGCGGCTCGGACGGCTTCAGCGGGATCTCCGCCAATCCGCTCGTGGGACGCATTGCCGATCGCGTCACGGCCGCCGGCGGCACAGCGATCCTGACGGAAATTCCGGAAGTCTTCGGCGCAGAACGATTGCTCATGCAGCGAGCCGCTGACGAGCAGGTCTTCAAAGGCATCGTGAGCGTGGTGAATGACTTCAAGGATTACTTCATCCGCAATCACCAGCCCGTCCACGAAAACCCCTCGCCCGGCAATCTCGCCGGCGGCATCACCACGCTCGAAGAAAAATCGCTGGGCGCCGTCCAGAAAGGCGGACACGCAACAGTCACACAGGTCGTGCGCTATGCAGAGCGTGCATCAAATGCAGGACTCACGCTGCTCGAAGCCCCCGGCAACGACGGCATCTCCTCGACTGCGCTCGTCGCCGCGGGTGCGACGATCGTGTTGTTCACGACCGGTCGCGGTACGCCCCTGGGCTTTCCCGCTCCGACATTGAAGATCAGCTCGAACTCCACGCTCGCGCAGAACAAGCCGCACTGGATCGACTTCGACGCCGGACGCGTACTCAATGGCGAAGACACCGAAGCCATCACCGACGAGTTCCTGCAACTCATCCTCGACACTGCCTCAGGGAAGCCTGCGAAGAACGAGATCAACGAGGAGCGCGAGATCGCGATCTGGAAAGACGGTGTGACGCTTTAGTTTCGATTCAAGGGTAACCACATAGAACACAAGGTTGAAGCGGGGATGCCCGACCAACCCTTTTGTGATCTATGTGTTCTATGTGGTTACTCCGAACGCTCCGCATAGCGCTCCGCAGGCACCGCACGCAGCCGGATTTCACCATACGATCCGAAATCGATTCGCGAGCTTTCGCCTGCGCGAATGTCATGCACGCCGGTGATGAGACCCGTGGAGAGATAGTCACCCGCGCGCAAGGGACGACCGCGTTGTGCGGTTTTTTTCAGCGCAAATGCGAACGCGCTCAGCGGCACATCAGGCACAACGATCGATGCGCGTCCGACGGATGTGTGGTCGATGAACACTTCTGCCGCGAGATCGGTTCGCTCGCGCCAGTCCGGAATCTCGGCGCCGACAATCACACCCCAGTTGTTACCGAAGTCGGAAACGACGGCACCGGGGCCGAGATCGTTCAGGGTAGCGAGCGGACTGCCCGCCATCTCGACGCCGACATGCATGCTGCGCACGAGCGCCGCGGCTTCTTCGACCGACCAGTCCGTTTTATTCGCAGGCGCATCGGCGCTCACATACAGGCCGATCTCCGCTTCGACCGCTCCGAGCCCGCCTTGGAACACGGGCACATCGATCACATCACCCGGCCGCGCGACGTGAACGTTGCGACTCCACACCGGACCGATGAGTCGTTCCTCGTCATATTGCGCATGCCATTGCGGACCAATGCGCGCGATCTTCCAGCCGCTCGAACGATCGGGCCAGTTCGACATCGCCGCTTCCTGCACGCGATAGGCAACCGCGAGATCCGGCGGGACGTGTCCACCGGGATACGCTGTGATCGATCGACCCGCGAGGCGTGCCTCGACGAACTGCGCGGCGATATCTTCAGGATTCATCGAGCGGCATCACCCAAACGAACAGACATTTAAGACGTGAGGCTGTATATAGGAAACCGGTGTCATTTACAATTCGGCGCAGCGAGAATCACCGGAGCTTCAGGGGGAAATGTTCATGGGAATCAAGGCTTCTAAATGTCGGCATGGCCTGGCGTTGCGCGGACTCGCAGTGATGTTCGCGATGGCAATAGCGGGCGCCGCGACAGCAGGCTCGAAGGCAACTCCACCCACTCAGCCCGCATTCCCCGAAGCACTGGGCTGGGCCGCGCATACCGTCGGCGGCCGTGGCGGCAAGATCATTCGTGTGACGACGTTGGCCGCGGATGGTCCGGGGTCGTTTGTAGAAGCGATCAACACGAAAGGTCCGCGCATCGTCGTCTTCGAAGTCGGCGGCATCATCGATCTTGAGCAGCGCGAACTGAAGATCACCGAACCGTATCTCACGATCGCTGGCCAGACGGCGCCAACACCCGGCATCACACTGATAAAGACCGGCATCGATCTGGCGACGCACGATGTGATCATCCAGCACCTTAAAGTTCGCACCGGCACTGCAGGCGCGCCGAAACGTCAAGGCTGGGAGCCCGACGCGCTCTCCACGATCAACGCTCACAACGTGATCGTCGATCACTGTTCGCTCACCTGGGCCGTCGATGAGAATCTGTCTGCGTCGGGTCCACGCTTTCAGGGCAAGACGCCCGAGGACTGGCGCAAGGCCGTCTCGCACGACATCACCTTCAGCAACAACATCATCGCGGAAGGACTCGCGCATGCCACGCATTCGAAGGGCGAGCACTCCAAAGGCTCGTTGATCCACGACAACGTCAACAACATCCTGATCATCGGCAATCTTTACGCGCACAACTATGAACGCAATCCATTGTTCAAAGGCGGCGTGCGCGGCATGGTGATCAACAACCTCATCTACAACCCCGGCCCTCGCGCGATTCACTACAACCTGATTCCCGAGGAGTGGTATGGCCGTGAGTATCAGAACGGCCAGCTGACCATGATCGGCAATGTCATGCGTGCCGGTCCCTCGACGCCGCACGATGTCGCGCTCTTCATGCTCGGCGGCTCCGGCGACATCGAGATCTACGACGAGGACAACATCGCCGTCGATCGCCTCGGCAATCCGCTGCCGAAGCACGGCCGCTACACGACCTCGAAAGCCCGCATCCTGGACATGGCCAAACCCGCCCTGCCCTTCGGCGTGAAACCTCTGCATGCGGTCGATGTGCAGGATGCAGTGATCGCGAACGCTGGCGCGCGCCCGTGGGATCGCGACAAAGTCGACGCACGCATCGTCGCCGACACCATCGAAGGCCGCGGCGAAATCATCGACAGCGAAGAACAGGTCGGCGGTTATCCCATACAGAAGGAGACGCGCCAGCCCTTCAACGAAAAGGACTGGGACCTCACGACGATGACCCCGAAGGTGCCATTCGGTACGCGCAATACGCCGAGATGAAGACTGAGAATCTCCACGGGGATCACGGGGAACACTGGGTTAAGAGAGCCCGGACGGAGCTCGTCTGAGCGATGGATGACTTGATCCCCGTGCACCCTGTGTGCCCCGTGGAAATCTTTTCCGCGCGCCGCACGGCGCTAGTAGGTACCGCGCTGGATATACGGCACTTTCGCGAAGAGTCGGCGTTCGGCGCCGCGCGGGTCGGATTCGAGATGTGATTCGGCGTCGAACACCATCGTCTGACGCTCGTCGAGTTCGTACGGCTTCCATAGCGGAATGCCGTCGTGATTCGGATTGCCGCCGCGGGCGAAGGCGATGAAAGCATCGCTCATCTGATCGGCGGTGATCTGTGCTTCGCGCGTATCGCCGGTGAGCGATCCTGGTTGTCGCACGTTGTCGAAGACGAGCGGGATGTCCATCGTGTGCATCGCGCCGTAGCGGCGACCTTCGAGCGGTGAGCGATAGTTCAGTTGATACGCGAACACGGGAGATCCTTGTGCCGCGCGTAACTCCGCTTCGATGATCGCGCCACGCCACGAGCGGCCCGCGGTGGTTGCGGCGAAGAAGACTTCGGTCGGCGAATAGTTCGGATAGAGCTTGCGATACTCGGCGACGACGAGTTCCGGATCGATATCGACATACAGCTCGGGCAGCAGACGTTCCGGCAGCTCGGTCCATGAGAGATCGTGTACCCCGGGCTGATTGCCGAGGAACGCGCGCGTCTCATCACGCGTGTTGCCGATGATCATCGGAATGCCCGCGGACTGCGCCGGCGCATCGGGATAGAACGGATGGCGCGGCAAGACCGCTTCATCGAGCACCGGACCGAAGTACAGCGAACGTCCGACGAGCGTGGCATCGGGTGCCTTCGTGGCAGCGACGAGGTCCTCGACGCTGACGTGGTTCAATCCTTCGATGTCGTCCGGCCGTAGTTTCAACGCCTGCAAATAATTGCGGGCTCGCAACGTCGCACTGCGCGGACCTGAGGCCGTGATCTGCTGACCGCTCATGGTCGCAGCACGGTGAAACAGATTCCGTGCGGCAGGCATCGCCATCAGGGTTGCGATCTTCGCCCCACCACCGGATTGACCGAACACCATCACGCGTTGCGGATCGCCGCCGAATTCTTCGGCATGATCGCGCACCCACGTGAGCGCCTGAACGAGATCGAGAATGCCCGCGTTGCCTGAGGAGGAGTAGCTCGATCCTGCCAGGCGTCCGAGATACAGGTGCCCGAACGCATTCAATCGATGATTGAGCGTGATGACGACGACATCGCCACGCTGACACAGCTGCGTGCCGTCATAGATCGCGCTCGATCCTGATCCCGAACTGAACTCACCGCCGTGGATGTAAACCATCACCGGGCGTTTCGCGCGATCACGCAGGCCCGGCGTCCAGACGTTGAGCACCAGGCAATCCTCGCTCATCGGTTCGCTGATGCCCGGCTGCGGACACGCAGGTCCGTACTCGTAACAATCGTGCGTCCCCGCCCACGACTCAGGAAGCGCGGGCGGGAGAAATCGCCGCACGGAGGTGTCTGCACCGTAGGGAATGCCTTTGAACACTTTCACGCGCTCGATCACGCGGCCACGAATTTTCCCCGCTCGCGTCGTCGCCGTGACGTGGGCGCTCGTCGCACCGAAAGCCGCACCCGATTGCATAACCGCAAGCGTGGCAGCCGCGCCCTGGATGACATCACGGCGGCTCAGTGATGCACGTTTGCTTCGTTCGCTCATCACGTCACTCTCGATCGAGACTGGATTGCACGACACGAGCGCGCCGCTCGGCAACACAGCCGGAAATAAAAAGGGCGCCGGACCGTGGAGCGAGTTCCGGCGCCCGAATCTGAGTATCAGGGGTCTCAGAATTTGTAGCGCGCACCGAGAATGTAGTTGCGACCGGTGTGGTGATAGAAGACGGGACGATTCGAAGCGTCCACGTACTGATCCTGCCATTCGTCAGTGAGATTCAGCATCTCGAGTGTCACATCGAGATTGCCTGTCACCGAGTAACGCACCGATCCATCGACCGTCAGCGTATCCAGCGTCCCTTCGACAGAGTTGCCGTTCTGACCCGGAACGCGTGTCAGATACTGATCGCGATAGGCCGCTGATACACGTGCGGAGAACGGACCTGTCTCGTAGTACAGCGTCGCATTCCAGGACTCCTTCGACAGTCCATCGAGCTGCTCGATGATGACGCTCGCGCCGTTCGGGTATTCGAACTCCGAATCGACGTATGTGTAGTTCAGGATCGTGCCGAAGCCCGACATCCAGCCCGGCAGGAACGTGAACGGCTGCTGGTAACTGACTTCGAATCCTTTCAGCCAGCCGCCCTCGCCCATCACGGTCGTGTTGAACGTCCAGTCGGCTGCCGGCGAGCAACCGGCCGTCGCACCGCACGCTGCGATCGCGACGCTATCGGGAATGCCGAACGGGTTGCCCGTGAACGGTCCCGTCGTGCTCGTGCCTGTCGGACGCGCTTCGACATCCTTGTAGAACAGCGCGAGTGCAAGCAGCGACTCGTCTGCGAAATACCATTCGAACGCCAGGTCATACGCCTTCGCGAGCGTCGGCTCGAGATTTGGGTTGCCGAGGGTCGCGGTACGCGACGAACCGGAAACACTCACCGTGCCGCCGGGATTGATGCCTCCCAGACCCGGACGCGACATGACCTTTGCAGCCGATGCCCGCAGGATGAAATCGTCCGTCAGGTTGTAAGCGAGATTGAACGAGGGCAGCGTGTTGTCATAGGTGCGCTCGGCTTCGACGAAAACAGGGGCGCCCGCGATATAGCTGTAGCCGTCCGAGTCTTGCTTCGTCTCGACGTAACGCACGCCGACGTTGCCGCGCAGAGTGCGATCGAACACGGTCGTATTCCAGTCCAGCTGCACGAAGCCGCCGGTGTCCTCTTCGGTCACGCCGCGATTGTTATTGAGCGCCGGTTGCGGACCCATCGTCCACACCGAGGTGTTGTACAGGTCGAACAGCTCCGTAGCCCTGCCCATATCGGGCACCAGGAAACGGGTCGTGGTGCCGTTCGGCACATTGAATCCGCGTGCCAGCCTGAACTGACTGCCGTAGTCCGCCACCGGAATGGCCGCGATGTTGGCGGGAATCGTCGCTTCCTGATTCGAATTCGTGCCGTTCGAACGCCGCAGCTCCGTGGTCTCGAACTCGAACTTCTTGTACTGAGCCCCGCCCTTCAGCGTGAAAGTCTCGCTCGCATTCCATTCGAGCTGCAGCTGGCCGGTGTCGTAACTGTTCTCTGTCGTCTGCGGACGCAAACGGACCTGTGAGAGATACCAGCCGTTCGACTGATACGTCTGCGGCGAGCCCGCTGGCGGTCGCACGCCTTGACCAGAAGAAGTCACGTCAGCGCCGCTGAACTGCAGCAGCGGCAAGCGACTGTTACCGCGATAGTCGTAAGTGATTTGCGGAAAGCCCAGCCAGTCGAACAGCAAGGTCGTCTGTTGCGGATTGTCGTGCTTCGCTTCCGAGTGGCCGATGAGCGCAGTCGCCTTCAGCGTATCGGTGATCTCGAAGACGCCATCGAGCGTTGCCTGTTTGAACTTCGTGGACAGTTCGTCGTGACGATGCTCCGAACGGATGTCGACGTTGTTGAATACGCCGTACACGAGCGTGTTGTTCTGGTCGATCACGGCGTCCTGAACAGTGATGCCGTTGGCCGCCGCACTGAAGTTCGGAATCTCCAGGAAGATCTCATCGCGCTCGGCATTGAACTCGGCGTATGCGGTATCCAGATTCAGCTGGAAACGATCGCTCGGCGCCCATTGCAGCGAACCGGTGACACCCAGACGATCCTGTTTGTGCTCGTAATAGTCGTAGCGCGGAATGCGCGGGACGAACGCGGCATTGAGCTCCTGCAATGTGTAGTTCGCAGTGTTCTCGGCAGCGAAGTTGCCGTTCGCGCTCGCCTGACCCCACCGAACCGTGCTCGAGCCTTCGTCGATCGAGCTGCGATCCGTGTATGCGACGGACACCAGCGCGCCGAACGTGCCATCACCCCAGATATTGCTCAGGAGCATCGAGGCACGGGGATCGACGTTCTCGGACAGATCGTTGTACTGGCCTTGTCCCGACACGACGAACTGGAAACCGTCGTAGTCGAACGGTCGAGCGGTTCGCAGATCGACCGTCGCACCGAGCGAGCCTTCTTCCAGTTCCGCGGAGGCGGACTTGTGCACGACGATGCTGTTGAACAGCTCCGAAGCGAAGGTGTTGAAATCGAAGCCGCGGCCGCGATTCGTGCCACCTGCCGCGTCCGTGCCGCCGTTGGCCGACATCGCTTCGATACCGTTCAGGCGCACACGCGTGAACTCGGGCGACAGACCGCGAACGGAGATGGTGCGACCTTCGCCCGCATCGCGCGAGATGGCGACACCGGGAATACGCTGGATGGATTCGGCCAGATTCAGGTCGGGGAAATCGGCGATGTCTTCAGCCCGAATCGCATCGACCGCGCCGATGGCATCGCGCTTGTCGCTCAATGCGAGATTGAGGCTTTCGCGAAAGCCCGTGACGACCACCTCTTCCAGCGAATCCGTCTTCTGTGGCTGGGCTTCCTGCGCTTGCGCGGAAATTGCCACGATGGACATTGAAGCCAGGCCCAGGACCGCGCGGACAGAGGCGCGCAGCGGACCGTGCTTACGATCGAATGCCGGCATGTGTTTATCCCCCAATCATTACTACGAGCGGGAGCCGGCCTGCCTGCCTTGCAGCATCAACAGCCGCGCTCCTCGGACCGCGCCAGTTCCCGGCGCTTGCAAGCGGAGTGATTTCCACCAGATGACACCGGTTGCATTCTGTCCAGTCCAGAATGACACCGGTGACAATCGGAGGCTATCAGAGCGTCGGGCGAGCCGGCAAGATCTCTCCGCTGAGTTCGCAACGGGCGGCGACAAGGCATGCCGCGGGGACTTCTTGCCACTGCAAGCAGGGTCTTGGGACGGCTCGCCCCGCGGTGCAGAAATACCCGTAGAACATGTCATCTGATTCATGTGCGTAGGCGTCAGCACGGCATCGGCCCGTCGACCGCACACGTTATGATCCAGCCCTCCCCTTCATTCCTCTCATCGGCGATGCCGAGGCTCGTATGTACGACTGCCGCAGATTTTTCATTGACGGTTCCTGGGTGGTCCCTGCCGGACGCAAGGAACTCGACGTCATCAACCCGGCGACTGAACAGCCCGTCGGCAGGATTCTGCTGGGCACCGCGGCGGACGTGGACGCGGCCACCGCCGCAGCGAAGCGTGCCTTCGAAACCTTCTCCCAGACCACGCGCGAGGAACGCATCGCGCTACTGGAGAGAATTCTGAAATCGTTCGAGCCGCACATGCAGCGGCTCGCACAGGCGATCAGCGATGAAATGGGTGCACCGATGAAGCTCGCGCTCAACTCGCAGGCCGCGAGCGGTCCGGCTCACTTCGCGGCAACGCTTGCCGCACTCAAGGATTTCGAGTTCGAAGAGCAACTCGGCAGCACGCGTCTGCGGCGCGAACCGGTCGGTGTGTGCGGTCTGATCACGCCTTGGAACTGGCCCATCAATCAGATCGCATGCAAGGTGGCGCCTGCGCTTGCCGCCGGTTGTACGGTCGTGCTGAAACCCAGCGAAGTGGCCCCGCTCAGCGCTCACGTGTTCGCCGAAATCCTCGAAGAAGCCGGTGTACCGCGCGGCGTGTTCAACATGATCGATGGCGATGGACCGACGGTCGGTGAAGCCATCTCGCGTCATCCCGACATCGATATGGTGTCATTCACGGGTTCAACGCGCGCAGGCGTGCAGGTTGCGAAAGCGGCCGCCGATACGGTCAAGCGGGTGTCGCAGGAGCTCGGCGGCAAATCCGCCAACATCATCCTCGAGGACGCCGATCTCAACGCCGCGATCAAACAAGGCGTGCTGTCGATGATGTCGAACACCGGTCAGTCATGTAACGCACCCTCGCGCATGCTCGTGCCGAAGAAGGTCTACGACGAGGCCGTGAAGATCGCGAAGACAGTGGCCGAACGTTGCAACGTCGGCGATCCCAAGGCGCCGGGAGTGACCATGGGTCCGGTGTCGAACCGCAATCAGTTCGAGAAGATTCAGCGGCTGCTGCAGCAAGGCATCGATGAAGGCGCTTCCGTGATCACCGGCGGTCCCGGCCGACCCGGAGGCATCGAGAAAGGTTATTTCATCAAGCCCACGATCTTCGCGAACGTGAACAACTCGATGACGATCGCACGCGAGGAAATCTTCGGACCGGTGCTCGTGATGATTCCGTACGAGACCGAAGAAGAAGCCGTGAAGATCGCCAACGACACCGTCTACGGCCTCTCGGGCTACGTGTACTCAGGCAACCTCGACCACGCCCGCCGCATCGCCAGCAAACTGCGCGTCGGCATGGTTCACCTCAACGGCGCCTCCACCGACTCGAACGCGCCCTTCGGCGGCTACAAACAATCCGGCAACGGCCGCGAATGGGGCCGCGAAGGATTGAAGGAGTTTCTGGAGGTGAAGGCGGTGATGGGGTACGGCACGTAGCCCAATTGATAATGAACAATTGACAATGGACAACGCAGAACAACGCAGCTGACTGCCGCTTCAGTCATTGCATGCTACGCGCGACTTGCGCGTTCGCTTTGCCGCACTCACTCTCTTTTCGTTGTCCATTGTCCATTGTCAATTGTCAATTTATCGAACCGGTCCTCTCTCCGGATCCGGCTTCGGTGGGGGTTCTTTCATCCGGTCGAAGACGCGGCGGACTTTGATGCCGGCGAGGGGGCTGTCGCCGCTCCAGACGAGCAGGGATTCGAGCTGGTCGGTTTTCTTGTTCCAGCGATATTTCTCGAGCACGCGCGGACCCCGCGAGCGGCGGTCGATGACAAACCACATCCCGTCCCAGCCGACGCGCGAATCGGCGAGCTCGCCTTGCGGCAGCGACACCTGACTTCTCGTGCCCGCTTCGAGGCTGCGTGTGTCGTATTCGGTCTGGATCTGCACTTTGCTTCCGGACTGAGTGATCGACAGCGTATCGGTGATGCCGAGCATGTCTCGCATCTGTTGCAGCTGACGATTGCGGGAGCGAGCGGGTCTGCGCTCAGGCGGTGAGGTTCCTGCCTGCGGCGCATCGCCGGCGCCGTCGATGGGTGGAATGCCCAGCGGATCCTCGATGCCTTGTCGCTGCATCCATCGTTCGCGCTCGCGACGCTCCTGGTCGAGGCGCTGCTGCAGCAGTTTTTCCGCATCGTCGCTCAGCGCCGTATTGAGTCGCCAATAACCGGTGAGGTCGACACCGGTCGGCGCAGTCGCTTTGAGTGCGGCCCACGCGTTTCCCGTGACAGCGAGCAATGCAGTGACGATGAGCATCGCGCGCAGGCCGCGAAGTTGCCTGCCTGGAATCGAATTCACCAAGTCCCGCTCCGGAAGTGAATGGTTGGTCGCCCTTGAGGGCGATGACGCTGTATGTCGTTTTGCCGATTCTATGTCGCCCGCGCGGGCAACGGCGCAGGTGACGACTTCGTCATCGCTCCCGGTTCAGGGGGACGCAGGCCCGTAGACACCTTGAGGCAGCTCGAGTTCGCCCTGGCTTGTGAAGCGAGTTGTGCCGAACACCGATGCGTTCAGCTTGCCTTTCATTTCGTAACGAAACTTTCCGGTGGGCGGTGCATTCGCAATGCCGAGGATCTGTCGAGCGATCTGGAAAGCCGGAATCGTGACGGGGATCGCAATCACGGACTCGCCGAACCGCGGCACGCTGCCCGCTGCGTCGCTCACGCCGCTTGCGAATTTTCGACCCTGAACGTCCAGCGACACTGCCACGCCGTTGTAGTCGATCGGCGTGTCATTCGGATTCTGCACACGCAGCTTGAGCAGCATGCGCAGCTCCAGCCCCTGACCTTGCAATGGCTCGATGCCGGCCACTGAGACTGCGGGCGGATCACGGCCCGGCAAAGTCGAGCACGCGGCCATGAAACAGACCAGCGTGAGTACCAGAATCCGGATCGAACGTGCGGGTGTCATAGGTGATTCCTGACGATGAGCTGTGCGCGCATCAAGCGGTGGGAAATAAGCCCAGAAAATGATCCAGGATCGTGGCGTGATCCTCGAAGAGCTGATCTTCGAGTTTGGGCAGCTCGCCGATCGCGACCCACAGCGCCTCCCTGGCATCGTCCTGTCCTTGCACCTCGGGCAGATGCGTATCCCCGAGTTCGAAATGAAACGCGGTGGTGATGATTCTGCCGCGCGGACTGCGATCAGGATGATCGAACACTGCCTGCCCTTTCAGTGTGGCCTTCATCTGCGACGGCAGCGTTCGGTAGCCCGTTTCTTCGCCGAGCTCGCGCACCGCAGCCTCGTAAAAACGTTCGCGCGGCTCGAGAAAGCCTCCCGGTAGTGCCAGGAGCCCGTGACCGATCGTGCCTCCGCGACGAATCAATAGCACGTGCTCGCAGGTGGTGACGACCGCATCGGCGGTCAGCGATACGGGAGCCGTGTATTTGCGTCGATACTCCTGTACCGCCTTGTGCTCCGCCGCACAACGACGATATGCCGGCAGCATCGACCATGCTTCCAGATATGCAAGTACGCCCGGCTCCACGTAATTGCCGATGATCGTGAGTGCTGCGGACATCTCACTCGCCTCGAAATAGATGCGCCGCAGGTCGGACGCGCTGATCTCGAACTCGGGCTCGACCTCGATCATGCCCCAGCCAGAGAAACGGTCGAGGTAGGCCGAGGTGTGATCCTTCTTGAATCCGACGATCGAAATGGAATCGGCAGGCTTCGACAGTTCCGCCACACCGGCACGAACGGCCGAGAGCCAGCGCTCGTCATCGAAATAGTCGCGCACCGGCAGGAATGACACGCGATCCAGATCGTGCGGGCTCAGCACTGCTTCGAATTGCTGCTGGCGCTCCTGCCAGGTGAATGGATTGTGCGCATCGCGCGAGCGCCAGGCAGAGCCGATCACGACCACGACGCGCGGAGAATGTTCGAGCGCGGCACGAATCAAGGTGCCATGACCACGCTGCAGGATCTGCCAGCGACCGATGATGACCGACACATCCGCTTTCATGGTGTCTGCTTCAGTAATGCGCCGCGATCGGCATCTGACGACCGCTGCCGAATGCGCGAGCGCGCACCCGTAGAATGGGCGGCGCCTGACGCCGCTTGTATTCGTTGCGCCCGATCATCTTCTTGACGCGTGCGATGAGCGCCTCGCCCTCGCCAGACGACGACAACTGCCGAACCTTCGCTTCTGCAATGAGGCGTTCTGGTTCGGCGAGCCGTTCGCCTTCGATGAGAATCTTCAGAATCTCATCCAGCACTTCGTACGGCGGCAATGAATCGGTGTCCTTCTGCCCCGGCGCCAGCTCGGCGGAGGGCATCTTGTCGATGATCGCCGGCGGAATGATCTCGCGCCCCGCGGTGCTGTTGATGTGGCGGCTCAGCGCGAACACTTCGGTCTTGTAGATGTCCCCGATGATGCCGAGGCCCCCATTGGTGTCGCCATACAGCGTGCAATAGCCGACCGAGATCTCGCTCTTGTTGCCCGTCGTCAGCAGCAGATGTCCGAAACTGTTCGAATATTCCATGAGGATCGTGCCGCGAATGCGTGCCTGCAGATTCTCGAGCGGTAATCCCGCGAGCGGCGTGCCAGTGGCTCGCTCGAAGCCCACCTTGTAGCCCTCGACCAGCTCGCGAATCGGATGCGTCAGCAGCACGATTCCCAGATTGCGACAGAGCGCCTCCGAGTCGCTCACACTGCCGCTGCTCGAATATTCGGAGGGCATCGTGATCGCAACGACGTTCTGCGCACCGAGCGCTTCGACCGCGAGCGCCAGGCTCAAGGCCGAATCGATACCGCCCGAAGACCCGATGACCGCAGTCGTGAATCCGCAGCGACGCGCGTAATCCTTCAGCCCCAGCACGATCTGTCGTCGATAGAACTCGCAGACCGGTAACCCTTCTCGCGAAGGTTTGGGAATCGCCTCCCCATCTGCGTTCGAAAATTTCTGCTCGTTAGGATCGAACCTCAGGGTTACGACGTCTTCCACGAAACGCTGCGCTTCGAAGACGAGACCGTCCTGGGGTTCGATTGCAAAGGAAGCGCCATCGAACACAACCTGATCGTGCCCGCCGATCTGGTTCACATACACCAGTGCAAGCTGATGTCTTGCGCAGGCCTGTCGAAAGATGTCGTGCCGCTGCTCGCGCTTGCCGATATTCGAAGGACTCGCATTGATCGAGATCACCAGATCCGGCGCGGCCGCCGCGAGGCGCAGGAACGGGTTCACGTCGTACTCCTGGCTCTCGTCGTTCCAGCCATCCTCGCAGATCATGAAGCCCACGCGCGCACTACCGATCCGCAGCACCTGGGCGACGTCGGGCCCGGGCTCGAAGTGACGTCGCTCGTCGAAGATGTTGTAGGTCGGCAGCAGCTGCTTGTGATACTGCAGCAGCACTTTGCCGTCTCTGATCACGATGAGGCTGTTGTACAGCCTCTTTCCCATACCGGTGTGCGGCGTCGGTGCGCCGATCACCAAGTAGAGCTCAGGCAGCTCACGCGAGCTCGCAAGCAGATTCTCGAGCCCGCGTGCGACGCGCTTCAGGAACTCGGCATCGTCGAGCAGGTCCGCGGGGTAGTACGCGGTCACGCACATTTCCGGAAAGATCACGAGCGTCGCGCCCTCGGCATGAGCGCGTACGGCGGCTCGCTTCATGAGCGCAAGATTGCCTTCGATGTCACCGATCGTCGGATTGATCTGAGCCAGTGTGAGCTTGAGCATGTCTATTTCACGTCGTAGCTGAAGACCTGACGCATGTACGCGAGAAATGTTTCATCGGCGCACATCGTCTTGCCCGGGGCATCCGAAAGCTTGGCCACCGACTGGCCGTTGCATTCGGTGAGCTTCATGACGATGTTCAACGGGTTGAGACCGACGTCGTTGGAAAGACTGGTGCCGATGCCGAAACCGCATTGCACGCGATCGGCGAAGTGCGCGTACAGATCAAGTGCCGTCGAAACCTCCAGCCCATCCGAAAACACCAGGCGTTTGGTGTGTGAATCGATGCGCAGCTTGCGATAGTGGTCCAGCGCCTTTTCGCCCCACACGACCGGATCGCCCGAGTCGTGACGCTGACCTTCGAAGAGCTTGGCAAAGTACAGATCGAAGTCGCGCAGGAACGCATCCATGCTAATGACGTCGGTCAATGCAATGCCGAGATCGCCGCGATACTCCTGCACCCAGTGCTCGAGCGCCGCCTTCTGAAAATTCTTGAGCTGAATACCGACGGCCTGAAAGGTCTGCAGGTATTCGTGCGCCATCGTGCCGATCGTGGCGATGTCGAACTTCCGTGAGAGATAGACGTTAGAGGTGCCTTTGAAGAACTGCGGCACCTCGCGCGCCAGCGTGCCGATCACCTCGTCGTGCCAGTCCCGGGAGAAGCGACGACGGGTCCCGAAATCGAAGAACTCGAAGGGATGTCGCAACATCTTCTGCGCAAGCTCCCCGGCTTCGAACTTGCGCAGCTGCCCGATCTTCGCGTGCAGGCGCCGGCGACCTTCGGCGAGCACCCGTTCGCTCGCGAAGCGTCGGAAGTACAGCTCGTTGACGATCGACAGGACGAACACTTCGAATCCCATCACATGGATCTGCGGGCCTGACGCGACGATTTCCAACTGGTCACCGCGGCTTTCGATGGAAATGTAGCGGCGCTGGAAATGAAAAATGCGCAGGTAATCGATGAAGTGACTCTTGATGTAGCGCTTGGAGGCGAGGAACGCGAGCTCGTCTTCGGCGAAATTCAGCGAACACAAATGCTCGATCTGGGCCTCCACGTCATCGCGCAGCTCGGCCAGCGGATACTCAGGCTGATTGCGACAGACAAAGCGATAAGTCGCCTGGTTGCTCGGAAAAAAGTGCAGGAACGGCTGCCACATCGTGAACTTGTACAGATCCGTGTCGAGCAGCGAGCGAATGACGGGGTCGAAAGTCGCCATGGAATTGCCTTTCAAAGGAGCCGCAGCGCTTCGTCGTGCGTGAGCACGCGCGCACCCAGCCCGATCGCTTCGTCGAAGAAGCGTGCTGCGTGAGATTCGAAGCCTGCGACCGGACTCATGCAGTCGCGCAGGAGCACCACACGTTGCCGCTGCACTTCGGACATTTCCTCGAACAGATGCATGAGCGTTGCGTACACGCAGTGACTGGCTGCTTCGCCGGCGACGAACAGCGGAGCGTCCTGCGGCGCTGCGCGTGCGATCAACTCGCGATTCGCCTGCGTTCGCGGATCGTCAGCCCGAGGAACTTCGGCCTTGACCGCACTGTACTGTTCCGTCATCGGATTCATGCCTTTGAGCACCTTCAGGGCTCCGCGCTGCTGCGCAATCTCCCATTGCGCGATCTCACTCGCCAGCGCCGGATAGATGTTGTGACCCCACGTACCGACGACACAGTGCACCGGCCAGATCATCAGTGTGTAGCGTCTGCCCGCCTCGAGCGCATGCAGATATCCCAGCACGTCCTCCAGTAACGCGCGATCGCGCGGCAGAAACTCGCCCGCGCGCACCTGCGCCTCCGTCACTTGCGTGAACGGCGCGACCTCATTGCCATCGCCTCGCCGCCAGAAGGTGGGCCGTTCGATCGCCACCGTCGGATGCGAATCGAGCGTCACGATCAGATCGCTCAAGCGCGGGCCGGCCGTGCGCAGAAAGTGCCCCAGACGCCCGAGATCCTGCACGGCGCCGGCCACTGGAAGCGCCGCGCCGTCGATGTCGCAAAAGTCGTTCTGGGGGTCGATGATGAGCAGCTTGGCGGTCATGAAATACGAACCGTTGCAGGTGATGGGTGGATTATCGAAGCTTCGCCCGGATTCGCCATCCCTGACAGGGGCCCCGCCGCGAGTGGGGATTGGCGATGAAGGATAGAGACTTAACGCATCGGTCGGCGCTATGGACCCGTCGCGGCTCTCCATGTGGGGTGTTTCGCGCACCGCCGGGATGACGGATCGGATCGGACGCCCCGGCGCAGTGCGCACGAGGTGTTTGTCATGGCGACGGCGCGATTTTCATGGATCGCGAGTACCGTCTCGTTTGTTTAGGATGGTCCGCAATCCGCAACGTTCCAACCGAGGCATCCATGGCGTTGTCACCGCTCGCAGGGCAACCTGCTCCGTCGAATCTCCTGGTCAACATCGACAAGCTGGAGAGCGAGTACTACTCGCGCGAGCCCAATCCGGAGCTTTCGACCGAACAGGTGTCGTTCGGCACGAGCGGCCATCGCGGTTCTTCGCTGCGCGGCTCTTTCAACGAGGCTCACATCCTCGCGATTACGCAGGCGATCTGTGATTACCGGCGCTGGCAGAAGATCGATGGGCCCATTTACATGGGCAAGGACACACACGCGCTCTCGGCACCTGCGCAACGCACGGCACTCGAGGTGCTCGCCGCCAACGAAGTCGACGTCATCATCCAGGCCGACGATGGCTGGACGCCCACACCCGTCATTTCGCGCGCGATCCTCGCCTACAACCGCAACCGTCCCGCGAAACAGGCAGACGGCATCGTGATCACCCCGTCGCACAATCCACCGGAAGACGGCGGCTTCAAATACAACCCGCCGGACGGCGGTCCGGCCGACACGCAAGTGACCAAGTGGATTCAGAATCGCGCGAACGAGCTGCTGCGCGCGCGCAATGACGGCGTCAGGTACGTTCCGTACGAAAAGGCCCTCGCGGCGAGCACGACGAAACAGGAGGACTTGATTCAGCCGTACGTCGATGACCTGGAGAACGTCATCAATTTCGAGGCGATCAAACGCGCCGGACTCAGACTCGGCGTCGACCCCCTCGGCGGCGCAGGCGTGCGCTACTGGGAACGCATCAATGCGAAATACGGCATTCACATCGATGTCGTAAATCCCAAGGTCGATCCGACCTTCTCATTCATGACCGTCGATCACGACGGCAAGATCCGCATGGATTGCTCGAGCCCGTACGCGATGGCGGGCCTGGTCCAATTGCGCAATCGCTACAAAGTCGCGTTTGCCAACGATGCCGACGCGGATCGACACGGCATCGTCACCCCAGACGGGCTGATGAATCCGAATCATTACCTTGCAGTTGCGATTCGTTACCTGCTCACGCATCGGCCCGATTGGCCCCAGACGGCCGCAGTCGGCAAGACGCTCGTGAGCAGCGCCATGATCGATCGCGTCGTCGCCAGTCTCGGACGCAAGCTCACCGAAGTACCGGTCGGCTTCAAATGGTTCGTGCAAGGCCTGTTCGAAGGCACGTTCTGTTTCGGCGGCGAAGAAAGTGCAGGCGCAAGCTTCCTGCGTCGCGACGGCTCGGTGTGGACGACGGACAAAGACGGCCTGATCCTGAATCTGCTCGCGGCGGAGATGACCGCTGTGACAGGCAAGGATCCTGGACAGCACTATCAGGAGCTGACCAGAGAGTTCGGCTCGCCGCGTTACACGCGCATCGATGCGAAAGCGACGCCGGCCGAGAAAGCGCGCCTCGGCAAACTCGCACCGGAAGATGTGACGGCGACGACACTGGCAGGCGACACCATCACGGCGCGTCTCACGAACGCACCGGGCAACAATGCACCGATCGGCGGACTCAAGGTCGTCACCGCCAGCGGCTGGTTCGCCGCCCGACCCTCAGGCACCGAAGACATCTACAAGATCTACGCAGAAAGCTTCCGCGACGACGCGCACCTGAACGCCATCGTCAAAGAAGCGCAGCAGATCGTGAGCGCAGCGTTGAGCAATTAGAAATTAGTAGTGAGCAATGAGTAATGAAGGAAGAAGAGGCGGCGTGCACCACCGGGACTTCTGCCTTCCAACTCCTCATTGCTAACTGCTAGCGCAGCGCTAAGCAGCGAGTGATGGGTGATGAGTGATGCGTGATGAGCAGGTAGCGCGAGCGACCTGCGTCCCTCTTTCATTGCTCGGAGCGCCGCGCTGAGCGGCGAGTGATGCGTGATGGGTGATCAGTGATGCGTTATGCGCAGGTAACGCGAGCGACCTGTACCCCTCTTTTATTGCTCATTGCTCATTGATCGGAGCGCCGCGCTGAGCGGCCAGTGACGCGTGATGGGTGATCAGTGATGCGTTATGCGCAGGTAACGCGAGCGACCTGTACCCCTCTTTCATTGCTCATTGCTCATCACTCATCACTCATCACTCATCACTATCTTCATTCGAAATATCCGTCGGATCCAGCGTGTGACCCCACGTGCGCTTGGCCGCCAGGTAGCGGCGATTGGCGGCGCTGACGCCGGTGACGTGTTTTTCGGCCTGGATGTGATGGAGGCCGCCGGCGCGCAGATCGGCTAGCTTCTTTGGATTGTTGCTCATCAAGCGGATCGGTCGATCGCCGCGCAGATACAGCAGGATCGATGCGGCGTCGCTGAAGTCGCGGCTGTCATCAGGCAGACCCAGCGAGCGATTCGCCTGATAGGTGTCCTGTCCGCAATCCTGCAGCACGTACGTCACGGCCTTCGCCCATAGGCCTATGCCGCGGCCTTCGTGGCCGCTCATATAAATGACGGCTCCCGTCCCTTCGGCTTCGATGCGCCGGAATCCCTGCTCGAGCTGCGGCCCGCACTCGCACCGCTTGGATCCAAAGACATCGCCCGTGAGACAGCAGGAATGCACGCGCACGAGCGGATTTTCTGCCGCACGGAAATCGCCGAGCATCAGCACGCTGTTCACGGACATGTTGCTGGAGAGCACCGAGAACAGATGCTGTCGGCCTTCGCCTCGCAGCGAATCCGCGATGCGATTGGCTTCCTGCAACTCGGTCTGCCGAACGAATGCATACCACTGAAACAGGTGCTGCTCTCCGCCGATGTCGATCGGCAAAGGAATTGGACCCAGCACATTGATCGCAGGACCGTCATCGTGCGGCCGCGCGCCTTCGGGAGCGAGCTCACGCCCGTGCGCATCGATGCGGATCAACTTGTGTTCCGCGATGAGCCGGGCCCGGACGTTGGGATCGATATAGGCAAACATGGCACAAGTTTAGCGGAGAGCGGGGGCCGCTGACTCACGCGCGCAGGCTTTACATCGAGCGGGCGAGTTCCGCGTCGTGCAGCCGGACTGGAATCTTCAGGTATCGAACTCCATTGCTCTCGGCCGACGGAAAGCGGCCCGCACGCACGTTCACCTGGATGGAAGGCAGCAGCAGCACCGGCGCAGCAAGTTTCGCGTCGCGCGCAGTGCGCATGGCGACGAACTCGGCCTCGGAGACGTTGCCGCCTACGTGCACGTTGCGCTCGCGCTGTTCGGCCACGGTCGTTTCCCAGGCATAGCTGTCGCGCTCGGCGCTCTTGTAGTCGTGGCACATGTACAAGCGCGTCGGCGCAGGCAGCGACAACAAGCGATGGATGGACCGATAGAGCTGCCCGGCGTCGCCACCCGGGAAATCGGCGCGCGCGGTGCCGTAGTCGGGCATGAACAACGTGTCGCCCACGAACACGGCATCGCCCACCCGATACGCCACACACGCAGGCGTATGCCCCGGCGTGTGAATCACCTCGATCTCGAGCGTGCCCAGCTTGAATCTCTCGCCATCCTTGAATAGGTGATCGAACTCGCGACCATCGCCCGCCAGGTCCTGGAGATTGAACACGGGCCGGAAGATCCGCTGCACCTCACGAATGCGCTCGCCGATGCCCGTGCGCGCACCCGTCTCGAGCTTGAGAAAAGGTGCCGCTGACAAGTGATCCGCATGCGCATGTGTTTCCAAGATCCATTCGATCGTAAGACCTGCTTCACGCGCGGCGTCCAACACCTTGCGTGCCGACGTCACATCCGCCTCGCCGGAGCGATGGTCGTAGTCGAGCACCGGATCGATGATCGCAGCCTTGCCCGTCGCAGGATCGGACACCAGATAAGTGACGGTACTCGTTGGCTCGTCGAAGAAGGCGCGAATCTGAGCTTGATCGTTCATGGTCGAAATCCTCCGATTGCGTTTTATTTTAGTATCCTCTAAATTAAGAATCTACTCAATTACGAAGATCCGCATGACTCTGACAAAACGCGATCTGACGAAAATGAAGGCAAGCGCCGACGAGGCGGCAGCCCTGCTGCGTTCGCTCGGCAACGAGCGGCGCCTGCTCATCCTGTGCACGTTGATCGGCAGCGAGGAAGCAAGCGCAGGCGAGCTCGCGGAAGCCGTAGGACTGAGCCCATCGGCCGCATCGCAGCATCTCGCGCGTATGCGCGAGGAAGGACTACTGGAAAGCCGGCGCGAGGCGCAGTCGATCCTGTACCGCCTGGCCGATCCCAATCTCGAACGGCTGATTACCGTTCTGAAAGACATCTACTGTTCTTAGGAGGTGCGTATGTCACTTCGTTCCATTTCGGCTGAACAAGCCAAAGCGTTGATGGATGCCGGCGCCGTGATGATCGACATTCGCGAGGCGGACGAGCACGCTCGCGAATACATTCCACAGTCGCAATCGCAGCCCATCTCCACATTGCCTGAATCGCTCGGTATGGGTCACGCCACGCAGGTGATCTTCCATTGTCGATCGGGCATGCGCACGAGCACGCATGCGGATCGATTGGCGAGCACGGTTGCCTGTGATGCTTACATGCTCGAAGGCGGTCTCGATGCCTGGAAGAAGGCCGGCTTCCCGGTCCACGTCGATCGCAAACAACCGCTCGAGATCATGCGGCAGGTCCAGCTCGTAGCGGGCGGTCTGGTCGTGCTGGGCGTGGTTCTCGGCAGCGCGGTTTCGCCCTGGTTCTACGGCATTGCCGGCTTCGTCGGCGCGGGCCTCATGTATGCCGGCGCAACCGGTTTTTGCGGCATGGCGCGCGCGCTGCAACACATGCCCTGGAATCGCCGCGCCGCAGCCTGATCATGCTGCACTGGCTGATAGGCGCAGCGTGCGGAGCCCTGGTTGGAGTCACGCTCGGGCTGGTCGGCGGCGGCGGTTCCATCCTGGCGATGCCGCTCATCGTTCATGTGATGGGCGTCAGCTCTACGCATGTTGCGATCGGCACCGCCGCTGTTGCCGTCACTGCCAACGCGCTCGCGAATCTGGCACTGATCGGCCGGCGCGGGCTCATCAAATGGCGCTGCGTGATCGTGTTTGCCTCGAGCGGCATCGTCGGCGCTGCTGTCGGCGCGGCACTCGGCAAGCTGATGAACGGCGCGCATCTGCAGTTTCTGTTCGGAGTGCTGATGATCGTCGTCGGCGCGCTCATGTTCAGGCCGCGAAACGCCAGCGGCGATGAGCAAGTACGGCTCGATCGTACGTCTGCTCCATATCTTCTCCCGCGACTGCTCGGCCTCGGATTTGCGACCGGTGCGATGTCGGGATTCTTCGGCATCGGTGGAGGGTTTCTGATCGTGCCTGGCCTGATCCTCGCCACCGACATGCCCATGATCATGGCCGTCGCATCTTCGCTGGTGGCGATCACGGCATTCGGACTCACGACCTCCGTGAGCTATGCCCTGTCAGGGCTCGTCGACTGGCCGCTGGCTGGAGTCTTCATTCTGGGCGGCGTCCTCGGCGGTGTGCTGGGCGGACGCTTCGCTCGGCACCTGCGTCGAAGAAGGATGTACTCGCGCGTGTAATTTGCCGTGGTAGTCGTCATCGTGGGCGCGTATGTCTGCGTGACGTCCTGGAGCGGCGCGAACTGAACGTGACTGGCAGCTTGCTTACACCCAACCGAACATGCGCAGCACTGCCGCAGTGAGCGCACCAATGACGACTACACCCAGGAACGGCACTCGCCACCACAGCGCAAGCGCCGCAGCCACGAGAGATCCGGCACGCGCGTCGAACACGAGAGTCTGACCGACCGTGAATGCATTGGTCGCAGTGAGCGATGCGAGCAAACCGATCGTGAGCGTGCCCGCGACATGCGTCATGCGATCGTTCGCAAGCGCGCGCGCCGGCACCAGGTAGCCTGCGATCTTGGTCGCGTAAGCCACCGCGCTTGCGATCAGGAGCCATGCCCAGAGCGTCATCGCGATTTCCTCTGCGAATGACGTCGATCCGTGAACGTCGCGGGGTCCACATCGGGCTCGAGCCCTTGTTTCGCAGATCCATGAGTGAACCAGCCCCAGATCGCCGCCACGAACGCGGCCACCAGAATCGGCACTCCAGGCGGCACCCATGGAACCGCGATGACAGTGACGAGCGCACTCACGATCGCCAGCGCCACCGGTTCACGCGCACGCAGACGCGGCCAGAGCAGTCCAAGAAAGGCTGCGACGGCGGCACCATCGAGACCCCAACGACGCGGATCGCCCATCGCATCGCCGAGCACGGCACCGAGCACGGTGAACAGATTCCACAAAATGAAGACGCCGATGCCCGCCGTCCAGAAGCCACGACTCTGCTCGTCAGGCTCGATCTGGCCTGCGGCGGTCGCGGTCGATTCGTCGATCGTGATCTGCGCGGCAACGAACTTCCGCAGACCACGCAGCTGCAGCATCCGACTCATCTGCATTCCGTACACCGCATTGCGAACGCCGAGCAACGCTGCCGCTCCACACGCCGCCGAACCCGAGCCGCCGCCCGCGATCACGCCGATGAACGCAAACTGCGAACCGCCGGTAAACATCAGCAGGCTGAGCGCGATCGTCTGCCCGATACTCAAACCCGACGCGACGCTCAAAGCACCGAACGAAATGCCATACAGTCCCGTCGCAATGGCAATGGAAAGTCCTATACGAAATGCAGGTGACTCGCGCAGCTTCATCGGTGCATTCTGCACGCCGCGATAGCGGACGCACCATGCCCGTAAACTTCCGCAAGACGATCACACCGATGAACATGACCGCGCCTCTCAACAGCGCGAAGCCGCAGGGACCAGCACAGTTTCCGCGGCTCGCCGAGCTGCGCGATCGAGCCTGCCGATCAATGCCGAACGTGCTTCCAGAATCCTCCGATAACGTCCCCGCCGGCCCCTTCCTTGCCTGGCTGGAGAAGATGCGCGCCTCGCTCGTGAGCGATGCAGGCACAGATGTCCCGTGCGGCACGTGCGTCGGATGTTGCGTTTCTTCGTATTACATTCCCATCCGACCCCACGACGCGCCCGCGCGCGCGTCGATCCCGCCCGAGTTCCTCATCACACTCGCCGACCAACCGGCGGGCCACGCGATGATGATCTACCTCGACAACGGCCTGTGCCCGATGCTGCACGCAGGCCAATGCGCCATCTACGATCGCCGCCCGCAAACCTGCCGCGACTACGACTGCCGCATCTTCACCGCCGCCGGCATCGATGCCGGCCCCGGCAAACCGGTGATCAACCAACGCATACACGAATGGCGCTTCGAATATCCGAGCGATAAAGATCGACAGGCACACGATGCAGTGCTCGCCGCCGCGAATTTCATTCGCGAGAAACGCCACGCATTCCCCGGCTCACGCGCACCCACAGCCCCCACCGGAATCGCAGTGCTGGCGGTGAAGGTGTACGAGCTTTTTCTGGATCCCGCCATCACGGCGAGATCGGACGAGCAGATCGCGCTAGACATCATTGGCGCGAGCCGCGAGTTCGAGCAGTCTGCAAACACAAGAGCTAGCGAACCTTAGCGGCTACATGGGAGGCACGGCAGGTTCAACTTTGCAGCGCCTCTGGATAGCACTTCCGCAGGTGACATAGGTGATTGTCCGACACAGACTGAGGCTCAGGCATCACACCTTCTTGTTTATCGGGTGAAGGGATCAGCTCGTTTATCGGCACGGCTGGGATCCTCAGAATCTGCCGTTTTGCGTTTAAACAAGAAAAGTCTTTCAGATCAGATACTTACGAGGTCGCACATCGGAGTGAAGAGCGAAGGTTTAAATGAGGACCTAAGCCCAGAATGGGAGATAGCTCCGGTAGCGCGTTGAGGTCTGCGCCGGATCGGCCAGCTTTATCTTCCCAGCGTCTACGGTGGCCGAGATGATCTGAGACACAGTCGCGGTCTTGCCTTCGGGAAGCTTGAACCGTTCGCGCAGACTCTGATTGGTCATCCTCTCGTTCATCACGTATCGCAGGCAGCAATGCTGGTAGCAGGCCCGGATGCGATCGTTGCGGTCCATGTGATCGATATCTCGATGGGAGAAAAGGACTGCCGACGTTCGACGATCTCCTATTCGGAAATCCGGCGCGGGAAGTTGATACAACTCGGCCGCTTGGATGACCTTGTCTACACCGCTGCCCTTCTCCTCACAGATTCCAAGTCTCCGCATCACGTCCGCAAGCCGCTCATTGCGTGATTGGTACTCGTCGATGAATCGATCAGGAGAAATGTATGGCTTTCCAGGATTCGAGATCTCCAGTCGATCCGAGTAGATCTCAATCATCACTGAAGCACCTGATTCATTGAAGTCCTGATGAATGAGGGCGTTGGCGACTAGTTCGCGAACAGCAATCTCCGGAAACATCTTGACCTCGCGTCGCAGCGCCTGCTCGATCACTTCGTTTGAGGGTATCTGGCTGTTGATGAACTCAACCAGCCCCTGGAAACCCACCGCATAACCCTTCGTTCCCGGCTTATCCGATTTGGTCTGAAGTTTGTTCTTGCCTTCGTAGGTGATAACGCGCGGCGCTTTTCGCGCCAAGCGATCGAATTGGTCCAGCTTCTTGGCGAAGAGAATCGCACCCAGATTCGCAATGGCCCACTTTCCGCCATCACGTTCGATAAATCTTTCAGCTTTGAACCGCTCGAGTACTCCAGAGCGATTTGCCGGATACGGCAGATGCAGCAAATCAAAGTAACTTTGGGTGTCCAGCAATTGAACAACCTGATCATCATCGCAACCGGCGAGCGCCACGCCTGATAACCAATCTGGCTGTCCTTCCGCAAAGATCGTGCGGAGCCGATCCTCGCTCATCGGAACGAGTTCTTCACCCGCGCGCATCAAGTACGCACCTTCGAACTGAAATGCTGTTCCTCGCGGCCGTGCCGGTATGGTGAACACAACGACACGACCATGGGGATGCATGACCTCCTCAATGTCCACTCGGAATCCGAGCGCCTGGAACATCTTTGCGGCCATATCGATCGGGTCGTTGAAGGCGGACGTTCCTACGACGCGTCGCGGCAGTTTGTCTTCTACGCCAAGTAGCAAAAAACCACCGCCCTCGTTCGCAAGCGCCACGCAATACTTGTACAGCTTGCGATTGTCGAACTGATTCTTCGCTTCCTTGAACTCAAGATTCTGATGCTCTGACTGAGCGGTTCGCCACGCATCGATTTGGGCAACTGTGATCGGCATGACTTATCTGCTCGCAGGCCAGAGCCTGCTGGAGAACGCCTCGTTAAGGACCGGCCGCTTCAGTTCGCTGAGAGCGGCGCTCCTGCGACAGTACATGATCTCAGGATCTCACACGTGTGCCTGATTACGCCGAGGCTCTCAACGAGCGCCATCAAACTCCGCCTCGGTGGCCTTATCCTGCTCGAGCCCGTCGAGGTACTCCAGGAAGAGCAGCCACGATGTCTGCTCGGTGTTCGAGCTCGGTGGTGCACCCAGCCTCCTTACGGAGGACATCGTCGATGTTGCGGAAAGCTTGTTCGAACACAGTCTTTTTCTAGTAGCGCCTCCCCGCAAAAATGCCGCACCCCGTCCTTGCCCTGCCTCGCGGAGGAAAGGGCAAACGGTGAAGCGCAACTCCCGATCAGGCACATGGATGTGCCCGCCGCCGAAGGTGGCGAGCGGAGAGCGAAAACCACGCTTTTCGCTCGTAGCCTGCGAGGCTCGTGACAGGAGTCCGAGGCCTCGCATCGACGTTGACAATCGCGGCGCCCTTGGGGCGGCGGGATTGGAGCGGGTGATGGGAATCGAACCCACGTTAGTAGCTTGGGAAGCTACAGTTCTACCATTGAACTACACCCGCGCCCGGACGGATTCTATGCAGGGCATGTGGCGCACGGCAAGGACGGCGCCGATCGTCGAGGCTTGCAGTGAGATTCGATCTACGAGACCTGGAATTGTTCATCGCTGTCGCGGAAGCCGGCAGCATCGCGCGTGCAGCAGAGCGGTCGCATACCGTGGCCTCCGCAGTCAGTAAGCGCATCTCCGACCTGGAAGAGCGATTCGGCGCGGGGCTGCTGGTGCGAGGTGCGAAAGGTATCGAGTTGACGGCTGCAGGACACGCGTTGCTGGTACGGGCGCGAGCGATGCTGCATCAGGCGCAGCAGCTCGACGATGAAATGCGTCGTCATGCATCGGGTGCTCGTGGCTATGTCCGTGTCTTCGCCAACATTTCCGCGATCGTCGAGTTTCTGCCCGCGACGCTGGCTTCGTTTGCAGCACGACATCCCGACATTCACGTGCACCTTGAAGAGCATGTAAGCGCCACGATTGCCGCGGCAGTCGCCGACAACACTGCGGACTTCGGGATCGTGAGCGAGCTGCCGGTCATCGATGGCCTCTCGACCATCCCATTTCGAAAGGACGAACTGGTTCTGGTCGCGAAGGCGGACAATCCTTTCGCGGGGCGCACGTCGGTCGCGTTCTCGGAGGTCGTGGCGCTGCCGTTCGTCGGATTGCATGCGGCGAGCTCGCTGCACAATCTGCTGTCACGTGCCGCCGCGGATGCGGGCATGTCACTTAACTGGCGGATCGAGGTGACGAGCTTCGATGCCGCGTGTGCGATGGTGGCCGCAGGATTGGGCGTGAGCATCATGCCGCGCGCAGCGACGACTGCGTATATCCGTTCGCTGTCTCTCGCAGCGATTCCGCTGAGCGATGCCTGGGCGAAGCGCGATCTCTTTCTTTGCGTGCGGTCACAGGGTCAGCTGCATTCGGCAGCGCAATTGCTGCTGGAGCATCTGCAAACTCGGACCTGAGTGCCGGCTGCTATCATCCGCGCCCCTTCTGCCGAGCCTGCTCCAGCGATGACTGACGACGATCAACACTCCGCCGAACCACGCCGTCGCGCAGTTCGCAGCTTCGTACTTCGCATGGGGCGTGCAACCGCAGCACAGCAGCGTGCGATGACCGAGCTGTGGCCGATCTATGGCATCGAATTCTCCGGCGCGCCGATCGATCTGGATGCTGCATTCCAACGCCATGCTCCACGCATGATCGAGATTGGCTTCGGTAACGGCGAAGCACTCGCGGATTTCGCCCGCAACCATCCCGACATCGACTGTGTCGGGATCGAAGTGCACAAGCCCGGCGTCGGACATCTGCTGCTCGAAGCGCAGACCTCGCAGCTCACGAATGTTCGCGCAATGACACACGATGCGGTCGAGGTCCTTCAGCAGCTGCCGGCCGCATCCATCCAGTTCGTGCACATTTTCTTCCCCGATCCCTGGCCGAAGAAGCGGCATCACAAGCGGCGGCTCATCCAGCCTGCATTCATCGCGCTCGTCGCGCGAGTGATGGCGGCGGGCGGACGTTTGCGACTCGCAACGGACTGGGAGCACTACGCGAATCATATGCGTGAAGTGCTCGATGCATCACCGCAATTCAGGAACTGCGGCGGCGAGACGGGCTTCGTCGAACGACCGCAGCTTCGCCCGCTCACGCGATTCGAACGACGCGGACAGCGCCTCGGTCACGGGGTGTGGGATCTGGAATATGAAAGGGTGATGAGCGGGGAGTGAGCGTCACGAATCAGATCGTGCGTGCGACGCGCTCCAGAACAACGCCAGCGAGCGCACCCATTACAGCGAATCGATGCGTTCGTCTGGCCGCATCGCTCATCACCAATCACTGCGTAATCCTTACGTTGCGCACGTTGCATTCCGCAGAAAAAATCCCACTTGAATCCGCACGGCCACAGGCATAAAAGAGTTCTCGACGACAGCTGCTGCTGCCGACACATGCAAGCGTAAGGACGCGACCCCTTAACAAGGATGTAATCCGCCGATAACGGAGGAGTGTCATGACGTCGCCGAGTCCGGTCGTGGGCGATTGGTATCGCCGCATGGATGGAGCTCTATTCGAGGTCGTCGCCATCGACCGCGACGATGGCACCGTGGAAGTACAACACTTCGATGGCACGCTCGAAGAGTTCGACCTGGAATCGTGGGAGGAGCAGCAGTTCGAAGAAGCCGACGCTCCGGAGGATTGGAGCGGCTCGGTAGACGTCGAACCCGAAGATTTCGAGAATGACCGCGATGTCACCAGCGGCGCTGCCTGGGCCGATCCGCTGACCAGCCTGGATCGTGCCGAAGCTTCCGGTTATTCGGAGTGGCCGGGTCCCCGCGAGTTCTGAAACTCAATTGGCCGCAGTCGATGATTTCGCGGCGCTTCCAACGGATGCGTCGATCAGCCCTGCCCGCATCATCAACCAGAACAGGATGATTCCCGGCAGCGAAATCAGTGTCGTGAACAAGTAGAAGTTCACGTACCCCAGTCGCTCGATCAGCAGACCGGCCGTGGTACCGGTGAGCACCCGACCAATCACGCTCGTTGCGGCCGAGATGAGCGCGTACTGACTCGCGGTGTAACGCAGATCGCACAGCGCCGAAAAATATGCGACGACCGTAACGCCGCCGATGCCGCTTGCGAGATTCTCGAAACCGATGGCGCCGGCCATGGCCCAGTTCGAGTGTCCGAGGCTTGCGAGTCCCGCAAAGCTCAGATTGCTGACACCCATCAACACGAGGCTCAGGAATACCGAGCGCTGCATCCCAATTCGCGAATAGAGCATCCCGCCTAGAAATATGCCGATGAGGTAGGCCCAGAACCCCACGCCGACGTCGTAGATGGCCACCTCATCGTTCGTGTAGTGCAGATCCTCGAACAGCAATCGGAAAGTGAGATTAGCCAGCGTGTCGCCGATCTTGTGCAGAAGCACGAACAGCAACACCAGGAACGCACCCTTGCGCCGGAAGAACTCCGCGAGGGGCGCAACGATCGACTCCCCCACCGAACCCCATCCACTACGCTTCGTCAGCTCCCGATGACGAGGCGGCTCACCCAGAACCAGACCCACGATCATTGCAGGGAGCGCAAAGACTGCACAGACGAGGTACCCCACCGTCCAACCCATCCTCGCCGCAACAACCAGCGCGAGCGCTGCGGCTGCGACCGAGCCAATGCGCCATCCGTACTGAGACATGCCCGAGCCCGCCCCGAGCTGCCGAGGCTCGAGCGATTCGATTCGATATGCGTCGATGACGATGTCGAAGGTCGCGCCCGCGAAGGCGACCAGGATCGCGGCGACTGCCGTTGCCATCAGGCTTTCCTTCGGATCGACCAATGCAAGATTTACCACCGCCGCGATCACGAGCACCCCGGCGAACAGCAACCAGGAGACACGCTGACCCAGGCGGCCGAGCAGCGGCAATCTCACACCATCGACCATCCACGCCCACAGCCACTTCAGGTTGTAGACCAGAAAGGCGAGCGCGAACGCAGTGACCGCACGTTTATTGATCCCGTCCTGCGCGAGTCGCGTGGTCAGCGTCGCCGCGATCATCGCGAAGGGGAAGCCGGATGAGGTACCGAGGAAGAGCGCGGCGAACGGTGCGGGTTCGGTATAGGGACGGACGGATGCAGGAACGTACTGTCGCCATCCCTCAGATGCATTAGAACTCAAGAACGAGCGCTCCACGTTTGGGTCGCATGGGATGATGCCGGAGCGGGGGCGCTACGCAAGCTGAAGTTCGGACGGCGCGATATCGAGCGTCGCTCGCAACCGCCGCGTCCCATAGAATGCGCGCCACATTGCGAGAGACCACCATGCCCTCCTTCATCGATCTCTGCCTCGAACTCGGTGTGCTGCGCTTCGGCGAGTTCAAACTGAAATCGGGCCGCGTGAGCCCCTACTTCTTCAACGCAGGCCTGTTCAATTCAGGGCGGGCGCTGGCCGAACTGGGGAAGTTCTACGCACAAGCCATTCAGGACGCCGGTTTGGAATTCGATGTGCTGTTCGGCCCCGCCTACAAGGGCATTCCGCTGGTGAGCACGACGGCCGTCGCGCTGGCCGAGCATCATCGCCGCAGCGTGCCGTGGTGTTTCAACCGCAAGGAGGCGAAGGATCATGGTGAGGGCGGCAGCATGGTCGGCGCACCGCTGCAAGGCCGCGCCTTGATCGTCGATGACGTTATCAGCGCCGGCACCGCCATTCGCGAATCGGTGGAGATCATTCGTGCGGCCGGCGCCACGCCTGTCGGCGTCGTGATTGCGCTGGATCGTCAGGAGCGCGGGCAGACCGAGCGATCAGCGGTGCAGGAAGTCGAGCAGGTGATCGGCGTTCCGGTCACGAGCATCCTGAAACTCTCGGACTTGATCGATCACCTGCGTGCCACCGGGAATGCGCAGCAGCTGGCGGCGCTCGAACGCTATAGAAATGAGTACGGCGTCTCGGCTTGAACGCGCGACGTCAGGCACTGAGTTGACCGGACTCGGGCCCTGGGTTCTATAGTAGAGATCGAATCACAATGACACCCCGACTCGACTGCAAGGGTGCAGCCGATGTGAAAGAGGATGCGCTGACCGTGCGATTTCCGATGCTCGCTTCGCTCGCGCTGCTGGCGAGTTCTCACCTGGCGATGGCCGCGCAAAGCCAGGCCGGGCGCGATGCTTTTTACAGGTGCCGCGATGCCTCCGGCCAAGTGCACTATGGCGATTCCAAACCCGCCGCCTGCGAAGGCCTCGACACCGAAGTATTGAACGATCACGGGATGGTGCTGCGGGTCATCGAGGGCGCCGCCAGTCGCTCCGCGCGCGAACAGCGCGAAGTGGCCGAGACGACGGCGCGCAAGGAACGCGAAGCGCGGGCGCTGCACGATCGCATGCTGATCGAAACGTACCTGACGGTGGAAGACATCGAGCGGTTGCGGGATCAACGACTGGAACTGCTCGATGCTCAGTATCGCGTGACGGAGCAGAGCATCAGCAACCTGCGCGAGCGACAAGAGCGCCTGGCGCAACAGATCGCACGCTTTGCGCCTTACAACGAGAAGCCCAATGCCCCGCCGCTCCCCGATCATCTGGCGGAGGAAATGGTCAATACCGTGAACGGCATGCGCGTCTACCAGGAAACGCTGGCGAAAACGCGGGCGGAGCAGGCGGAAATCAAGCAGGCCTTCAGCGCCGACATCGCACGCTTCAAGGTCCTCAAAGGCATCAAGTGACGAAACGATCGAGCCTTTGTGCTCGATGAGTTTCGTCATCCCCGCACCGGCGGAATCCATCTTGAATACGATTCGAGCCTAAGGGGCAGCGGGTGTCGTCACCTGCCAGTGGCACCCTCTTCACGAAACCGAATGGATTCCTGCCTTCGCAATGCCTTCGCAGGAATGACGGACGTGGGTGCATCAGGAGGGTCAACTTGAGGCCGAATCGAGCCCAAAAGCTCGATAAGTTTCGTCACCTCCGTGGAGGCCATCGGCGATGCGGGCCATCGTTTCCGGGAGAAGCTCGGGATTGCGCCCGGCACATTCCTGATCGGCGGCATCGGCCGGCTCGTGCGGCCAGGGGTGATCCCTCTTCACGAAACAGAATGGATTCCTGCCTTCGCAGGAACGAGGCCAGAAAAAGGCGAGCCTACCTAAGCCAAGCCGCCTCGCGCAGCGCCTTTAGCTGCGACCCGAACTTCCGAATCCGCCGGCACCGCGCTCAGAGGCGGTGAATTCATTCACCACGTCGAATTCCACCTGCACGACGGGTACGACCACGAGTTGCGCGATGCGCTCGCCGGGCTGGATCGTGAAAGTCGTCTGACCGCGATTCCAGACCGACACGAAAATCTGGCCCTGATAGTCGGAATCGATGAGCCCGACCAAGTTGCCCAACACGATGCCGTGTTTATGCCCAAGCCCGGAGCGTGGCAGCACGATCGCCGCGTAACCCGGATCCTCCAGATGAATCGCGATGCCCGACGGAATGAGCTGTGTATCGCCCGGCTTCAATTCGATGGCGCCATCGATACACGCGCGCAGATCGACACCGGCCGATCCGCTCGTCGCGTATTGAGGCAGTGGATAGTCCCGGCCGATGCGCGAATCGAGGATTCGGACCTGGAGCTTGCGCTTGCTCGCAGTCGGGCTCGTCGCCCCTTCAACGGGTGGCATGAATCGAGGGTCTTGGTGTCGTTGTGGAATTCGCAGAAGTTTCGCCGCGATGTCGGTAGCGCTCGGCGATCACGGCCACCAGCTGGCGGGCGAGTTCCGTCTTGCTGGTCAGCGAAAGCTCCTGCTTGCCGCCACGCCAGTACACGGTGAGCGCATTGTCGTCTTTGTCGAAGGCCAGATTCTCGCCGACCTTGTTGGCCGCGATCATGTCCAGGTTCTTGGTGTTCAACTTTGTCAGCGCATTGGCTTCCACGTTCTCGGTCTCGGCCGCAAAACCGACGAGGAAGGGCGGCGACTCGCTTCGACCGACGGTCGCGAGGACATCCGGCGCCCGCGCGAGCGACAAGGTCAGGTTGTCGCTCGTCTTCTTGATCTTCTGACCGGCGACCTCGCTGCAGCGGTAGTCGGATACCGCAGCGGCGGCGATGAAAATGTCCGCGCTCTGTACCTGCTCCTGTACCGCCGCGAGCATCTGCTGTGCGCTCTCGACGCTGACGCGCTCGACGCCTGGCGGTGTGGGAATCTGCACAGGACCTGTGACGAGCACGACTTTCGCGCCAGCTTCACGTGCGGCAGCCGCAACCGCGTAACCCATCTTTCCCGAGCTGCGATTGCTGATGAAGCGCACGGGATCGATGGCCTCGCGCGTCGGACCGGCCGTGATCACGACTTTGAGCCCCGAGAGCACGCCGTCGAGCGGGATACCTGCATAGATCTCCTCGGCAATCTGCGCGGGCTCGAGCATGCGACCTACGCCCACCTCGCCGCAGGCCTGTTCGCCCGAGGCGGGACCGAGCACACGAATGCCGCGCTCCTTCAAAGTCTTGACGTTCGCCTGAGTCGCAGGATTGGCCCACATCTGCCGGTTCATCGCCGGCGCGACCGTGATCTTTGCAGTCGTCGCAAGGCAAAGGGTGGTCAAGAGGTCTTCGGCGAAGCCATACGTGAGTTTCGCGAGGAAATCGGCTGTCGCAGGAGCAATGACGATCTCGTCGGCCCAGCGTGCGAGCTCGATGTGCCCCATTGCCGCTTCGGCCGATTCATCCCACAGATCGGTGCGCACGGGGTTGCCCGATACGGCCTGAAAGGTCAGCGGCGTGACGAACTGTTGCGCGCCACGGGTCATCACCACCTGCACCTGGGCGCCGCGCTCGCTCAAGCGCCGGACCAGATCCGGACTCTTGTAAGCAGCTATGCCGCCGGTGACGCCGAGCAGAATCTTGCGGGCTGGGTGGACGCTCATGGACAGATTATGGGGATGCTTCGGGTGCCCAGCAAAGGGCCGCAACGCATACCGGCATTCCGGGCCGGCATGTTCGGTCCGCAGACGTCCGATATGCATTTCAAGGCAGTCTGCCCGGAATCCGTCGCCGGCGTGCCGCGTCCCGGACCATACTTCGCGCCGCCCGGCAGGGATCGCCGCGGGGAGAAACGAATGTCCATTCGCGATTGGCCGGTCGGCGAACGACCGCGCGAGAAGCTCATGGAGCTGGGCCCCCAGGCCCTGAGCGAAGCGGAGCTGCTTGCCATCCTTTTAAGGACGGGGACCCGCGGACAGAGCGCATTGGACGTCGCCCGAGGGCTGCTCATGGAGTTTGGCTCCCTGCGCGCCCTGCTCACGGCCGACCGGGAACGGGTGTGCGCCGCTCACGGACTGGGCCCTGCCCGCTACGTATCCCTGCAAGCAGCGCTCGAGCTGACCCGACGGCACTACCAGCAGCTCATGCTGACCGGATCGGCGCTGTCCAATCCGCGCGCCACGCGTGAGTTCGTTCGAATGCGCTTGCGGGACCTTCCCCACGAGGTGTTCTGCTGCGTCTACCTGGACAATCGCAACCGCGTGATCGCGTTCGAGGAGCTGTTCCGCGGCACCATCGACGGGGCGAGCGTCCATCCGCGCGAAGTGGTCAAGGAGGCTCTGAGCCGCAATGCGGCCGCGGTGATCCTCGCCCACAATCACCCGAGCGGCATTGCCGAGCCGAGTCAGGCCGATGAGCTGATCACCCGTCGACTCAAGCAGGCCCTGGCGCTGGTCGACATCCGGCTGCTGGATCACCTCGTCGTTGGGGACGGGGTCTGCGAGTCATTCGCGGAGCGGGGGCTGCTTTAGCTGGACGAAGCAGGCGCCATCTGCTTGCCGGTACCGTATCCGGCTGGTATAAAGCGCGACTCATTTTTCCGGGCCGCCCTTGTCTTACGCCCGGGCCGGCCACCCGAGGAAATCGTCATGTCCAGAGTCTGTCAGATCACCGGCAAGAAGCCGATGACCGGAAATCGCGTTTCGCACGCCAACAACAAGCGTCGCCGCCGCTTCCTGCCGAACCTGCACACGCAGCGTTTCTGGCTGGAAACCGAGCGCCGTTTCGTGAGCCTGCGTCTGTCGACCAAGGGCCTGCGTACGGTTGAGAAGAAGGGCATCGACAAGGTCGTTGCCGAACTGCGCGCTCAGGGCGTGGCGGTTTAAAGGTTAAGGAGCGTAGTCATGCGCGAAAAGATCAAGCTGCTGTCGACCGCCGGCACCGGTCACTACTACACCACCACCAAGAACAAGCGCCTCCATCCGGACAAGATGGAAGTTAAGAAATTCGATCCTAAGGTCCGCAAGCACGTGGCCTACAAGGAAGCAAAGATCAAGTAAGGGTTAACGATCCTTACACTGCAAAAAGCCCGCCTCTGGCGGGCTTTTTCGTTTCCGCCACCCATGTGAACCTGCTCGGCGGATCAGATCGATTCGACCCGGCGGCTCGGTCGCTCTTGGGATGTCGGGACGCTGCAGCCTCGCAGAACGCCCTGCTGGCGCGTGCCGGCCCTCTGCTCCCATCGATCTCCCCAAAAAGAAAACCCGCCTTGCGGCGGGTTTCTTTGCTTCACGAAGCAGGCAGGAGCCGATCAGGTGCGCTGCAACGCATAGCTGCGCAAGCTGGCGGCGAAATCCTGGAGTACCTTGATGCCGCTGGCCTCCGCCTGGGCAATCCAGTCCCTGAGGTGCTGCAGCAAAGACTCGTTGCTCATGGTCTGGCCGTTCCAGAGCACGCGCAGGCGCTCGCGGAATTCATGGACGGTCTTGAGCGTCTGATTATGGGCCAGCACTTCCTTGAGCTTGGTCTGGGCATCCTGATCGAGCAGCACCGGCTCGCGGACGAGCAGCTTCTTCACGCGACGGCTCAACTGGCCACCGGCCGCGCGCAGCTGTTCCCGGAACACCGGAATGGTCACATTGCGGGAATACTCACGCAGCACGTGCATGCGGTTCACGATGACGGCACGAACCGTGTCCAGATCGATATGAACGCGAGGCGCTACCCGAGCCGGTTCTGGAGCAACGCGGATGACTCGCGCGAGACCCAAGGTCTGGAAAATACGGATATAGAGCCAGCCGATATCGAACTCCCAGCGCTGGACCGAGAACTTCGCCGAGCTCGGGAAGGCATGGTGGTTGTTGTGCAGTTCCTCGCCGGCCACCAGGAAGCCCCAGGGCATGATGTTGCGAGCAGCGTCTGGGCACTCGAAGTTGCGATAGCCGTAGTAGTGGCCGATACCGTTGATCACACCTGCCGCCATGAGCGGATTCGCCAGCATCTGCGCTGCGATCACGATGATTCCCGGAACGCCGAAGAGCAGCAGATCGATGATCACCATCAATACGATGCCCAGATTGCGATGGCGCAAATAAACGTTGCGCTCCATCCAGTCGTCGGGCGTGCCGCGACCGAACTTCTCGCACGTCTCGGCATTGCGCGCTTCCGCCTGATAGAGCTCAGCGCCTTCGAGCAGTACTTTTTTCAAACCGAAGACCACCGGGCTGTGTGGATCTTCCGCGGTCTCGCAGCGTGCATGGTGCTTGCGGTGCACGGCGACCCACTCGCGCGTCACGATGCCCGAGGTCAGCCATAGCCAGAGGCGGAAGAAGTGCCGCAAGGCGGGATGCAGATCGAGGCTGCGGTGAGCCGCATCCCGATGCAGATAGAGGGTCACTCCCATGAAGGTGATCTGGATCATCACGAACGTGACCACCACATAACCCCAGAAGTTAAGATTCAAAAAGCCGTATAGAAAATCCAGATTCACGTGATGACCTACAGAAAGGGGAATTTGACCAAACACCGAGACTGCCGGGGACTATAGCGGAGACCCCCCGACCCGACAAATGAGCCATTCCCTGTACTGGCGCAGGAGTGCGGCACCAGTCACTTGGCGGCGCGACCAAGTGTGATGGCGTTCTCACACGATTCAATCGGCCTTTTCATACATGCCCGAACTTCCTGAAGTCGAAACGACTCGCCGGGGCATCGACCCCTTCGTGAGCGCACGTGTCATCGAACACGTCGTGGTCCGTGAGCCACGACTGCGATGGCGCGTGCCTGATGATTTGTCAGCGCAGGTGATCGGACAACGGATCGAGCAGGTGCGCCGCCGCGCCAAGTATCTGCTGCTTGATCTCGAGCGCGGCTCCCTGATCGTGCACCTTGGAATGTCCGGCAGTTTGCGTGTCATGCCTTCATCGGTCGTGCCGCTCACGCACGATCACGTCGACCTCGTTCTGGATTCGGGCGATTGCCTGCGACTCAACGATCCGCGTCGCTTCGGCTGCCTGCTGTGGACACCAGAAGATCCGCTCACGCATCCGCTGCTCGCATCGCTGGGCCCCGAGCCGTTGTCGGACGAATTCGATGCCGACTATTTAGCCGCTGCGGCCAAAGGACGAAGCGTCGCGATCAAACAATTCTTGATGAACGCACAGGTGGTCGTCGGCGTCGGCAACATCTATGCGAGCGAAGCACTATTTCAGGCGGGCATACGGCCAACCCGTCGTGCCGGGCGACTCAGAAAGGAAGAGTTCGCGGCTCTGGCGAAATCGATCCGCAGCGTCTTGCGCGCGGCCATTCGCGAAGGGGGCACGACTTTGCGGGATTACGTGAATCCGCAAGGCACCCCAGGCTACTTCCGTCAAAAATTATTCGTCTACGAGCGTAACGGCGAACCGTGCCGTGTATGCCGGGAGCCGATCAAGCAGCTGGTACAAGGACAGCGATCGACCTACTACTGCAGGCAATGCCAGCGGTAGACGTCAGCCCGAAGCCCGGCGCTTTGCCCAGGCTTCCTTGAGCGCGGCCTCGACCGTCGGGTGAACGAACTTGCCGACATTGCCGCCCAGGCTCGCAATCTCCCGCACGAGCGTCGAGGAAATGAAGTTGAACTGCTCGGTTGGCGTGAGGAATACGTAGTCGACTTTGTCCGTGAGATGTCGGCTCATGGTTGCGAGCTGAAACTCGAACTCGAAATCCGAGACGGCGCGCAAACCGCGCACGACGACGCGCAGGCCATGCTGGCGTGCGAAGTCGACTGTCAGACCGGTGTAGCCGGTGACCTCGACGTTGCTGATGTCTTTGAGCACCTCGCGCGCAAGATGGACGCGTTCGTCGAGAGTAAACAGCGGTGCCTTGCCGGGATTCGCTGCAATGGCGACGACCACGCGCTCAAAAATATCTGCCGCACGACGCACAAGGTCGTAATGGCCATTGGTGATCGGGTCGAACGTACCCGGATACATCGCACCCGTCATAGCAGCCTCGGTCAGTAAATCGCCTGCACCAGATGATAGCCGACTTGTCCGGCGCGCTTGCTGCGGTAGAGCGACCAACCGGCCGGCAATTCCGGCAGCGCCCGGTCAGCCGCGTTCTCGAGATAGATCCAGGCGCGCGGCGCGAGCCATCCCTTCGCCAGCAGCGCGCACACTTCTGCGAGCAGGTCCGATGCGTACGGCGGATCCAGAAACACGATCTGAAAGGCCTGCGCCGGTCCCTTGAGGAAGTTCAACGCATCCATGGCCACGACTCGTTGGTCGCTCGCCGAAAGTCGTTGCAGCGTCTGTTCGATATGACGCGAGATCCGCGGATCGCTGTCTACGAAGGTGACGTTGGCGGCGCCACGCGAGAGCGCTTCGATACCCAGTGCGCCGCTGCCCGCAAACAGATCCAGGCAACTCGCACCGACGATCTCGTGCTGAAGCCAATTGAACAGCGTTTCACGCACACGGTCGGGAGATGGGCGAATAGACTCGACGGCAGGAAAGGTGATGGGCACACCGCGCCAGCGACCCGCGATGATGCGCAGACGATTGGGCGCAGAAGAGCTCGTTGCGCTGCGTGCAGCGACTTTTTCCGTTCTGATCTTTCGAATCATCGAGACCAAGCATACAGGCCAGAGGATGGGCTCGTGCTGATAGAATCGTTCGCGAAATTCCTGCCATCCAAGTAACGCAATGTTCGGCTTCAAATCGAAATCGTCGGCCGAGGCTCCTGCCGAGAAGGAGAACAAACCCGGTTTGTTTCAGCGCCTGCGCGCGAAGCTCAATCGTGGTGACTCCTGGCTTACTTACGATCTCGCCAATCTGCTTCCGGGCGGGCGGATCGACGACACCGTTCTCGACGAACTCGAAACCCGCTTGATCACGGCCGATGTCGGGGTCGAGACGACAGAAAGAATCCTGGGAGGACTGCGCAAGCAGGTCGCGCGCAAGGAACTCGGCAATCTCGAAGCACTGCTCAATGCGCTGCGCAAGTCGCTGCTGGATGTGGTGCGTCCCGCGGCGGTGCCCCTGCTGATTGACCGCAGCATCGTGCCGTTCGCCATTCTCGTGGTGGGTGTGAACGGTGCGGGCAAGACCACGACGATCGGTAAGCTCGCGCGGCGGATGAAGGATTATCAACTCAAAGTGATGCTCGCGGCCGGCGACACCTTCCGCGCCGCGGCTGTGGAGCAGCTACAGATCTGGGGCGAGCGTAACGCAGTACCGGTCATCGCGCAGGCCGCCGGAACCGATCCGGCGGCCGTGGCCTTCGACGCTTTACAGGCTGCGAAAGCTCGCGGCATCGACGTCTTGCTGGCAGACACCGCGGGGCGTCTGCATACGCAATCGAATCTCATGGAAGAACTGAAGAAGGTGAAGCGCGTCATGGGTCGTGTCGACCCGACGGCACCGCAAGAGGTTCTGCTGGTCCTTGATGCGAGTCAGGGACAGAATGCGCTTCAGCAGGCGAAGCTGTTTCACGAAGCTCTGGGCGTCACCGGCGTAGTGCTCACCAAGCTCGACGGGACGGCCAAGGGCGGCATCGTTTTCCCGATCGCAGATGAACTGAAACTGCCGATCCGCTTCATCGGTACAGGCGAGAGCGCAGAAGATTTCGACGAGTTCGATGCGGAAGCCTTCGTCGATGCCTTATTGAAGAAGAACTCGTGACGCGGGCATGAGATACAAGAACGAATGATCCGGTTCGATCATGTTTTCAAACGCTACCCGAACGGTCGTGAGGCGCTGAGCGATCTGTCGCTCGAGCTCAAGGCGGGCGAAATTGCGTTTCTGACCGGCCACTCTGGCGCGGGCAAATCGAGCCTGCTCAAGCTCATTGCGCTCATCGAACGGCCGACTCGCGGACAACTCATCGTCAATGGCCAGAATGTGGCGGGCATCTCCCGCCGCAAGATTCCAGCCTACCGGCGTCAGGTCGGCGTGGTTTTTCAGGATCACAAACTGCTGCACGACCGGACGATCTTCGACAACGTCGCACTCCCGCTCATCATCGCAGGCATAGGGACGAAGGAAATCGGCAAACGAGTCCGGGCCGCGCTCGATCAGGTCGGGTTGCTCGGCCGCGAACAAAGTCTGCCGATCGAATTGTCCACAGGCGAACAACAGCGGGTCGGGATTGCGCGCGCCGTCGTCAGCAAGCCGCCGATCCTCATCGCCGATGAACCCACCGGCAATCTGGACCCGGACCTTTCGATCGAAGTGATGAACATCTTTCGACGCTTCAACGAAGTCGGCGTGACGGTGCTCATCGCCAGTCACGATTTGTATCTGCTCGAACGCTTTCCCGTGCGCCGTATTCGCCTCGAAGGCGGACGGCTCCAGCAGGACGACCCCACGCCTGCGCCGCTCGACCCCGAGAAGTTCGTCGCTGAGCGGAGTTTCGAAGCATGAGCGCGTGGCTCACACGGCACGCCCAGACCCTCATCGGCGCACTCGGACGGCTGTCGAAACAGAAGCTCGCGACCCTGTTCACAACGCTGGTCATCGGCATTGCCCTCGCCCTGCCGGCCTGCCTGTATCTGCTCATTACCAACGTCGAAACTGCGACGGGAAACTGGGATCGTGCCGTCGATCTGTCCGTCTATCTCAAGATGCCGACATCGGCCGACGAAGCCCAACGCATCGCCGAGCGACTGCGGCAGCGGCGAGACGTCGCCACAGTGGAAGTGATTACCGCCGAGGATGCACTCAGAGAATTTCGACGTGACTCCGGCTTCGGCCCGGCCATCGACGCCTTGCCGAACAACCCGTTACCGCATGCGTTGATCGTGCGACCACGGGCTGAATCCGCGACGGCAGCCCACCTTGAGGAACTAGCCAAGGACATCCGTGCGCTGCCCTCGGTCGAACTCGTTCAGCTCGATACGGAGTGGGTGAATCGATTGCAGGCAATCCTGGAAGCCATTCGTCGCGGGGTTCTGCTGACAGCCGCGTTCCTGGCCATCGGCGTCATGGCCATCGTCGGCAACACGATCCGTCTCGATATCCAGAATCGCCGACAGGAGATCGAGGTCACCAAGCTGGTCGGCGGTAGTGATGCCTTCGTGCGCAGACCCTTCCTTTACAGCGGAGTCTGGTATGGCGCAGGGGGAGCTCTGGTCGCCTGGCTCGTGACCGCTGTCGTAATTGGCGTCTTGAGGGATCCAGTGCGTCGTATCGCGGGTTTGTATGGCAGCGGCTTCGAACTTTCGGGTTTGCCGCCCGACGCCACCGCTGCTCTCCTCGGGGTGGGTATCGTGCTCGGATGGATGGGCTCATTTATCGCGGCGACCCGGCATTTGCGTCAGATCGAGCCCAGCTGAGGCACCTTTCACGAGCTTAATGACCTTGATTCACGAGTCATTTTGCTTAGCAGATTCAAGGACTTGGTCGCACCTTGCATTCTGGCCGGAAGGCGCCATGAAGGAGAACCTTTTGAGTCTTTAGCACTCCAACATCGTGATTGCTAAACTCCGCTCCAACATTTGGAGGACATCTTCAACATGACCACAGCTACAGCGATTATTCGCTCGAACACGGATCTGGTCCTCGCCGGCCCGGTAGGCAGCCTGGATGCGTACGTGGAGCGCGTGTCGCGAATCCCGGTGCTCAGCCGGGAAGAAGAACTGAATCTGGCCACGCGATTCCGCGAGCAGGGGGACCTGGATGCGGCACGCGAGCTGGTGCTGTCGCACCTGCGGTTCGTCGTTCACATCGCGCGCGGCTACAGCGGCTACGGCCTGCCGGTGGGCGACCTGATTCAGGAAGGTAACGTCGGCTTGATGAAGGCCGTCAAACGCTTCGATCCGACCGTGGGCGTACGTCTGGTCTCCTTCGCGGTCCATTGGATTCGCGCGGAGATTCACGAGTACGTCCTTCGCAACTGGCGACTGGTGAAGATCGCCACCACGAAAGCGCAGCGCAAGCTGTTCTTCAATCTGCGCAAGTCCAAGAAGAACCTGGGCTGGTTGACCGCGGGCGAAACTCAGACGATCGCCAACGAACTGGGTGTTACGCCGCGCGAAGTGACCGACATGGAGCAGCGCTTGAGCTCGCGCGATCTGTCGTTCGATCCAGTGCCGGATGCGGACGAAGAGGAAGGCTCTTATTCGCCGGCCTCATACCTGCCCGCGCCGGAAGCGGATCCGTCCGTCGCCGTGGAGCGCGAACAATGGGACGACGACACGTCGGATCGTCTTGCTCAAGCGATGGAGACGCTGGATGCACGCAGCCAGCACATCCTGCGCAGCCGCTGGATGACGGAGGAGAAGTCGACGCTGCACGAGCTCGCCGATCAGTACGGAGTGTCAGCGGAGCGTATTCGTCAGATCGAGGCGAATGCGATCAAGAAGCTGCGAGGGCTGATCAGCGAACCCGCCGAAGCCTGATACGCGCCTCGCCTTCCAGGGCGGAAAAGCAAAGGGCCGACTCGCAAGAGCCGGCCCTTTTTCTTGGAAGCGGCTATCAGCCCTTCTGCGTCACCGGAACGATCGTGATCTCTACACGCCGATTCGCAGCACGACCCTGCTCCGTGTCATTGGAGGCGACGGGACGGGTCTTGCCTGCGCCAACCGTGAGCAGGCGCGAACCCTGAATACCCTGGCCGGTGAGGTAATTGGCGACCGACTGCGCACGACGCTCCGACAGCTGCATGTTGTACTGATCGCTGCCCGTGCTGTCCGTGTGACCCGCCACCTCGATCACCGTCTTGTTGTATTCCTTGAGCACCAGCGCCACACCGCCGAGCGCGTTGTAGAACTGCGAGTTCAGATCTGCACTATTCAACGCGAACGTGATGCTGCTCGGCATGTTCAGGGTGATGTTGTCCCCGATGCGCGTAACGCTCACACCAGTTCCTTCGAGCTTCTGTCGCAGCTTGGCTTCCTGCACGTCCATGTAATAGCCCACACCGCCGCCGGCAATGGCGCCCACGCCGGCACCGATCAGCGCGTTCTGCAGCTTGTCGCCTTTCGTCAGCAGCCCTGCGACTGCGCCAGCGGCCGCGCCGATACCCGCACCCTTCGCCGCTTTGCTCGTCTGTTGTTCGCGCGTGTACGGATTCACCGTCGTGCACGCCGTTGCAAACGTCAGCAACACCGCCGCAGCACCGATTGCACGCCAACGAGCCTTCATCATTCCAGATTCCATCATCGACTCCTCAAGTTCGACAGACGTCCTGCCTCACAGGACCTCACGATCGTGACTCAATAACGAATGCCGAGCTTGCGATAGATGAAGCTCAGCAACCACAACGGCCCGATCATCAGGAATTGCACATCCTTGAAGAACGACGGCCGCTTTCCTTCTACATGATGCCCTATGAACTGCCCGATCCATGCGACTACAAATAGCGACAGGCAGATCATCCATAGCGCCCACGGCAATCGCTCGAGCGCAAGAATCAGGGAGATGACGATTGCCACGAAGAGCGCCATACCCACTGCGAGCGACCAGGACATCGCGAAGTAGTAGATCACGCCTGCCGCGAGCAACAACGTGCCCCAGTTCAAGATTGGCGAGATGTCGCGAAACGCAGTCGGCACCGGTAACGACCACAGCAGCCCCACGAGACTCACAACGATGATCGGGACGCAAATCCAGTGCAGGAGTTTGTTGGTCGAGTTCTGATGGCTCTCGCCGTACTCGTTCAGCCACTGCTCTACGGTGCGCATGAGCTTCCCCCGATGCAATGTGTTGTTCTGCGCCGCAACCTACGCTTGTGGTCGGAGGCTCACAAGCAGCGATGCACGCAGTCCTCACTCACAACGCACGCCGGGGCCGTGAGGTATACAAGACTGCCCGGTATGATCGGCGGCCGAGGTGAACATCATGTCGACAAATCCCAAGCCCTTGCCCGCCGCCGAACTCGATCCGGTCGATCTGTACAACGTGCGCTCGATGTTGAGCGAGGACGAACGGATGGTGCAGGACTCCGTCGCCAAGTACGTCGACGATCAAGTCATCCCCATCATCGGCGAATGCTTCGAGCACGAGCGTTTTCCGAAGGAGCTGATTCCCGGCATCGCAGAGCTTGGCCTCCTGGGAAGCTCGATTCATGGCTATGGCTGCGCTGGACTGAACGCGGTCTCTTACGGCCTCATCTGCCAGGAGCTCGAACGCGGCGATTCGGGCCTGCGCAGTTTCGTCTCCGTGCAATCGAGCCTGTGCATGTATCCGATCTACGCATTCGGGAGCGAGGAGCAGAAGCAGCGCTGGTTGCCGAAGATGGCTGCGGGCGAAGTGATCGGCTGCTTCGGACTGACCGAACCGCACGGCGGATCGGATCCAGCGAACATGAAGACCTTCGCACGCAAGCAAGGCAAAGATTGGGTTCTGAATGGCGCCAAGATGTGGATCACCAACGGCTCCATCGCAGACCTCGCGATCGTCTGGGCGCAGACGGATGAAGGCATTCGCGGCTTTCTCGTGGAGAAGGGATTCAAAGGATTCAGCGCGGATGTCATCAAGCACAAGATGAGCCTGCGCGCCTCGATCACTTCGAGTTTGTTTTTCGATAACGTCGTCGTTCCCGAAGCGAATGTGCTGCCGGGCGCGATAGGACTCAAGGGACCGCTTTCGTGTCTGACTCAGGCGCGCTACGGCATCACATGGGGCGTGATCGGCGCAGCGCAGGCGTGCCTGCTGCAGGTCATCGATTACACGAAGACGCGTCAGTTATTCGGCAAACCTTTGGCCGCAACGCAGGCCATTCAAATCCGTCTTGCCGAAATGGCCCGCAAGATCACGACTTCGCAGCTGCTATCGCTGCAGCTGGGCCGCTTGAAGGATCAGAATCTGATGGCGCCCCCTCAGGTGTCGATGGCGAAGTGGCACAACACGCGCTCCGCCATTGAAGTCGCGCGCGATGCGCGCGACATCCTCGGCGGCGCCGGCATCAGCGTCGAGTACGTCCCGATCCGCCATGCGCTCAATCTCGAAAGCGTAATCACTTACGAAGGCACCGAAACCGTCCACCAGCTCACGGTGGGTCGCACGCTGACGGGCATCAACGCGTTCTAGTGCGACGCGACCGCTGCAAACAGTTCGTCATCGGCACTTCATTCGAAACGCGCGACGGGATGATTCGTCGCGTCGCGCATCGCCCGTTCGTCCTCGAGCGCATGAGCGATTCGAACACGCGGCACTGAGACCTGCTGATCCAGACGCGTCGTGGCATCCCAGCACAGGAGCAGCACGACGAATGAGGCGATCGCCCAGAGGATCTCGAGGCGACTGAACGTGACCGCATTTGACTGAATGCGGGAAACGCTGCGGCGAAACCCTTGCGATGCGCTGACCATGACCGGCTCCCTTGTCGACTGAGAGCCATTTCATTCGCGCGTGCGGTCGCAACGCTGGCGCCGCCTGCCAAAGTGGCGGCCGATTGTGATGAATCATGGCGAGCGCTCCGCCTCGCAATCTCTGCGGGTACACTGCGACCGCAGACGCAAGGTGTGCCATGAAGAAACTGATTGCCATCGTCGAAGACGAACCCGCGATTCGCGACAACTACGCAGCGGCCTTTCAGCGCAACGGCTACAGCGTGCGCACGTACGGCACGCGCAAAGAGGCTATCGAAGCGTTTCGCGCTCGCCTGCCGGATCTCGCGGTCATCGACGTCGGCCTGCATGACGAGCCCGAAGGCGGGTTCGAGCTCTGTCGCGAACTGCGCTCCCTGTCCGCAGAGCTGCCGATCATTTTCCTGACGGCGCGCGACAGCGAGCTCGATGCCGTATCGGGCCTGCGGCTCGGCGCCGACGATTACCTGACGAAGGACTTGAGCCTCACGCACCTGATCGCACGCGTGGTCGCGCTGTTCCGTCGTATCGATGCGCTGACACAACCTTCGAATCGCGACCAGATCGTGGCACGCGGACCGCTCGTGATCGACACCGCACGGCTTCACGCAACCTGGCAGGACAAACCCCTCGGCCTCACCCTTACCGAGTTCTGGATCGTGCATGCGCTCGCGAAGAATCCGGGACACGTCAAGAACCGCCAGCAGCTGATGGATGCTGCCAACGTCGTGCTCGACGACAACACCATCACCTCGCACATCAAACGCATCCGCCGCAAATTCCAGGCGATCGACCCCGGATTCGACGCCGTCGAAACGATGTATGGGATGGGGTATCGGTGGCGGGAAGGCACTTAGGTGCCAAGGCGCTAGGTGCTAGGCGCTAGGTACTAGGCGCTAGGTACTAGGCTCTAGGCTCTGGGTATGAGAAGAGAAGAACGTCATAGTCCGGCATTCTGGCTAGCTCCTAGCACCTAGCACCTAGCGCCTGTACTCATGTCCCTCCGCACCAAGCTTCTGCTCGTCAGTCTGCTTACGCTGATTCTGCCGTGGGCGGGATGGCAGTACGCGCAGCGTATGGAAACGACGTTGCGGCGTGGGCAGGAGGAATCGCTGCTCACCACCGCCGATGTGTTGAGCCGGGTCGTGGCCTCGCAACCCGAATTGCTCTATCGGTTCCCCGCAGAGCTGCGCGATGACTTCGATGCCGAGCGCGGCGATCTGTTCGCGCCGCTCCTGCCAACGACGCCGCTGCTCGATGGATTCGCGGACGAATGGCCCGCGCCGTCGCGACCGGTTGCAGGTTTTGATCGGCCCGGCCCGACGCTGCGTCTGGGCGTCTACGGCCGTTACATGCATGTCTACTTCGAGACCGTGGACCGCAACGTTCGCTATGAATCTCCGCAGCGCGATGACGCGGCGGTAGCCACGGATGTCAGTCGCGTAGTTTTCCTGACGCGAGATGAGTTCAATCGCGAACGTGCATGGTCGGTGAGCGCACTCGCCCCCGGCCCGATCATCGCGCGCAGTACGGAAGTAGGCGCGCCATGGACCTCCGCCGCGCGGCTCGACCACGTGATCGGTGTCTGGCGGGCGACTGACAAAGGCTACGCCGTCGAGTTGCGCGCGCCGCTATCGATGTTCGGAACTCATCTGGCCGTATTCGCATCGCATGGTGGATCGGAAACTCCGCCCACGCTTGGCCGGCTTCACACGGCGTCTGAATCCTTGAAGGAGCGCCTGGAACAGTACGCGCCGAAAGGTTTGCGCGTATCGGTCGTCGACTCACGAGGCTGGCTGCTGGCCCGAGCAGGGACGGTCGAGACCGATGCTTCCGCCGAATACCCCGACCTTCAGCGCGACGAAGACGGCTTCGCACGCTCCATCTATCGCGGCCTGTTCGGGCGCGACACGCTCGCCGTCCGCTACGGACTGCCCTACGGAATGTGGGGCACACCGGTGGATGAGGCGCGTGCGGGACACGCAACCGCCATCTGGTTCGAACCTGCTGGCGGTGAGCCTTCGTTGATTCGAGCGGCAGTTCCTGTGCGCTATGGGGATGAAGTTCTGGCAGCGCTCATCGTCGAACAACCCGCGGAACAGTTAGCGGTCGTGCGCGAAGAAGCCCTCACGCGACTGCTCAATCTGACGCTGCTCGCGACGCTCTTTTCGATCGCCATTACGCTCGCCTTCGCCGCACGCCTGTCGCAGCGCATCCGTCGGCTGAGTCGCGCCGTCACCAATGCGATGACACCGGAAGGACGTCTCGAACCGAACATTCCGGACACGACCGCAGGCGATGAGCTGGGCCGTCTCGCGCGTAGTTACGGGACGATGCTTGGACGTCTCAAGGAGCACACGAGTTATCTGCAAACGCTCGGCAACAAGCTATCGCACGAGCTGCGCACGCCGCTCACAATCGTAAGTTCCTCGCTCGAGAATCTGGCGAGCGACGAGGCGCTCGCGCCGACATCGCAGAGCTATCTCGAGCGTGCACGGACAGGAACTGCGCGCATGCAGGGCATCCTGAGCGCAATGACGGAAGCCAATCGCGTCGAGCAGATCATCGAGCACACCGATCGCGTCGACTTCGATCTTGCGGAGCTCGTACGCAATATCGGCCAGGCCTACTCGGCAACTTTTGCGCGTCACCGCATCGAGACGCGGGTTCCGAGCGAACCCTGCCGCATGCACGGCTCGCCGGACCTGATCGCGCAGATGCTGGACAAGCTCATGGACAACGCGGCGGACTTCTCGCCGCCCGACGGACGAATCACGCTCGCGCTCGAAGCGCACGATGGCCGCTATGTACTGAGCGTGACCAATGAAGGCCCCTTACTACCGCCGCATCTGGAAGGGCACCTGTTCGAGTCGCTGGTGAGCGGTCGCGCCGCACAGGACCAGAAGCCGCATCTTGGGCTGGGCCTCTACATCGTGCGACTGATCGCCGAATTCCATGGCGGCTCCGCCACCGCAACCAATCTTCCGGACGCTTCGGGAGTGGTCATCACCGTTGACTTGTCCGACGAACTCTCTCCGATTCAGGGATATGTCAACCGTCAGGACTGAGTTCGTCGAACAGCACGACAGATTTACGACCGACTGATGGAAATTTTTGTTGTAAGTGCGCGACGAGGCTTGCTAAGCCGCTGTTTTCCGCCGCATACTCCGTTGCGAACCACACCACGGGGTGGAAGTCGAAAGCGCGGGTTGCGCCGACGACAGGCAAAGAAGCGGGGATGGCACCGCAAGGGGAGATCGAGGACAACGATAAGCGCATGGAATGCGTACGGCCGGAATACCGGCCACATTGTTGAAGCAGCAAGAGCGACGTTTCAGGTTTTAGTCGACGCAGCCCAATAACTCGAACAGACGCCGGCTCCGAAACGAAAAGCCCCGCAGTGCGGGGCTTTTTTTTGGTTCGATCTGGAAGATCTCCACGGGGCACACGGGGACCTGAGTTTCAGAACCGGCTCAGACCCCTGTGCACCCTGTGATCCCCGTGGAAATTCTGCCCTCTTACTTCTGATTCCACCCACCGCTTGCGTCCTGGTAGTACCAGCCGGCGGCGGCTTTGCTCGCCCATCGCTCTGCGAAGGTCTTGCGAATATCGGCTTCCCATTCGGGATGGCCGTTTGCCGCTGCAATTTCACGATAGAGATTCGCGCGGTCGGCATTCTCGTCGGCCACGAGTTTGCGGGCCGCATTGCGCTCAGGCAGCGGGATGAGGTTCTGATCGCGGACCTCGACCAAGCCGTCACGGGTCAACCCGACTGCGCCAGAGTCGTAATACTTCTTCATCTGGGCAAAGCGGGCTTCCATCGATTGCGTCAGCTGACGCACCGCTGGCGTGGAGATGTTCAGATCCGCCGACTGCGCCTGTGCAGACGGGATCACCAGTTCGAGCACGGAGCCTGCTGCGGCGAGCAGCACTTCGGGCATGCGGCCGTCGAACACGCTCGAACGCTTGTCGCCCTTTGAACCGGTGGCAGGTGTATTGCCCCACACGTCTTCGATGATCTTGTCGGCCGCTTTCTCAGCAGCCGCGGCGGGGAAGTAGACATTGATCGTGACACAGGCAGACAGCACGAAGGCGAGTGCGGCAATTTTCAGCGGCAGATATCGCAACATACGGAAATCCTCACAGCTTCTTTTCGATCTCACGCCCATGGCGCTCTCTGGATGATAAAGGATGCCTGCCTGAGGCACGCACCCTCACTGCACGACGGGCCCCTCGGAATCCGTCACTGCAATCAACTGCTGTACGAGCCTCGGCCAGTCCACCCGATGCGCACCGCCGATGACATCGATCCGCGGGATGCCCTTCCCTTTGACCAGGTAATAACCGCCGTTGGGTGCGGGCGCAATGCCGTCCAGGTGACACACTTCGTTCTCGAGCCGACAGGACAGCCCAAGCCGATCGTAGTTGAAGTCATCGAAGAACTTCATCACACCGCTCGACAGCGCAGCGGTCACGCCCGCACCGCCGCCACCGATGCTCCCTATATTCTGCACGGCGCGCTGACTGATCCGATGACGCGACCGATCATCGGGCGGCGTGTAGAGCCTGGCGTCGAACGCGACCGGAGACCAGTTGAACAGCTTCAGTCCGTCGATCTCGCCGGACAGCCGTCCCGTGATGCCACCGAAAGAGAACGCACTCGTGACGAGATTCAGATCCAGATTGGTGAAGGCGATGTTTGCAGCGAAACGAGGCCACTGACTGAAGGGCTGCTCCAGACGCAGATCGCTGATGCGCAGAGAGCCGTCGAACACCTGCGCTTCCAGGACCGTCCCCAGCGTGATGACGTTGTCGCGCATGCGCAGCTTCGAGATCTTGCCGCCGATGCTGCCGCCGAACTCCGGCCAACCAAATGCCTGACACAACTGCGCCACGCTGATCGGCCGAATCGTTGCATCGACCATGAACGCCACTGATGGCTTGCCGAGATTGCGCACGCGGAAGCTTTCCAGTTCGATCGCTCCATCCAGCAACGGCACGCTGACCGGCTCGAGCAATCTGAACTGATGACCGTGCGTGTTGAAATCGAGACGCGCGGCGCCGAGATCGAGATTCAGCAGCGTTCCCGAGTTCCAGCGAAGGTGTGAGTCCGCATTGGCTGCCTGAACCGCCGCTTCTGGATCATCCGAATCATCCTCCGCCTGCTGCGCCGACCAGTACCAGTCACCCGACAGCCCCGAGAGAACCAGAGCACGCTGACCGTCATCGAGCGAGACATCCGCGAAGTTCAGGTGAATCTGCTCGGGCTCGCCATCGCGCAGGCTCAACTCGCCGGAAATGGCGCCTGAGGTCTGCAGCGACTTGAAGTTCGTGTCGAGCAGCATCGGCTGGAAGTAGGTTTCGTACGCGCCGGGGAACTGCAATGAATCGAGCTTGAGCTGAAGCAGTTGCAGCGGTTGCTCGGCTTCGAGCATGAGCGTCGCGCGGCCCTGAGCGCGCGCCACCTGCGCGTGATCGAGCTGAAACTGATCAATCGCAAGCTGACCGTCGGCCTTCCATTCGCCCATTGCCCGCGCGTCGATGGCATGCGCGCCAAAGTCCATGAAGATCGGCTCCGCATACGCCTGCCCCGTACTCGATCGAACCTTCGCATCGAACGACCAGTCGCCGCGACGCTGTGTTGCGCTCATCTGCAGCGCGACGCCGAGCTTGTCGGTCGCCAGCGTGCCTTCCTCATTATTTGCAGTGAGTTCCTGAACGGTGAGGTCGGCCTCGATCTTCTGGGGGGACGCGTCGATCCCGCGCGCTTCGATCCGACCGCTGAGTACCCCGGTGGCCGAATAGCCCGCGGGAAGAAATTCAAGCTGCTGTCCAAGTTTCAGTAGCGGCTCGATCACGACCCGATCGAGTCGAGCCCGGCCGCGCCAACCTGCCGCATCGAGAGTTGCCGCGAGCGAGGCAGTACCGCCACCCAGCTTCAACCCCTGCATGTCGATCGCCAGCGCTCCGTCTGCGCGACCGTACCGCAACGTTCCTTTCACGTCCTGGCGACCTGCAGGACCGAAGTCTCCGGCGATACGGACCTCACCGCAGACGATCTCGCGCGCGCCAATATCGAGATTCCTGCAATGAAGGGTCAGATCGCGAAGTTCCTGATTCGCTGCGTCCACTTTGAGATGACCGATGCGTGCGACGGCCTGCGTACGCTCCGGAAGTTCGAGTGCGATCTGCACATCGCGCGCGCTCCACCCGAGACCTTCGATCGAGGCTACGTTCAAGTTCACGCTCTCGACGGCGCGAACCCACGTCGCCGCGCTGAGGCCGGCAATCAGGAGTGCGCCAGGAATGGCGATACGAGCGCTACAACGTCGGCTGAAAAAGTCAGATACACCGGACATTGGAAACCATCATGACGAGCACCACGCTCGAGGCCAAGCATGGGAAACGGACTGCATGGAAATGCTTAAACTGCACGCGATTCTGTCACCGACAAATTGACAACGTTGTCAGCACCATGTGATTCTCGGGCGCCGGCGCCGGGGCCGGCCGTACAGTAAATAAACGATCTGTCCGACTCGGCTTCGGCACGATCTTTTGGGGGAAATCGATGATGTCCACTGGCCTGCGCCATGCGCGCAATCGTGCGGTATCGAATGCAGTCGTCGCGAGCCTCGTCGCGGCAACGATCACTCTCGCTGGATGCGGCAACAACGATGAGACGATGCCGGAGTCGCTGGCTCGCGCTCCTCGGCCCGCAACGATTCATCCTGAAATCTGGCCCAAGCTGCCGCGTCCCGCCTACGACGACTCCGGCATCGAAGCGCGGATCGAAGAGCTGCTGAAATCACTGTCGATCGAAGAAAAGGTCGGGCAGGTGATCCAGGCGGACATCGGCAGCGTCACGCCGGAGGACGTGCGTAAGTATCGGCTCGGGTCCGTTCTCAACGGCGGCAACTCCGGTCCCAACGGCAACGACCTCGCACCCGCCAAAGAATGGCTTGCGCTCGCGGACGCGTTCTATGAAGCGTCCATGGATACGAGCAACGGCGGACATGCCATCCCGATCATCTGGGGTGTCGATGCCGTCCACGGCAACAACAACATCGTGGGCGCGACGATTTTTCCTCACAACATCGGACTCGGTGCTGCGCGCGATCCGCTGTTGATCCATCGCATCGGCGAGATCACCGCGAAGGAAGTGCGCGTCACCGGTCAGGAATGGACGTTCGCGCCGACGCTCGCCGTCGCACAGGACGCTCGCTGGGGTCGGACCTACGAGTCGTACTCGGAGCGCCCGGAGATCGTTCACGAGTACGCAACCGCGATGGTCACCGGATTGCAGGGCGAAGTCGGCAAACCGGATTTCCTGAAAGGCGATCACGTGATCACCACAGCCAAGCACTACCTGGGCGATGGCGGCACGTTCCAGGGGCGCGATCAGGGCGACAACCGTGCGACCGAGGAAGAGCTGCGCGACATCCATGCCGCGGGCTACACCGCTGCGATCGCAGCAGGCGCGCAGTCGGTGATGGCGTCATTCTCCAGCTGGCAAGGCGTGAAAGTGCATGGACACAAGGGCCTGCTCACCGATGTGCTCAAGGATCGTTTCGGTTTCGACGGCGTTCTGGTCAGCGACTGGAATGCGCACGGTCAGGTCGAGGGGTGCACGACGACCAGCTGCGCGGCGAGCATCAACGCCGGTCTCGATCTGTACATGGCACCGGACAGCTGGAAGGGACTCTACGAAAGCACGCTCGCACAGGCGAAGTCGGGCGAGATCCCGATGGCGCGACTGGACGATGCGGTGCGCCGCATGCTGCGCGTGAAGCTGCGCGCCGGGCTCTTCGAAGCCGGCAAGCCATCGTCTCGACATCTGGCCGGTCAGTTCAACCTGCTCGGCTCACCGGAACATCGCGGCGTAGCGCGTCAGGCAGTACGCGAATCGCTCGTGCTGCTCAAGAACTCCAAGAAAGTATTGCCACTCAGGCCATCGTTGAAAGTGCTCGTGGCTGGCGACGGTGCGGACAACATCGCCAAGCAAAGCGGCGGCTGGTCGCTGACGTGGCAGGGCACGGGTGTCACGAACAAGGACTTCCCGAACGGCGAGTCGATTTTCGCGGGCATTCGAGCCGCGGTGGCTGCAGGCGGCGGCAAAGCCACGTTGAGCCCGACCGGCAGCTACACGACGAAACCCGATGTGGCCATCGTGGTGTACGGCGAAGATCCCTATGCCGAATTCCAGGGCGATATCGGCACGCTCGAATACAAGGCAGGCAACAAGACCGATCTGGAATTGCTCAAGAAGCTGCGTGCGGACGGCATTCCGGTGGTTTCGGTCTTCCTGTCGGGTCGTCCGATGTGGGTGAATCCGGAACTGAATGCTTCGGATGCCTTCGTCGCCGCGTGGCTCCCAGGCACGGAAGGTGGCGGCGTTGCGGACGTGCTCTTCGCGCGACGCGATGGCTCCGTGAACACTGATTTCCGCGGCAAGTTGTCATTCTCCTGGCCTGCGACTCCCGAGCAGGTCACGGCCACCCGCGGATCCGATCAACCGCTGTTCGCCTACGGCTATGGACTCACGTATCAGTCCGATGGTGATCTGAAAGAGCTGCCAGAAGACGTGCCGGGACGTATGACCGGCGGCGGCTTGGGCAACAGCTATTTCGCCAATGGTCGTGTCAGCGAAGGCTGGCAGCTCACCGTGGGCGAAGGCAACGCAGCGCGAGGCGCACTCAGCGGCGGGGCGGGCTCGAGCTCGAGCGGGGCGTTGAAAATCGCAGGCGTCGATCACTCTGCGCAAGAAGACGCACGTCAGCTCACCTGGTCGGGCAGCGCGCCCGCGACGCTCGCCATCGAGCGCAGCGAGCCGATCGATCTGCAGCGCGAAGCGAACGGACAGCTCTCGCTCGTATTCGATGCGCGTGTCGACGCTGCGCCGGCGGGCGAGGTCACGCTCGCGATGGAATGCGCGAGAACCGGCAATCGACCTTGCACGGGCGCCATTCCGGTCCATGAGCAGATGCGTCAGGCGCCGATCGGTCAGTGGCATCCTGCGCGCATCAATCTGAGCTGTTTCGAGAAGCGCGGCGCCAACATGCAACAGATCACGGCGCCGCTGGTGATCACGTCCACGGGCGCGTTGCAGATCAGCATCAACAACGTGCGACTCGAGTCGGGTCCTGTCACGCCCTGCCCCTGACGGGTCCGGACAGGTCGGTGCCGCAGGGTCACGCGGCATCGACCTTCATTTTCAACGCGGGTGACTCGACGCACCGTTGCTCGTTTTCCCCCGAGTAACGCGAGCCACCCGCGTGTTCCTTTGGCAGATGCCCTAAGTCCCTCCTCCTGACGCATGCCACTCTCGGCAGGCCGCAAGGCACGACAACACTGAAGCAGGACGAGTACGCTTCGGCGTTCCTGAACTGCCCTCCAGCACAACGAGGAAGATCATGAAGACATCGTCGAGCCTCCTGATTTGCGCAGTGCTATACGCGGTCGTCGGTTGCAGCAAGCATGAAGAGCAGGCGGCGTCGGCCTCACCGGCCAGCTCCGCAGCAACAGAACCTGCAGCACTGGATTCCATTCACGCGGCGCTGAATGCCTCAGATCGATTCGCAGGCGATGCGGGTGAAGATGCGTGGCGCAAATCGAACGAAGTGCTGACTTTCGTCGATCTCAAACCCGGCATGCACGTGCTCGACTACTTCGCAGGCGGCGGCTACTACACCGAGCTGTTCTCGCGAGTCGTGGGCCCTGACGGTCGTATCTACGCCTACAACAACGCCGAGTATGCAAAGTACGCGGGCGACAAACCCGCGCAGCGCTATGCCAATCAGCGCCTGCCGAACGTCGTGGAAGTCGGCGGGCCGCCGGAGCAACTCGCGATCGAACCTGAAACGATCGATGTCGTCTTCTTCAACCAGGCGTATCACGACCTGCGCTGGCGTTCGAAGAAGGGCGAATGGCCCAACACCGATGCCGCGCAATCACTGGCGCAAGTCGTCAAGGCGATGAAGCCCGGCGCCACCGCCATCGTCATCGACCATGTCGCAGCGGCGGGCAGCAATCCGGATGAATCCGTCGACACATTGCATCGCATCGATCCCGAAGTCGTGAAACGCGACTTCGCCGCCGCTGGCCTCGAGCTCGCGACTGAAAGCGAACTGCTCGCGAATCCGGACGACGATCACACGAAACTGGTCTTCGATCCCGCGGTCAGCCACAAGACGGATCAGTTCATTTTCAAGTTCAAGAAACCATAAGAGAGAAGAGGCCGCAAAGACCGCAAAAAGGAAGTGCGGCTTGTTCTTGGGATTACAGGCCTGGCCGTTCTACTTCTTTTATGCGGTCTTTGCGGCAGGCTCGCTCTTCACGCTGCGCGACTCACTCTTCCTCGACGGTCTTCCACGCTTTCATCAGCTCCTGCTGTTTGCGTGACGGGACGGGATCGTAGTGGCTGAGCTCCATCGTGTAAGTGCCTTCGCCGCCGGTGAGCGATTTCAGGCGTGACTGGTAGTCGCTGATTTCTGCAAGGGGCACGAGCGCGCTGATGCGGGCCTGGCGGCCGGCGAGCGCGCTGTTGCCGCTGATGCGGCCGCGACGCGTGGCGAGATCGGCCGTGATATCGCCGGTCGATTGTGAAGGTGTCGTGACTTCCAGGCGCACGATCGGTTCGAGCACGATCGGGGCGGCATCGCGAAACGCGTTCTGAAATGCGCGCCGACCGGCAGCGACGAACGCGACTTCCTTCGAATCCACCGAATGATGCTTGCCGTCATAAACGATGACGCGCACGTCCTGCAGTGGGAAGCCTGCGACTGCGCCTTCGCTCAGGACCTGCCGCACGCCCTTCTCGACAGCGGGTATGTACTGCGAAGGAATCGCACCCCCGACAACTTCATCGACGAACTCGAAGCCGCTGCCACGATCGAGCGGTTCGACACGCAGGAACACTTCGCCGAATTGACCGGCACCTCCCGTCTGCTTCTTGTGGCGATGGTGACCGTCGGAGGGGCGCGTGATCGTCTCGCGATAAGGAATGCTCGGCGTGTGGGTCTTGCACTGCACGCCGTAGCGATCCTTCATCCGCTCGAGCATCACACGCAGATGCAACTCGCCCATGCCGTAGAGCACGGTCTCGTTGAGTCCCGCGTGATGCTCGACGCGCACGCAAGGATCTTCCGCGACGAGCCGGTGCAACGCATCCGAGAGCTTCTGCTCTTCACCGCGACGCTCGGGCTCGATCGCGATCCCGGCCATCGCCGGGGGAAAGCTGATCGACTTCAAATGGAAATGATCCTCGTCGTGCGAATCGTGCAGCACCGCGTCGAAATGGATTTCCTCCACCTTCGAGATCGCACCGATGTCGCCCGGCAGAAGGTGCGGCACCTCGATGTGCTCCTTGCCCTGCAATCGATACAGATGCGCCACCTTGATGGCCTTGCGCGCATCGCCGACGAACAACTGCGAGCCGTTGCGCACGGTGCCCTGGTGCACGCGAAAGATGCCCATCTTGCCGACGAACGGATCGATGCTGACTTTGAATACGTGCGCGACCACATGCTTGCTCGCATCGGGAGTCACCCGCACCCGCTCGGCAGAGTCGCCCTCGCCTTTGAGAAAGGGCGGCGGATTGGCCTCGAATGGATTCGGCATGAGCCGCGCCATGATGTCCAACAGCTGCGGAATGCCCGCGCCGGTCTCGGCGCTCACGAAGCACACCGGAACCAGATGGCCCTCGCGCAGCGCACGCTCGAACGGATCGTGCAACTGTTCTGGCGTGAGCTCTTCGCCCTGATCGAGATACAGGGCCATCAATGCCTCGTCGACTTCGACGACCTGATCGATGATCTCGGTGTGAGCGCCGGCAATACTGGAGAAATCGGGTGCACTCGCGCCAGGACGAAAGAAACAATCGACGACCGCGCGGCCGTGCTCGCCCGGAAGATTGAGCGGCAGACACTCTCGACCGAAGGCTTCCCGTAATTCCAGAAGGATGCGTTCGCAATTCGCATCGCGAGAGTCGATCTTGTTCACGATGATGAGCCGGCACAGCTCGCGATCGCGCGCGAACTGCATCATCCGCTGCGTCATCGGCTCGATGCCATTCACCGCATTGACCACGATGGCTGCCGTTTCGACCGCTTCGAGCACAGCGAGCACACGACCTGCAAAGTCGGGATAGCCGGGCGTGTCTACGAGATTGATATGGCAGCCTGCATGCTCGAAATGAACGACGGCTGCGTCGAGCGAATGTCCGAACTCTTTTTCCTGCGGATCGAAATCGCAAGTGAGCGTGCCACGCTCGGGGCTGCCACGTCCGCGGACGGCGCCCGTCGCAGCGAGCAGGGCTTCGGCCAGCACGCTCTTGCCCGCGCCCGCCTGTCCGACCAATGCAATATTGCGGATGTCCGCGGTCGAATACGCCATTGGCCGATCCTCCGGGAAAGCGCAGGCCCGAGAATACTCCCGCCACCGGAAGCTCAGATTGCGGTTAGTGACTAGGCGGCAGTTGCCTTAAGGCCGCGGCCGCCGAAGTGACGATGAACAATCGACAGTGGCTAACGAGACACGAGCCGGGCTCCGGCGGTTGGGGCATTGCCCATTGTCCATTGACAACTTTCAAGTGCCCGCGATTGAGCCAGAGCATTCCTACGCTTACCCTATCGGCCTCCACCCTTTCCGCCGCACCAGCAATGACAAGTAAGCGCGCCTTGATCGTGGACGATTCGCGGTCTGCCCGAGTGATCCTGAGCCGCATGCTGGAAGCCTATGACCTGCACGTCGACGCCTCCGAATCTGCGGAGCAGGCACTGGAGTATCTGCGACACACGCGTCCGGACGTCATCTTCATGGATCATCTGATGCCCGGCATGGACGGCTTCCAGGCGATTCAGGCCATCAAGAGCAATCCGGAGACGGCCACGATTCCGGTGATGATGTACACCTCGCAGGAAGGCGAGCTGTACGTAAGTCAGGCGCGTGCGCTCGGCGCCGTCGGCGTGCTGCCCAAGACGGTGAAACAGGGCGACGTCTCGCGGGTGCTGTATCAGCTGCATCTGCTGCCCGAGCGGCGCGACACCCGCTCGCGCCTGTTCGAGGAAGGGACCTCGGAGGTCGAAGTCGAGGCGGAACGTCCGACGCGGCCAGCGCCGCCCCCTGCAATGCGCACTGGCGCGCACTCCGCCATTCAGATCGAACGCGGCCCCGCACCTCAGCTCGGCCCGATGGAAACTGCGATTCGCAATGCGATGGCGCCTGCGCTGCGCGAGTACAACTCGGAGCTGCGGCGCTATATCGCATCGAGCATCGAAGTGCTGACCCGCAAGGTCGCTGCCGAAACCAGACAGGCGACCGCTCCTGCGGAGTCGAGCGAAACGGTGATGCCCGTGGTGGAACCGCCAGCACCGCCGCCCGCTTCGCGGTGGCCGGCCTTTGCCGCAATCACCATCGTTGCGCTCGTTCCTGCCATCGTTCTCGGCGTGCTGTACGCACGCATGCAGGAATCGATTCAATCGCTCATGCAGGCGAATGCGCACCTGGCATCGATCGTCGAGGAACAGCAAGCGCAGCTCACGGTGCTGCAGCAGGCGACCCGTGCGGCAACCGCAAATCCGGTGGCCGTCGCAACGCCGCCTGTGCCTGGGCAGGTCGATCAGGTGCCGTACGGCGAACCGCCGATGTCAGGTACGCGCCTCGAGCATCTGCGGGCGATGGTCGATGAATTGCGCGCTGGCGGATTCAAAGGCCGTGTCCGCGCCTCATCGTTCGTCGGCGAATTTTGTTTGACCGGCAACGGCATCGAAGGCTACTCGATGGCTGCCGACGATCTGCCCGTGAAGCGCTGCGATCTGATCGGCAATCCCTTCGACGATGCCCTCACCAGCGCCCAGCGCCAGTCGCTCGCCTTCGCCAATCTCGTCGCGAGCCTGCCCAAGGAGACCTCGAATGCACTTACCGTCGAAGTCACCCATGGCGGACGCTCCCCCGCAGTCCCCTACCCCGAAGGCGAAGCTCTCGCGAAAGCCACCGCGGGCGAGTGGAATCGCATCGCCGCCCAGAACAATCGCGTGGAGTTCGTGGCGCAGAGTGAGTAACCGCGCGGAGGCGTGATGGGTGATGAGTGATGCGTGATGAGCAAGGTGTTCCCAGGTTGTGCGTGAATAGCAATTCTCTCCTCGCCTTACTGCCCGGGGGCGCAGCCTTCGTCCATGAAGGCTGTTTCATTTCTTTCCCCATCACTCATCACCCATCACTCATCACTCTCTCATGACCTGGCTCCTCTACGGCGCGAGTGGTTATACGGGCGAGCTGATCGCTCGGGAGGCGGTGCGTCGTGGGATGCGACCGGTACTGGCGGGGCGGTCGAAGGAGAAGATTCAGAAGCTCGCGGACGAGTTGCAGTGCCCGAGCGCGATCTTCGATCTAGAGGATCACACCGCGATGGTTTCGGCACTGAATGAAGTGCGTGCGGTTCTGCATTGTGCAGGACCATTCTCTGCTACGGCGCGCTCCATGATCCAGGCGTGCCTGGCGACCCACGTGCACTATCTCGATATCACCGGCGAGATCGACGTGTTCGAGCTCGCTCATAGTGTTCACGACAAGGCACAACGCGCAGGCGTGCTCCTGTGTCCAGGCGTGGGATTCGATGTGGTGCCCACAGATTGTCTCGCCATGAAGCTGCACGAAGCGTTGCCGAATGCCACGCACCTTGCGCTCGGCTTCGACAGCAGATCGGGCCTGAGCAAAGGCACCGCTAAGACTGCGCTGGAATCCGCAGGCACCGGCTCGCGGTTGCGGCGTGACGGAAAGATCATCGAAGTGCCGTACGGATCGCAGGTGCGCCGCATCGACTTCGGAAACGGCGAGCGTCTCGCCGTGGGCATTGCCTGGGGCGATGTCAGCACAGCCTTCTACAGCACGGGCATTCCCAATATCGAGGTGTACTCGGCCACTTCGCAAAACGGATTGAAGCGCATGCAGCGCGCGAATCTGCTGCGACCCCTGTTGCGCAGACGGCTGGTGCAGGCCTTCATGAAGCGGCGCATCGAGCGTCGTCTGCAGCCGCCGAATCAGTCCCAGCGTGAGAGCAATCCAACGTTCGTGTGGGGAGAAGCACGAGATGCTTCCGGCAAGAGTGTCACCGGCCGGATCGTTACGGCCAATGGTTATGCGCTGACTGTTGTCTCTTCGCTCGCTATCATGTCGCGCATTCTGGAAACATCGTATTCCGCAGGCTATGTCACTCCCGGCATGCTGATGGGCGCCGATTTCATTTCCACGCTGCCCGGCTCCTCTCCAATTCGCATCGACGCATGACCGAAACCGCTACTGTCACATTCAACGACCCAACCCCGCTCAACGACACGTTCAATCCTCCAGCCTGGCTTGCGAACGGCCACCTGCAGTCGATCCTGCCGAGCTTGAAAGTGCGACGTCCGTTCCTGATGCGACGCGCGCGCAAACTCGTGGCCTGCGCACAGGAACAGATTCTGGATTGCGGCGATGGCGTGCGCCTGATGGGCTTGTACTCGAGTCAGGAATCCCTGGGGCGAGAAGCGTCGAAGGAACTGGTCGTGTTGCTGCACGGCTGGGAAGGCAGCTCGGATTCGCTCTATGTGCTCTCGCTCGGCACGCATCTGTTCGATCGCGGCTGCGATATTTTTCGCCTGAACTTCCGCGACCATGGACCGACGCATCATCTGAATCAGGATGTGTTTCATTCCTGTCGCCTGGATGAAGTCGTGGGTGCGGTGTATGCGCTCCAGCAGCAGTTTCCGGATCGGCGGATCTCGATTGCAGGATTCTCGCTCGGCGGAAATTTCGCGCTGCGCGTCGCTGCGCGCGCGCCTGCCGCCGGCCTCAGACTCGAACGAGCCTTCGGTGTCTGTCCTGTCCTGCGCCCGCACAGCGCCATGGAAATCCTCGAGCGCGGACCGTTCATCTATCAGCAGTACTTCATAGGCAAGTGGAAACGCTCGCTGCGACTGAAGCAGGAACTGTTTCCGACGGCCTACAACTTTGCGTCTGTGCTGGCGCAAAAGAGCATTCGCGCCATGACCGAGCTCATGATCGAGCAGTACAGCGAGTTTCCGAGCCTCGATGCCTATCTGAACGGCTATGCGATTACCGGCAACGCGCTCGCGAATCTGCAGGTCCAGAGCCATGTCGTCGCCGCGCTCGACGATCCGATCATCCCCGGCACCGATCTGGAGGATCTTCCACGCACACCGCATCTCCACATCCACGCCGTCGCCCACGGCGGCCACTGCGGATTCATGGACGGCTTCAATCGCGAGAGTTGGGCCGACCGCAAGATCGCGCGACTGATGGGGCTCGGGTAGAAGACCGGATACGTCAGAGTGACAGTCGAACCCTCATCGCTGTCACTCGGTACGCTTTTTATCCCCGTGACCCCGTGTGCCCCGTGGAGACTCTGCTTCCGGCCGTCTTCCTAACCCTTCTGCATTCCCCGAAACTCACGCAGCAACTGACGCACCTGAGTGGTCTGCACCAGTCGCGCGCCGCGCCCTGAAACATCGAGGGCCTGACGGCGCGAAGTCACTTCGGAAATGGCCCAGCGCCATGGGCCACGCCATAGCCGCGAAGTATTCTCGGTGAGCAGTTGCTGATCGCAGAACAGGTAATCCGGGCTCAGCGCCTCGCATTTCAACGCGGAGACTCGCGTGTACTCCGACAAGATCCAACCGACGCGATAGGGTGTGACCTGTCTCGCGTGATGAACCGTCGTGAAATCGGCGGAGATGAGCACGCACTGACGAGCCACCGATTTGAGAACTTCCGCCACCCGCCGCACGACGACCTCGTGGCCAAAGGCTCGCAGACTCGGCCGGCGCAGCTCCACGAATGCAGTCGCGGCCGGATGGGATTCGAGCAGGCTCGCAGCCTGCGCGAGTGTCGGGATTCTTACGTCGGTGAATCGATTCCCCAGCCGGCCAGATTCGTTGACAGCCGTATCGGCGAGCTCATGCAGTTCGAGCTCGAGCGCGTTGCGCTCCAGGCCAGCGGTGCGCTTGAGCTCCGAATCGTGCAGCAGGAAGGGCTGGCGATCCGCTGAGAGCTGCACATCGACCGCAATATGGCGAATGCCGAGATCCAGGGCCGAACGCAAGGCCGGCAGCGTGTTCTCGGGATATTCGGCTGCATTGCCGCGATGAGCGATGAGATCCGGGAGGTAAGTGGCGGGAGCCGACATGGGTTCGTTATTGATTCGTTGCCGGCATCTTACCCTCGTCAGCATCCGTGGATCCCGACCGAAGGCGTATGCGTTCACCGACAGTTCGGCGAAGCACCCTGTTCGCCGACAATCACTCAGCGGTCTCATCTCGCACAAACTCTCGAGCTTCCATGCACACGCTCAACCGGTTCGTTGTTCTCGCAATCGCAGGTTGTCTGGCCGCATGCGGAGGCGGCGGCGGTGGAGGCAAGAGCTCCAATACACCCAACGCGCCCGCACCCGATACCGCAGCGCCTAGCGTACCTGCGAACGTGGCCGCGACTGCGACCGGAAGCTCGAGCATTGAGGTCACCTGGAGCGCAGCGTCGGACGCCGGCGGCTCGAATCTGAGCGGCTATCGCATCTTTCGCGACGGCGCGACCACTGCCCTGACATCGGTTCAGGCGGATGTGCTGCGCTATGTGGACTCGGGGCTCTCGCCGAGTACGACCTATCGCTATGTAGTGCGAGCGTTCGATGGCGCCGGCAACATTTCCGGCGCCTCCGCCGAGGCCACGGCCACGACCCTCGCCGCGGGCGCACCGTCGATCTCGGGTCTGGATGCCCGACCCGCGAACAATACGTGCGTCGCGTGGAAGCGGCCTCAGCTCGGTTCGATCCAGCTGCAACGTTTCACGTCGCTTTCCTTCAATGCCTCGATCGCGTTGCTGCCTTCCCCTGATGGCTCGCGCTGGTACGTGGTTGAACAGGGCGGCGTGGTGAAGCGGTTCAGCGGCAACACGCCCGCGAGCGCCGCGACCGCGATCGACATCTCGGATCGGGTCGCCGCGCCCAACGACACGCCAAATCCCGGCGGTGAAATGGGCCTGCTTGGAATGGCGTTCGCACCTGGCTTTCCGACTGATCCGCGCGTATTTCTCTCGTACACGACACTCGAAGGCGGCCAGCCCAAGTCGCGGATCTCCTCGTTTCGCACCGCGGATGCCGGACTGACGTTCGATCCTGCAACCGAAACCGTCGTACTCGCGATCGATCAGCCCGAAGCGAATCACAACGGCGGCCATATCGCCTTCGGCAAGGATGGCCATCTCTATATCGGTCTGGGCGATGGCGGCGGTGGCGGCGATCAGCACGGTGAAACCGGCAACGGTCAGCGCCTGACGACGCTGCTCGGCAAGATGTTGCGCATCGATGTGCGCGGCGCGTGTGGCTATGAAATCCCCGCAGACAATCCCTTCGCTGGCAGACCGAAGTGCGGTCCGGCGGGCGGCGGCGATATCTGTCCCGAGATCTTCGCTTACGGTTTCCGCAATCCATGGCGCTGGAGTTTCGATCGCGAGAACGGCGAGCTGTGGCTCGGCGATGTCGGCCAGAACCGCTGGGAAGAAGTGAACGTCGTCAGAAAGGGTGGCAACTATGGCTGGCGCTGTCGCGAAGGTGCGCATGACTACAGCGCCGACACTCCCGGCTGCAGCACGGCGACACTCATCGATCCGGTCACCGAATACGATCATTCGCTCGGATCGGCGATCACGGGCGGTTACGTGTACCGCGGACCTCAGGACACCGCGTTCAAGGGCCGCTACATCTTCGGCGACTTCGGTTCAGGACGAATCTGGGCCTGGATTCCCGAGAGTGCGAGCGCCGGGCAGCCCACACAGCTCGCCGACACCGATCTCGCGATCGCCTCGTTTGCAGAAGGCCATGACGGCGAGCTCTACGTGGTCGACTACAGCTCCCTTTACAAGGTGATCTTCCAGGCACCGACTTCTGGCGGCACGGCTCCGAGCGCGCTGAGCGCGACCGGCTGTGTGAATCCGCAACAACCGCAGCAACCCGCTGAAGGGCTCATCCCCTATGACGTCAATGCGCCTTTCTGGTCGGACGGCGCTAGCAAGCTGCGCTGGATTGCACTGCCGGGGAATTCGACCATCACTGCACAGACAAGCGGCGACTGGGATCTCCCCACAGGCAGCGTCCTGGTGAAGAACTTCAGCATCGCGAACAAACTCATCGAAACGCGGCTGTTCATGCGTCACTCGGACGACGGCAGCTGGGGCGGATACAGCTATGCATGGAACGATGCGCAGACCGACGCCACACTCGTGCGAGGCGGCGCGCTGCGCGACATCGGCAATGGTCAGCAATGGATCTATCCGAGCGAAGCACAATGCCTGCAATGCCACACCAAGGCTGCGGGCTACTCGCTTGGCCTCGAGAGCGCTCAACTGAACAAGGACTTCACCTACGTCCAGACCGGCCGCACTGCGAACGAGCTGATCACGCTGAGCCACATCCAGGCGCTCTCACCGGCAGTGAGCGATGCGACGACGCAGCCACGCATGCCGAATCCGAGTAACGCGAGCGCCAACCTCAACGACCGCGCACGCGCCTATCTCCACACGAACTGCGCGCAGTGTCATCGCCCGGAAGGCGGCACGCCGAGCGCAATGGATCTGCGCTACACGACGACGTTCGCAAACACGAAAACCTGCAACGCAACGCCGCAGGCAGGCGATCTCGGTCTGGGTGCGGCCGCAAGGTTGATCGCGCCAGGCAATGCCGCCAACTCGATCCTCGTCGAACGAGTTCATCGCCGGGATGAATTCGCGATGCCGCCCGTCGGCTCGAACGTGGCGGGTGCAGACGGCGTGGCGCTACTCACGGAGTGGATCAATTCTTTGAGCGGGTGCTGAGCAGAGCCGCAAAGACCGCATAAAAGAAAGTCCAACGAACGGTGAGCGACGCGCCAGACCTTCCCGATGCGCGATTCTGCACAGCTCTTTTTTGCGGTCTTTGCGGCCGCTCTAATCTTTCCGTTTTTCGTCGTAGTGAACGATGGGCGCGCCGCTCGTCACGGACATTTCGCCTTCGATCACGGCGCCACGGGCGATAGCGATGCTGCGCCCCGAGACTGCACCGCGGATGCGCGCGCTCTTTCGTATCTCGAGTTTCTCGCTCGCGACGATCTCGCCGTGCAGTTCGCCCGCGACGATGGCCGTGCCGGTGTGTAGCCTGCCGTCCCAGCGACCGCCCTCTGACAATGTCACGGTGCCGCGCACTTTGCTGTCACCGACGACGACACCGCCGACGATCAGATCGCCTTCGCATTCGAGATTGCCCGTGAGCGTGGTTCCGACGCCGATGAAGGTCGGGCTGCCCGATGCGCGATCGGTGGCGCGGCGGCGAGGCGAGTCGCTCATGAGATCTCCTTTTCGATTTGCGAAAAACAATAGCACCGAGCCGATGACATATCGCGGCGTCGCCAATCCGCGTCAGCAACTGACGCGATCGAAAAGGTCCGTCGGAAGCTGACACGAAGCGTCATTCAGTGTTTGGCTGAGTGCGGTCAATCCTTTGATTCCTCGACCATTCGGACATGGCACATGCCTTGCACCTCATCGCTCGTGCGCCGAACCTTCAGAGATCCTCTCCACAATGAGGATTGGGTTCGAACTCGACGCCGCCAGTGTCCTTCCCCGCTGGCGGCGTTTTTTTTGATCCTGTGCCCGCAGGCTATGATCGCGCATCGCGCTTTCGCGCCCACGACTTCGAAACGACATGTCCCTGTCCTCGCCCTTGCGGCTTCTCACCTTTTGTCTGCTCCTGATCTTGGTCGTCGACGCACGAGCGCAAGTCGCCGGCGCCGATCGCATCGAGGCACTCACGCTCGACAACGGCATGACGTTCATCGTCTGGCCCGATCCCGACATTCCGAACGTGGCGCTCTACAACTGGGTTCGCGTCGGCAGCCGCAACGAAGTCCCCGGCATCACCGGACTGGCACATTTCTTCGAACACATGATGTTCAACGGCACGAGCACGCGTCCGCCGGGTGCGTTCGACAAGGAACTGGAGGCCGCGGGCGCACGCAACAATGCCTTCACCTCCTCGGACGTGACGGTGTATCAGGACTGGTTTCCCCGCCCGGCGCTCGAGCTGGTCTTCGATCTGGAATCCGATCGGCTGCGCAATCTCGCCTTCGATCCGAAGGTGATCGAGAGCGAGCGCGGTGTCGTCTATTCGGAGCGTCGCCTGAGCGTGGATGACAACAACTTCGGACGGCTGATGGAGCAGGTGCAGGCGACCGCATTCCTCGCACATCCCTACTCTCTGCCTACGATCGGCTGGCCTTCGGATATCGAAAGCTGGACCGTCGAGGATCTGAAACAGTTCTTCGCAACGCATTACGCACCGAACAACTGCACGATGATCCTCGTGGGCGATGTCGATCCGAAACAAGTGTTCGCGCTCGCCCGCAAATACTTCGGATCGATTCCGAGGCAGTCCGCACCGGAGGCCATCCGCACGAAAGAGCCTGCACAGCGCGGAGAGCGCCGTGTACGGATCGAGGCGGATGCGCAGACACCCATCGTGCAGATGGCGTATCACGGACTGGCAGGTTCCGATCCGCGCCTGCCGACGCTGGAATTGCTCTCGAGAATTCTCACGGACGGGGATGCCTCGCGCCTGCATCAGGCGCTGGTGGAGCAGCAGAAGGTTGCCATCTCTGTCGACAGCCACATCGAAGCGGGCTTCGATCCGGGGCTGGTCTGGCTCTTTATGTCACTGCCGGCACAGAGCGATCCCGCGCGCGCCGAGCAAGCGCTGGATGCCCAGCTCGAACGCATCCGTACGCAAGGCGTCACGGCCGCCGAGCTCACCCGCGCTCGCAATCAGGCACTCGCGGATTTCTGGCGCGGTATGGCCACCATCGACGGCAAAGCCGAAGCGCTGGGCTCATACGCGGTACTCAAGGGCGGCTACCAGAAACTCTTCGACGCACCCCGCGAGTACGAGAAGGTCGCCGTGGACGATATTCAGAAGCTGGCAAACGAGCTGCTGCGCTCGAACAACCGTACGGTCGGCGTGCTCGCCCCGGTCGCGAAGGAGGCAGAATGAACAAGTTCGCTCGCAGCGTTGCTGCCATTCTGTTCGCCGTACTGCTGGCCGCCACCCAGGTGGCGACTGCCGAATCAGGCGTGAAAGTGCCGCGGTTCGAGCGCGTGCAATTGCCCAACGGCACGGTGCTGATCCTCACCGAACGTCACGATGTGCCACTGATGGCTTTCGAGGCGGTCGTTCGAGGTGGCGCCTCCGCCGATCCGGATAACGCGTCAGGCACGGCAAGCCTGCTTGCGGGACTTCTCGACAAGGGCGCCGGTAAGCGCGACGCACTGGCATTCGCAAGCGCCGTGTCGGCTGTCGGCGGTGTGATCTCGGCCTCGGCGGACATCGAAAGCATTACCGTGAGCGGCTCCTTTCTCGCCAAAGACCAGGCGCTCGCTGTGGAACTGCTTGCTGACGTTCTGCAACGCCCACAGCTCGCGCCAGAGCAGTTCGATTCGGTGCGCGCACGTCAGATCGAATTCATTCGCGCGGCGAAAGACTCGCAGCTCGAAGGCCTGACACCCGTCTATGGCACGGCCGCACTCTTCGGCAATCATCCCTACGGCAAGCCTGCGATGGGAAGCGAGGCGGGACTTGCGACGATCACGCATGCCGATCTCAAGCGCTACTACGACGATCAGTTCGGTGCGGACCGCCTGATCATCTCGGTGGCCGGCGATTTCAAGACTTCGGCAATGAAGCAACTCCTGACTAAGGCATTCGGCGGCTGGCACAAGGCAAAGGCTGCGTTGCCGACGATCGCACCCGCACCGGCATCGAAAGGTCGCCGCGTGATCCTCATCGACGCACCGGAGTCGGTGCAGTCGTACTTCTGGATCGGCAATGTCGGCGTCGCGCGGACTTTCCCTCAGCGCGCACCGCTGGATGTGGTGAATACGCTGTTTGGCGGACGCTTCACCTCGATGCTCAACAGCGAGCTGCGCGTTCGAACCGGCCTGTCGTATGGCGCCCGTTCGCGCTTCGAGCGTCTCGCACAGCCGGGCACCTGGCAGATGACCTCATACACGCGCACGGAAACCACGATCGAAGCGATCGATCTGGCCCTGAGCGTCCTCGACAGACTTCATGAGCAGTCGCCCGAACCCGAGATGCTCGCCTCGGGAAAGGCTTATGTTCAGGGACAGTTTCCGCTGGGCCTCGAAACCGCCGCCCAATGGGCGAGTGCGCTCGCGGATCTCGAGTTCTATGGGCTCGATCGACGCTATATCGATGACTACTCCGCCGAGCTGAGCGCCGTCTCGGCAGCGGACGTCCGACGGATCACGAGCGAAGTCTTCCCGACGAGCGACAACGTCACGCTGGTTGTGATCGGTCAGGCCGCCGCTATCCGCGACAGTTTGCGCAAATACGGCCCCCTGACCGAAATGAAACTGAGCGATCCGGTCTTCACGCCGAAGTCGTGAATCACTTGGCGGGCAGCATCGCTGCCC